>PHCI01000033.1 GCA_002842205.1 Betaproteobacteria bacterium HGW-Betaproteobacteria-3 | reverse complement strand
CAGCTCCAGCTCCAGCTCCAGCTCCAGCTCCAGCTCCAGCTCCAGCTCCAGCTCCAGCTCCAGCTCCAGCTCCAGCTCCAGCTCCAGCTCCAGCTCCAGTTCCAGCACCCGCTCCCGCTCCCGCTCCCGCCCCGGTCACCGGCAGCTGGGTGCCCAAGGTCACCGACACCTGGCAGTGGCAGCTCAGTGGCAGCCTGAACACCAGCATCGACGCCAAGGTGTATGACATCGACCTGTTCGACGCCCCCCTGACCACCATCAACGCGCTCAAGGCCTCGGGCCGCGCCGTGGTCTGCTATTTCTCGGCCGGCACCTCAGAAAACTGGCGCAGCGACTTCACCCGCTTCACGTCGCAGGACATGGGCGCGCAGAACGGCTGGCCGGGTGAACGCTGGCTCGACACCCGTTCGGCCAACGTGCGCGAGATCATGAAGAGCCGCCTCGACCTGGCCGCATCGCGCGGCTGTGACGGCGTCGAACCCGACAACGTGGACGGCTACAGCAACAACCCGGGCTTCCCGCTCACGTCTGCCACGCAGATCGACTACAACCGCTTCCTGGCCGCCGAGGCCCACAAGCGCGGCCTGAAAGTGGCGCTGAAGAACACGGTGGACCTGCTCACGCAGCTCGAGCCCGACTTTGACTTCGCCGTCAACGAGCAGTGCAACGAGTTCAATGAATGCGGCGGCTACAGCGTGTTCACCAACAAGGGCAAGCCGGTCTTCAACGCCGAGTACGCGTCCAAGTGGGTGAACGACAGCACCGCGCGGGCCACCCTGTGCGCGGCCAACCGTGCCAAAAACATCCGCACCCTGGTGCTGCCGCTCAACCTGGACGGCGCCTTCCGCTTCAGCTGCGACTGACCGACACTCCGCGCAGACCCGCTGCGCGCCGCATCACCCCCGCGGGTGGTGCTGCGCGTGCAGGCTCTTGAGCCGCTCGCGGGCCACGTGGGTGTAGATGGTGGTGGTGGAGATGTCGGCATGGCCCAGCAGCATCTGCACCGCGCGCAGGTCGGCGCCGTGGTTGAGCAAATGCGTGGCAAAGGCGTGGCGCAGCGTGTGCGGCGACAGCGGTGAGGTGATGCCCGCCGTGCGCGCGTGCTTTTTCACGATCACCCAGAACATCACCCGCGTCATGCCGGCGCCACGGGCGGTGACAAACAGGTCATGCGTCTGCTGCGCGCCCAGGATGGCCGGCCGCGCCTCGGCCAGGTAGCGGTTGATCCAGAGCCGGGCTTCTTCGCCAAACGGCACCAGCCGCTCTTTGTTGCCTTTGCCCAGCACCCGCACCACACCGTCGTTCAGGCTCAGGTTGAACACCTTGAGCGTCACCAGCTCGCTCACGCGCAGGCCACTGGCGTAGATCAGCTCGAGCATGGTGCGGTCGCGCAGGCCCAACGGGGTGGCAAGGTCGGGCGCGGCCAGCAGGGCCTCGACCTGGGCCTCGGTCAGCGTCTTGGGCACGCGCAGCGGCTGCTTGGCCGATTCGAGCCTGAGCGTGGGGTCGGCCTGCAGGCGCCGCTCGCGCAGTGCCCAGCGAAAGTAACGCTTGAACACCGTGAGGCGCCGGTTGGCGGTGGTGGCACGCGTCTGGTCGTGGCGCGCGGCAAAGTAGCTGTGGAGGTGGGCTTCGGTGCTGTCGTCGAGCGACAGGCGCTGGTCGCGCAGCCATTCGGCGTACAGCATCAGGTCGCGCCGGTAGGCCGCCAGGGTATTTTTGGACAGACCTTCTTCGAGCCACAGCGCGTCGATGAAGTCGTCAATGCAGGCGGCGCTTTCGGGGGTCATGGGCGCCCACGATAGCGCAAAACCCGCCCGCCCCGACAAAAAGGGCCGGCCGGTCGCCCGGTCGGCCCTGGGTGGCACACGGGCGCCGCCCGCCGCGCTGCAGGGGCTTACTCCAGCCGCAGCTTCTGCTTTTGCACCACGGTCTTGTACACCGCCAGTTCGGCCGCGATCTGGGCCTTGAACTGCTCTGGCGTGTTGCCCACCACGAGCGAGCCGGTGTCTTCGATGCGTTTGCGCACGGCCGGGTCTTCCAGCGCCTTGCGGGCGGCGGCGCTGATGGTGTCGACCACCTCCTTGGGCATTCCCTTGGGGCCCAGGATGCCGTAATAGGCCATGCGGTTCACTGGCTCCAGGCCCACTTCCTTGAAGGTTGGCACATTGGGCAGATTGGCCAGACGCTGGGGCGCGGCCACCACGATGGGGATCAGCTTGCCGGCCTGGATGAAAGGCAGCGCCGAGGGGATGTTGTCAAAGATCACCAGCACCTGGCCGGCCACGGTGTCGTTGAGGGCCGGGCCCGCGCCGCGGTACGGGATGTGCGTCATGAACACATCGGCCAGGCTCTTGAACAGCTCGGTCTGCAGGTGCCCGATGCCGCCCGTGCCCGAAGAGGCGTACGAGTACTTGCCGGGGTTCTTTTTGAGTTCGGCGATGAAGCCCTTGTAGTCGCGCGCGGGGAAGCTCGGGTGCACGGCGATCACGTTGGGTGTCGCCGCAATGTTGATGATGGCGGTGAAATCGGTGGTCGGGTTGTAGGGGATTTTCGGGTTGATCGCGGGGTTGGCCGCCGTGGTGGACACGGTGGCCATGCCCAGCAGGTAGCCGTCGGGCGCGGCGCGCACGATTTCGGTGGCGCCCACCACCCCGCCGCCACCGGCCTTGTTCTCGACGATCACGCTCTGCCCCAGCGCCTTGCCCAGCGGCTCGGCAATGACGCGGGCCACGATGTCGGTGGTGCCGCCGGGGGCAAAGGGCACCTGCAGCTTCACGAGCTTGTTGGGGTAGGCCTGCGCGAGCACTGCGCCCGAGGCGGTGATGAGGGTGGTGGCAGTGAGGGCTATCCAGAACCGTCGTTGCATGGGTATTTCTCCTTCAGAACAAAGCAAAAAGCGAATCGCGGGAACCGGTCCCGCGGCAAACGGGCCATCGTATACGCAAGAGCCGTTCCCGCATGCTGTGGATTACGCATAAGGGCAAACCCGCAAATGCGGCGGGTATCCTTGGGGCCGTGAACTTTGCGCAACTGCTCTTCCCCGACTTCTCGCTCATCCTGTGCGGCTACCTGGTGTGCCGCTACACCGCCCTGAACCGCACCGTGTGGGCGCCCGTGGAAAGCCTGGTGTATTTCTTCCTGTTCCCGGTGCTGCTGTTTCATTCCATCGTGCGCACCCCGCTGGACCTGGGCGCCGCCTCCAACCTGATCGCGGCGGGCCTCACGCTCGGGGTCAGCGGCATTGCGCTGGCCTACAGCATTCCCTACCTGCCGTGGATCGGCCGCCAGGTGAACCGGCGCGACCACGCAGGCAGCGCGCAGGTGGCGTTTCGCTTCAATTCGTTCATTGGCCTGGCCATTGCCGAGCGGTTGGCCGGCCCGCCGGGCCTGCTGTGGATTGCGGTGCTGATCGGCGTGTGCGTGCCGCTGTTCAATGTGGGGGCCGTCTGGCCCATGGCGCGCCACGCCCAGCGCGGCCTGCTGCGCGAACTGCTGCGCAACCCGCTGATCATCGCCACGGCTTCAGGCCTGGCGGCCAACCTGCTGGGCTTTCGGCTGCCTGTGTGGCTGGAGCCCACCGTCACGCGCATCGGGGCCGCGTCCATCGCGCTCGGTCTGCTGGCGGCCGGCGCGGGCATGCAGTTTGGCACGCTGGCGCAGGCCAAGACCCTGGCGATGGCGGTGCTGTCGATCCGGCACTTTTTCATGCCCCTGATGGCCTGGGGCCTGGCGAGCCTGTTCAAGCTGTCACCGGCACAGGCCACGGTGCTGCTGGCCTTCTCGGCCCTGCCCACGGCGTCGAGCTGCTACGTGCTGGCCGCGCGCATGGGCTACAACGGGGCCTATGTGGCGGGGCTGGTGACCTTGTCCACAGTGCTGGGGATGGTGAGTTTGCCGTTTGCCTTGGGGGTTTTGCGGTAGGTTTTGCCAACAGGAATGGAGCGGCGCCGTTCTGGCCGGATCTGCAGGCCCTAATAGGTCAGCGTGGCCGCCTCTAAGGCGGGGTGCAGTTCGTCGATCCAGTGGTCCAGCTCGTCTTGCCCGATCTGCAGATGCGCGAGGCAGGCCGGGCCGTGGCGCTGCCATTCGCGCAGCTCACTCAGGCCCTCGTGCTGGTGCACCAGGTGCTCGGCAATCAGGCCCATGGCCACCAGCCGACGCACATCCTCCGAAAACCCGGTGTCGGCCAGCACGGCGAAGTCGTGGTGCAGGCGTATCGCAATCGACACCGCAGGCGGTAGACGCCAGGTCCGCGCCACGATGGCGCCCACCACCGCGTGGTCGGTACGGTGGTTGACGTTTTCGGTCTGGGTGAAGGTGCGGTCGCGGCGGGCCAACGCCTCGGTCAGGGTGCCGGCGTAGCCTTTGACACCCTGCATCAGCACCGGGATGCCGACGTGGCAGAACAGGCCAAAGCTGTAGGCCAAACTCGGGCTGAGGTTGTAGAGCTGCAGGCTGATGTGCTCGCAGGCAATGGCGCGGCGGTGCGAACTTTCCCAGAAATGCTCGAGCAGGGGCGATTGAACTTTGAGACCGTTGCGCACCAGAAAACCGGTCAGCAACCGTACCGAGGGCGCCAGTCCCAGCACGGTCAGCGCCTGCCCCACGACTTGCACCGGCTGGGCCAGCGCATAGGTGGGGCTGTTGGCCTGGCGGATCAACGCCGCCGCCATGGCGACGTCGGCGCTGGCGATCTGGCTCACGGCTTCGATGTCGGGCTCGGCATGTGCGGTGGCGTCCTGCAGGCGCCGCAAGAGTTCAGGGCACGGCGGAATGACGATGTCCTTCACCGGCCCGCTTTTGCGGGCCCGGTCGAGTTCGTCGTGGATGCGTTCGGTGCTCAATTGGGGCTTTCAGAGGCGGGGGGCGGGCGTCTGCGCGGCATGACCCGGCGGGCATGCCCAGATGGGCGGCGGCCCCAACCTCAAATTCTGCCTCAAGGCGTCTGGCGGCCCTGGAACTTTGTTCTTAGGCCGGGCGGCGAAACCAGGCCATGGGCAAAAATTCTTGTAAAACCGTGCAATATGGCCTGCAATCGGCGCGAGGCTTTCGGGCTTGACTTTCTCGGACGCCTGGCGCAGCGGCGTGGCTACTGGAAGGCCAGTGTACCGGCAGTAGCGTTTGAGCTGAGCGGACGCCACCGGATTGGTGCTTGGCCCGCGAAGCGGATGATGATACTGGCCGGTTCGCGGGCCAAGTGCCAAGCCGGTGGAGGTCCGCTCGAGCGAATGGTTAGGCCGCAGTTTCCGGTGCAGAGTGACCAATTTGGCGTAGCAGCAGTTTGCCAAGTGGCGTTGTGCGTCTGCCTTCGGTCTTCCAGGATCTCGCCATGGGGTCATAGATCGGCTGACGAGTCTTTGGATCGACAAAGAGCGGGCGCGCAAGCAGACCCAATGACACCAAATGCTCTACGTAGTTCTGTTGCAGCGCCTGTTTGTCAATCTCATCCGGCCCTGATGCCAGCGTGGCTTGCACAGGCCGAAGAATCGCGGCATGCCGTTCTCGGAACTCTTCGTCTCCGGCAAGCATGGGGTAGTCATAGAAGCGAAGCCAGATGATCTCTATGTCATTCAACTGACTCAGGAGCCTAAGCAAGTGCTTTGACTCAACATAGGTGACACGGTCCTCGGTGAGTCCATTGGAAATCAGACTCGCAATGTAATGCCGCCTTTCCGGCGAGACGGCACTGAGCGCTTCGCGCGTTCCTTCCTCAAGCAGGTCGGTGAAGTGCTCATCTTCAAGCTTTGACTGCAAGACCTCTGCCCGCAGCTTCTGCATGTCGTCGGCCAAAGCGCGGGCGAAGTCTGCAAGGCGATCGGCTCTTTGGCGGGGGATAACGGTTCCAGCCAACTCCGCTAAGAAGGGACCAGCGATTGGAACCATTCCCAAAGCGGCCTTTGCTAGCGCTACTGCGTGATCTGTCGGATTTGAGGCGAGCTTGTCTGACATGGCGGTTCTGCGGCCTAACGAGGCTGTGCAATAACCCCAATTCCAGCCGCGGGCTGGCGCAGGGTTGCTGTGATGTTGGCGATCATGGGCTTGGTCCCCTCCTGATGTCATTTGCGGTTGATTGGCCAATCGGGCTCTTGATCGAGCTTGTAGCGCTCATTCTGGCACCAAAGGCCAGCTTGTCGCGCTTGAATCGCCCCGGTTTTTGAGGAGGCTCCAACCTTTGAGAAGATGGAGTCATGAACAAGTCCCCCGAAGTGAGCGCCTTGCCGTTTTTGTACCGCGAAGTTCTGAACATGGATTTGCCGTGGATGGACGGCATCACCCGCCCAGCGGCCAAGCGCCACATGCCCGGCGTGTTGACCCAGGCGGAAGTGGCGGGCGGGCTGGCGCAGATGGAAGGCACGACCGCTTTGCTGGCGCGTTTGTGGTGCGGCACAGGCACCCTGCGCCACAGCTTTGCCACCCACTTGCTGCAATCGGGCACCGACATCCGAACGGTGCAAGAACTCTTGGGCCACTCCGACGTGTCCACCACCATGATTTACACCCACGTGCTCAAGGTGGCGGCGGGTGGCACGGCCAGCCCGCTGGATGTGCTGAATACTACTTAATAAATAGCAAACTATCGCCATCTGACGGGGGCTAATGCCAAAAAAAACTCAAAAACCCTGCGCCAGCCCCCACGCCACGCACTCCCGCACCACCGCACTCCCATGCTCCGCCCGCGACGCCAGCGCCTGCACCAACGCCTGCCGCAGCGCGGGGTCGGCGGTGGTGCGCAGGGCGTTGCCCAGGGCGATGGCGATGTTGCGCAGCCAGCGCTCATGCCCGATGCGGCGGATCGCGCTGCCTTCGGTGTGGCGCAGAAAATCTTCCTCGCTCCAGGCCATCAGGGTGGCCAGCTGGGCGCCGCTCAGGCCGGCGCGTTCGTCAAAGTCGGGCAGCGCGGCGCGTTGGGCAAACTTGTTCCAGGGGCAGACCAGCTGGCAGTCGTCGCAGCCGTAAATTCGGTTGCCCATGAGCGGGCGCAGCTCCAGGGGGATCGGCCCGGCGTGCTCGATGGTCAGGTACGAGATGCAGCGCCGCGCGTCCAGCTGGCGCGGCGCGACGATGGCCTGCGTGGGGCAGACGTCGATGCAGGCGCGGCAACTGCCGCAATGGTCGGCCACGGCTGCGCTGGGGGGCAGGGCCAGGTCCACATAGATCTCGCCCAGAAAGAACATGGAGCCAGCCTCGCGGTTGAGCACCAGCGTGTGCTTGCCGCGCCAGCCCTGGCCGCTGCGGGTGGCGAGTTCGGCCTCCAGCACGGGCGCCGAGTCGGTGAACACGCGGTGGCCGTGCGGCCCCACGGCGTCGGCCAGCTGGTCACTCAGGCGCTGCAAGCGGCTGCGCATGACCTTGTGATAATCGCGCCCCCGGGCATAAAGCGAGACAATGCCTTCTGCCGGGCGTTGCAGCCGCGTCAACTCAAGCGCCTGCCAGCCTTCGGGCGTGTTGGCGGGCAGGTAGTTCATGCGCGCGGTGATCACGCTCACGGTGCCCGGCACCAGTTCGGCGGGGCGGGCGCGCTTGAGGCCGTGGGCCGCCATGTAATGCATGTCACCATGGAACCCGTTGCGCAACCACTGCATCAAACCCGCTTCGGATGTGGATAAATCCACATCACTCACGCCAATTTGGGAAAATCCGAGTGCGCGGCCCCAGCCCTGCAATTGCCTGACCAACCCGGGACCATCGATCTGACTGCTGTTGAACATCACCCGCCGATTGTAGAAAGCACCATTTCGGCGGCCGTCCCGCCGGCCGACCGGGTGCGTTGCCTGTCGTGGCGCACCGAGGACGACACCCGCGCCTTTGCCGCTGCCCTGGCTGCCGCGCTGACCGCGCCGCCGGGTTGCCACAGCCTGGGGGTGGAACTGCAGGGCGAGCTGGGCGCGGGCAAGACCACGCTGGTGCGCCACCTGCTGCAGGCGATGGGCGTCGAGGGCCGCATCAAAAGCCCCACCTATGCGGTGGTCGAGCCCTACACGGTCACGCTGCCGTCCGCCGCGGGGCAGGCGCGGCCCGAAGCGTCGCCCGAAGCGTCGCCCGAAACGCCGCCCGAAGTGTCGCCCGTTGATGCGGCGGCGGGCGCGCATCCGGCCGCATGGCCCGTCTGGCACTTTGATTTTTACCGTTTCAACGACCCGGCCGAATGGGAAGACGCGGGCTTTCGCGACATCTTTGCCAGCCCCGGCCTCAAGCTCGTCGAATGGCCCGAGAAGGCCGCGGGCCTGCTGCCGCCGGCCGACCTGGTGCTGCGCATCGAGGTGCTGGACGACACCGCCCGCGCAGTGCAGTTGCTGGCGCAAACCCCCCTGGGCGCCACCTTGCTGAAGGGCTTGCCCGCATGAAGCGGCGCGGCGTACTCCAGGCCGGTGGCATCGTGCTGCTGCTGGGCGCGGGCCAGATCGCCCGGGGCGCCGGCATTGTGGCGGTGCGCCTGTGGCCCGCGCCCGACTACACCCGCGTCACCATCGAATCCGACAGCCCGCTCAAGGCCCGACAGTTTTTTGTGGCCAGCCCGCCGCGCCTGGCGGTGGACATCGAGGGCATCGACCTCGACCCCGCGCTGCGCGAGCTGGTAGCCCAGGTCAAGTCGGACGACCCCTTCATCAGCGGCATCCGCGTGGGCCAGAACGCACCCGGCGTGGTCCGCATGGTGGTGGATTTGAAGCAGGCCGCGCTGCCCCAGGTGTTCACGCTGGCGCCGGTGGCCGCTTACCAGCACCGGCTGGTGTTCGACCTGTATCCCGCACAGGCCGCCGACCCGCTGGAGGCCCTGATTGCCGAGCGCCTCAAGGACGCCAGCCGCAGCGCGGGCGCGCGTTCGGCCGCCAGCGACGCCGTGGGCCTGTCGCGCCCCGCCGAACCCGGCACCGACCCCCTGGGCGAGCTGATTGCACGCCAGACAGAGCGCACCACCGCACCACCAGACGCTACGAAATCAATTGCAAAGAATGACCAAACGGTGGGGGCTAATGGCAAAAATGATGCTAAAAAAGGCCCGGCGCCCGCCGCCCGCACCGACCGCCTGATCATCATCGCGCTCGACCCCGGCCACGGCGGCGAAGACCCCGGCGCCGTGGGCCCGGGCGGCACGCGCGAGAAAGACGTGGTGCTCAAGGTGGCCCACCTGCTGCGCGACCGCATCAACGCCACCACCGTCAACGGCAACCCGATGCGCGCCTTCCTCACGCGCGACGCCGATTTTTTCGTGCCGTTGCAGGTGCGGGTGCAAAAAGCGCGGCGCGTGCAGGCCGACCTGTTCGTCAGCATCCATGCCGACGCCTTCTTCACCCCCAGCGCGCGCGGCGCCAGCGTGTTTGCGCTGAGCCAGGGCGCGGCCTCCAGCAGCGCGGCACGCTGGATGGCCGACAAGGAAAACAAGGCCGATCTGATCGGCGGCCTCAACGTCAAGGCCAAGGACGCGCAGGTGCAGCGCGCCCTGCTCGACATGAGCACCACCGCGCAGATCAACGACAGCCTCAAGCTCGGCGCGGCCATGCTGGGCGAGATCGGCAACGTTGGCCGCCTGCACAAGCCGCGCGTGGAGCAGGCCGGGTTTGCCGTGCTCAAGGCGCCCGACATTCCCAGCGTGCTGGTCGAAACCGCCTTCATCAGCAACCCCGAGGAAGAAGCCGCCCTGCGCAGCGAAACCTACCAGGTGCAACTGGCCGACGCGCTGATGCGTGGCATCCAGGGTTACTTTGCCAAGAACCCGCCGCTGGCGCGTTCGCGCAGCACCTGACAAAGCCCCCACGCTTGTCACTGCGTGTACTACGCTGCCCCCCAAGGGGGATGGCCTGGCTTGGGAGCGGCCCGGCGCGGCGGCCTTTTGCGCCCCCACGCTTGTCACTGCGTGTACTACGCCGCCCCCCGAGGGGGCTGGCCTGGCTTGGGGCGGCCCGGCGCGGCGGCCTCTATGGCCCCCACGCTCCCCACTGCGTGTGGTTCGCTGCCCCCCGAGGGGGCTGGCCTGGCTTGGGGCGGCCCGGCGCGGCGGCCGATCAGCGCCCGGGTAGCGGCGCGCGCCGGGCCTTCCAGGCGCCCCACAGCACCAGCAGGCCGGGCACCAGAATCATCGCCCAGATGATTTTCTCCAGGTTGGCCTGCACCCAGGGCACGTTGCCAAACAGGTAGCCCGCCGTGCCGATGCCCAGCACCCAGATCAGCGCACCCAGCACGTTGTAGGCCGTGAATTTGGCGCGGCCCATGGCGGCCACACCGGCCACAAACGGCGCAAAGGTGCGGATGAACGGCATGAAGCGCGCCAGCACGATGGTGATGCCGCCATAACGTTCGTAAAACGCGTGGGCCTGGTCAAAGGCGCGCCGGTTGAAGAAGCGCGAGTTCTCCCACTTGAACACCTTGGGGCCAAAGTAGCGGCCGATGGAATAGTTGCACTGGTCGCCCAGAATGGCCGCGGCAAGCAGCACCCCGCAGGCCAGCGGAAAGTCCAGCAACCCGGCGCCGCTCAGCGCCCCCACCACGAACAACAGCGAATCGCCCGGCAAGAACGGCATGACCACCAGGCCGGTTTCGGTGAAGACGATGATGAACAGCAGCGCGTACACCCACGGCCCGTAGTTCTGGACGAACACCGCCAGGTGCTTGTCCACATGCAGGATGAAATCCACCAGAAACGAAAGTACTTCCATGGTGGCGATTATCGGCGGGCCACCGGCCACGGCCCGGGGCGCCGACTGTGCCGTCAAACAACACTTGGGGTGCACTATGGGGATGACGCGGGCGGAGGGTTTGTTAGGATGTTCGACCGCGTTGCCACCGGGCCCGGCCCCTCAGGGCATCGGGCCGCTGGCAACACGCTGGTGCCAACCGAGAAAGCTTCATGCAACGTACCTGTCCCGTCTGCGAGGCGGAAAACCGACCCAACGCGCGCTACTGCCGCAAATGCGCCACGCCACTGCCCACGCACGAGGCGCCCTACGCGCAGACCCAGATCTTCGTGCCCTCCGAGTCGCTGCCCGATGACGGCGCTGCCGAACCGATGTCGCAGCCCACCCGGCCGATCGGGCTGGACGAAGCCGGACGTGGCGCGCGCCACGCCAACCGCCGCGTGATGATCGCCTTTGTCGCGGTCGCGCTGGTGCTGAGTGGCGCGTTCTGGTGGAAGCAGCGCGTGCAAAACGCGCCAGCCCTGCCAGCCGCCGATGTCGCCACCGCTGCGGCGGGCCACGCGGACGGGGTCCCCGCGACAACGGCGCCTGCATCGCCTGCATCGCCTGCATCGCCTGCGTCGTCTGCAGCGCCTGCATCGCCTGCGTCGCCTGTAGCGCTGCCCGCAAC
>PHCI01000023.1 GCA_002842205.1 Betaproteobacteria bacterium HGW-Betaproteobacteria-3 | reverse complement strand
CGCCGCCGCAGCGGGCGCGGGCGCGGGAGCCGCCACGGGCGCAGCGACGGCTGCCGCAGCCGCCGGTGCCACCGTGGCGGGCGCTCCGGCCCCCTCGGCGTCCAGCACCAGAACCACCGAGCCCTCTTTCACCTTGTCGCCCAGCGCCACGCGCAATTCCTTGACAACGCCGGCCGTGGACGACGGGATTTCCATCGAGGCCTTGTCGGATTCCACGGTGATGAGCGATTGTTCGGCCTTCACCGTATCGCCAGGTTTGACCAGCAATTCAATGACCGCAACTTCATCAAAGTCCCCGATGTCGGGGACCTTCACTTCTACCAATGCCATGTCTGTCTCCAGTGTTCTTATGCGTAAAGAGGATTGACCTTGTCGGCATTGATCCCGTACTTTTTGATCGCCTCGGCCACCTTGGCCACTGGCAGGGTACCTTCTTCGCTCAGCGCCTTGAGCGCGGCCACCACGATGTAGTGGCGGTTCACCTCGAAATGCTCACGCAGCTTGCTGCGGAAGTCGCTGCGGCCGAAGCCGTCGGTGCCCAGTACCTTGTAGGTCCGCCCCTTGGGGATGAAGGGACGGATCTGCTCGGCATAGGCCTTCATGTAGTCGGTCGAAGCGACCACCGGGCCGCTGTGCTTTTCGAGTTGTTGCGAAACGAAGGGCACACGCGGCGTTTGCGTCGGATGCAGCAGGTTCCAGCGGTCAGCGTCCTGCCCGTCGCGCGTGAGCTCGTTGAAGCTCGGGCAGCTCCAAACATTGGCGGCCACGCCCCAGTCTTTCGCCAGCAATTCCTGGGCGGCAATCGACTCGCGCAGGATCGTCCCCGACCCGAGCAACTGTACGCGGGGCGCAGCCCCGGAGGTGCCCTTCGGTGGCACGTCGGCGCCTTCGCTGCACAGGTACATGCCCTTGATGATCTGGTCTTCGGTGCCGGGCGTGAGGCCCGGCATGGCGTAGTTTTCGTTCAGCAGCGTGATGTAGTAATACACGTTGTCCTGCTTCTCCACCATGCGCTTGAGGCCGTGGTGCAGGATCACCCCCACTTCGTGCGCAAAGGTCGGGTCATAGCTGATGCAATTGGGAATCGTGCCCGCCATGATGTGACTGTGGCCGTCCTCGTGCTGCAGCCCTTCGCCGTTGAGCGTGGTGCGCCCGGACGTGCCGCCCAGCAGGAAACCCCTCGCCTGCATGTCACCCGCCGCCCAGGCCAGGTCGCCGATGCGCTGGAAGCCGAACATCGAGTAATACACGTAGAACGGCACCATGATGCGGTTGCTGGTGCTGTAGCTGGTGGCCGCGGCAATCCAGCTGCTCATGCCACCGGCTTCGTTGATGCCCTCTTGCAGGATCTGACCCTTGACGTCCTCCTTGTAGTACATGACCTGGTCCTTGTCGACCGGGGTGTACTGCTGCCCTGCCGGGTTGTAGATGCCCACCTGCCGGAACAGGCCTTCCATGCCGAAGGTGCGGGCCTCGTCCACCAGGATGGGCACCACGCGCGGGCCCAGGGCCTGGTCGCGCAGCAGTTGTGTGAGGAAGCGTACATACGCCTGCGTGGTGGAGATTTCCCGGCCTTCAGCGGTGGGCTCCATCACGCTCTTGAACACCTCGATGGCGGGCACGGTGAAGTGCTCGTCGGCCTTGGTCCGGCGATGCGGCAAATAGCCGCCGAGAGCCTTGCGGCGCTCGTGAAGGTATTTCATTTCAGGCGTGTCGTCCGCAGGTTTGTAGAACGGAATCCGGGGCAGTTCGCTGTCCGGGATGGGAATGTTGAAGCGGTCGCGAAAGGCCTTGATGTCTTCGTCCACCAGTTTCTTGGTCTGGTGCACGTTGTTCTTTCCCTCGCCTATCTTGCCCATGCCAAAACCCTTGACGGTCTTGATCAGCAGCACCGTGGGTTGCCCCTTGTGATGGACGGCTCGGTGGTAGGCGGCATAGACCTTTTGCGGGTCGTGTCCGCCACGGCGCAACTGCCAGATGTCGTCATCGCTCATCTTGGCGACCATCTCCAGCGTGCGGGGATCGCGGGCAAAGAAGTTCTTGCGCACGAAGGCGCCGTCATTGGCCTTGAACGCCTGGAAATCGCCGTCCAGGGTTTCCATCATGATCTTGCGCAGGGCGCCTTCCTTGTCGCGCGCCAGCAGCGGGTCCCAGTTGCTGCCCCACAGCAGTTTGATCACGTTCCAGCCCGCACCGCGGAACTCACCCTCCAGCTCCTGCACGATCTTGCCATTGCCTCGCACCGGGCCATCAAGGCGCTGCAGGTTGCAGTTGATCACGAAAATCAGGTTGTCCAGGTTCTCGCGGGCCGCCAGGCCGATCGCGCCCAGGCTTTCGACCTCGTCCATCTCGCCATCGCCACAAAACACCCAGACCTTGCGGTTTTCGGTGTTGGCGATCCCGCGGGCGTGCAGGTATTTCAAAAAACGCGCCTGGTAGATGGCCATCAGCGGGCCCAGGCCCATCGACACCGTCGGAAACTGCCAGAACTCGGGCATGAGCTTGGGGTGCGGGTAGCTCGAGAGGCCCTTGCCGCCAACTTCCTGCCGGAAATTGAGGAGTTGCTCCTCGGTCAAGCGGCCTTCCAGGTAGGCACGGGCATAGACCCCAGGCGCCACGTGGCCCTGGATGTAGATGCAGTCGCCGCCATGGTTTTCGCTCTCGGCATGCCAAAAGTGATTGAAGCCCGCACCGAACATGTGCGCCAGCGACGCAAAAGAGCCGATATGCCCGCCCAGGTCGCCGCCGTCTGCGGGGTTGTGGCGGTTGGCCTTGACGACCATCGCCATCGCATTCCAGCGCATGTAGGCCCGCAGGCGTTCCTCAATCTCGATGTTGCCAGGGCAGCGCTCTTCTTCGTCGGGCTCGATCGTGTTGACGTAGCCGGTGGTGGCGGAAAACGGCATGTCAATGCTGTTCTCGCGGGCGTGCTCCAGCAACTGCTCCAGCAGGAAATGCGCCCGCTCGGGCCCTTCGCTCTCAATGACGGCGGACAGGGCGTCCATCCATTCACGGGTCTCCTGGCGGTCGGTGTCGTTGGCTGCTGCGCCATACACGTGGCCTGGTACTGCGGACATGCGGGTCTCCTTGTGTTGTTGACGTAATTTAGTACGGTGCTTGCACCATGACGCAAGTTTCCCACAATTTTTTAATTTTTTCAAATAGTGCTTTTATTTTCTATATTATGAAATTTTAAAATGAACTGGATAACTCCGGATCGCGCACCATCCGCGCCAGCCCGGGCGTCGACTCCCCTACACTCGACGCCATGCCTCCACCCGAAACCCACGAACACCCGCAAGGCCGCATTGGGACGGCGAATCCCGGCCTTTGGCGCCGGTGGTGGAGACGCCAGACGCCCACGCGCCAGGACCGCTTTGCCATGCTGGCGCCGCTGGCGTCCGTCGTGTTGTTCCTGGCGGCCATCACCGCGGCCTTCTGGTATTTGCGAACCGAAGAAACCGACCGCGAGCAAGAGGCCGTGCGGCGCGATGTGGAATACGCCCAGCAACGCATGCGGCTGCGGCTGCTGGAGCGGCAGGAACAGTTGATGCGCATTGCGCGCGACGTTTCCAGCAAGGAAATCGACATCGACGAGTTCATGGGCCGGGCCGAGTCACTGGTCAACCAGTACCCCGAGTTACAGGCCATCACGCTGATTGACGATCGGCGCCGAATCCGCGCCAGTTACGCGTCGCCCAGCGTCAGCAGCAATTTGCGACGCGCCCCCAATACGGTGCTCAAGGTCGGAGAGACCGAGGGCATCTACAGCCTGGCGCGCGACCTGCAACAGCCCGTGTACTCACAGCCCACGGTGCGGCCCGACGCCACGCCCATGCTGCAGCTGCACATCCCCATGACCGATCAGGGGCGGTTTGCCGGTGTGGTGCTGACCGAATATTCCATTGACGGCATGTTGCGCTACGGCGTGCCTGCCGAAATCTCCGCCAAGTACGCCGTGGCCTTGCTCGATGGCAAGAACGCCGTGCTGGCCGGCGAATCCGTGTCGCCCCGGCCGGGCAGCACCCTGACGCAGTTCAACAATCCGGCCAATGAGTACGAGGTACCGGTATCCCCGGTTGGCAATGGCCTGATTCTGCGGGCACAGGTCTACCGCACCTCGCTCGGCGTCATCGGCAGCGGACTTTTCTGGCTGGTCAGCGTGCTCAGTGCCATGACGGCCTGGATGCTGATCGCCAACTGGCGTCACACCCGTCGACGCATGCAGGCGCAACAGGCGTTGCTGACGGAAACCAATTTCCGTCGCGCCATGGAGAACTCGATGTTGACCGGCATGCGCGCGCTGGACCTGCAGGGCCGCATCACCTACGTCAACGTGGCGTTCTGCCAGATGACCGGCTGGAGCGAATCCGAACTGGTCGGGCGCACCGCCCCCTTCCCCTACTGGCCGGATGCCGACCGCGAGCTGCTGGCCGAGCGCCTGGACGACGAACTGCAGGGGCGCACCACGCCCGGTGGGTT
Source organism: Betaproteobacteria bacterium HGW-Betaproteobacteria-3 (assembly GCA_002842205.1). GTDB lineage: Bacteria > Pseudomonadota > Gammaproteobacteria > Burkholderiales > Burkholderiaceae_C > PHCI01. The sequence goes on along the minus strand of PHCI01000023.1, from coordinate 82,216 downwards.
TCAGGTGCGCGTCAAACGCAAGGACGGCGGTGTGTTTGATGCGCGGCTTTACGTCTCGCCACTGGTCGACGCCAACGGCCTGCAGACCGGCTGGATGACGTCGATGACCGACATCACCGAACCCAACCGCATCCGAGAGCAGCTCTCGGCATCCTACGAGCGGTTCACCACGGTGCTTGAAGCCCTGGACGCCGCGGTTTCCGTGGCGCCCCTCGGCAGTGAGGAGCTGCTGTTCGCCAACAAGATGTACCGGCTCTGGTTTGGCTCCAAAACCACCGGGCACCTCGGACTGGTGGCCCAGGCCGGCGTGCCCGACGTGGCCCCGGCCGACAGCGCGTTCGACGACGTGGACCCGTTCATGGGCCTGCCCACCGACAGCCTGACCACGGTGCAGAGCGAAAACGCCGAAATTTATGTGGCCGAGCTTGGCAAATGGCTGGAAGTGCGCTCACGCTACCTGAACTGGGTGGACGGGCGCCTGGCGCAAATGGTGATTGCCACCGACATCACCCCGCGGCGCCAGGCCGAAGAGCAGGCCGCCGCGCAGGCCGAACGCGCGCAGTCGGCCAGCCGCCTCATCACCATGGGCGAGATGGCCTCCAGCGTGGCGCACGAACTCAACCAGCCGTTGACGGCCATCAACAACTATTGCAACGGCATGGTCTCGCGCATCAAGTCCAAACAGATCCAGGAAGAAGACCTGGTGCACGCCCTCGAAAAAACCGCGCACCAGGCCCAGCGCGCGGGCCAGATCATCCAGCGCATCCGCTCGTTTGTGAAACGCAGCGAACCCAACCGCACGCTGTCGGACGTCACCGTCATGGTGTCCGAAGCCGTGGAACTGGCCGACATCGAACTGCGTCGGCGCAATGTGCGCCTGTCGCACTACGTGGCGGCCCGCTTGCCGCAACTGCTGGTGGACCCGATCCTGATCGAGCAGGTGCTGGTCAATCTGCTCAAGAACGCCGCCGAGTCGATTGACCAGGCGAAACGCCCCACCGCGCGGCGCAGCGTCGAGCTGCGCGTGGTGCCCAAGACCCTGGGCGAACTGCCCATTGTGGAGTTCTCGGTGCTGGACACCGGCCCGGGTCTGGCGCCCGAGGTCATGGACCGCCTGTACGAGGCCTTCTTCTCCACCAAGGCCGAAGGCATGGGCATTGGCTTGAATCTTTGCCGCAGCATTGTCGAGTCGCATCAAGGCCGGATGCAGGCGGAGAACCTCTACAATGGCGAGGTTGTGACAGGATGTCGCTTCTCTTTCTGGATCCCGCACGGCGGGCCTGCCAATCCAAACGCCCGACCCGGGACAACGCGAGACGCTGGGGTTATCTCATGAGCTTGATTCCAAAAAAAGGCACGGTTTACGTGGTGGACGACGACGAAGCCGTGCGCGATTCGCTGCAGTGGCTGCTCGAAGGCAAGGACTACCGGGTCCGCTGCTTTGACTCCGCCGAATCGTTCCTGAGCCGCTATGACCCGCGCGAAATCGCCTGCATGATTGTCGACATCCGCATGGGCGGCATGACCGGCCTGGAACTGCAGGACAAACTGCTCGAGCGCCAGTCACCCCTGCCCATTGTCTTCATCACCGGCCACGGCGACGTGCCCATGGCCGTGAACACCATGAAAAAGGGCGCCATGGATTTCATCCAGAAGCCCTTCAAGGAAGAAGACCTGGTCAATCTGGTCGAACGCATGCTTGAACACGCCAAGGCGGCCTTCAGCGAGCATCAACAGGCCGTCAGTCGGGACGCCCTGCTGTCCAAACTCACCTCGCGCGAGGCGCAGGTGCTCGAACGCATCGTGGCCGGCCGCCTGAACAAGCAGATCGCCGACGACCTGGGCATCAGCATCAAGACGGTCGAGGCGCACCGCGCCAACATCATGGAAAAGCTCAACGCCAACACGGTGGCCGACCTGCTGAAAATTGCGCTTGGCCAAAACAGCCAGAAAGCCTGATCGCCCACTCGGTCCTCTCATCGATTGCTATTTTTAATATAGCCAACTACGCCCACTGGACGAGGACAAGTGGGCGTTTTTATTGACAAATCTACATTGCACCCATGACCGCCCAAATCATTGACGGAAACGCCCTGTCCCGTACCCTGCGTGCCCAGGTGGCCGTGCGCGCCACCACCCTCCAGGCCCTCGGCATCACACCGGGGCTGGCCGTCATCCTCGTCGGCGACAACCCGGCCAGCCAAGTGTACGTGCGCAACAAGGTCAAGGCCTGCGAGGACAGCGGCCTGCGCTCGGTGCTTGAAAAGTACGACGCCACATTCTCCGAGGCCGATCTGCTGGCCCGTGTGGACGCGCTCAACCGCGACCCCGCCATCCACGGCATTCTGGTGCAACTGCCGCTGCCCGCGCACATTGACGCGCAGAAGGTCATCGAAGCCATCTCACCCGCCAAGGACGTGGACGGCTTTCACGTCGCCAGCGCTGGCGCCCTGATGACCGGCCTGCCCGGATTCTGGCCCTGCACGCCGCATGGCTGCATGAAGATGCTCGAATCCATCGGCTATGACCTGCGCGGCAAGCATGCGGTGGTGATCGGTCGCAGCAACATCGTGGGCAAGCCCATGGCGCTCATGCTGCTGGGCCAGAATGCCACGGTCACCGTCTGCCACAGCGCCACCCGCGACCTCAAGGCCCTGACGCTGCAGGCCGACGTGATCGTCGCCGCCGTGGGCAAGCGCAACGTGCTGACGGCCGACATGGTCAAACCCGGCGCCGTCGTGATCGACGTCGGCATGAACCGCAACGACGAGGGCAAGCTGTGCGGCGACGTGGACTTTGACGGCGTGAAAACCGTCGCCGGCTGGATCACGCCCGTGCCTGGCGGTGTGGGCCCCATGACCATCACCATGCTGCTGGTCAACACGCTGGAAGCGGCAGAGCGCAGCGCGCCCTGAGCGACGCCGGGGGTCGCAGCCGCCGTCCATCCCGTCGCGGCCTCTGCCGGTGCAATGCCCGCATTCGCTTGAAGCCGCCCCGCTTGCCCCAAAATACGGGGCATGAACAACCCCCTGCTCGATTTTTCCGATCTTCCCCTGTTTGACCGGATTGAACCGGCACACGTCGCACCCGCCATCGACGCCCTGCTGGCCGAAGCCGACACGGCACTGGACACCGTGACGCAACCCGGGTTCCCCGCGCAATGGACGGAAATCGCCAAGGTGCTGGACGTGGCCACCGAGCGCCTCGGGCGCGCCTGGGGCGCTGTCAGCCACCTCAACAGCGTGGCCGACACCCCCGAATTGCGCGCCGCCTACAACGAGGCCTTGCCGCGCGTGACCGAGTTCTGGACGCGCCTGGGCGCCGACGAACGCCTTTACGCCAAATACAAGGCCATTGACGTCACCACGCTGAACCCGGAGCAACGCCAGGCCCACAAAAACGCGATCCGCAACTTTGTGCTGTCGGGCGCCGAACTCACCGGTGCAGCCAAGGAGCGCTTTGCGAAAATCCAGGAGCGCCAGGCCGAGTTGAGCCAGAAATTCAGCGAAAACGCCCTGGATTCGACCGACGCCTTTGCCTATGACGCCAGCGAGGCCGAACTGGCCGGTGTGCCGCAAGACGTGCTGCAAACCGCCCGTGCCGCCGCCCAGGCCGAAGGCAAGGAAGGCTACCGGCTCACCCTCAAGATGCCGTGCTACCTGCCGGTGATGCAGTTCGCCCACAGCAGCGCACTGCGCGAGCGCCTGTACCGGGCCTACGCCACGCGCGCCTCGGACCAGTCGGACGCACTGCAGTTCGACAACACGGCGCTGATCGCCGAAATCCTGGCCCTGCGCCAGGAAGAGGCCCGACTGCTGGGCTACCGCAACTTTGGCGAGGTGTCGGTGGTGGCCAAGATGGCCGAATCACCCCAGCAGGTGATTGGCTTCCTGCGCGACCTCGCCGCCCGGGCCCGCCCCTATGCCGAAAAAGACGTGGCCGACCTGCGCAGCTTTGCCGCCGCCGAGCTCGGCCTCACCGACCCGCAAGCCTGGGACTGGCCCTACATCGGCGAAAAACTCAAGGAAGCCCGCTACGCGTTCAGCGAGCAGGAAGTCAAGCAGTATTTCACCGCGCCCAAGGTGCTGGGTGGGCTGTTCAAGATCGTGGAGACGCTGTTCGATGTGGCCATCCGGCCCGACACGGCGCCCGTCTGGAAACCCGGCGTGGCGTTCTACCGCATCGAACGGCAAGGTCAGTTGGTCGGCCAGTTCTACCTGGACCAGCCCGCGCGCACCGGCAAGCGAGGTGGTGCCTGGATGGACGACGTGCGGGCGCGCTGGCTGCGCCCGGACGACGGCCAGCTGCAAATGCCGGTGGCGCATCTGGTCTGCAATTTTGCCGACGGCGTTGCGGCCAAGCCCGCGTTGCTCACGCACGACGACGTGACCACCCTGTTCCACGAATTCGGCCACGGCCTGCACCACATGCTCACGCAGGTGAACGAGCGCGACGTCTCGGGCATCAGCGGCGTCGAATGGGATGCGGTGGAGTTGCCCAGCCAGTTCATGGAGAACTTCTGCTGGGAATGGGATGTGCTCAAACACATGACGGCCCACGTTGATACCGGCGAGCCGCTGCCCCGCGCGCTGTTCGACAAGATGATCGCCGCGAAGAACTTCCAGAGCGGCCTGCAGACCCTGCGGCAGATCGAGTTCTCACTGTTCGACATGCTGCTGCACACCGAGCACGATCCCGCCAGGGACTTCATGCCCCTGCTGCGCACTGTGCGCGACGAAGTGGCGGTGCTGCAGCCCCCCGAATGGAGCCGCACGGCCCACACCTTCAGCCATATTTTTGCGGGCGGCTACGCCGCGGGGTATTACAGTTACAAGTGGGCCGAGGTGCTGAGCGCCGATGCCTACGCCGCATTTGAAGAATCGGCGGGGCAAGGGGGTGCAGCCCATGCCGAAACCGGTAGAAAATACCGGCAATCCATACTGGAGGCTGGCGGGAGTCGGCCCGCCATGGAATCGTTCAAGGCCTTTCGTGGCCGCGAGCCCCGCCTGGACGCGCTGCTGCGCCACCAGGGCATGGCGTGAAGGGCCCGCGACAACCGTATTCAACCTGGGAGCTGTCAATGAAAAGCAGATGGGGATCGTGGCTGGTGGCGGGCGTTGCACTCGTGGGGTGCGCGGCCGCAATGTCGCAAACCGTGTACCGCGTCGTCGGGCCGGACGGGCGCGTGACTTTTTCCGACCAGCCGCCGGTGGCGGCCCCAGCGTCCGGGGTGACCGCCGCGGCGCCGGGAGGTGGCAGTGGTGCCGCGGGTGCCGCGCTGCCTTACGAGTTGCGCCAGGTGGCCAATCGCTACCCCGTCACGCTGTACACCGGCCCCGATTGCGTGCCCTGTGGCAGCGGTCGCGCCCTGCTCAATGGGCGCGGTGTGCCTTTTGCTGAAAAAACCGTCACCACCAATGACGACATCGCCGCGCTCAAGCGCCTGAGTGGCGAAACCGCCCTGCCTTTCCTGACCATCGGTGGCCAGCAGTTGCGTGGCTACTCGGACGCCGAATGGGGTCAGTTCCTCGATGCCGCCGGGTATCCGAAAACCTCGAAGCTGCCCAACACCTACCGCAATGCGCCCGCCAGCCCGTTGGTGGCAGTGCAGACGCCAGCACCCGCCGCGCCCCGTGCCGCCGATACCGATGCGCCCGGCGTCAACCGCAGCATTGCCGCCCCGGCCCCCGCACCCGCACCCACCGGGCCGACTCGGGACAACCCGGCCGGCATCCGGTTCTGAGATCCGCTGCTCAAATTAATACAAATTTAATAGCAAACTATGACCAATTGGCGGGGGCTAATGGCATATTTTGTTCATAAATTCAGAATTGGAGCGTTTTCACGCCCTGGGCGGTGCCCAGCAGGCAGATGGCCGCCTTCTGGTGTGCAAAAACACCCACGGTGAGCACACCGGGCCACTGGTTGACTTCAGACTCGAAGGCCAGCGGGTCGCTGATCTTCAGGCCCGTCACGTCCAGAATGTGCTGGCCGTTGTCGGTCACCAGTGGCTGGCCGTCTTTCAGGCGCACCGTGGCCAACCCGCCCATCGCCGCGAACTGACGCTGCACGCGCCGCGTGGCCATCGGGATCACCTCCACCGGCAGTGCAAACGCACCCAGCACGTTCACGAGCTTGGACTCATCGGCGATGCAGACAAAGCGGCGGGACTGCGCCGCCACGATCTTTTCCCGCGTGAGCGCCGCGCCGCCGCCCTTGACCATGTAGCCGTTGCTGTCGATCTCGTCGGCGCCGTCGATGTACACCGACAGTTGGTCCACGGCATTGCTGTCCAGCACCGGAATGCCCAGCGCTTGCAGTCGTGCAGTGGACGCGACCGAACTGGACACCGCACCCGGGATGCGGTCCTTCATCGTCGCGAGGGCCTCGATGAACTTGTTCACCGTCGAGCCGGTGCCCACACCGACGATTTCGCCGGGCACCACGTAGTCCAATGCGGCCTGGCCGACAAGGGCTTTCAATTCATCCTGGGTCATTTGAGACAATTCATGGAAGTTTTCCGGAATTATCCAATGTCCTTGCTGCCCTACGCCCTCGCCCGCCCCTTCCTGTTCGGGCTGGACGCCGAAACCGCCCACGAACTCACCCTGAACGGCCTGGCGCGCGTCCAGGGCACGCCGCTGCAGTGGGCCTATTGCAGCGGCATGGTGGACGACCCCGTGACGCTGGCCGGGCTGCGGTTTCCCAACCGCGTGGGCCTGGCCGCCGGGCTGGACAAGAACGCGCGCTGCATCGACGCTTTTGGCGCCATGGGTTTTGGCTTTGTGGAGGTGGGCACCGTCACGCCCTTGGCCCAGCCCGGCAACCCCAAGCCCCGCATGTTCCGCCTGCCGCAGGCGCAGGCGCTGATCAACCGCCTGGGCTTCAACAACGACGGGCTCGACGCCTTCATCGCCAACGTGCAGAAGTCGTCATTCCGCGCCCAGGGGCGAATCCTGGGGCTGAACATCGGCAAGAACGCCAGCACGCCGATGGAGCGCGCCACCGACGACTACCTGCTGGGCCTGTCGGGCGTGTACCCGCATGCCGATTACGTGACGGTCAACATCAGTTCGCCCAACACCCGCAACCTGCGCGCGCTGCAAAGCGACGAGGCGCTGGACGGGCTGCTCGGCGCCATCGCGGCACGGCGCGAAGCCCTGGCGCAGCAAACCGGCCGGCGCGTGCCCCTCTTCGTGAAAATCGCCCCGGACCTGGACGACGCGCAGATTGCCGCCATTGCCAGCGCCCTGCAGCGCCACGGCATGGACGGCGTGGTGGCCACCAACACCACCGTGGCGCGCGAGGCCGTGCAGGGCCTGCCGCACGCCGAAGAAGCCGGCGGCTTGTCGGGTGCGCCCGTGCTGGCGGCCAGCAACCGCGTCATCCGCACACTGCGCAAGGCGCTGGGCCCGGGTTTCCCGATCATTGGCGTGGGCGGTGTGCTGTCGGGCGCCGATGCCGTGAGCAAGATCGAGGCCGGGGCCGATGTGGTGCAGATCTACACCGGGCTCATCTACCGGGGCCCGGCGCTGGTGCGGCAGGCGGCGCTGGCGATTCGCAAGCTGCGCTGACAACCGGAACACGCGCCCGCACTGCCCGCGTGCGCGTGCGCGTGTGCGTGCGCGTTACCGCCCGCCGCGCTGCTCGGGCCGGGCTTCGAGTCGCCGCGCCAGCAGGGTCAGCACCAGCGTCATCACCAGGTAGATGGCCGAGATCGCCAGGTACGGCTCCCAGTAGCGCGAATAGGCCCCGGCCACGGTGCGCGCGGCCATGGCCAGTTCGGCCAGGCCGATGGCCGACACCAGCGACGAATCCTTGAGCAGCGTGATCGCCTCGTTGACCAGCGGCGGCACCATGCGCCGCAGCGCCTGCGGCAGCACCACGTAGCGCATGGTCTGCCCCGGGTCAAGCCCCAGGCTTTGCGCCGCCTGGATCTGCCCACGCGCGATCGACTGGATGCCCGCGCGCACGATCTCGGAGATATAGGCCCCGGCGTTCAGCGTGAGCGCCACCGCCCCTGACAGAAAGGCCCCGCTGTTCTGCCGCAGTTCACGCGCGGCGTCACCCGTGAGCAGCCAGCCGGTGTCCGGATGGATCAGCGTGGGCATCAGCGCAAAATGCACCAGCAGGATCTGCACAAACAGCGGCGTGCCGCGAAAGAAGCCCACGTAGCCCAGGCACAGCCAGCGCAAGCCCCGCTGCCACAGACGCACGGGCTGCTGCGAAGTCACCAGCCCGGTGCCCAGCCCAACCGTCAGGCCCAGCACCAGCGCCAGCACGGTGAGTTGCACGGTCATCCACGCGCCCTTGACAAAGAGCGGCGCGTAGGGCGCAAGAATTTCCCAGCGAAGATCCATGAGGACAGGCCACGCGTCGGGTTGCCACGCCAGGTGGCCGGTCGACGCCCGTGCGGCTTATTTCTTGGCGCCGAAGTAGCGCGCGTAAATGGCGTCGTAAGTGCCGTCGGCGCGGATCGCGGCCAGACCCGTGTTGATCTTGCCCTGCAGCTCGGCGTTGCCCTTCTTGAACGCGATGCCGTACTGCTCGGGCGCGAACGACGCATCCTGCAGACTCACAAACTGGGCGGCCGGGTTGTTGGCGATGTAATGCGCCACCACGCCGTTGTCGGCCACCACGGCATCCACGCCGCCCGATTCCAGTTCCTTGAGGGCCAGCGGGGTGGACTCGAAACGGCGAATGTTGGGGCTGGCTTTGCCCTGCAGCTTTTGCACCACCTCGTCGCCCGTGGTGCCGTTCTGCACGCCCACCTTGAGCGTCTTGAGGTCGTCGAACTTTTGCACCTTGGAGCCAGCCTTGACCGCGATCAGCTGCGTGGCGTCAAAGTACGGCGCTGAAAAATCCATGGTCTGCTGGCGCTCGGGCGTGATCGTCACGGCCGAGATCACCATGTCGCGTTCGCCACTGGCCAGCGTGTTGAAGATGCCTTCCCACGGCGTGTTGACGAACTTCAGCGAGATGCCGGCCTTGGCGGCAACGGCATTGAGCACGTCCATGTCAAACCCAACGATGTCACCGCCCGGGCCTTGCGATTCGAACGGCGCGTAGGCTGCATCGGTGCCCACCACATACACCCGCCCGGCGGGTGCTGCGGCCGCAGGTGCCGACGCAGGGGCCGCCGGGGCAGCAGCCGTCTCGGCCGGTTTTTTCTCGCCGCAGGCGGCCAGCGTCCAGGCGGCGCCCGTCGCCAGACCGATGGCCATGAGGCGTCGTCGGGAAAGTTGGGGGTGTTTGGAAATCGGGTGTGTCATGCATGTCTCCTGTCAATTCGTGCCGTTTGCGCCGCGCCGCTGGGGCGAACCTGCGCAGAATTGTGGCACAGCCTGCCGCCGCGCCCGCGTTTCACAGCCGGGCGCAAACGGCCTGCGCAATGGCCAGGCAGCTCGTCAGCCCCGGCGACTCGATCCCGAACAGGTTGACCAGGCCGGTCACGCCATGGTCGGCCGGGCCTTGAATCACAAAATCCGCAGCCGCCTCGTTCGGGCCGCTGATCTTGGGCCGGATGCCTGCGTAGCCCGCAATCAGAGCGCCATCGGCGAGCTGCGGCCAGTACTTTCGCACCTCGGCATAAAACGCATCGCCGCGCGCCGGGTCCACCACCAGGTCGTCGGGCGAGTCCACCCACTGCACGTCGGGGCCGAACTTGGCCTGCCCGCCCAGGTCCAGCGTCAGGTGCACACCCAGGCCCGCGGCCTCGGGCACCGGGTAGATCAACCGCGAGAACGGAGCGCGCCCCGCCAGCGTGAAATAGCTGCCCTTGGCGTAGTAAGCCGGGGGAATATGACGGGCGTCGAGCCCCGCAAAGCGGCGTGCCAGCCCGGGCGCGGCCAGACCCGCCGCGTTGACCACGGTGCGCGCGGCCAACGCCGTCCCGTCATTCGCTATCAAAACAATATCTGACAATGACCCATCGGCGGGGGCTATGGCCCGATTTACTTCAGAACTTAAGGCCACAAGGCCACCTGCGTGCTCCAGGTCGCCCTGCAGCGCCAGCATGAGCGCGTGGCTGTCCACAATGCCCGTACCGGGCGAGTGCACGGCGGCCACACAGGCCAGCGCGGGCTCCAGCGCGCGGGCTTGATCGCCGCTGAGCAGCACAAGGTCGTCCACCCCGTTGATCGCTGCCTTGGCGATGATGGCCTGCAACTGCGGCACCTGGTCGTCGCGGGTGGCCACGATCAGCTTGCCGCAGCGCCGGTGGCCAATGCCCCGTTCAGCGCAGTAGGCGTAAAGCAAGGCCTTGCCCTGTACGCACAGCCGCGCCTTGAGCGAACCCGCAGGGTAGTAGAGGCCGGCGTGGATCACCTCACTGTTGCGCGAGCTGGTGCCGGTGCCGATGCCGCCCGCGGCCTCCAGCACCATGACCTCGCGGCCCTGCAATGCCAGCGCACGCGCCACGGCCAGCCCCACCACACCGGCACCGATGACGACGCAGTCGACGTGTTCCATGTTGTCGTGTCCGGGTTCTTTCAGGCGCACGCCTGCTCAAACCCGTCCAGCACGTTCACCGCGTTGACGCCCAGCTCGGCCGCGGCGTAGCCGCCTTCCAGGACAAAGATCACCGGCAATCGGGCGGCGGCCAGACGCTGCCCCAGGCGCAGAAAATCAGCGGCCTCCAGCTGGAAGGTGGAAATCGGATCGCCCGCAAAGGCGTCCAGCCCGAGCGAGACGACCAGCGCGTCGGCCCGAAACACCATGATGCGGCTCAGTGCGACGTCCAGCGCCGCAAACCAGTCGTGCACCGGCGATCCTGCAGGCAGTGGCAGGTTCAGGTTGAAGCCATGCCCCGCGCCCTCGCCCGTCTCATCGGTATGCCCGAGGTAAAACGGGTATTCGGTCCGCGGATCACCGTGCAGGCTCGCAAACAACACGTCCGCACGGTCGTAGAAGATGCTTTGGGTGCCGTTGCCGTGGTGGTAGTCCACATCCAGCACCGCGACCCGCTGCGCGCCGCCCTGGCGCAGGGCCTGCGCCGCCACCGCAGCGTTGTTCAAAAAGCAGAAACCGCCCATGAAATCGGCGCCGGCGTGGTGGCCGGGCGGGCGGGTGCAGCAGAACACGCTGCGCTCGCCTGCCAGCAGCAAGGCCGCAGCGCTGGCGGCCGCGTCGGCGCCGGCCTTGGCCGCCTGCCAGGTGCCTTCGACCAGCGGAGCGCCATTGTCCATCGAATACAGCCCGAGCCGCGCCGTGAAATTGGCCGGCTCCACGTCGCTGCGCAGCGTGCGCACCGGCCAGACCGACGGGAACGGCTGGCGCCCGGCGTTGTCCGCATCGATGGCCAGCCACTGCGCCCATGCGCCCTCCAGAAAGCGCAGGTAACGCGCCGTGTGAACCTGCGCGAGCACACTGCGGCTGTCCACATGGGGCGCGCCCATGGCATGACCGCGGGCCTGGAGTTGCGCCCGGATGATCTGCGCGCGCTGCGGCGTCTCAAAGCACGGCACACGCTCGCCCCGGAAGATCTCGAAAGCCGGCGCGTGGGCGGCATGGGCTTCGCTATACAACGCAATCATGGGGTTCCCGTGACACGACGTTTCAAGCGTCGGGCAACTGGCGCGGGTCGACCGCCAGCAGCCGTGTGACGAGCGCGCGCAGGTGGCCTTGCAGCACGCCGAACCCGTCGTGCATCGCCAGCGTGGCCTCGTCCATGTAGAGCTTGCGGTTGATTTCCAGCTGGATGCTGTGACGGTGATCGGCCGGCCGGCCGTAGCGGCGGACCAGTTCCACGCCCTTGTACGGGTGGTTGTATTCGACGCGGTAGCCAGCGGCCCGCAGATGTTCACAAATCATTAGCGCAAGAGCACCGCTGGACGTGGACTCATCGCGGTTTCCGATCACAAAATCAGCGTGAACCAGCCCCGGAAAGTCGGTCGCATGGGTCGACGCCACGGCCGGCATCGAATGGCAATTGAGGTGGATGCTGTAGCCATGGCGCGCATGGGCGGCATCAATCGCCCGGCCCACGGCAGTGTGATAGGGGCGCCAGCAGCGGTCAATGCGCGCGCGCACCTCGGCCACCGACAGCTTGCGGTTGTAGATCGGCACCCCGTCGTCGGTGCAGCGCCAGATCAGGCCCTTGCCCAGCCGCACCTTGGACAGCACCGCCGGGTCGGTGGCCACCGGATCGGGCCAGGGGGCGTCGAGCAGCGTGGTGTCGATTTCGGTGGTGTCGCGGTTGGCGTCGAGGTAACTGCGGGGAAAATGCGCTTCGATCCAGGCCACCCCGAGCCCGGGGGCGAAGGCGTAGAGCTTCTCCACATGGGTGTCTTCGGCGCTGCGCAACAGCGGCAGCGGGCATGCCGGGGCAAAATCTTTGGGGTAGTCGGTGCCACTGTGCGGAGAATCGAGCACCAGTGGCGTTAACCCGGGGACTTCGGAAACAAACGGACCAGGAGCTTCCATGGCTCGATTGTGACGCAAGCCCGCGGCCCGACCGGCAACATGACAGCCGCCCGGAACCGCTCGGCGATCCCGCCATGTCAGGCCGGATGTCCGAGCCTTTTACTCGGCGCTGCACCTGATGTATAACTGTCTGGTCTCAAATTGAACGAGATGGTATTTTTCACGGGTTTACCCTGTCGTTGCAAACCAGCGTACCGCGTTGACCTCATGTTCATCCCTTCATCCATCTAGGAAAAAACGCCATGCAAACCACTCGACGCACCTTTGTCATCCATTCCGTTGTTGGCACCGCTGCCCTGGGCAGCACCGGACTGGCGCTGGCGCAGGCCGCCCCCATGCTCGCGGAAACCGACGCGCAGGCCGCCGCTTTGAGCTACAAGGCCGATGGCACGAAGGTCGACAAGGCGAAATTCCCCAAGCATGCGGCCACCGACAACTGCGCCAATTGCGCCCTCTACCAGGGCAAGGCGGGCGCTGCGAGTGGCCTATGCCCGTTGTTTGCCGGCAAGCAGGTCGCGGCCAAGGGCTGGTGCAGCGCCTGGGCCAAGAAGGCCTGACGCACCGCGCCACCAACGAAAACGGCGCCCTGAAGGCGCCGCGAGTCGTTGAATTCATTGGTGGGTGATGCAGGGTTTGAACCTGCGACCCCTGCCGTGTGAAGGCAGTGCTCTACCGCTGAGCTAATCACCCTTCGGATGGCCGTGGAGCCATCCAACAAGCCTTCGATTATGCCACACCGGCGGCCATCACGGCCCGCCAGATGGTCTTGCCGCCGCTGGCCTTGTCCAGTTGCTGGAGCACCGCGTCGTGCGCGGCGGTTTCCTGTTCGCTGGCACGGATGACCGGCAGGTCAAAGCCGCTCAAGTCCACCCGCGCGACCGGCCCGGCAGCCGTGTCGGCGGCACCGGCGTCGATCAGCAGCGCATCCTGCCCGCGCGTGAGGTTGATGTACACGTCGGCGAGCAATTCGGCGTCCAGCAAGGCGCCGTGCAGCGTGCGCCCCGAGTTGTCCACCCCGAGGCGGTCGCACAGGGCATCCAGGCCGTTGCGTTTGCCCGGAAACAGTGCCTTGGCCATCTTGAGCGTGTCGGTCACCGTGTCCACAAACCCGTCGAACGCGGGCTGGCCCAGCAACTCAAGTTCCCTGTTCAGGAAGCCGACGTCGAAATCGGCGTTGTGGATGATGATCTCGGCCCCCTGGACATACGCCAGAAATTCATCGACCACCTCGGCGAATTTCGGCTTGTCACGCAGAAACTCGTTACTGATGCCGTGCACCTTCAGCGCGTCCTCATGGCTGTCGCGTTCGGGGTTCAGATAAAAATGCAGGTTGTTGCCGGTGAGCTTGCGGTGAAGCAGCTCAACGCAGCCGATTTCGATGATCCGGTCGCCTGCGGCGGCCGACAGACCCGTGGTCTCGGTGTCCAGAACAATTTGTCGCATGCATGAACTATAGCCGCGCGAGCCATCGCCTCGGCTGGACATGCCCCGCTTCAAAGCCGTTGTCAATACAAATGCAAACTGTTATCATTTAGATTGAACAACCTGTGATTGTGAGGCCTGCCATGTACGAAACCCTGCTCATCACCTTCCGCGAAGGGCTGGAAGCCTTCCTCATGGTGGCCGTGGCCACGCTGTACCTGCGCAAAACCGGCCGGGAGGTACTGGTCGGCGCGGTCCGCAGCGGCCTCGTGGCTTCGGTCACCGGGTCGGTGATCCTGGGTGTGCTGCTTGCCCGTCTGGGGGCCATGTCACCCCTCTGGGAGGGCATGCTGGCGCTGCTGGCGGCAGCGGCCGTGGTCTGGTGCGTCGTCCACATGCGCAAGATGGGCCGCCACATGGGTGCCGAGGTTTCCGGGGGGTTGAGTCAGGCCACGCTGCTCGACGGGCGTCAGGCCTGGTGGGCCGTGTTTGGCTTTACCAGTTTCATGGTGGGTCGTGAGGGCATCGAAACGGCAGCCATGCTGGCATCGCTCGCGGGCAATGCTGAACTGCGTCACATGGCGCTGGGTGGCGCGCTGGGGGTGGGGGTGGCGGCATCGGTGGCCTGGGCCTGGGTCCGCTTCGGGCGGCAGGGCAATCTGACGCGGTTTTTCAACGTCACCGGCGTCTTCATGCTGGCATTTGCCGTGATGCTGGTGTTCAAGGCGTTCCATGAATTCACCGAAGGTGCGCTGGTTCCCGGCATCGACAACGCCTACTGGCACCTTGTCACTGAACCCTTCACCGAAGGCTTTTACGCGCAGTTCGTCTCGCTGCTGCTGGTATTGGCCCCCACCGCCTGGCTGTTGGGCGGTTACTGGCGGGACCGGATGGGCAGCCCGTCACCAGCCGCCCCCGCATCACCCTAATGATTTTCCTTGGCGTGATTGATCGAGTATTTGGGAATCTCGACGGTCACGTCGTCCTGCGCCAGGATCGCCTGGCAGCTCAGGCGTGAGTTCGGCTCGAGGCCCCAGGCGCGGTCGAGCAGGTCTTCCTCGTTCTCGTCCAGTTCGTTGAGGGAGTCGAAGCCCTTGCGTACGATCACGTGGCAGGTGGTGCAGGCGCAACTCATGTCGCAGGCGTGCTCGATTGCGATGTGGTGGTCCAGCAGCGCTTCGCAGATCGAGGTTCCGGCCGGGGCAGAAATTTCTGCGCCCTTGGGGCAGTACTCGGGATGGGGCAGGATCTTGATGGTGGGCATGGGGCCTTAGAGGGTTTCCACGTTCCGGCCGGACAACGCCTGCTGGATGCTGTGGTTCATGCGCTCGGCCGCAAAGGCTTCGGTGCCCTTGGCCAGCGCCGTGGTGGCGGCTTCGATGGTCGCCGCGTCATGGCTCGCGCCGATCGTGGCCCTGAGCGTGGCCATCAGTGCATTGATCTCGGCCCGCTCGGCCGCTGACAGCAGCGCCCCGTCGGCGTTCAGCGCCGACTGCGTGGCCAGGAGCATGCGCTCGGCGTCCACCCGTGCCTCGGCCAGCGCACGGGCCTGCATGTCGGTCTGCGCGGTCGCAAAGCTCTCCTGCAGCATGGCGGCGATCTGCTCGTCCGTCAGTCCATAGGACGGCTTGACGTTGATGTTCGCCTCGACGCCAGAGATCTGCTCTTTCGCGGCCACGCTGAGCAAACCGTCAGCGTCCACGGTGAAAGTCACGCGGATGCGCGCGGCGCCCGCGGCCATGGGCGGGATGCCGCGCAGCTCAAAGCGCGCCAGGCTGCGGCAATCGGCCACCAGATCGCGCTCGCCCTGCACCACATGCAGCGCCAGCGCAGTCTGGCCGTCCTTATAGGTGGTGAAGTCCTGCGCCATGGCGGTGGGGATGGTCTGGTTGCGCGGCACGATGCGCTCGACCAGACCGCCCATGGTCTCGATGCCGAGTGACAACGGGATCACGTCCAGCAACAGCAGATCGTCGGCACTCGCATTGCCCGCCAGCTGGTTGGCCTGGATCGCGGCGCCCAGGGCCACGACTTCATCGGGGTTGAGGTTGGTCAGCGGCGCGGTGCCGAAAAACTCGCCCAAGGCGCGCTGGATGTGCGGCATGCGGGTGGAGCCGCCCACCATCACCACGCCCCTGACCTCGGTCTTGTCGAGCCGGGCGTCGCGCAGTGCTTTGGCGCAGGCGCGCAGTGTGCGTGCGGTCAGATCGGCCGTGGCCGCTTCAAAATCTGATTTTTCTACATTAAAAGTGACATCAGCCCCCGTCAAATTGACATTTAATGCTACTGATTCAGAAGCAGACAAGGCCTCTTTGCAAGTGCGCGCGGCCATTTTCAGGGCGGCTTTGTCGGCGGCGCTTTCCACCGCCCACCCGGCCTGCGCAGCCACCCAGTCGGCCAGCGCGCGGTCGTAGTCGTCACCGCCCAGGGCCGAATCGCCACCGGTGGCCATCACCTCGAACACGCCTTGGGTGAGTCGCAGGATGGAAATGTCAAACGTGCCGCCGCCCAGGTCGTACACCGCGTAAACGCCTTCGCTGGCGTTGTCCAGCCCGTAGGCAATGGCCGCGGCGGTGGGCTCGCTGATCAGGCGCAGCACATTCAGACCGGCCAGTTGCGCGGCGTCCTTGGTGGCCTGGCGCTGTGCTTCGTCAAAATAGGCGGGCACGGTGATGACCGCACCAAACAGGTCGTCATTGAAGGTATCTTCGGCCCGGTAGCGCAGCGTGGCGAGGATTTCGGCACTGATTTCCACCGGGGATTTCTCACCATGGGCCGTCTGCAGCCGCACCATGCCCGAAGGTTCCCCAGGGCCTTGCGCGCCACCCACAAAGGTGTAGGGCAGCTTGTCGCGGTTGCCGATGTCCGCCAGCCCACGCCCCATGAAGCGCTTCACCGAGGCGATCGTGTTTTGCGGGTCGCGGGCCTGTTCGGCCTGCGCGTCAAAGCCGATCTGTCGGCCGCCACCGGCCAGATAGCGGACGACCGAAGGCAGGATCACCCGGCCCTGGGCGTCCGGCAGGCATTCGGCCACACCGTTGCGCACCGCAGCCACCAGTGAATGGGTGGTGCCCAGGTCGATACCCACGGCGATGCGCCGCTGGTGCGGGTCGGGCGAGCCGCCCGGTTCTGAAATCTGTAATAGCGCCATGTTGGTGTGTGTCTGCAGGTCCTATTGTCCCCGTTGGTCGACGCGGTCGTCGACCTCGCGGGCAAATCGCTCGACGAACATGAGGGCTCTGACTTGCTGCGCCGCGGCGGCCGCGTCGCCCTGCACGTCCAGCAACATGGCGCAGCGCGCCAATGCTTCGTGCCGCGCGGCCTTCACGCCGTGGGCCAGGGTTTCAAGCTCCATGTCGGTGCGTGCTTCGTCCAGTGCTTCGCGCCAAGCCATCTGCTGCATCAGGAAAGCCGGTGGCATGGCGGTGTTGTTTTCGGCGTTGATGGGTGCGCCGCGCAGTTCGCACAGATAGGCGGCGCGCTTGAGCGGATCCTTGAGCCGCTGGTAGGCCTCGTTCACACGGACCGACCACTGCATGGCCACGCGTTGTGCGGCGGCACCCTGGGCTGCAAAACGGTCAGGATGGATCTCGCGCTGCAGCGCTTTCCAGCGTGCATCGACCGCAGCACGGTCCTGCGCAAATTGCGGTGGCAGACCGAATAGCGTGAAATCGTCAGATTGGAGGTTCACACCCGGAAAGACTCGCCACAGCCACAGCGGTCGCGTTCGTTGGGGTTGTTGAACTTGAAGCCTTCGTTCAGCCCCTCGCGCACGAAATCGAGCTGGGTGCCTTCGATATAAGCGAGGCTCTTCGGGTCGACCAACACCTTGATGCCGTGGTCTTCAAACACCACGTCTTCGGGCGTGAGTTCGTCCACGTACTCGAGCTTGTACGCCAGGCCGGAACAGCCAGTGGTCTTTACGCCGAGGCGAACGCCCACGCCCTTGCCACGTTTGGCAAGGTAGCGGGTCACGTGCCGCGCGGCGGCTTCGGTCAGGGTCACAGCCATTTCAGTCGATCCCGGGTCCAGTCGTCAGTGCGTGTGCTTCTTTTTGTAGTCGTCCACTGCGGCCTTGATCGCGTCTTCGGCCAGGATCGAGCAGTGAATCTTGACCGGCGGCAGCGCCAGTTCTTCCGCAATCTGGCTGTTCTTGAGCGCAGCCGCCTCGTCCAGCGTCTTGCCCTTGACCCATTCGGTTACCAGCGAGCTCGACGCAATGGCCGAGCCGCAGCCGTAAGTCTTGAAGCGTGCGTCTTCGATGACGCCGGTCTCGGGGTTCACCTTGATCTGCAGCTTCATCACGTCGCCGCAGGCCGGTGCACCCACCATGCCGGTGCCAACCGATTCGTCGCCCTTGTCGAAGGAGCCGACGTTGCGGGGGTTTTCATAGTGGTCAACGACTTTTTCTGAGTAGGCCATGTGTTTACCTCTTTGGTTTAATGCGCGGTCCATTGGATGGACGAAATGTCCACCCCGTCCTGGTACATCTCCCACAGCGGGCTCAACTCGCGCAGCTTGGCCACGTTGTGCTTGATGGTGGAGATGGCGTAATCGATTTCTTCTTCGGTGGTCCAGCGGCCGATGGTCATGCGCAGGCTGCTGTGCGCCAGCTCGTCGCTGCGGCCCAGGGCGCGCAGCACATAGCTCGGCTCCAGCGACGCCGAGGTGCACGCCGACCCCGACGACACCGCCAGCCCCTTGATGCCCATGATCAGCGATTCGCCTTCCACGTAGTTGAAGCTCATGTTCAGGTTGTGCGGTACACGTTGCGTTTCATGGCCGTTGATGAACACCTCTTCGATGTCCTTCAGGCCGGCCACCATGCGGTCGTGCAACGCGCGGATGCGCTGGTTTTCTTCATGCATTTCGGCCCTGGCGATGCGGTAGGCCTCGCCCATGCCGACAATCTGGTGCGTGGGCAAGGTGCCCGAGCGCATGCCGCGCTCATGGCCGCCCCCGTGCATTTGCGCCTCGATGCGCACCCGTGGCTTGCGCCGAACGAACAGCGCGCCGATGCCCTTGGGCCCGTAAGTTTTGTGGCTGGTCAGGCTCATCAGGTCGACCGGCAACGTGGCCAGGTCAATGTCCACGCGGCCCGTGGCCTGCGCCGCATCCACGTGGAAAATAATGCCTTTTTCGCGGCAAATGGTGCCCAGAGCAGCGATGTCCTGGATCACACCGATCTCGTTGTTCACGAACATGACGCTGGCCAGGATGGTGTCGGGCCGGATGGCGGCCTTGAACGCCTCAAGGTTCACCAGGCCGTCTTCCTGGACGTCAAGGTAGGTGACCTCAAAGCCCTGACGTTCCAGTTCGCGGCAGGTGTCGAGCACGGCCTTGTGCTCGGTCTTGACCGTGATGATGTGTTTGCCCTTGGTCTTGTAGAAATGCGCCGCCCCCTTGAGGGCCAGGTTGTTGGATTCGGTGGCGCCGCTGGTCCAGACGATCTCGCGCGGGTCGGCGCCGATCAGCGCGGCGACCTGTTCCCGGGCCTTTTCCACGGCCGCCTCGGCTTCCCAGCCCCACGCATGACTGCGGGAAGCCGGGTTGCCGAAGTGCTCACGCAACCACGGAATCATGGCATCCACCACGCGTGGATCACACGGGTTGGTGGCGCTGTAGTCAAGGTAGATCGGAAAATGAGGAGTGACGTCCATGGCTGGCTCGATGCTGGCTGGTTCAGGGTAATGGTAAGAAAACCGGACCCGTCGTACGGGCCCGCTGCCGGAATTCAGGTTTCAGGGTTTCGCAAAAGCACCGCAGTTCATGACTTGGCAAACGCGTTGCCCAGCGCAAACACCGAATTGGGGGCGTTCACGCGGATCGGCTTGGCCACCGGCATCGCCGAAATCGCCCGCTTGATGGCGGGTTTGTCTTCGACCTGAATGCCCTTGGCCAGTTGGTCGTCCACCAACTTTTGCAGCGTGACGGAATCGAGGAATTCGACCATGCGGGTGTTCAGCGCGGCCCACAAGTCATGCGTCATGCAGCGGCCCGCCTCGCCCAGGCAGTTTTCCTTGCCGCCGCACTGCGTGGCATCAATCGGCTCGTCCACCGAGACGATGATGTCGGCCACGGTGATCTCGCCCGCCTTGCGGCCAAGCGTGTAGCCGCCGCCCGGGCCGCGCGTGGATTCCACGAGTTCATGCCGGCGCAGCTTGCCAAACAACTGCTCAAGGTACGACAGGGAAATTTGTTGCCGCTGGCTGATCGCAGCGAGCGTGACCGGACCGTTGCCTTGACGCAGGGCCAGATCGATCATGGCGGTGACCGCGAAGCGGCCTTTGGTGGTGAGACGCATTGCAAGCTCCTTCAGTTGCTTGACGACCAAACATTTGCCATGGACGCCTTGTGAGCGCACTGGCACCGTCCAGACCCGATGGCACGGCCATTTTGGCCCAGGTGCTGATCGGGGGCACTGCCCCATTTCAGTGAGGTAGTTGACTACTGGACTCAAGTATAGCACAAAACCCAATCAAATCACTCGGGTAAAAATACTATCCGGTCCAAATCTGATCCGGCCAGTTCATTTTCCTCGATTTCAGGGAACCTTGAGGGCTGCGTGTGAATGGCTGGCGCCATCAAAGCCGTGGGCGACTGGCGGCGGTGATGGACACGATGTTGTCAGTCCCTGGTGCACCGAACGCCTGCTGGCGCAGCCGCGCCAGTTGGTCGCGGGCGTTGGCCGCTTTCTCGAACTCCAGGTTGCGGGCAAATTCGAGCATCTGCTTTTCCAGCCGCTTGATTTCCCGGGCCACGTCTTTTTCGCTCATGTCTTCCACAGCGGCCCGTTGCATCTCGAATTTCTCGGCTTCCCGGCCCGCCTTTTCGCTGTACACCCCGTCGATCAGATCGCGCACCTGCTTGACGATGCTGCGCGGCGTGATGCCGTGTGCTGTGTTGAAGGCCACCTGGCGGGCGCGACGCCGGTTGGTCTCGTCGAGCGCGCGCCGCATGGAGTCGGTGATGCGGTCGGCGTACAGGATCGCCCGGCCATTGAGGTTGCGGGCGGCCCGCCCGATGGTCTGGATCAGGCTGCGCTCGGACCGCAAAAACCCCTCCTTGTCGGCGTCCAGAATGGCGACCAGACTGACTTCGGGAATGTCCAGCCCTTCGCGCAGCAGGTTGATGCCCACCAGCACGTCAAACGCCCCCAGGCGCAGGTCGCGCAGGATCTCCACGCGCTCCACGGTGTCCACGTCCGAGTGCAGGTAACGCACCTTGGCGCCGTTGTCGCCCAGGTATTCGGTGAGCTGCTCGGCCATGCGCTTGGTCAACGTGGTGATGAGCACGCGCTCGTTTTTCTCGACGCGCAGGCGGATCTCCTGCAGCACGTCGTCCACCTGATGGGTGGCCGGGCGCACTTCGACCTCCGGGTCCACCAGGCCGGTGGGGCGCACCACCTGCTCGACCACCTGGCCGGCATGGGTTTTTTCATAGTCGGCCGGCGTGGCCGACACGAACACGACCTGGCGCATGCGGGTCTCGAACTCCTGGAGCTTGAGCGGGCGGTTGTCCAGCGCGCTGGGCAGCCTGAAGCCATATTCGACCAGCGTGGTCTTGCGGGCGCGGTCGCCGTTGTACATGCCGCTCAACTGGCCGATCATCACGTGGCTTTCGTCCAGGAACATCAGCGCGTCCTTGGGCAGGTAATCGGTCAGTGTCGAGGGCGGGTCGCCGGGCGCCGCGCCCGACAGGTGCCGCGTGTAGTTTTCGATGCCCTTGCAGTGCCCTACTTCGCTGAGCATTTCCAGATCAAACCGGGTGCGCTGCTCCAGCCGCTGGGCCTCCACCAGCTTGCCCATTCCGACCAGCTCCTTGAGCCGCTCGGCCAACTCCACCTTGATGGTTTCCACAGCGGCCAGCACCCGGTCGCGCGGCGTCACGTAGTGACTGCTGGGGTAAACCGTGAAACGCGGCATTTTCTGGCGGATGCGGCCCGTGAGCGGGTCGAACAGTTGCAGGCTTTCGATCTCGTCGTCAAACAGCTCCAGGCGGATCGCCAGTTCGCTGTGTTCGGCCGGAAAGATGTCGATGGTGTCGCCACGCACGCGGAATTTGCCACGCGAAAAATCCTGGTCGTTGCGCTCGTACTGCATGCGGACAAGCTGTGCGATCACGTCGCGCTGGCCCATCTTGTCGCCCGTGCGCAGCGTCATCACCATGCGGTGGTAGCTCTCGGGCTCGCCGATGCCGTAAATGGCCGAGACGGTGGCGACGATGATCACATCGCGCCGTTCGATGATGCTCTTGGTGCAACTCAGCCGCATCTGCTCGATGTGCTCGTTGATCGCGCTGTCCTTTTCGATGAAGAGGTCACGTTGCGGCACATAGGCTTCGGGCTGGTAATAGTCGTAGTAGCTGACGAAATACTCCACCGCGTTCTTCGGAAAGAACTCGCGGAACTCGCTGTACAGCTGCGCGGCCAGCGTCTTGTTGGGCGCAAACACGATGGCCGGGCGGCCCAGCCGGGCAATCACGTTGGCCATGGTGTAGGTCTTGCCCGAGCCTGTGACACCCAGCAGGGTCTGGAACACCTCGCCGTCGCGGATGCCTTCGATCAGCTTGTCAATCGCTTCGGGCTGGTCGCCCGCGGGCGGGTAGGGCTGAAACAGCTCGAACGGCGAGCCGGGGTAACTCACAAAATGGCCGCCCGACGCCCCTTCGGGTGCGGCGTCGTTCGGCAGGTCCGGGCGGTGCGGTATGACTTCCGTCGTTTCTGGCATGACTTCCCTGTGCTGTTTTGGTGCCTGGGCGCGAGCGAAGCCCCGGGTCAACCCTTAAAATCGGGCCAACCCGACAGGTTACAGCACGATCGGGAACTCTGCCACTGACATCCTCGAAGGATCCACATGTCTCTCTTTACTGCGGTCGAAATGGCCCCCCGCGACCCGATTCTCGGCATCAACGAGCAGTTTGCCGCCGACACCAACCCCAACAAGGTCAACCTCGGCGTCGGCGTTTACTTTGACGACCACGGCAAGCTGCCCTTGCTGCAGTGCGTGCAGGCCGCCGAAAAGGCCATGATGGACAAGCCCACCGCCCGCGGCTACCTGCCGATCGACGGCATTGCCGCCTACGACGCGGCCGTCAAGAGCCTGGTATTCGGGGCCGACTCCGAGCCCGTCAAGAGCGGCCGCGTGGCCACGGTGCAGGGCATCGGCGGCACGGGCGGCCTGAAGATCGGCGCCGACTTCCTGAAGAAAGTCAGCCCCAATGCAAAGGTGCTGATTTCCGACCCGAGCTGGGAAAACCACCGCGCCCTGTTCTCGAGCGCCGGCTTTGAGGTCGATACCTACGCCTATTACGACGCCGCGCGGCGGGGGGTCAATTTCGACGGCATGCTGGCCAGCCTGAACGCCGCAGCGCCGGGCACCATCGTGGTGCTGCACGCCTGCTGCCACAACCCCACGGGCTATGACATCACCGCCGCCCAGTGGGACCAGGTGATCGCCACCGTGAAGGCCCGCGGCCTGACGCCCTTCCTCGACATGGCCTACCAGGGCTTTGGCCACGGCATCACTGAAGACGGCGCCGTGATCGGCAAATTTGTGGCGGCGGGCTTGACGTTTTTTGTCTCGACCAGCTTCTCCAAGAGCTTCAGCCTGTACGGCGAACGCGTGGGCGCCCTGTCGGTGCTGTGCGAGACCGCCGAGGAAGCCGGCCGCGTGCTCAGCCAGCTCAAGATCGTGATCCGCACCAACTACTCCAACCCGCCGATCCACGGCGGCGCGGTGGTGGCGGCCGTGCTGGCCAACCCCGAGTGGCGGGCCCTGTGGGAGCGCGAACTGGGCGAGATGCGTTCGCGCATCAAAATCATGCGCCAAAAACTCGTCGACGGCCTCAAGGCCGCCGGCGTGAAGCAGGACATGTCCTTCATCACGACCCAGATCGGCATGTTCAGCTACTCGGGCCTGACCAAGGACCAGATGGTGCGTCTGCGCACCGAGTTCGGCGTGTACGGCACCGACACCGGCCGCATGTGCGTGGCCGCGCTCAACAGCAGGAACATCGACTACGTCTGCCAGGCGATCGCCAAAGTCGCCTGACACCGCGCAACGCCGCCCCCGTTCTGACCGCCGGCCGCCAGCGATGGCGGGCCGGTTTTTTTTGCCGCAACGTGAAACGTTGAATGCCTTCAAAACATTGATAAAAAACGCCATTAGCCCCCGTCAATTAATAATAGTTAGCTATTAATTTAGGACTAATTCGGCAATATCATGGAGGCGGCGACAATCGGGCCCATGCCCGACATGCCTGAACTCTTCACCCTCCTCGTGGCGGAGCCCGCAGCGCTGCTGGGCTACGCCGTGTTCGGCATGGTGGGCTTTGGCACCACGCTGGTGGCCGCGCCGGTGCTGGCGCATGTGCTGCCCGTGTCCACGGTGATCCCGGCGCTGGCATTGACCGACTTCATCGCCTCGTGGGTCAGCCGGAGTCGGCCCGGTGGCCACGTGGTCAAGGCCGAACTGTGGCGATTGCTGCCGGCCATGTTCGTGGGCAGTGCGCTGGGCGCGGCCATCCTGTTCGCCGTCCCCGTCCGGGCCTTGATGCTGCTGCTGGGGGCCTTCGTCATGCTGTACGCGCTCAACGGCCTGCGTCGAGGGAAAGCCCCGCCGACCGCGTTGTCGCCACGCTGGGCGTGGTGGTTCGGCGGCGCAGGCGGCATGCTGAGCGCGCTGTTCGGGGCCGGCGGCTGGGTCTACGCCATTTACCTGTCGCGCCGCCTGACCGACCCGGTCCAGGTTCGGTCCACCCAGATTGCGGTGCTCACCGTAAGCTCTTCGATCCGGGTCGGCCTGTTTGCGGTGGCCGGACGGTATTTTGACGGCGCCCTCCTCGCGCTGGCGTTGGCCCTGTTGCCGGCCATGGCGCTGGGTCTGTGGCTGGGGCACCGCATCGCGCGGCGGATGGACCGCTCGCGGTTCCTGCAGGCACTTTACGGCGTACTGCTGCTCACCGGCGGCAGCCTGCTGGCGCGGGCACTGAGGGGTTGACCCAGCCCGCCGCTTCAGTCGGCGGCCACCGCGGCACCGATTGCAACCGGAATCGTGATCGTTTATAACTTTCCGTTTGACACAGGTCAGGACAGGATGGGTCGGCTCAAACTTCCGCCAAACTGACAAAAGCTGCGCGATATTGGTGTTATTACTCGAATCGCGCGGCGTCAGCCCTGTTATATTGCACTGCAACATAGACGATTGGACCCTGCATGCTTTATCAGATTTACGAAACCCAACGCTCGCTGATGGAGCCCTTTGCTGATTTCGCGCAAGCCGCCGCCAAGCTGTACACCAACCCGTTGTCCCCTCTCGGACACGCCCCCATGGCGCAGCGCATTTCTGCCGGCTACGACCTGATTTACCGCCTGGGCAAGGATTACGAAAAGCCGGTGTTCGGCATCCAGAAAGTGGCCGTCGATGGCGTCGAAGTGGCGATTCATGAGCGCATCGAAATCGACAAGCCGTTTTGCGAACTGCGCCGCTTCAAACGCTTTTCGGACGATCCGGCCACGCTGACCAAGCTCAAGAATCAGCCTGCGGTGCTGATCGTGGCGCCCCTGTCCGGCCATTACGCCACGCTGCTGCGCGACACCGTCAAGACCATGCTCAAGGACCACAAGGTCTACATCACCGACTGGAAAAACGCCCGCCTGGTGCCGACCTCGGAAGGTGAATTCCACCTCGACGATTACGTCAACTATGTGCAGGAGTTCATCCGCCACCTGCAAAAGGGCTATGGCAATTGCCATGTGATCAGCGTGTGCCAGCCCACCGTTCCGGTATTGGCCGCCGTGTCACTGATGGCCAGCCGTGGCGAAACCACCCCCTTGTCCATGACGATGATGGGTGGCCCGATCGACGCACGCAAGTCGCCGACCGCCGTGAACAACCTCGCCATGAACAAGAGCTACGAATGGTTCGAGAACAACGTGATCTACCGCGTTCCCACCAGCTTCCCGGGCGCCGGGCGCCGCGTGTACCCCGGCTTTTTGCAGCACACCGGCTTTGTGGCCATGAACCCGGATCGTCATGCCACGAGCCATTACGACTACTTCAAGGACCTGCTCAAGGGTGACGACGCCAGCGCCGAAGCGCACCGCAAGTTCTACGACGAGTACAACGCCGTCCTTGACATGGACGCCGACTACTACCTGGACACCATCAAGACCGTGTTCCAGGACTTCAAGCTCGTCAACGGCACCTGGGACGTCAAGGGCGTGGACGGCAAGATCGAACGCGTGCGCCCGCAGGACATCTCCGCCACAGCCTTGCTGACGATCGAAGGCGAACTGGACGACATTTCCGGCTCAGGCCAGACCGAGGCCGCCCACGATCTGTGCACCGGTATTGTTCGCAAGGAGCAGCACCATGTGGAGATCAAGGGTGCCGGGCACTACGGCATCTTCAGCGGCCGGCGCTGGCGCGACACGACCTATCCGCTGGTCAAGAGCTTTATCCTTGAACACCATGCGCTCGACGAGATGCCGCAGCCGGTGAAAGCACGGCCGGCCAAGGCCAAACCGATCCCCAAGACGGCTGCGCGCCGCAAATAAGGCCGTGGCCGAGTCGCTGGCGACGCGTGTGCTGGCGGCCCTGCCGCAGACCCAGTGCACCCGGTGCGGCTACCCTGACTGCGCAGCCTACGCGCACGCCATCGCGGCGGGCGAAGCCCCCATCAACCAGTGCCCGCCCGGCGGGGCACAGGGCATCGAGCGGCTTGCGCGCCTCACCGGCCAGCCGGTCATTCCGCTGAACCCCGTGAACGGCACCGAAGGCCCGCGCAGCGTGGCCGTGATTGACGAAGCCTGGTGCATCGGATGCACACTGTGCATCAAGGTCTGCCCGACCGATGCCATTCTGGGCGGCAACAAGCGCATGCACACCGTGATCGAGCCCTATTGCACCGGCTGCGAGCTTTGCCTGCCGGCCTGCCCGGTGGACTGCATCGGCCTCGTGAACGTCACCGGCGCACAAACCGGCTGGGATGCCTGGTCAGCGCCGCTCGCTGCCGAGGCCCGTGAAAGATATGAATTTCATAGCTACAAAGCTAATCGGGACGTGGGCGAGAATGAAAAAAGACTGGAAGAAAAGGCCCAGATCAAGCTTGCCGACCTGGCCAGCCATTCGAAGCACACCGACCCCGCCGTGCTGGACCGCAAACGCGCCGTGATCGAAGCCGCGCTGGCGCGGGCCAGGACGCGCCGCAGCCCCTGAGCCGCGGGCAGCACGCTGCGGCTACCCCAGTGCGTCGTTCACCTGCTCGTTGAATTCCGCCAGGCTGAGTGCACTGCCAATCTCGCGCGGCAAGGCGTCACGCACCGAAAATACCCCCAGGATTTTCGATCCCGGCCCGACGATCGGCAGATGGCGGAAACCGCGCTCGATCATGATGAGCACCGCGTCGGCCACCCGCATCTCGGGCGGAACGCAAACCGGACGGGACGTCATCACCGTGCGCACGGTGGTGGTCTCCGGGTCCAGCCCTTTGGCCAGCACGCGGGTCATGAGGTCGCGTTCGGTCACGATGCCCAGCAGCACATCCGGCGGCTCCATGATGAGCACGCTGCCACAGTTGGCGCGGGTCATGACGCCTGCCGCGTCACGCACACTCGCCTGGGGGCCAAGACGGATCACCCGCTTTTGCGAGTTGGACTGAAAAACGGTGCGTTCAGGCATGGTGCAGACCCTCCTGGTTCAATCAATGTAAACGCCTGCGCAGGTTAACGCAAGGACGCGTTGAGTTTGGCCAGCGCAACGGCGCCCGGGCAAAGTTCTGGCGCATTCAGCGCGTTGAGCGGTGCGGCGGTGGTGTTCAGTGACGTGTGCAGGTCGGTCGCGAGCGGGTCCACATACAGCAGGCCGGTGACCACTTCACCGCGCGCCTGATGGGCCTGCATGAAGTTCATGGCAGCATGGCGGTCGGTGGCGTCGTAGTCGGTGTGCAGGCTGCGCAGGCGCAGCAGCGAGCCGTCATGCTGGCGCACATCCACCACCTCGCCCGGTGCGGCCTCGATCGTGATCTCGCTGCGCGGCGAAATAAACTCGATGCGGCTGACCGCTTCGTTGTGCTCGCGCACGTAGTCGTAGCTTTTGGTACTTCCCGGGTGGTTGTTGAAGGCCACGCAGGGGCTGATCACATCGATGAATGCCGCACCGCCGTGCTCCATGGCCCCCTTGATCAGTGGCACCAGTTGCGCCTTGTTGCCGGAAAACCCGCGGGCCACGTACGTCGCTCCCAGTTGTAGCGCCATGGCCACCAGATCGACCGGGCTGTCGCTGTTGATAACGCCCTTCTTGCTTTTCGAGCCCTGGTCTGCGGTGGCCGAGAACTGGCCCTTGGTCAGGCCGTACACGCCGTTGTTTTCCACGATGTAGGCCATGCGCACGCCGCGGCGCATGGCGTGTGCGAACTGGCCCAGGCCAATGGAGGCCGAATCCCCGTCGCCCGAAACGCCCAGGTACAACAGGTCGTGATTGGCCAGATTGGCCCCCGTCAATACGCTGGGCATGCGGCCATGCACGGTATTGAAGCCGTGCGATGCCCCCAGGAAATAATCCGGCGTCTTGGAACTGCAGCCAATACCCGACAGCTTGGCCACGCGGTGCGGTTCGATGTCGAGCTCCCAGCAGGCCTGGATGATGGCCGCCGAGATGGAGTCGTGACCGCAGCCGGCGCACAGCGTGGAGATGCGGCCTTCGTAATCACGGCGGGTGTAGCCAACCTTGTTGGTCTGCAGCGTCGGGTGATGCAACCGGGGCTTGGTGAGGTAGGTCATGCGGCCTGCTTTCTCTTTTCAGATGCGACGTTGCCAGCCTGCGCACGATCCGCCTCGGGGGGTACATGGCCGGTGATGGCATGGGTGATGAACCGCGCCGTGATGGGGGTGCCGTCAAAATGCCGTACGCGGACCAGCTGCGCCGGGTCCACGTCGAGTTCGTTGACCAGCAGGCTGTGCATCTGGGCGTCGCGGTTTTGTTCCACCACAAACACCTTGTCGTGGGCATCAATGAAAGCCTTGACCGAATCCGGAAATGGAAAGGCCCGCAGGCGCAATGCATCGAGGTGAATGCCGTCCTGCGTCAGCACGTCCAGCGCTTCGTGCATGGCCGGGCTGGTGGAGCCGAAGTAGATCACCCCCAGGGGCGTCTTTTCCAGCGCAGGCCGCAACACCGGTTGCGGCACCAGTTGAGCAGCGGTGGCGAACTTCTTGAGCAGCCGTTCCACGTTGTAGATGTAGTCGGGCCCGCGCTCGGAATATTGCGCATAGGCGTTGCGCGTCGTGCCGCGGGTGAAGTAGCTGCCCTTGGTCGGATGAGTGCCGGGCAAGGTGCGCCACGGAATGCCATCGCCGTCCACATCCTTGTAGCGGCCAAAGTCCTTGCCCGCCTCCAGTTCTTCAGCCGTCATGACCTTGCCACGGTCGTAGTCACGCCCCTCTTTCCAGGCGAACGGTTCGCACAGGCGCTGGTTCATGCCGATGTCCAGATCGGTCATCACAAACACCGGCGTCTGCAGCCGGTCGGCCAGGTCCAGCGCAACCGCCGCGTGATCAAAACATTCGTGCGGGTCTTCGGGAAACAGCAGCACGTGCTTGGTGTCCCCGTGCGACGCGTAAGCGCACGAAAGGATGTCCGCCTGCTGGGTGCGCGTGGGCATGCCGGTGGACGGGCCACCACGCTGCACATTGATGATGGTGACCGGGATTTCCGCAAAATAGGCCAGCCCGATGAATTCGGTCATGAGCGACACGCCGGGCCCGGACGTGGCGGTAAACGCCCGCGCGCCGTTCCAGCCGGCGCCCACCACCATGCCGATGGAGGCAATTTCGTCCTCGGCCTGCACGACGGCAAACCGGTTTTGTCCGGTGTCGGGATCGACGCGAAACTTGGCGCAGTATTTCTGGAAAGCCTCGGCCACCGACGACGAGGGCGTGATCGGATACCAGGCGGCCACGGTGGCACCACCGTACACACAGCCCAGCGCCGCAGCGCTGTTGCCATCCACAAAGATCCGGTCGCCCACCTTGTCAGCGCGCCGCACGCGAATGCCCAACGGTGCCTTGAGATGCTCTTTGGCAAAATCCCGTCCCAGATGCAGCGCCTGCACGTTGGAAGCCAGCAGTTTTTCCTTGCCCTTGTACTGCTCGCCAAACAGCTTTTCGATGACTTCGGGCTCGATCTCCAGCAAGACCGACAAGGCCCCCACATACACGATGTTCTTGAACAATTGGCGCTGGCGCGGGTCGGAATACACCGCATTGCAGATTTCCGTGAGCGGCATGCCAATGACATGGATATCCGCACGGAATTTCTCCGGAGGCAACGGCCGCGTGCTGTCATAGAACAGGTAGCCGCCGGGCTCCAGTTCAGCCACGTCGGCGTCCCAGGTCTGCGGGTTCATGGCGACCATCATGTCGATGCCGCCGCGCCGCCCCAGATAACCCTGCTCGGTCACCCGCACCTCGTACCAGGTGGGCAGGCCCTGGATATTGCTGGGAAAGATGTTGCGCGGGCTCACCGGCACCCCCATGCGCAGGATGGCCTTGGCAAACAGTTCGTTTGCGCTGGCCGACCCGGAGCCATTGACGTTCGCAAACTTGATGACGAAATCGTTGACCGCTTCGATCCGCTTCATGCCGACACTCCTTCGCGCTGCGCCGCGCGGTCGCGGCTCAATGGTCCCGCCTGCGTGGTGTTGAGCAGGAACTTCTGCATGTCCCAGGCGCCAGTCGGGCAGCGCTCGGCGCACAGGCCGCAATGCAGGCATACGTCTTCGTCTTTCACCATGACCCGTCCCGTCTTGAGTTCATCGGACACGCACAGATCCTGCGTCAGGTTGGACGCCGGCGCTTTCAGGCGCGTTCGCAGTTCCGCCTCGTCGCCGTTTTCCGTGAAGGTGATGCAGTCCATCGGGCAGATGTCCACGCAGGCATCGCACTCGATGCAGGTCGATGCGGTAAATACCGTCTGCACATCGCAGTTGAGGCAACGCTCGGCTTCCTTGAATGCCGTGGCCACGTCAAAGCCCAGTTCGACCTCAACCTTGATGCTGGCCAGCGCCGCCTCGGCCTTGGCCCAGGGGACCTTGTAACGGGTGTCGTTGACCGTGTCGTTGTTATAGCTCCACTCGTGGATGCCCATCTTCTGCGACACCAGATTGGTCATGGGATCGGGCCGCACGGCGATGTCTTCGCCATGAAGCAGCCGGTCGATCGACACGGCCGCCTCATGCCCATGCGCTACGGCGGTGATGATGTTCTTGGGGCCAAAGGCGGCATCGCCCCCGAAGAAGACGTTGGGAACCGTGGACTGATGCGTCAGCTTGCCCAGCCTGGGCAGCCCCCACTTGTCAAATTCGACGCCACAGTCGCGCTCGATCCAGGGGAAGGCGTTCTCCTGCCCGACGGCCACCAGCACCTCGTCGCACGCGAATTCGACATCCGGTTCGCCCGTGGGCACCAGGCTGCGCTGGCCCTTGGCGTCGTACACCGCCTGCACGACCTCGAAGCGCATGCCCGTGAGCCGGCCGCCTTCGTGCAGGAAGGCCTTGGGCACGTGGTAGTTGAGGATCGGGATGCCTTCGTGCTGCGCGTCCTCCTTCTCCCAGGGCGACGCCTTCATCTCCTCAAAACCGCTGCGCACGACCACCTTGACATCAGTGCCACCCAGTCGCCGCGCCGAGCGGCAGCAGTCCATGGCCGTGTTGCCGCCACCGAGCACGATGACACGTCGGCCGATTTTCGTGATGTGCCCAAATGACACCGACGCCAGCCAGTCGATCCCGATGTGGATGCTGGCCGCGGCCTCCTTGCGTCCGGGCAGGTCCAGGTCGCGCCCGCGGGGGGCGCCACAGCCCACAAAAACCGCGTCATAGTCTTCGGCCAGCAGGGCTTTCATCGATTCGATTCGATGGCCGCTGATGAAGTTGACGCCCAGTTCGAGGATGTAGCCCGTTTCTTCGTCGATCACCGACTCTGGCAGGCGAAAACGCGGGATCTGGGTGCGGATGAACCCGCCGGCCTTGGCTTCACCGTCAAACACGGTCACGTCATAGCCCAGCGGCGCCAGATCACGCGCCACCGTCAGCGACGCCGGGCCAGCACCGATGCAGGCAATGCGCTTGCCGTTCTTCTTGCCCGGCTTGGGCATGCGCGATCGCACGTCGTCCTTCAGGTCTGCAGCCACGCGTTTCAGGCGGCAGATGGCCACCGGCTCGGGATGCTTGGCGTTGGCCTCCTCCACCCGCCCGCGGCGGCAGGCCGGCTCGCAGGGCCGGTCACAGGTTCGTCCGAGCACACCCGGGAACACGTTGGACGCCCAGTTGATCATGTAGGCGTCGCTGTAACGACCCTGCGCAATCAGGCGGATGTACTCTGGAACGGGGGTATGGGCCGGGCAGGCGTACTGGCAATCGACCACCTTGTGGAAGTAGGTCGGGTCGGCGGTGTTCGTGGGGTGCAATCCATGTCTCCTTGCCCGCCACATTTTTGCCGCAGTGCCTAAACGCGGTGAGCCGCCCCCAGTCTACGCCTGCGCGGTCACCTGCCCCCCCCGGGGGATTCCCGAAGGTGTGGCATCAGGATGTCACGGGTGTGTCACCCAGGACCTCGCGCTCATAGGCGTGCAGCGATGGCAACCCGCCCGTGTGCAGGAACAGCACGTTCTCGTCGGGCCGGAAGAACCCCTCGCGCGCCAGGCCGATCAGCCCAGCCATGATCTTGCCGGTGTACACCGGGTCAAGCAGGATCGCCTCGGTGCGCGCAAGCATCTGCACCGCCTCGACCATCTTCGCATTCGGAATCGAGTACTTGGGTTGCCAGTAGCCCCCCACACTCACCACCTTTTCGCGCGGGATGGTCATCCCGAGGCCCAGCAGATCGGCCACCGCCTGGGCCTCCTTGTGCACCAGCGGGTCCTGATCGGCCGGATCACGACTGACGCCGATGCCGACGATCGGAATGTGAATGTTGTTGCCCAGAAAGCCCGCCAGCAAGCCCCCGTGGGTGCCGGAGCTGCCCGACCCCACCACCACGCGGTCGATCTGTACGCCCTGGTCAAAAAACTGCTGTTGCAACTCCTGCGCACATGCCACATAGCCGAGTCCACCCACGGCATTGGACCCGCCGCCGGGAACAATGTAGGCCTTGCGACCCTCCCCGGCCAACGCGTCGGCAACGGCCTGCATGGCAGCCGCCATGTTGCTGCCGGCCGGAACCACGGTGATGGCTTCCACCCCCATCAGGTGGAACATGAAATTGTTGCCACTGGCGGTTTCGCTGTAGGTGCCCGGCACACGCTCCTCGATCACAAAGCGGCACTTCAACCCTTCCGTGACGGCCGCCGCCAGGGTGATGCGGCAATGGTTGGACTGCGGCGCGCCGCAAGTGACCAGCGTATCTGCGCCCTTGGCCAGCGCATCGGCCACCAGAAACTCCAGCTTGCGGGTCTTGTTGCCACCGGGGAACAGCCCCAGCATGTCGTCGCGCTTGATCCAGACTTGGGGCCCCTTGCCGCCCGGGCAACTGGCCGCCAGTGCCTGGGTGAAGCGCGGCAGCGGCTCCAGTGGCGTGACAAACGAGGTGTAGCGACGACGGGGGAAGCGGCTCAGGTCCATGCGGGAGGTCTCCGGGGGAAATCCAAAGCCCGCATTGTGGCGCATGCCCGCCGGGTGCATGGCCCGGACCCGCGAATCAGGCCGCCTTGCGGGCCTGCAGGCTCTTGTAAATGCCACAACCCATATACAGGCCATCGACCTCGCAGACATACGACATCTTGGTCTGCACGGTGCCGGTTTGCGGATTGGTGATGCCGTATTCGACCCAGCCTGGCTCGTCTTTCGCCTGCTGCACGATCTTCGCGACCAGCTCGTCGCCGTCGATACCGGGAATGTCCTGCACGCGTGTACGCACTTTGGCAGGATTGCCACCGAAAGCGAGATAGGTGCCCTCGGCATTCAGCACGAAAACATACATGTCGCGGTCGTAAAACCCCTGCGCCGAATCGGTCACGTCACGCAGAAAGACGTCGCCCGCCGCCACGCGCCGATGTGCCAACGCACGCTCCACCAAGGCAATCGCCTCTTCGGCGGTGCCTTGCTGGAGCTTGAAGCTGGACACCACCTTCGCCAATTGCGCCGCACGCGTCTCCAGGCTGTTGGCCTGCGCTACGGCGCGCTCCACCATCTGCGCGTTGCGCTGGGTGATGCCGTCCAGCTCTGCCACGGCGGTGGAAATCTCGCCAAGCCCTGCGCTTTGCTCGCTGCTGGCTGTGGAAATCTGCGACATGTTCGCCGCCACACCGCGAATGCCGTCCACCACCTGCGACACGCCGCCGCCCGCGGCCCGGATCTGCTGGACGCTGGCCGCCACTTGGGTCGTGGACGCCTGAATCAAAGAGCGGATTTCCCGCGCTGATTCGGCCGACCGTTGCGCCAGACGGCGGACTTCGGTGGCCACCACGGCGAACCCACGGCCCTGCTCGCCGGCACGTGCCGCCTCGACCGCCGCATTCAGTGCCAGGATGTTGGTCTGGAACGCCAGCCCGTCGATCACGCCGATGATCTCGTTCATGCGTGCCGTGCTTTCCTGGATGCCTTCCACCGCCGTGACGGCACGCTGCATGGCTTGAGCGCCCTGTTCGGCCACGTCGCGCACCTCGCCAGCCCGCGCGTCCGCCGTGCCCGCCGCAGAAGCGTTTTGCTCGACGATGCCCGACAGCTGCTGCACGCTGGCCGCCGTCTGCTCCAGATTGGCCGCCTGCTGTTCGGTGCGTTCGGCCAGATCGCGGTTGCCGGCCGCGAGGCTATGCCCCGAATGCGCCACCAAGGCCGAATTGCTGCGGATATCGGCCACCATCGCCGAAAGGCTCCAGATCATGTCTTCCAGCAACTGCGACATCTGGGCGAGTTCGTCGTTGCCCCGGATGTGCACATGCGCCGTGAGGTTGCCGCCAGCGGTCTGGCGCATCACATCCAGCGCATGGCGAAAATCAATGACGAAGCTCAGATAGAACGCCACCAGCAGATACATCAACAGGGAGATTCCCAGCGTGATCGCCCCGACCGCCAGCCACCATTGGGTGCCCAGGCGGCTCAGCCGCGCGTCCAGCAATGCCTGCAGGCGTTGCTGGACGCCGGTCTGATAGGCCGTGACGGCGTCCATCGCACCGGTTCCGGTGTCAAATAACTCGTTGGAGGCCGGGCGTTGTGCGCCAGACGCATAGGCATCCCGCACCAACGCCTCAAAGGCCGCACTTGCCGTCAGGGCGGCTTCACCCGACAAGTCACTTTGACCATGCCGCGCCAGGAATTCCATTGAAAACCGGATGTCCCGCCGGACTTGCGCCAGCCCATCCAATTCGAGATGAATTCGGGTCAGAACGGCCGCGTCCGGGGCACGCCCGAGCGGCTGCGAGGCGGCGAGCCCCCGCAACTGGCTGATCTGGTTGCGCCAGGGAAGCGTCCGCGACACCATCATGTCCATCAGGAAATACGGTGCCGCTTGCGGATCGAACAACAGGCCCGAGCGCTCACCCAGTGTGTAAACCAGGCGCCGCAGGTCGTCCACCAGCACGCCGTGGGCCTCGAAACTGGATTCAGCGGCGGCGGCAGCCAGGTCACGCGGCAATCCCTCGATGCGCTGACGCGTTTCCGTCCATTCCTTCAACCCACCGGGAATTCCGAGCCCGGCAAGACGCGTGGTCACGCCGCCCAGGGCCCGGCCCAGTTCCTCGCGCGTTGCGTCCAGCGCGGGGCGCGCGCCAGTGGTGCCGGCCCCTACCATCAGCGCCAGATCGCGCTGTTTTTGGACCAACTCGGCCACCCCGGACACCTCGGAAATCCCGACCACACCGTCCAGTTCTGCACGGGTGAACGCCGCGTCGCCCTGGATGCGTTGCACCCATTGCACAAAGACGAACGCCAATGGAATCAGCAACAGCAGGGCCAGCACACCCAGTTTGGTTGGCAGTCGCATGCGGCGCATCGCCCACACGCCAGGGTAGAAGGGTTTGAATCGCATGGTCGAATCGAAAGTACAGCCTGCAGGAGGAACGTGCGTTGCGTGGTGCAAGCTCAGTTGAAACGCGGAATGCCCGATTGGACTCGCTCAAAGTGGCGAAACAAACCCATGGCGAGATCGCGCAGTTGCGCGTCGGCCAGGGTGTGTGCAAAGGCCAGCGTTTCCAGCGCGTAACGCCGGTCGTCCCGCATCATGGAGGTGCTGACACTCAGGCCGTGCGACGCCATCCCGAGCGTGAATGAACGCAGCAAGTCCTCGGGCCATTCGCCCTGGCGCGCCCGCTGGCAGGGGGTGTCCCAGATCGCAGCATCCATGCCGAAGGACTCCCCCGGTGGAAGTGTCGAATTCCCGGACTGCGGGTGATGCAAACGCGGCATGTCAACCTCCTGAAACGTCTCCAGGAAGGTTATCGGCCCGCACTGCGGGCAAATCAGCCGAAAACAACAGGGAAACTGCGCCAGATCGCGGCTTTCCCCTTTTGGGAGAGCCGCGTCAGTCCGCGGCCAGGCGGGCAAATGCCTGAATCACCTCTGGCGGGGCCTGCACCAGTTCGACCAGCACGCCCTCGCCGGCAATCGGGAACGCGTCGTTCGCCTTCGGATGCAGGAAAGTGATGTCATACCCCGCCGCCCCCTTGCGAATGCCGCCTGGCGCAAACCGCACGCCCTGTGCGGCAAGCCAGTCAACGGCCGTGGGCAGGTCGTCGATCCACAAACCGACATGGTTCAGCGGCGTGGTGTGGACCGCGGGTTTGCGCTGCGGGTCAAGCGGCTGCATCAGATCGACCTCGACCTTGAACGGGCCGCTGCCGATGGCGCAGATGTCTTCGTCGACGTTCTCGCGCTCGCTCTGGAAGGTGCCCGTGACCTCCAGGCCGAGCATCTCAACCCAGAGTTTTTGCAAGCGCGCCTTGTCGGGGCCGCCGATGGCAATCTGCTGGACGCCCAGCACTTTAAAGGGTCGGGTCATGTGGGATTCCAGGTTAAACCAAGGCCAGCTCAGGCAAATTCAATGATCGGCTGGTCCACCGTCAGGCTCTCGCCCTTGGCCGCCAGCACCTTGCCCACCACGCCGTCGGCGGCGGCGAACAACACGTTTTCCATTTTCATCGCCTCGATCACGGCCACGCGCTCGCCCGCCTGGACCTTCTGGCCGGGTTGCACGGCCACATCCACCAGCAGCCCGGGCATGGGCGAAAGCACAAAACGGCTCATGTCGGGCGGCGCCTTGAACGGCATGAGCCGGTGCAGCTCGGCCATGCGCGGCGATCCGACCAGCACTTCGATGCGCGTGCCGTTGTGCTGGACCTGCAGGGCCAGCGGGTTTTTCGGCGTGCCACGTTCCACCTGCGCCGTGAACGGCTGGCCATTGACCGTGCCGACAATGGCGATGTCATTCAGTCGCGACGGGCTGCAGATGGCAAAGCTCTTGCCATTCACCGTGACGGTGGCCGAGCCTCGCTCCCCCACGAACTCGTCCACGTGCACCGCCGTGTACAGGTTCTTGCCACCCACGCCCAGCGTGACCACCGCGTAGTCTTTGCCCACCTGCACGCCGTAGCCCGGCAATTGCCCCGTGAGTCCGGCCGTGCGCTCGCGTGACTTGCGTCGCACAAAGGCGGCCAGCGCCACCAGAAAGTCCGGGTCGTCGTGCGGCACGTCTTCGGCCGAAAACCCCTTGCCATATTGCTCGGCGATGAAGCCCGTGTTGAAGTCGCCCTTGACAAACCGCGGATGCGCCAGCAGCGCCGCCTGGAACGGGATGTTGCTGCTGACGCCTCGAATCACAAAACCATTGAGCGCCTCGCGCATCTTGGCAATTGCGTCGTTGCGGTCTTTACCGTGCACGATGAGCTTGGCGATCATCGAGTCGTAGAACATCGGGATCTCGCCGCCGTCCTGCACGCCGGTGTCCACACGCACGCCCAGCAGGTCGGCCGTGTTGGACTGGAACATCGTCTGCGCGGGCGGCGCAAAGCGCACCAGCCGGCCGGTGGACGGCAGGAAGTTGCGGAACGGGTCCTCGGCGTTGATGCGGCACTCGATGGCCCAGCCGTTGCGCTGGACCTCGGCCTGCGTAAGCGGCAGCTTTTCGCCAGCCGCCACACGAATCATCAGTTCCACCAGGTCCAGGCCGGTGATGCACTCCGTGACCGGGTGCTCCACCTGCAGGCGGGTGTTCATTTCCAGAAAGTAGAAGCTCTGGTCCTTGCCGACCACA
Source organism: Betaproteobacteria bacterium HGW-Betaproteobacteria-3 (assembly GCA_002842205.1). GTDB lineage: Bacteria > Pseudomonadota > Gammaproteobacteria > Burkholderiales > Burkholderiaceae_C > PHCI01. The sequence goes on along the minus strand of PHCI01000023.1, from coordinate 44,127 downwards.
AACTCCACCGTGCCCGCGCTCTGGTATTGGACGGCCCTGGCCAGCGCCACGGCCTGCTCGCCCATGGCCTTGCGGGTGGCGTCGCTGATGAAGGGGGACGGGGCTTCTTCAATTACCTTCTGGTGGCGGCGCTGGATCGAGCATTCGCGCTCGTTCAGGTAGAGCACATTGCCGTGCGCGTCACCGATCAGCTGGACCTCGATGTGGCGCGGCTCCTCGACAAACTTCTCGATGAACACCCGGTCATCGCCAAAACTGTTGCGCGCTTCGTTGCGGCAGCTCGTGAAGCCCTCGAATGCTTCCTTGTCGTTGAAGGCCACGCGCAGCCCCTTGCCACCGCCACCGGCGCTGGCCTTGATCATCACCGGGTAGCCGATGCCCTTGGCGATCTCCACCGCGTTCTCCGGCGTGTCGATGGCATCGTTGACACCGGGGATGCAGTTCACCCCGGCCTTGCCTGCCAGTTTCTTCGACTCGATCTTGTCGCCCATCGCACCGATCGAATGGTGTTTGGGGCCAATGAAAACAATGCCCTCTTCTTCCACCCGTTTGGCAAACGCCGCGTTCTCGCTCAAAAAGCCGTAGCCCGGATGCACGGCCTGCGCGCCCGTCTGCTTGCACGCGGCGATGATCTTGTCAGCCACGAGGTAGCTTTCACGGCTGGCGGCCGGGCCGATGTGCACCGCCTCGTCGGCCAGCAGCACGTGACGCGCGTCGCGGTCGGCCTCGGAATAGACGGCCACGGTCTGGATGCCCATCTTGCGGGCGGTGGTGATGACGCGGCAGGCGATTTCGCCGCGGTTGGCGATCAGTATCTTCGTAAACATATCGGTCTCCGGTTCAGGAATGCGTTCTTGCTTTTTGTTCTGTGCCCGCAACGGCCACAACGTATCCGCCTCCGCTCGTGTCCCCCGCGCTGCGCGCTCCTCCTTTACCTCGCTGCGGCAGACACGCTGCGCCCGTTGCTGCGAAGGGAGGTTGTGTACTTGCCAGGGCGAACGACAGCCTTTTACCGAGGGACGGGCTGCCTGAGCGCTTTGCGCAGGTCAAGGAGGAGGCCGAAGGCCGGGGGACACGGAGCAAAGCGCTCAGGCAGTCCGTCCCGGAGCGCTGGAAACCCCTCAGCAAACGAAGGGCGCTCACAGCGGAATGTTCCCGTGCTTGCGCCAAGGGTTCTCGATTTTCTTGTCCTTGAGCATCACCAGCGACCGGCAGATGCGCTTGCGCGTTTCGTGCGGCAGGATCACGTCGTCAATGAACCCACGCGCGCCAGCCACAAACGGATTGGCAAAACGGGCCTTGTACTCGGCTTCCCTGGCCACCAATTTCGCAGGATCTCCCTTGTCTTCGCGGAAGATGATCTCCACCGCACCCTTGGCACCCATCACCGCAATCTCGGCGTTGGGCCAGGCAAAGTTCACGTCGCCACGCAAGTGCTTGGAGGCCATCACGTCGTAGGCGCCGCCGTAGGCCTTGCGGGTGATCACGGTGATCTTGGGCACCGTGCACTCGGCGTAGGCATAGAGCAGTTTGGCGCCGTGCTTGATGATGCCGCCGTATTCCTGCGTGGTGCCGGGCAGGAAGCCTGGCACGTCCACAAAGGTGAGCACGGGGATGTTGAAGGCATCACAAAAGCGCACGAAGCGCGCCGCCTTGATGCTGCTCTTGATGTCCAGGCAGCCGGCCAGCACCAGCGGCTGGTTGGCCACGATGCCCACCGACTGGCCTTCCATGCGGGCAAAGCCGATCAGGATGTTCTTGGCGTATTCGGGCTGCAACTCGAAGAAGTCGCCGTCGTCCACCGTCTTGAGGATCAGCTCCTTCATGTCATACGGCTTGTTGGCGTTGTCGGGCACCAGCGTGTCCAGGCTCAGCTCCATGCGGCCGGCCGGGTCGCCGCTGGGGCGCACCGGGGCTTTCTCCCGGTTGGACAGCGGCAGGTAGTTGTACAGGCGACGCAGCATCAGCAGCGCCTCCACGTCGTTCTCGAACGCCAGATCGGCCACGCCGCTGCGGGTGGTGTGGGTGACGGCGCCGCCCAGCTCTTCGGCGGTCACCTCCTCGTGCGTCACGGTCTTCACCACCTCGGGGCCGGTGACGAACATGTAGCTGCTGTCCTTGACCATGAAGATGAAGTCCGTCATGGCCGGCGAATACACCGCGCCACCGGCCGACGGCCCCATGATCATGCTGATCTGCGGCACCACGCCACTGGCCATCACGTTGCGCTGGAACACGTCGGCATAACCGCCCAATGAGGCCACACCTTCCTGGATGCGGGCGCCGCCCGAATCGTTGAGGCCGATCACCGGTGCGCCGACCTTCATGGCCTGGTCCATGATCTTGCAGATTTTTTCGGCATGGGCCTCGCTGAGCGCGCCGCCAAACACCGTGAAATCCTGGCTGAACACGAACACCAGGCGTCCGTTGATCATGCCGTAGCCGGTGACCACGCCGTCACCCGGAATCTTCTGGTCCTGCATGCCGAAATCGACACAGCGGTGCTCGACGAACATGTCCCACTCTTCGAACGTGCCCTCGTCCAGCAGCAACCCCAGCCGCTCGCGCGCGGTGAGCTTGCCTTTTTTGTGCTGCGCGTCAATGCGCTTTTGCCCGCCCCCGAGGCGGGCGGCGGCGCGTTTATTTTCCAGCTGTTCAAGAATGTCGTGCATGGTGTCGTCCTCAAAAATACTATGTTTTCGGTAGCTAACTATGACCGTTTGCCGTGGGCTTGAAGCAGATTTCTTGCCGCAGTGGAGGCTGCCAGCCGCCCTGCGGCCACCTCGGCAATGATGCGCGGCAGCAGCGCCGCCACCTGCGCGTCGTGCCGGAAGGCGTGCTTGAGACCGGCATCGATGCGCTCCCACATCCACGCCAGCGCCTGGTGCTGGCGGCGCGCCGCCAGGTGCCCGTTGCCCTGCTGCAGCGCCCTGAACGACGACACCGCGGTCCAGAACGCGTCCACCCCGCTGCCGTGCAGTGCGCTCAGTTGAATGGCCTGCGGGTGCCAGATCTTCGGGTCATGGTGCGCATGGTCGGGATGGCCATGCTGCCCCAGCAGCCGCAGCGACGAGACGATCTGCGCCTGGGCCCGCGTCGCGGCGTCAGGGTCCAGATCGGCCTTGTTGATGACCACCAGATCGGCCAGCTCCATCACGCCCTTCTTGATGGCCTGCAGATCGTCGCCGGCATTGGGCAACTGCATCAGCACGAACATGTCGGTCATGCCGGCCACGGCCGTTTCGCTCTGGCCCACACCCACGGTTTCGACGATCACCACGTCGTAGCCCGCGGCCTCGCACACCAGCATCGCCTCGCGGGTTTTCTCGGCCACGCCGCCCAGCGTGCCGCTGGACGGGCTGGGCCGGATGTAGGCGCGCTCGTGCACCGAGAGCTTTTCCATGCGCGTCTTGTCGCCCAGGATCGAGCCGCCCGAGACGGTGCTGGACGGGTCGATGGTCAGCACCGCCACGCGGTGGCCTTGCTCGATCAAGTACAAGCCCAGCACTTCAATAAAAGTCGATTTGCCGACGCCGGGCACGCCGCTGATGCCCAGGCGGAAAGACTTGCCGGTGTGGGGCAGCAAGGCCGTGAGCAGTTCGTCGCCTTGCGCGCGGTGGTCGGCGCGGGTGGATTCGAGCAGCGTGATGGCTTTGGCGATGGCGCGGCGCTGGGTGGTGCTGTCTTTGTCGAGAATGCGATCGACCAAATGCTGTTCTGGTCGCACCCCACTCCGTTCGGGCTGAGCCCCCTCCCGTTCGGGCTGAGCCCCCTTCCGTTCGGGCTGAGCCTGTCGAAGCCCCGCGAGCCCTTCGACCGGCTCAGGGTGAACGGTGGATTTTGACTTCGCCAGTTCCTGAACCCGCGCCCAATCTCCAGCCATCAAGGCCTCTTTCTTGGCCCGTGACCAGCCCTTGATCTGCTGTTCAAAAGCAATCGCACCTTCACGCGTCTCGAATTCGCCCTGCCAAACCAACTCGACAGGCTTGCGGGTCGCCGTATAGCCGATTTCGCCCGCCTCATGCTGCTGCATTCGCGAATCCATATCGTCAGTCTGGCCCGTGTAATACGAGCCGTCGCCGCACCGCAGCATGTAGACGTAGAAGGGTTTCACTTTGACCGGACAGGCAAGGGCTTCGACAAGCTCAGCCCGAACGGGCGGGATGGCATGCGGATGGTTGTTGTCTCACACCAGAGCCTTCCTGATCTGCTCCAGCACGTCCTTCGCGCTGGCCGGAATCGGCGTGCCCGGCCCGTAGATGCCCTTGACGCCGGCCTGGTACAGCGCGTCGTAGTCCTGCCGCGGGATGACGCCGCCCACAAACACGATGATGTCGTCGGCACCCTGCTTTTTCAGCTCGGCAAGGATGGCCGGCACCAGCGTCTTGTGGCCCGCGGCCAGCGTGCTCACGCCGACGGCGTGCACGTCGTTCTCAATGGCCTGGCGGGCGCATTCCTCGGGCGTCTGGAACAGCGGGCCCATGTCCACGTCAAACCCCAGGTCGGCAAAGGCCGTGGCCACCACTTTGGCGCCGCGGTCATGGCCGTCCTGGCCCAGCTTGGCGATCATCACGCGCGGGCGGCGGCCCTGCTGTTCGGCAAAGGTGTTGATTTCGGTCTTGAGTTGTTCCCAGCCTTCGGCCGAGTCATAAGCGGCTGCATACACACCGGTCACCTTTTGCGTGTCGGCGCGGTGGCGCCCGAAAACTTTTTCAAGCGCGTCACTGACCTCGCCCACCGTGGCGCGCAGGCGGATGGCGCGGATGGCCAGGTCGAGCAGATTGCCGTCGCCCTTTTCTGCTGCTAAAGTAATAGCTGACAATGCAGATTCGACGAGGGCTGAGTCACGTTTTTGCTTGATTTTTTGAAGCCGGGCGATCTGCCCGTCACGCACCGCCACGTTGTCGATGTCGCGCGCCTCGATGGCGTCTTCGGTTTTGAGCCTGTATTTGTTGACGCCGACGATCACGTCCTTGCCCGAATCAATGCGGGCCTGTTTTTCGGCTGCGGCCGCCTCGATCTTGAGCTTGGCCCAGCCGCTGTCCACGGCACGGGTCATGCCCCCCATGGCCTCGACCTCTTCAATGATGGCCCAGGCCGCGTCGGCCATGTCTTGTGTGAGCTTCTCCATCATGTAGCTGCCGGCCCAGGGGTCGATCACGTTGGTGATGTGCGTCTCTTCCTGGATGATGAGCTGGGTGTTGCGCGCGATGCGGGCAGAAAACTCGGTGGGCAGCGCGATGGCTTCGTCAAAGCTGTTGGTGTGCAGGCTCTGGGTGCCGCCAAACACGGCCGCCATGGCTTCGATGGTGGTGCGCACGACGTTGTTGTACGGGTCTTGTTCGGTCAGGCTCCAGCCGCTGGTTTGGCAGTGGGTGCGCAACATCAGGCTCTTGGGATTTTTGGCACCAGTGGCCTTCATGATGCGGCACCACAGCAGGCGGGCCGCGCGCATCTTGGCCACTTCAAGGTAGAAGTTCATGCCAATCGCCCAGAAGAAGCTCAGCCGCCCGGCGAAGTCGTCTACATCCATGCCCTTGGCGATGGCCGTCTTCACGTATTCCTTGCCGTCGGCCAGCGTGAAGGCCAGCTCCAGCGCCTGGTTGGCGCCGGCCTCCTGCATGTGATAACCGCTGATGCTGATCGAGTTGAACTTCGGCATGTGCTGGGCCGTGTACTCGATGATGTCGCCGATGATGCGCATGCTGGGCTCGGGCGGGTAGATGTAGGTGTTGCGCACCATGAACTCTTTCAGAATGTCGTTCTGAATGGTTCCGCTGAGCTTGTCCTGCGACACGCCCTGCTCTTCGGCGGCCACCACGTAGCCGGCCAGCACCGGCAGCACGGCGCCGTTCATCGTCATGCTCACGCTCACCTTGTCCAGCGGAATCTGGTCGAACAGGATCTTCATGTCCTCCACGCTGTCAATGGCCACGCCCGCCTTGCCCACGTCGCCCGTCACACGCGGGTGATCGGAGTCGTAACCCCGGTGCGTGGCCAAATCGAACGCCACGCTCACGCCCTGCCCACCCGCGGCCAGGCCCTTGCGGTAGAACGCGTTCGATTCTTCGGCGGTGGAAAACCCCGCGTACTGGCGGATGGTCCACGGCCGGGCCGCGTACATGGTGGCCTGCGGCCCGCGCAGGTAGGGCTCAAACCCCGGCAATGTGTCGGCGTACGGCAGGTTCGCCGTGTCGGCCGCGGTGTAGAGCGGCTTGACGGTGATGCCATCGGGCGTGACCCAGTTCAGGTTGTTCACGTCGCCACCGGGCGCGGATTTGGCGGCGGCTTTCTGCCACGCAGCGAGCGTGGCGGGGGTGAATTCGGTGTTGTTTGAGGTCATGGCCGGGTACCGTTCGCGGTCTCGATTCACACCGTTCGCCCTGAGCCTGTCGAAGGCCCCGGGAGGGCTTCAACGCGCTCAGCCCGAACGGACTGGAGGGGTTTTTCCAAGTTTACATCATTCATAATTATTGATTCAGAATATTGTTCCTGCCTTACAATTCGCCCCATGGCTGCTGTTTCCCTGTCCCACCGCGCCCTCTATGAAGAGGTGGCCGAGCTGCTGCGCCAGCGCATTTTCAACCGCGAACTCGAGCCCGGCAGCTGGGTTGACGAGCTCAAGCTGGCCGAGGAATACGGCATCAGCCGCACGCCGCTGCGCGAGGCGCTCAAGGTGCTGGCGACCGAAGGCCTGGTCACGATGAAAGTGCGCCGCGGTGCCTACGTGACCGAAGTGTCCGAACGCGACCTGACCGATGTGTACCACTTGTTGAGCCTGCTGGAAAGCGACGCCGCTGGCGTGGTGGCCGCCCGCGCCACCCCTGAACAACTGGCCAGCCTGCAGGCCCTGCACGCCGAACTGGAGGCCGCCGCCGTGCCGGGCAACGTGGACCGCGAACAGTTCTTTGCCATCAACGAGCGCTTTCACATGCGGCTGCTGGAGATTGCCGACAACCGCTGGCGCGACCAGATGGTGGCCGACCTGCGCAAGGTCATGAAGCTCAACCGCCACAACTCGCTGCTCAAAAGCGGGCGCATTGAAGAGTCGCTGGCCGAGCACCGCGCAATCATGCAGGCACTGGCCGACCGCCAGCCGGCCGTCGCCACGCAGCGCATGCACGAGCACTTCCGGCACGGTCTGGAAGCCGCCGCCTGAATCGCACGGCCTGAACCATTCTGGTGCGGCCCCAAAGCGCACGACAGCCCATCCCTCAAAAAGACATGCCAATGCACAAATAGTTGGCGTTGCCGAGCTTGGCGCTGCGCCTTGTTTGCGGTAACAATCGTCACGAAAGCATGGGCGCAAAGACATTCCCGGGCGTGCACCACGACCCAGGACGCTCGCCCATGATGCACCCGGAGGGGGTTCATGGCGCCACTGACGCTGGGTAAGGTTTCCGACAAGGCACTGCCACTGATGCTGGCACTGGCCTTTGGCGTGCTGACCATCGCCATGCTGGGCTTGTACGAATACGTCGGCTCCGACCAGCGGGCCGAGATTGCCCGCGACCTTGCCAGCACACTGGCCATGGAAGAGCAGCGCAAACTCGCGGTGATCGACGACCAGCTCGAAGACCTGCGCCGCAATGTGGCTTTTGTGTCGCAGATTCCCCCCATCAACGGCATGGGGCGTGCCCTGCAAAACGGTGGCGTGGATCCGCTGGACCACACGCCTCGCGCGCTGTGGCAACAGCGGCTGGATGAAATCATCACCGGTTTTTTGCGCAGCAAGTCCACCGTGTTCAAGTTTCAGCTGTTCGAACTGGTCAACGGCAATGCCCGGGAAATTTCACGCATTGAGCAGGACCAGGCTGGCCTGGTGCATATTGCGCCGGAGTCAACCTTCGCGCCACCCGCACTGCCCACGCTTTTGCAGCAAGCCCTGGAGCGCGCCCCCGGTGAGGACTATTTCTCGCCGTTGATGCTGAATGAGACGCAAGGCCAGGTCGAGCTGCCACGCCGACCGATGCTCAACGCCGCCACGGCCGTGCGCACCCGCGAAGGCCGGGTTTTCGGCGTGGTGATGCTGGCCCTGGAAGCGCGCCCCTTCCTCGAGCGGCTGGGTGCATCCGAAATCAAGAGCGCCACCACCTACCTGACGTCCAGCAGCGGCCACTACCTGTTGCACCCCGATCCGCGCCACACCTTCGGCGACCAGATGGGGCAGCCTTCGCAGACCTGGAGCGCCGAATTCGAGTCACTGGACACCGATGGGCCGCTGCCCGCCATGCGCGGCATCGGGCGGGTGCGCCAGCGCGCCAGTGGCGAGATTTTCTACAGCACCCTGCGCGCCGTCGATCTGACCCCCGGCACCCCCGGTGACGACATGCAGCTGCGCATCCTGGCACCCCAAAGCCAGCTTGAAGAACTGATCGCTGCGCGCATCCGCCCGCAGATGCAGTGGAGCCTGATCGTGGTGATGCTGTTTGCAGGCGCACTGACAGCGATTTACATGCGCACCCTTTACGTGCGCAACCGGCAGACCGCGCGGCAGGCCCGAAATCTGGGCGTGTTGGTCAACGCCATGCCCATCGGCATGGCGTTGATGGACGAGAACGGCAAAATGGTGCAGGTCAACCCGTCCTTGTGCACCCTGCTCCAGCGCGAGGAAGCCACCCTTTTGGGTCAACGCCTCGAAACGCTGATTCCGCGGGTGATGGGGCCAACGACCGAGCCCATCAGTGGCGCCGACGCGCATCGCCGCCCCACGCTATTGCCGACCACGCAGCGCGCCCTGACCGCCCGGCGACCCGATGGCGCCGACGTGCCCGTGCAGGTGGGGCTGGTCCGCATCGACCTGAGCGAAGTCAGCCAGTGGCTGGCTTCGGTGGTGGACCTGACCCAGGTGCACCACTACCAGCTGGAAATTGAAGCCAAAAACACCGAACTTCAAGAGCGCACGCGGGAGGCTGAAGCCGCCTCCAAGGCCAAGTCCACCTTCCTGGCCAACATGAGCCATGAGATCCGCACGCCGCTGCACGGCATCATTGGCCTGGGCAACATTTTGCTGCGCAATACCGGCAACGACACCGACGGCGAAATGATCCGGCGGCTGCTGGGCGCAGCCGCGCACATGCACGACGTGCTCAACGACGTGCTCAACCTCGCCCAGATCGAGGCCGACCATGTGCATCTGGTCAATGAAGACTTTTCCCCCGCAGCGCTGGCCGACAAGCTGGACGCCATCTGCGGCGCCCAGGCGCGCGACAAGGGGCTGGATTTCCACCTCGACTTCGACCTGCCCCACTGCCTGCGTGGCGACGCCATGCGCATCCTGCAAATGCTGGTCAATCTGGTGGGCAACGCGGTCAAGTTCACGTACAGCGGCAGTGTCCATGTCAGTGGCCGGGTGGTGGGCGGCGACGCGGCCCGCCAGCGGCTGCGCTTTGAAGTCCGCGACACCGGCGTCGGCATTCCCGAAGCCAAGCGCCAGCGCATCTTCGAGGCCTTCGAGCAGGCCGATGGCTCCATCACCCGCAAGTACGGCGGCACCGGACTGGGCCTGTCCATCACGCGCAAGCTGGCCCACATCATGGGCGGCGAGGTGGGGGTGGACAGCCGTGAAGGCGAAGGCAGCCTGTTCTGGTTCGAGATCGACGTGGCCGTCGGCAGCGAAAACTCGTCGCAGTGCCTGAGCGCCACGCAGCCCGCATTGCCCACCCGGTTTGACGGCAAACGCGTGCTCGTGGTGGACGACGAACCCATCAACCGCATCATCCTCGAACAAATGCTGGGCGAACTCCAGCTGACCGTCGACATGGCCGAGGACGGCGAGCAGGCGATTCAGCAGGCCCGCAACCACCGCTACGACCTGGTGTTCATGGACATGCAGATGCCCGTGCTTGACGGTCTGCAGGCCACTCGGGAAATCCGCAAACTCGACGGCTACGCGCAAACGCCGGTGATCGCCATCACGGCCAATGTATTGCCCGAGCACCGCGAACGGGCGCGTGCTGCCGGCATGAGCGACTTCATTGGCAAGCCCTTCAACCCTGAGGAAATGCTGAAGAAAATCGCCTACTGGCTGTCCGACGCAGCCACTGTCACGCCCGTCTGACGGCCCCTGCGGCAGGCGGGGCCGACCCCGAACGCTTCGTTATTTGAAGCAAACTATCGCCATTTGACGGGGGCTGAAGGCCAATTTTGTTCAAAAATTGGCCTCGCCATGCCTAACGCGCCACGGCCGCGTCGGCCAGGCCCGCCAGTGCCTTGCGCAGGTTCTCGGCCACCGGGCATTGCGCAACGCCATGCCGCTGGGCCAGGAACGCCGGGTCGTTGTAGCCCAGCCAGACCTGGGCCGAGGCGTCTTCCCAGACCAGCGCCTTCAGGGGCAGATCGATCCCCACCGACTGGGCGCACTCCATGAACGGCGTGCCGCCTTGCGGGTTGCCGAAGATCAGCACTTCGGTCGGGCGCAGGGTCTTGCCGATCTTGGCCGCGCCAGCCGCATGGTCAACGCGCGCAAACACGTTGAGGCCGCGCTGTTTGACGATTTCTTCGAACTTGTCCATCGTGACTTTGGCGCTGTGCGGGCTTTTGACGGCGATCAGGCCGTCGGCGGCACCGGCAACCGACACAACAGCAGACAAAACCAGGGCGGCGAGAACGCGCAGAAGCTTCATGGAAATACCTTTTTTTAGAGTGAATCGAGGCCTGCAGTATGACGCGCCGTGCTTTGGCGCGTCAACGCCGCCCCGGCGCGGCCCTGTCTGCCGGGCGCTTTGCAGTGGCCTACTTGCGCAGGACGATGGTCAGCAATGCCGAGGCATCCACCAGACTGACCAGGCTGTGCGTCACGCCCCCAGCCAGGTACAGCAGTTGACCCGCTTCCAGCACCTGGCTGCGCGCGTCGGTCTGGATATCGATTTGCCCCTCAAGGCAGTGCACGGTGATCTCACCCGCCACGGCGTGCGGCGGCATCGACTTGCCCTGGGGCAACACCAGCCGGATCACTTCCAGCCCTTCGGTCTTGAACAGCGCATGGGTCTGACCTTGCGCCAGCCGGTTGCCCAACGGGCGGACATCGACCGGTTCACCGGAAGCTACATGCGGGATGGCCATGCCCGAAGTATGCGCCGCAGCGCTGAAAAAGCGCGCCAAACCCACTCCCGCCCGCAGGTTTTAGGAGGCGCTCTTACAGACCGGCGTTGCGCAGCAATTGCGCCAGCGCCGCGCCCTGCACCACCTCGATGTGGTGCGCCTTGGCGTAGCGCTGCGCGTTCGCGCTGAGTTCGCCCAGCGAAATCACCATGGCCTCACTGGCATCGCGCTGGCGCACGGCCGCTTGCAGGGCTTCCAGCGCGTCTTCCCCCAGGCGCGCCGCCTTCCAGCGCTTGGCGGCGACCAGCTGGGTCTTGCTGCCGCGCACCACGGCAAAGTCGGCTGCGCCCTCAAGCCGCGTCACCTTGGCGCCGTCGGTGGTCAGTGCTTTTTCCAGCGCGTCGGCAAACTCGCGCCATGACAGCGTGGCCACCCGGGCCAGAATGGCGTCCACCCGCTTGGGGCTGGGCGCGCGCATCTGGCGGCGCAACGCCATGGCGGCCAGAATCAGAAACGGAAAGCCGCCCATGGCGCCCATCGTCCAGTAGGTCTCGGGCAGCGCGGCGCGTGACACCAACCCAAACGCCAGCGCAATGCCCAGACTGATCCACCACGGCGAGCGCAGCAGGATCGCAAACAGCGAGTTGGGTGCCATCTTGAACTTCACGGGATTCCTTCGGGGGTGATGGATTTTTTGGGGGGCGGGGTGAGATTGTGGCGCTTCAGGTCACTCAGTGCGGTGCTCTGTCCAGAAACGCTCCATGGCGATGTAGGTGTAAGACGCCGACCAGCCGATCAACAGCAGCCCGTTCAGCGCCTCCAGCCCCACGATCAGGCGGACCGGCCCGGTGGGCACCACATCGCCAAACCCCAGCGAGGTGTAGGTCTCGGCCGAGAGATAAACGCAGTTGAGCAGCGACGCGCCCCCCTCGCCTTTCAGCGTGCCCAGATGCGCCACCTCGACCAGGCCGTAATAGGCGGCGGCGTACAGGGCGATCTCCAGCGCATGCGCAAAAAAAGCGGCAAACAGCACCACCAGCAATTTGGATCGCGTCGGGATGCGCAGCACCGGCAACGCGGCGCTCAAGCCCCGCAGCACTTCGTAGTGCACCAGTGTCGAAAGCGCCAGCAGGGCAATGGCGGTGAATGCAGTGGCAAGGGCAACCCCGCCGGCGACAGGCCCAAAGCGTACCGCAATTGCCCAGGCCCGCCATGGTGCGCCCTCACGCTTGCGGCCAAACCCCCCAAGGCCTGCGGTTGACGAAAACCCGGCGCGCGCATAGTCTGCATCGGGTCGCACCCTGTGTGCTTCGCCCATCGCCCACCCACCAGGAGACCGAAAATGATCAAAGTCAGCGTGATGTACCCCAACCAGCCCGGCGCCCGCTTCGACCACACCTACTACCGTGACCAGCACATGCCCCTGGTGCAAAAGAAGCTGGGCGCGCACTGCCAGTCGTACACCGTGGACAAAGGCCTGGCCGGCGGCGCCCCGGGGCAGGCGGCCACCTACGTTTGCGTGGGCAATATCTTCTGCGAGTCGGTCGAAGCCTTTCAGGCCGGATTTGGCCCGCACGCCCAGGAGATCATGGCCGACATCCCGAACTACACCGACCTGAGCCCCGTCATCCAGATCAGCGAAGTGGTGGTGGGTTAGCCGGGGTGGGCCCGGATACTATTTAATCAATAGCAAACTAATGCCATTTGACGGGGGATGAAGGCCTATTTTTTATAAAATTTCGCCTACAGGGCATCACGCGCCGGTCTTCACCACCACACGCCCGCGCACCTTGCCCGCCATGAGCTGATGGGCCCGGTCGATGGCGGCTTCGAGCGGCACCTCTTCGACGATCGACGCCAGCCGGGCCAGGTCCAGGTCTTGCGCCAGGCGGTCCCAGGCGCGCTGGCGCCTGGCCAGCGGCGCCATCACGCTGTCCACACCGGCCAGCGTCACACCGCGCAAGATGAACGGCATGACGGTGGTGGGCAGATCAGCCCCCTGCGCAAGACCGCACGCGGCCACGGCGCCGCCGTAACGCGTTTGCGCCAGCGCGTTGGCCAGGGTGTGCGAACCCACGGCGTCCACCACGCCGGCCCAGCGCTCTTTCTGGAAAGGCTTGCCCGGCGCAGCAAGTTCGGCCCGGTCGATGACCGACGCTGCCCCCAGCGACTTGAGGTAGGCCTCCTCGGCCGGTTTGCCAGTGGCTGCCACCACGGTGTACCCCAGCTGGCCCAGCAGCGCGATGGCCACGCTGCCCACGCCGCCGGTGGCGCCGGTCACCAGAATTTCGCCCCCGCCGCCCTGGGCCCCGGGCTTGACGCCGTGGTCTTCCAGCGCCAGCACGCACAGCATCGCGGTGTAGCCGGCCGTGCCGACGGCCATGGCCTGGCGCGCCGTGAACCCGGGCGGCAGCCGGACCAGCCAGTCGCCCTGGAGCCGCGCCTTTTCGGCCAGACAGCCCCAGTGCGTTTCGCCCACGCCCCAGCCGTTGTGCACGAAGGCGTCGCCCGGCTTCCAGGCCGGGTGGCTGGATTCCAGGACCGTGCCTGCGCCGTCGATCCCGGCCACCATGGGCCAGCGGCGGACCACCGGGCCCTTGTCCGTGATGGCCAGGCCGTCCTTGTAGTTGAGGCAGGAATAGTCCACCTTCACGGTCACGTCGCCCGCGGGCAGGCGGGCTTCGTCGACGGCCTGGACGCGGGCCGTGAACACGTTGTCGGTTTTTTCGAGCAGGAGCGCTTGGAACATGGCGAAACCTCGTGAAGTAGAAAAGAACACAGGAAAAGTGCCCACCCTGTCGAGAGCAGTCATCGAAATCGGCGCGGCGTCCAGCGCCCCTCATGGCGCCGTCGCCCGCCGCCCCGAGGCACGGTCTTCGCGTCCGTTTGTAGCGCATTTGGCGCCACGCCCGCCCTGCCGTGGCTCAATGCGACGAGGCTGGCGTGGCCGCGGCGCCTTGTCTGACACCAGAAATTCTCCATCAATTTCGATGAATCTATTGCAAATCAACAACTTGGCAGGGTTACTTCACTTGACTTCTTGCCATTGAGGCACTAGCCTGAGCATCATGTCCCGCTGGATTTTCTGTTCGTTGCTGATCGCAGGCACCTGTGCGCAGGCCGCACCGCCCCATGCGTCGGACGGCGATCTTGACCAGTTTTTACAAAACAGGGGTCTGGTGCAGCGGCTGGACGACGCGCGCCAGACCGTCACCGACCGGGCCTCCGAACTCGTCGTGGCCGCCATGGCTTTTCTGGGCGTGCCCTACCGGCGCGGTGGCAACTCCATCGAAACGGGTTTTGACTGCAGCGGCTTTGTGCGCGCCATGTACGAACAAACTGCGGGCCTGCTGCTGCCGCGCCGCGCCGAACAGCAGGCCGCCGCCACCCAGACCATCGACCGCACCGAGCTGCAACCCGGCGACCTGGTGTTCTTCAACACCCTGCGCCGCGCCTACAGCCACGTGGGCATTTATGTGGGCGACGGCAAGTTCATCCATTCGCCCCGCGCGGGCGCGCAGGTGCGGGTGGAGAACATGCGCGTGGCCTACTGGAACACGCGCTTTGACGGCGCGCGGCGCGTGCCAATCGGTCAGGCGGTGGCCACGGTGCAGGCCCAGGGCTCGGGCAGCGGCGCCACAGCCTCCGCTCCCGATTCGTCCGGCACACCGGCCCACTGGCTGCCCTGACCACCCCACTCCCCGTTGCCGCCGGTCTGGCATCCGCCGCGCCCACAGACCACGCCTTTGTCCCCTCCAGCGCACGAGGCCTTCAAGCAGCCCGCGGGATGGCGTCGTGCGCCAACGCGCTCACGTCATGCGGCGCCAGCACCTTGAGCGTGTGGTCGCTCCACACCTGACGCCAGCGCCGCGCCCCCGGCAGGCCGTGGCGCAGGCCCAGCATGTGGCGGGCCACGGCACTCCAGGGCGTGCCGTGCGCGGCGGCCTCGCGCGCCATGTAGTCGCACATCTGCGCCTCGACCGATTCACGGGTCAACGGGGTGGCCGGTGCGCCCAAAAACGCCTCGTCCCAACCCGCCATCGACCACGGGTTGTGATAGGCCTCGCGGCCCACCATCACACCGCCGACGTGCTGCAGTTGGTCGCCGATCTGCTGCGCGGTGGTGATGCCGCCGTTGACGCAGATCGTCAGGTGCGCAAACTCGCGCTGGAGCCGGTGGACCAGCTCGTAGCGCAGCGGCGGCACCTCGCGGTTTTCCTTGGGTGAAAGTCCCTTGAGCCAGGCGTTGCGAGCGTGCACGATGAACACCCGGCACCCGGCCTCGCTCACGGCACCCACAAAGTCACGCACAAAACCGTAGCTTTCGGTCTTGTCGATGCCGATGCGGTGTTTGACCGTGACCGGAATGCCCACGGCATCCACCATGGCCTTGACGCAGTCGGCCACGAGTTGTGGCTCGGCCATCAGACAGGCGCCAAACGAGCCCCGCTGCACGCGCTCGCTCGGGCAGCCGCAGTTGAGGTTGATTTCGTCGTACCCCCATTGCTCGCCCAGACGGGCGCAATGCGCCAGGTCGGCCGGCTCGCTGCCGCCGAGTTGCAGCGCCACGGGGTGCTCTTCGGCATTGAACCGCAGGTGGCGCGGCACGTCGCCATGCATGAGCGCGCCGGTGGTCACCATTTCGGTGTAGAGCAGCGCATGCCTTGACAACAGCCGGTGGAAATAGCGGCAATGGCGGTCTGTCCAGTCCATCATCGGCGCGACCGACAGGCGCCACGGGTTGAAAACCGGTGGCGCGGGCAGTGTGGAGCGTGGAAACAGGGCCTCGGACATGGGGGCTGATTATCCCCGGCCACGGGCGGTCAATGGTGCGGCGGCGCCACTTCCCAGTGCTGCACCACCTTGCCATGGCGGTCCACGCTTTCGATCCGCACCTTGAAGCCCCACAGGCGGGTCACGTGCTTGACCACTTCCTGCACCTCGTCGGCCAGCGGGCGGTCGTTGTGGCGGGTGTGGCGCAGCGTCAACGAACGGTCGCCGCGCACGTCCACGTTCCAGACCTGGATGTTGGGTTCGCGCTCGCTCAGGTCGTGCTGGCGGGCCAGCGCTTCGCGCACGCGCCGGTAGCCCGCCTCGTCGTGGATGGCGGCGACTTCCAGCTTGGCATCATTGGCGTCATCCACCACCGAGAACAGGCGGAACTCCCGCATCAGCCGCGGCGACAGAAACTGCCCGATGAAGCTCTCGTCGCGGTAATGCCGCATGGCATGGTCCAGCGTCTGGCGCCAGTCTGTACCGGCGACGTCGGGGAACCACTGGCGGTCTTCGTCAGTGGGGTCTTCGCAGATGCGCTTGAGGTCGCTGAACATGGCAAACCCCAGCGCATAGGGGTTGATGCCGCTGTAGGCCCGGTGCGTCACCGGTGGCTGGAACACCACGTTGGTGTGCGAGGTCAGGATTTCCATCATGAAGCCGTCGGTCAACCGGCCTTCGTCGTACATCGTGTTGAGCAGCGTGTAGTGCCAGAAGGTGGCCCAGCCCTCGTTCATCACCTGGGTTTGCCGCTGGGGGTAAAAGTATTGCGCGACCTTTCGCACGATGCGGATCACCTCGCGCTGCCAGGGCTCCAGCAGGGGGGCATTCTTTTCGATGAAGTACAGCAGGTTTTCCTGCGGTTCGGCCGGAAAGCGCCGGTTGGCCTTTTCGACCTGCTTGTCGGCCCCCTTGGGCAGGGTGCGCCACAGGTCATTGACCTGCTGCTGCAGATAGGCCTCGCGGTCCTTGCGGCGCGCCTCTTCTTCGGCCAGCGAGAGTTTTTGCGAACGGCGGTAGCGGTCCACCCCATGGCTCATCAGGGCGTGGCATGAATCCAGCAACTGCTCGACCGCCTCCATGCCGTGCTTCTCCTCGCATTCGGCCACGTAGGCACGGGCATAGACCAGGTAGTCGATGATGGACGACGCATCCGTCCACATGCGGAACAGGTAGTTGCCCTTGAAGAACGAGTTGTGGCCGTAGCAGGCGTGCGCCATCACCAGCGCCTGCATGGGCATGGTGTTTTCTTCCATCAGGTAGGCGATACACGGGTCGGAGTTGATGACGATCTCGTAGGCCAGGCCCATGTGGCCGCGCCGGTAGCTCTTCTCGGTGGCGATGAATTGCTTGCCAAACGACCAATGCCGGTAATTCACCGGCATGCCCACGGACGAATAGGCGTCGATCATCTGTTCGGCGGTGATCACTTCCAGTTGCACCGGATAGGTGTCCAGGCCAAAGCGCCTTGCGGTGCGGGCGATCTCGCTGTGGTAGGTTTCGATCAGTTCGAACGACCAGTCGGATGGACACGGCAGCGGGTCGCGCCCATGCTCTGGCGCGCTGGCCTTGCCTGGCGCCTGCGCCGTGTCCGGCTCCGGCCCAGGTGGCTTGCTCACGAGGTGCCTGCTTTCTTGAACAGCTCACGGAACACCGGGTAGATGTCGGCCACCCCGGTGATTTTCTGCATGGCAAAGTTGGCGTGCTCCTCTTTGACCTTGGCGTATTCTTCCCACAGGTTCTGGTCTTCGTCGGCCACCTGCACGTAGGCAAAATAGCGCGACAGCGGCAGCAGCTTGTTCACCAGAATCTCGCGGCAAAGCGTTGAATCCTGGTGCCAGTTGTCACCGTCCGAGGCCTGCGCGCCGTAGATGTTCCATTCGGAAGGCGGGTAACGTGCCTCGATCACCTGCTGCATCAGCGTGAGCGCACTGCTGACCACCGTGCCGCCCGTTTCGGTGGCACGGAAGAACTCCTCCTCGGTCACTTCGGCCGCCTGCGTGTGGTGACGGATGAAGATCACCTCGGTCTTCTCGTAGTGGCGCTGCAAAAACAGGTAGAGCAGGATGAAAAACCGCTTGGCGATGTCCTTGCGTGCCTCGTCCATCGACCCGGACACGTCCATCAGGCAAAACATGGCCGCCTTGGCCGTGGGTTGCGGCACGCGCACGCGGTTGCGAAACCGCAGGTCGAACGGGTCGAGAAACGGAATCTGCCGCAACCGCTTTTGCAGCAGTTCGATGCGCGCCTGCAGCGCCACGATTTCACCGCGCGGCGTTTCGTCGTTGCGCAGCATCAACGCGAGCTTCTGGCGCAATTCACGCAGCTCGCGCCGTGCTTCTCCGCCCATGGCGATGCGCCGCCCCAGCGCCGTGCGCATGGACCGCACCACGTGCAGGCTGGTCGGGTTGCCTTCTGAAATGAAGCCGGCCCGTTGCGACTTCCATTCGGGCGCGTCGGGCAGCAGTTGCGTCCGCACCAGGTGCGGCAGCGCCAGATCGTCAAAGAAGTACTGCATGAATTCTTCGCGCGTGATGCGAAAGACAAAGTCGTCCTCACCGCTGCCATCCGCGCTGGCGCCCTGCCCTGCACCCCCTGACCCGCCCCCCTGGGGACGTTCAATGCGATCGCCACGCACGTATTCGCGGTTGCCCGGGTGCACGGTCTCTCGCGTGCCCCCGGCACCATGCCCAAAACCGGGTTCGGACACATCGTGCCTCGGCAGACTGATGTCTTCGCCGTTCTCGATGTCCTGGATGCCGCGCCCGGAGACCGCCTTGCGCACCGCGTCACGAATCTGCTCCCGGTAACGGCGCAGGAAGCGCTCGCGATTGCCAATCGACTTGTTCTTGCCCGACAGACGCCGATCGACGACTTGTTGAAGCATGCTGGCTTTCGTTCAGTGCGTGATCATGAGCTCTTGCGCACGCGCAGGTACCAGTCGCACAGCAGGCGGACTTGCCGTGTGGTGTAGCCCTTGTCGACCATGCGGTTGACGAAATCTTCGTGCTTTTTCTGCTCGTCGGCGCTGGCCTTGGCGTTGAAGCTGATCACCGGCAACAGGTCTTCGGTGTTGGAGAACATCTTTTTCTCGATCACCGTGCGCAGTTTTTCGTAACTGGTCCAGGCCGGGTTCTTGCCGGCGTTGTTGGCCCGCGCGCGCAACACGAAGTTGACGATCTCGTTGCGGAAATCCTTGGGGTTGCTGATGCCGGCAGGCTTTTCAATTTTTTCCAGTTCGGCATTGAGCGAAGCGCGGTCAAAAATTTCACCCGTGTCGGTGTCACGGAATTCCTGGTCCTGGATCCAGAAGTCGGCGTAGGTCACGTAGCGGTCAAAGATGTTCTGGCCGTATTCGCTGTAGCTCTCAAGATAGGCGGTCTGGATCTCCTTGCCGATGAACTCGGCGTAGCGCGCTGCCAGCATCTCCTTGATGAACGACAGGTACTTTTGCTCGGTCTCGGCCGGAAACTGCTCGCGCTCGATCTGCTGCTCGAGCACGTACATCAGGTGCACCGGATTGGCGGCCACTTCGGTGCTGTCAAAGTTGAACACCTTCGACAGAATCTTGAACGCAAAGCGCGTAGAGATGCCGCTCATGCCTTCATCGACGCCCGCGTAGTCGCGGTATTCCTGGTAGCTCTTGGCCTTGGGGTCGGTGTCCTTGAGGTTGTCGCCGTCATAGACCATGAGCTTGCTGAAAATGCTGGAGTTCTCGGGCTCCTTGAGGCGGGTGAGCACCGCAAACTGCGCCATCATCTTGAGCGTGCCCGGCGCGCATATCGCCTGCGACAGCGACGAATTGCGGATCAGCTTCTCGTAAATCTTGACCTCTTCGGTCACGCGCAGGCAGTACGGCACCTTGACGATGTAGATGCGGTCGAGAAACGCCTCGTTGTTGCGGTTGTTCTTGAAAGCCTTCCATTCGCTCTCGTTGGAGTGCGCCATCACGATGCCGTCAAACGGAATCGCGCCAAAGCCCTCGGTGCCCTTGAAGTTGCCTTCCTGCGTGGCCGTGAGCAGCGGGTGCAGCACCTTGATGGGGGCCTTGAACATCTCGACGAACTCGAGCAAGCCCTGGTTGGCCAGGCACAGGCCACCGCTGTAGCTGTAGGCGTCGGGGTCGTCCTGGGCGTAGGTTTCGAGCTTGCGGATGTCAATCTTGCCCACCAGCGAGGAAATGTCCTGGTTGTTCTCGTCGCCCGGCTCGGTCTTGGCGATGCCGCATTGCTTGAGGACCGACGGGTAGCGCTTGACCACGCGGAACTTGCGGATGTCGCCACCGAATTCTTCGAGCCGCTTGACGGCCCAGGGCGACATGATGCGCTGCAGGTAGCGCGGCGCGATGCCGTACTGCGACGACAGCACCGGCCCGTCCTCGGCCTCGTTGAACAGGCCCAACGGTGACTCGTTCACCGGGGAATCTTTCAGCGCGTAAAACGGCACCTGCTGCATGAGATATTTGAGCCGTTCGGCAATCGACGATTTGCCGCCGCCCACCGGGCCCAGCAGGTAGAGGATCTGTTTTTTTTCTTCCAGCCCCTGCGCGCCGTGACGGAAGTAGGACACCACCTGCTCGATCGGTTCTTCAAGTCCGTAAAAATCCTTGAACGCGGGGTAGATCTTGATGACCTTGTTGCCAAAGATGCGCGACAGGCGCTGTTCATGACGCGTGTCAAACAGTTCGGGCTCGCCGATGGCCGCCAGCATGCGCTCGGCGGCCGTGGCGTAAACGAGTGGATCGCGCTTGCAGGCGTCGAGGTATTCCTCGATCGACATCTCTTCTTCACGCGTTTGCTCGTAACGGTTCAGAAAACTGCGGACGACATCCATGCAACCTCCTAAGCGAGTGGTAACACGACCATGACCCTGCAACGTCATTCGCCCACCCTGCGTTGACGCCAGCCTTGCACAGACACAGACCAGCAATGTCCGTGCCACCAGGTCGGGTGAGCACCCCGCACGGGATGAAAACCGTCCCTGTGAGTCAGATGAATACTGCGCCCAAAAGTTCGCCGCATCAATGCCAGTCTGAAACGGTTGCCCCCTTG
Source organism: Betaproteobacteria bacterium HGW-Betaproteobacteria-3 (assembly GCA_002842205.1). Classification (GTDB taxonomy): domain Bacteria; phylum Pseudomonadota; class Gammaproteobacteria; order Burkholderiales; family Burkholderiaceae_C; genus PHCI01. The sequence continues at coordinate 23,260 of PHCI01000023.1, read as the reverse complement.
TGCCAAGCAGTTCTCGGAATTCAGGGTCATTCGGCGCCTGTGCCGTTGCCTTCCGGATACATCTCAAATACCTTTCAGTAATAACCCGACAGCCACTGCAGCGTCAGTCTGTTGACCGCGCCAGCACATGCTGGGTCATCGCTTGCGCCAGCTCCTCCACCTCGATAAAGACCTTGGCCGTGTGGTCCCGCTGCAGCAACTGCGCCTCGGCGTCGTTGTGCATCCGCACGACCGCTTCAATCCCCGGGTTCAGGGCGCGCGCCGTGGCGATCATCTGCCGCACGTCCAGCGAGTCCGGCGTGGCCACCACCAGGAGGCGCGCCCGGGCAATGTGCGCCTGAATCAGCACAGCCGGATCGGCGGCGTCGCCGAACACGGCCGCAATGCCCTGGGCACGCAGCGTCTCGACCAGCTCACGGTTCTGCTCGGCGACCACGAACGGAATCTGTCGCGCCTGCAGGGCGGCGCCGATGCGGCGCCCGACCCGGCCATACCCGACCAGCACCACCTGGCGCGACAGATACTTCTCTTCGGTCGTGGCAGGCAGTTCGGACAGCGGGTCGTCGCGCCGCTCCAGGCTCCGGGCCAGGCCCGAGCGCGCCAGCACCCACCGCTGCAGCGGGTCCACTGCCTTGAACACGGCCGGGTTGACCGCAATGGAAATCAGCGCGCCCGCCAGCACCAGGCTCTGGCCTTCGGGCGGCAGCAGGCCCAACGACACCCCCAAGCCCACCAGAATGAACGAGAACTCCCCGATCTGCGCGAGGCTCGCCGACACCGTCAGTGCGGTGTTCAGCGGGTAACGGAAGGCGAGCACCAGCGCGGCGGCCGCAAGCGACTTGCCCACCACGATGACGCCCACCACCGCCAGCACTTGCAGTGGCCGCTCGACCAGTACCATCGGGTCGAACAGCATGCCGACCGCCACGAAGAACAGGACAGAGAACGCGTCCCGAAGCGGCAGCGATTCTTCGGCGGCGCGGTGGCTGTACTGCGACTCGCGCATCACCATTCCGGCAAAGAATGCGCCCAGCGCGAACGACACGCCGAACAGGACCGACGATCCGTACGCGATGCCTAGCGCCGCGGCCACCACGCACAGCGTGAACAGCTCGCGCGAGCCGGTGCGGGTGACCTGCCAGAGCAGCCACGGAAAAAACCGTCGCCCCACCACCAGCATCAGCGCCACAAAAAATCCCACCTGCAACAGCGTCAGGCCCAACGCGCGCCAGACGCCCGCGCCGTCGGCCGCGGGGTCGCCATTGAGCAGGCCCGCCATGGGCGGCAGCAACACCAGCACCAACACCATGGCGAGATCTTCCACCACCAGCCAGCCCACCGCGATGCGCCCGTTGAACGATTCCAGCAGGTCGCGCCCCTCGAGCGCACGCAGCAACACCACGGTGCTGGCCACCGACAGCGCCAGGCCTAACACCAGTGCGCCTCCCAGCGACCAGCCCCACCAGGTGGCCAGCGCCATGCCCAGCCCGGTGGCGGCCGCCATCTGCACCACCGCGCCCGGCAGCGCCACGCGTCGCACCGCCAGCAGGTCGTCCAGCGAGAAATGCAGACCGACGCCGAACATCAGCAGCATCACGCCAATCTCGGCCAGCTGGGCGGCAATGGCTGCATCGGCCACGAAGCCCGGCGTGAACGGCCCGATGATCACGCCCGCCAGCATGTACCCCACTAGCGCCGGCAGACGAAGGCGCACCGCCAGAAAACCGAAGATCAGGGCCAGGCCCAGACCCGCAGCAATCGTGCTGATGAGCGATACGTTATGGGGCATGGCCCCACTGTACGGGACGCCACGAAAAAACCCGCCTCGCGGCGGGTCTTTGACGGCAGCGCGAAACCGCGTCAACCCATGTGCAGGCCGCCATTGACGGAGAAGTCGGCGCCCGTGGCGTAGCCGCCCTCTTCAGAGGCCAGCCAGGCGATGATGGAGGCGATCTCGCTGGGCTCGCCCAGGCGCTTGACGGGCACCGTGGCGACGATCTTGTCCAGCACATCAGGGCGGATAGCCTTGACCATGTCGGTGCCGATGTAGCCTGGGCTCACGGTGTTGACCGTCACGCCCTTGGTGGCGAGTTCCTGCGCCAGCGCCATCGAAAACCCATGCATGCCGGCCTTGGCGGCCGAATAGTTGGTCTGGCCGGCCTGGCCCTTCTCACCGTTCACCGACGAGATGTTGACGATGCGGCCCCAGCCCTTTTCGACCATGTCGGCCACGACCTGTTTGGTCACGTTGAACATGGAGTTGAGGTTGGTCTCGATCACCGCGTCCCAGTCCTCGCGCGACATCTTGATGAACATGCGGTCCCGTGTGATGCCGGCGTTGTTGACCAGCACATCAATGCTGCCGTGCTCGGCCTTGGCCTTGGTGAAGGCGTCCACCGTCGACTGCCAGTCGCCCACGTTGCCCACGCTCGCATAAAACGTGTAGCCCAACGCCTTTTGCTCGTCCAGCCATTTTTTGTGATCGCGCGTCGGGCCGCTGCCGGCGATGACCTTGAAGCCTTCTTTGTGAAGGCGCTGGCAGATTGCCGTGCCAATGCCACCCATGCCACCGGTGACGTACGCTACCTTTTGACTCATGTTGCTCTCCTGATGCTTTGATTTGCTACTTATTCAATAGCTGACTATGTCTAATTGACGGGGGCTACCAGCCAAAAACACTCGAAAATTGATTGCCGGACGGTGCGTTGGCAAAGGCCGCTGCACCCGGGTCATTGTCCACGCGCCTTCAGCGTTCCACAGCGAGGGAAACCCCCATGCCGCCGCCAATGCACAACGCCGCCAGGCCTTTCTTCGCGTCACGGCGCTGCATTTCGTGCAGCAGCGTCACCAGGATGCGGCAACCGGACGCGCCAATCGGGTGGCCGATGGCGATGGCGCCGCCGTTGACGTTGACGCGGGCCGGGTCGATGCCCAACTCCTGGTTGACGGCACAGGCTTGGGCGGCAAAAGCCTCGTTGAGTTCGAACAGGTCCACGTCGGCGGCGTTCCAGCCGGCGCGCTGCAGCGCCTTGCGCGAAGCCGGCACCGGCCCCATGCCCATGGTGGCCGGGTCCAGGCCGCTGGTGCCAAAGGCTGCGATGCGCGCCAGCGGCTTGAGGCCCAGTGCCGCAGCCTTTTTGGCCGTCATGACCACGACCGCGGCGGCGCCGTCGTTCAGGCCCGACGCGTTGCCCGCCGTCACGCTGCCGGCCTTGTCAAACGCGGGGCGCAGACTGGCCAGCACCTCGGCGTTGGTTTTCTTGTTGATGAACTCGTCGGTGTTGAAGAGGAGCGGGTCGCCCTTGCGCTGCGCGATGGACACCGTGACGATTTCGTCCTTGAAGCGGCCGGCTTCCTGCGCGGCAGCGGCTTTTTGCTGGCTGGCCAGCGCCAGTGCGTCCTGCATGTCGCGGCTGATGCTGTAGGCCTTGGCCACGTTCTCGGCGGTCACGCCCATGTGGTACTGGTTGTAGACGTCCCACAGGCCGTCGATGATCATGCTGTCCTGCAGCTTCCAGTCGCCCATGCGCTGGCCGTTGCGGGAGTTGGGCAGCACGTGCGGTGCGGCGCTCATGTTTTCCTGGCCGCCAGCCACCACGATCTCGCTGTCGCCCCAGGCCACGGCCTGCGCGGCCAGCATCACGGCCTTCAGGCCCGAGCCGCACACCGCGTTGATGGTGAGCGCCGGGGTTTCCTTGGGCACACCCGCCTTCAGGCTGGCCTGGCGCGCCGGGTTCTGGCCCGCGCCCGCAGCCAGCACCTGGCCCATGATGACTTCGCCCACCTGCGCCGCGTCCAGTTTGGCGCGTGCAATCGCTTCCTTGATGACGATGGAGCCCAGCTCGGTGGCCGCAATGCCGGCCAGCGAGCCGCCAAATTTGCCCACGCCAGTGCGGGCGGCTGAAACGATGACGATGTCTTCCATGATGTCTTCCTCTGCTTTTATGGGCCGCCCTGAGCTGTTCGAAGGGTCGGCTTGACGGATGGGGCTTCGGTGCGCTCAGCCCAAACGGTCTGCCGCAGGCCAAGGCCTGCGGGCTTGTGGAAATTTCAGGTGGCCTTGGCCTTGACGTAACGTCCCGGCGCGGGCTCGATGGCTTTGTATTTTGTGCCTTTGCCGTAGGTCTTGGGCGCCGCAATCTGCTTTCCCGCATGGCCTTTGAGCCAAAGCGACCAGTCGGTCCACCAGCTGCCCGGCAATTCCCTGGCGCCCGCCACCCACTCGGCGGACGTTTTGGGGAACTTGCCGTCGTCGCGAATCCAGTGGCTGCGCTTTTGGGCCGACGGCGGGTTGATCACCCCCGCAATGTGGCCCGAAGCGCCCATCACAAAGCGCTTCTTGCCCGGCAGCACCTGGGTGGACGCATACGACCCGCCGATGGGCACGATGTGGTCTTCGCGGCTGCCGTAGATGTACACCGGCAGGTCCACCTTGCGCAGATCGATCTTCTGGCCACACACGGTGACCTTGCCCGGCTTGATCAGGTTGTTTTCGAAATAGGTGTTGCGGATGTACCAGGCAAACATCGGACCCGGCAGGTTGGTGCTGTCGCTGTTCCAGTACAGCAGGTCGAACGGCGGCGGGGTTTCGCCCTTGAGGTAGTTGCCCACCACGTAGTTCCACACCAGGTCATTGGGGCGCAGGAAGCTGAAGGTCGAGGCCAGGTCCTGGCCCTTGAGCAGGCCGCCCTTGCCCATCTGCATCTCGCGGAACTTGACGAAGGCCTCGTCAATGAACACGTCGAGGATGCCGGTGTCGGTGAAGTCGATCAGCGTGGTCAGGAAGGTGGCGCTGGCCACGGGCTTCTCGCCCCGTGCCGCCAGCACCGCCAGCGCGTTGGACAGGATGGTGCCGCCCACGCAAAAGCCCAGCGCGTTGATCTGCTTGGCGCCCGTGATGTCCTGCACCACCGCGATGGCCCTGATCGCGGCGTCGCCGATGTAGTCGTCCCAGGTTTTCGTGTCGATCGATGCATCCGGGTTGCGCCAGCTCACGACAAAGGTGCGGTGACCCTGGGCCACGGCGTAGCGGATCAGCGAGTTTTCGGGCTGCAGATCGAGGATGTAGAACTTGTTGATGCAAGGCGGAATGAGCAGGAACGGGCGCTCGTACACCTTGGCCGTCAGCGGCTTGTATTCGATCAGCTGGAACAGGTCGTTTTCGAACACCACCGCGCCTTCGGTGGTGGCGACATTCTTGCCCACCTCGAACAGGCTCTCGTCGGTCATCGACACGTGGCCCTGGCGCATGTCGTGCATGAGGTTCTTCATGCCCTGCGCAATGCTTTCGCCCTGGGTTTCGATGGCCTTTTTCTGCGCCTCGGCGTTGAACACGAGGTAGTTGCTGGGCGCCGAGGCCGCCATCCACTGCTCGACCGCAAAGCGGATGCGCGCCTTGAGCTTGGCGTCGCCCTCCACCGCGTCGGCCAGGCCCATCAGGGTGCGGGCGTTGAGCAAGTAGGCCGCCGCCGAGAATGCGGCCACCGGATTGCTGGCCCAGGCGTCGCCGGCAAAGCGGCGATCCTTGACCACCGGGTTGGCATGAAGCCCCTGGTTCCACAGTTCGGCGGCATCCTTGAGATACTGTTGCTGCAAAGTCTGCAGGCGCTCGGGTGCCATGGTGAGCGGCGCCGCGGCGGGCAGGCTTGGTGCGGTCAAGCCGTTCAGGGCGGGGTTGACGTCCAGGGTCTGGAACGATTCCAGGGCCTTGGCCCAGCCTTCGGTGAACGATTGCTGGAACTGTTGGGCCGCTGCAGCCCAGTCCTGCGGGTTGGTCTGATTCACGTTTGTCTCCTCGTGATCGTCGTTTATAAGTGGAAACCCTAGTATCCTAAAAATCATGCTGCATTGCAACAATTTTTTGAGGATGGCCTGATGTACCTCGTCGCCATCGGTTGGCTCTACGTCGCCCTCATGATGTCGGTGGCCGAAGCCACCCACGCCCAGGGCACGCTGCTCGGTGCCATTGTGACCTTTTTCCTGTATGGGCTCGGCCCGGTGGCACTGGTGCTTTACCTGATGGCCACGCCGCAGCGGCGCAAGGCGATCCGCGCACGCGAAGCGGCTGAAGCAGCGAGCGCAGGGGGCAGCGCCGTACACGCAGTGACCAGCGTGGGGGCCGACGGCCGCCGCGCCGGGCCGCCCCAAGCAAGGCCAGCCCCCTTTGGGGGCAGCGCAGTACACGAAGTGACCAGCGTGGGGGCCTCAACCCCTCCAGATGCAGGCAGCGAACCGCCCGCTGACCCGGTCGCGCCGGTGCGAAAAGAACCTTGAGGGGTTGCCCACGGTGCACCAGGGCGCGGTGCTGTCGTTGCCGTAAATCCGGGTGATGCCCATGGCGTGCAGCCGCTGGCGTGCCAGGCCCGCCAGATCGGCCAGGTATTTGCCATCGCCGTGCGGCTGGAACAGGCTGGCAGCACGCGGATCGTGCGCCACAAACGCGGCGCGCACCTCGGCGCCCACCTCAAACGCCTGCGGCCCGATGCACGGCCCGAGCCACACCAGTGTTTCGTTTTCTATATTTTCAATAGCAAACTTTGACCTTTTGACGGGGGCTAAGGCACTAAAAGACTCAAAAACTGATTCCAGAACACCCCTGGCACCGGGCTTCGCACCGGCCCCGGTTCCTGCCAGCCCGCGCCAGCCCGCGTGCGCGGCCGCCACGGCGCGGCCCTGCGTGTCGGTGAACAGCACGGGCAGGCAATCAGCCACCATGATGGTGCAGGCCAGCCCGCGCACGGTGGTGACCGCCGCATCGCCCTGCGTGCCGTCGGGCGTGGCGGCACTGAGCTTCACCGCCAGCGTGCCGTGCACCTGCTGCAGGAACACGGGCCGCGCGCCCAGTGCCGATTGCAGCGCCGCGCGGTTGCGGGCCACATCGGCCGACGCATCGCCGACGTGGTCGCCCAGGTTCAGGCTGTCATAGGGCGGCTGCGACACGCCGCCCGTGCGCGTGGTGCAGACGGCGTGGACGTTGGGCGGCGCGGGCCAGTCGGGGACCCGCCAGGATGTGGAAAGCGTTTGCATGGTGCGATCAGTGTTAGCGGCTTTACGCCACATGCCAGACCTGCAGCACTTCCACCACTTCGGAACTCACGCGGTGGCTGAGCAGGTCGTTGGGATGGACGACAAGTTCACGCCGACCATTTCAGCGTAGCTGTCCCGCCGGGCCTTGAGCGCGGGGCTGACGCGAACGTTGAACTGTTCTTTTGTGGCGGCACCCATGGCAAACCCCCTTTAGCGATCACTTGTTGGCATTTTGCTATTCATCGGGGTTTTCACCAAGCCAGCGCGAGCCCCCCCCCGCCAGCGCCAGCGGCGCGACCGCTGCGCCCACTCACCGGGTGTGAAGAAGGCTTCAGGCTGGACGCGGGCGGCGGCGGTCATCGATGGGGCGGTTGGCGCGTTTCGGGGGGGGGGGCCAGAAAGTGTGCCACAGCGCCACCAAATCTTCGGACCCGTGCGGTACCGAACAGAACCCCTCGCACAACCCGGCCAACATGCGGGCCAAGCGGCCTGATTGTCCGGGCCGCAGGTCGGCGGCATGCACCGCACAGGGGGGGGGATCAGGATGAACCGCATCCACTGGGTCTGGATCAGGCTGGACACGATGTACCGGCTGCGCCAGTGGCTGGGCATCACCGTCGGCGTGCTGGCGGCGCTGTCCCTGCCGCGGGCATTCCACTTGCTGGAACGCATGGACCGCAGCGACTGGCGCCAGCCGCTGGCCTGGGCCGCGGTGCTGTTGCTGACGGCGGGCGTGGCGTCGGCCATCGCCATGCGGTGGGGCAAGGCCGACCCGAGTCGCCGCGCGGTGGGCGAAATCACGGGGGTGAACTACCACCGGCACCTCAGGGCACTGGACGTGGCGGTACAGCTCAAGGGACACTGGGGTCGGCACCAGCGCGGCCAGTTTGCGTTTGTAGACTTCGGCGACAAGAAAGAACCTCTGCCGGTCACCATCACGTCGGACTGGCGCGACGACGGGCGCATGCGGCTGCTGATCCAGGAGCGCGAGGCCATGACCCGCACCCTGCCCGCCATGCCGAAGGTGGGCGATCTGGCGTGGTTGGACGGGCCGTACGGCAAGTCCAAGCCCAGCGGCTCGAAATCGCGATGAATCCGCCGCCCTGCGTTTTGCGCCAGACGCGGGCCGTGCAAAGCCGGATCACCCTCTCGCGGTCGTCGCATATTTCCAAGTTGAAATGGCATTCATCCCCCGTCCAATATGGAGACAAAGCTATTTATTACGTAGCATCCGTCGGCACTTTCCAGACCCGCAGCCGCAGTGTGTGTGACCGCACAGACGCTGCCCCGCCCCACTGCAATGCTCGGTCATTCCCTGAAAGGACTTTATGAAAAATCAACAGACCACACTCAATGTCGCAGCGCTGCGGGCACGCGCCCGCCAGGACGTCGAGTCCGGCGCCGTCACGGCCGGCTACACGGCAGACCGCCCCGTGGTGCTGCAGCGCCTGAACGACGCGCTGGCAACCGAACTGATCTGCGTGCTGCGCTACCGGCGGCACCATTTCATGGCGCGCGGCATCCATTCGCAGACCGTGGCCACCGAATTTCTGGCCCATTCCAACGAAGAGCAGGGCCATGCCGACCAACTGGCCGAGCGCATTGTGCAACTGGGCGGTGAGCCCGATTTTTCGCCCGCCAGTCTGCCGGGCCGCAGCCACGCCGAATACCTGGAGGGCGCATCGCTTCCCGAGATGATCCACGAGAACCTCGTGGCCGAGCGCATCGCCATCGACAGCTACCGCGAGTTCATCCAATACCTGGCCGACCAGGACCCAACCACGCGTCGGCTTCTGGAGTCGATTCTGGCGGTCGAAGAACAACACGCCGACGACCTGGCTGACCTGCTGCAAGTGACGCAACCCATGGCATGGGCCGAGACTCCGCTGGCACAGCGCGGCGCCTGACCCCCCACCCCCGCCCCGCCCCGCCAAAAAAACCCCGACAACAACCATCCCAAGGAAAACACATGACTTCATTCAAACTCACCCTGGCCGCTTCGCTCGTCTTCCTGGCAGGCGCTGCCAGCGCTGCCGACACCCCGCTGAGCAAGGCCGATTACAACGTGCACAAGACTGCCATTGCCACGCAGTACACCGCGGACAAGGCGGCCTGCAAGCCGATGGCCGGTAACACCAAAGACATCTGCATGGCACAAGCCAAGGGCCACCACAAGGTCGCCATGGCGGAACTGGAAGCCAGCTACAAACCCAGCACGGCTCACAGCTACGACGTGCGCATGACCAAGGCATCGACCGCCTACGACATCGCCAAGGAAAAGTGCGACGACCTGGCCGGTAACCCCAAGGATGTGTGCCGCAAGCAAGCCAAAAGTGATCGCGTGGCCGCCGAAGCCAGCGCCAAGGTGTCTGAAGTAACCACCGATGCCAACGCCACCGCCGCCGGCAAGACCCGCGACGCCAATGCCGAGGCCCAAAAGGCCGGCAAAGAAGCCCGCAAGGACGCGTCGGCCAATGAGCGCGAAGCCGCTTATGCCGTGGCCAAGGAAAAGTGCGACGTGCTGGCCGGCCCGACCAAGGACGCTTGCGTGCAGGATGCCAAGGTCAAGTACGGCCAGCAATGAGCGCCAAGGCCCCCGCGGCCTTGCGTGGCCACCTGGCGGGCATCCACATGGCCGGAATCGGTCGCGCGGGCCGAACCATGTTGCGCGGCGCGGCGCCACACATCGCGCGCCTCAATGGCCCAATGCCACCCGCACCAGCCGGCCATTGCTGCTGTCGGTCAGCACATAGAGCCAGCCGTCGGGGCCCTGGCGCACGTCGCGCACGCGCTGGCCCAGCTCGGCCAGCAGCTTGTGTTCGCGCAGCACCTTGCCGTCGGCGGCCAGCTCGATGCGGTTGAGGTACTGGAACTTGAGCGAGCCCACGAACAGGTTGCCCTTCCAGGCGGGGCCGTAGCGCTCGCTCGTCAAAAAGGCCATGCCCGACGGCGCGATCGACGGCACCCAGTAGTGCAGCGGCTGCTCCAGGCCCGCCTGGGCCGTGATGCCCGCGCCGATCTTGCCGCCGCCGTAGTTTTCGCCGTAGGTGATGACGGGCCAGCCGTAGTTGCGGCCGGGCTGCGGGCGGTTGATCTCGTCGCCGCCCTGCGGGCCATGCTCGTGCGTCCACAGCGCGCCATCAGGCCCGAGCGTGGCACCCTGCAGGTTGCGGTGGCCGTGGCTCCAGATCTCGGGCAGCGCACCGGCTTTGCCGACGTGGGGGTTGTCGGCGGGCACGCTTGCGTCCTTGCCCACGCGGACCACCTTGCCGAGGTGGTTGTCCAGGGTCTGCGCGTCGGCCATGCGCGAGTAGCGGTCGCCCAGCGTCAAAAACAGGGTGCCGTCGGGCTTGCCGTCGCGCTGCCCTTCCACGATGCGGCAGCCGAAATGGCTGCTGCTGGCCACCTTGGGCTTCTGGCTGAAGATCACCCGCACGGCGTCCAGCCGGGTGGCGTCTGGCGACAGCTCGGCGCGGGCCAGCGCGGTGCTGTTGCCGTTGCCCACGGCCGCGGGCTCTGAAAAGCAGAAGTAAATCGTGCGGTTGCGGGCAAAGTCGGCATCGGTGATGACGTCAAGCAGGCCCCCCTGCCCACCGGCCGCCACTTCAGGCAGGCCCGTCACGGGTGGGCTGACCTTGCCGTCGGGCGCGATCACGCGCAGGCGCCCGGGGCGCTCGGTCACCAGAAACCGGCCGTCGGGCAAAAACGCCACGCCCCAGGGGTTTTGCAGGCCGCTGGCCACGGTTTCGGCGCGCACGGGCTGGGCCTGGGCCGCACCAGCGTGCAGGGTGGCCACCGCCGCGGCAACTACCGCAAAAATAGCAAACTTTGACCTATTGACGGGGGCTAAAGGCATATTTTTCTCCAAAAATGATGGAAGAAAGCTTGCGTACCCATGCGGCATCCGTCCTTATCCACCCGCCCGCTTGACGCTGTAGCCGCGTGCCTGCAGGTGGGCCGCCAGCCGCTCGGCGTGGTCGCCCTGCACTTCGATCACGCCGTCTTTCACGGTGCCGCCCGAGCCGCAGGCGGCCCGCAGCTGCTTGCCCAGGTCGGCCAGCGCCACGGCGTCCAGCGGCACACCCCGGACCAGCGTGACGGTTTTGCCGCCGCGGCCCTTGCTTTCGCGCTGGACGCGCACCACGCCGTCGCCCGCCGGCACGGCCGGGGCTTTTTTGCAAACGCATTGCGCCGCCGGGTGGCGGCACACCGGGCACATGCGCCCGCTGTCGGTCGAGTACACCAGGCCGCCGCGGGCCGATCTGCTGTGCATGGCCATGGCCTCCGCTGCGCGTCAGTCGGGCACGAAGCCGGTGTTGAAGACGGCGCGGTCGGCCGCGTGCTCGAACGTCACCAACTGGCCGTGTTTGCGGTCGGCCAGGCGGTAGGCGGCAAACAGGCTGTGCCGGCCCTTGAGGTGAAAGCTGGGCAGGTCGATCAGCGCGTAAGGGTGCGGCACGAAGACCTGGTGCTCAAACACCTCGCGGTGCACATTGCGCGGCGACGGGTAGAGCTTGTAGGTGTCGGTGTCGATGGTTTTTTCAGCCATGGGGCGGGTTGCTTTTGCGTCAAAACCGCAAGCATAGGGCCTGTGGCGTGCCTGGTGCACGCAAGCCCTTCAGCATCGCCGGGGCAAGCGCCCGCCAGGCCCGTAAGATCGGGCCCGTGACCCCCCCGCCCGACTTGCCGCCCCCCGCACCCGCAACGCCCCCACCGGCCGCTCGCCCCACCCTGGCACAGGAGTGCGGCCTGGCGTGGCCGCGGCCTGCGCTGGCCACCTGGCCGCCCGACGCGCACCTGGCGCTGGCGCTGCTGCTGGCCGTGCCGGTGTGGCTGGCGCTGGGGCTGTGGGTGGGGCCGCACATGCTGGCGCCGCAGGGCTGGCTGGCCTGGGCGCTGTTCGTGGCCGCGCAGCCGCTGGTGGAAGAACTGGTGTTTCGCGGGGCGCTGCAGGGCCAGGCGCTGCGCCTGACCAGTCCGCACGGCCAGCCCCGGCGGCTGGGGCCGGTGACGCTGGCCAATGTGCTGGTCACGTTGGGCTTTGTGGCGCTGCACCTGCGCGCGCAGCCGCTGGCCTGGGCGCTGGCGGTGGCCGTGCCTTCACTGGTGCTGGGCCACCTGCGCGAGCGCTTTGCCAGCGTCTGGCCGGCGGTGGCGGTGCACGCTTTTTACAACGCAGGGTTCGGGTTGACGGCCTGGCTGGCGCGGGGCTGAACGCGTTGCGCTGCGGCTACGGCTGCTCGGGCTTGGGCCTGGTCGTGCGCGGGTCCGCCCGCTGGCCCCGCTGGAGCGGCTGCCAGCCCGCAAATTGGGGGTAATGGCGCGCCACCACGGCGCCGTCAAAGTCCCACGCAATGCACTTGCCCAGATGGTAGGGCGGCGTGGTGTGCTCGGTGGGGGGCGCACCGGCCTGGCGGCGCAGGCGTTCGCGGTAGCCGGGGATGGTCTGGTAGGCGGCGGTGGCCATGTTGAACAGCAGCTCACGCAGGTGCGTGCAGCCGCGCGTGCGGCCCAGTGCCAGTTCGATCGCCTGGCGCCAGCCCGGGCCCAGGGTGACGCCCACCATCTGCTGCATGGGCGGCGTGCCCTGCTGGCATTCCTGAAACGGCGTGTGGTCCATCGCGCTTTCAATGGCGCGGATGGTCAGCGTGTCGTCCACCGTCACGCGGATCAGCATGCCGTGCACCGGCGTGCCGGGGGGCATGACGCCGCGTTCGGTGCGCTCCAGCGTGTAGGCCTTGGTGTCGGTCATCTCGGCTTCGATGTCCCACAACCCGTCTTCGCGGTGGTAGCCGCGGTAGGTGACGCTGCGGGTGTGCAAGTGGGTGCGGGGCGCGGGGGCAGACAGGGGCATGGAGGGCTTTGCGGGAAGGTGGGGCCAACCGGCATTTTCCCTGTTTGCGGCCCGGCGGCGCGGGCGCGGCCCATGAAGCATTTTGGATGACCCCCACACGTCACGGGTGTAACGGGTTGTGGGGGCCCTGTGCGCCGCCCGGCCGGGCGCCACCCGGTGGCCGACATCTTGTTGCATGCATACCCATTCACTTACGGGCGCCTCGCCAAGCACCGTTAAGGTCGCCGCTTTGCCGTTGGGCGTTCAGAGTTTCGGGGTCGCAACAAGATGTACTTAGCCATTGACAAAGCACGCCTGGCCACCGTGGGCCAACTGATGGCCGTTTGTGTTCTCGTCGCGAGTTGCGGCGGCGGTGACAGCGGCACCGACGCCACCGTCGCGCAGACCGGCACCGCTACCCCGGCCCCGGCACCCGCACCCACCGCTTCGCCAGCCCCCGCCCCCGCACCGAGTACCACGGGCACTCGCGGCACAAGGGCGCCAGCACCCGCACCCGCACCCGCACCCGCACCTGCACCCGCACCTGCACCTGCACCTGCACCTGCACCTGCACCTGCACCTGCACCGGGCAACACCGGCACCAGCGGCGTGCAGGTCGGCGCGGATTTCGCCACCACCACCGCCGATTTCCCCAACCCCGACCGTGGCTTTTACGGCGGCGCGGGCAGCGACTTTGTGTCGGCCTACGACGCCGGCAGCGTGCAGGCCGCCTTCAACGCGGGGCAACGTCTGGTGCTGGCCACCATCAACATCGGCGCTTACCGCACCGTGGACCTGCCCGCGAGCTTTCTCACCACGCTGGGCACGCGCTTTGCCGCGCTGCGCACCGCGGGCATGAAGGCCACGCTGCTGTTTGCCTACGATTTCACCGCTGGCGGCAATGACGCGACGGCCGCGCAGATCAAGCGCCACCTCGAACAACTCAAGCCCGTGCTGGCCGCCAATGCCGACGTCATCCCCTACATGCGGGCGGGCTTCATCGGCGCCTGGGGTGAATGGCATTCGTCACAGGCGGGCAACTCCTGCGGCTTCAACTCGGGCGGCACCACTTGTGCCACGGCCGACGCCAACCGCGCCGCCGTGCGCGACGCGCTGCTGGCCAACGTGCCCGCCACCACGCAAATCGGCTTTCGCCTGCCCGCCGACGTGATGAAGTGGTACCCCACGGCCACCCAGCAAAGCCGCGTCGGCGTGCACAACGACTGCTTCCTGGCCGGGCCCACCGACACCGGCACCTACGCCAACACAGCCCAGCGCACCTACACCCAGGCGCTCAGCGGCAACACCGCCTTTGGCGGCGAAACCTGCCAGGGCGCCGAAATGCCCGAGCGCAACACCTGTGCCGACATCCTCTCCGAAGGCGCGCTGTACCACCTGGCCTGGCTCAACATCGCCTGGGCGCCCACCTTCATCAATGCCTGGAAGGCGGGCGGCTGCTTTGCCGAGGTGTCGCGCACGATGGGCTACCGGCTGCAACTCGACAGCATGACGCACGACACCCAGGTCGCCCCCGGCGGAACCGTGGTGGTGGCGGTGGACCTGCGCAACGTCGGCTGGGCCCGCATGTTCAACGCGCGCCAGCTGATGGTCACGCTGCGGCACAAAACCTCGGGCGCCACCTACACGGGCGCTGCGGGCAACCTGCAAACGCTGGCCCCCAAAGGCACGGTGGCCACCCGCGTCAGCGTCGGCGTGACGCTGCCCGCCACGGCGCAAACCGGCGATTACGACGTGCTGCTCGGCGCCCCCGACGTGTTTGCCGCCACCGCCGCCAACCCCAGGTTTGCCGTGCGCTTTGCCAATGCCGACAACGCCGCCCTTGGCCAGACCTGGGACGCCGCCGCCGCCCGCTTCAAGGCGGGCACCACGCTGAGCGTGCGCTGAGGGCCGCCGCGACAAAGCCGGGGGCTGGTCACCAGCGGCCCAACGCGTCGCGCAGCGAGGCCTTCACGTCGTCGTTGGCAAAACTCGCGTCGATCGACGTGCGGGCCACGGCACGCAGCACGTCGTCTGGCCAGCCAAACGCCTTTTGGCACAGCGCGTATTCGTGCTCGAGCCCCGTGCCCAGCAGCGCCGGGTCGTCGGTGTTGATCGACACGGGCACACCTGCTGCACGAAGCCGCTCGATCGGGTGCACGTCGATGCTGGGGTAGACGCCCAGCACCCGGTTCGACGTGGGGCAGATGCCCAGCGGAATCTGCCGTTGCACCAGCAGATCAATCACCTGCGGGTCTTCGATGGCGCGCACGCCGTGGTCGATGCGGTCGGCGCCCAACAGCTCCACCGCGTCGCGCACGCCCTCGGGGCCGCTCGACTCGCCCGCGTGCACCGTGCGCTTCAGGCCCGCCGCACCCGCGCGGCGAAACGCCTCGGCAAAGCGCGGCCCGGTGCGGCCCGCGGCGGCCTCGTTGCCGTCGATTGACAGGGCCACCACACGCGGGTGGCGCAGCTGCACCAGCAAGTCCACCAGCTCGGCCGCGGCGTCGGCCGACTGCGTGCGCAGCAGGCTCACGCACAGCCCCACGGGCGGCAGGCCGTCTTGCTCGGCCGCGCGAAAGCCCGCGTCCAGCGCGTCCACCATGGCTGGCAGGCGCCCCTGCCAATGGCGCCAGTGCGTGGGGTTGAAGATCAGGTCGGCATACCCCGTGCCGCTGGCCGCCAGGCGCTGGCTGAACGCGTAGGCCGCTTGCGCCAGTTCTTCGGGCGTGCGCACCAGGCCGCAGGCCCAGTCCAGAAAATGCAGAAAGTCGGCCAGCCCCTCGAACGCGAACAGCCGCTCAATCGGGCGCGGCATCGGCTCGTTGAACCGCGCGGCCCACTGCGCGAGCATTGCCGCCTCAAAACAGCCCTCCAGATGCACATGCACCTCGGCACGGGGCAGCGCCCGCAGGCGGGTGAGATCTGGGGTGGCGGTGTTCACGTGGCGGTCCTTGCTGGGGCTGGAATGGTGGGCCGAATGATCGGCCCTGAAGCCTGGGCGGCGCATACCGGGAACGGCATGGGGAACATGGGGCGGCACGTATGGCGAGGCGCGTGGAGGCTACCTTCAGACGTCAAACTACGCATTGCATAAAGGCAATATATTGCTAAAATGCAATACAAATGGATGCGGAGCCGATAGCAAGAGCCAAAGAAGTTCGCGACGACGGCTCCATCGTTGAAATTGTTGTGTGGCGGTTGCCCGCGCCGCTCCCGCCCTGCACCCACCGCTACAAGTACCGGCTGTATTTTGGGCGCGGCGGTGAATGCCGGGTGCGGTACGACAACGAGCGCGGCAAAGGCGACCACAGGCATGTCAATGGCGCAGAGACGCCCTACCGCTTCGTATCGCTCGACCGTTTGCTGGACGACTTCGAACGCGATGTAGAAACCTGGAGGTAAGCCATGAAAGCCCTGATCGAAATCGCCCCACGCGGCTCGGTATTTGCCGCTGCGCGCGCGCAGCTCAAGGCTGCCGAAAAAGCGCCCGGGCAGTCACTGGGCTATGGCGCCGACTACCACCTGAGCTTCGAATCGGCCCGCGCGCTGTTTGCAGAACTCACGCCCTCCCGCATCGACCTGCTCGAAGCACTGCGCCAGTGCGGCCCCTGCTCGGTCTATGCGCTGGCCAAAACCGTGGCACGCAACTATTCGAACGTGCACACCGACATCGGCAAACTCGAAGAACACGGTTTGGTGCACCGCACACCCGAAGACGCCGTGTTTGTGCCGTTCGAGTCGGTGGAGATTCGGTTGGAACTGGCGAAGGCAACCGTTTAGCTTCGTTTTTCATAGCTAACCATGTCCATTTGACGTGGACATGGAGCACATTTCGCTTGAAAGATGCAGTCAGCGTGCCTCTGCGCCTGCAACAACGGCAAAGATGTGCGCAGAATTGATCAACACACCATACCGACAGGAGCACGACCATGCAGAAATGGCCCGTTCAACAAGCCAAGGCGCGTTTCAGCGAATTGCTCAAGGCATGCGTCGCGGATGGCCCGCAAATGATCAGCAGGCGCGGCATCGACGTTGCCGTGCTCGTACCCGCGAATGAATGGCGTCGCCTGAAGCGGGCCGCCCAGCCTTCACTGAAGCAGCTACTGCTGACCGATGACGCGCGGGCAGAACTTACATATGCGACACGCGGCGACCCTCACCGTCGGCAGCCCGTTGCCGAGACCTGACCTGCGAGCAAGACGCCGCCAAGGCCCAAAAAATTGAAGCCTGACTCGAACAGGTGGCCGCGAGTTGGAACGTGCTGCCCATGGACGCGCCCGCCTTCCGCGCAGGCAGCGCTACTCGAAAAACTCTTCATCGATCTTCTTGATATGGATCGTTTCCTCGATCCGGCAACCAATATCGAAGCGGATCATGAGACGCGTCAGTTGTGACCCATCGATCAGGACGATCTTATTCGGCAATTTGCCGGCAGCGTCACGCGCAGATGCAGTGAACGACGAGGTTGTCACGAAAAGACCTTTGGACGCTTTAAAAGTTGCCAGCGCACCGAAGAAGTCTCTGATCTCACCCGGGGAAACCTTGGCGTCCGTGTACCGCTTGGCCTGAACGTAGATTTGATCCAAGCCTAGGGCATCTTGGTCGATCACACCGTCAACGCCGCCGTCCCCCGTCTTTCCAAGCGCACGTCCAGCATCGGCCGCCGATCCGCCATAGCCCATTGCGACGAGCAGTTGAACAACGAGCCGCTCGAAGAATGAAGGTGGTGCCGCCAGAATTTTTTCCAACAGTTCCACCGCCAGCGTCGACTCGAGTTCATCTCGAGCGGACCGGATCGTCTCGTCCGGAGTGAGCCCGTCAACCACTTCCGCCGCTTCACCAGACGGCTTCGACGATTCAACAGACGGCTGGTACATCTTAAAGCCCGCAACGCTCTCTAGAAACTTTGTGTTGATTGCAGGTGGCGGCGATTTGAGAATCGCTTTGCCCTTTTCGCTGATCTGAAAATACCCACGTCGCGTCAACGTCACCAAACCGGCTTTTCCTAAATAACTCTTTGCCCAGTTGACGCGATTTGCGAACGTGGTTTGCTTTCCAGATGGGAGCAGTTCCGAGAGCTCCTCCTCCGAAAGACCCAAGGCGACGCCGAGATTCGTGACGACATCACCAATCTTGACCTCACCATCAGCAGAAGCTTTCAAGACCGGAAGCATCAATGACTGGAAATCTGGAATTGCCATGGCCCACCCTGTTTTCAGAACGTTTCTGGGGCTCCTTGCGAGCCTTACGCCTCAAGCGATCGCCCTCCCCAACCGCCCCACCCCCTCCTCAATCTTCGCCACATCCGCCGTGGCAAAGCTCAGGCGCAGCGTGGCGTGGTCGGGGTCGGCGCAGTAGAACGGCGCGCCGGGGACGAAGGCCACGCCTTGTTCGATGGCGCGCTTGGCAAATTCATTGCCGTCTTTCACGCTCTGGCCGCCCGCGATGCTCGCGTCGCGTCCTTTTCCGGTCAGGCGTGCCCACACGAACAGGCCGCCTTGCGGCTGCACAAACTCGATGGCGTCGCCCAGCTCGCGTTTGAGGGCGGTGCACATCGTGCTGGCGCGTTCGGCGTAGACCTTGCGCACGCGGGCCAGCGTGGCGGGCATGCGGCCGGCTTTGAGGTATTGCGCGGCGGTGGCCTGGGCGAAGGTGCTGGTGTGGGCGTCGCTGAACTGCTTGCACATGGTGGCGTTGGCCAGCAACTTGGGCGGGGCAATCATCCAGCCCACGCGCAGGCCGGGTGAGAGCACTTTGGACATGCTGCCGCAGTGCACCAGCAGCTCACGGCTGCCGGGTACCTGCGCGCTCAGCGCGAGCAGGCTGGGCGGTGGCCGGTCTTCGTCATTTTGGCCAAAATACAGGTCGCCATACGGGTCGTCTTCGACCACCAGGGTTTGGTACTTCACGGCCAGCTCCAGCACCTTCTTGCGCCGCGCCAGGCTCAGCGTGGCGCCGCTGGGGTTGCCGAAGGTGGGGATGAGGTAGACGAATTTGGGCTTGTGCTCGGCCATGAGCGCCTCCAGCGCGTCGGTCTGCACGCCGTCGCCGTCGATGGGCGCGCTGATGAGTTCGGCGCCGTACAGCCGAAAACACTGGATGGTGGCCAGAAACGTGGGGCCTTCCACGATGACCTTGTCGCCGGGGTTGATGAGCGTCTTGCCCAGCAAGTCGAGCGCCTGCTGGCTGCCGGTGGTGACGATCAGGTCTTCGGGTGCAACGCCCTGACACCCCTTGCTTTGCATGAAGGCGGCCAGTTGCTCGCGCAAAGGTTGATAGCCCTCGGTGGCGCCGTATTGCAGCGCGCCGCCGGGTTCGGTGGCCAGCGCGGTGTTGACGGCTTCGCGGATGCCGTCCACGTCAAACATGGCGGGGTCGGGGAAGCCGCCAGCAAAGCTGATGATGCCGGGCTTGCCCAGCAGCTTGAACAGCTCGCGGATGGCGGAGGTTTCAACGTGGTTGAGGCGGTCGGCAAATTGGAGGGACATGGCGTGGGTATCAGGCAAATGGAGGGAGGGCGGTGCGCCATTTTCGCGCACCCCGGCGGCGCGCGGCGAGCAGGCGGCATTTGCTGCTTTATTAATAGCAAACTATTGCCAATTGACGAGGGCTATATGCCAATTTTGATCAAATTCTCATTGAAGTACCCCCGTCGGGCAGATCGGCCGCCAAGCGACCGGTGGGGCGAGCACAAAGCGGCGCAGCCGTGCTAGGCTGAGGTCTTTACCTTCCCCCCCCCCAACCCACGCAGACAGGGCCCCGCCATGATCGAACACCAGCTGGACATCCCCACGGCCGACGGCGCCATGAACACCTTTGTGGTGCACCCCGAAGAAGGCGGGCCGCACCCGGTGGTGCTGTTCTACATGGACGCCCCGGGCAAGCGCGAGGAACTGCACGACATGGCGCGGCGGCTGGCCTCGGTGGGTTATTTTGTGGTGCTGCCCAACCTGTATTACCGCCGTTCGCGCGACTACTGGCTGCAGGAGCGCACCCCCGAGGCCATGGCGCCGATGTTTGAGCACATGGCCTCGCTCAACGCCCACACCACCGAGGTGGACACCGCCGCCCTGCTGAAGTTTGTGGACGCGCAGCCCGCGGCCCGGGCCAGCCGCATCGGTCTGCTGGGCTACTGCATGAGCGGGCCGTTCGTGATGTGGGCGGCGGCGCAGTTCCCGGGGCGCATCAGCAGCATCGCGTCGATCCACGGGGCCAACATGGCCACCGACGCCCCCGATTCGCCGCACCGCATGGCGTCCAGAATCCTGTGCGAGAGCTACTTTGCCTGCGCCGAGATCGACAAATGGGCGCCACCGGCCGACATCCAGAAGCTGGAGGAGGCCCTCACGGCCGCGGGCACCCGGCACCGCATCGAGTGGTACCCCAAGGTCGAGCACGGTTTTGTGTTCCCCCTGCGCGGCACCATTTACAACCAGCCCGCCGCCGAGCGGCACTGGGAGCGGCTGTTCAGCCTGTTCGGGCGCACGTTGCGCTGACCGCGCCCAGGCCGCGTCCATGCGCGGCGCCTGCCGCTTCAGGTCAGGGCTTGCCGTCGGCCTGTAGGGGTTTGCGGAAGTGCTTTCGGCGCACCGTGACGGATGTCACGGTCTGGACGGCGCGGCCGAGAAAAGGCGGGTTTCGTGCCGGTTTATCGGTTTTATCAACGGGGGGTGGCGCCGAAACAATTCGTAGCACTACCCAACCAGCGAGAACCATCATGGCCGACCTCAGCGATTTCTTCCGTGGCTTCCAACTGCCCACCATGCCCGAGGTGGCGCAGTCACTGGTTCGCACCCTGAACGAACACGATGTGCCGGTGGCCAAGATCCGTGACCTCATCAGCAAGGACCCGGCACTGACCGTCAAGGTGCTGCGCCTGGCCAACAGCGCGCGCTTTGGCCTCAAGCGGCAGGTGGCCTCGCTGGACGACGCCATCATGCTGGTGGGCCTGGCGCAGGTGCGCACGCTGGCGCTGTCGTGCTGCCTCAATGACGCCTTCCCCGTGGTGGGCGGGCTGGACCGCGGCGAATTCTGGCGCCAGAGCATGGCCTGCGCCGGCTACGCGCAGTGGCTCACCACCAACATTGGCGGCGACCGCCACGAGGCCTGGCTGGCCGGCTTCATGGTGCGCCTGGGCGAACTGGTGATCGCCACCGCCCTGCCCGGCTGCATGGCCGAAATTGAACAACTCCCGCATTCCCCCGGCAGCCGCTGGCAGCGCGAATGCAACTTCCTGGGCTTCAGCGAAGGCGAAGTCACCGCCGAGCTGGCACGCCGCTGGCAGTTTCCGCGCGAGATCGTGCGCGGCCTCACGCATGCGGCCAACCCGCTGGAAGCCCGCCCGTTCAGCCGCCTGGGCGCCATCGTGCACATTGCCCAGTTGCTGGCCGAGATGCCGGCCGAGCACCCCGAGGTGATCGAAGAGCTGCCGCAAGACATCATGGACACCCTGCTGGTGGACCGCGAATGGATGCGCAACAACATGCCCGCATACGCCACGCTGGTGGACACCTCGGTGCTGAACTGAACCCGCCCCTACACTGCGCGCATGAAGCGCGAACACATCGAACCGTTTTTTGCCACCCTCAAGGCGGCCAATCCGCAGCCCAACACCGAGCTGGAGTACACCAGTGTGTTTGAGCTGCTGGCCGCCGTGCTGCTGTCAGCGCAGGCCACCGACGTGGGTGTGAACAAGGCCACACGCCGGCTGTTTCCCGTGGCCAACACGCCGCAAAAAATCATTGCGCTCGGGCTGCAAGGGCTGGAGGCCCACCTCAAGACCATCGGCCTGTACCGCAGCAAGGCCAGGCACCTGCTGCAGACCTGTCACATCCTCGTGGCGCAGCACGGCGGCCAGGTGCCACGCACCCGCGCCGCGCTGGAAGCCCTGCCCGGCGTGGGCCGCAAGACCGCCAACGTGGTGCTCAACGTGGCCTTTGGCGAACCCACCATGGCGGTGGACACGCACATCTTCCGCGTGGGCAACCGCACCGGGCTGGCACCGGGCAAAGACCCGTATGCGGTAGAGATGCAACTGCTCCAGCGGGTGCCGCCGGCGTATTTGGTCGACGCGCACCACTGGCTGATTTTGCTGGGCCGCTACGTGTGCCAGGCGCGCAAGCCGCGGTGCTGGCAGTGCGGCGTGGCCGCGTACTGCGATTTCAGGCCCAAGACCCCGGCGCCCTGACGCCCCCTGCCCGCCCGTGCCCCGCCCCCGCTTGCCCGCTGGCGGGGACGCGGTTCAGCGGTGCACCACAATGCCCTGGATCGGGTCGCAGGGGGCAGTCCATGCCGCTTCGGCGATCTTGCGGCGGGTGCACTCCAGCCCGGCTTTCCAGCGCGCGGCAATGCCATTGGGAGTGAAATCAAGGTCTTTGGTGTGGTCTTCGCCCGGCACCACCGGCGCGCGCAGTTCCACCACGTGCATGACGGTGCCGCAGCCCCAACCCAGCAGTTCCTGGGCGGCGGCACGGTTTTTGACGCCATCGGGCAGCAGCTTGCCCAGTTCGCGCACGATGTGGCGCAGGTGGTGGATTTTCTGCTGCTGGGCAATCTGGCCTTCCGAGCGGCTCGAAAACTGGATGTCCTTGAGCCGGCTCATGACCGCGTCAATCGAACCGGGCGCCGCGGCCTCCTGCTGCCAGAGCTGGGCCGAGAAGATCAGCGAGTTGCGGCGCGGGTTGTCTTCCATCACCACCTCGATTGGGGTGTTGGAGTAGATGCCGCCGTCCCAATAGGGTTCGCCGTCGATCATCACGGCCGGAAACGCCGGCGGCAAGGCGCCCGAGGCCATCACGTGGTCGAGCCCGACCGCCTCGATCCGGCTGTCGAAATAGCGCATGCGCCCGGTCTCGACGCTGACCGCGCCCAGCGTGAGCCGCGTGGCGCTGGCGGCCTCGGGGTTGAACGCCATCAACTCGGACAGGGTCTCGTGCAGCGGGCTGGTGCGGTAATAGGCGGCGTGGGTCACGCCCAGCGGCAGGTTCGAGCCCATCCACGCGTTGGGGTTGGGCTCGAAGAAACCGGGGATCCCCTTGGTGACCGCCCCCAGGTTGTGGAACAACTGGCCCAGGCCCAGCAGGTTCCAGAGCGCGGTGGAGCCAGAGCCCTCGGCCACCATGTCCCAGAACTGGCGCAGGCGCGCCAGCCGGTCGGCCGGGGCGTTGCCGGCGATCAGCGCGCCATTGATGGCCCCGATGGAGGTGCCCACCACCCAGTCGGGTTCGATGCCGGCCTCGTGCAGCGCCTCGTACACACCGGCCTGGTAGGCGCCCAGCGCCCCGCCGCCCTGCATGACCAGCACCACCTGGCCGGGCAGGCCGCCCTTGCGCGGCAGCTCGATGGCGCAGGCGTCGGCGGTCGGCGCCGGCGCAGCGCGCGCGGCGGCGCGGGTGGCGGGTG
>PHCI01000022.1 GCA_002842205.1 Betaproteobacteria bacterium HGW-Betaproteobacteria-3 | reverse complement strand
GCCAGAGCATCAAGCTCTGGTCACTTAGGCCCGGTTTCAGTAACCGCCGCGGCCACCGCCGCCGCCGCCACTGCGGCCACCGCCGCCGTAGCCGCCACCGCCGGCAGCGCCGCCGTAGCCGCCACCACCGCTGCGGCCACCGCCACCACCACCACCGCCGCCGAAGCCGCCGCCACCGCTACGCGGGGGACGGGCTTCCATCGGACGGGCTTCGTTGACCACGAGGTCACGGCCGCCCATGTTCTGGCCGTTCATGCCGGCGATTGCGGCTTGTGCTTCGGCATCGCTGCCCATTTCCACAAAGCCGAAACCCTTGGAGCGACCCGTGTCGCGATCCATCATGACTTTGGCGCTGGAAACAGAACCGAACTGGCCGAAGGCCTGCTGCATGTCGCTGTCGGAGAAAGAATAGGGCAGGTTGCCCACGTAAAGTTTGTTGCCCATGGAAGGGACTCCTCTAAAACATCCAAAACGCGATGGAGTCCGCTCGACGCAATCAACAAACCACTGACGACTTCTCAAGACGCGAAACTGACGAATCACCGCAAACTAATGCGCCGCCATTCAAGGCAACACCCGGCCATTATGCGCCACAAAACCGATGTGCGCTCAACTTTCGGTGTAATTACGCCACTGGTGTAGCGCGGTGCGCATGGTCAACACCTGTTTTTCAAATGCCGGACAGGTTTTGCAGGCGGCCAGATGAAGCCTGAGCGCGATCCGGTCGCCCATCCGCAACGGGCGGTCTTCGCGCGCAATGAGCAGTGCGGCGACTTCGCGGCATTTACGGCGGAGAAACATGGGGATGCGCGGATTTATGAACGGGATTCAGGATGGCCAAACCAGTTGATTTCCAGGCATTCCCGCAAACGCAGACGGGCCCGGTGCAACTGGACGTACAAATTGGTCGAAGTCAGCCGCAATTCCTTACAAATCTCTTCGGACGGCATTTCCAGCCATTCGCGCATCAGAAAAACCCGGGCCATGGCCGACGGGAGTTTTTCGGTGCAGGCCTCCAGAATCTGCATGAATTGCTGGGAAGAGAGATCCTGCTCGGGGTTGCCCCAGTTTGCCGGGGCGGTCGCAAAGTGCCCGTCCTGGCGGAACAGCAAGGCGTCCAGTTCATCGCTGCCATCGCTGTCATCGTGCTCGTCAAAACTGACCTCGCGGGCGCGCGCGCGCAGCAGGTCAATCACCTTGTGTTTGAGAATCCCCACCAGCCAGGTCTTGAGTTGCGAGCGGTTGCCAAAGGACTGCGGCTTGGACAGCGCCGCCAGCAGCGTTTCGGACACCGCGTCTTCGGCCCAGGCGTCGTTGCGCAACTGCAGCCGGGCGTAACGCAACAGGTAGGAGCGGTGTTCGGCGAGCTGGTTTTCGATGGGCATGCGCAGTCGGTCGGGGTTGGGCGGCATCATCGCACAAGGCCGGTGGCGCGGACACGGTCTGCGCAAGCGTGCCGACGCCCGGTTCACCGCACGGCAGCGCGTGCGTGCCATGCGGCGTTTTTTACATTTTCATAAAGAAATATGCCTCAAGCCCCCGTCAAATAGATATAGTTTGCTATCTTAAATGATGCGTGCTACCAATTGACTTCACGGTCGGGCGTGGCGCCAATGCGGTGGATGGACAGGTCGGCGCCATCGTATTCCTCTTCCTGCGAAAGTCGCAGCCCCACCGTGGCTTTGAACGTGCCGTACACCACGAAGCCGCTGACCAGCGCCCAGGCCACGCCCATCAAGGTGCCCGCCAGCTGCGCCAGCAGGCTCACGCCGCCCAGGCCCCCCAGGGCCGCGCTGCCGAAAATGCCTGCGGCCAACCCGCCCCAGGCGCCGCACAGCCCGTGCAGCGGCCAAACGCCGAGCACGTCGTCAATCTTCCATGTGTTCTGCGTGCGCGTGAACATGAAGACAAACAGGCCGCCCGCGATCGCACCCGTGACCAGCGCGCCCAGCGGGTGCATGAGGTCTGAGCCGGCGCACACCGCCACCAGCCCTGCCAGCGGGCCGTTGTGCACAAAGCCCGGGTCGTTGCGCCCGGCGGCCAGCGCGGCCAAGGTGCCACCAACCATGGCCATGAGTGAATTGACGGCGACCAGGCCCGAAATCTTGTCGAGCGTCTGCGCGCTCATCACGTTGAAGCCGAACCAGCCCACGGTCAAAATCCAGGCCCCCAGCGCCAGAAACGGAATGTTGGACGGCGGATGGGCCGACATCGCCCCGTCCTTGCGGTAGCGGTTGGCGCGGGCGCCCAGCAGCAGCACGGCCGGCAGGGCGAGCCAGCCGCCCACCGCGTGCACCACCACCGAGCCGGCAAAGTCATGAAACTCCTGCCCCGTGGTGGCCTTGAGCCAGGCCTGGACACCAAAATGCTGGTTCCACACCACGCCTTCAAACAGCGGATACACCAGCCCGACGATCACGGCCGTGGCCATGAGTTGCGGCCAAAAGCGCGCGCGCTCGGCGATGCCGCCCGAGATGATGGCCGGAATGGCGGCCGCGAACGTCAGCAAAAAGAAGAACTTCACCAGCTCGTAGCCGTTCTTCGCGGCCAGTTGCTCCGCGCCCACAAAAAAGCTGGTGCCGTACGCCACGGCATAGCCCACCAGGAAGTACGCCACCGTGGACACTGAAAAATCCACAAGGATCTTGACCAGCGCGTTCACCTGGTTCTTCTTGCGCACGGTGCCCAGCTCCAGAAAGGCAAAACCGGCGTGCATGGCCAGCACCATGACGCCGCCCAGCAAAATGAACAAAGCGTCTGCGCCCTGTTTGAGTGCTTCCATGAAATCCTCTTTGGATGAGTTGAACTGTTTTGGTGCGTTATCGCGGCGAAAAAACGTTGTTTGATCTGGCGCACCAAAATAAAGCAAAAAACACGCCAGAAGCGTGCGTGGTCGTCGGGCGCCGACCCCGGCAGGGTCCGTGCGGCAGCGCGACGCACGGCGTGCCCCGTACAATCAGTCCCGTCATCGGGGAGTAGCCTCCCTTCGAATGCGAGAGGGGTGGGTGTCAACAGACTTGGGAATGTGCCGGGACCGCCGGTGCCCATGGTGCCCACGATCCATCCTGATTTGGCGAGACCTTTGACTGCGCAGCCTCCGTTGTGAACGGCCGGGGATGCTGCGCAGTCATGGGTTCAACATTCCGGCCGCCCCTGTCTCCATGGAAGCTTTTCTCGTCTCCACCGGCATCGTCGCCCTCGCCGAAATGGGCGACAAGACACAACTGCTGGCGCTCATCCTGGCCGCGCGGTATCAAAAGCCCTGGCCGATCGTGCTGGGCATCTTCGTGGCCACCGTGTTCAACCATGCGCTCGCCGGTGCGCTGGGTGCCTGGGTCACCACCCTGCTGGGGCCCGAGGTGCTGCGCTGGATTCTGGGAGCCTCGTTCATCGCCATGGCGGTGTGGATGCTGGTGCCCGACCAGATGGACGAGGGCGAAACCACCTCGGCGCCGCGCCTGGGCGTGTTCGCCACCACGGTGTTCGCCTTCTTTCTGGCCGAAATGGGCGACAAGACGCAGATCGCCACCGTCATGTTGGCCGCGCAGTACCACGCCTGGGCCGCCGTGGTCGCCGGCACCACGCTGGGCATGATGCTGGCCAACGCGCCGGTGGTGTGGCTGGGCGACAAGATCACGAAAAAGGTGCCGATCCGCGTGGTGCACCTGGTCTCGGCCGCAATCTTTGCGGTGCTGGGCGTGCTGGCGCTGCTCGACTGGGGTTAAAGCGTCACCCGCCAGGGGCGCCTGCGTCAGCCCGGTGGGCTGCCTTGCCCGCGCCGGTAAATCACGTGGTACGCGAGACCCACCAGCACGCTGCCACCCAGCAGATTGCCGGCGATCACGGGCAGCAGATTGCTCGCCATGCCAACCCAGGTCACGGCGGCCTGCCCGGGCGTGAGGCCGTTTGACAGCTGGACCAGCCATGCGAGTGGCATCAGGTACATGTTGGCAATGCTGTGCTCAAAACCGGCTGCCACGAACGCGCTGATCGGGAACACGATGGCCACGGCCTTGTCCACCACGCTGCGACCGGCCATGGCCATCCAGACGGCCATGCACACCAGCACATTGCACAGCGCACCGCGAAAAAACGCCTCCCAGGCGGGCAGGGCCTGCTTGGCCAGCGCGATTTTCACCACGGTGCGGCCAATGGCGCCATCGTTCATGTCGGTGTGGCCACTGGCAAACACCAGCAGCGCCAACCCCGCGGCCCCCACGAAATTGGCGGCGCACACCAGCGCCCAGTTGCGCAGCAGCTCGGCGCTGGAGATCTTGCCGTCGGCCCAGGCCATCGCCAGCAGGTTGTTGCCGGTGAACAGTTCGGCCCCCGCAACCACCACCAGCAAAAGGCCCAGCGAGAACACCACGCCACCCAGCACCTGGCCAGCGGCGAAACCCAGACTGGCGTCGGATTTCACGATCACGAAAAAGAGTGCGCCCAGCCCGATGAATGCGCCGGCCAGCACGCCCAGCATCAGCAACGCAAGAGTTGCCATCCTGGCCTTGGCCACGCCCACCGACTCCACGCGTTGCGCCACCTCGCGCGGGGCATAGGCATCAGACCCAAACAGTTCAGACATGGCACTCCCGGAAAAAGTCCCCGCCGCACCGACGGCTTGGATTTATACTAACCCCCAGCGCCGATTTGCTCCAGCTTGCGGGCGCCGTGACATCCAGGGGTTCATGCCACCGATGCCGCGAAAACAGCTAAAGAGGGAATCCGCAACCCGGTTCCGCTTCTTTGGCGTCACCGGGTTTTTTGTTGTTTGCTGTTGACCATGATCGTTTCGCCGCAGTCGATGTTGTTTGAAGCGCCGCTCGCGCTGCAAAGCGGCGCGTCGATCCGTGGCTACACCCTGGCCTACGAAACCTATGGCGCGCTCAACGCCGACCGTTCCAACGCCGTGTTGATCTGCCATGCGCTCAACGCCTCGCACCATGTGGCAGGGGTGTATGCGGGGCAGGAAAAATCCGAAGGCTGGTGGGACAACATGATCGGCCCCGGCAAGCCCGTGGACACCAACAAGTTCTTCGTCATCGGGGTCAACAACCTCGGCTCGTGCTTTGGCTCCACCGGGCCGATGCACCTGAACCCCGACAGCGGCAAGGTCTACGGCGCCGACTTCCCCGTGGTCACCGTGGAAGACTGGGTGGACGCGCAGGCGCGGCTGCTCGACGCGTTGGGCATCGAGACGCTGGCGGTGGTGATGGGCGGCAGCCTGGGTGGCATGCAGGCGCTGAGCTGGACGCTGCAATACCCCGAGCGCGTGCGCCACGCGGTGGTGGTGGCCAGCGCGCCCAACCTCACGGCCGAGAACATCGCCTTCAATGAGGTGGCCCGCCGCGCCATCGTGACCGACCCCGACTTTTGCGGCGGCAACTTTTACGCGCACGGCGTGATCCCCAAACGCGGCCTGCGCATCGCGCGCATGATCGGCCACATCACCTACCTCAGCGACGACGTGATGAACGAGAAATTCGGGCGCCAGCTGCGGGAAACCCTCCACGCGGAGGGCGGCGCAGGGCGCGAAGCGACCAGCGTGCGGGCCCAGAGCGCCGCGCCGGGCCGCTCCCAAGCCAGCTCAGCCCCCTTTGGGGGCAGCGCAGTACGCGAAGCGACCCGCGTGGGAGCCTATAAATACAGCACGCAAGAGGTGGAGTTCCAGATTGAGAGCTACCTGCGTTACCAGGGCGACAAGTTTGCCGAATACTTTGACGCCAACACCTACCTTCTGATCACCCGCGCATTGGACTATTTCGATCCTGCGCGCAATCATGGCGGAAGTGTGACGGCCGCACTGGCAAGCGCCCGCGCCAAATTCCTGCTGGTGAGCTTCACCACCGACTGGCGCTTCGCGCCCGCGCGCAGCCGTGAAATCGTTCAGGGGCTGCTCGACAACCGTCATGACGTGAGCTATGCCGAAATCGATGCGCCCCATGGCCACGACGCCTTCTTGCTGGACGACGCGCGCTACCACGCCGTGGTGCGCGCGTACTTCGAACGCGTGGCGGCTGAAGCGGGCGCGAAGCGACCCGCGTGGGGGCCGACATGAGCGCCGCGCCGGGCCGCCCCAAGCCAGCTCAGCCCCCTTGGGGGGCAGCGCAGTACGCGAAGCGACCAGCGTGGGGGCACAGGCCGCCGCGCCGGGCCGCTCCCAAGCCAGGCCAGCCCCCTTGGGGGGCAGCGCAGTACGCGAAGCGACCAGCGTGGGGGCTATCTACATGAGTGATCTTGCCACCCAGCAACTGATCGCCCGCATGGTGCCGCACGGCGCGCGGGTGCTCGACCTGGGCTGTGGCG
The DNA here is from genome assembly GCA_002842205.1 of Betaproteobacteria bacterium HGW-Betaproteobacteria-3. Taxonomy (GTDB): domain Bacteria; phylum Pseudomonadota; class Gammaproteobacteria; order Burkholderiales; family Burkholderiaceae_C; genus PHCI01. The sequence goes on along the minus strand of PHCI01000022.1, from coordinate 50,710 downwards.
ACGGTGCCATGCTTGATTTGCTGCAGCGCGAGCGCGGCTGCTCGGGCTACGGTATTGAAATCGCCGATGCCAACGTGCTGGCCTGTGTGAAGCGCGGCGTCAACGTCATTCAGCTCAACCTCGACGAAGGCCTGTCAATGTTCGATGACCACTCGTTCGACGTGGTGCTGCAGATCGACACCCTGCAGCACCTGCGCAACGCCGAAGTCATGCTGCGCGAGACCGCCCGCGTAGGACGCAGTGGCATCGTCGCTTTCCCCAACTTTGCGCACTGGCCCAACCGCCTGAGCGTCCTGCTGGGGCGCATGCCCGTGACCCGGCGCCTGCCCTACCAGTGGTACGACACGCCCAACATCCGGGTCGGCACGCACACCGACTTTGCCGTGCTGGCGCTGAAAAACGGCCTGAAGATCGACGACAGCTTCGGTATCCAGAACGGCCGCGAAGTCCGCTTGGCGCCCAATCTGCGGGCGGGCACGGCGGTGTTCCGGTTTTCGGGCACATCAATGATGAATGGGCTTGCGCGAAGTGCAGGCGGCCATCACAATACTGTGCATTCAACCAGTACCAATCGACCATGAACTCACTTGAACTGTGCGCGGGCGCCGGTGGCCAGGCCTTGGGGCTGGAGCGCTCCGGTTTTGAGCATGAAGCGTTGGTCGAGTGGGATGCCGCGGCATGCAACACGCTGCGGCTCAATCGGCCGCACTGGAACGTGATCGAAGGCGATCTCGGCCAATTTGACGCGCGCGGCTACAAAAACATCGATCTGGTGGCGGGCGGCGTGCCGTGCCCACCATTCTCCAAAGCGGGCAAACAACTGGGGGCTGCCGACGAGCGCGATCTGTTCCCGCAAGCGATTCGCATCGTCGATGAGACCCGCCCTCAGGCCGTGATGCTGGAGAACGTGCGAGGCTTGCTGGATGCAGTTTTTGTGGATTACCGGCAAAAGATCGCGACCCAATTGCAGGCGTTGGGGTACTGGACCGATTGGCATTTGTTCAATGCAGCCGACTTTGGGGTGTGCCAATTGCGACCGCGGGTGGTGTTTGTGGCCATCCGCAAAGAAGTTGCCGGGCACTTTCGCTGGCCAGCACCAAGTTTGCAGCTCCCGCCCACTGTTGGTGTACTCCTGCACGATCTCATGTCGGAAAACGGCTGGCGTGGTGCCGACGCGTGGCGCGCGCGGGCGAACGACATCGCCCCCACTTTGGTGGGCGGAAGCAAAAAACACGGCGGCCCCGACCTCGGCCCGACCCGTGCGCGCGCCGCGTGGGCGAGTCTGGGCGTGGATGGCCGCAGCCTTGCCGACGAAGCGCCCCACCGCGACTTTGTCGGAGCGCCCCGGCTGACCGTCCGCATGTGCGCGCGGGTCCAGGGGTTTCCCGACGACTGGAAATTCGCGGGGAAAAAAACCCCGAGCTATCGACAGGTTGGCAACGCTTTCCCCCCACCGGTCGCGCACGCCGTGAGCCGCCAGATTGCCCGCGCGATTGAATTGGCGGCATCCGAGCGATTGCTCCAACGGGCGGCTTGAATTGGCGACAGGAAAACCGCAAGGTGTGGCGCCCAAAGGCGCCAGAGCGCGCTTGCGGGCGCATTTTCTGGCCAACGTCGGGCGCACCATGGGTGCTGACGAGCTTCGTGAAGTGGCGGGGCAGATCAGTGAGTGGGCGCGTCGTGTGCGCGAGCTGCGCACCGAAGAGGGCTATCAAATCCTGACCCACAACGACCGCGCGGACCTCAGGCCCGGCGAATATCTGCTGGAGTCCCCCAAGCCGCAACCTGCTTTCGCGCGCGAAATTTCCAAGGAAACCCGCGCTTTCGTACTGGACCGCAACGGCTTTACCTGCCAGATGTGCGGCGCGGTGGCGGGGGAGCCGCATCCGTACGACCCGAGTCGCAAGACACGGCTGCACATCGGCCATGTCATTGACAAAAGCATGGGAGGCAACGACGAGGCCACGAACCTGCGTGCCATTTGCTCTGTGTGCAACGAAGGCGCGTCCAACGTCACACTGCCGCGCCCTGATTTGGCCAAACTGCTGATCCAGGTGCGGCGCGCAACGGCGGCGGATCAACGCGAAGTGCTGGCCTGGCTGCTAAAAAAGTTCAAAGTCTGATGCCACAACGATGGATGAATCGCACAGCCGAGCGCATCCATAGCGACCGGCGGCACCGGGAGACTCGGTGACTTCCGGGTTTGCGTCCACACCCGTCCCGTTCCGCGACGCCCTTCGCTTCTGGCTCAAGCTCGGCTTCATCAGTTTTGGGGGGCCGGCCGGGCAGATTGCGGTGATGCACCGCGAGCTGGTCGAGCAAAAGCGCTGGATCAGCGAACAGCGCTTTTTGCATGCGCTCAACTACTGCATGCTGCTGCCCGGCCCCGAGGCGCAGCAGCTGGCCACCTACATCGGCTGGCTGATGCACCGCACCTGGGGCGGCATCGTGGCGGGGGTGCTGTTCGTGCTGCCTTCGCTGTTCATCCTGATCGCGCTGAGCTGGATTTACGTGGCGTTTGGCAACGTGTCGTGGGTGGCCGGTTTGTTCTACGGCATCAAGCCCGCGGTGGCCGCCATCGTGTTGCAGGCGGTGGTCCGCATTGGCAGCAAAACATTGAAGAATCCGGCCAAAGCCCCCGTCCCCTGGTGCATTGCTGCTATCAGTTTCATTGCCATTGCGTTCCTTCAACTGCCGTTTCCGTGGATCGTGCTGGGCGCCGCCGTGACGGGCGCCGTGTGCGCCCGGTTCGCGCCGGGGCAGTTTGCGGTGGGCGCCGGCCACGCCGGCGCGGCCCAGGCGGTGGCACCCATGGCCGACGCCCGGCCCTATGCCATTGACGACACCACGCCCACGCCCGAGCACGCGCGCTTCAAACCGTCGCGTCTGGCCTGGGTGCTGGCCGTGGGCGCCGCGCTCTGGCTGCTGCCCATGGGCGTGCTGGTGGCGTGGCAAGGCTTTGGCGGCGCACTCGCGCAGATGGGCTGGTTCTTTACCAAGGCCGCGCTGCTCACCTTTGGCGGCGCCTACGCGGTGCTGCCCTATGTGTACCAGGGCGCGGTGGACCAGTTTCAATGGCTTACGGGGCTGCAAATGATGGACGGCCTGGCGCTGGGTGAAACCACGCCGGGGCCCTTGATCATGGTGGTGGCCTTTGTCGGCTTTGTGGGCGGCTGGGGCCAGCAGGTGCTGGGGCCGGGTGCGCAGTTTGCGGGGGCGGCGCTGGCGGCCACGCTGGTCACGTGGTTCACCTTTTTGCCGTCGTTCCTGTTCATTCTGGCGGGCGGGCCGTTGGTGGAATCGACCCACGGCAAACTGCATTTCACCGCGCCGCTGGCCGCCATCACCGCGGCGGTGGTCGGCGTGGTGGCCAGTCTTGCTTTGTTTTTTATAGCGCACATTGCCCTGAAGACGGGGGCTGATGCTGATTTTCCTTTGAATCTTGACTGGGCAGCCATCGCACTCATGGCCGCGGCGGCGGTGGCGCTGCTGCGCTACAAGGCGGGCGTGATCCCCGTGATCGCCGCCTGTGCGCTGGCCGGGTGGCTGCTGCGTGCGGCAGGCTGGGCATGACAGCGTCTGCGTTACAGTGGCGCGACCCTGCCCCGCCACCGCCATGACCGCACGTTTCAAGTCCATCACCCCCGGTGCCAACCTGTCCGACCAGGTGGCCGACGCGCTGGCGGCCGAAATCCGCTCGGGGCGCCTGGCCGTGGGGGTCAAGCTGCCGACCGAAGCGGCGCTGGTCGAGCAGTTTGGCGTCAGCCGCACCGTGGTGCGTGAAGCCATTTCGCGGCTCAAATCCATCGGGCAGGTGCAGTCGCGCCAGGGCAGCGGTGTGTATGTGAAAGACGCCGGGTTCTCGCCACTGCATTTTGATGCCCGGTACGCGGTGTCCAAACAGGCCGTCGTCCAGATGGTGGAGGTGCGCCGCGCCCTGGAGGCCGAGGTGGCCGCGCTGGCCGCCACGCGGCGCACGTCGGCCGACCTCCAGCGCATCCGCCAGGCCATCACGGCGCTCGACAAGGCCGTGGCGGCCGGGGGCGACGGGGTGGAAGAAGACGTGGCCTATCACCGCGCCATTGCCGACGCGGCCCAAAACCCGTTTCTGATCAGCACGCTGGACTATCTGCGCCAGTTCCTGCGCGGCGCCACCCGCGTCACGCGGGCCAACGAGGCGCGCCGCGCCGACTTTGCGGCGCAAGTGCGCGACGAGCACGCTGCCATTGCCCGTGCGATCGAACAGGCCGATCCATTGGGCGCGCGGGCCGCCGCCACCCGCCACATGGACAACGCCGTGGCCCGCATCGAGCAGGCCGACCCGGCGTTCTGGCAGCAAGAGGGCGTGCAGCTCGCCAGCCCGCTGGTGGCGGGCCTGGGCCCGAAGCGCTGAGCCGCCCGGGCCCGGGCCGCGCGGGCGCTCAGGCGGCGGGCGGGTCCAGCAGGCCTTCGGCCGCCAGAATGTCCGCGGCCAGGTGAAACGATGACACCGCCGCCGGCACGCCGCAGTAAATCGCGGCGTGCATGAGCAGCTCACGCAGTTCGTCGGGCGTCACGCCGTTGTTCAGGCTGCCGCGCAGGTGCAGCCGGAGCTCGTCGTTGCGGTTCAGCGCCACCAGCATCGCCACGGTGATGAGCGAGCGGGTGTGCCGGTCCAGCCCGGGGCGGTTCCAGACCTCGCCCCAGGCGTGGCGCGTGACCATGTCCTGAAACTCGCGGTTGAAGTCGGTGCGGCGCTTGAGCGCCTGGTCCACGTAGGCGTCGCCCAGCACGGCGCGGCGCGTCATCAGGCCGGTTTCGAAGCGCGCGGCCTCGGGCAGGCCGCCGCCGTTGAGGAAGTCCATCAGCGCCACGGTGAACGCGCCCGACTGCTCCCAGTTGGACAGGTGCGCGGCGTCCAGCTCGACATAGCGCGCACCGCGGATGCGCTGCGCGATGTCGCGGCCCAGCTCGGGCGGCGTCGAGCCGTCATGCCGCCCGGCGATCACCAGCGTGGGCAGGTCGATGCGCCCAATGGCCTCGCGCTGGTCCATCTCGCGGATCGCGATGGCGTTGGCCGCGTAGCCCTCGGGCGGGGTGCCCAGCAGCATGGCGCGCACCTGGGCCATGGCGTGCGGCGCGCGCCGCTGAAAGCGCGCGGTGAACCAGCGGTCCAGCACCGACGGCGTCAGCCCCGCCATGCCGTCGCGCGCCAGCACCGCCAGGCGGCCGTTCCACAGCTCGGGCGTGCCAAGCTGCGCGGCCGTGTTGCACAGCACCAGGCGGCGCAGCCGCTCGGGGTGGTGCGTGCCCAGCCACATGCCGGTCATGCCGCCCATCGACAGGCCGCAAAAATCCACCCGCGGCAGTTGCAGATGGTCCAGCAGCGCCAGCGCGTCGCGGCCCAGCTGCTCGATCGTGTAGGGCCCCGGCGGCACGTCCGACTGCCCGTGGCCCCGCACGTCGTAGCGCAGCACCCGAAATTGCGTCAGCAGGCTGGACATCTGCGGCGCCCACATCTCCAGCGTGGTGCCCAGCGAATTGCACAGCATCAGCACGGGCGCGTCGGCGTCGCCTTCGATTTCGTAATGGATCCGGATCTGGTTGACGGTGGCAAAGGGCATGGTGGGCTTTCGCTCAGAAGAGGAAGAACGGGGGGTGGAACGGGCTGCAGTGCGGCGCGGCAGCGGCCAAGCTTACGCTCACCGGTAGTGCGCTGCAGCCTTCGGCTGGTTGTATGATAACCAGACCAATTTAGGCCATGCCCAGCACTGCGTGTCTGGCACGACGGCCCGCTTTGCCTTGATTTACAGGACGCCCCATGAACGCCATCACCCGCCGCCACCTTCTCGCCGCCGCCGCCGCCGCAGCCCTGCCCTGGATGTCGCCCGCCCAGGCCTGGCCCGTGCGCCCGGTCCGGCTCATCGTGCCGTTCCCGCCGGGCGGGCTGATCGACACCATGGCCCGGCTGATGGGCACGCGGCTGGCGCAGCTGCTGGGCCAGCCGGTGGTGGTGGACAACAAGCCCGGCGCCGGTGGCAACGTGGGGGCGGCCGAAGCGGCCCGCGCTGCGCCCGACGGCTACACCTTTGTGATGGCTTCGCCGCCGCTGACCATCAGCCCGGCCCTGTATGCCAGCCTGCCCTACCGGCCCGAGCAGATCGTGCCCGTGGGTCTGGTGGGGCGCGTGCCCAATGTGCTGCTGGTCCACCCGAAAAGCGGCGTGCAGACGGTGGCCGATCTGGTGGCCCGGGCCAAGGCGGCACCCGGGCAGCTCAACTACGCGTCCAACGGCAACGGCACCTCGCTGCACCTGAGCGCCGAGCTGTTCAAAAGCACCACGGGCAGCTTCATCACGCACATCCCCTACCGCGGTGCCGCTGCGGCCGTGACCGGCCTGATGGCGGGCGAGGTGGACATGATGTTCGAGAACCTGCCCTCGGTGCTGGGGCAGATCCAGGGCGGCAACGTGCGCGCGCTGGCCGTGACCACGGCGCAGCGCAGCAAGGCCCTGCCCGCGGTGCCCACGCTCCAGGCGTCCGGGCTGCCCGATTTCGACGTCAGCGCCTGGTACGGCATGGCCGCGCCGGCCGGCACCCCCGCCGCCGCGATGGAGCGCATGGCGCAGGCGCTGGCCCAGGTCGCGCGCGACCCGGAGGTGGTGCGCACCATGGAGTCGCGCGGCGCCGACGTGGGCTTTCTTGACGCCGCGGCCATGGGCGCCTTCATGGCGCAAGACGCTGCCAAGTGGAAGCGCGTGGCTAATTTCGCCAAAATCACACTGGGCTGAACGGAGACACGCATGACCCCCAACCCCCAAGTGGGCCTGATCGGCCTCGGCGCCATGGGCAACGGCATGGCGCAGTCGCTGCGCCGTGCGGGCCACGCGCCCCATGTTTTTGACGTGCGTGCCGACGTGGCCCAGGCCTTTGCGCGAGACGGCGGCACGGCCTGCGCCACGCTGGCCGAACTGGGCGCGGCGTGCCAGGTGGTGGTGTCGGTGGTGGTCAACGCCGCACAGACCGAAGCCGTGCTGTTCGGCCCGGGCGGCGACGGCCACGGCTGCGCGGGCACGATGAAGCCCGGCAGCGTGTTCGTGATGTGCTCCACGGTGGACCCGAACTGGTCGATGGCGCTGGAGGCGCGGCTGGCGCAGCAGGGCATTCTCTACATCGACGCCCCCATCTCGGGCGGTGCGGCCAAGGCCGCCAGCGGCCAGATGACCATGATTACCGCTGGCCAGCCCGGGGCCTACGCCGTGGCCGAGCCGCTGCTCAACGCCATGGCCGCCAAGGTGTACAGGCTGGGCGACTGCGCGGGCGCGGGCAGCAAGGTCAAGATCATCAACCAGCTGCTGGCGGGCGTGCACATTGCCGCCGCCGCCGAAGCCATGGCGCTGGGCCTGCGCGAAGGCGTGGACCCGGCCGCGCTGTACGAGGTGATCACCCACAGCGCGGGCAACAGCTGGATGTTCGAAAACCGCATGGCCCACGTGCTGGCCGCCGATTACGCGCCGCTGTCGGCGGTCGACATTTTTGTGAAAGACCTGGGCCTGGTGCTCGACATGGCCCGCGCCAGCAAGTTCCCGCTGCCGCTGTCCAGCACCGCGCACCAGATGTTCATGCAGGCGTCCACCGCCGGCTTTGCCAAAGAAGACGACAGCGCGGTCATCAAGATTTTCCCGGGCATCGAATTGCCGAAAGCCGCCCCATGACCGTGCCCAAGCCACCGGCCGCCGCGCCGGGCCGCTCCCAAGCCAGGCCAGCCCCCTCGGGGGGCAGCGAACCACACGCAGTGGGGAGCGTGGGGGCCTTATACCTCGGTTGTATTGCCGACGACTTCACCGGCGCCACCGATCTGGCCAACAACCTGGTGCGCGCGGGCATGCGCGTGGTGCAGGCCATCGGGGTGCCCGTCGGTCCATTGGATGCCGACGTGGACGCGGTGGTGGTCGCGCTCAAGTCGCGCACCATCCCCGCAGCCGAGGCGATCGCCCAATCGGTGGCGGCGCTGCACTGGCTGCAGGCCCAGGGCGCGCAGCAGATCTATTTCAAATACTGCTCCACGTTTGACAGCACGCCGCAGGGCAACATCGGCCCGGTGACCGAGGCGTTGATGGACGCCCTGCACACCGACTTCACCATCGCCACCCCGGCCTTCCCCGACAACGGCCGCACCGTGTTCAAGGGCCACCTGTTCGCGGGCGACGCGCTGCTCAATGAGAGCGGCATGCAAAACCATCCGCTCACCCCCATGACCGACGCCAACCTGGTGCGCGTGATGCAGGCCCAGACGCAGCGCGTGGTCGGGCTCATCGACTACCGTGCGGTGGCGCAGGGGGCGGCCGCTGTGCAGGACCGGATCGGTGCGCTCAAGGCCCAGGGCGTGGGCGTGGCCATTGTGGACGCGGTGTCCAACGACGACCTGCTGCGCTTGGGGCCGGCGCTCAAGGGCATGCCGCTGGTGACCGCGGGCTCGGGCGTGGCCATCGGCCTGCCGCAGAACTTCGGCTTCACGCCCACGCCGCAGGCCAGCCAGCTGCCGCCCGCGCAGGGGCTGCAGGCCGTGGTGTCGGGCAGCTGCTCCAGCGCCACCCACCGGCAAGTCGCCGCGTTTCGCGCCACCGGGCGCCCGACGCTGGCGCTGGACCCGCTGCAAATGGCCTTGGGCGCCGATGTGGCCGCTGCGGCACTGGCCTGGGCCGAACCGCTGCTCGCGGGCGGCCCGGTGCTCGTGTATTCGACGGCCGCACCCGACGCCGTGAAAGCCATCCAGGGGCGCCTGGGTGTGGAAGCAGCCGGCGCGCTGGTCGAGCGCACCCTCGCGGCCATCGCGTGCGGTCTGGTGCAGCGCGGCGTGCGCCAGCTGGTGGTGGCGGGCGGCGAGACCTCGGGCGCGGTGGCGCAGGCGCTGCACATCACGCAGATGCAGATCGGCCCGCAGATCGATCCCGGCGTGCCCTGGTGCCATGCCCAGGTGGAACCCTCACGCTCGGCAGGGCGTGTCCTCGCGGCCGCCCAAGGGGGCGTCGCCGACCTTGGGGCGGAGGCCCCGCCGCCGGCAGAGTCGCCATCGCTCGCAGGCCTGCATCTGGCGCTGAAATCGGGCAACTTCGGCACCGACGACTTCTTCACCCAAGCCTTTACCATGCTGCGATGAACGAAGCGCAACTCCGCGACGAAATCTGCCGCGTCGGCCAAAGTCTGTTTGACCGCGGCTACGTGCACGCCACGGCCGGCAACATCAGCGTGCGGCTCGACGCCTCGCAGGGCGGCGGCTTCCTGATCACGCCCTCCGACGCCTGTCTGGGGTTTCTGGACCCGGCCCGGCTGGCCCGCGTGGACGCCCACGGCCAGCAGACCGGCGGCGACCGCGCCAGCAAAACCCTCGCGCTGCACCGCGAAATCTACCGCGCCAGCGAAGGCACGGGTGCGCCCGCCCGCTGCGTGATCCACACCCACAGCACGCACTGCGTGGCGCTCACGCTGCACGGCGATCGGGGCGACGATTCGGACCCTGAGCTGCTGCCCCCCATCACCCCGTATTTCGTCATGAAGGTCGGCCACGTGCCGGTGCTGCCCTACCACCGCCCGGGCGATCCGGCCGTGGCCACGCGGGTGGCGCAGGCCATTGCCCGCTATGCCGCGCAGGGCACGCCGCTGCGCGCCGTGATGCTCGCGCGCCTGGGCCCCAACGTGTGGCACGACACGCCCGCGCAGGCCATGGCCACGCTCGAAGAACTCGAAGAAACCGCCCGCCTGGTGTGCCTGCGTCAGCGACTCGGCCCGGCCAGCCCCCCGGCCCTGAGCGCAGCGCAACTCGACGAACTGCACCAGGCTTTCGGTGCCCGTTGGTGAGTTGGCGGCCGCAACCCCTTCGGTTCCTTGATTTTTGAACAAAATTGGCCGTTAGCCCCCGTAAAATGGTCATAGTTTGCTATTGAGTTAATACTATTCGATTGTCTTCTGCCATGCCCCAATTCGCCGCCAACCTCTCCATGCTCTACCCCGAGCTGCCGTTTCTCGACCGCTTTGAGGCCGCTGCGAAAGACGGCTTCAAGGCGGTGGAATACCTGTTCCCCTATGCCGTGCCGGCCGTCGAGCTGGCCGCGCGCCTCAAGGCCCATGGCCTGCAGCAGGTGCTGTTCAACGCCCCGCCCGGCGGCATCGACGCACCGTCGATCGACGCAGCCTGGGCCGCGGGCATGCGCGGCAGCGCCTGCATTGCGGGCCGCGAATCCGAATTTGGCGCCGGTGTGGCGCTGGCCCTGCAATACGCCGAGGTGCTGGACTGCCCGCGCATCCACGTCATGGCCGGGCTGATCCCGGACGGCATGGAGCGCGACGCCGTGCAACCCACCTACGTGGCCAACCTGCGCTGGGCCGCGGCCGAAGCCGCCCGGCACGGCCGCGACGTGCTGATCGAGCCCATCAACCCGCGCGACATTCCGCGCTTCTTCCTGAACCGGCAAGACCACGCGCACGAGATCGTGGCCGAGGTCGGCGCGCCCAACCTCAAGGTGCAGATGGACTTGTACCACTGCCAGATCGTCGAGGGCGACGTGGCCATGAAGATCCGCAAGTACCTGCCCACCGGCGCCGTCGGCCACTTCCAGATCGCGGGCGTGCCCGAGCGGCACGAGCCCGATGTGGGTGAAATCCACTACCCCTACCTGTTTGACGTGATCGACGAGGTGTCGGCCGCCTGCGGCTGGGACGGCTGGGTGGGCTGTGAATACCGGCCCCGGCTCGGCGGCCAGCCGGGCGGCACCTCGGCCGGTCTGGGCTGGCGGGCCTGATGCCTGATGCCTGATGCCTGACGCCTGACGCCTGACGCCTGACGCCTGACGCCTGACGCCTGACGCCTGACGCCTGACGCCTGACGCCTGACGCCTGACGCCTGACGCGGCGCGCGGCGCCGCTGCCACGCGGCCGATGGCACCGGGCAGCGCCCTGGCATGGCGGCTGAGAATTTATCGACATTTTCGGGCCTTAGCCCCCGTCAAATGGCGATAGTTTGCTATTGATAACGTATCGTTCTTGCACCCGATGCCACCTGAAAAGGCCCATCAACGGCCCTTGCGCGGCTTTCTTTGCGCGATTGGCCCGCCCCCTTGGCGCGCACCATGGCGGCTCGCCTTCCGGTGGCTGCTGAATGTCATGGACGTGACATTTCAAGTTATGGACCGGTCAGTCGATATGCAGTAGACGGGTCCACACCACTTTCATCTGGAGGCGGCCCGATGTGTGTTTTTCCCATTTACAGGAGTGTTCCAACATGAAAGCAATGAAATTGATGTCCGTCGTGGTGATGGGTGCGTTGACGGCTTCCGTGGCCCTGGCCGAAAGCCGCGCCACCCAGGCCGACGCCACCGCCATGGTCCAGAAAGGTGTCGCCTTCATCAAGTCCAATGGCAAGGACAAGGGCTACGCCGAAGTCACCACCAAGGGCGGCCAGTTCACCAAGGACGACCTCTACCTCGTGGTCTATGGCCTCGATGGCACGGTGCGCGCCCACGGCGCCAACGCCAAGATGGTGGGCAAGAACCTGATCGAGCTCAAGGACGTGGACGGCAAGGCCTTTGTCAAGGAGCGCGTGGAACTGGCCCAGGCCAAGGGCACGTTCTGGCAGGACTACAAGTTCACCAACCCGGTGACCAAGACGATCCAGCCCAAGAGCATGTACTGCGAAAAGCTGGACGACACCGTGGTCTGCGGCGGCATCTACAAGTAATTGCCGCAAGGGGTGAGTGGCGGGGCCGGTTCCCCGCCCGTTTGATCTTGAGGAGAAAGCAATGAAACTGCGCATGAAGCTGATGGTTGCGCCCATCGTGACCGCGGCGCTTCTGATGGCGTCCATCGGCGTGACCGTCTGGATGCTGGAGTCATACCGTGTGACCAGCCAGGCCAGCCAGGAGGCCGTGCTTTCAACCTACGGCCGTGTGACTGATGTGCAGGAACGGCTCGGGGTGATGCACACGGACCTGTATCGCACCATCACCATCATCGGTTCAATGGACGACAAGGCCGTGAACACGCAGCGCGAAGGGCAGGCGCAGGCCTTGTCCAAAATGGCGGCGGACGCCACCGCGCAGGCCGGTGCGGCTGCGGACGCCAAACTTCAAAAGACACTGACGGCTTTTGCCACGTTGCTGGGCACGTACCAGAAGGCCGCCGACAGTGCGATCGACATGGCCACCGTGGACGCCAACACCGGCGTGGCGGCCCTGCAAACCGCAGACGGGCACTACAAGGCGATGAGCAAGCAGTTGGGCGACGTGGTGGCGCAGGTCAGGGCCAGTGCCGCCGATGAGGGGGCCGCGCTCGCCGCCAGTGCGCACCAGCGTGAAACGCTGGTGAGCGTGCTCGGCCTGCTGGCGACGGCCCTGTCGCTGGCCTTTGCCTGGACCATCCAGCGGCGCATCGCGCGCGATTTGCTGGCGGCCTCCAGAGCGGCCACCGAAGTGGCCAACGGTCGCCTGGACCACCAGCCGCACAGCGATTCCACCGACGAGCTGGGCGACCTGATGCGCGCGTTGGGCACCATGGTCACGCGTCTGCGCGAGTCCCTGCAAAACGTGCAGCAGGCCGCCGACAGCATTGGCACGGCGAGCGCCGAAATTGCCACTGGCAACCTGGACCTGAGCAGCCGCACGGAACAAACCGCCGCCAACCTGCAGGAGACCAGCGCCAGCATGGAGCAGCTCACCGGCACGGTTCGCCAGTCGGCCGAATCCTCGCGTCAGGCCAATCAGCTGGCGGCGTCGGCGGCCGACGTCGCCGCGCGGGGCGGCGCCGTCGTGAGCGAGGTGGTGGACACCATGCAGGAGATCAACCAGAGCTCCCGGAAAATCTCGGACATCATCGCCGTGATCGACGGCATCGCCTTCCAGACCAACATCCTGGCGCTCAATGCGGCCGTGGAAGCGGCCCGCGCGGGCGAGCAGGGCCGCGGCTTCGCCGTGGTGGCCAGCGAGGTGCGCAATCTCGCCCAGCGCAGCGCCCAGGCGGCCAAGGAGATCAAGACGTTGATTGGCAGCTCGGTCGAAAAGGTCGAATGCGGTACGCGCCTGGTGGCCGATGCCGGCAGCACCATGAACGAAATTGTGACCTCGGTCAAACGGGTCAGCGACATGATTGGCGAAATCACGGCCGCGGCCGCCGAACAGTCGCAGGGCATCGGGCAGATCCACAGCGCGGTGACCCAGCTCGACGGCATGACCCAGCAAAACGCGGCCCTGGTGGAGCAGTCCGCCGCGGCTGCCCAGAGCCTGAGCACCCAGGCCCAGCGGCTGCGGGACGTGGTCAACGTGTTCGAGCTCGGAGCGCAGTCGGGCAGCTTCCAGCCGCACGAGCGGCCGGCGACACCGATGGCCCGGCCTGCCGCAGCGGCACCAGCCGCCAAATCGCCCACGGCCCGGGCCGCGGCATCCACGCCATCCGTGACCACGCCAGCGCGGGCCCCGGCTGCGTCGGGCGACGACGCGGGTTGGGAAACCTTCTAGCGCCCGTCCAGCTCCGGCGCCGGGCCCGAAGCGGCCCCGGCGCTGGACTCTGCGGCGGCGTAGACTGCCATCCGGATCCACCCTGAAGGGGACTCGGCATGCAGATCGAACACTTTGACGCCATCGTCGTTGGCGCCGGACAGGCGGGGCCGGCCATTGCCGCCCGTTGTGCCAAAGAGGGGCTGCGCACCGCGGTCATCGAGCGCGGCCACTTCGGTGGAACCTGCGTCAATGTCGGCTGCGTGCCCACCAAGACGCTCGTGGCCAGCGCCCGCGCCATCCAGCTGGCCCGGCGCGGCGAGGAGTTCGGGTTTTCCAGCGGCGGGGTGCAGGTGGAAATGGCCCGTGTCAAGGCCCGCAAGGACGCCATCGTCCGGCAGTCGCGCGAGGGGGTCGAAGGCTGGATGCGCGGGCTCCCGCAGGCCGAAGTCATTGTCGGCGATGCCCGCTTCGTGGCACCGGCCACGCTGGCCGTGGCCGGGCGCCAGCTCACCGCGCCGCGCATCTTTCTCAACGTGGGCGGGCGCTCGGTGCGGCCCGATCTGCCGGGCATCGACCGCGTGCCGACGCTCGACAACGTCTCCGTCATGGCGCTGGACGAGGTTCCCGAGCATCTGGTCATCGTCGGCGGCAGTTACATCGGCCTGGAGTTTGCCCAGATGATGCGGCGCTTTGGCGCCGATGTGACCGTGGTGGAGCGGGCGGCCCGGCTGCTGCCGCGCGAGGACGCGGACGTTTCGGATGGCATCCGGTCGATCCTGGAGCGCGAGGGGGTCCGCTTTGCGATGGCGTCCGAGTGCCTGTCGCTGGCGCCCGACGGGGACCGCATCGCGGTCGGGGCGGCCTGCGCCGACGGCCCGCCGCGCATCGTGGGCAGCCACGTGCTGCTGGCCGTGGGCCGGCGTCCGAATACCGACGGACTCGGGCTGGAGCACGCCGGCATCCGGACCGACGAGCGCGGCTACGTGGTGGTGGACGACCAATGCCAGACCAGCGCGCCGGGCGTCTGGGCGGTGGGCGACTGCAACGGACGCGGCGCCTTCACCCACACCGCGTGGAACGACCACGAGATCGTCGTCGCCAACCTGTTCGACCACGACCCACGGCGCATCTCCGACCGCATCCCCTGCTACGCGCTGTTCATCGACCCCGCCCTGGGGCGCATTGGCATCACCGAGACCGAGGCACGTGCCAGCGGCCGGGACATCCTCTGCGCCAGGATGCCCATGCTGCGCGTGGGCCGGGCGCGCGAGGCTGGCGAGACGCAGGGCTTCATGAAAGTCCTGGTCGACGCGCAAAGCAAGCTCATCCTCGGCGCCGCCATTCTGGGGCTCAATGGCGACGAGGTGGTCCATTCGCTGCTGGACGTGATGGCGGCCCGGCAGCCTTACACCGTCATTTCGCGGGCGGTCCATATTCATCCGACGGTGTCCGAACTGCTGCCAACTCTGCTGCAGCAGTTGCGCCCCCTGACCTGAATGGCCCAGTGGACCGCGTCCGGGCGAGACAAAACCATGCGCCCTGTGTTGCAATAGCTCTTTGGACAGAAATCTTGCGGGACAGACCGCAGCGACGCGCAGCGAGCCAGCTCTGTCCTCAACTGATCAGGAGTACAAGCATGAACGCCCGAGTCCCCACCACCGTGCTCGACGCCGCCCAGGCGCTGGACCATGCCACCCGCGCGTGGGACGGCGACATCGTGCGCCAGCTCACCGACTACATCCGCATCCCGGCCAAGTCCCCCACGTTTGACGGCGACTGGGCCGCCCACGGCCACATTGAGACCGTGCTGCGCAATGCCGCCAGCTGGGTCGAGGCGCAAAAGGTGCCGGGCCTGACGCTGGAGATCGTGCGCCTGCCGGGCCGCACGCCGGTGCTGTTCTTTGAGGTGGCGGCCACGCGCGCCGCGAGTGCCCAGACGGTGCTGATGTACGGCCACCTGGACAAGCAGCCCGAGTTTTCCGGCTGGCGCCACGACCTCGGGCCCTGGACCCCCAAATACGAAGACGGCAAGCTGTACGGCCGTGGCGGCGCCGACGACGGCTACGCGGTGTACGCCAGCATCGCGGCCGTGCAGGCCCTGAAAAGCCAGAACGTGCCGCACCCGCGCATCGTCGGGCTGATCGAAACCTGCGAGGAAAGCGGCTCCTACGACCTGCTGCCCTATGTGGACGCGCTGCGCCCGCGGCTGGGCGAGGTGGCGCTGGTCATCTGCCTGGACTCGGGCGCCGGCAACTACGACCAGCTCTGGCTCACCACCAGCCTGCGCGGCATGGCCAGCGGCGTGCTCCGGGTGGAGATCCTCACCGAAGGCGTGCATTCGGGCGACGCCTCGGGCCTGGTGCCGTCGAGCTTTCGCATCCTGCGCCAGGTGCTCGACCGGCTCGAAGACAGCGCCACCGGCCGCCTGCTGCCCGCGAGCTTCCATTGCGAGGTGCCGCCCGAGCGGCTGGCGCAGGCCCGGGCCACGGCCGCGATCCTGGGCGACGAGGTGTACAAGCGCTTTCCCTGGGCGCACTACGACTGCGGCGGCGCCACCGCCTTTGCGCTGCCCACCACCACCGAACCGGTGCAGGCGCTGCTCAACCGCACCTGGACGCCCACGCTGAGCGTGACCGGTGCCGAGGGCTTCCCCGCCCTGAAGGATGCAGGCAATGTGCTGCGCCCCTACACCGCCTTCAAACTCAGCCTGCGCCTGCCGCCGCTGGTGGACGCCGCCCAGGCGGTGCAGCAGATGAAGGCCCTGCTCGAAGACAACGCGCCCTACCAGGCCAGGGTCACGTTCGAATCAGGCGGTGGCGCCACGGGCTGGAACGCGCCCGCCACCGCGCCCTGGTTCGAGCAGGCGCTCGACGCGGCCAGCCAGGCCCACTTTGGCGCGCGCTGCGGCTACATCGGCCAGGGCGGCACCATCCCGCTCATGAACATGCTGAGCCAGGGCTTCCCAAAGTCGCAGATGATGGTCTGCGGCGTGCTCGGGCCGCGCAGCAACGCCCACGGGCCCAACGAGTTTCTGCACGTGCCCTATGCCAAAAAGCTCACCGCCGCCGTGGCGCAAGTGATGGCGAGCCTGCCCTGAGGGGCTGGCCTGTGGTCCCGAGAGCGTCTTTTCCATCCTTTCCAACGCCCGCCCCGTCGATCCCATGAGCGATTCGATCCTGTCGACCTATACCGCCGAAGACGGCGAAAACCTTGCGATGTTCGAATGGAAAACGCCCGAAGGCGTTCCGCCGCGCGGGGCCGTGATCCTGGTGCACGGGCTGGGCGAGCACGCCGGGCGTTACGAGCACGTGGCCCGGCACCTGAACCGCTGGGGCTTTTACGTGCGCGCCTACGACCAGTACGGCCATGGCGATTCCGGTGGCAAGCGCGGCACCCTGTCGGTGCCCGACCGCCTGCTCAACGACCTGGCCGACGTGGTGGACAGCACGCGAGCGCGCACGCGGCGCAGGCTGCCCATCATCCTGCTGGGCCACAGCATGGGCGGGCTGGTGGCCGGGTGCTTTGTGGCGCGCGGGATTCGCCCGGTGGACGCGCTGGTGATGTCTTCCCCCGCGCTGGACCCGGGCCTCAATGCCGTGCAAAAACTGCTGCTGGCCGTGTTGCCCAAGGTGGCGCCCGATTTCACCGTGGGCAATGGCCTGAACCCCAAGTTCTTGTCACACGACCCCGAGGTGGTGCAGCGCTACCGCGCCGACCCGCTGTGCCACGACCGCGTGTCGGGGCGGCTGGCGCGCTTCATTGCCGACAACGGCCCAGCCGTCGTCGCGCACGCCGCCCAGTGGCACGTGCCCACCCTGCTGCTGTACGCGGGCGCCGACAAGCTGGTCAACCCGGCCGGCAGCAAGGCCTTTGCCGCCGCCGCACCGCGCAGCGTGGTCACCAGCCAGCGTTTTGACGGCCTCTACCACGAGCTGTTCAACGAGGTCGATCAGGACCTTGTGTTCACCACGCTGCAGCGCTGGCTGGACCAGCGGTTTCAGTTCAAAAAACCAGAGAAATAGGGCTGGAGCCCCCGTCAAATGGCGATAGTTTGCTTCTATTTATGAAGCAAACCGCCCAGCATGCCCATCAGGTCGCCGACATTGCCCAGGCCGCCCTGGGGCGCGGCGCCGTGTGGCGTGAGCTGGTCGATCAGGCCCGGCAGCATCTGCGACAGCTGGCCTGACGCCTGCGCCGGGTCCACGCCCATCTTCGCGGCAAGCTGGCCCAGCAGGTCGCCGCCCAGCACGTTGCCCAACTGGTCGCCCGAGATCGGCAGGTTTTCGCCCTTGCCCACCCACGACTGCATGACATGGCCCAGCCCCGCCTGGTTGAACTTCTCCATCAGGCCGCCCAGGCCCCCCAAGCCCCCCTGCGCGCCGTCGTTGGCCAGCAGGCTGGTGACGATGGGCAGCAGGGCGCCCAAACCGCCCAGGCCACCGAGGCCGCCCTGCCCAGGTTGTGCCGCCTGCCCGCCCATGACCGAGCCCAACACCGAATCCAGCAATCCCATGAAATCTCCCCAAGTTGTGTTCAGTCAGGCATTTTGGGTGCGGCGCTGGCGCATGGCAAGCCAGAGCAGCGCCACCGCCATCAGCGCCACCGGGAGCATGGAGCCCAGGTTGAGCAGCGTCCAGCCCCGCGTGGTGACCAGCACGCCAGAGGCGAAAGAGCTCACCGCGAGCGTGGCAAACACAAAGAAGTTCAAAGCCCCCTGGGCGCGGTCTTTTTCCTCAGGCGCGTAGGTTGAAAGCGACAGCGTGGTGCTGCCGGTGAAGAGGAAGTTCCAGCCCACGCCCAGCAGGAACAGCGCGCCCAGAAACTGGTGCAGCTCAATGCCCGACAGTGCGATGGCGATGCACAACGCCATCAGCACCACGCCCACCCCCATCACGCTGAGCGCGCCAAACCGGCGGATCAGGTGGCCGGTGAAGAAGCCGGGCGCGAACATGCCGATCACGTGCCATTCGAGCACCAGCGCGGCGTCTGAAAACGGCAGCCCGCATTGCTGCATGGCAATGGGCGTGGCGGCCATCAGCAGGTTCATCACGCCATAGCTCAGCGCGCCCGCGCCCGCCGCGACCATGAACACCGGCTGGCGCATGATTTCGGACAGGGGCCGCCCACCCTCGCCCGCCTTTTTGGGCGGCACCGGCGGAAACCGGATGAACGCCAGCAGCACCATGGCCAGCAGCGCCACCCCCACCAGCGCCAGGTAGGCGCCGGCAAACGGGGCATGCATCAGGGTTCGCGTCTGGGCCGCCAGATTGGGCCCGATCACGGCGCCGATCAGGCCGCCGGCCATCACCAGTGACACGGCCTTTTCGCGCCAGGCGGGCTCGGCCAGCTCGGCCGCGGCAAAGCGGTACAGCTGGGCGTTGGCGTTGTAGTAACCGGCCACCACCGTGGCCGCGCACAGCAGCCAGAAGTTGTGGCTGATGGCCGCGTAAGCGCACACCAGCGCCGAGAGCGCCGCCACGGCCAGCCCGATCTGGAACGAGCCGCGCCGCCCGAAACGGCTTTGCGTGCGCGCCACCAGCGGCGTGGCCAGCGCCCCGCCCACCACATAGCCCATGACGGGCAGCGTGGCCATCCAGCCCAGTGGCGCCAGGCCCAGGCCCACCAGCCCGTTGATGGCGATGAAGGTGACGTTGTTGGTCAGGAACAGCCCCTGGCAGATCGCCAGCAGCCAGAGGTTTTTTTTCATGGAATGGGGGCGGTCGGTCAGGCGAGCGGGGTGGGTGCGGCCAGTGTAAGCGCGGCCAATGCCGCCAGCGGAGCGGTTTCGGCCCGCAGTACGCGCGGGCCCAGGCTCACGGGCGCAAAGCCCTGCGCTAACGCCAGCGCCTCTTCGGCGTCGGTGAAGCCGCCTTCGGGCCCGCACAGCAGGGTCAATGGGCGCTGCGTGGAGGCGGTGGAGGCGGTGAAGGAGGAGGAGGATGCGGCGGCGGCCCGGGCCAGCGGCTGGGCCTGCGGGTGCAGCGACAGCAGCCAGCGCTTGGGCGCGTCAGGGGCGGTCGCAGACGCCGGGAGTGCGGGGGGCGTGGCCGAATCCGTGCGCGGCAGGGCCAGCCAGTCGCCGAGGGTTTGCACGGCGTGGATGGCGGGCACGCGGTTGCGCCCGCACTGCTCGCAGGCGGCCACGGCCACGGCCTGCCAGTGCGCGCGCTTCTTGTCGGCACGCTCCCCGGCGAGTTTGAGCACGCTGCGCGTGGCCACCAGCGGCTGGATCGACGCCACGCCGAGCTCGGTGGCTTTCTCCACCAGCCAGTCCATGCGGTCGCTGGCGATCAGCGCTGCGGCCAGGTGCAGCGCATGCGGTGGCTCGCGGTCCACGGCATGGTGCGCGCCCACCGACACCGCCACGCTGCTGCGGCCCATGCGGGTGACCACGGCGTCGAACTCACCACCGCCGTCACCGGCGAACAGGGTGATGGCGTCGCCCGGCTGCAGTCGCAACACCTGCACGTGGCGCGCCGCACCGGCGGGCAGATCGAGTGCGTCGCCGGTGGCCAGGGGCATGGGGCAATGAAACCGGGGCATGGTCAATAACTATAGTTTAAATAGCAAACTATGACCATTTGACGAGGGCTAAAGGCATGTTTGATTGATAATTTGCGGGCGCCGGGCTCAAACCCGGCCGAACGCGAAGCCCGTGGCGGCGGCCGTGCCTTCGATCTCGTCGATGAGCTTGAGCAGCGGCCCGAGCTCGCGGTAGCGGTGGGCGGTGGCGCGGATGTAGCCGATGAAGCGCGGCGCGTCGGCCAGGTACCTGGGCTTGCCGTCGCGCAGGGTCAGCCGGGCAAAAATGCCGGCCACTTTCAGGTGCCGCTGCAGGCCCATCCATTCGACGCCCCGGTAAAACTCGCCAAAATCCTCGCCCCAGCCCGAGGCGCTGCGGGCGCCCAGCAGCCCGGCCCTGCGCGCCTGCTCCCAGTAGCGCACGGTGACGTCGAGCACAAAGTCTTCGTCCCAGCTCAGAAAGGCGTCGCGCATCAGACTGGCGATGTCGTAGGTGATCGGGCCGTACACCGCGTCCTGGAAGTCCAGCACACCCAGCCCGGGGGCCAGCGAACCACACGCAGTGGGGAGCGTGGGGGCCGAGAGCGCCGCGCCGGGCCGCTCCCAAGCAAGCTCAGCCCCCTGGGGGCTGAGGGCTGCGGCTCCGGGCCTGCCTGCGCAGGGCCGGACAGCCCGAAGGGACGCTGACTCCGGCAGCGTCTCGTCCAGCGAACCACACGCAGTGGGCAGCGTGGGGGCCAACAACTTCATGAGGTTTCTGGGCATGAAATCTCGGTGCACAAACACGCTGGGGGCGGCCAGGTTGTGGGCCACGATGCGTTCGAAGGCGTGGTCCAGCACGCCGCGCTGGCGGTCGCTCAGCACCACGCCGCGGTGCCGGGCCACGTACCAGTCGGGGAACAGCGCCAGCTCGCGCTTCAGCAGTGCGGCGTCATAGGGCGGCAGCACGCCGGGGCGCGATGCCCGTTGCCACGCCACCAGCGCGTCCACGGCCTGCTGGTACAGCGCGAGGTTGGCGCCGGGGTGGTCGCGGTCGATCACGTCCATCATGGTCTGCGTGCCCAGGTCGCTCAGCAGCATGAAGCCTTGTGCTTCGTCCCAGGCCAGCACCTGCGGCACCTGCAGGCCAGCCTGGGCCATCAGCCCGGCGACCTTGACGAACGGCGCGCAGTTTTCCTGCGCCGGCGGCGCGTCCATGACGATGCAGCTGCCACCCCCGGCGCAGTCCACGCGCAGATAGCGGCGAAAGCTGGCGTCGGCCGAGGCCACCCGCACGGTGTCGGGCCGCAGGCCGTGCGCGGGGGCCTCGCGGGCCAGCCATTGCGTGAAGGCGGCCTGGCGGGCCGGGTCGGCCCAGGCCACGGCCAGCGGGGCGGCGGGCGCGGCGGCGGCCGACGTGGACGGCCCGGGTGAGGCGGGAGGGCAAGCGGGAGAACCCGATGGGGGCTGCGGCGGTGCGGTCATGGATAATCCATTCTACAAACCCGGCCGTGCCCCTGTGTCCCCCAGCGGCACGGCCGGGTGTTTGTCTGGTGCCCCTGATCTGCTGACATCCCGCTGCCCATGCCCGTTCCATTGCCCGCCCTGAAGAACCCCCGCACCACGGGCGGCGCGCGGCCGCGTTTTGTGCTGACGCCGCTGGCCTGCGTGATCGGCGTGCTGCTGCAGGGTGCGTCGGCCTGGGCGCAGGACGAAGCGCCGGGGCCCCTCCAGCTCAAACCCAGTGGGCTGCTGCAGGAGCAGTGGCCCGCGCCGGTGCGCACCCAGATGCCCACCTTCATTTCGGGGGACCGGATGAGCGGCCGCACCGATCTGGAAACCGTGATCGAAGGCGACGCCGTGCTGCGCCGCGGCACCACGGTGATCCGCGCCGACCACATGGAGTACTACCAGCCCGACGACCAGGCCAAGGCCAGCGGCAACGTGCGCATCAACAGCGCGGGCAACACCTACAGCGGCGCGGCGCTGGAGCTCAAGGTCGATGCGTTCGAAGGCTTCTTCACCCAGCCCAGCTACCGTTTTCTGAAAAACGACGCCTATGGCCAGGCCAGCCGGATCGATTTTCTGGACGACAAGCGCGCGGTCATCCACAACGCGAACTACACCACCTGCCAGCGCGAACCCGGCGTCGGCTGGCTGCCCGACTGGATTCTGAACGCCGACGCGATCCGGATCGACAACGACGAAGAGGTGGGTGTGGCCGAAGGCGCGGTGCTGCGCTTCAAGGATGTGCCGATCCTGCCATTGCCGTCCATGAGCTTTCCGTTGTCCGACCGCCGCAAGTCGGGCCTGCTGCCACCCATCGTCGGGCTGGACACCGTGAGCGGCGCGCAGGTCACCCTGCCCTATTACTGGAACATCGCGCCCAACCGCGATGCCACGTTCACCCCCACGCTGCTGGCACGCCGCGGCGTGGACCTGGGCGGGGAGTTCCGTTACCTTGAAAAGGATTACAGCGGCCAGTTGCTGGGGCAGTACCTGCCCCAGGACGCCTTGCGCAACCGCGACCGCTGGGGCTATTCGGCCCTGCACAACGGGGCGATCGACTCCGCCGTGGGCCGCCTGGGCCTGAACATCGCGCTCAACCGGGTGAGCGACGACAACTACTGGCGTGATTTCCCCCGGGCGTCCACCTCATTAACCCAGCGGCTGCTGGCCAACGACGGCAACCTCAGCTGGGCCGAAGGCGATTTCTCGGCGGGCGTGCGCGTGCTCAAGTGGCAGACCCTGCAGGACGTGACCGCGCCCATCACGCCACCCTACGACCGGCTGCCGCAGCTCATCGGGCGCTACGACCGCGCCAACGTGGGCGGCTTCGACGTGTCGGCCCTGGCCGATTACACCCAGTTCGACGCCAACCGCCTGCGGACGCTTCAACCCAACGGCAACCGTGCCTTCACCCAGCTGCAGCTGAGCCGCCCCTGGGTGTTTCCGGCGGCGTTCATCACGCCCAAGTTGCAGCTGCACGCGACCCGCTACGATTTTGACCAGCCGCTGGCCGACGGGCGCCGCTCGGCTGGCCGCACGGTGCCCACCTTCAGCCTGGACTCGGGCCTGGTGTTCGAGCGCGACGCCAGCTTCTTCGGCCGGGCCCTGCGCCAGACGCTGGAGCCGCGCGCCTTTTACGTGTACACGCCGTTTCGAAACCAGAGCCTGTTGCCCAATTTCGACTCGGCCGTCAACGACTTCAATTTCGCCACGGTCTACACCGAGAACGCCTTTGGCGGCAACGACCGCATCTCCGACAGTAACCTGCTCACGCTGGGCGCCACCACGCGGCTGCTCGACCCGGCCACCGGCGCCGAGGCCGCCCGCTTTGGCGTGGCCCAGCGCCTGCGCTTCAAGAATCAGGACGTGACGCTGCCCGGCGGTACGCCCGTGAGCGACCGGCTGTCCGACGTGCTGGTCGGGGGTTCGGTGAACTGGGACCGTCAATGGGCGCTGGACTCCACGGTCCAGTACAACCCCAAGATCGGGCGCTCGATCCGCTCGACGGTGGGAGGCCGCTACAGCCCGGGCAGTTACCGCGTGGTCAGCGCGGCCTACCGCTTCGCCCGCGGCGCCAGCGAGCAGATCGATGTGGGCTGGCAGTGGCCGCTGCGCGCGCCCTGGAGCGACGCTGAATCCGGCACGCGTGCCGCCGCCAACAGCCCCGGCAAGAACCGCTGGTACACCGTGGGGCGCATGAATTACAGCCTGCGCGACGCCAAACTGGTGGATTCCATCGTCGGACTGGAATACGATGGGTGCTGCTGGATTGGCCGCATCGTGATCGAGCGCCTGCAAAGCAGCACCACCAGCGCCACCCAGCGGCTTTTGTTCCAGCTGGAGTTTGTGGGCTTTACGCGTGTCGGGGCGAGCCCGCTGCGCACCCTGCAGCAGAACGTCCCCGGCTACCGGCCGCTGCGCGAACAAACCACCACCACGCCGAGCCGGTTCAGCACTTTTGAATAGCGCACCTGATCCTCTGCCTCCAACCGTTGCCACCATCATGAACTCACGTGCACTTGCTGTTTCCCTGCTTTCGCTGGCCTGCTTCATGGCGGCGCCCACCGCCCACGGCCAGGGCTTGCGCATCTCGCCGCAACTCGGCGGTGGCGCGGGCGGCCTGACCGCCCCGGCCCTGGCTCCGGCGCCCGCCAACGTGTCTCGCGACGCGAACTACATCGTGGCGGTGGTCAACACCGAACCGGTCACCAGCCAGGAGGTGCGCACGCGGCTGCTCCGCATCGAGCGGCAACTCTCCCAGCAGGGGGGGCGTCTGCCGCCGCGCGACGAACTCGCACGCCAGGTGCTCGAGCGCGTGATCGTCGAGAAAACGCAATTGCAGCTGGCACAGGAAACCGGTATCCGCGTGGAAGAGGTGGCGGTGGACCAGGCCGAAGAGAATTTCGCGCGGCAAAACGAGATGACCGTGGCCGATTTGCGGCGCAAGATCGTGGCCGAAGGCTCGACCCTGCCCCAGTTCCGAGATGAGCTTCGCCAGCAAATCACGCTGACCCGCCTGCGCGACCGCGAACTGGAGTCGCGGGTCCGCATCAACGACCTCGAGGTGGACCAGTTCATTCGCGAACAGCAGGGCCTGGGCGACACCGCCGACCAGGAGATCAATCTGGCGATGATTTTGGTGGAGGTGCCCGAGAATGCCACCGAAGCCCAGGTGCAGGCCCTGCGCCAGCGCGCCGAAAAGCTGCTGGCGCGCGCGCGCGCCGGGGACGACTTCAACCAGCTCGCGCGTGAAAACTCCGATGCGCCCGACCGGGCCAGCGGCGGGGTGCTGGGGCGGCGCACGGTCGACCGGTATCCCCAGTTGTTTGTGGACGCCACGAAAAGCGTGCGCGTCGGCGCCATCACCGACCTCCTGCGCTCGCCGGCGGGGTTTCATATCCTCAAGGTGCTGGAAAAAAGCCAGGCCGGGCTGCCCAGTGCGGTGGTCACGCAAAACCATGCCCGCCACATCCTGCTGCGCACCGGCCCGAATCTGACCGAAGCCGCCGCGCGCGACCGGCTGGCCGACCTCCGGCGCCGCATTGAAAACGGGCAGGCCGACTTTGCCGCCGTCGCCCGCGACATCTCGCAGGACGGCAGCGCGCGCGCGGGCGGCGACCTCGGCTGGGCCAACCCGGGCCAGTTCGTGCCTGAGTTTGAGGCCGTCATGGACGCCCTCAAACCGGGGGAAATCAGCACGCCGCTGATCTCGCGCTTTGGCGTGCACCTGATCCAGCTGATCGAACGCCGTGAAACCACATTGAGCCAGCGCGAACAACGCGAAATCGCGCGCAACCTGCTGCGCGAAAAGAAGCTCGACGAGGCCTACATCGACTGGGCGCAGGAAGTGCGGGCCCGGGCCTATGTGGAATACCGCGAGGCGCCGCGTTAGGGTATGGCCCCCACGCTGGTCGCTTCGCGTACTGCGCTGCCCCCCGAGGGGGCTGAGCTGGCTTGGGGCGGCCCGGCGCGGCGCTCTGTGGCCCCCACGCTTGTCGCTTCGCGTACTGCGCTGCCTCCCGAGGGGGCGGCATGAAACACATTGCCCGCAAGCGCTTCGGGCAGCACTTCCTGACGGATGGCACGATCATTGACGCCATCGTGCGGGCCATTGCGCCGCAGCCGGGGCAGGCCATGGTCGAGATCGGCCCGGGGCTGGCGGCGCTGACGCAACCGCTGGTGGAGCGGCTGGGGCACCTGACGGTGATCGAACTCGACCGCGATCTGGCCGCGCGCTTGCGCAGCCATCCGCAGCTGACGGTCATTGAAGCCGATGTGTTGAAGGTAAATTTCAAGGAAATTGTGGCTCTACCCCCCGTCAATGGGACAAAGTTTGCTATTGAAAACAAGGTAAACGAGCCTCATCATGGTGCCGCAGCGCGGCGGCTGCGGGTGGTCGGGAACCTGCCCTACAACATCTCCACGCCCATCCTGTTTCACCTGCTGACCCAGGTGGACGCGATCGAAGACCAGCATTTCATGCTCCAGAAGGAAGTGATCGACCGCATGGTGGCCGCACCAGCCACGTCGGATTACGGGCGTCTGAGCGTGATGCTGCAATGGCGTTACGCCATGGAGAACGTGCTGGCCGTGCCGCCCGCGAGTTTTGACCCACCGCCGCGCGTGGACAGCGCCGTGGTGCGCATGGTACCGCGCGTCGAACCCCCTTTGCTGGACGTCGCGCGCCTGTCCGAAATCGTTCAGGTGGCGTTCAGCCAGCGCCGCAAACTGCTGCGCCACACGCTGGGCCAGTGGCTCGACGCGCGGGGGTTGGCGGGCACGTTCGATGTGCAGCGGCGTGCCGAAGAGGTGCCCGTGGCGGAATACGTCGCGCTGGCCCAGGCGGCTCCAATCCAGAAATAGAAAAAGCCCGCGTTAGCGGGCTTTTTCGTTCCAGAGACACCGCGGAACCGGTGCCGCCGGGCCGCGGGGGTGTGCCCCCGGCGGGCGAAGGCGCGAAGCCGCCTTCGGGGTCGCTCGCAGGTTCAGGCTGCGGCGAGCCAATACCCCGCGTTGAAGGGGCTGCTCATGCGCAGCGCCAGCGGAGAGATGTCGACCAGCAGGTCGGTCGGCATTTTCTCGCCGCCTTCTGCCGGGACCTCGATGGGCGCGGACCCGATCAGGGGGTTGCCCTCTTTTGCCTCGTTCGCCCGTTCTGCCTGGCTGGTTTGCGCAGAACGGGCTACAGAAAAGAATAGAAGCAGCGGAACGGAATCTTCCGGTCCCCCCAGTAGTCGGCCGCGTCGCGGAAGATGTCGAGCAGTTGCTCGCGCGCTTCCTTGTCGAATTTGGCGGTGGCGGGGATCTGCTCGAGCACGATGACGAAACCGGGCTGCGGCCCGCTTTTGTGCAGCGGGTCGGTCATGCAGTCGTAGAGCGCGTCAAAGTTCTTCCCGAAATGGGCCGGGAAGGTGAATTGCATGGCGATCATGTCCAGCACGTCCTGCTTGGTCTGGGCGTTGCCCAGATTCGCGTACAGGAAGTGATGGCCGACGCTGCGCGCCGTGTCCTGCAGGTCTTGCACCCGGAAAGCCCGGATCGACTGCACGATATTGCTGCGAACGCCACGCAACGGCGTTTCGCTTTCCTTACGAAGTGGCGTGTCCATCTCCGCTGTTCTTTCTATAGTCAAAATCGGGTCCGGAGTGACTTCCGGTCGGGTGGTATCTTTCAACATGGGCGTGCCTTTAGCATTTTCTCAATCCACAATCTTGCGAAAACTGGCGTAGTGGTCCGCCGTGTAATAACAGGCCTCGGGGGTCCGCGGTTGACCGCCACACACAATGCGGCGGGCGCCACGGTCGCGTGAACCCGGGGTTCTGACGGTGTACTCGCGGTAATAACCGCGCCGGTTGGCGGGCAACAACCGCTCCCGGTTGCCAAACACCGTGCCGTCCTTGTCAAACGGAAACGGCCCGCCACGCAGAATCAGCTGGTAGGTGTCACGCCCTTGCGGAGGCAGTTCGCCGACCGAAATCGCAACGCGATTCTCAGACCCGCCGGAACGTGCATGCACCAAACTGGGGCTGCCGAGTGTCGTCGTCAAGACAAGAAAAGCAAGCCCTAACTTACCTGTCTTGTCAAAAAACGCACGCCACATTGCTGAAAACACCTTTCAGAAACCTCGGGTTTACCCGGTAATTTCAAGGCAGTAGTGTGACGCAAGAGGCCCAAAAAAGCAAGAGGCTGCCCAAATGCTGGGCAGCCTCTCTAGCGGGGCAATGCCAATTTAAGTTAGCGCTTGCTGTTAGTCAATTCCTTATCGGCCCGCGTTGGCGTCCGCGACCGTGACCGCGGTCATGTTCACGATGCGGCGCACGGTGGTGCTCGGCGTCAGGACATGCACCGGTTTGGCGGCGCCCAGGAGCACCGGGCCGATGGCGATGTTGCCGCCGGCAGCGGTTTTGAGCAGGTTGTAAGAAATATTGGCGGCATCGATGTTGGGCAGCACCAGCAGGTTGGCGTCGCCGCTGAGTGCGCACCGGGGCATGACGAGGTCGCGTGCGGCGCTGTCCAGCGCCAGGTCGCCATGCATTTCGCCGTCGACTTCGAGCCAGGGCGCCTGGACGCGCAGCAACTCCAGGGTCTTGCGCATCTTGATCGCGCTGGGCTGGTTGGACGTGCCAAAGCTCGAATGCGACAACAGCGCAGCCTTGGGCTTGAGGCCGAACCGCAGCATCTCTTCGGCGGCCATGGTGGTGATTTCGGCCAGCTCCTCGGCGGTCGGGTCGTAGTTGACGTGGGTGTCCACCAGGAACACCTGCCGGCCGGGCAGCATCAGGCCGTTCATGCAGGCGTAGATCGGCACGTCCTGCGGCGTGGAGGCACTGCCGCCGGGGCGCTTGCCGATGACCTGGTCGATGTAATGCAGGTGCATGGCCGTGGTGCCCCAGGTGCCGCAGATCATGCCGTCCACGTCACCCTTGTGCAGCAGCATGGAGCCGATCAGCGTCAGGCGCCGGCGCATCTCGATCTTGGCCGTCTGCAGGGTCACGCCCTTGCGCTCGGCCATGCGGTGGTAGGTTTGCCAGAAGTCGCGGTAGCGGTGATCCTGCTCGACGTTGACGATGTCGTAGTCCAGCTCTTCCTTGAGTCGCAGGCCGAACTTGGCGATGCGTTGGGCAATGATGGCCGGGCGGCCGATCAGGGTGGGGCGGGCGATCCCTTCGTCCACCACGATCTGCGCGGCACGCAGCACGCGCTCTTCTTCGCCTTCGCAATAGGCCACGCGCTTGCGGGTGGCGTGTCGGGCGGCCATGAAGATCGGCTTCATGGTGGTGCCCGAGGCGTAAACGAAGCTCTGCAGCCGTTCGCGGTAGGCGTCCATGTCGGCAATCGGGCGCAATGCGACGCCGCTGTCGGCGGCGGCCTGGGCCACGGCAGCAGCGATCTTGATCATCAGGCGCGGATCGAATGCCTTGGGGATCAGGTATTCGGGCCCGAACGCCAGTTGCTGGCCCACGTAGGCGGCCGCGACCACCTCGCTTTGTTCGGCCTGCGCCAGATCGGCAATGGCGTGCACCGCGGCAATTTCCATCTCCACGGTGATGGTGGTGGCGCCGCAGTCCAGTGCGCCACGAAAGATGTAGGGAAAACACAGGACGTTGTTGACCTGGTTCGGGTAGTCGGTGCGGCCGGTGGCCAGGATGGCATCGGGCCGGACCGCCTTGGCCTCTTCGGGGTTGATTTCGGGGTTGGGGTTGGCCAGGGCCATGATCAGCGGGTTCGCCGCCATTTTCTTGACCATGTCCGCCTTGAGCACGCCGCCGGCCGACAGGCCGAGGAAGATGTCCGCCCCCTCGATCACCTCAGCCAGCGTGCGTGCCGGGGTGTCCTTGGCAAACGGGATCTTGTCCTCGTCCATGAGCTCGGTGCGGCCCTTGTAGACCACGCCGGCCAGGTCGGTCACCCAGATGTTCTCGCGCGGCATGCCCAGCTTGACCAGCAGTCCCAGGCAGGCCAGCGCCGCGGCGCCCGCGCCCGAGGTGACGAGCTTGACCTTCTTCAGATCCTTGCCCACGACCTTGACACCGTTGAGAATGGCCGCGCCGACCACGATGGCGGTGCCGTGCTGGTCGTCGTGGAAAACCGGGATCTTCATGCGCTCGCGCAGGCGACGCTCGACATAGAAGCAGTCGGGCGCCTTGATGTCTTCGAGGTTGATGCCGCCAAAGGTCGGTTCGAGCGAGGCGATGATGTCGACCAGCTTGTCGAGGTCGTGCTTTTCGTCGATCTCGATGTCAAACACGTCGATGCCCGCGAACTTCTTGAACAGCACGCCCTTGCCTTCCATCACCGGCTTGGCCGCCAGCGGCCCGATGTCGCCCAGGCCCAGCACGGCCGTGCCGTTGGTGATGACGGCCACCAGATTGCCGCGGCTGGTGTATTTGAAGGCGTTGTTCGGGTCTTTGACGATTTCTTCGCACGGCGCGGCCACGCCCGGGGAGTAGGCCAGCGACAGGTCGTGCTGGTTCACCAGTTGCTTGGTGGCGGCGATGGCAATCTTGCCCGGGGTGGGGAACTCGTGGTATTCCAGCGCGGCACGGCGGAGTTCGGCGCGTTTCTCATCGGAATGGGGGGCGGCGGCAGTCAAGGGCATCAAGCGTCTCCTGGGGCTGTGAGCCAACCGCACCTGCGGCAAGCCGTCAGCTTTTGTAAGGGATCACGATTGTAGGCCTGGGATTGGCAGTGACCAATGGCATCAATCGACGCATTCAGTGCGTTCGGTTTTAACTTTTATGCACAAGTGAGCCGCAGCCGCACGGGGTCGGATCGTGGCGCAGCGGGCGGACCCAGCGGCCCAAGTGACACGCCAGGGGCCCAGCCAGGGGCCCAGCGATCAGATGTGGCCCACCACGGGCGGCGCATGGCGCAGGTGCAGCGACAAGCCCAGCGCGGCCATGTGGTTGCTGTTGCGCCCCAGAATGGTCTCGGACAGCGGCAGGAACTCGTCTTCCTCAAATTTGGCGTGGGCCTTGTAGAGGCGGACGAGTTGCGTGATGGCCTCGCCCTCCACCTCGGCGGGCTGACCTTTGGCCAGTTTCTTGAGCAGTGGCTCCAGTTGGGTCCACCGGGCCTCGATGTCCCGGTGTTCGCGCGTGAGCTGGTCGGTCAGCCGCTTGACGCGCTCGCGTTCTTCGCCCTTGTGGGCGCTTTGCAGCACCGCCGGAAAAAGCTCGCGCTCTTCCTCGGCGTGATGTTCATACACGGCAGCGCGGAAGAACGCCACCGTGTCGGCCGCGACCTGGCGCGCCCGCGCGGCCGGCGCCAGCAGGGCGGGCAATTCACCGAGGTGGTCAAGGTGCGACACGATGCCCTCGTGGCAATGCGTGAAGTTGGTCAACGGGGCGTCGGTGTCGCGGGTTGGCGTGGTCATGATGGGGCCTCGTGAAGCGTCTGCGGCTGCGCCGCATGAAGGCGCCCGGTGGCGCCTGATGGGCCATTGTGCGGAAGGCCAACCCCCGCGGTCCTTGATCCAGGTCATCAAATCGCCGGTTCTGCCCCGCCCGGCCCGCTACCATGGCGATGGCATCCGCGCCACCCAAACCCGCCTCACCCATGACCACTGCCGCCCCGATTCCCCTGGACGTTGTCACCCTGGGCGAAGCCATGGCGCTGTTGGTGGCCACCACGCCGGGGCCGCTGGACACCGTGCACGGCTACACCCTGCGCACCGCGGGCGCCGAAACCAATGTGGCCACCGGCCTGGCCCGGCTGGGACTGCGCGTGGGCTGGATCAGCCGCCTGGGCGAGGACGCCTGGGGCCGCTATCTGCACCGCACGCTGGCCGCCGAAGGTATCGACTGCAGCCGCATGGCCTGGGACGCCGACGCCCGCACCGGCATGATGGTCAAGGCGTTGGCCACCGACGGCAGCGATCCGCCGATCGAATACCACCGCCGGGGCTCGGCCGCGAGCCGCCTCACGCCCGAGGCGCTGGACCTGGACTACCTGCAGGGCGCCCGCCACCTGCACGCCACCGGCGTGTACCCGGGCGTGTCGGCAAGCTGCGATGCGGCGTGCGAACGGGCGATTCAGGTCATGCGCGCGGCCGGACGCAGCGTGTCGTTCGACCCCAACCTGCGCCCCACGTTGTGGCCTTCACGCGAAGTCATGGTCGAGCGCATCAACGCCTTGGCCTGCCAGTGCCACTGGGTGTTGCCCGGTCAGGCCGAAGGCGAGGTGCTGTGTGGCACCCGCGACCCCGAAGGCATCGCGCGCTTTTACCTGGACCGCGGCGTGCAGCTCGTGGTGGTCAAGCTCGGGCCCGACGGGGCGTACTGGCGCTGGCGCGGCGGCCAACGCGGCGCGCCCGATGCGTGGGGCCAGGTGCCAGCCTTTGCCGTGGCCCAGGTGGTGGACACGGTGGGCGCCGGTGACGGCTTTGCGGTGGGCGTGATCAGCGCGCTGCTGCAGGGCGGCCGCCTGCCCGACGAGGTGCCCCGCGCAGTGCGCCGCGGCGCCTGGATCGGCGCACAGGCGGTGCAGGTGCGTGGCGACACCGAAGGCCTGCCGTCGGCGGCGCAACTGGCGGCGGCCGGGCTGTAACGACGGGCGCAGGCGAAAGACCCCTGGTCGCTCAGGCGACCTGCGTGTTGCGTTCGATCTCCACGCGCGCGGCCAGCAGCCGGCGGAACTGCAGCAGCGCCGCGTCCATGGCCAGTGGCAGCATGGGGGCATCGGGGCTGAACTGCAGGTTGCGGTGCTGCGCGGTGATCATGTCGCGGTCTTCGTTGAAGGCGCCTTGCAGGCTGTCGTAGATCGACTGGGTCATGGTGGCGTCGCCATGCCCGCGCCGGTGCGATTGCTGGAAGAAATAGTGCGTGGTGGTTTCGGTCTCGGGCGTGAGCGTCTGGCAGCTGTGCAGCTGCACGGCACGGCTCAGGTCGTCCTTGGCGTCGGTCACGGGGCGCCCGCCCGAATGCATGAGCAGCGTGCCGGGCAGCAAGAACTCATAAACAAACCAGCGGTCAAGGTGGGTGTCGAAGCTGCGAAAGCGCTGGTAGAACGGCGGCGCAGGCACGTCGGGCACGTGGCGCGACACCTTGATGCCGATCTGCGGCCACGCCGGTGTGGGGCCCGGCACCGCTTCAATGTCGGGCACCGCCTGCGCGATCCGCGTGGAGCCGCCCAGTGTTTTCTCGTGCACGTAGCTCAGGTGCGAAAAATCGAGCAGGTTGTCGCAGATCAGCAGGTAAGGCGTGTCGTAGTGCAGGTAGCCGGGCCGATTGAGCCAGTCCGGGTGGGCGTTGGAAAAGGCGTCGGGCAGCAGCGCCGTGTCGGCCTGTGCCGGGTCACCCATCCACACAAAGACCCAGTTGTTCCTGAGCGCCACCGGGTAGGTCCGCACGCGCGCCCTGGGCGGCACGACGGCGATGCCTGGCGCCTCCACGCAGGCGCCTTGCGCGTCGAACTTGAGGCCGTGGTAGCCGCAGCGCACGCAGTCGCCCTCGCGGCGGCCCTTGGACAGCGGCGCGTGGCGATGGCAGCAGCGGTCTTCCAGGGCCACCAGCCCGCCGTCGGCCGTGCGGTAGACGAGGATGGGCTCGCCCAGCACGGTGCGATGAAACAGTTCGGCCGAATCGGCGGGCGGCACCTCGTGCCCCCAGGCAATCACGTACCAGCAGTTTTTGAGCCAGAGGGAATGGGTCATGACGGGCCTTTGCAATCGATGGGCTGCGCGGCCACAGCCGGGTCTGGCGCGCAGGCCGAAACCGTGCTGCGGGACACGCATTCAAGGTAACGCGGACTGTAGCCTGCCCAGGGCCGCGGTGTCTGTCCCCCGCACGGGGGACGCGGGGTGGCGACGAGCCGGGAGAACCCTGACCCAGGAGCGGCGCATGGCTGGCGTCCGAGGCGGAGGGTTTTTGCGGCAGGTGGGCGCGAAAGGCGCGCTGCTTCTCTGCCTGAAGCTCGGCCTTTTAGCCCGCGGCAGCGGCCAGCCTTGCCAGCTGCAGCCGCCCGCCGTACACGCCACGGGCGGCCAGTTTGGTGTAAGCGCGCTTGCGCAGCGTGACCACGGTGCTCGGCGCCACGCCCAGTTCGGCGGCGATGCCGTCGGCACTCATGCCGCAGGCGATGCGCGCACACACCGCCAGCTCGCGCCCGGACAACTCAGGCGCTATCTGTTGAATAGCAAACAATGACCTTTTGACCGGGGATGAGGCCTGATTTGATGCATAAACCGGGCCGAAAGCCGGTGGCACGGCACGCAGCACGTTCTGGTGCACCTGGCGAAGCAGCGGCGCAACGGCCAGCAGCTTTTCCAGCTCGGCCGGCGCGAAGGCGCCCAGCGCGTCGTCGCGGTACAGGTTGATGGCCCAGGCGGTGCCTGGCAGCGGTGCGTACAAAAAACTCAGGCGGTCGGCCAGGTGCTCGCGCTCGTAAATTTCGTTGCGCCAGGCGGCGAGCGGAATGTCGCGCAGGCCGAAATGCAGCGCCGTCACGCTGGCGGTGGCGGCCCGCACACGGTGCAGGTGGGCCCCAATGCGCGTGGCCTCGTCCCGCTGGTAGTACTGGCGGCGGTAGATGGCAAAGCATTCGGCCGTGACGTTGCGCCCATTGGGGCGGCGGGCATGACCCTCGGCCAGCCGCGGCACCACGGCGTGGCGAGTGCCGGGCTGGGTGTCGGCCGTGTATTCCACCAGCGAGAGGTAAGCCACCGGCGCCACCGCGTTGAGAAACGCCAGCATCCGGGCGGCCGGTGCCGCGTCATGCGGCGCGGCCAGCAGCATGGACACAGCGCTGGCCGGCAGCGAGTGCCCGGCGGGTGGCGAAGACACGGTCCATGTTTGCGGCATGACCCAATCTAACGCAGCCCGTGACCCACGGCCAGAGGGGCAACCCGCCTCGCCGCGGCCCGGTCGGCCAGGCTCTGGCTTCGTGGACATCTGCCGATTTCGTGCCGGGGGCGATGTTGCGAGGTTGTCGTCGGTGGTTCGCGGGACCCAAAGCTGCAAACCACACCGAGACAGGGCCGCAGGGAGATTGTTTCAAAATAATGGGTCAAATCGAGGTCTGTCCCCCGTAAGATATAAATAGTTTGCTATTTTATATATAGCGTGTTTGATGCCTTGGGCCCGCCTCTGGCGGTTGCCTTCACCCTGTCCGGTGGGGCCTTGAACCGCGGCGCATGCACCTTGCCCGCCCCACTCGGCTCGTCCATCCTGGTCACGCCGGTCGACGACCCTCGACAGAAACCAAGCTGCAGGTCCGAGGATGACCTCCCCCCGATTGTTCCGATCGGTGAAATGGTGAATTGAGGCTGACGGGTGTTCTGTGCCTCGCGCCGATTCACTACAGTCGAATCCATTGCCCGATCGTCAACAAAGACACCGTCGGTCCGGCGCGCAAGTCCAAAGGAAACTCCCCATGACGGCATCGACCTCAACCTCCCGGCCACCCCTGCCGCCGTTCAATGCGCAGACCGCTGCATTCAAGGTGCGCATGGCCGAAGACGCCTGGAACTCGCGCGACCCGGCCCGGGTCGCGCTGGCTTACACCGCGCAAAGCCAATGGCGCAACCGGGCCGAGTTTCTCGAAGGACGTGAGGCGATTGAGGCCTTCCTGACGCGCAAATGGGCCCGGGAGCTGGACTACCGGCTGGTCAAGGAGCTTTGGGCTTTCGAGGGCCACCGCATCGCGGTGCGTTTTTGCTACGAATGGCACGATGAACTGGGGGCCTGGTTTCGCAGTTACGGCAACGAAAACTGGGAATTCAACGAAGCCGGGCTCATGCAAAAACGCATCGCCAGCATCAACGACCTGCCCATCGCCGACAAAGACCGAAAATTCCGCTGGCTGCTGGGGCGTCGGCCGGACGACCATCCGTCGTTGACCGACATGGGTTTGTAGGCCAGGCCCTGCAAACAGCCGCCGCGCCTTGACGCCGTTCAACCGGCTGGCGATGCCGCATCCGTCAGGCGGGCCCTCAGATCGCGCTTCATGACTTTGCCGTTGGCGTTGCGCGGCAACGGTGTGGCGGTCCAGGTGATGGTCTCCGGCACCTTGTAGTCGGCCAGGTGCTGGCGGCAGTGCGCAAGCAGCGCCGCGTCATCGGGCGTCATTCCCGGCGCGTGCACAAAGGCGTGGACGCGCTCGCCCAGCACCGGGCAGGGTCGGCCGACGATGGCCGCCTCGACCACGCCGGGCAGCGCCATCAGGGTGTTCTCGACCTCGACCGAATAGATCTTGAAGCCACCGCGGTTGAGCATGTCCTTCTTGCGGTCAAACACGCGCACGAAGCCTTCGGCATCCACCGCGCCGAGGTCGCCCGAGTGCCAGTACCCGGCCGTGAACGACGCGGCCGTGGCCTGCGGGTTGTCCCAGTAGCCGGGCACGACCATGGGCCCGCCGATCCACAGCTCGCCGGTCTGGCCGGGGGGCAGCTCGCGGCCGTCTTCGTCCATCACGCGGAGGTCGGCGCAGGGCAGGGCCACGCCCACGCTGTCGGCGTGCGCACGGGTGAGTCCGGCCGGCATCAGGGTGGCGGGTGAGGTGGTTTCGGTGGCGCCATAGGCGTTGAGCAGGGTCAGGCCCGGCAGCAGCGCGGCCAGCGCGTCGATGGTGGCCACCGGCATGGGTGCGCCGCCGTAGCCGCCGACGCGCCAGGCGGTGAGGTCGCACTGCGCGAAGCCGGGCGTCATGAGGCACAGCTTGTACATCGCGGGCACCATGAGGGTGTGCGTCACGCGTTCGCGCGCCAGCGTCTGGACGAAATCCGCGGCCTTGAACTCGGGCACCACGACAATGACGCCGCCCACCTGCAGCATGGCGGCAATGATGGCGATCAGCCCCGTCACATGGCTGGCCGGCACGGCCAGTGCCGAGCGGTCGTCGGCCTGGAGCCGCATGCAGGCTTCGAAATGAAGCACCGAATGCGCAATGTTGCGGTGCGTCAGCATCGCGCCCTTGGGGTGGCCGGTGGTGCCCGAGGTGTAAAGGATCACCGCGACCTCGCTCTCGTGCACGGGGGCTGGCGGCGCCTGCGGTGCGTCCGCTGCGCCCCACGACGCGTAGGGCACGGCACCCGCGGCCTCGCCCAGCGAAACGCGCAGGGTGACGCCGGGGGCTTCGTCGGCCGATGGAATGCGCTCGGCCAGCGCGGCGTCAAACACCACGCCCCGGGCGCCACACTGGTTGAGCATGTAGGCCAGCCCGGTGCGCTGCTCGCGCACGCCGATGGGCACGGCGATGGCGCCCAGCCGCTGCAGCGCCAGCAGCACCCAGATGAACTCGGGCCGGTTGCTGATGAACAGCGCCACGCGCTCGCCACGCACCACGCCGTGCCGGGCCAGCCCGTGGGCCGCGCGCCGCACTTCGGCATCGGCTTGCGCGTAGCGCCAGCGCCGGCCTTCAAACACCACGGCGTCGTGGCGGGAGCGCTCGCGCACGGCGCGTTCGAACATGGCGTGAAAACTGGCGGGCCGATCGGCGAAGCAGCGCACCAGCCGGTCGCCCTGCCAGGCCTCGAACCGCTGCGGCGGCACGGGAAACGCCTGCCACGGATTCATGGCGTCAGGCCGCCGGTGCGGCGGCTTCGGCGGTGACATTGGCGCCGCGCTCGATGACGAATTCGGCGTCCACGAGACTGCGGGAGTGGTTCAGATCGGACTGCGAAATCAACACCGAGAGTTGCCCGCCGCGCAGGCTGCCAATCACCTCGGCCAGACGCATTGACAGCGCCGGGGCCACGCCTTCAAAGGGCTCGTCCAGCAGCAGCAGGCGCGTGCCGACGGCCAAGGCGCGGGCCAGCGCCACCAGTTTTTGCTGCCCGCCCGACAGCAGCAGCGCGCGGCGGTCGCGCATCTCCTGCAGCTCAGGCAGCACCTGGTAGACGAACTCCAGCCGCTGCGCCTCCTTGAGCACCCGCGAGGCCCAGACCGGCACCAGGATGTTTTCCTCCACGGTCAGCTCGGGCACCAGGCCCCGGTCTTCCGGCATGTAGCCAATGCCCAGCGCGGCGCGCTGGTGGCGCGGCAGGCGGACCAGGTCTTCGCCGTGAAACACCATGCGGCCCTGCGACGGGCTGAGGTGACCCATGACCGAGCGCATCAGGCTGGTCTTGCCGGCGCCGTTGCGGCCGACCAGGCCCGCCATGGTGCCGTCGGCGACGCTCAGGCTCAGCCCGCGCAGCACCTGGACCGACTGGATCGCGACGTGAAGGTTCTCGATGATCAGCATGGGGTCACTCCTCGCGCAGTGTGCCGGTGACGTAGCGCCGCACGTCGTCGGTGGCCAGCGCCACCGCGGGCGTGTCGTCGGCGATGATGCGGCCGCTGTAAAACGCCACCACGCGGTCGGCGTGGCGCTCGACGATGTCCATGTCGTGCTCCACAAACAGCACCGTCATCGGCTCGCGGCCCAGCGCCGTCATGATGATGTCCATCATCGGGAATTTTTCCTCGGCCGAGACGCCGCTGGTGGGTTCGTCCAGCAGCAGCAGGCGGGGCTGGCCGGTCAGGGCCATGGCGATGTCGAGCAGCTTGCGCACCCCGCCCGGCAGTTCGGCCACGCGCCGGTCGCGGTGTTCCGTGAGTTGAAAGCGCTCCAGCAGGGCGTCGGCGCGCGCCAGCCGCTCGGGGCGATGCGCGGGTTGGAAGAACGAGAGGCGCCGGTCCTGGCAGGCCGTGGCCACCAGCATGTTGTCGAGCACACTGAGTTCGCCGCACAGCTGCGGAATCTGGAACGAGCGCGCCACGCCCAGGTGCGTGATGGCCCGCGGCGCCAGCCGGGTGATGTCCTGTCCGGCCAGCGTGATGCTGCCGGCGTCCGGCTTGAGATAGCCGGTGATCATGTTGACAAAGGTCGTCTTGCCCGCGCCGTTGCTGCCGATCAGGCTCACACGCTCGCCCGCGGCGATGTCGATGTCGATCGCGCTGGCGGCCACGACCGCGCCAAACTTCTTCTCGATGCCGCAGGCCTGCAGGAGTGGCGTGCTCATGACAGGTCTCCCTTGCGCGGCGATGCCGGGCGGTCCATCCACAGCGAGCCGATGCCCCGGGGCAGGAAGCGGATCACGAACAGCAGGAACAGGCCCAGCGCCAGCTGCCAGGTGTTGGGAAAGTACAGGCTGGAAAACGACCGCACGACCTCCAGCACGGTCGAGGCGATGAACACCGCCAGCACGCTTTGCCAGCCCGCGAGGATGGCCACGAACACGAACTCGCCCGAGGTCGTCCAGTAACTGAAGTTCGGGTCGATATGGCCCAGCGCCATGACCGTCAGCGCCCCGCCTGCACCGCCCGCAAACGCGGCCAGTACAAAGTTCACCGCCATGGCCTGGCGCACCGAGCCACCGAGGTATTCCACGCGCAGCTCGTTGTCGCGCACGGCCAGGGTGAGCAGGCCGCGGGTCGAATCAAAATAAATGCGCGCCAGCAGCGCCAGCAGCGCCGACACCGAAACCGTGACCGCAAACAGCACATACCCCACCCGGTCGTCGGGCAGCGATTGCCCCAGCAGCGTCGGGCGGCCCAGATTGAAGCCGTCCGAACCCCCCAGCGCGGTGGTCTTGACGAGCACCCCGTAAGCCACCATCGACAAGGCCAGCGTCAGCATGGCGAAGAAGATGCCGCGGTAGCGTGACAGCAGGGGCGCGAACGGCGCGGCGATCAGCGTGGCCGCGATGCCGCCCAGCAGCGTCAGGCCCAGCGCATCGGTCAGCCCGAGCTGGTTGAACGCCAGGGCGGCGGCGTAGCCCCCCGCCGAGAACACCAGCCCCTGGCCGAACGACACCACGCCGCCGCGCATGAGCACCACGATGCCCAGCGACACCAGCCCATGCGAGGCCGCCATGGTGATGAGAAACGTCAGCCACTTGGGCATGAACCAGCCGGCCACGAGCAGGGCCAGGGTGATGCCCAGGCTGCCCAGCACCAGGCGTTGGCGGGATGGCGGTGCCGTGGGGGGCGAGGCCGGATGGAGGTTCGGGGTGGAGGCCATGCGCGCTCAGATCTTTCGGGCCTGGATGCGCTGGAACAGGCCTTCGGGGCGGAACATCAGCACCACGGCCATCACCACATAGATCGAGAAAAGCTCGGCGACGGGCACCACGTGCACCGCAAACGAGCGGGCCAGCCCGACGATGAGCGCGCCCACCGCCGCCCCCGGAATGCTGCCCAGCCCGCCGATGATCACCACGGCGAACGAAACAATGATCACGCCGACCGAAATGCCCGGCTGCACCGAGATCATCGGTGCCGTGAAGGCGCCGCCCAGCGCGGCCAGAAAAATCCCGGCCGAGAAGGCCAGCATGTAGACGCGCGACACGTTGACCCCCATGCTGGAGGCGATCTCCTCACTGTGGATCACCGCCAGCACGATCTTGCCTTGGCGCGTGCGGTTCAGGCACCACCACACGGCCACGCCCACCACCACGGCCAGGCCCACCAGCATGAAGTCGTAGCCCACGTACACCTGCGGGCCGACGTTCACATTGCCCAGCAACCCGTAGGGCTCGGACACGTAATAGGGATTGGCGCCCCAGATCAGCTTGGTGACGTCTTCCATGATCAGGAACATCGCGTAGGTCACCAGCACCAGCAACACTTCATCGCGGCCGTAAAAAAACCGCAGCAGGCCCCGTTCCACCAGCGGTGCCACCAGCGCCGCCACGGCCACCGCGGCCAGCAGCAGCGCGACGATCGACATCGACGGCGCCAGCTTCATGGACGCGCCCCAACCCACGAAACTGGCCGCCGCGTAGGCCCCCAACGCGTAAAAGCTGCCATGCGCGATGTTCAGGATCTTGAGCACGCCAAACACGAGCGTGAGCCCAAGCGCGACGATGAACAGCCAGGACGCGTAGGTCAGGCCGTCGATGAGGATGGTGATGGCGGTGGTCATGCGGACGCCTGGTTGGGACAAGGGAGAGGCCGGCCGTGAACCGGCCCCGGCACCACCGCGTTCAGCGGTGGCGGTGGCGGTGGCGGGTGGTGGGCCTCAATTGCACTTGGCGCCAGGGAAACCGGCCTTGATCCAGTCTTCCGACTTCATGTTGGCAGGCGGGTTCACGCACTCGGCCGGGAAGCGCTGGATGTCATCGATCATCACCATTTTTTTGGCGGCGTCGTAGCGCGTCTTGCCGATGGCGGTTTCCTGGATCGCCTGATGGCCGTCGCCCAGCGCCATGCGGATCTTGCCGGCAGGCGAATCCCATTCCATGCCCTTGAGTGCGGCGGCCAGCTGCTCGTGATTGGGCTTTTTGCCGCCGTTGGCGGCCATGGCCTTTTCCACCACCAGCTTCAGGCCCAGCAGGGCCTGCGCCATGCGGTACGGGGCCTGCACGGGGTACACGCCCGCAGCCTTGGAATACAGCTCCCACCACCAGTCGTTGAGCGCCGACTTGGGCGACATCAGGCCGTAGGCCCCGCGGGCGCCGAGGATCACCCCGTCGGGCATCTTGTCGCCCAGGCCGGGCAGCACGTGGTCACCGGCCGAGAACACCACCTGCGTCTTCTTGAACAGCCCGCGCGGGTTGGCCTGCAGAATGAACGCCTGCAGGTCGCCGCCCCAGAGGCTGGAGTGCGTCACGTCGGCCGGGCTGCCCATCAGCGCCGAAATCTCGGTGCCGTACTGGCCGGCGCCGAACTTGGGCAGCTGGTCCTGACCGGCCTTGGCGTTCGGGAAGAGCTTGCCCATGGACAGCGTGAAATCCTTTTTGGAGTCCTGGCCCCAGGCGTAATCCTGGTTGATCATGTTGAAGGTTTCAACCTTGACCTTGCGCGCCTGCAGGTAGCGTGCCAGCGCCACGTTGTCCATCGTGGCGTGGGCGGCGGTGCGGAACACGTAGCTGTATTTGCCGTCCTCGAAGATGCGGGGCGTGCCGCAGTCGTAGAGGATCAGGAATTTCTTCATCTCCTCGGCCACCGGCGCCACGGCCAGGCAGTCGCCCGAGCCCACGTACCCCACCACCGCGTCAACCTTCTCCCGGTCGTACAGGGTGCGCAACTCCTGCACCTGCTTGGTGGCGCCACCGGCTTCGTCCACATAGATCGGCTCGATCTTCATGCCGCCGAAACCGGTCTTGTTGTAGGGGGCGGGCGCAGCGCCCTTGTTGAAGGCCTCCACCAGCGCCTTGGCGCCGTTGACGGCCGGGATGCCGAAACTCTCGGCCGCCTGTCCGGAGAGGAAGCTCACGATCCCGACCTTGAAGGTCTCCTGCGCCTGGGCGGCCAGCGACAGGCCGGCGATGGCGGTCGCCGCGAAAGTGAGTCGGGCGCCGCGCTGCAGCGTGCGGGACCAGCGGGAACGGGGAATGGTGAGGGTCATGGGTGTCTCCTTCGTTGAAAAATCAGTGGGCTTGCACGAGGGGTGCGGCCATGTCGAGCCCGGACATGCCGCAACGCACTGGCGCCACGGGTGCGAGGCGGTGATTCCAGTGGCAACACTGAGGGCGGCGCGATGCCAACCGGGGTTCTGGCGTTCAGGGGGCTCTCCTTGCTCGCCCGATGGCTTGTCGGGCGAGCCTATTGTTGGACGCGCCAAAGGGGTCGTCAACCGGGTAATTCCACCCTCATGTCATGCTTGCGACCCTGCGCGCAGTGCGCAGCCCATCAGCCCAGGCGTGTGAGCCGAACCTCGTCGCGCAGCCGCGCCACATCGGTGGCCTGGCACAGTGCCGTGCCGGGGCCCAGCAACGCTGCGGCGCCCGCCGCCATGGCCTGGCGCAAGGCCTGCTCGAGCGGCATGGCCCGGGACAGCGCCCAGAGCAGTCCGCCCAGAAAACTGTCGCCGGCGCCGATCGTGCTGGCGACCGGCACGGCAAGGCCCTGGGCGCGCACCGTCGCGTCGCGCGACACCAGCACCGCGCCCTGCGCACCCAGTGACAGTGCC
The DNA here is from genome assembly GCA_002842205.1 of Betaproteobacteria bacterium HGW-Betaproteobacteria-3. Classification (GTDB taxonomy): domain Bacteria; phylum Pseudomonadota; class Gammaproteobacteria; order Burkholderiales; family Burkholderiaceae_C; genus PHCI01. The sequence continues at coordinate 8,400 of PHCI01000022.1, read as the reverse complement.
ACCATCTCGGCGCGGCCGTCGCACACGATCTGCTGCGCCGCCGCCAGCCATTGCGGCTCGTGCGTGAGCGGCTGGCCGGTCAGTTCGCGCAATTCGCGCAGGCTGGGCTTGATCAGGTACACGCCCTCTTCCAGCGCTGCGGCCAGCGCCGGGCCCGAAGTGTCCACCACCAGCCGGCTGCCGCTGGCGCGGGCGAGCCGCGCCAGCTGCGCATGGAGATCGCGCGGCGCGCCGGGCGGCAGGCTGCCGCTGACGACCAGGTAGCGCGGCGCCGGGGCGAGTGCACGCAGGTAGGCGATGCAGGCGTCCCACTCGTGCGGGCGCAGCGTGGGCCCGGGCAATACAAAGCGGTAATCCAGGCCGCTGGCCCGCTCATGCACCGAAAAGCTCTCGCGGGTCTCGCCGGCAATGTCGATGCATTGGCGCGGCACCTGCTCGGCCTCCAGCAGCTGCGTCAGGCGCTGGCCCGTCATGCCGCCGGCCAGATACAGCGCCAGGCAATCGCTGCCCAGGCGCCGCAGCACGCGGGCCACGTTGATGCCGCCCCCGCCCGGGTGCCACTGCGCGGCCGAGCAACGCAGCTTGTGCGTGCCGGTCACCCTTTCGGTGGACGTCCACACGTCCAGCGCGGGGTTCATGGTGAGCGTCAGGATGTCGGGCATGGGTGGATGGTGGGCGTGGCAACGGACATCGTAGGCGCTTGCCGCGCGGTTGTGAATTCTGCGACGATCGGCCATGCAGCGAAAGTTCGACGTGATCGTGTTTGGCGCCACCGGGTTCACCGGTCGGCTGGTGGCCGAATACCTGAGCACCGCGTACGGTGTGGGCGGGGACCTCGCCTGGGCGATGGCCGGGCGCAGCCTGGCCAGGCTCACCCAGGTGCGCGACGCCCTGGGCATTGACGCCGCGCTGCCCCTGCTGGTGGCCGACGCCCGGGATGGCGCCGCGCTGGCCGCGCTGGTGGCGCAGGCCCGCGTGGTCATCACCACCGTCGGGCCCTACCAGCGGCACGGTGAGGCGCTGGTCAGCGCCTGCGCCCGGGCGGGCACCGACTATGTGGACCTGTGTGGCGAGCCGGGCTGGATGGCGCAGATGATCCCGCGCCTTCAAGGCCCGGCGGCGGCTTCGGGCGCGCGCATCGTGTTTTCGTGCGGGTTTGACTCGATCCCGTTTGACCTGGGCGTGGTGTTTCTGCAGGGCCAGGCGCAGGCCCGGCTGGGCGCGCCGCTGGTGCGGGTGCACGGCCGGGTGAAGGTCATGAAAGGCGGCTTTTCGGGCGGCACGGCCGCCAGCCTGATCGCCACGCTGGAGGCCGCGGGGCGCGACGCGGCGCTGGCGCGCACGCTGGTGGACCCGTTTGCGCTCACGCCGGGTTTTCGCGGCCCGCCGCAGCCCGACGACCGCACTGCCGCCTGGGACGACCTGGCGCAGTCGTGGACCGGCCCGTTCGTGATGGCCCCCATCAACACCAAGAACGTGCACCGCACCCACGCCCTGCGCGGGCACCCGTGGGGCCGCGACTTCACTTACAGCGAGCGCATGTTGACGGGCACCGGCGCCGCGGGCGAGCGCCGGGCCAGGGCCCTGGCGCGCACCGCACGTCTTCAGGACTGGCTGCTGCGCCTGGCCCCCGCGCGGGCCTTGATCCGCCGTTTTGTGCTGCCGCAGCCGGGCCAGGGTCCGGGCCAGGCGCAACGCGACAGCGGGCGCTATGAGGTGGTGTTTGTGGGCCAGACCGCCAGCGGCCAGACGCTGCGCGCCACCGTCCGGGGCGACCGCGACCCGGGCTACGGCTCGACCTGCAAATTGATCAGCGAGAGCGCGCTGTGCCTGCTGCAGGACGTGGACCGCACCATGACGCCCGGTGGCGTCTGGACGCCGGGCGCGGCCATGGGGCTGACGCTGGTGCGGCGGCTGCAGGAAAGGGCGGGCCTGCAGTTCGCGGTTGACGCCGCCTGAGCGTTGGCGGCTCAGCCGCGCATCAGTGCCTCGATCTCATCGGCCTTCACCGGCACCCCGCGGCTGATGAGTTCGCAGCCGGTGGCGTTGACGATGGCGTCGTCTTCGATGCGGATGCCGATGTGGTGGAACGCCTCGGGCACGCCTTCGGCGGGGCGCACGTAGAGGCCCGGTTCGAGCGTGAGCACCATGCCGGGGTGGAGGATGCGCGCCGGGCGGTTGACGATGGTCTCGCCGGTGAGGGCGTCCTTGCGCTCGCTGGTCTGGCCCACTTCGGCCGGCTCCACATAGCCGCCGCAGTCGTGAACGTCCATGCCCAGCCAGTGGCCGGTGCGGTGCATGTAGAACTGGAAGTACGCGCGTTTTTCGATCACGTCGTCCAGGCCGCCCACCTTGTTGCGGTCCAGCAGGCCGACGTCCAGCATGCCCTGCGCCAGCACTTTCACGGCCGCGTCGTGCGGGTCGGTGAAGCGCGCGCCCGGCTTGGTGGCCGCCGCCGCCGCTTCCTGGCTGGCCAGCACGAGCGCGTACAGCGTGCGCTGCGGGCCGGTGAAAGTGCCGTTGGCCGGGAAGGTGCGGGTGATGTCGGACGCATAGCCGTCGAGCTCGCAACCGGCGTCGATCAGCACCAGCTCGCCCGCGCGCACGGGGGCGGCGTCGGCGCGGTAGTGCAGCACACAGGCGTTGGCCCCGGCCGCGACGATGGAGCCATAGGCCGGGTACTGCGAGCCGCCCAGGCGGAACTCGTGCAGCAGCTCGGCGTCGAGGTGGTATTCGCGCACGTCCTGGCCCTCGCGCAGCATGCGCGCGCTCAGGCGCATGGCGCGCACGTGGGCGCGCGCGCTGATCTGCGCGGCGCGGCGCATGAGGTCCTGCTCGTGCGCGTCTTTCACCAGGCGCATTTCATCGAGCACGCCGCACAGGTCGCGTTGCTGCTCGGGGCACAGCGCGCCGTAGCGCACGCGCGCGCGCACCGGGTTGAGCCAGCCGCCCACCCGGGCTTCCAGCCCCGGATGGATGGCAAACGGGTACCAGACCACGTCGCGGTTCTCGAGCAGTTTGGGCAGCCGGGTGTCCAGCTCGCCCACGGGCAGCGCGGCGTCCACACCCAGTGCGGCGGGGGCGGCGTCGGGGCCCAGCCGGTAGCCGTCCCAGATCTCGCGTTCCAGATCTTTCGGTTGGCAGAACAGCGTGCTGCGGCCGTCGCCGGTGATCACCAGCCAGGCGTGCGGCTCGGTGAACCCGGTGAGGTAATAGAAGTAGCTGTCGTGCCGGAACAGGAAGTCGCTGTCGCGGTTGCGCTGGCGTTCGGGCGCGGTGGGCACGATGGCAATGCCGTCTTGCCCCAGGGCAGCGGCGACGCGGGCGCGGCGCGCGGCGTAGATGGAAGTGGCAGTGGCTTGGGTCATGGCAGTTTGGCTTTTCGGGGATTCAAGAGTGCGGTGCATTCAACTCGGCCAGCCGCGCGGGCGTGCCCACATCGGTCCAGGCGCCGGTATACAGCTCGGCGCTCACCAGGCCATTGTCCATCGCCGCGCGCAGCAGCGGGGCCAGCGGGGCGGAAATCCCGCCGGGGTTGCCGGGTGGCAGCGTGCAGTGCGGGGCTTCAAACAGGGCGCGGCGGTACAGGCCAATGGTGGAGTAGGTGAAGCGCTCGGGCGCGTGGTTCAAGGCCAGCCCGGCGGGGGACAACCCGAAGTCGCCGCCGGGATGGTGCGGCGGGTTGGGCACCAGCCACAGGTGGGCCAGCCGGCCGCTGGCGGCAAAGCGCGCCACGCGGTCCTGCGTGAACACGAAGCCCGGCGTGAACACGTCGCCCGCGAGCACCCAGAACACCTCGTCCAGCAGCGGCAGCGCGCGGGCGATGCCCCCCGCGGTTTCCAGGGCGCGGCCGAAGTCATGGCCTTCGCGCGAGAGGCGCACGTGCATGGGCACCGCAGAGTCATGTATTGATAGCAAACTATGACCATCTGACGGGGGCTCAATGCCAAAATAGCTTATAAATTGGGGTTCCAGCCAGGCGGTGTTGACCACCACGTCATGAAAGCCGCCGCGGGCCAGCGCCTCCAGATGCCACTGCAGCAGCGGCTTGCCCTGCACGGCCAGCAGCGGCTTGGGGCAGGTGTCGGTCAGAGGGCGCATGCGCTCGCCGCGGCCAGCGGCCAGCAGCAGGGCCTGGGCGGGGCGGGGGTGCGTGGGGGTCGTCACAGAGCGTCCAGCGGAATGGCGACGCCACGCTCGCCTTGGTTCAACATGTGGGTGTAAATCATGGTGGTGGTCACATCGGCATGGCCCAGAAGCGCATGCACGGTGCGGATGTTATAGCCGCTTTGCAGCAGGTGGGAGGCTGTTGCAAACTGGTTCAGACAGAGGTCTTCGCGATGAGAGATAACATGCCAGTCGATTGGAGCGCCGACGGCGCCCGCTCATTTTCACCTTAGCCATCAGATGAAACTCTTTCGCGGACAACCTGATCACGACCACTGGCGCAGGCCTTTCACCCCTACTGAGAAAGCCAATGCGTGGGCCGGGATTGGTGCGGTCCTGTTGATCGTGGGCGGCATGAAATGGGTTCGTCCCGATGTGCCGCCCTTCACGGGCAGGTGGTCATGGCTGTACCGCTCTCTGTACGAAGCGCTCGGTCCGCACGGAATTCCGGCAGCAATGTTCTCGGTCGGAGCATTGTTCATAGTCGCCGCAATCTCAACGTGGCTCAGAGAAAAGCGAAGAGCGCAAAGACCTACAGAATAGCTAACAAGTGCATCAAATCTGAGGGCACTGCGCGCTCGGCTCACAAAGTGCGACGCAATTTGTTCGCGGCTTATGCATGGCGTTGAGTTGCGATGTTGCTCGCGCCAAGGGCATGGCACAAGTCGCCAAAGATGCTGGCCTCGGTCGAGAGAGTCTTTACAAGGCCCTCGCACCGGGCGCAAAGCCGCGTCTCGACACCATTCTCAAGGTTGCTCGGGCCCTCGGGGTCAAGTTCTCAGCGCATCCCGCGTGACGCCCAACCCTTCCTAATCAAAAGGACTTGCCCCGGCAAGCCGGGTCAAGCCGCTCCGCTCAAACCTTACCCTTGACCCGCCCGCGCCCCCCGGGACGGTAAAATTCAGGGTTTCCCCCTGTCCTGTCCCCCTGCCGGAGCCGCCTGAATGGCCAACACCCCAATGCCGAACCCCCGCCACGCCGACATGGCCAATGCCATCCGCGCCCTTGCCATGGACGCCGTCCAGCAAGCCAATTCCGGCCACCCCGGCGCCCCGATGGGCATGGCCGACATGGCGGTGGCGCTGTGGGGCCGCCATTTGCGGCACTCGCCGGCCAACCCGCACTGGGCCAACCGCGACCGCTTCGTGCTCTCCAACGGCCACGGCTCCATGCTGCTGTATGCGCTGCTGCACCTCACGGGCTACAAGCTGCCCATTGGCGAGCTCAAGAACTTCCGCCAACTGCACAGCAAGACGGCGGGCCACCCTGAGGTGGGCATCACGCCCGGCGTGGAAACCACCACCGGGCCGCTGGGCCAGGGCGTGACCAACGCGGTGGGCATGGCGCTGGCCGAGAAGCTGCTGGCCGCCGAATTCAACCGCGAAAGCCACACCGTGGTCGACCACCACACCTACGTGTTCCTGGGCGACGGCTGCCTGATGGAGGGCATCAGCCACGAGGCCTGCGCGCTGGCCGGTGCCTGGAAGCTCAACAAGCTGATCGCGCTGTACGACGACAACGGCATCTCGATCGATGGCCAGGTCGCCCCCTGGTTCATCGACCACACCGCGCTGCGCTTTGCGGCCTACAACTGGAACGTGATCGGCCCGATCGACGGCCATGACGTGGCCGCGGTCGACCGCGCCATTGCCGACGCCAAAAACAGTGCCGACAAACCCACGCTCATCATTTGCAAGACCCACATCGGCCACGGCAGCCCGAATCGCGCCAACACCGCCAAGGCCCACGGCGAGCCGCTGGGGGCCGAAGAAATCCGCCTCACGCGCGAAGCGCTGGGCTGGCCGCATGCGCCGTTCGTGATCCCCAACGAGGTGTACGAAGCCTGGGACGCCAAGGCCGCGGGCCGCGCCGCCGAAGCCGCGTGGGACGCGCAATTCGCGCTTTACAAGGCGGCCCACCCCGAACTGGCGAAAGAGTTTGTCCGCCGCATGAAGGGCGATCTGCCCAAAAAATTCGCGCAGGTGGCGGTGGACGCCACGCTGGCTGCTCACACCAAAGCCGAAACCGTGGCCTCGCGCAAGGCCTCGCAAATTGCGCTGGAAGCCTTCACCGCCGCCCTGCCCGAACTGCTGGGCGGCAGCGCCGACCTGACCGGCTCCAACCTGACCAACACCAAGAGCACGCCCGCCTTCCGCGTGGACTTGTCGGGCGACGTGGTGACCTACCCCGACGCCGCCGGCACCCCGGGGGCCTGCATCGGCCGCCACATCAATTACGGCGTGCGCGAGTTCGGCATGGCCGCCATCATGAACGGCGTGGCCCTGCACGGCGGCTACATCCCCTACGGCGGCACCTTCCTGACCTTCAGCGACTACAGCCGCAACGCGATCCGCATGGCTGCGCTCATGAAGCAGCGTGTGATCCACGTGTTTACCCACGACTCCATCGGCCTGGGCGAAGACGGCCCGACCCACCAGTCGATCGAGCACGCGGCCAGCCTGCGGCTGATTCCGGGGCTGGACGTCTGGCGCCCCGCCGACACCGCCGAGACCGCCGTGGCCTGGGCCGTGGCGCTGGAAAACCGCCACCGGCCCACGGCGCTGCTGCTGTCGCGCCAGAACCTGCCCTACGCACCCAAGACCGACCTCGGCGAGATCAGCCGCGGGGCCTACGTGCTGGCCGAACCGGCCGAGGTGGGCCTGAAGAAAAAGGCGCAGGCGGTGATCATCGCCACCGGCTCCGAGGTGCAGCTTGCGCTGCGCGCGCAGGAGCTGCTGGCGGCGAAGAAAATCGCGGTGCGCGTGGTCTCCATGCCCAGCACCACCGTGTTTGACCGCCAGACGGTCGATTACAAAAATGCCGTGCTGCCCCGCGGCCTGCCGCGCATCGCCGTCGAGATGGGCGCCACCGCCGGCTGGTGGAAATACGGCTGCGCCGCCGTGGTGGGCATCGACACCTATGGCGAATCGGCACCGGCGCCGGCGCTGTTCGAGCACTTCGGCTTCACGGCCGGGAACGTGGCCGAGACGGTGCAGGCCGTGCTGGCCCAGAAATAGCGCCGCCGGGGCTGCGCGGGTCCAGGCCCGGCAGCACGGGCGGGACAGGGTTTGTTTTACAGGAGAACTCACATGACGATCAAAGTAGGCATCAACGGTTTCGGGCGCATCGGGCGCATGGTGTTCCGGGCGGCGCACGCGAACTTCAAGGACATCGAGATCGTGGCCATCAACGACCTGCTGGAGCCCGACTACCTGGCCTACATGCTCCAGTACGACAGCGTGCACGGCCGCTTCAAGGGCGACATTTCGGTGGACGGCAACACCCTGATCGTGGATGGCCGGAAAATCCGCCTGACGCAGGAGCGCGACCCGGCCAACCTCAAGTGGAACGAAGCCGGCGCCGACATCATCATTGAATCCACCGGCCTGTTCCTGACCCGGGAAACGGGCGAAAAGCACCTGGCGGCGGGCGCCAAAAAAGTGGTCATGTCGGCGCCGTCCAAGGACGACACCCCCATGTTCGTCTTCGGCGTGAACGACAAAACCTACGCCGGCCAGGCCGTCATCAGCAACGCCAGCTGCACCACCAACTGCCTGGCCCCCGTGGCCAAGGTGCTCAACGACAAGTGGGGCATCAAGCGCGGCCTCATGACCACCGTGCACGCCGCCACCGCCACGCAGAAAACCGTGGACGGCCCCAGCAACAAGGACTGGCGCGGCGGCCGCGGCATCCTCGAGAACATCATCCCCAGCTCCACCGGCGCGGCCAAGGCCGTGGGCGTGGTGATCCCCGAGCTCAACAAGAAGCTCACCGGCATGTCCTTTCGCGTGCCCACCTCCGACGTGTCGGTGATCGACCTGACGGTCGAACTCAACCAGGAAGCCAGCTACGCCGAAATCTGCGCCGAAATGAAGGCCCAGAGCCAGGGCGCGCTCAAGGGCATCCTGGCCTACACCGAAGACAAGGTGGTGGCCAGCGACTTCCGCGGCGAGAGCTGCACCTCGGTGTTTGACGCCGACGCCGGCATCGCGCTGGACAAGACCTTCGTCAAGGTCATCAGCTGGTACGACAACGAGTGGGGTTATTCCAACAAGACGCTCGAAATGGTGCGCGTGGTGGCGAAGTAAGCCATCATGGCGATCTGCCTCGAAGGTCGCCAATTGATGTCTTTTTCTGCCCCTGTTTGCCGCCCGTTCGGCCCGCGGCCCATGGTACAAAGCACCATGAGCCGTTTTGTTTTTGCCGTGCTGTTGACAGCACTTGTGGGGCTGT
>PHCI01000002.1 GCA_002842205.1 Betaproteobacteria bacterium HGW-Betaproteobacteria-3 | reverse complement strand
GGCGGGCGGCAGGCGTTGCGGCGGCGGATTTGCGGGGTGCTGGTTTGGCGCGGGTACTGGGCATGCGGTTCATCCTTGGGACCGGGCCGGCTGGCCCTCGAGATAGTCGTGCAGCACGCGGCCATAGGGCAGCGTGAGATCGGCAATGAAGTGCAGACCACCGAGCGATTTTCGCACCGGCAGATCGGCCACGGGGGCATTGACGTGCGGCACCAGGTGCAGCCGCGCCGGGCCCGACCACGCCCCCTGGACCGAAATGTCGGTGAGGTTGTAGGCCACGAGCTGGGCAATGGCCAGTTCGCCGTCCACGCCGGGAATGAGCTTGAGGTTGACCTGCGTCTTGCCCATCTTGGCCACGATGGAGGCCGACGAGCATTGCTTGTGGCCGTTCACGTCGTACAGCAGGTGCTGGTGCTTGTAGCCCATGGTGCCCACGGCCACCTGCACGCCCGCGTAGTCCAGCGTGCCGGTCAGGGTGTCGTGCACCACGCACAGCTTGGGCAGGCCGTGCTTTTTGGGGAAACCCCAGATCTCGCGGCCGCCGGCAATGGGTGGCTCGTCGTCCAGGTACATCTGCGCGGTGAAATTGACGTGCTCGCCCTTGAACAGCGCCGGGATCACCACACCCGACTCGGTGTAGCTGCCAAAACCGGCCGAATCGGGCATGCGGATGAACTCGTACAGCACGGTGTTGCTGCCGTCGGGCTCCAGCGGTTCGGGCAGCGCGGCGCGGATCGCGGCGGGGTCGGATTCGTAGGTGATGATCAGGTATTCGCGGTCGATAAAGCGGTAGGGTCCGCGCGGATACGAGGGCGAAGCCGCCGGCATGGACGGCAGGGCCAGAACGTCTTTGAGATTCATCGGTTGTCGTCTTTCAGTGCGCGGTCCAGCCGCCGTCGATGGGCATCACCGTGCCGGTGATGGAGGCTGCGGCGTCGCTGGCAAAGTAGCTGGCCAGTGCTGCCACCTGTTCCACCGTCACGAACTGCTTGGTGGGCTGGGCGGCCAGCAGCACGTTCTGGATGACTTCCTCTTCCGTCATGCCGCGGGCCTTGGCGGTCTCGGGGATCTGCTTCTCCACCAGCGGGGTCCACACGTAGCCGGGGCAGATGGCGTTGACGGTGATGCCCTGCTCGGCCACTTCGAGCGCCACGGTTTTGGTCAGCCCGGCAATGCCGTGCTTGGCGGCCACGTAGGCCGACTTGAAGGGCGACGCCACCAGCGCGTGGGCCGAGGCGATCTGGATGATGCGGCCCCACTTCTTTTGCTTCATGCCGGGCAGCGCCAGGCGGATGGTGTGGAACGCCGCCGTGAGGTTGATGGCAATGATGGCGTCCCATTTGGCGACCGGGAACTCATCGACCGGCGCCACAAACTGGATGCCTGCGTTGTTGACCAGGATGTCAATGCCGCCGAACTTGGCGTCAATTTCCTTGAACATGGCTTCAATGGCCTCGGGCTTGCTCATGTCGGCACCGTTGTAGTGCACCTGCACGCCGTGTTCCTTGGCCAGGCGGGCACGAAGGGTGGCGATTTCGGCCGCATCACCAAAGCCGTTGAGCACGATGTGCGCACCGGCTTTGGCAAATTGTTCGGCAATGGCAAGGCCAATTCCGCTGGTCGAGCCGGTGACCAGCGCTGTTTTTCCTGAAAGCATGGGGGATTTCCTTGAAAGAAAGATTGCGCGCAAGCGGGCGCTGTGCCAGGCCAGCCAAGGCGTTGCCGCAGCACATGGGGTGTTGGTCGTGTTCGCGGCCCGATTCATGACAGCGAAATCAGGACCGAAGCGCATGAACATCCCGCTGGCGCCACACGCGCGGGAACGCAGCGCCGCCCCCATTCAAGCACAGCGCTGGCCTGCTGTGCGTGCGTCAGCGCACAGTCTGCTACTTTAAAAGAAGCAAACTATTCATGTTTGACGGGGAGATAAGGCCAAAAAGCCTCTGAAATCGGGATAAAAACCCGCCCCTGTGGATGGGGCGGGTTCGGCGTGCTCAAAACAGCATGTTGGGCAGGAACATGGTGACGGCCGGCACGTAGGTGATGATCGCCAGGAACAGCAGCAGCACCATTGTCCAGGGCAAGGCCGCTCGGGCCACCTGCATGATGGACATGTTGGTGATGCCCGCCGTGACAAACAGGTTGAGCCCGATGGGTGGCGTCACCATGCCGATCTCCAGGTTCACCACCATGATGATGCCCAGGTGCACCGGGTCAATGCCCAGACGCGTGGCGATCGGGAACAGGATGGGCGCCATGATCAAAATGATGCCCGTGGGCTCCATGAACATGCCCGCGATCAGCAGCAGCACGTTCACCACCAGCAGGAACTGCCACGGCGCCATGCCCCAGGCCACGATGGTTTCGGCGATTTGCTGCGGAATGCGCTCGGTGGTCAGCACGTGGGCAAACAGCAAAGCGTTGGCCACGATGAACATCAGCATCACCGTGACCTTGCCGGACTCCAGCAGCACGTGCGGCACCTGCTTCAGGCCGATGTCGCGGTACACAAACACGGCGATGAAGAACGCATACACCGCCGCCACCGCAGCGGCTTCGGTGGGTGTGAAGATGCCGCCGTAGATCCCCCCCAGGATGATGACGATGAGCATCAGGCCCCACAGCGAATCACGGCCTGAACGCACGATCTCGCCCATGGGCGCACGGGGCTGCCGGGGCACATCGAGCATGCGGGCGCGGATATAGATCGCCACCATCAGCATCAGGCCTAGCATGATGCCGGGAATCACCCCCGCCATGAACAGCTTGCCCACCGAGGTTTCGGTGGCCGCGCCATAGACCACCATCACGATAGAGGGTGGAATCAGGATGCCCAGCGTGCCGGCATTGCAGATCACCCCCGCCGCAAATGACTTGGAATACCCGGCCTTGACCATGCCCGCGATCACGATCGAGCCGACCGCCACCACCGTGGCCGGTGACGACCCCGACACCGCCGCAAACAGCATGCAGGCCATGACCGACGCCATGGCCAAGCCGCCGCGCAAGTGCCCGATGCAGGAGTTGGCAAAACGGATCATCCGCTTGGCCACCCCGCCCGTGGTCATGAACGTGCCGCCCAGGATGAAGAACGGGATCGCCAGCAGCGTGTACAACTCGGCCGTCTCGAACAGCTTGAGTGACATGGACGCCATCGAGTCGTTCGCAAAAAACAGGATGGTCAACAGCGACGAAAGCCCCAGCGCCACGGCCACCGGCATGCCCAGCGCCATCAGCACAAACAGCATCACAAACAGGAAAATCGTGGTCATGTGCGCACCTCGTCGGGGCCTTCTTCGGTTTTGAGCTTGAGCGCGTCCGCCGCCTCATCACCCAGCAGATGGGCGTCCTGGCCTGTGGCCAGCCGGTACAGCACCTGGGCAAATCGGAAGGCCAGCAGGGCAAAGCCCAGCGGCAGGATGACGCGAGGAATCCACTGCTGAATCGGCATGTCCTGCATCAGAATGCCCACGTCGTACATTTTCCGAACGTATTGATAGCCCCCCACCGTCACGATCACGGCATAGACCACGCACAGCGCGGCGGCCACGCTGCTGAGCGCACGCGCGGCCGCCGGCTTGAGCACCCGGACCAGCACGTCCACGCCGATGTGAACCCCGACGCGCACGCCGTACGACATGCCGATGAAAATCAACCACGCGAACATGACACCCGTGAGTTCAAGCGCCCAGACGAAGCTGTAGTTGAAGACATAACGCGCGATCACCTGCATGAAGGTGAGCAGCGTCATGGCCGCCATCAGAAAGGCGATCAGCCCTTCTTCCAAATGTTCAAACCAGCGCATAGGTGAAAAAGGCCCTTTTCGAGGGCCTTTCCTTGGAAGGGTTTACTTGTTGGCCTTGAGCGCCGCGTCGATCAGGTCGCGCCCGATGCCGCCCTCAAACTGCTTCCAGACCGGCTCCATGGCCTTGCGCCATGCCGCGATGTCGTCCTTGGACAGCTTCTGGATCTTCGCCTTGCCCGCGTCCGCGATCTTCTTCTTGTCCGCCTCGTTGAGATCGAACGCCACCTTGTTGCCGTAGGTCGTGGCCTCGGCCATGGCTTCGGTCAGGCCCTTGCGCACGTCCGCCGGCAGGCCATCCCACCACTTGGCGTTGGTCACCACCATGTAGTCGATCGGACCGTGGTTGGTCTCGGCAATGGTTTTCTGGACTTCATGGAACTTCTGCGAGTAGATGTTGGACCAGGTGTTTTCCTGGCCATCGACCACGCCGGTCTGCAAGGCCTGGTACACCTCGGCAAACGCCATCTTCTGGGGATTGGCGCCCAGCGCCTTGAACTGCGCTTCGAGCACGTCCGATGCCTGGATGCGGAACTTCAGGCCCTTGACGTCCTCAGGGCGCACCAGCTTGTCCTTTCCGGTAGACAACTGCTTCATGCCGTTGTGCCAGTAGGCCAGACCCACCAGTCCGCGGTTGGTCATGGACGTCAGCAGGCTCTGGCCCAGCGGCGTGGACTGGAAACGGTCCAGGGCTTCAACATCGTCAAACATGAAAGGAAGGTCAAACACCTGGAGCTTCTTGGTGAAGCGGTCAAACTTGGACAGCGAGGGCGCAATGAATTGCACGTCGCCCAACAGCACGGCCTCGAGTTCCTTGGCGTCGCCAAACAGCTGCGAGCTGGGGAACACCTGCACGTCGACCTTGCCCGGCAGTTTTTTCTCGGCCAGTTCCTTGAACTTCAAAGCCGCCTGGCCCTTGGGCGTCTTGTCGGCCACGACGTGGCTGAACTTGATGACGATGGGCGACTGGGCTGACGCCGCGAACGGCAGTGCCAAAGCGCCCAAGGCCACACAGGCAGTGGCGAGCACGTGACGACGCATACGACTGGAAAATTTCATGGAGTGTCTCCTGGGATTGAGAGGGAACTTGGCCAAGCTTGACCAAGCGCGAACCCCCGGATGGTAACCGCTTGCGAGGTGCTCAGGCCTTGGGGATTGTGCCCCCTGGCTGCGGGTTTTCACCATTCCATTGGGGCACGGTTTGCCTGTTGGCGGGCCGCCGCGCACCCGGCAATCCGGCGGCAAAGCGCGCCGGGTGCTGCGTCAGGAGGCGTGTCAGGAGGCCGCGGCGGCAGCGCCATCGTCCAGCACGCGCCGGGCCAACGCCAGCACCGGTGCGTCCACCATGCGGCCGTCCACGCGGATGGCGCCACCGCTTGCACCGGCAGCGGCGGCCAGCACCCGGCGCGCCCACGCCTGTTCTTCCCGGCTGGGCGCGAAGGCCCATCGAACCGGTGCCACCTGAGCCGGATGGATGCACAGCTTGCCGCCAAACCCCGCGCGGCGCGCGCGCCGGGCGTCGGCCTGGGCAACGCTGGCGTCACCCGTGTCCTGCGTCACGCCGTCCAGCGCCGGGGCCAGACCGGCCACACGAGACGCCAGCACGATGGCGTGGCGCGCCGGGATCAGTTCGACCTCGGCCCCGTCGCAGGCCATGCCCAGATCGACCTGGTAGTCCAGATGCCCGAACGCCAGACGCAGCACCTGCGGCGCCCCGGCCAGCGCAGTCACGGCCATGAGCCCCGCGGCCGATTCCACCAGCGGCACCAGCACACAGTGCGGCCCCAGCGCCGCGGCCACGGTGATCAGGTCGGCGGCGGTTTCGGCCTTGGGCACCATCACGCCGGTGACCCCCAGCGCTGAGAGCGCCGTCAAGTCACCGGCCTGCCAGTCCGTGCCGCGGGCGTTGATGCGAACCAGGAGGCGGTGGCGGTCCGCGCTGCCGATGTCCGGCCAGGCCTGCACCAGTGCCTGGCGCGCAGAGCCCTTGTCGGCCGGCGCCACCGCGTCTTCCAGATCAATGATGACGGCATCGGCCCCCGAGGCCAGTGCCTTGGCAAAGCGATCAGGCCGGGTGGCGGGCACGAACAGGAAGGTTCGGGCGTGCGCCAGCGCCGTGCGGCCGTCGTGATGCGGCGCATTCAAGGCGGCGTTCGCGGTGGGGTTCATGGCGAGGTGCCCAGCAACGGCCCGACGCGCGGGGCCTGGCCGATGGCCCAGAGCCGGGCCAGCGCCACGTCCATCTCGGCCGGGGTGGCCGCGCCGCTGTAGGCCGCCAGGCGCTGCGCCTTGGCGGTGATCTCGTCGCGGCTCAAGGTGTTGCCTGGATCGCCCTTGGGTTCGTCCACGCGGCCATGCAGCACCCGGCCGTCGGTGGTGTGCACGGTGACCTTGCCGATCCAGCGCTGCGGGTAGGCGCCGTCGACCTCGGCGTCGAGTTCCATCGTCACGCGGTCGCGCAGCGACTGCGTGGCGTCGTCCTGGAAGTGCGCGTCAAACTCGGCCAGTCCGGCATGGCCGTAGCGCGCCACCAGGGCCAGCACCGTGCCCATCGAGAACTTGCTCTGGTGCACCGTGGCCGGCCGCACCACCGCCCCGAGCACGTCGATCGCGCCCTGGTGCACATGCGTGATGACACGCGCGAGCTGTTCGGGCTTCAGGTCGTGTTGCTGCACCACCTGCAGCAGCGCATCGGCCGCCGGGTGGGTGTGGCGGCAACTGGCGTGGTATTTGAATGAGGTTTCCACCGTGGCCCAGCGGGTGCCCAGGCCGTCCACCAGCCGGGCGGGGTTGGCGTCGCTGGACATGCCGGCGGCCAGGCCCTGCGCGCCTTCGAGGATTTGCGCCGCACCGGTAAAGCCCTCTTGCGCCAGGCACGCCGACATCAGCCCCGCCGCTGCCGCATGCGCGGTGTGGAGTTGCTTGCTGTCGGCGGCGGTGCGCAAGAACTCCCACAGCCCCGCGCTTTGCGTGCCGGCCGAGCCAAAGGCGTGCTGCATCTGCTGCGCGTCCAGCCCCAGCAGGTTGCCCGCCGTGGCCGCGGCCGCAAGCGTGCCGGCCGTGCCCGTGGTGTGGAACACCTTGTAGTGCGAGCGGCCCAGAAATTCGCCCACGCGGATGCCCACTTCGTACCCGGCCACCGACGCCGCCAGCATCTGCGCGCCGCTTTTGCCCAGCGCCTGCGCCATCGCCAGCGCCACTGGAAACACGATGGTGGCGGCGTGAAACACCGAGCCGTTGTGCACGTCGTCCTGCTCGGCCACGTGCGAGGCTGCGGCGTTGGCCATGGCCGCAAAGTACGGGCTGTTGCGGCTGCGGTCGGTCAGCACCTCGGACGCCCCCGTGCCCGCGCCCATGCGGGCGGCAAAGCGGCCGATGGTTTCCACCGGACGGGCGCCCTTGCCTGCCAGTGCCGAGCCGAACCAGTCGACCAGCAGGTCTTCGGTTTTGCGCAGCACGTGGGTGGGAATGGCCTGCGCGTTCAGTTGGGCGGCAAAGGTGGCAAGTTGGGCGCCGGGAGCATGCAAAGCAGTCATGGGAACATTTTCTTAACAAAATAGGGCTATAGCCCCCGTCAGATGGTCATAGTTTGCTATTTATTCAATATCATTCGCACGCAGAATTCAGATCGCCTGGGCCCCCCGCAGCGCGGCAATGGCGTCGTCGCCCTGCCCCAGCTCGCGCAGGATCGCGTCGGTGTGCTGGCCCACGGCGGGAATCGGGCCCATGCGGTAGTCAAAGCGGTTGATGCGGCCGGGCGGCAGCAGCGCGGGGATGTCCCCAGCGGGTGACCCCACGTCCTGCCAGCGCCCGCGTGCGGCCAGTTGCGGGTGCGCCCACAGGCCGGCCATGTCGTTCATGCGGGCGTTGGCGATCTGCGCTTCGTCCAGCCGTTCGACCACCTGCGCGGTGGTCAGGGCCTTGAATTCGCCAAGGATGATGCCTTTGAGCGCTTCGCGGTTTTCATTGCGGCGCGCATTGCTGTCAAACCGCGGATCGATGGCCAGCGCGGCGTTGCGCAGCACCCGCTCGCAGAACCCCTTCCATTCGCGCTCGTTCTGCAGGCCGAGCATCACGGTGCCGCCATCACCCGCCTCGAACGGGCCATACGGGTAGATGCTGGCGTGCGAGGCGGCGGTGCGCGGCGGCGGCGGCGCGCCGTCAAAGGCGTAGTACATCGGGTAGCTCATCCACTCGGCCAGCGATTCGAGCATGGACACGTCGATGTGGCTGCCCTCGCCGGTCTTGCCGCGCAGCAGCAGCGCCGACAGGATGCTGGTGTAGGCGTACATGCCCGCCGCAATGTCGGCCACCGAGTTGCCAGCCTTGGCGGGCGACTCGGGTGTGCCGGTCACCGACAGGAAGCCCGCCTCACTCTGGATCAGCAGGTCGTAGGCCTTCTTGTCGCGGTAGGGGCCGTCGTCGCCATAGCCCGAGATGTCGCAGACGATGAGTTTCGGGTGCACGGTGCGCAACGCGTCGTAGCCCAGGCCCATGCGCGCCGCCGCGCCGGGCGCGAGGTTTTGCACCAGCACATCGGCCGTCGCCAGCAGTTCTTTCAACACCGCCAGCGCGCCGGGGTGCTTGAGGTCGAGCGTGAGACTTTCCTTGGAGCGGTTGGTCCACACAAAGTGCGAGGCCAAGCCTTTGACGCGGGTGTCGTAGGCACGGGCGAAGTCACCCACGCCGGGGCGCTCGACCTTGATCACGCGGGCACCCAGGTCGGCCAGCTGACGGGTGCAGAACGGGGCCGCGATGGCGTGTTCGAGCGAGACGACGGTGATGCCGTCAAGGGGTCTGGGTTTCATGGTCGGTCTTCCAGCGGGCAACGCGGGGCATCACGGTCAGAACGAGCGCGGCAAGCCCAGCAGGTGCTCCGCCACGTACGCGTAGATGAGATTGGTGGAAATCGGCGCGACCTGGTAAAGCCGCGTCTCGCGGAACTTGCGCTCCACGTCGTATTCATTGGCAAACCCGAACCCGCCGTGGAACTGGATGCAGGCGTTGGCCGCCTCCCAACTTGCCTTCGCCGCGAGGTACTTGGCCATGTTGGCCTGCGCGCCGCAGGGCTGGTGGGCGTCGAACAGCTCACAGGCCTTGAACCGCATGAGGTTGGCCGCCTCGACTTCCATGAAGGCATCGGCAATCGGGAACTGCACGCCCTGGTTCTGCCCGATGGGGCGGCCGAACACCACGCGTTCGCTCACGTACTGGGTCACGCGGTCGAGGAACCAGTAGCCGTCGCCGATGCACTCGGCAGCGATCAGCGTGCGCTCGGCGTTCAGGCCGTCCAGGATGTACTTGAAGCCCTGGCCTTCCTCGCCGATCAGGTTGTCGGCGGGAATCTCGAGGTTCTCGAAAAACAGCTCGTTGGTCTCGTGATTGACCATGTTGGGAATGGGCCGCACCGTCATGCCCGATTTCTCGGCCTGCCGCAGGTCCACCATGAAGATCGACATGCCTTCGGTTTTTTTCTGCACGTCGGCCAGCGGCGTGGTGCGCGCCAGCAGGATCATCCAGTCGGAGTGCTGCACGCGGCTGATCCAGACCTTCTGGCCATTGACGACGTAACGGTCACCTTTTTTCAGCGCCGTGGTCTTGATTTTGGTGGTGTCGGTGCCGGTGCTGGGTTCGGTCACACCCATCGATTGCAGGCGCCACTCGCCGGTGGCGATTCGGGGCAGGTACAGCGCTTTCTGCGCAGTGGAGCCGTGACGCAGCAACGTGCCCATGTTGTACATCTGGCCGTGGCAGGCGCCCGAGTTGCCGCCCGAGCGGTTGATCTCTTCCATGATGACCGAGGCCTCGGCCAGGCCCAGGCCCGAGCCGCCGTATTCCTGCGGAATCAGCGCCGCCATCCAGCCGGCCTTGGTGAGCGCATCGACAAAGGCCTCGGGGTAGCCGCGCTCCTCGTCGATTTGGCGGTGGTAGGCATCGGGAAACTCGGCGCACAGGGCGCGCACGGCGTCGCGGATGTCGGTGTACTGGTCGTCAAACTGGGTTTTGATCATGGTGATGGGGAATGTTCAGGACAGGGTTGCCGTCGCCTGCATGGTGAGCCAGCCTTCGTGGTCTTCGGCCCAGAGCTCGACGCTCTTGCCGTCGGCCGAAGGCCTGCCATTGAGGCGGAACGGGTGCAGGTCGAACGTCGGCCGCACGGCCTTGAAGTTGAAGCGCTCGATGAACGCCCCGGGCGCCTGGCGCCGCACCAGATCGACCAGCAGCGTGGCGATCAGCGGGCCGTGCACGATGAGGCCAGGGTAGCCCTCCACCGTGGTCACGTAGCGCCGGTCGTAGTGGATGCGGTGGCCGTTGAACGTGAGCGCCGAGTAACGGAACAGCAGCACGTCGTCGGGCGTGATCCCGCGTTGCCAGGCAGCGCCTTTTTCGGCGGGGGTGGGAGGTGGCGAGGGGTCGGCGGCGGCGAGTGGCGACGGGCCGCCCCTAGCAGCGAGAGCCCCCTCGGGGGGCAGCGAGGACGCGTCAGCGCCGAGCGTGGGGGCTTTGACTGCTGCCCGGTACACGATGTCGTGCGCCTCCGTCAGCGCGAGACCCTGGGCGTTGTGCACCTCATGCTTCACCCGCACAAACAGCAGGTCCCCGGTGCGCCCCGCCTTGTGCGTCACCGATTCGATGCGCGAGGTGCGCTGCACCGCATCGCCCACCACCAGCGGGTTGCCGCGCTCCCACTGGAGCCGCCCGCCCGCCCACATGCGGCGTGGCAACGGCACCGGCGGCAGGAAGCCACCGCGTTTGGCGTGGCCGTCCGGCCCGATCTCGCTTTGCCGCTGGTGCGGCAGAAAGTACAGCCAGTGCCACAGCGGCGGCAGCGCCGTGCCGGGCACGGGCGCCGGGTCATCGCGGTCGAGCGTGGCCGACAGCGCACGCACCGGGGCGGCGGTGATGTCGTCGGCGAGGGTTTCGGTACGGCCTTGCCAGCTTTGCAGGTGGCTGAGCGTGGCGGCGTCGAGCGTGCGGGTGTCGGCAGTCATGCCCTGCATGGTCGCGCGTTCAGGGAGCCGCTGCAATGCGTATGTTTGGTAGCGAGCCTTCGGATTTTTCGAACTCTTGAACCGTGCTCGGGTACCATGCGCGCATGCAATTCGACCTGACCGACCTGCGCCTGTTTGTCTTGACGGCCGACGAGTCCAACCTCACGCGGGCGGCCGCCCGTCAACACCTTTCTCTGGCAGCTGCCAGTGCCCGCATCAAGGCCCTGGAGGGGCAGGCCGGATTGCCCCTGCTGTACCGGGAGGCGCGTGGCGTTCGGCTCACACCGCCGGGGGAGGCCTTTGCCCACCACGCCCGCGAGGTGCTGCGCCAGGCTGAATTGCTGCGCGCCGACCTGCAGGAATACGGCGGTGGCCTGCGCGGCCATCTGCGGGTGTTTGCCAACACCACGGCGGTGACGGATTTTTTGCCCGAGATCCTGCCCGACTTCCTCAATGCCAACCCCAAGGTCAATATCGACCTTCAGGAAAAACCGAACGCTGAGATCGCCCGCGCCGTACTGGACGGGCGGGTGGACGTGGGCATCGTGGCCGGCCAGGTGGACACACTGGGGCTGGAGGCCATCCATTTCAGCACCGACCGGCTGGTGCTGGTCACGCCGCGCAGCCACCGCTTTGCACGGCGCAAGCGCATCGGCTTTGCGGAAATCCTGGACGAAGACGCGGTGGGCATGCAGCACGGCAGCACCCTGCAGACGTTTCTGGCGCAGGTGACCGACCAGTTGGGCAAGCCCCAGCGGTTGCGCATCCAGCTCAGCAGCTTTGACGCCATGTGCCGCATGATCGGCGCCGGGGTCGGCGTGGGCATCGTGCCGGAGAGCGCGGCGCTGCGCAATCGCGAAGCGATGAACCTGTCATTGGTCGCGCTGACCGACGCCTGGAGCGTGCGCGAGCGCTACATCCTGGTACGCGGGCGCGGCACCCTGCCCGCCTACGCGCAGGCGCTGATCGACACGCTGTGCCGGCATTACCAGAGCCCGGGCGTGGCCGCCGTGCCGAAGCGCTGATCTACCGTGGCGCACACGCCCGCGGCCCCGGCGGTCAGTGCGGCATGCCCACCCACTGCCCGGCCACCGGGTGGATGCTCAGCCGGTGATCGAACACCTGCTGCAGGGCTGCGTGCGTGGCCGGATCGCCCGGCCCGCCCCGGTGCGCGACACGGCCCTGCGCCATGACCACCACCTCGTCCGCGTGCAGCGCCATGCTCACCTCGTGCAGCACGCTGACCACGGTTTTGCCATCGACCGTGAGCTGGCGCACGATGGCCAGCCAGTCGGCCTGGTGCGGCGGATCGAGGTTGGCCAGCGGCTCGTCCATGAGCAGCACGTCGGCCTGCACCGCCAGCGCGCGGGCCAGCAGCACACGTTGGCGCTCGCCGCCCGACAGCTGGCCGAGCGCGCGAGTTCGCCAGTCCCACGCCTGGGTCAGGCGCAGCACCTGCTCCACCACCCGGCGGTCTTCGGCGCCCGGGGCCGCCAGCCAGGCCTGGTGCGGCAGCCGCCCCAGCATCGCGACGTCATAAACCGTCAGGTCGTCGGCCGCGCTTTCGCCCTGCCCCAGCCAGGCCATGCGGCGCGCCCGTTGCCGCCTCGGCATGGGTGCCAGCGGTTCGCCCAGCACGTGCACCGCACCCGTGTGGGGCAGCAAGCCCGCCAGCACCTTGAGCAGCGTGGACTTGCCGGCCCCGTTGGGGCCCACGATGCTGGTCCAGCACCCCGCCTTCAGGGAGAGGTCCACACCGTGCAGGACCTCGACGCCACCCAGCGCAGCATGAACACCGCGGGCGTCGATCGCCAGAGGTGTGCCCCGTGGCACGGAGGGCTGGTTCATGTCAACCCCCACGTTCGTCACTGCGTGTACTTCACTGCCCCCTGAGGGGGCGCGAGCTTGCTTGGGGCGGCCCTCATGTCAGCCCCCCCACGTTCGTCACTGCGTGTACTTCACTGCCCCCTGAGGGGGCGCGAGCTTGCTTGGGGCGGCCCGGCGCGGCGCTCATGTCAGGCCCCCCCACGTTCGTCACTGCGTGTACTTCACTGCCCCCTGAGGGGGCGCGAGCTTGCTTGGGGCGGCCCGGCGCGGCGCTCATGCTGCCCCACCCTGCCGCGCCCGCCGGTGCATGAGCCACAGCAAATACCCGCCGCCGAGCACCGCCGTCAACACCCCCACGGGCAACTCGCGCGGGGCGGTCAGTCCGCGCGCCAGCAGATCGGCCGCCATCAGCAGCGCGGCGCCCATGAGTGCGGACAGCACGATCAGGCGCCGGTGCGTGGTTTTCACCGCCGCGCGCACCAGGTGCGGCGCCGCCAGGCCGACAAAGGCGATCAACCCCGTTTGCGCCACCGCCCCGCCGGTGGCCAGCGCCAGCACCGCCACCAGCGCCACCCGCAGCGTGCCCAGGGGCAGGCCCAGGCTTTGCGCGGTGGCCTCGCCCAGCGACAGGCCGTCCAGCGCGGGCCCCAGCAGCCAGGCCGCGACGCCGCACACCAGCGCCACGACGGCCATGACGGCGCAGGCGCTCCACCCGACAAAGCTGGTCGAACCCAGCATGAACGCCTGCATGGCCGGCATCACGCCCGGGTTGAGCAGCACCACGAGCGAGGTCAACGCCCCCAGCACCACGCCCACAATCACGCCGGCCAGCAGCAGGCGCAACGTCTGCTGCACGCCGCGCGCCAGCACCAGCGTCAGCAGCACCGCCAGCAGGGCGCCCGCGAACGCCACGCCGGTCAGCCCCACCCGCGCCAGCCACTGCGCGGCCTGCGGCGACACGCCCCACAGGGACAGCGCCAGTGCCACGCCCAGCGCGGCACCAGAGGCGCTGCCCAGCAGGTACGGATCGGCCAGCGGATTGCGGAACAGCCCCTGCGCCACCGCCCCCGCCAGGCCCAGCAGTGCCCCGGCCAGCCCGGCCCCCAGTGTGCGGGGCACGCGGATGTCCCACACGATCTGCCATGCCGCCGGATCGTCGCGCAGTGCCCAGACATTGGCCAGCCCGGTGCTGCCCACGCCCACGCCCACCAGCAGCAGGCTGGCGATGAGCGCGAGCACGCCCAGCCCCAGCAGCAGGGCCTGGCGGTTCTGGCGGGTGATTTCTTCCATGGGATCTTCCGTGGGGATCAAGGCGCCTTGTCGCGCAGGCATTGCGCCATCAGCCGGGCGGCTTCGGCCATGCGGGGGCCGGGGCGCGCCAGCACGTCGGATTCGGCGGCGCCGAACGCGCACACCCGCTGCTCACGCACAGCGCGGATCGCGGCCCAGCCCGGGCGCTGTGCCAGAGCCAGGCCACCCTGTTCGCCCAGCATGATCACGTCCGGGTTGGCGCGCACCACAAACTCGGGGTTGAGCGCCGGAAACGGCCCCAGCGCCGCCGGCACCACGTTGACCGCGCCCAGGCGCGTCAGGATTTCGCCGATAAAAGACGCTTCACTGGCGGCGTAAGGCACGCTGCTGACTTCAAAATACACGCGCGCCCCCCGGGCATGTGCGGGCACCGACTGCACCGCGGCGACCGTGGCGGCCTCGATATCGGCCCAGATCCTGGGCGCGTCCGGCACTGCCAGCAGACGGCCGAGCGCCAGCAGCACGCGCTGCGCCCCGGCAAGGCTGTCGGGCTCCAGCGCCAGCACCTTGACGCCCAGGGATTCCAGCCGCGCCGTGACGCGCGCCGAGCGGGCCAACAGCACCACGTCGGGCCGCAACGCCACAATGCCTTCGATGTTGCTGTCGTCCAGCCCCCCCAGTTGCGGCAGGCGGCGCACCGAAGCGGGCCAGTTGGAATAGCGGTCCACCCCCACCAGTTGCGCGCAACGGCCCAGCGCACACACGGTTTCGGTCAGCGACGGCAGCAGGCTCACAATGCGCTGCGGCGGGGCCGCGAAACGGACCGTGACACCCCGCTCATCGGTGAGCGCCAGCGGCGCTGCGGCGCGGGCCAGGCCCAGCCAGCCCGCCAGCGCCAGCATGAGGCCCACGCGCAAGGCACGCCGCCACGGGTCACCAACAACACCTGAATCAATAGCAAACAATGACCATTTGACGGGGGCTAAAGGCATATTTTGTTCAAAAATTCGTAAAAACATGCCCCTCCCCGCACGCTGGCCGCGGGTCTGCATGGGCCGTCGCTCAACCATGTCGGGCCGCCCATGCCGCCACGATGCGATGCAACTGTTCAACCCCGTCGGTCAGCGCCGCAGGCCCGGGCTGCAGGATGTCGGCCGACTTGATTTCAAACAGTTGCCCGTGGCGCACCGCGTTGACACCCTCCCAGCCCGGACGTGCGGCGACCTTCTCCGGGCGGAACTTCTTGCCGCACCAGGAGCCGATGACGATGTCGGGATTGCGCCGCACGATCTCGGCGCCGTCGGCAATGATGCGGTCCTTGCCCATGGGCTGGCGCGCCAGCTCGGGAAAGCAGTCGTCCCCGCCAGCGATGCCCAGCAGTTCGGACACCCAGGCGATGGCGCTGATGTGCGGATCGTCCCATTCTTCAAAAAACACACGCGGCCGGCGCGGCAGTGCCTTGGCGGCCTGTTCGATGGCCAGCAGCCGCGCGCGCATCACGTCCATGAGCGCCAGCCCCCGCGCCGCCTGCCCGACCATCGCGGCCACCTGGTACAGCATGGAAAAAATCTCGGTCACGCTGCGCTGGTTGAACACCGTGACCGGCACGCCGTGGCGAATCAATGCCGACGCGATGTCGGCCTGCAGGTCGGAGAACCCGAACACGCCATCGGGCTCCAGTGCCAGGATCTTGTCGATCCGGGCGCTCAGGAACGCGCTGACCCGGGGCTTTTCGTCACGTGCCCGCCGGGGCCGCACGGTGTAACCCGAGATGCCGACAATGCGCCGCTCTTCACCCAGCAGGTACAGCCATTCGGTGGTTTCCTCCGTCAGGCAGACGATGCGCTGCGGCCCCGGCGCCCGCGATTCGCGCAGGCGCCAGGATGCCGGTGCGGTGCCCTCTGCCGCAGGGGGCGTATTCATGCCCGCTTTCCAGGGGTGGGGCGCAGCCGGTGCATCACGACGTCCAGCCCGTCAGAAGCGCACCCGCGCGGTGGCGGTGAAAGCGCGCCCGGCTTCGGGGAAAATACCGTTGGTGACGCCGCTCACGCAGGTAAAGGCCTGGGTGTAGAAGTTGCGGTCAAACAGGTTGGACACGCCCAGCGACAGCTCCACCTGCTGCCAGTTGTAGGCGTAGCGCAGATCGGCGGTGGCGTAGGACGGCATGCGGCAGCGGTTGTCGAAGTCGGGATGTTGCGAGGATACCCAGTTCACGCCACCCGTCACCCGGTGTTGCGCCAGCGGCTGCCAGTCGGCGCGCACGGCCACCGATTGGGTCGGTGCCAGCGGCACGTCATTGCCGGCGTAAGCCCCCGAGCGGAAGGTGGACTCGCGCCAGGCCGCGTTCACGCGCAGCGTGACCGCGCGCGCCAGGCGGTGCGAGGTGTCCAGCTCCAGCCCCTGCCGGCGCGTGGGGTCGAAGTTGACGTTGGCGCCCGGTCCAAACGGGCCCGCAGCGCTGGGATCGAAGCCGATCTCGTTGCGCAGATTGCTGCGATACAGCCGCAGTTCGGCCTTGCCACCGGCGTAGGCCAGGCGGCTGCCCAGTTCGAGGTCGTGCGAGCGCTGGGCCAGCAGATCCACCCCCGGCGAGGTAAAGCTGAACTCGTCCACATTGGCCAGCCGGAAGCTGCGTCCGAGTCGCCCGTACAGCGTGAACCCCGCACCCACGGGCTGGCTTGCGCCCAGCTCCCAGGCGGTTTGCCGGTCGGCCAGACCCGTGGGTGCATTGGTGCTGGTCTTGTTGAGCTTCTCGGTTCGCACGCCGGCGCTGATCCGCGTCGCCACACCCGGCAGGGTGACATCGTCCTTGAGGTACCAGCCGCGCGATGTCTGTCGCGCCGTGGAGCCGAAACTGCCCAGCACCTCGCGCTCCCAACGCCCGTAGTCGGTGCCGGCCACCAGGATGTTTTTGTAGCCGCCCCATTGGGCTTCACGGCGCGCGCGCAGCGAGTAATTGTTGGCGTCGATATTGAAGGCAAAGGGAAATCCGCTCAGTTGGCTGTCCACGGCCTTGTCGCGCCAGCCGGCGTCGGCGCCCAGCTGCCAGCCGCCCAGGAACAGCTCGCCGAACACGCTGGTGCGCGTGTTGTTGATGCTGGCGTGGTCGTCGGGGTTGTTGGTCTGCTTGGGGTTGGTCGCAAACTGGTCGGCCGACAAGGCCCCCGGAAGCCGGGTTTCGAGCTCGTCGCGCGCATACCGTGCCCCCAGCCGCAGGCGGTCGTTGCTCCATTGCACCGCCAGCGAACCCGCATCGGTCTCCGATCGGAAATTGTCGCGATGGTTGTCGGCGTTGCGCTGCGTGCCTGAAAAATCCATCGAGAATCCGCCCGACGCCAGGGTGGCGTTGACCCGGGCATCGCGCAGCCCGTAACTGCCCGCGCCGTACGAAAGGGAAGCGGTATTGCGCCGGGCTGCACCGGTGCCGGCCTTGGTGGTGATGACGATCACACCGCCGGTGGCGCCCTCGCCGTACAGCACCGCCCCGCTGCCACGCAGCACCTCGATGCGTTCCACACTGTCAATGGGAATGCCAGCCAGCCGCGTGCCGCCCTGGTCCGCCTCACTCAGCCGGATGCCGTCGACCACCACGATCTGGTTGCTGTCGGCAGTGCTGCCAAAGCCGCGCAGGTCGAGCGAGAAATCACCCCCGCCAAAAAAATCCTGTCGCCCCACCACGCCCAGCAGCTTCATGACCGCTTCGTTCACCGTGCTGACGCCGGACGCCTGGATTTCGTCTGCCGTCAGCACACTGACGCCGAACGGCAGCGCGCTGGCCGATTCGGCGAACCGGGGAGCCGTGACCACTGTTGCCGGCAGTGACGTGGGCGGTGGCAACTGCGCCCGCGCAGGCAAGGCGCAGAGTGCCATCAAAGAAGGCATGGCAAAGCGAACGGCCACGGCAAGCGGCCGCGTAGCCCGAAGAAAACTCGATTTCATAAGAAAAGACCCAAGAAAAGTGCCCTCACCGGCGTCCCCGCTAGTGCATGAGCGATACGGCTGCAGCCTCACCCCAGGGCAAAGTCATGCAGTCACCTTGTTGGCCGGTATCCGGGCTGGCAGAACAACTTTCATCGCCTTCCCAGGCGCCTGTTCGACGCGCCCAGTGGCTGAGTGATGAAAGCGGAGCCTTTCGGCTCGTCTGCTTGACCGTTGCGGGGGCAGCGCAGGTTAGGCGCGTTCGTGTGAACTCATCCCTCCTGCTTCCCGTTGAACTGCGGCATGTGAACCACACCGCGAGCACCAACAACGCCATTCTAAAGGCCGATGGGGGCGGCAAACCCTACAATGGTTGCCGACCTTTACATTCCGACATGGCCAACCCGTCCCAGACCGACCTGATCGCCGAGCGCGTGGAACGCCTGCTCGTGCGCTATGGCGAACTGCAGCGCACCAACGCGCTGCTCATGCAGCAACTTGACACGCTGACCCATGAGCGCGATTCGCTCAAGTCGCGCCTGAGCGCCGCGCGGGCACGCGTGGATGCCCTGCTCGAGCGCCTGCCGGAGTCGCTCGCCAGTGCGCCCAAGGACACCCCATGAAGCAACTTGAAGTCCAGATCATGGGTCAGAGCTACCTGCTCGGTTGCCCGGAAGGTGGCGAATCCAGATTGCTCGACGCGGTGGAGCGCGTGGACACCGCCATGTGCCGCATCCGCGATGCAGGCAAGGTCAAGGCCCGCGACCGCATCGCGGTGCTGGCCGCACTGAACCTTGCTTTTGACGTTTCCGAGCGCGAGGCGGCCAATCTGGCCGCGGCCAGCTTTGCCAACAGCGAACTGCAGTCGGTGTTTGGCGACAGCGTTCTCCCGGCAGCCGGCACCCACGACCCCAATGACACGCGGCTCGCCAATCTGGTGCAGCGGCTGGACATCGCGCTGGGCAACGACGGCCAGTTACTGTGACGAAATAGACGTTGTATCGGGGCAGGCCTCACGTAGAATGAAGGCGTCTGCTGCCCCGCCGGGTTTTATATTTCCTTGAACCAATGCTCTTAGAGCCCGGGCTTGGTACATCACCTGGTGAGCGTGATCGTCTCGCGTCAGATGAACCCAACGTCAGGTTGCCCTCGCCCACCTGAACCCCGGTTCAGGATGCCGATCCGGTGGTGCAGCAGACACCTTTCATCCGTTCGCAGAGTGGCGGTCATGCCCCGGCCCTCGATCCCCATCGACCGTGCCGCGCCATGATTCTTGAACCGCTGCTGATTGCCGAACTGCTCCTTCTGGGCTCATTCACCGGGTTTCTGGCGGGCCTTCTGGGCATTGGCGGCAGCCTGATCATGGTGCCGTTCATGACCTGGGCGCTGGCCAAGCAGGGCGTGGCGCCTGCCTACGTGGTGCATACCGCCATTGCCACCTCCCTGGCCACCATCTGCTTTTCATCGCTGTCATCGGTGCGCGCCCATCACAGGCGCGGCGCAGTGCGCTGGCCCGTGGTTTTTGCGCTGTCGCCCGGTATCGTGTTCGGCGCCTATCTGGGCTCGCTGTTGACGACACACATCCCTGCCCGCTCGCTGGGCGTGGTGTTCGCGGGGTTCCTGTTTTTCTCGGCGTTCCAGATGCTTGCCAACATCAAGCCCAAGGCCGCCCGCAACCTGCCTGCGACGCCGGGCATGCTGGCGGCAGGCGGGGTGATCGGGGGGATTTCCGGCATGGTTGGCGCCGGCGGCGGGTTTGTGTCGGTGCCGTTCATGACCTGGTGCAGCGTGCCCATTCAGCAGGCCGTGGCCACGTCGGCCGCGTTGGGGTTCCCGATTGCGCTGGGCGGGACGGTGAGCTATATCGTCAATGGCTGGAACACGCCCGGCATGCCAGACCTGATGCTTGGCTTTGTCTATCTGCCCGCGCTGGTGGTGATCTCGGTGGCCAGTGTGAGCCTCGCACCGCTCGGTGCCAAGGTGGCCCACAGCATCGACACCCAGGCACTCAAGCGGCTTTTCGCCGTGCTGCTGATCTGCCTTGGCAGCTACATGCTCTGGCGCAGTCTGCGCTAGGGCGGACGCAAGCGCCCCCCCCCCGGCGTGCAAAATCGTCTGGTCAGGCGCTTTCGAGCGCCCGAAGCGCCTGGCCCCCGCCATAGCTGCCCTGCACCGGTGCATCCCCGCCCAATGTCACCCGGATCGCGCAGTACTTGAACTCCGGAATTTTGGCAAACGGATCCAGTGCGGCGTTGGTAAGCTTGTTGATGGCCGCTTCGTAAAAGCAGAAGGGCACGAACACCGCCCCGCGCGGCGTGCCGTCGTCAGCACGCGCATAGAGGGTTACCTGCCCGCGCCGCGAGGCAATGGTCACCACATCGCCCGGCTGACCGCCCAGGGCGGCAAGGTCCAGCGGATGAATCAACGCCGTCGGGTCCGGCTCCAGGGCGTCGAGCACGGTGGCTCGCCGGGTCATGCTGCCGGTGTGCCAGTGTTCGAGTTGGCGCCCGGTGATCAACACCATCGGGTATTCGGCGTCGGGACGCTCGGCCGCCGGAATAATGTCAGCGGGAACAAACCTCGCCTTGCCCCCTTCGCGCGGAAAATCGGTCTGGAAGACCACCGGTTCGCCCGGGTCGCCCTCGTTCAGACACGGATAGGTGACCGCGTGTTCGCGCTCCAGCCGCTCCCAGGTGATGCCCCCGATGCTGGGCATGGTGTGGCGCATTTCCTCAAACACCTCGGACACGTGCCTGTACGGCCAGTCCAGATCCAGCCGGGCGGCCATCTGCTGGATGATCCAGAGGTCTTGCCGGGCATCGCCCGGCGGGTTGATCGCCTGCCGGCCCATCTGGACCAGACGATCGGTATTGGTGAACGTGCCGGTCTTTTCCGGAAATGCGCTGGCCGGCAGGATGACGTCGGCGAGGTACGCGGTTTCGGTCAGGAAAATATCCTGCACCACCAGATGGTCCAGTGCTGCAAGTGCCTCCCGTGCGTGGTTGGCGTCGGGGTCCGACATGGCGGGGTTCTCACCCTGCACATACATGCCACGGATGCCGCCACGCTTGATCGCGTGCATGACCTCCACCACCGTCAGGCCCGGCTTGTCGTCCAGCGAGCCGGCCGCGACCTTCCATGCCTTTTCGAAGCGGGACCGCACACCAGGGTCGGTGACATGCTGGTAGTCCGGGTACATCATCGGGATCAGACCGGCGTCTGAAGCCCCCTGCACATTGTTCTGGCCGCGCAAGGGATGCAGCCCGGTGCCGGGCCGGCCAATCTGGCCGGTCATCAGCGCCAACGCAATGAGGCAGCGCGCGTTGTCGGTGCCGTGCACGTGCTGACTCACGCCCATGCCCCAAAGGATCATCGAGCCCCTGGAGGTTGCATACAGGCGGGCGACCTCGCGCAGGGTCTGCGCATCAATGCCGCAAATCGGTGCCATCGCCTCCGGCGTATAGCCCTCGACGTTGCGGCGAAGCTCGTCATAACCAATGGTGCGTTGCGCGATGAATTCCTCGTTGACCAGACCTTCGGTCACGATCACGTTCATCATGGCGTTGAGCATGGCCACATCGGTGTCGGGCTTGAACTGGAGGAACCGGTGGGCAATACGGGAAAGGTCCGAACGCCGCGGGTCGCAGACGATCAGCTTCATGCCATTGCGCGCAGCATTCTTGATCCAGCTTGCGGCCACCGGATGGTTGACGGTGGGGTTCGCGCCAATGATGATCACGACCTCTGCCTTGGTCACGTCCATCACCGGGTTGGACACGCCGCCAGAACCCGTGCCTTCGAGCAAGGCGACCACGGACGATGCATGGCACAGTCGCGTGCAGTGGTCCACGTTGTTGCTGCCAAAACCGGTGCGCACCAGTTTCTGGAACAGGTAAGCCTCTTCGTTGCTCCCTTTGGCCGATCCGAAGCCCGCCAGTGATTTTTTGCCATGCTGGTCACGGATCGCCTTGAGCTTGCCACCGGCAAAGTCGAGCGCTTCCTCCCAGGTGGCTTCGCGAAATACCTCCATGACACGGCCCGGGTCCATGACAAAGTCGCCCCGTTTGGGCGCATCGGCACGTCGGATCAGCGGCGTGGTCAGGCGGTGGGGATGGTGTGCGTAATCAAAACCATAGCGACCCTTCACGCAAAGGCGAGAGTGGTTGGCTGGCCCGTCGCGGCCTTCCACATAAAGAATCCGGTCATCCTTGACGTTGTAGGTCAGTTGGCAGCCCACCCCGCAATAGGGGCACACCGAATCCACCTTTTTGTCAGGCACCGTCAGAGCGGCCTCGCGTGCCGGCATCAGGGCGCCGGTGGGGCAGGCCTGCACGCACTCGCCGCAACCCACGCAGGTGGACGCCCCCATGGGGTCGTCCATGTCAAACACGATCTTGGCGTGGTCCCCCCGGAAGGCCAATCCGATCACGTCGTTGACCTGCTCGTCGCGGCAGGCGCGAACGCAGCGCGTGCACTGGATGCAGGCGTCAAGGTTGACCGCGATGGCCGGGTGCGAGGCGTCGTTCTGCACCGCGGCACGGGGCGCAAAGCGGGGTTTGCCCAGAGCGAGCTTGCGGGCCCATTGATCCACCTCGTTGTCGCGGGTGTAAGCCTGCTCAGGCATGTCCGAGAGCAGCAGTTCCAGCACCATTTTCTGGGCGGTCACGGCGCGCTCGCTGTCAGTGCTCACCTTCATCCCGTTCGCCGGACGGCGGCAGCAAGACGGCGCCAACACGCGCTCGCCGCCAATTTCAACAACGCAGGCGCGACAATTGCCCGCAGTTTCCAGCCCGTCCTTGTAGCAGAGATGCGGCACTTCGAGTCCTTCGCGCCGCGCAACATCCAGCAGGGTTTCGGTCGCACCGGCCTGGACCTCCCGCCCGTTCAGGCTGAACGTGATCCCGGGCCCGTCCAGCTTCGACATTTCATCGCGGGTGATGGCATTCATGGACTGTTTCCTTTGTGTTCAGTTCAACGGTCGCCACGTGGCGCGTTGGTCAGGTCAACTCGTGCGGGAAATATTTGACGACACAATCCACCGGATTGGGCGCCGCCTGACCCAGGCCGCAAATGGATGCCTCGCGCATGACCATCGACAGTTCAGCCAACAGGCCCACGTCCCAGGACGGCTTCGCAATCAGCGCTGCGGCCTTGGCCGTGCCCACGCGGCAAGGTGTGCATTGGCCGCACGACTCATGCCGGAAAAAATTCATCAGATTGCGCGCAGCGCCTACAGCGGTGTCGTGGTCGGAGAGCACCACCACCGCCGCAGAGCCGATGAAACAGCCGTACGGCTGCAAGGTGTCAAAGTCCAGGGGAATTTCATTCATCGACGCGGGCAAAATCCCGCCCGAGGCACCGCCCGGCAGGTAAGCGTAAAACGCATGACCGTCCTGCATTCCCCCGCAATGTTCGTCGATCAACTGCTGGATCGTGATGCCCGCCGGTGCCAGCTTGACGCCAGGCTGTTTCACACGCCCGGACACCGAGAAGGATCGCAAGCCCTTGCGGCCGTTGCGGCCCTGCGAGGCAAACCAGGCGCCGCCCTTTTCGAGAAGTTCGCGCACCCAGTAGAGCGTCTCGAAGTTGTGCTCCAGCGTCGGACGCCCAAACAGCCCCACCTGTGCCACGTAGGGCGGTCGCAGGCGCGGCATGCCGCGCTTGCCTTCGATCGATTCGATCATGGCGGATTCTTCGCCGCAGATATAGGCTCCCGCGCCGCGCCGCAAATGGATCTCGGGCAAGGCGGCCGCAGAGGCCGTCTTGAGACGCGCCAATTCGGCTTCCAGCATGGCACGGCAACCGTGATATTCGTCGCGCAGATACACGTATATCTGGTCGATGCCCACGGCCCAGGCGGCGATCAGCATGCCCTCCAGGAACCGGTGCGGATCACGCTCCAGATAAACGCGGTCCTTGAAGGTCCCCGGTTCGCCTTCATCAATGTTGACCGCCATCAGGCGCGGCCCCTGCTCGGCCCGCACAATGCGCCACTTGCGCCCGGCCGGGAACCCGGCGCCTCCCAGACCACGCAGGCCGGAATCTTCCATGGTCTTGAGGACGGACTCCACATCACGGGCGCCCGAAACACAGTCCTGCCACAGCGCATACCCGCCATGGGCCCGGTAGGCATCGAAGTCAACAAAGCCGTCGGGCACATGCCGCGTCTGCCCCGCCTGCGCGGCGGCCGACACCGCTTCGACGGTGGCGTTGGGAACGGGGTTCTGCCCAACCACGGCCACCGGCGCCTGTTCACATCGCCCCACGCACGGCGCCGCAATGACCCGGACGCTCCGCCCCAGGATGGAAGGCAGTTTTTTCAGCAGCTCCTGCGCGCCTGCCATTTCACAAGACAGGCCATCACACACCCTCACGGTCAACCCTGCCGGCGCTTCGCCGCCTTCCTTGACGACGTCGAAATGATGATAGAACGTGGCGACCTCATAGACCTCGGTCTGCGCAAGCTTCATCTCCTGCGCCAGCGCAGCAAGATGCGCAGCCGACAGCGCCCCGTAGCGATCCTGAATTTTGTGCAGATGCTCGATCAGAAGATCGCGCTGGCGTGATGTGTCCCCGAGCAATTCGCAAACTTCGGACAGCGCGACAGGGTCCACCCTGCGTCCCTTGGGCGCCTGGCGCTTTCTCTGGCTGGAAGCAGGCAACGCTGCGATGGGAATGATGGTTTGTGTCATCGGTTTGAGGCGGTTGTATAGGGTCGGAAATAAACTGGAACTCTCGTGACAATGGCTGCAACCACGACTGCCGAAAACCGCCGACAGGCGACGCTCAGACCACCAATTCGGTGTGCAACATGGCCACCTCGTCGGTGCCATAGCCGAGCTGCTGCAGGATTTCATCGGTATGCTCACCCAGCAGCGGCGACCGTGTCACGTCCGTCGGGCTGTCAGACAGCTTGATGGGGTTGCCAACCGTCAGGTACCGGCCACGGGTGGGATGGTCCACCTCGACAATGGTGCCCGTGGCGCGCAAGGCAGGGTCATTGGCAATCTCCTTCATCGAAAGAATCGGCCCGCAGGGAATGTCGTACTGGTTGAGGATGTCCATGGCCTCGAACTTGTCCTTGGTCATGGTCCAGCGCTCGATCCGCGCAAAAATGGGCTTCAGGTGCAACAGGCGGGCCTGCGGCGTCGCATAAGCCTCGTCGTCAATCCAGCCGTCTTCGCCGATGACCTTGCAGATCGCTGGCCATACCGCCGCCTGGGTGATGAAGTAGATGTAGGCGTTGGGGTCGTGCTCCCATCCCTTGCACCGCAAGATGGAGCCAGGCTGCCCGCCACCCGATGCATTGCCGGCACGCGGCACGGCTTCACCAAATTTTCCATCGGGATACTGCGGATACTCGTGCATGGTGCCCGTGCGTTCAAGCCGCTGCTGGTCCCGCAACTTGACGCGGCACAGGTTCAGCACGGCATCCTGCATGGGTGCCAGGACTTTTTGTCCCCGCCCTGTGGTCTGGCGTTGATACAGTGCCGCCACGATGCCCAGCGCCAGATGCAGGCCTGTGCCGCTGTCGCCAATTTGTGCCCCCGTAACCATGGGTGGCCCATCGTCAAACCCCGTGGTGGACGCCGAACCCCCTGCGCATTGCGCAACGTTTTCGTAGACCTTGCATTCTTCATACTTCCCGGGGCCAAAACCTTTGACCGAGGCGACGATCATGCGGGGGTTCAATGCCTGGATGTGCTCCCAGGTAATGCCCATGCGGTCCAGCGCGCCAGGGGCAAAATTCTCGACCAGCACATCGCATTCACGGATCAGCCGGTCCAGCACTTCCTTGCCTTTGGCTTTTTTGGTGTCCAGCGTGATGGAACGCTTGTTGTGGTTCAACATGGTGAAGTACAAGCTGTCCACCCCGGGAATGTCGCGCAACTGCCCTCGCGTCGCATCGCCTTCGCCTGCCCGTTCTACTTTGATCACGTCGGCGCCGAACCACGCCAGCAACTGGGTGCACGTCGGCCCCGATTGCACATGGGTAAAGTCAAGAATTCGAACGCCTTCGAGTGCCTTGGTCATCAACTAACTCCTGTTTCGTACGTACATCAGACGCAAATTTGCACCTGCCTGGACAATTTGCACGTGTATGCAGTCCTGGCATCAATTTTGCCATTGCATCGGGGGCGACACCGCCCGTACGACCTGTCAGTTGATTCTGTTCATCCGATCGGGCACAACCCTCACCCATACGCCAAACGGGTTCATGCGTTTTGCCCCTTTCCCGCGACTTGCGCCTCAAGTTCTGCCAGGCGCTTTCGCAGCTGGCGATCTTCGGTGAAACGCGTGGTTTCATCCCGAATCACGGCCGCCACGGCATTGACCTTGCCATCCGGCGCATACAGCATCGCCACCGTGAAGGCGATGGACATGCCCGAGCCATCCCGGTGAACGGCAGGCACACGCAACACATCGGTGCCGTATTTTGTGACGCCGGTCTCCATCGTCTTGCGATAGCCTTCTCCGTGCCGTTTGCGCAAGCGCTCCGGGATGATCATGTCGAGCGACTGCCCGACCGCCTGATCACGCGAATGACCGAACATCCGCTCCGCTGCCGGGTTCCAGTGGATGATGTTGTTGTCTGCGTCCGAGACCACAATCGCATCACCGATCGCTGAAACCAGACTTTGCAGGTCAATTTCGATGCCCATGACAATGTCCTTCGGTATGGGTGCGACGGTGACTCGGGTCAACGTCAAACAGCTTTGGCCTCGTGAAGCGCCTTGATCTGGTCCTGGCTGTACCCGAGTTCCGCCAGAACTTCGTCCGTGTGCTCGCCCAGCAGCGGAGATGCCGTGATTTCCGGTTTGAGGTCGGAGAACTTGATCGGGCTGCCCACAGTGAAGTAGCTGCCACGCACCTTGTGCGGCACTTCGACGATGGAGCCGCTCTTGCGCAGCGACTCGTCGTTGAGCAATTCCTTCATGGACAACACCGGTGCGCAAGGAATGTCGAATTTGCGCAGAATGTCCACCGCCTCATACTTGGTTTTGTCCTTGAGCCAGTCCTCAATCGTGCCGAAGATGTCCATGATGTGGGGCTGGCGTGCCTTGGGCGTGGTGTAGGCTGGGTCGGTTTTCCACTCGGGCTTGCCCAATGCGTCGCAAATTGGCCCCCACGCATGGCCCTGGACCGTGAAATAGATGTAGGCGTTGGGATCGGTTTCCCAGCCCTTGCACTTCAGAATCCAGCCAGGCTGACCGCCGCCACCGGCATTGCCGCCACGGGGCACCACATCGCCGAACTTCTCGTGCGGGTACTGGGGATACTCTTCCAGGTAACCCAGTTTGTCCAGGCGCAATTGGTCGCGCATCTTGACGCGACACAGATTGAGCACGGCATCCTGCATCGCCACAGCCACCTTCTGGCCCTTGCCTGTTTTCTGGCGGCCGATATAGGCCGTCAGAATACCGATGGCCAGGTGCATACCGGTATTGCTGTCACCCAAGGCAGCAGCCGATATGGTGGGTTCGGAGTGCTCCCCCTTCCACCAGCCGGTGGTCGAAGCTGCGCCGCCAGCACATTGCGCCACGTTTTCGTAAACCTTCAAGTCTTCGTAGTGATGGCCGTCGCTAAAACCTTTGACCGAGGCCAGAATCAACTTGGGGTTGAGCTCCTGGATACGTTCCCAGGAAAAGCCCATGCGATCCAGCGCGCCGGGGCCAAAGTTCTCAACCAGCACATCGCTTTCCTTGATCAATTTTTCCAGCACCGCCTTGCCTTCCGGCTTCTTAGTGTCGAGGGACAGACCTCGCTTGTTGCTGTTGAGCATCGTGAAGTAGAGCGCATCAACATCGGGGATGTCGCGCAACTGGCTACGTGTCACGTCACCAGCGCCGGGTCGCTCCACCTTGATCACGTCGGCACCGAACCACGCCAGCATCTGGGTACAGGCCGGGCCGGCTTGCACGTGCGTGAAGTCAATGATCTTGATGCCGCTAAGCGGTTTGTCTGACATTTTCAAATCTCCTTGTGAAATGCTTGGGGAACTTATTTCTTTTTCGCAGCGCTCGTCGGGTTGAGGCTGGTAATGCGGCCGCTTTCGGTGCCGGCACCTTCGTCGATCACGGCGTTGATCAGGGTCGGCCTGCGCGACTTGATGGCTTCTTCCATGGCGTGACGCAACTCGGCCGGGGTGGTGGCGAGCACGCCCACGCCACCGAAAGCCTCCATCAGCTTTTCGTAGCGGGCACCCTTGACGAATACCAGGGGTGACGGGTCCGAACCCCCCGTCACATTGACCTCGTCGCCGCGGTAAACGCCATTGTTGTTCATGATGACGACGCAAACCGGCAGGTTGTAGCGGCAGATCGTTTCGACCTCCATGCCACTGAAGCCGAAGGCGCTGTCGCCTTCGATGGCGATGACCGGCTGGCCGGATTCCACGGCGGCGGCCACGGCAAAACCCATGCCAATGCCCATTACGCCCCAAGTGCCCACGTCCAGACGTTTGCGCGGTTTGTACATGTCGACGATGGAGCGAGTGAAGTCCAGTGCGTTGGCACCTTCATTGACAAGCATGGCGTCCGGGTTCGCCTTGATGATGTCGCGCACCACGCTGAGCGAGCTGTGGTAATTCATCGGCGTTGGATTCTTGGCCAGGGTCTCGGCCATCTTGGCGACGTTCTTGTTCTTCCGCTCGGCCACGGCGCTGGTCCACTCAATGGGAGGCTTGGCCCAGTTGGAGCCCATACCCGCAAGCAGGGCCGCGACGCAGGAACCAATGTCGCCCACCAGCGGGGCCTCGATGCGCACATTGCTGTCCGCCTCGGTGGGGGAGATGTCGATCTGGATGAACTTCTGGCCACCCCAGGCCTTGTGGTCCTTGCCGCCCCAGGTCTTGCCCTTGCCCTGCGAGAGCAGCCAGTTCAGGCGCGCGCCGATCAGCAGCACCACATCGGCCTCCGGCAGCACAAAGGAGCGGGCGGCCGAAGCCGACTGCTCATGCGTGTCGGGCAGCAGGCCCTTGGCCATGGACATGGGCAGGTAAGGGATGCCGGACTTCTCGACCAGGGCACGGATGTCGGCGTCGGCCTGGGCGTAAGCGGCGCCCTTGCCCAACAGGATCAGAGGCTTCTTGGCGTCCTTGAGCAGGTCCAGGGCGCGCTTGACGGCGTCTGGCGCCGGGATCTGGCGCGGCGCCGGGTCCACCACCTTGATGAGCGAGGCTTTGCCCGCCGCGGCATCCATGGCCTGCCCAAAGAGCTTGGCCGGCAGGTCCAGATAAACACCGCCCGGGCGACCGGAAACGGCGGAGCGGATGGCCCGGGCGATACCGACGCCGATGTCTTCGGCGTTGAGTACCCGGAAAGCGGCCTTGCACAGCGGCTTGGCAATGGCCAACTGATCCATCTCCTCGTAGTCACCCTGTTGCAGGTCCACGATCTCTCGCTCGCTGGAGCCACTGATCAGGATCATCGGGAAGCAGTTGGTCGTGGCATTGGCCAGCGCAGTCAGGCCATTGAGAAAACCGGGGGCGGACACCGTCAGGCAAATGCCAGGCTTGCCGGTCATGAACCCGGCAATGGCGGCGGCATTGCCCGCGTTCTGCTCATGCCGGAACGAAATTACGCGCATGCCTTCAGCCTGCAGCATGCGGGTCAGGTCGGTGATGGGAATGCCCGGCAAACCATAGATGTTGGAGATGCCGTTGAGCTTCAGCGCATCAATGACCAGATGAAACCCGTCGGTCAGTTCTTTCACTTGAGTGTCGATTGTCATGATGCAATGTCTCTTCGTTTGACTTGAATGAAGTTGTACAGCCCTGCGTCGTCCGCCGCCCCGAACCGCTCCCTGAAATGGGAGCGCTGCGGCCTCGGGGTATCATAGGAATTGGTCCAGGTTTCACCATTGACCACGGTCAATTTTCGTAGTATTTGGGTGGTGCACATCAATGCACCCGGGTCTGCCCACCCCTTACGCATCCATGTTGCCAGTCCATACCCATCCCGACAGGAAAGTCATTCGCGTCCAGCTTGGGCAGAACGTTGTCATGCAGGACATGACGGCATCGCAGGTGGCCGACCTGGAATCCCGCCTGGTCATCGTCGACTGCTCTAAAGGGGACTATCTGCTCAACCAGGGCGTCCATGAAATGGAGCAGTATTTCATCCTCGATGGCATCCTCAAGCGCGTGGTCAGCAACCATGAGGGCAAGGAAATGATTCTGCGCTTTGCCTGCGAGCGGGACATGGAAACAAGCTATGCCGCCTGGCGACTCAAAACACCCACGCCCTACAGCATTGTGAGTGTCACCAAGGCTCGGGTCGCGAAGCTCCCGCTGCCAGCATGGATTGATTTTCTTGATCAGCATCCGGCGCTGATGAAGGCCTTCGAATACGAAGTCATGCACCTCATGAGCGAGATCCTCGCTCATACCATCACGTTGCATCTGCTGGACGCACCAGGACGGGTCCACCGGTTCATGAGAAAGCACACCGACCTGCTGGACCGGCTGCCCAAAAAGGAACTGGCGTCCTACCTCAACCTGTCGGCCGAAACGCTCAGTCGCCTCAAGCAAAGCGGCAAGATCTAGATCGCGGCGATCGTGCCCGGTACGGGCACCACGTCAGGCCGCTCAGTATTTGGCCGAGGTGAACCGTTTTGAGTTCATCATCAACCGGAGGTGACTGTCAACGCCACGCACACCGGTCAAGCCAGACACCAGCCGTTCGGCGTCGGCCCGCTCTTCCTCACGCAACACAATTCCCGACAGCTTGATCATGCCATCCTGCGCTTCGATCAGAATTCGCAGATCCCGGGTGCTGGCGTGATCCTTCAGCGCAGCACGGACATGCGCCTCCAACGCCATGTTCGCCAGCATGGAACGCGATTGCGGAGTTTCCTGAAATTCGGGACGCCCCACCAGCAAACGGATTTGTGCCACACAGCTTTCCATTGAAAGCCGCTCCATGTTCAAGACCAGGTCATAAAGCAGCGGACTGCCCCAGGCGACACCAAACTGCGCATGCATGCGTGCGGCGTGGGCTTCGTCGCTGCGCCGAACTTCCGATTCGGCAAACTCCAGGTCATCGGTCTCAAGATGTTCAGCCACCCATTCGACACGTTGCTTGAGCGGGCGGGTTATGCGAACACTCACCACATGAGACACCGGCCGCAGCAGGCAGGTAGCGCCCCAACCACGCAGAATGATGTTGCCTTTTTCAGCCAGAGTCAGAACTTCCTGCGCCGTGTACACCGCCAGGCTTCGTTCATCGACCGAAATTCTCTCCAGCAGCCCCGCCTTGCCTTCCCGCACGCGCCGAATCGCGCTTTTGGTCATCGACATGTGCGTGGCGAGATGGTCCACCATCTCGTGCTTCATCAACTCCAACCCCATCTCTTTTGCGAGAAGCTCCGAAACATCCTTGGCGAGTGAACCCATCTCCTGGGTCATTGCAATGACTGGCATGGCTTTGTCCTCCTTCAATCGACGGGTTGCTGCTTGGACAATTCATCGACTGGCGTTGGCCGGATGATCTTGATTGCCCTTGAGATCAGTGGCCAGAACAGCAGCACGAGCGCCAGCGTGGTGATGGACCCGACCAACGGATTCGACCACATGATGGTCAATTCGCCCTGAGACACCAGCATGGCTTGGCGGAACGAATCTTCTGCCTTGTCGCCCAGCACCAGTGCCAGCACCAACGGCGCCAACGGGTAGTCCAGCTTCTTGAACAGATACCCCATTACCCCGAACGCCAGCATGAACCAGATGTCGAGCATGGCGTTGTGAACAGTGTAGGCGCCAATCGCGCAAATCACGATAATCACTGGCGCAATGATCGCGAACGGGATCCGCAGAATCGACGCAAACAACGGCACGGTCGACAGCACGACCAACAGGCCCACCACGTTGCCCAGGTACATGCTAGCGATCAGGCCCCAGACAAAATCCTTTTGCTCGACAAACAGCAGTGGCCCGGGCTGCAAGCCCCAAATCAGCAACCCTCCCAACAACACCGCCGCTGTGGGCGAGCCGGGAATGCCTAGCGCCAGCATCGGCAGCAGGGCACTGGTTCCCGCCGCGTGCGCTGCTGTCTCCGGCGCAATCACGCCTTCAATTTGACCCGTACCGAACTTGTCACCATTTTTGGACACCTTCTTGGCCACGCCATAGCTCATGAAGGAGGCCGGTGTTGCACCCCCGGGGGTGATGCCCATCCAGATGCCGATCAAGGACGAGCGCAGCGATGTCGCCCAATATTTGGGCAGCGTCTTCCAGGTTTCCCAGACGACCTTGGGGTTGATCTTGGCGCTCTTGCCGGAGAACTCCAGACCCTCTTCCATCGACAGCAGAATTTCGCCGATACCAAACAGGCCAATCACGGCGATCAGGAAATCCACGCCGCGCATCAGCTCGGAGATTCCGAAGGTCAAACGGAGTTGCCCGGTCACCGTGTCCATGCCAATCGCACCCAAGGCAAAGCCCAAAGTCATTGCCGCCAGGATCTTGAACGGCGAGCCCTTGCCCATACCCACAAAACTGCAGAAGGTCAGAAGGTACACGGCAAAAAACTCAGGAGGCCCGAACTTGAGCGCAAACTTGGCGACCAATGGCGCAAGGAACGTGATCATGATCACGGCAACCAGGCCGCCAATGAAGGACGACGTGAATGCCGCCGTCAATGCTTGTCCGGCATGCCCTTTCTGCGCCATGGGGTAACCATCAAATGTCGTGGCAACAGACCACGGCTCACCCGGTATGTTGAACAGGATGGAAGTGATCGCACCGCCAAACAATGCCCCCCAGTAAATGCAGGACAACATGATGATCGCCGACGTGGGGGTCATCGTGAAGGTCAAAGGCAGCAGGATCGCCACACCATTGGCTCCGCCCAGACCGGGTAGAACGCCGATCAAAACGCCCAGCGTGATGCCCACCAGCATCAGCAGAAAATTATGCGGCGTCAGGACAACCGCAAACCCGTGAAACAGTGCGTTGACTTCTTCCATCTGTGCACTCCTATTGAATGTTATGTGGGCACAGCGCCGCTTGCGACTCCCTGCGGGGACGCAATGCCATCAGACCCAAAGTGATTTTCAGTACCCGAGAAAGCCGAGCGGCTCCAGTGAGCCCTTGAACAAGGGAACCTTGAACCAGACCTCAAACATGAGAAAAAAGACGGTGTTGACAATCAGTCCTAGCAACAAGCCCTTGATCCAGGAAAATTTCCCCAGAATGACCATGAACAGCGCAATGTAGATGGCCGAGGCCACGTAAAGGCCAAGAAACTGGACCCCCAACACATACACTGCAGCGGGAATCAGAACCGACAAAATCCGCTTGAGCTGAACGGCATCCACAAACACCTCGGTATTGCGAGCCGATCCGAGCAATGCCTGATAAAGCGTCACGGCACCGGAAAGCGCCAACAGCAGCCCTATATAAAACGGGAAATATCCAGCGCCCGGACCATCCGTCGTCCAGCCAGCTCCCAACTGGTAGCTCTTGTAAACCACAACGGCACCGGTCACCAGTATCAAAAAGGCAACCACCGCCTCGATCACGTAGGTCGGCACGCCCTTGGGCGCCACGCCCTCGTCATTTGTCACACTTTGCGTCATTTGGAACCCTTTGACCCAACCTGGAAGTTCGTTTCATGACAGGAACCCGCGAGAAGAGATCCGGAATCGCCCCCCCCCCTCCCGCGGAACCTGTTCGAAATCACTTCGCGAGGAAGCCGGCCTCCTTCATCAGGTCACGATGGATAGCTTCGGCCTTTTCAAGCCACTTGCTGAAGTCGGCTCCGGACATGAATGTCTGGTTGAATGCACCCTTCTCCATGAACTCCTTCCAGTCGGGCGTCGCCACGACTTTCTTCATGAGATTGACATAGAAGTCGGTCTGATCCTTGGTGACACCCGGCGCCATGAAGATACCGCGCAACATCACGTAATCCGCCGGCACCCCCGCCTCTTTGCAAGTCGGAATATCGTTCCACGACTGCGTATCCGTCACCTTGGCCTTGTAGGGCATACGCTCCGCATCAAACACGCACAGTGGCCGCAGCTTGCCGCCGCGCCATTGCGCCACCGCTTCGATCGGATTGTTGACGGTTGAATCGACGTGCCCACCGACGAGTTGCACTGCCACCTCGCCACCGCCCTTGAAGGGGACGTAAATGAATTTGGTCCCCGAAGCCTTTTCCATGCCGACGGTCAAAATCTGGTCTTCCTGCTTGGATCCGGTACCGCCCATCTTGAACTTGTTGGGCCCGGCAGCCTTGACCGCGGCCAAGTATTCGGCCGCCGTCTTGTATGGCTTGTCCGCGTTGACCCACAGCACAAACTGATCCAACGCCAGCATGGAAACGGGCGTCATGTCCTTCCAGTTGAAAGGCACCCCCGTGGCCAGCGGCGTCGTGAACAGGTTGGACAAGGTGATGATGATCTTGTTCGCGTCACCCTTGGAGCCCTTCACATCGAGAAAGCCTTCAGCGCCAGCACCGCCCGACTTGTTCACGACGATGATGGGCTCTTTCATCAGGTTGTGCTTGATGATGATGCCCTGGATCAATCGCGCCATCTGGTCCGCACCGCCCCCCGTGCCGGCTGGCACCACAAACTCAACGGGCTTGGTTGGCTCCCAGGCCGCCATGGCCGACGTCGTCGCGGCGGCGGCCATGATGGAAACTGCAGCAATCTTGGTCAGGCGGGTTGCAAATCCGGAAAGTAGGGTCTTCGTCATGTGTCTGTCTCCAGTAGTGGATAGGGGCTCCCTGCCATTATGGTTGGCATTGCGGGAACAACTTGTTAGCGAAAGCGATAGTGCGGTTTCTACTGCGACTCTTCATTGACCGCAGTCAAGTTTGCAAAAAAACCGGCGCATCGATACAGCAGGAGAAACCCTGATACGCCCATCGTTTCAACATCCTCCCGGGCATTTCGCCCGGCGCAATCCAAGGACCTTGCACAGGATGCCAGTGCGCGGTTAGTTGCGGATCCGGCCGTCCCGCGAAACCATTCCGAGTTCCACGAGCTTGCTGCCATGGTGATTGGTCGGCGTGTAAGTCACCCGGAATCCACCTGCGTCATAGGTCCCAAGGTTTTGCATCGCATCCAGCAGGCTTTTCGCGTCGGGTTTGCGGGCGCGACGCATGGCTTCGGCCAGCACTTTTGCACCGATACAAGCCTCGAGATGCGTGCTGTTCATGGGCACCTTGATTCCCGCATCCTGCAAGGCCTTGGCACATTCGCGAACCACTGGAAGCGGCGAGCTGGGATTCGGCACGACTTGCCCGATGGAGACGCCAGCCGCTGCCGGCCCCGCCGCGTCAATGAACTGCTGCGCCCCGATGAACGACAGGCTGGACATCGGTGTGAAAGTGCCTTTCTCGTGCATGTCCTTGACGATTTCAGCCGCGGGTCCCGATAGCACCGTGTTGATGATGTAGTCGGCCTTGAGGTCCATCAGCGCAGCAATTTGCGCTGGCTCCACCTTGGTGTTGCGCTTGATGGAAAACGCCGTCGGCTTCAACTGCTGCTTTTCAAGGGTTCCCGCCACGGCGGCGAAGTTCTGCTTGCCGACCTCGTCGTCGTAATGCACGACGACGACCTTTTTCATGCCGAAACCTGACCAGAAGGAAATCATCTTGTCCATCTCGTCCACATACGAAGCCCGCAACGTGAACAAGACCGGGGTGGTCCGGCGCACAGGATTGGCACCCGAAAATGGTGCAAAAAACAGCACGCCTGCTTTTTCGGCATGTGGCATCGCATCCAGGCTGAGCGTGGCCGAGGCAAAACCGAACAAGGCCACGACCCGGTTCTCGTCCAGCAGCTTCTGCGCATTGGCGCCCGCGGTCTTGCGATCGTTCTTGTCGTCCAGTGTGACCAGTTCCACTCGACGCCCCGCCACGCCGCCCTTGGCATTCAGCGCGGCGAAATACGCCAGGGCGCCATCGCGGATGTCACGGCCAAATACCGCGTTGCCACCCGAGAGCGGTGCAGATTGCCCCACAACCCACGCGTCCTGCGCCGCCGCCGAACTGCCCAAACCCATCCATGCAAGGGACACCCACACGCCCACAACGAAACGCCTCATTGACCACACCTCTTGAATTTCGACAAACACAACGGGTCAATGTAATCAACTACACGGCGGCAGGCCAGCATTAAGTCACGCCGATGCTGCATGCACACCACATTGTCGCCCCGTGGGATCTACCTGACCAAGAGGTCTGAAGCGTCAGTCAGCCAACACACCGTCGCGGTCACTGCGGACAGAGATCAATCGTTCCAGACCCCCGCATCACCGATCACGCCTTGCTGAATCAGGGCGTCCACGTCGCCGTCCTGGTATCCGTGTTCCCGGAGCAGTTCGCGGGTATGTTGGCCCAGCAGTGGCGCCGGTCGTGTGATCTGGGTGGGCGTGGCAGAGAAATGCACCGGGCAGCCAATCGCCTTCGTCGCCCCTGCCTGCGGATGGTGCAGATCAACCACCATGCCGCGCGCAAGGGTTTGCGGGTGGGTCAAGGCCTCTCCGATGGTGTGAACGGGTCCGGCCGGCACCCCGGCAGCATCGAACGCGGCTTGCCAGTCGGCACGGTCTCGCGTTCGCAGCACGGTGTTCATGCAATCGACCAGCGCTTCGCGATGGGCCATGCGGTCGCTGTTGGCGCAAAAACGGGGGTCGGTCCGCCACTCAGGATGCCCCAGCACGTCGGCAATACGCTCCCAGTTGGCCTGGTTGGCTCCACCGATGTTGATCCAGCCGTCGCGGGCCTCAAAGGCCTGATAGGGTGCTGTGAGAACGTGCGC
This sequence comes from Betaproteobacteria bacterium HGW-Betaproteobacteria-3, assembly GCA_002842205.1. Classification (GTDB taxonomy): domain Bacteria; phylum Pseudomonadota; class Gammaproteobacteria; order Burkholderiales; family Burkholderiaceae_C; genus PHCI01. The sequence continues at coordinate 395,585 of PHCI01000002.1, read as the reverse complement.
TGAGCCCGTGGGTTCAGCGGACTTTCGCGTGGCAAACCAGATCGCGGCATGCCAGTAGGTCTGCTGCAGGGCCGCGTCGCTGAGCGAGGTATCGACAATCTGCCCCTGCCCCGTTTTGAGCTTGTGAATATAGGCCGCCAGAATCCCCAGGGCGCCCAGAATCCCAGCGTTCATGTCGGACACCGCATTGCCGTTCTTGGCGGGCGGTCGTCCAGGCTCGCCGGTGACCGACATCAGCCCGGCAAAGCCCTGGGCGATCAGATCGAAACCGCCCTTGTCGGCATACGGGCCGGTACGCCCGTAACCCGAGATCGCGCAATAGATCAGGCCCGGGTTGACCTTTGACAACACCTCGTAGCCCAGACCCAGCTTGTCGAGCGTGCCGCCGCGAAAGTTCTCCAGCAGCACGTCCGCATCCTGGACCATGCGCAACAGCACTTCGCGGCCTTTTTCATGCTTGAGGTTGACCGCGATGCCACGCTTGTTGCGGTTCATGATCATGAAGGGCGCAGACACCCCGTTGACCTGCGGATCCTTGTAACCGCGGGAGTCGTCGCCGCCCGGCAGCTTCTCGACCTTGATGACATCAGCCCCCATGTCGGCCAGCAAGAGGCCGCAGGTCGGCCCCGACATGATCTGCGCGAGCTCGAGAACGCGCAGGCCCGCCAGCGGCCCGGTATGCGGCGTTTGAGGGTTCATCATTTCCCTTTCCAGACAGGACTGCGTTTGGCCACGAAGGCTTCGACCCCTTCGTGAAAATCGGCGCTGCCATAGGCGCGGCGAATCAGATCTTCGCCCGGCGGCAAATGGTGCGCGGCCAGGCGACGCAGCCCCTCCTTGGCGACACTTTGCGTCACCGGCGCCAGCGCAGTCAGGCGTGCGACCAGCTGCGCCGCTGCGTTGTCCATTTGCGCGGGCTCGGCAATTTCCAGCAGAAAGCCGCACGCCAGAGCCTCCTGCGCACTCAGCATCTCGGCCAGCATGAGCATGCGTTTGACGCGCTGCTGGCCAAAGGCAGCCACCAGACGCCCCATGTTGGCCACCGACAGGCAATTTCCCAGCGTACGGGCAATCGGCACCCCCAGGCGTGCCCCCGGCGTGGCGATACGAAAGTCGCAGGTCGTGGCGATGGCCAGCCCGCCGCCCACCGCCCAGCCCTCGATCAACGCCACAGTCGGCATCGGCAGACCTTCGAGCAGACCGATGCAGGCATCGATCTGCGCCTCGTAAGCCACGCCATCGTCTCCGTTGCGAAAGGACCTGAACTGCTCGATGTCGGTGCCCGCGACAAACGCTTCGCCGCCGGCGCCACGGAAGGTCACCACACGCACACTGGCGTCGCCCTGCAGTTGACCGCAAATGTCTGACAACTGTTCGTACATGCCCCAGGTCATGGCGTTGCGGGCCTGCGGGCGGTCAAACACCACCGCAGCCACGCCAGACTGAACGGCCAGGCGGACGGAACCTTCATCCATGGTGGACCTCTCCTTGTACGGCGATCGCCGGGACACTACCCGCGCCGGTTCAGCGATAGAACAGTTCGACGAGACCCATGCCCGTGACCGGCACATACGTCACCAGCAGCAGGATCGCCACCAGCACGCCGATGAACCACACATTCACCTTGCTCACGTCCCAGACCGATGCCTTGGCGATGGAGCTGGCCACCATCAACACGCTGGCCACGGGCGGCGTCTGCTGCCCGATACCCAGGTTGATGGTCACGATCAGGCCGAAATGCACCGGGTCGATGCCTACCGACCGGACCAGTGGCATGACGATAGGTATCACGAGAATGATGGCCGCAGCGGAATGCAGGAAAATTCCCAGAAACAGGAACAACACATTGAGCAGCGCCAGAACCACCCATTTGTTGGACGTGAAATCCGACACCGCCTTGGCCAGTGCCTGCGGCGCCTGCACTTCGGTCAGGTAGGTTCCCAGCAACGCACTGGTGGCCACCAGCAGCATGACCACAGCCGTCTGCACGCCACCTTCCATCACAGCTGCTCTCAGATGCCTGAGGTTCAGTTCCCGGTACACCACCAGACCAATGAAAAGCGCGGCCAGTACCGCCAGTGCAGCACCCTCGGTGGCGGTCACCACACCGCCAAAAATTCCACCGAGGATGATGCTGGGTAGCGCAAACGCCCAAAGCGCCTCACGCCCGGTTTTGGCAACGCGCTTCATCGAAAAAGCCTCTTCGCGAGGGAGGTTGTAGCGCCGTGCCAGGAAGCTGGCCATGCCCATCAGGCCGATCGCTCCAAGCAACCCCGGCACCAGTCCGGCCACAAACATCTGCACCACCGATGTCTCGGCCATCACGGCGTACAGGATCATGGGAATCGACGGCGGGATGATGACCGCCAGGGTGGCCGCCGACGACATGGCGGCAGCCGCGAATGGGCTCGGGTAACCTTTGGCCTTCATGCCCGGAATCAGGATGGAGCCCAACGCGGCCACGTCGGCCACTGCCGAGCCGGATATCTCCGCGAAGAACAGCGAGGCCCCGATGGACACATGGGCCAGCCCGCCGCGAACCCATCCAAACAGGGCTGATGCAAAGGCCACCAGCCGCTGGGAAATGCCCGAAGCATTCATGATGGCGCCCGCCAGGATGAACAGGGGAATGGCCAGCAGCGGGAAGTTGGTCGCCCCGTTGTAGATGACCAGCGCCATATTGGGCAGCGAGTCCAGGCCATGGCTGGACAGCATGGCCACAACGGCCACGATGCCCAGAGAAACGGCAATGGGAATATTGAGCAGTACCAGCGCCAGGACAGCGCCGAACAGAAGCAGCATGGTGGTCATGGTGTTGCGAGGGCGTTCAGTGCGAGGGGCCCGACAGGGTCGGGACGGCTGCAGGCGGGCTGATCAATTCGATCAGGTTCATGGTCTCGGCCACCACAATCAACGCGGCCGAGATCGGGATGACCGACTGGACCAGGTTCATCGGAACCCAGGGCAGACTGACCAGCGCGTCCCCCACCAGGAACGGCATGATCGACAGGCCCACCCAGCACAACAACGCAAAAAACACGATCACCAGAATCTGCCCCCCAATGTGGACCACACGTTTTGCGGTAGACGGCAACTGCTCCACCACCTCGGGGCAGCCGATGTGGGCGCGTTTGACCGACGCCAGCGCCGAGCCGTAAAACGTCAACCAGGCCAGCAACACCGAGGCCACCTCGTCGTACCACACCAGCGCATGCCCGCTGGCACGGAAGACGATCCCCAGCACGACCTCCACCGCCAGTGCCACCATCAGGAACATCACCACCCATTCAAGCATCAGGCCATAGCGACCCCTGAATCGGTGCATTGCATTGCCACTGGCAGGAAGAGAAGCGTTGTGCATGGAGTCGGGTTCGCCTTGTTTCAGGTGTTATTTGCCGAGCGCGACAGCCTTGTCGATCAGGGGTTTGGCACCCGTCACATCCTTGCCGAAGTCGTCATAAATGGACTTGCTGGCGGCAATGAAGGCCTCCTTGTCGACCTCATTGACCTGCATGCCGCTTTGCTTGAGCTTGCCCAGCAAATCGGTTTCGGCCTTGATGGCGGTCTCGTAGACATACGCCTGGGTTTCACGGGCCGTGTCTTCCAGCACCTTGCGCACATCGGCCGGCAACGTGGCATAACGGCGGACGCCCACGGTCAGATAGGCGGGGGTATACACATGGCCCGACAGTGACAGGAACTTCTGGACCTCCTGCAGCTTGGCCGAATAGATTTGCGTGAACGGATTTTCCTGACCGTCCATCACGCCGGTCTGCAACGCCGTGAACAACTCGGAGAACTTCATCGGGCTGGGGTTGGCCCCATAGGTCTGGAACATCTTCACGCGCCATTTGCCTTCGGGCACCCGCAGCTTGATGCCCTTGAGGTCATCCGGCACCTTGATGGCCTTCTTGTTGTTGGTGATATGGCGGTAGCCGTTTTCCCAGACGGCCAGCACCTTCAGGCCTTTTTTCTCGGCCTCCGGTGCAATGCTGGGCCAGAACACGTCTTTTTCAATCCGGGCCATGTGCGCCCGGTCCTTGACGATGTAGGGCATCTCGAAAATGCCAAACAAATCGGCTTCGGAAGTCATCACGGTCGATGGCAAGGCCATGTCAATGGTGCCCAGCTTGAGCTTCTGGATCATTTCCTTGTCGCCCCCCAGCTGGCTGGAGCCAAACACCACCACCTTGGCCTTGCCCTCCAATCGGGCATTGGCACGTTTGGCGAACTCATCCGCGCTGGCCTGAAACAAGGAACCGGGTTCGCCGACATGCCCGAGCTTGATCTCGACCTGCGCCAGGGCGCTGCCGTGGCCCATCAGCAGGGCCGCGCCTGCCGCAATCACCGACCCACCCGCCAGTTTGCGGAACTTGGCCGTCAGTGCGGCAATGGAATGGGGATACGCCTTCATGATGTCTCCTTCGGTTGTGTTCATCGGATGCCAAAGATCACGCGGCCGCAGACCGCGCAGTGAGAAAACGGGCCGGGGTCAGGCTGCTTTTTGCAAAGGCCTTGGAATGGGGTGCGCCGAGAAGTAGTCCATTGCCGCCACAACGCCCGAGCCGGCCAACTTCACACCGCTCAACCTGAGCCCCATCTCGCACCCGCTCAATGCGGCCATCAGCGTGAGGTCGTTGCAGTCGCCCAGATGGCCGATGCGGAACATGCGGCCCTTGACCTTGCCCAGACCGGTGCCCAGGGAACAGTCAAAGCGCTCGTAAATGAGTTTGCGAACCGCGTCTGCGTCCACGCCTTCGGGCATGATCACGCCCGTCAGAACGGGGGAATACACGGAAGCCTCTGCACACTGGATCTCCAGGCCCCAGGCGCGCACCGCGGCGCGCACACCTTCGCCCCAACGCTGATGCCGCGCAAATACGGCCTCCAGGCCCTGCGCCAACAGCATGTCGCAGGCTTCGTTCAGGCCATAGAGCAGGTTGGTATTGGGGGTATAAGGCCAATAGCCGCCCTTGTTCATCTCGATGATCTCGTCCCAGGCCCAGAAGGCCTTGGGCAACTTCGCCGACTTGCTGGCCTCGATGGCCTTGGGCGACACCGCATTGAAACTCATGCCAGGGGGCAGCATCAGGCCCTTTTGCGATCCGCTGACGGTGACGTCCACACCCCAATCGTCATGTTTGTACTCCGCCGAGGCCAGGCCCGAGATGGTGTCCACCATCAGCAATGCAGGGTGCTTTGCGGCGTCGATCGCCTTGCGAACCGCCGCAATGTTGCTGGTGACGCCCGTGGAGGTTTCGTTGTGCACCACACACACCGCCTTGATGGCGTGCTGGGCGTCGGCCTTCAGGCGTTCCTCGATCAGCGCAGCCTGCACGCCACGACGCCAGCTCAAGGGCACGCCTGCTTCTGTGCCTGGCAACGCCAGAAATTCGGCCCGGAGTCCGAGCCGGGTGGCCATCTTGTGCCAGAGCGACGCGAAATGCCCGGTTTCGTACATCAACACATGGTCGCCGGGGCTGAGCACGTTGGTCAGCGCTGCTTCCCAGGCACCCGTCCCGGAAGCGGGGTAAATGATGACCGGATGCCGGGTCTGGAAGATTTTTTGCACGTCAGCCAGCACCTTCAGGCCCAATGCGCCGAACTCGGGCCCGCGATGGTCAATGGTGGGCAGGCTCATGGCGCGCAAGATACGGTCCGGCACGGGCGACGGGCCGGGGATCTGCAGGAAATGGCGACCCGTGGGGTGAAAATCGAGCGTCAGCATGAAACAAAACTCCACGATGGATGAGTCATTTTTTGCATACAAAACTGATTTGTCAACAGAATTGACCCTGATTTTGCTTTGACAAGCCAATTTTTTGCATACAAAATCTTCGAATGACAGCGGACATCCTCTCCATCCCGCGCGCGGCCCTGCACGACCAGGTCGCGGGCCGACTTCGCCAGATGCTCGTGGAAGGTCAGATCGCGCCGGGCGCCAAGCTCAATGAGCGCGAGCTCAGCGAAGTCCTTGAAGTGTCGCGAACCCCTTTGCGCGAGGCCATCAAGATGCTCGCCGCGGAGGGTCTGGTGGAGCTGCTGCCCAACCGGGGCGCCATTGCCGTCGAACTGACAGAAGACGACGTGCGCCACACCTTTGAGGTCATGGCCGGTCTGGAAGGCCTGTCGGGCGAGCTGGCGGCCCAGCGCATCACCGACGCCGAGCTGGCCGAGATCCAGGCCCTGCACTTCGAGATGATGGCGGCCTACACCCGCTCCGATCTCTCGGCTTACTACCGCCTCAATGCCCTGATCCACAGTGCCATCAATGCCGCGGCCAAGAACCCGGTACTCACCACCACCTACACCCAGGTCAACGCGCGACTGCAGGCGCTGCGCTTTCGCTCAAACCAGGATGGTGAGAAGTGGAAGAACGCGATGCGCGAGCACGGAGCCATGGTGGACGCGCTGACGGCGCGTGACGCCGCAGCCATGCGTACCGTGCTGATCGCGCACCTGGTCCACAAGCGCGACGTGGTGATGGAGCAGTTGCGCACAGGCCCGGGAACCTGCAGCGCTTCGGCCTGAAATTGAATCCGGAACCGAATCGGCATGAACGCACCACTGCCTCTGGCCATCACCCGCAAGACCGCGGCCCACGCTTACGATGAGGTCGCCCGCGCCAGCAACGAAGTCGCGGGCCGACTGGCAGCGCGACTGGCCGCCGAAACGGCCGGCGAAGTGCTGTTCACCCCCGCTGACCGGGGCCGCTACGCCACCGATGCCTCGATTTACCAGCAGATGCCCGTGGGCGTCTTCGTGCCGCGCACCAGCGCCGACGTAGCGCTGGCCATTGACATCTGCCGCGACCTCGGCGTGCCCATCGTGCCGCGGGGCGCCGGCACCAGCCAATGCGGGCAGACGGTGGGCGCCGGGCTGGTCATCGACCACACCAAATACCTGCGCAACCTCCTTTCGGTAGACGAGGCCGCCCGCACCGCCACGGTCGAGCCCGGCATCGTGCTCGACCACCTGAACGCCGCGCTTCGCCAAAGCGGCCTGTGGTATCCGGTGGACGTGTCCACCAGCGCGCAGGCCACGCTGGGTGGCATGGCCGGCAACAACTCGTGCGGCAGCCGAAGCATCGCCTACGGCAACATGGTCCACAACGTCGAGGGTGCGCAGGCCTGGCTGTCCGATGGCAGTCTGCTGGATTTTGGACGCTATGATATTGCGAGCGGTAAAGCACGGGGAATCGGGGGCTATTTGCAGATTTTGTCTGAGAATCTGCGGCCAGAGATTGAGCAGCACTGGCCCAAGGTATTGCGCCGCGTGGCCGGCTACAACCTCGACATCTTCCACAACCAAAGTGAAAAACCGTACACGGCCGACGGCTCGGTCAACCTCGCCCACCTGCTGGTGGGCAGCGAGGGCACTCTGGCGCTGACCCGGTCGCTCACGCTACGCCTGAGCGAACTGCCCCGGGCCAAGGTTCTGGGGGTGGTGAACTTCCCCACGTTCTACCAGGCCATGGATTCGGCGCAGCACATCGCCCGGCTGGGTGATGGCACCCTGACTGCCGTCGAACTGGTGGACCGCACCATGCTGGACCTTTCACTGGGCAACCCGGCCTTTGCGTCTACCGTGCGCACCGCACTGCTCGGCGAACCGCAGGCCATCCTGCTGGTGGAGTTCTCCGGGGCGGACAAGGCAGCCCTGCGGCCCAAACTGCGCCAGCTGGTGGACTTGATGGGTGATCTGGGCCTGCCCGGCAGCGTGGTGGAGATGGTGGACGACGCCCCGCAAAAAGCCCTGTGGGAAGTCCGCAAGGCGGGCCTCAACATCATGATGAGCCTCAAGGGCGATGGCAAGCCGGTGAGCTTCATCGAAGACTGCGCCGTGCCGCTGGAACACCTGGCCGAGTACACCGACGCACTCACGCAGGTGTTCCGCCGCCACGGCAGCCGCGGCACCTGGTACGCCCATGCGTCGGTCGGCACCCTGCACGTGCGACCGATCCTGGACATGCGCCAGGGCGGACCGAATGGGGGCGCCGCCAAGATGCGCGCGATTGCCGAAGAAGCCTCCGAACTCGTGCGCAAATACAAGGGCGCCTACAGCGGCGAGCACGGGGACGGCCTGTGTCGCGGCGAGTGGATCGAATGGCAGTTCGGCCCAAAGATCCAGCAGGCTTTTGCGCAGATCAAGCAGCACATGGACCCGTCGGGATTGTTCTGCCCCCAGCGCATCGTCAACCCGCCCCGAATGGACGATGCGTCGCTGATGCGTTTGCCGCCAACCTACAAGGTCATCCCCCTGCAGCCCGTGCTCGACTGGTCCGCCTGGAACGTGCAAAACAACCCGGTCACCGAAGAAACCACCGAACCCGGCACCGGTGGCGACCCCGCACAGGGTTGGGCCAAAGCCGTCGAGATGTGCAACAACAACGGCCACTGCCGCAAGTTCGACGTCGGCACCATGTGCCCGAGCTACCGCGTCACGCGCGACGAAATCCATTCCACCCGAGGCCGGGCCAACACGCTGCGACTTGCCCTCTCCGGGCAGTTGGACCCCGTCGCCTTCCGGGGCAGCGTCGACGAAGGGGGCGGCGCTGCCACAGGCTGGTCTGAAGCCTCCCTGACGGCGGTCAGGGAGGCCCTGGACCTGTGCGTGGGCTGCAAAGGCTGTCGGCGTGACTGCCCGACCGGCGTGGACATGGCGCGCATGAAAGTGGAGTTTTTGCACCATGACGGCGCCCACCACGGCCGGTCGATCAAGGACCGGCTGGTTGCCGCCCTGCCCGACTACGCGCATTGGGCCAGCCGCTTCGCGCCGATCCTGAACCTGCGCGACCGCATTCCTGGGCTGGCGCTGCTCAGTGAAAAGCTCCTGGGCCTGTCGGCCCGACGCAGCCTGCCGCAATGGAAGACACGAACCTTCTTCAACGCCCCGCCCGCCAGCGCCTCACGCGGAGCCGTGTTGCAGGCCGCAAAGCCGGTCGTTCTTTTTGTAGACACGTTCAACGGCACCTTCGAGTCCGACAACGCCACGGCCGCGCTCCAGGTGCTGCAAGCCGCCGGCTACACGGTGCATGTGGCCACCAAACACGCCCCCGGCGGCGCGCACCTGTGCTGTGGCCGCACGTACCTGGCCACCGGCAGGGTCGATCAGGCCCGGACCAAGGCCCGCGAATTGATCGAGGCGCTGCTGCCCTTCGCCGCCCGGGGCATTGCCATCGTGGGGCTGGAGCCGTCCTGCCTGCTCACGCTGCGCGATGAAGCCCTGGTCATGGGATTGGGCGAGGCCGCTGGCACCGTCGCCACCCAGGCCCTGTTGTTCGAAGAATTCCTGGCGCGCGAAGGCCAGGCCGGCCAACTCGATGCCCTGAAGGCTCGATTGCAGCCGGTGGGCAAGCCGGTTCTGGTTCACGGGCACTGCCACCAGAAGGCCTTCGGGGCGATCAGCCCGGTGCTCGACGTGCTGCGCATGATTCCCGGCGCCCAACCCGAGCTGATTGAAAGCAGTTGCTGCGGCATGGCCGGCAGTTTCGGCTACGAGGCAAACCACCACGCAGTGTCCATGCAGATGGCCGAACTCAGCCTGCTGCCAGCCGTGCGCCGCCAGCCCGACGCACTGGTGGTGGCCGACGGCACAAGCTGCAGGCACCAGATCCATGACGGCACGGGCCGCGACGCCGTGCACGTGGCCAAGCTGTTGGCGCAGCAACTGGCGTGACCCTCCACAGCGAGGGATTCTCGCCAATTTTCAAGTTTTTTTGGCTATTAGCCCCCGTCAAATGGTGATACTTTGCTATTTTTAATATAGCAATCAATATCTCCCGCCATCGGTATTCAAAGCCTCATACCGATTTGCGTTCATTCGACAAAAACCGTTCGGGCTCAACTTGCCGAAACCTCTGCAGCCCTGCGACAAGCGCCATGGGAACGGGTTGTGCCTTTGGATGCAAAGTCTTTTCAGGTGGTCACACACCAGGGCGCGGTGTTGTGCACCAGGCCCATCCACAGGGCCCAGCCTGAACTCACGGCCAGCGCCAGGCCCGCCAAGCGAACGCCCCATTGGCCGGAGTCGGGGCCGCGCAAGCGCAGCCACAGCCAGGGACCGGCCATCATGGAAACACTGGTGCCCAGTGCAAACAGTGCCATCACCGCGGCGCCATCGGCCACGCGGCTCGTGAGTGCGGCCACCAGCAGTGCCGAATACAGCAGGCCGCACGGCAAAAACGCCCAGAGTGCGCCAATCACCAGCGGCGCGCCGACGCCCAGCGCGCCGTTGCCGCCACCGGGTGCCACGCGGCGCACCGCGGCCCAAAGCCGCCGGGCGCCGCCTTCAAGCCACACCGGCTGGCGGGCCTGCCACAACAGCACCAGGCCGAGCAGCAGCGCCGCCACATGCAGCATGGTCCACGCTGGTCGCAGAGCCGCCGACTGGGTGGTGAGCCAGCCCACGCCCTGCATGGATGCCGCGGCCACGCCCCCCAGGATGGAATAGCCGACCACCCGGCCCGCCTGGAAAGTCCACATCGCCCGCGCCTTGTGGACGCCCGCGCTTTGCCCGATGCCGACACAGGCGGCGCCGCACATGGCCACGCAATGCGGCCCGCCGACGAGACCCATGAGAAGCGCCGTCAGCGCAAGCGAAGACTGCACGATAAAACCGCAAAGATGAGTGTGTTCACAGGCTCAGATGATGCGCGAAAAACGGGCACGGTTGCGGTCGGTTTGCAAATAGCGGTCAAAAACCATGGCCACGGCACGGACAAAGAACCACCCGTTGGCCGTGACCTGTATGCCGGTCTTGTCGAGCGTGACCAGCCCCTGCGCGGCCAGCTCCTGCAGCGCCTCCATCTCGGGTGCAAAGTAACTTTGAAAATCGAGCAGATAACCGAGTTCGATGGATTCGAACGTGAGCGCCCCCTGGCACATCAGCGCCATGATCACCGCACGGCGGACCAGATCGTCGCGCGACAGCGCCAGCCCGCGCACCACGGGCAAACGGCCCTGGTTGAGGTGGTCGTAGTATTCCTCGATCGTCTTGGCGTTCTGGCTGTACGTGGCGCCCACGCGGCCGATGGCCGAAACCCCCAGCGCGATCAGGTCGCAATCAGGCTGGGTGCTGTAGCCCTGGAAGTTGCGATGCAGCCGCCCCTGGCGCTTGGCCACCGCCAGCGCGTCGTTGGGCAGCGCAAAGTGGTCCATGCCCACATACACATAGCCCGCGCCGATGAACGCCTCCAGCGAGCGCGACAACATCGACACCTTGGCGCCCGCCGGGGGCAGTTCGGCGGACAGGATGCGGCGCTGCGGCTTGAAGCGTTCGGGCAGGTGGGCATAGGCGTACAGCGCGATGCGCTCGGGGCGCAGCGCATTGACCTGCGCCAGCGTGCGGTCAAACGACTCGGGTGTCTGCAGCGGCAAACCATAGATCAAGTCCACATTGACGGATTCGAAACCCAGTTCCCGCGCGGTCTCCACCAGTGCAAACACCTGCTCGGCCGGCTGGATGCGGTGCACCGCCTTTTGCACGGCGGGGTCAAAATCCTGCACCCCGAAGCTCAGGCGGTTGAAGCCCAGGTCGGCCAGAGTCTTGAGGCGGGTCGCGTCCACGGTGCGCGGGTCCACCTCGATCGAGTATTCGCCACCCGGGGCGAAGTTGAAACTGCGCTTGAGCATCGCCATCAACTCGCGCAACTCGGCGTCGCTCAGGAACGTGGGGGACCCCCCGCCCAGATGCAACTGCGTGATGACCTGCCCGGTCCCCAGCTGGGCGGTGTGCAGGTCCACCTCACGGGCCAGATAGCGCAGGTATTCGGCGCCGCGATCATGGTGTTTGGTGATGATCTTGTTGCAGGCACAGTAGTAGCACAGCGATTCACAGAACGGAATGTGCACATAGAGCGACAGCGGCAGCGTCATGGCCGCCGCGCCGCTTCTGCGCTGGCGCAGGGCCTGCAGGTAATCCGCTTCACCAAAAGCCTCCACGAACCGGTCGGCCGTGGGGTAGGACGTATAGCGGGGACCCGAGATGTCATACCGGCGCAGCAAGTCAGGTGAAACGATGTCCATGTCAAGCTTCCTTTGCAATCAGGGCATACTGTGCCTAAATTGGCGGTATGGCTCCTTGACGTGGATCAAACGGCCGTCATGGCGAAGCAGTGACAATTTGACCCATGTCAGGAGGATTCAATGGTTGAAACAGACTTGGCGCCTGGCGCCGCGGGCATCGCTTGTCATGAAAAACCGGTGAAAATCACAACCATGGATGCCCAAACCATCAAAGTCGCCTGTTCCAACTGCAACTTGCGCGAGTTGTGCATGCCCTTGGGGCTGAACGCCGAGCAGTTGGACAAGATCGACGAAATCGTGGCCGTGCGCCGCAAGGTCAAGCGCGGCAGCACCCTGTTCCACAACGGCGAGAAATTCACCTCGCTCTACGCCATCCGCACCGGCTTTTTCAAGACCTGCGTGGGCACCGACGATGGGCGCGACCAGGTCACCGGCTTTCAGATGGCCGGCGAGATCATCGGTCTGGATGGCATCGTCCACGACCACCACACCTGCGACGCCGTGGCGCTGGAAGACGCCGAAGTCTGTGTGATGCCATTTGACCGCATCGAAGAGTTGTCACGCGAGGTCAACGCCCTGCAACATCACGTGCACAAGATCATGAGCCGTGAAATTGTGCGCGAGCACGGGGTCATGCTGTTGCTGGGCAGCATGCGCGCCGAGGAACGGCTCGCAGCGTTCCTGCTGAATCTGGTGCAGCGGCTGCACGCACGCGGATTTTCGCAGTCCGAACTGGTCTTGCGCATGACGCGCGAAGAAATCGGCAGCTACCTGGGCCTGAAGCTGGAAACCGTAAGCCGCACCTTCTCCAAGTTCGCCGACGACGGCATCGTGGAAGTCAAGCAGCGCCATGTGCGCATCCTCGACACCGACGCGCTGCGCAAGATCGTCAACTCACCGGCCTGCCACTGAAGCAACGCGCAGATCCGCGCTCAGCACCCGCCCGCCTCCTGCTTGGGACACCCGTCGGGTCGGCCCGTTGCTGGCAGTGGGCAGCGATTCACCTCAAAGGGCGAGAGCGACAACATGGTGGTGAGCATGCTGGACGCCGCCGTGAACCCCCAGAACACAAAGAACGACACGGTGTAGATGCCCTGACGGGAGAGCGCAACCGGCTGGCCAAACCACTGCAGATCCTGCGGGTCCACCATGGCAAACACCAGCATTTCCAGACCGCCAGCGACAAGAAATGCCGGCCACAAGATCCACATCCACCGTTGCGTGCGCATGCTGTTGTCTCCTCGCAAGTGTCAATACGCCGGGCTGATCAGGGTGCTTTGGGTGGCGCAGCGCCCAGCGGCGTGGCAGCGTGGTTGCGCGCCGCCACGGCCGGCGCAAGAGGCCCCTGCTGCTCCAGCGTCTTGTTGATTTCGATGCCTTTTCGATAGTAGTCGTCGGTCAGCACCGGATCCGCCTGGCGCACCGCGATCCAGCCCGATACGAATGCGGCGATCACCACCACCAGGGGGCCGGAAATGACCAGCCAGACATAGCCAAACTTCCACCACGGCCGCGGTGGCGAGCTACCTTGCAGGGGGGAATTCATGGTTTGATTTCCTTATCTTGGAACGACAAAAACAGATTTCTCAATCACACGGGCACCCGATTTCTCGGCATCGATGGTGAAGAGAATCGGATGCGACCCCGGCGCCGAAGACCCGTCCTGAATATGCACCCGCACCGCCACCCAGCGCGCTTCGGCCGGTTGCACCACGACCTCGGGCCGGGTGGCGAGCGTCAGCCCGGGCAGTCCGTCCACGGCAATGCGGTAGGTTTGCTCCGCCTCGGTGGCGTTCATGAGTTGCAGGCGGTAGACGTTTTCCAGCTTGCCGCCTTCGACCAGACGCGCAAGCGCACCGCGGTCACGCACCACGTCCACCTTGAACGGTGAACGCAGAACCAGGCCAGCCAGCAGCGCAGCCACCAGCAGCAACAGGATGGTCGAATACACCAGCACGCGGGGCCGGAACACGCGGCGCAGCAACTGCGAGGGGGTCCACCCGCCCGCCATGGCGTTCTGCGTGGAATAGCGCACCAGTCCCCGCGGGTAGCCCATCTTGTCCATGACCGTGTCGCACACGTCGATGCACGATCCACAACTGATGCATTCGTATTGCAGCCCATTGCGGATGTCGATGCCGGTCGGGCAGACCTGCACGCAAAGCGTGCAATCCACGCAGGCGCCCAGATTCAACGCAGCAGGGTCGGCCTTGCGCGAACGTGCGCCGCGCGGCTCGCCGCGCGCCTCGTCGTAGGTGACGATCAACGTGTCCCGGTCGAACATCGCGCTCTGGAAGCGCGCATAGGGGCACATGTACTTGCAGACCTGCTCGCGCAGGAACCCGGCGTTGCCATAGGTGGCCAACCCGTAGAAAAACACCCAGAACGTTTCCCACGGCCCCATGCCCAGTTGGAGAAATGATGCGCCCAGCTCCCGGATCGGTGTGAAGTAGCCCACAAAGGTGAACCCGGTCCACAACGCCACCGCCACCCAGACGAACTGCTTGACCGTCTTGCGGGAAAACTTGGCCCATGACATCGGCGCAGCGTCCAGTCGCATACGCGCGCTGCGGTCGCCTTCAATATGCCGCTCGATCCAGAGGAAAATTTCGGTGTAAACCGTTTGCGGGCAGGCATAGCCACACCATTGCCGCCCGGCCACTGCCGTGAACAGGAACAGCGACAGCGCGGAAATCACCAGCAGCCCGGTCAGGAAGATGAAGTCCTGCGGGTACAGCACCAGACCGAAAATGTAGAACCGGCGCGCCCCCAGATCGAACAGGACCGCCTGGCGCTGGCCCCATTCCAGCCACGGCGCGCCATAGAACGCGAGCTGCGTCAGAACCACCAACCCCCAGCGCCAACGCGAGAAAAACCCGCTCACCGAGCGGGGATAGATTTTTTTTTGCGCTTCGTACAGCGAGACCATCTCCACATCGGGCGCGACGGGCTCGATGGGGATGATCTTTCGCGGCGTGGTGGGCGAATCCAAGGCGGGCTTTCAGCGGATCAATTGCCCGCAGGACGGCTGGACAGGCTCCACACGTACGACGTGAGCACATGAATCTGCGCCGGCGTCAGCTTTTCGGCCTGGGCCGGCATCTGGTTGACCTTGCCATTGTTCACCATGTTCACGATGGCCGCCTCGCCCCAGCCGTGCAGCCAGATGCCGTCGGTCAGGTTCGGAGCCCCCAGTGCCTGATTGCCCTTGCCGTCTGCGCCATGGCAGGCGCCACAGGCGGCAAATTTTTCCTTGCCCAGGGAGGCCTTGACGGAATCGTGCGGGCTGCCGGACAGGCTCAGCACATAGTGCGCCACATTGCGGACATCGTCCGGCGTACCGACGGCTGCGGCCATGGGAGGCATATTGCCGATACGCCCGGCCGTCAGGGTTTCCTTGATCTTGTCGGGCGTGCCGCCATGCAGCCAGTCTGCGTCGGTCAGGTTCGGGAAGCCCTTGCTGCCCCTTGCGTCAGAGCCGTGACACTGCGAACAGTTGTTCATGAACAGCCGCTCCCCAATGGCCATGGCGCCCGGATCCTTGGCCATGTCCTCGGCGCTCATCGCCACGTATTTGGCATAGAGCGGCTCCAGTTCCTTGTTGGCCTTGGCGATCTCGCTCTGGTACACCCCTTCGGTGCTCCAGCCCAGTTTGCCAGCGTAAGTGCCCAGCCCCGGATAGGCCACCAGATAGCCCAGGGAAAACACCACCGTGAGGACGAACAGCCAGACCCACCAGCGGGGCAAGGGGTTGTTCATTTCGCGCAGGTCTTCGTCCCAGACGTGACCCGTGGTGTTGTCGCTGCTGGCCGCAACCTTCTTGGTGCCGGCCATCCACAGCAGCAGCAGGCACGCGATGATGCTGACGATGGTCAGTCCGGCCACATAGATCGACCAGAAATTGCTCGTGAAATCACTCATTTTGTTTTCCTCGTTCCCGGATCAATCCTGCTCGAACGGAAGCCGTGCGGCCTCTTCGAAGCGTTCCTTGTTGCCGCGTGACCAGGCCCAGATGACGATGCCGATAAAGGTGGCAAAGGCAGCCAGCGTAGCGACGATGCGCAGGGTGGTGATGTCCATCAGGCTTCTCCTTATTTCAGCGTCAGGCCCATGCCCTGCAGATAAGCAATCAGGGCATCCAGCTCGGTTTTGCCCTTGAGCTCTTCGGCAGCCTTGGCGATCTGCTCGTCGGTGTAGGGCACGCCCACCTTGCGCAGGGCCCGCATGTTGGGCGCGATGCTGGCAGCGTCGGCAGCCGTCTTTCCAAGCCAGGGGTAGGCCGGCATGTTGGACTCGGGCACCAGGTCACGCGGGTTGGTCAGGTGCAGGCGATGCCACTCATCGCTGTACTTGCCGCCCACGCGGTGCAGATCCGGGCCGGTGCGCTTGCTGCCCCATTGGAAGGGATGGTCGTAGACAAACTCGCCCGCCACCGAATAGTGGCCGTAGCGCAGCGTCTCGGCCCGGAACGGCCGGATCATCTGTGAATGGCAGTTGTAGCAGCCTTCGCGCACATAAATGTCGCGACCCGCGAGCTGGATGGCGCTGTAGGGTTGCAGCCCCTTGATCGGCTCGGTCGTGCTTTTCTGGAAAAACAGCGGCACGATTTCCACCAGTCCACCCACTGCAACCACCAGAAGGATCAGGACGATCATGAGGAAGTTGTTGGTCTCGATCTTGTCGTGCGAGAAACCTTTTTTGACTTGTTCAGCCATGATGCTGTGCTCCTCAGGCGTGGGCCGGGGTGGTGGGGACGGGCGCATTGACCGAGCGCCCCGAGACGACCGTCATCCAGACGTTCCAGGCCATGACCAGCATGCCGGTCAGGTACAGGGCACCGCCTGCCACGCGGATCACGTAGAACGGGTAGGTTGCCTTGACGCTTTCGACGAACGTGTAGGTCAATGTGCCGTCGGCGTTGATGGCGCGCCACATCAGGCCCTGCATCACACCGGCAATCCACATGGCGGCGATGTACAGCACGATGCCGATCGTGGCCGTCCAGAAGTGGACCTCAATGGCCTTGATGGAATGCATCTGCTTCTGGCCAAACAGTCGCGGAATCAGGTAGTACAGACTGCCCATGGAAATCAGACCCACCCAGCCGAGCGCCCCCGAGTGCACGTGCCCCACCGTCCAGTCGGTGTAATGCGACAGTGCGTTGACGGTCTTGATGGACATCATCGGGCCTTCAAAGGTGCTCATGCCGTAGAACGACAGCGACACGATCAGGAAGCGCAGGATCGGGTCGTCGCGCAGCTTGTGCCAGGCGCCCGACAAGGTCATCACGCCGTTGATCATGCCGCCCCAGCTCGGTGCCAGGAGAATCAGCGAAAACACCATGCCAATGGATTGCGTCCAGTCGGGCAGCGCGGTGTAGTGCAGATGGTGCGGACCGGCCCACATGTAAGTGAAGATCAGCGCCCAGAAGTGGACGATCGAGAGCCGGTAGGAATACACCGGACGGCCCGCCTGCTTCGGGATGAAGTAGTACATCATGCCCAGGAAGCCCGCGGTCAGGAAGAAACCCACCGCGTTGTGGCCATACCACCACTGCACCATGGCGTCCTGCACCCCGGCATAGGCCGAATACGACTTCATGAAACCCGACGGAATGGCCGCACTGTTGACGATGTGCAGCAACGCCACGGCAATGATGAAGGCGCCGTAAAACCAGTTGGCCACATAAATGTGACGCACCTTGCGGATGCCCACCGTGCCAAAGAACACGATGGCATACGACACCCAGACCACGGCGATCAGGATGTCAATGGGCCACTCGAGTTCGGCGTATTCCTTGCCCTGGGTAAAGCCCAGCGGCAGGGAAATGGCGGCAGACAGAATGACCAGTTGCCAACCCCAGAAGGTGAAGCTGGCCAACTTGGCCGCGAACAGCGGCACCTGGCAGGTGCGCTGAACCACGTAATAGCTCGTCGCAAACAGCGCGCAACCCCCAAACGCAAAAATCACCGCGTTGGTGTGCAAAGGTCGCAAGCGGCCGTAGCTGAGCCAGGGAATGCCAAAGTTCAGCTCAGGCCAGGCGAGCTGCGCTGCAATGAACAAGCCAACCAGCATGCCCACCACACCCCAGACCACCGCCATGATCGAGAACTGCCTGACGACCGTGTCGCTGTACACAACCGCCTTCGTTTTCATATCGTTCATCGCTCACCTCTTTGTTGATCGCTGCTAGTGTCCATGCCGCTGGCATGGACTGTGTTGATACAAGTCAATCGTTATGAAGAATGCGTTCACCCTCGGGCTCGATATCCTCGAATTGCCCGTGGTAGATGGCCCACCAAAGCCCGCCCAGAATGAGCAAAACCAGCGCCACCGACAAGGGAATCAGCAAGTAAAGGATGTCCATCAGCATTTCTCCGTGAACGCAAGGCCGCGCGACAGGCGCGCAGCGTTCAGCACCACCCCCAATGAACTCAGGGCCATGCCCAACCCGGCAAGCCATGCCGGCAGCCACCCCACCAGCGCCAGCGGGATGCACACCGCGTTGTAAATGGCCGCCCATGCAAGGTTCTGACGAACGATCCGAAGGGTGCGCCGCGCTTGCAGCAGCGTTTGGGCCACCCGGTCGAGGCGGTCGCCCATCACCACAAAATCCGCCTTGCTCTGCGCCAGCGCAACCGCGTGGCCAAAGGCAAACGACACATCGGCACCCGCCAGCACAGGGCCGTCGTTGAGGCCGTCACCCACCATGGCAATCCGGTGCCCGGCCCGTTGCGCGCTTTTCAGGTGATCGAGCTTGCCCTGCGGCGTGCAGTCACCCCGCGCCACGCGAATGCCCACGGCGTCGGCCACGCGCTGAACCGCCGCGGCATGGTCGCCCGACAGCAGTTCAACACGCACCCCGGCATCGAGCAGCGCCTGTACGGTGGCCACGGCCTGCGGGCGAACGTGTTCGGCCAGTTCAAACGAGGCGAGCCAGCCTTGCGCATCGGCCAGGTAGACGGCGGCAACGCCCGGCGCAGTGGCATCTGCCGCCCCACCCGCCGCGGGCTTGATGCCGCAATGCACCGCCGAACCCAGCCGCAGCAGGGTGGCTGGCGCGGACGCATCGTGCGGCGGCGCCAGCGCCTCGCCCGTCAGGCCAGCGCCGGGGGTTTCGGTCACGCCATGGCCCGACCAGCCGGACGATGCTTGGGTCAACGGCGTCGCGCCACCCTTCGCCGCATCCACAAGTGCCCGCGACACGGGGTGCAGGGAATGCTGCGCCAGCGCCGCGGCCATGGCCAGCGCGTCGGCGACGGACAGGCCCTGCCGGGTGTGAACCTGGGTCACCTGCATGCCGTCGGCGGTCAGCGTGCCGGTCTTGTCGAAGACGACGGTGTCCACCTGCGCCAGCGCTTCGAGCCCCTGCAACTGCCGCACCAAAACGCCGCGCCGCGCCAGCGCCCCGGCCGACGCCAGCATGGCCGCCGGCGTGGCCAGCGACAGCGCACAGGGGCAGGTGACGATCAGCACCGCCACCGCCACCATGAGCGCGCGCCCCGGGTCGATCGGCCACCAGATCAGCCCGGCCAGCGCGGCCATGGCCAGCACGGCCAGCAAAAAGGGACGGGCCAGCCGGTCCACCAACAGCACCAGCTGCGGCTTGTGGACCGAGGCGTGTTCCATCAGCGCCACGATGCTGGCGAACCGGGTGTCGGCCCCGACGCGCTCCGCGCGCACCAGCACGGCACTCGACAGGTTGTGGCTGCCGGCGATCACCGCGTCGCCGGCAGCGCGTGCCAACGGCTGCGACTCGCCGGTCAGCAGGGCCTCATCGACCCGGGTTTCGCCTTCAAGCACTGTGCCGTCGGCAGGGAACGCCTCGCCGGGCAACACCCGCAACGTGTCACCCGGCATCACGCGGCGCACGGCCACGCGCTCGAACTCGCCGCTCGCGGCGCGGCGCTCCACGCTGTCGGGCAGGCGGTTCATCAGGGCCTCCAGCGCGCCGGCGGTGCGGTCGCGCAAGCGCGCCTCCAGCCAGCGTCCGGTCAGCAGGAAGAACACGAACATCGTGAGCGAATCGAAATACACCTCATGGCCGAGCGGCCCGGTGGGCTCGAAGGTGGCCGCGCTGCTGACCACAAAGGTGATGGCCATGCCCAGCGCCACCGGCAGGTCCATGCTGACGCGGCGCTGCAGCACGTCGCGCAGCGCGTTCTCAAAGAACGGGCGGCAGGCAAAGAACACCACGGGCAGCGTCAGCACCCACGACGCCCAGCGCAGCAACTGCACCATGTCGGGCGCCATGTCGCCGGGCGCGGCAAAGTACGCCGGGGTGGCATACATCATGACCTGCATCATGCAAAACCCGGCGACCAGCCAGCGCCACAACGCCAGGCGCTGCGCGCTGCGGCGCTGTTCGCGCAAAGCGATGTCGCCCGCCGGGAGCGCGCGGTACCCGGCGCGGCGCACCGCGTCCATCCATTGCGAGGGTTTGACCTGGCGGTCGGCCCAGGTGATGCGGGCGCGCCTGGAGGCTGAATTGACCTCGGCGGCCAGCACGCCAGGCACCGAGCACAGCGCCTGTTCGATGGTGAGGGCGCAGGCGGCGCAGTGCATGCCTTCGATCACCACCTGGGATTCCCAGCGCCCTTCCCCGCCGCCCGTGGAGCGGCTGAACGCCGACCACTCGGTGGCGTTGTCGAGCACGCGCAAACGGCTGGCGTCTGCAACGGCGTCGAGCGCGGGATCGGGTCCAGCGGGCAGGGCCCGGGTTGCGGAAAGCGGCATGCGGCTAGCGTACATCGAATCGCCGTGAAATACTTGACATGGATCAATGCGCAAACCCGCATCAGGGCTAATCTGCAAGCCTCAACCCAAAGGAGCTTCTCATGTACAAAAAGATTCTTGTGGCCACCGATGGCTCGACGCTGTCCAAAAAGGCAGTGGCCAGCGGCATCGCCCTGGCCGGGCTGTGTGATGCGGAGCTGGTGGCGCTGAAAGTCATTCCACGCTACCCGCAAAGCTACTTTGAAGGCGGCCTGCCGCTGTCGGTGCAGGACGTCTCCCGGGTTGAAAAGCAGTGGGCCGACGACGCACAGGCCATCGTGGACGCCATCAAGACCACCGGCGAAGGCAAGGGCGTGCGGGTCAAGGCGGTCACGGTCAAGTCCGACCTGGTGGCCGAAGCCGTGATTGCCGCGGCCAAGAAGCACAAATGCGACCTGATCGTGATGGCCTCACATGGTCGGCGCGGCATCAAGCGGCTGCTGCTGGGCAGCGAGACGCAGCAGGTGCTCACGCATTCGCACATCCCGGTGCTGGTGCTGCGCTGATTTTATCAACAAAATCGGCTTTAATCCCCCGTCAAATGGCGATAGTTTGCTACTTATTTGGTAGTAATCATCAACCATCCGGGGGGGGCTTGACCTCAAGCCAGATCACGCGCCAGGCGCACCCCGCTGAACTGCCAACGCGCGTCCGTCGGAAAGAAATTGCGGTAGCTGGCCCGGATGTGTGACACCGGCGTGGCACACGAGCCCCCGCGCAGCACCGTCTGGTTGACCATGAACTTGCCGTTGTACTCACCGACGGCACCGCCCCAGGGCCGGTAGCCGGGATAAGGGCTGTAGCTCGACGCCGTCCATTCCCACACATCGCCCAGCGCCTGCACCAGCCCACCATCGGAGCGGGCCACCGGCATGGGGTGCAGCGCGCCCGACTCCACAAAATTGCCGCAGGCCGCCAATGCGGCCGCCTGCGGCGCTACGGCAGCCTCCCATTCGGCCTCGGTCGGCAGGCGCGCGCCGGCGAATGCCGGGTCTGCGGCTGACTTCCAGCGGGCAAAGGCGTCGGCCTCGTAGTAGCTGACGTGGGTGATGGGCGTGTGCCGGTCGATCGGCACCAGACCGTGCAGCGTGAAGCTGTGCCAGTCGTCGCCCGACGCGCCGTCGCCACTGCGCTGCCAATACAACGGCGCTTCCACGGCTTGCGCGCACCGCCAGTCCCAACCCGCGGCCAGCCACCAGCGTGGATCACGGTAGCCGCCATCGGCCATGAAGTCGGCCCATTCGCCATGGGTGACCAGCCGGTTGCCCAGCGCATACGGCGCCAGGAGCTGCGCGTGCTGCGGCAATTCGTTGTCAAACGCAAAGCCGTCGCCCGCATGGCCGATGGCCACCTCGCCACCGGGGTAGGGCAACCAGCTTGCCGGCGCGGGGGCCACGGCCGCCAGCGGCCAGGTTGCGCGGTACACAGGGTGCAAGGGATTGCACGACAGCAGGTGCTTCACGTCGGTGAGCAGCAGCTCCTGGTGCTGTTGTTCATGCTGCAGGCCCAGCAGCACCAGCGAGGCCATCTCGGGCGTCACCTTGCCCGCCAGCAGTGCGCCCATGCGCTCGTCGACCTGGGCGCGCCAGGCCAGCACCTCCGCAAGCGAGGGTCGCGTGATCTGGCCGCGCTGCGGTCGCGGATGCTTCGCGCCAACGGCGTTGTAATAGCTGTTGAACAGCACACGGTAAGCCGGATGAAACGGACGGAACCCCGGCTCGAAGCGTTCGAGCACCAAGGTTTCGAAAAACCAGGTCACGTGCGCCAGATGCCACTTGACGGGGCTCG
This sequence comes from Betaproteobacteria bacterium HGW-Betaproteobacteria-3, assembly GCA_002842205.1. GTDB lineage: Bacteria > Pseudomonadota > Gammaproteobacteria > Burkholderiales > Burkholderiaceae_C > PHCI01. The sequence continues at coordinate 372,996 of PHCI01000002.1, read as the reverse complement.
CGTCCGGCATGGATTGCACCTGGCAGTCCTCGGCGCTCAGGGGTTCGGCCAGTTGTCGGGTGCGGTGGCGGACAGCGTCAAACTCCGCAGCCAGCCCGCTGCGGGGCCCCGCGAATGCGCTGGGTCTGCCGGCTGCCGGCAATGGGCGCGTGAGTTGCATGGTTCCCCTCCTCGTCCGGTGCGGCGTCTTCATGGACGCCTGCGTTTTCAGATCCCGGCATTGTGCGCCCGTTGAACCGTTTGTGCGGCCAGGGATGCCCCTTCGGCCGGCACCGTCAAACGAACAAGGCCTGGTGCTGCTCGCGCAGCAGGTTTTTCTGCACCTTGCCCATGGTGTTGCGCGGCAACTCGGGCACCACAAAGCATTTTTTCGGAATCTTGAAGTTGGCCAGCTTCGACTTGAGCGCGGCCACGATCTGCTCGGGTTGCAGCATCGCCCCCGGTTTGGCGATCACCACGGCCACCCCCACTTCGCCGAAATCGGGGTGCGGCACGCCCACCACAGCGCTTTCGGCCACGCCGGGCAGTTCGTTGATGTAGCCCTCGATCTCGGCCGGGTACACGTTGTAGCCGCCGCTGATGATGAGGTCCTTGCTGCGGCCCACGATGGTCACGTAGCCGCGCGCGTCGATCTGGCCCACGTCGCCGGTCTTGAACCAGCCGTCGGCGGTGAACTCCTCGGCGGTCTTTTCGGGCATGCGCCAGTACCCCTTGAAGACGTTCGGCCCCTGGACCTGGATGCCGCCGATCTCGCCCACGGGCAGGTCACGCCCGCCGTCGTCCTGCACGCGCAGACGCACGCCCGGCAGCGCAAAGCCCACCGTGCCGCCGCGCCGCTCGGCCTGGTGGCCGTAGCGGGCATCGGGCCCGTAGGGGTTGGAGGTCAGCATGGCCGTCTCACTCATGCCGTAGCGCTCCAGGATGGTGTGGCCGGTGCGCTCGCGCCAATGGTTGAAGGTTTCCAGCAGCAGCGGCGCCGACCCGGCGATGAACAGCCGCATGCTGCGCACGGCGTCGCGCGTCAACCCGGGCTCGGCCAGCAGGCGCACGTACAGCGTGGGCACACCCATGAACACGGTGGCCTCGGGCAGTTTGCGCACCACGGTCTTCGGGTCAAACTTTGACAGCCAGATCATCTTGCTGCCGTTGAGCAGCGCCCCATGCAGCGCCACAAACAAACCATGCACGTGAAAGATCGGCAGCGCGTGGATCAGCACATCGCCCCGACCGCCAGGCCCTCCGGTCGCCGTCCAACCCCAGTAGTCCTTGAGCACCACGGCATTGGACAGCAGGTTGCCGTGCGTGAGCATCGCGCCCTTGCTGCGCCCGGTGGTGCCGCTGGTGTAGAGGATGGCGGCCAGATCGTCGGCCTGTCGGGGCGCGGGCGTGTGGCGGTCGCTGCAATGGGCGGCGCGCTCGAGCAGGCTGCCGGTGCGGTTGTCGTTCAGGGTGAACACGGCTTGCGTACCGGCCTTGAAGGCAATCTTGCTGACCCAGCCGAAGTTCCTGGCGCTGCACACCACCACCGCCGGTTCGGCGTTGCCGATGAAATATTCGATCTCGGCGCTCTGGTACGCGGTGTTCAGCGGCAAAAACACGTGCCCGGCGCGCAGGGTGGCCAGGTAGAGCATCGCGGCCTCGACCGATTTCTCCACCTGCACCGCGATGCGCGAGGCCGGCGGCAGCGCAAGCCCTTCGAACAGGTTGGCGATCATGGCGGTGGCGCGGTCGAGGTCGCGCCACGAATACCGCAGGCTGCTGCCGTCGTCTTCGACGGTTTCGATTGCAATGCCGTCGAGGTCAGCGGGGAACGCGTCGCGCAGGGCCACGAACAAATTGGAGGCATTGGCGGCGTTGGAGCCGTTGGAGCCGTTGGAGCCGTTGGAGCCGTTGGAGCCGTTGGAGGATTTGGAAGGACTTGGCATGAGCGGTGGCAAAGATGTGTCGGAAAACCGGGTGGAAGCAGAACGTGCAAAGAACTCAAAACACCGGCGGGCGTTTTTCAAGAAACGCCGTGATCCCTTCGCGGTGCTCGGCACTGTCGGCGTAGCGATAGGCATCGGAAGGTATTGATTCAATAGCAGACAATGGCCATTTTACAGGGACTAAAGGCGGATTCAATGCCCGAATCGTCTGCTTGTTCAGGCGCGCCGCCTGGGGCGCCAGGGTGGCCACCTGCCGCGCCAGGCGTAGCGTCTCTTCGGCCAGCGCGGCGTCGGGCAGCACATGCTGCACAAAGCCGCGCTGCAGCATCGTGGGGGCGTCGAGCACGGCCGCGGCGAGCAGCATTTCGGCCGCGGTGGCGGCCCCTGCGGCCCGCATCACCACGGCGGCCTCGCGCGGCGCCATCGGGAACCCCAGCCGCGCGATCGGTGCACCAAAGCGCGCCGATGCGCCGGCCAGGCGCAGGTCGCAGCAGCTGGCGATCTCCACGCCCGCCCCCATGCAGTTGCCGTCGATCTGCGCCAGCACCGGCACATCGCAATCGAGCACGGCCTGCAGTCCGCCCCAGACGTCGCGTTCGTGAAACTCGCGCAGATCGGCCTCATGGAAGCGAAAGGCGGGGTATTCCGAGATGTCGCCCCCGGCGCAGAAATGCCCGCCCTCGCCGCACAGCACCACGCAGCGCACCGTCGCGTCATGCTGGAGGGCGACGAACAGCGTCTGCAACTCGCGCCACATGGCCCGCGACATGGCGTTGAGCTTGCCCGGATGCGACAGGGTCACGCGCGCCAGTGGCCCGTCGCGCGTGCACAGGACCTGCCCCGTCATGTCAGCGCCTGACCCATGGGCAAGCCCGTGCAAGGCCCTGGCGCCGCGCACCACGGGCGGCGACACCAGACATCGAGAGCGGCGGCTCAATCCGGGAACGGGGCGGCATGGGCATGAAGGTCCAGCTTTCTTGAGGGTGTCAATGCGACGGTCGGCATCGAGACCATGTTACGACAGCAGGGCCTCCACCGCCCCGGACATGGCCACCTTGCCCTGTGTCAGCAGCGCGCGGTGCCGGTCCAGTCGTTTGAGATCGTAAAGATAGTTCACCATGATGCCGTACGACTGCTTCAGGCCCTTGGGCGACGGGTCGCCTGCCCAGTTGAGCCGCTCCACGCGGGCGCCGTTGCCCAGATGAAAACGCGCCACCGGATCCAGCGGCGTGCCCTCCTGCATGGCTTGCCCGAGGTAGGCCGCGGTGCCCTGCATCAGCAGCAGACGGACCGCGGAGTCCGGCGCCAGCGTCAGCGGTTGATCAGCCCGCGAAAACACCTGTTCGGGCGTGGGCGCGTCGCAGCCCAACTCCACCGCCAGCGCCGCGCGCCGCTTGTCATCGAGCAGCGCCAGGCGACGCGCCAGGTTCTTGCTGAGCCAGGCCCGCAAGCCGGGTATCGGCGACAGCGTGGCAAAGGTCCGCAGCCGGGGGAATTCTTCCTTGAGCGCGTCCACCACCCGCTTGATCAGCGAGTCGCCAAAGCTCACGCCGCGCAAACCGGCCTGCGTGTTGCTGATGGAATAAAAAATTGCGGTGGTGGCTTTTTGAGGGTCGTCGGCGTCGGCCGATTCGTCCAGCAGCGGCGTGATGCCGCCAGCCATCTCGTGCAGCAGGGCCACCTCGACAAAGATCAGCGGCTCATCGGGCAGTTGGGGATGAAAAAACCCGTAGCAACGGCGGTCACTGTCCAGCCGGTTCTTCAGGTCGGCCCAGCTGCGGATGGCGTGCACAGCCTCGTACTGGATGAGCTTTTCCAGCAGCGAGGCCGGCGAATCCCAACTGATGCGGCGCAGCGCCAGAAAGCCCACATCAAACCAGGTGGAGAACATGTACTCCATCTCGACATCGAGCGCGTCCAGCGCCTGCGTGGCCTTGAGGTGGGGCAGCAGTTCGGCCCGCAGGTTCACCAGGAAGCGGATGCCGTCGGGCATGGCCGAAAACCGCTGGAGCAGGCGCCGCCGGGGCGACACGGTGGCGCGGCGCAGCCGCACCTCGGCGGCCGCCGCAGCCGGGGTGCCCACCGCCGCGGCGTACTGCGCCTGCGCCGCGCGGGCTTTTTGCGGGTCGAGGACGAACTGCTCGCTCATCAACCGCCAGCAGTCTTGCCGCTCGGCCGGGCTGGCCTTGCGGTACCACTGCGCCAGGGCCTGGGCGCGCCGCCCGCCCTCCACCTCGCTGACCTTGGCGTCGATGATGGCCTGCAAATCCTGCAATATGCGGCGCAACCTGCGCGGCGACAGGGCCTCACCTTCCTGGCGCAGGGTGGCGGCCAGTCGTTGGCCGGTGGTGCGGCCTCCACGATCGGCGGCGCGCGTGGGTGGCGCCTTGCGGGGGGCACCATCCACTTCATTCTGAATCGCTGAAGAAGACGATTTGACGGGGGCTGACGGCCGACTAGACTGAATTTTCGACGCCGGAAGCAGCTTCGAGACGCTGCGGCCGATCCAGTTGGGGGTGTTCACGGTGGGGCCCTTCGTCGGTGTTGTCGGCGCGGTTTCAGGACGCTCAAACTCGCTCAGGCCAGCACACGGCTGGTCTGCATCTTGCGGGTGCGGGCCAGCTCGCGCAAGGCCTCACGCTGGCGCGTCAGGTGGGTTCGCATGGCCACTTCAGCGCCGTCCGGGTCACGCGCCTTGAGCGCCGCGAACACCGCCAGATGCTCTGCCAGGCTTTGCTCCAGCCGCCCGGGCGCATGCAGCTGCTGCAGACGCGCGAGCTTGAGGATCTTGCGCAGGTCGCCAATCACCTGCGCCAGCCAGCGGTTGCTGGCCAGGGTGATGATCGCCTCGTGGATGGCAAAGTTGGTCTCGTAATAGTCGGTGATGCGCCGGGCCCGGGCGTGCCGGGCCAGTTTGTCGTGCAAGGTCTCCAGCGCCGCCCGATCGGCATCGGTGGCGTTGCGCGTGGCCTCGAAGGCGCAGCGCCCTTCGAGCAGCGCGATGACGGGGAAGATGTCGTCCAGGTCCTGCTCGGTGACCTGGTTGACAAAGCAGCCACGCCGTGGCTCATGGCGCACCAGCCCTTCGGCCGTCAGCACCTTGAGCGCCTCGCGCAGCGGCGTGCGCGAGATCTCCAGCACCGCGCACAGTGCCGCTTCGTCAATGAACGCGCCGGGGGCGAGCTGGCCGTCAAAGATCCGGTCGCGCAGTTTGGCGGCGACTTCGTCGTGGAGGGAGTTGTGAACCAGGCGCATGGCAGCGGAGCGGTGGGGTGGCGTTGCGATGGGAAGGTGCGACCCCGGAGCAAGGGGGAACGCTGGCGGATTGCTGTGGCGGATTGCTGTGGTGGATTGCTGTGGTGGATTGCTGTTAATAATTACGCATAATTATGAAGAGTTCGAAACCGGCTCGCAAGCTGTTCATTCAACAACCCCTTCAGCAGCCCCTTCAGCAGCGAAGCCACAGGTCGCCTGCCAACGGGCCGTGCCCCCTCACCTTTTGCGCGAAAGCCCGCGTCAGCGGGCCTTCGGAAGTTATCTTTTATATAGCAAACAACGACCTTTCGACGGGGGATCAAGGCCAAAAATGCTTGAAAATCAGCGCTTCGGCTGCTTCCCCGCCCACCACCAGAGCCAGGCACCACCGAGGATCATGGGCACGCACAGCCACTGCCCCATGCTCATGCCCAGCGACAGCAGGCCCAGAAAATCATCCGGCTGGCGGAAAAATTCGGCAATGAAGCGGAACACGCCGTAGCCCACTAGAAACGCGGCGGCCACCTGCCCTGTCTTGCGGCCATGCCGGGCGTAAAGCCACAGCAGCACAAACAGCAGCAGACCTTCCATCAGGAACTGATAGATCTGCGACGGATGGCGCGGCGCCGAACCGGCCCCCCGAAACACCATGCCCCAGGGCAGTGAGGGGTCGGCCAGGCGGCCCCACAGTTCGCCGTTGATGAAATTGCCCACACGTCCGGCCGCCAGCCCCGTCGGGATGCAGGGGGCGATGAAATCCATGACCTGCAGGAACGGCCGCTGGCGCGAGCGCGCAAACCACAGCATGGCCACGATCACGCCCAGCAAGCCGCCATGAAAGCTCATGCCGCCTTGCCAGACCGCCAAAATCTCCAGCGGGTGCGACAGGTAATACCCGGGCTTGTAGAACAGGCAGTAGCCCAGGCGCCCGCCGGCCACCACGCCCATCACGCCCAGAAAAAGAATGTCTTCCACATCGCGCCGGCTCCAGGCGCCGGGCCCGGTGATCGACGCAAACGGCTCGTGCCGCAGCCGCCGCATCCCCAGAAACATGAACAGCGCAAACGCGGCCAGGTAGGTCAGTCCATACCAGTGAATGGCCACCGGGCCAAGCTGCAGGGCAACGGGATTGATTTGGGGGTGGATCAGCATGGGATGGGATTGTGCACGGAACGCGCCATCACCCCATCGCCCCGCTGGCAATGAAGGCGGCAAACCGCTCCAAAACCGGGCTTGCCGACGGCGCCGCCCACACCAGGCTGGTCTCGCACCCGGGCATGGCCCGGCCACGGACCGCTTGCACCGCGCGGTACACCACGCCGGGCCGCTGGAACTGCCGAACGCTCTCGGGCACCCAGGCCAGGCCCAGCCCGGCCGAGACAAGGTTGACGATGGTCTGCATCTGGATCGCCTCCTGCGCCACCTGCGGCGAGCGGCCCGCCGCGTGGTACATGGCAAAAATGGCATCAAACAGCGAGGGCACGATGCGCCTGGGAAAAATCACCAGTGGCTCGGCCAGCACCATCGGCAGCGTGAGCACGGCTGCCGTGGCCAGTGCGTGGTGCTCGGGCAGCGCCACCACCAGCGGCTCACCCGCGATCAGCACGCGCGCCAGTCCGGCCGGCGCAAAACCCGGCGAATGCAGCATGAAACCGGCGTCGATCTCGCCGCGCGCCAGCAGCGTCAGCTGCACGTCGCCCGTGGCCTCGATCAACTCCAGTTGCACGTTCGGGTATTGCTGGCGAAACGCGCGCACCCATTGCGGCAATTGCGCAAACCCCACGGTCGACACAAACCCCAGGCGCAGGCGTCCGGCCTCGCCCCCGGCGGCGGCACGCGCCTGCGCGGGCAGCGCCAGGGCACGGGCCAGCAGCTCGCGGGCCTCGGGCAGCAGTGCCGCGCCCGCAGGGGTGAGTGCCACGCTGCGCTTGGTGCGGTCGAACAGGCGCACGCCCAGCCGCTGCTCCAGCTGGGCGATGGCCTGCGTCAGCGGCGGCTGCGTCATGTGCAGGCGACGCGCCGCGTGGCCAAAGTGCAGCGTCTCCGCCACGGCCGCAAACTGGCGCCACAGCCGCAACTCAATGAGAGGGTCCGTTGGGGGTTCATTCATATGCTGTGCATATTAATACGGTCTGAAAAATAGATTGGACTCGCTCTTTGATGCAGCGCATACTTCTCGCCACAACCCCCCGCCAACTTCCTCCAAGAGACCCCCATGGCCGACACCAAAGTCATCAAGATCAACGCCCGCTCCGCCACCATCGTGGAGGGCAAGTCACGCGCGCCCAACCGCTCCATGTACTACGCCATGGGCTACGTCGAGAGTGACTTCAAGAAGCCCATGGTGGGTGTGGCCAACGGCCACAGCACCATCACGCCCTGCAACAGTGGCCTGCAAAAACTGGCGGATGCGGCCATTGCCGGTATTGAAGAAGCGGGCGGCAATGCGCAGGTGTTTGGCACCCCCACGATTTCCGACGGCATGGCCATGGGCACCGAAGGCATGAAATACAGCCTGGTGAGCCGCGAGGTCATCAGCGACTGCATCGAGACCTGCGTGCAGGGCCAGTGGATGGACGGCGTGCTGGTCGTGGGCGGTTGCGACAAGAACATGCCCGGTGGCCTGATGGGCATGCTGCGCGCCAACGTGCCCGCCATCTATGTGTACGGCGGCACCATCCTGCCGGGCCACTACAAGGGGCAGGATCTCAACATCGTCAGCGTGTTCGAGGCCGTCGGCCAGAATGCTGCCGGCAACCTCAGTGACGCCGACCTGCGCGAGATCGAAATGCGCGCGGTGCCCGGCACCGGCTCGTGCGGCGGCATGTACACGGCCAACACCATGTCGAGCGCGTTCGAGGCGCTGGGCATCAGCCTGCCCTATTCGTCCACCATGGCCAACCCGCACGACGAGAAAATGAACTCGGCCCGGGAGTCGGCCAAGGTGCTGGTCGAGGCCATCAAGAAAGGCATCAAGCCGCGTGACATCGTCACCAAAAAGGCCATCGAGAACGCCGTGGCCGTGATCATGGCCACGGGCGGCTCGACCAATGCGGTGCTGCACTTCCTGGCCATCGCCCATGCGGCCGGGGTGGACTGGACGATTGACGATTTTGAGCGCGTGCGCCAGAAAACGCCCGTGCTGTGCGACTTGAAGCCCAGCGGCAAGTATCTGGCCGTGGACCTGCACAAGGCGGGCGGCATTCCGCAGGTGATGAAGGTGCTGCTCAATGCCGGACTGCTGCATGGCGACTGCCTCACCATCACGGGCCAGACGATTGCCGAAGTGTTGAAGGACGTGCCCGATGCGCCCCGTGCCGACCAGGACGTGATCCGCCCCATCGCCAAACCCATGTACGCGCAAGGCCACCTGGCCATCCTCAAGGGCAACCTGAGCCCCGAGGGCGCCGTCGCCAAGATCACCGGTCTGAAAAACCCGGTGATCTCCGGCCCGGCCCGCGTGTTCGACGACGAGCAATCTGCCCTGCAGGCCATTCTGGACGGCAAGATCAAGGCGGGCGATGTGATGGTGCTGCGTTACCTCGGGCCCAAGGGGGGTCCCGGCATGCCCGAAATGCTGGCGCCCACAGGCGCACTGATCGGCGCCGGCCTGGGCGAAAGCGTGGGCCTGATCACCGACGGGCGTTTTTCCGGCGGCACCTGGGGCATGGTGGTGGGCCACGTGGCGCCGGAAGCCGCGGCCGGTGGCACGATCGCGTTCGTGAACGAAGGCGATTCAATCACCATCGATGCGCGCAAACTGGTGCTGGAACTCCACGTGCCCGACTCTGAAATCGCCCAACGCCGCGCCGGCTGGACCGCCCCGGCACCGCGTTACACCCGCGGCGTGCAGGCCAAGTTTGCGTTCAACGCCGCCAGTGCCAGCAAGGGCGCCGTGCTGGACGACTACTGAACGCCATCGCTCAGCGGCGTTTTTTGTTGACGATACCCAAGCCCAGGGCCTCTTTCTGGCGGTTGATGCGCGCCAGCCGCTTCTTGTCCATGCGCTGCATGGCCTTGCGCTTGGTGTAGCCACTGGCATCGGCCCAGACCCACCAGATCGCGGCCAGCGCAAACGGGGACAGGACCCACATCCAGTCCCACGTTGCCACCGCCCCGATTTCCAGGTACTTGAGCAGCATGAGCAAGATTCCGATTCCCAGCAAATACATCACGATCTCCCGGACTTGCGCTGCAACCCTGCCACGATGGCGGTCAACGCAATTCCCTACAATGGCGTTGAGAGACTGTACCGCAACCCCCCGGCCCGCCGGGAAGACTTTTTGATGAGGACACCATGAAACGCATCCTGTTGGCCCTGGCCGCCACCGCCGCACTCGCCACCCCCGCCATGGCCGACCAGGCCCTGGCCACCGCCAAGAACTGCATGGCCTGCCACGCCACCGACAAAAAGCTGGTCGGCCCGTCCTACAAGGACGTGGCCGCCAAGTACAAGGGCGATGCCGCTGCCGTGGACAAACTGGCCGCCAAGATCCTCAAGGGCGGTGCCGGCGTCTGGGGTCCCGTGCCCATGCCGGCCAACGCGCAGGTCAATGAAGCCGAAGCCAAGAAGCTCGCGGCCTGGGTACTGAGCGTCAAGTAACCGCCTGGCTTCAGCCACAAAAAAGCCCGCTTCACCGAAGCGGGATTTTTTTCGTGGTTTCTGAATGTTTTAGGGCCTTAGCCCCCTCCAGATGGCCATAGTTTGCTGCTTATACAGTAGCAATCTGGGCCGCGATACACACCCCCTTCTGGCCTCTTCCCCCGATCAGTACGCCTGACCCAACTGCCCCAGAATCGCCGGGTTTTCCAGCGTGCTGATGTCTTGGGTAATCGTCTCGCCCTTGGCAATTGATCGCAGCAGGCGGCGCATGATCTTGCCCGAGCGGGTCTTGGGCAAATTCTCACCGAAGCGGATGTCCTTGGGCTTGGCGATGGGGCCGATTTCCTTGGCCACCCAGTCACGCAGTTCCTTGGCGATCCGCTTGCCCTCGTCGCCCGCGGGCAGCGGACGCTTGAGCACCACAAAGGCGCAGATCGCCTCGCCCGTCAGATCGTCCGGACGGCCCACCACGGCGGCTTCGGCCACCAGGTCGGTCTTGGACACCAGCGCGGACTCGATTTCCATCGTGCCCATGCGGTGGCCAGAGACGTTGAGCACGTCGTCAATGCGGCCGGTGATACGGAAGTAGCCGCGGTCAGCACTGCGCACGGCACCGTCGCCGGCCAGATAGAGCCTGCCGCCCATTTCCTCGGGGAAATAGCTCTTCTTGAACCGTTCGGGGTCGTTCCAGATGGTGCGAATCATTGATGGCCAGGGGCGCTTGACGACCAGCATGCCACCCGAGCCGTTGGGCACGTCGTTGCCCACCTCGTCCACAATGGCGGCCATGATGCCCGGCAGCGGCAGCGTGCACGAGCCCGGCACCAGCGGCGTGGCGCCCGGCAGCGGGGTGATCATGTGGCCACCGGTTTCGGTCTGCCAGAAGGTGTCCACGATCGGGCAGCGCTCACCGCCCACGTGCTTGTAGTACCACATCCAGGCTTCGGGGTTGATCGGCTCGCCCACCGAACCCAGGATGCGCAGGCTGGACAGATCCGAGCTTTTCGGGTGCACCTTGTCGTCGGCCTCGGCCGCCTTGATCAGCGAACGGATGGCCGTGGGCGCGGTGTAGAACACGGTGCACTTGTGGCGCTCGATCATCTGCCAGAAGCGCCCGGCGTTGGGGTAGGTCGGCACGCCCTCGAAGATGATCTGCGTGGCACCGGCCGCCAGCGGGCCGTAGGCCACGTAGGTGTGCCCGGTGATCCAGCCGATGTCGGCCGTGCACCAGAAGATGTCTGTGGGCTGCAGGTCAAACGTCCAGTCCATCGTGAGCTTGGCCCACAGCAGATAGCCGCCGGTGGAATGCTGCACGCCCTTGGGCTTGCCGGTGGAGCCGGAGGTGTAGAGGATGAACAGCGGGTGTTCGGCGCCCACCGGCACCGCCGGGCAGTCGGTGCTCTGGCCCGCCATGGCTTCGGCAAAGGTCTTGTCGCGGCCCGCCACCATGTTGCAGGCGGTGGGCGTGCGCTGGTAGACGAACACGTTCTTGATGGATTCGCAGCCGCCCATGGCGATGCCTTCGTCCACGATGGCCTTGAGCGGGAGTTCCTTGCCGCCGCGCATCTGGTAGTTGGCGGTGATCACAGCGACCGCGCCCGCGTCCTGGATGCGCTCTTGCAGGGCCTTGGCACTGAAGCCGCCGAACACCACGCTGTGGGTGGCGCCAATGCGGGCGCAGGCCTGCATGGCAATCACGCCCTCCACCGTCATGGGCATGTAGACCAGCACACGGTCGCCTTTCTGGACGCCGTGGGCCTTGAGTGCGTTGGCGAACTGGCTCACGCGCGCCAGCAGTTCCTTGTAGCTGACCTTGGTGACTTCGCCGCCGTCGGCTTCGAAAATGATGGCGGTCTTGTTCTCGACCGGGGTGCCGATGTGCTTGTCCAGGCAGTTGGCGCTGGCGTTGAGTTCGCCGTCGCCAAACCATTGGTAGAACGGCGCGTTGGACTCGTCCAGTGTGCGGGTGAAGGGCTTGTTCCAGACCACGTGGTCGCGGGCCAATTGGGCCCAGAAGCCTTCAAAGTCCTTTTCGGCGGCGGCGCACAGGGCGTTGTAGCCGTCCATGCCGGAAATTCGCGCCGCCTTGACCGTGGCGTCGCTCGGCGGGAAAACACGGTTCTCGACCAATACAGACTCGATGGCACTCATGGACTTGTCTCCTCAGGGTTGATTCCGAAAGCGGGTCTTGACAGTGCTGAAATGTCGGGCCTGGCTCTTACAGGCCACTGACTGCGCCCAAGTTTAACCAGATGACCCATTCAGGTTGCGCCGGGGTTCCCCCTACAATTCGCGGCGATACTCCTCGCAACCGCACCTTCCAGCCATGTCCGACCCGCTCCCCAGTAAAACATCCCCTTTGCGCCCACTGCCGCGGCTGATTTTCGCCAGCCGCTGGCTGCAGTTGCCACTGTACCTGGGGCTGATCCTGGCACAGGGCGTGTACGTGGTGCATTTCCTGGTGGAATTGCTGCACCTGATCGAGGCGGCTTTTGGGAGCCAGACCGCCCTGCAGGCGCTGATCAGCAGCATCGGCTACAAGACCACCGCCCCCATCACGTCGCTGAACGAGACGGTGATCATGCTGGTGGTGCTGGCCCTGATCGACGTGGTGATGATCTCCAACCTGCTGATCATGGTGATCGTGGGCGGGTTCGAAACCTTTGTGAGCCGCATGGACCTGGAGGGCCACCGCGACCAGCCCGAATGGCTGAGCCACGTGAACGCCTCGGTGCTCAAGGTCAAGCTGGCCACCGCCATCATCGGCATCAGCTCGATCCACCTGCTCAAGACCTTCATCAACGCGGACAACTACACCGACCGGGTGCTGATCGCACAAACCGTCATCCACATCACTTTCCTGCTGTCGGCGATGGCGATTGCCTACACCGACAAACTGATGTCGCACGGGCCTGGCGACGGTGTGCATTGATGCGTGCGACACGGCCGCGCATCGGAGATACGCGGGCGGGCGAGCAGCGCGAAGGAAAATCCACACGTAAGGTCGGGGTGTCACGGCTGCCTAGAATGTTCGGTTTTTTGCGCTCCAAATCCCCTTGCTGTTCCTGATCATCCTTTTGCCGCTTCTGGCGGGCACGGCACTCACCGGCTGGTCCGGTGCGCGGCCGTCGAACGCGTACCGCGGCCGAACCGCGTGGATCGCCGGCCTGATCACGTCTGCAAGCCTGGGTCTGCTGCTCATGCATGCGCCTGCGGTCATGGGCGGGGACGTGGTCCGCACCTTCACGGCATGGGTGCCGGAGGTCGGACTGAACCTGGGCTTTCGGCTGGATGGGCTGTCGCTGATGTTCGCGTTGCTGATCACGGGCATCGGCCTGCTGATCGTCGTGTACGCGCATTTCTATCTCGGCCAGGATGACCCGCCCGGAAAGTTCTACAGCACGCTGATGCTGTTCATGGCGGCGATGCTGGGCATCGTGCTGTCAGACAATCTGCTCCTGCTCGTGGTGTTCTGGGAGCTGACCAGCATCTCGTCGTTCCTGCTGGTGGGTTTCTGGAAGCACCGCGCCGATGCGCGTGCCGGTGCGCGCATGGCGCTGGCCATCACCGGCGGCGGTGGACTGGCGCTGCTGGGTGGTTTTGTGCTGTTGGGCCAGATCGCGGGCACCTACGAGCTGACGCAGATGCTCGACCAGGGTGCCCGCATCCAGGCCGACCCGCGCTACCCCGCCGCACTGGTCCTGATCCTGATTGGCTGCTTCACCAAAAGCGCGCAGTTCCCGTTCCACTTCTGGCTGCCCCAGGCTATGGCGGCACCCACGCCGGTCTCGGCCTACCTGCATTCGGCCACCATGGTCAAGGCCGGCCTGTTCCTGCTGGCGCGGCTGACGCCGGTGATCGGCGGCACCGACCTGTTCATCGGCATCGTGACGACCACCGGGCTGGTCACCGTCGCCTTCGCGGCCTTCATTGCGATCTTCAAGCACGACCTGAAAGCGCTGCTGGCCTACTCAACCATCAGCCACCTCGGGTTGGTCACGTTCCTGATCGGCCTGGGCTCCCCGCTGGCGGCGGTGGCGGCAATCTTCCACATCCTGAACCACGCCAGCTTCAAGGCAGCCCTGTTCATGCTGGCCGGCATCGTGGACCACGAAACCGGCACGCGCGACATGCGCCAGCTGGGCGGCCTGTGGCAGCTCATGCCCTGGACGGCCACGCTGGCCATGGTGGCGGCGGCCGCGATGGCGGGCGTGCCGCTGTTCAACGGCTTCATTTCCAAGGAGATGTTCCTGACCGAAGCGGTCGCCTTCGTGCAGACCGGCGGCTGGCGCTGGCTGGTGCCCGCGCTGGCCACGCTGGCGGCGCTGTGCAGCGTGGCCTACTCGGCGCGGCTGGTGCATGACGTGTTCTTCAACGGCGCGCCACGCGACATGCCCAACGCCCATCCCCACGAGCCACCGTTGGGCATGAAGGCGCCGGTGGCCCTGCTGGCAGCCGTGTGCGTGGCGGTTGGCGTGTTGCCTGCGCTCATCCTCGGGCCGATGGTTCTGGTCGCCTCCACCGCAATGCTGGGCCACGCGCCGCCAGAGTTCCACCTTGCGATCTGGCACGGCTTCAACTTGCCGCTCTTGCTCAGCGCACTGGCGCTGGCGGCTGGTGTGGCGCTGTATTTCACGCTGGCGCGGGGCGGCCGACTGCACCGTATCGAGTCCGAGCGCTGGTTTGGCTGGGCCACGGGCCTGAATCTCTTCACGCGCAGCATGGACCGGCTTTTCTTCGGCGCCGGTCGCCTCACGTACGCGCTCGAGAACGCGTCCCTGCAGCGCTACACGGCCTGGATGCTGATGGCCACAGTCGCCGCCTCGGCCGTCCCGGTGATTGCGGGTGGCGCGCTGGGCACGGGTTCCCGCGCGCAGCTGCCTGTCACCGTGTCGGCGCTGGTGGTGTGGCTCCTGCTGCTCGTGGCCTGTGCGCGGCTGGCGTTGCACCACCATGACCGCTTCCAGTCGGTGGTGGTGATCGGCGTGGTCGGCCTGGTGACAGCATTTGCATTTGTCAGTTTTTCAGCGCCGGATCTGGCCCTCACGCAGCTCACGGTCGAGGTCGTCTCGACCGTGCTGCTGCTGATGGGCCTGGCACTGCTGCCGCAACAGTCGCCGCGCGAGTCGACCTGGCCACGAAAGCTGCGCGACGGGTTGCTGGCCGCCGGGGGCGGCGCGGGAATGGCCTGGCTGGCCTGGGTGATGCTCACGCGCGACCACGACTCGATTGCGTGGTACTTCCTGAACAACTCGGCGGTGGCGGGCGGCGGCACCAACGTGGTCAATGTGATCCTGGTGGACTTCCGGGGCTATGACACGTTTGGTGAAATCACGGTGTTGGGCATTGCCGCCATCGGCGTGCTGGCGCTGATGGACGGCATGCGGACGCGCCGGCCCACCGCCGACGCGCAGGGGCTGGCCTGGACCTTCGCGACGCAGCCTTTGATGTTGCGGGTCGCGGCACGGGTGGTGCTGCCCTTGGCGCTGGTCGTCACGGTCTACATCTTCATGCGCGGCCACAACATGCCAGGCGGTGGCTTCATCGCCGGACTGATCACCGCAGTCGCACTGGTGCTGCAGTACATGGCCATGGGGCAGACACGCACCGAGGCACTCTTGCGCGCCGGAGGCGGCGCCCGCTTCGCGCGCTGGATCGCGATCGGCCTGGGCATTGCCGGGCTGACCGGCGTCGGAGCCTTCGTGTTCGGCCAGCCCTTTCTCACCAGTACCCACGGCCATCCCGTGCTGCCGGTCCTGGGCGAGCTGCCACTGGCCACCGCGGCGCTGTTTGACCTGGGCGTGTACATCACCGTCGTGGGGGCCACGCTGCTCACGCTGTCCACGCTGGGCGCGGTAACCCGGGAAACCGGCCCGACGCCACGCAAGAGCGGGGACCCCGTATGAGCATGGAATTTCTCGTCGCCACGGGCATTGGCACCGTGACCGCCACCGGCATCTACCTCGTGTTGCGTGGACGCACCTGGCCGGTCGTGCTGGGCCTGTCGCTGCTGGGCTATGCGGTCAATGTGTTCATCTTCGCGATGGGCCGCCTGTGGCAGGACGCGGCACCCATCCTGTCGTCCACCGGGCGCGTGGCCGACCCGCTGCCGCAGGCGCTCGTTCTCACCGCGATCGTGATCGGGTTTGCCACCACCGGTTTCGTGATCGAACTCGCGCTACGCGCGCGCCATGAGACGGGCAGTGACCATGTGGACGGCCACGAGCCCGGCCACGGCCCGGCACGCCCCAGGGACGACGCCCCATGAACGTCGCCGACCTGCTCGACGCGCTGTTTGCGCGGCATCTTCCGGTGCTGCCGGTGCTGCTGCCGCTGTTCACGGCCGTGGCGCTGCTGCTCATGGGCGACGGTGGCGGCCAGGCCAGCCACGGCGGACGCGAGATCCGGCGCCAGCGTTGGGTCAGCCTGGCGTCGGTGGCGTTCGGCGCCCTGCTGGCCTGGCGGCTGATGACCGAGGCCGCAGCTGGCGCGTTGACGGTCTACCCGCTGGGGGGCTGGTCGGCGCCGTTCGGCATCGTGCTGGTGGTTGACCGGCTGAGCGCGATGATGCTCGCGCTGACGTGGACGATCGCCCTGCCCGTGCTGTGGTACGCGACCTGTGGCTGGGATGCGCACGGACGCCACTTCCACGCGCTTTTTCATTTCCAGCTGATGGGACTGTCTGGCGCGTTTGTCACCGGCGACCTGTTCAACCTGTTTGTGTTCTTCGAGGTGCTGCTGATTGCGTCCTACGTGCTCCTGCTCCATGGCCAGGGCAAGGGCCGGTTCAAGGCTGGCCTGCACTATGTGGTTCTCAATCTGGTTGCATCGGCGCTGTTCCTCGTCGGTCTGGCCATCATTTACGGGCTGACAGGCACCCTGAACATGGCCGATCTCGCGCTGCGCGTGGCGCATCTCGGCCCGCAGGAAGCGGCCTTGTTCAAAGCCGGGGCCATGGTGCTGCTGGTGGTGTTTGGGCTGAAAGCCGCCATCGTGCCGCTCTATCTGTGGCTGCCAGCCACCTACGCCGCCGCAAGCGCACCGGTGGCGGCGCTGTTTGCCATCATGACCAAGGTGGGTGTCTACAGCATCATCCGGGTGCACGCGGTGATGCTGGGCGACGGCGCCGGGCATGCGGCATTGGCTGCGCAACCGTGGCTGCTGCCGTTGGCGCTCATGACCACGGCTCTGGGCGTCATGGGCGCTCTCGCCGCCCATAGCCTGGCGCGGCTGGTGGCCTACCTCACTGTGGCATCGGTCGGAACCATCCTCGCCGGCGTGGGCCTGTTCACACCGGCAGCCATGTCGGCGGCGCTGTACTACATGGTCCACAGCACGCTGGTGGTGGCGGCACTGTTTCTGCTGGTGGAACTGGTGGCCTCGCAACGCGGCGACACGGGCGACCGGTTGCAACCGGCCGCCCCCGTGGGTCAGCCGGTGATGCTGGGCCTGATGACGCTGCTGGGCGCCGCCTCGGCTGCGGGACTGCCGCCACTGCCGGGCTTTCTGGGCAAGCTGATGATTCTGGAGAGTTCGGCGCCCTCGCCCGCCCAGGCGTGGGTGTGGACCGTGGTACTCCTCGCCGGATTCCTGACGCTGATAGGCCTGGCCCGGGCGGGCGCCATCCTGTTCTGGAACGTGCTGCCCGCCAATGGCAAGCCCGCGCACGCCGGTGGCAGCTGGCGCCTCACGGCGGCCACACTGGGACTGCTGGCGCTGAGCCTGCTGCTGGCGGTGGCCGCATCGCCCATGAAGCGCTACACGGACGCCGCGGCAGCCCAGCTGGCGGACCGCGCAGGTTACGCCCAGGCCGTGCTCGGACCGGTCGGCGGTGCGGCCGCTGTGACCACGCGACCCTACCGCGCCGGTGCGGGCGAGGTGATCCTGCCGACCCCTGGAGGCAAGCCATGAAAAAGGCGCAATGGTTGGGTCACCCGTGGCTTTCGCTGCTGCTGGGCACGAGCTGGCTGCTATTGCAGCACACGCTGGCACCGGTGCACGTGCTGTCGGCGGTGGCCATCGGACTGGTGGTGCCGCGTCTGCTGCACGGGTTTCTGCCAGCACACGCCAGCATTCGCATGGCCCCGGCGCTGCGACTGATGGGCGTGGTGTTGTGGGACATCGTGGTGTCGAACATCGTAGTGGCCAGGCTGGTTCTGGGCCCCCTGTCGCGGCCAAAGCCGGCGTGGGTGACGGTTCCGCTCGCGCTCACCCACCCGACCGGCATCTCGCTGCTGGCCAGCATCATTACCACCACACCGGGAACGGTCTCGTGCACGGTGGACGAGGCGCGTCGCCACATCCTGGTGCATGCGCTCGACTGCAGTGATCCGGCGCAGATGGCGACCGACATCAAGACACGCTACGAGCTGCCGCTGCTGACGATCTTTGAAAGCGCGCCCCCCGGGAACGGAGACCGCCCATGACCACAACGCCGATCCTTCTCTGGGCACTGGACATCGCCGCCGGCGCGATCGCACTGGCCATCATCCTGTGCACCTGGCGGCTGGTGCGGGGACCGCACCCGACCGACCGCATCCTCGCCGTTGATACGCTGTACATCAACGTCGTGGCTCTGGTGGTGCTGTTGGGTATCCGCCTGAACACAGCGCTGCTGTTCGAGGCAGCGCTGGTGATTGCCATGCTGGGATTCGCCTCGACAGTGGCCCTGTCGCGCTACCTGACCCGTGGCGATGTGGTCGAATAACACGCAAAGGCAACACCATGACGATTCATCCTGTGATCGAATGGCTGGCAGCTTCGCTGGTGCTGGTGGGCGCCGCGTTTTTGCTGGTGGGTGCGATCGGTCTGGCCCGCCTGCCGGACTTCTTCATGCGACTGCACGCCCCCACCAAGGCGTCCACGCTGGGCGTGGGCGGTGTGCTGCTGGCCAGCATGGTGGTGGCGGCCACCCAGGGGCGCGCTGGCTTCGCCGAACTGCTGATCACCCTGTTTGTCTTTGTGACGGCGCCGGTCTCGGCCAACCTGATGGCGCAAGCCGCGTTGCACCTGGGCGTGTCGGCCAGAGTGCCACCACCCGACGACGCGGTGCCAGAGCGGCGCCCGTCCGAGTCCTGAACCCGGCGCCGCGCCGTCAGGACAACGACCTGCCCACCATGGCGTCGGGCTTCACCCAGGCGTCAAACTGCTCCGCCGTCAAGTGGCCGGACGCAATGGCGGCGTCACGCAGACTGGTGCCCTTGCTGTGCGCCGCCTTGGCAATCTGCGCGGCCTTGTCGTAGCCAATGTGCGGATTGAGCGCGGTGACGAGCATCAGCGAGCGCTCCACGAGTTCCGCAATGCGTTCGCGGTTGGGCTCGATTCCTGCGACGCAATGGCGGTTAAAGCTGTCCATGCCATCGGCCAGCAGCCGCACGCTCTGCAGGAAATTGTGGGCGATCATCGGCCGGAACACGTTGAGCTCGAAATTGCCCGACGCCCCCCCGAGGTTGATGGCCACATCGTTGCCGAACACCTGGCAGCACAGCATCGTGAGCGCCTCGCACTGCGTCGGGTTGACCTTGCCCGGCATGATCGATGAGCCGGGCTCGTTCTCGGGGATCGAAAGTTCCCCCAGGCCGCTGCGCGGGCCGCTGGCCAGCCAGCGCACGTCGTTGGCGATCTTCATGAGGCTGGCCGCCAGGGTTTTGAGTGCGCCGTGAGCGTGCACCAGTGCATCGCACGACGCCAGCGCCTCAAACTTGTTGGGCGCGGTGACCAATGGCAAGCCGGTGTGGCGGGCAAGTTCACCCGCCACCGCCACCGCGTAGCCGGGTGGCGCGTTGAGCCCGGTGCCCACCGCGGTGCCGCCCAGGGCCAGCTCGCACAGGTGCGGCAAGGCCGCACGCACGTGGGTTGCGCCATGGTCAAGCTGCGCCACATAGCCCGAGAACTCCTGCCCCAGCGTGAGCGGCGTGGCGTCCTGCAGATGGGTTCGGCCAATTTTCACGATGCCATCGAATGCCGCCGATTTTTGCGCCAACGCGTTGCGCAGGGACGCCAGCGCCGGCAACAGGCGGTGCGTGACGCCGCCCACCGCCGCCACATGCATCGCCGTGGGAAACACGTCGTTGGACGACTGGCTGCGGTTCACGTCGTCGTTCGGGTGAACGACACGGCCTTCACCACGCGGGCCACCAAGCAGTTCGCTGGCCCTATTGGCCAGCACCTCGTTGAGGTTCATGTGGGTCTGCGTGCCCGAGCCGGTCTGCCAGACCACCAGCGGAAATTCCATGTCGTGCCTCCCGGCCATCACCTCATCGGCGGCAGCGACGATGGCGTCCATTTTTTTCCTGTCGAGCAGGCCCAGCGCATGGTTGACCACCGCCGACGCCCGCTTGACCTGTGCCATTGCCCGGATCAGCTCAAGCGGTTGCCGCTCGCCCGAGATATCGAAATTCAGCAGGGAACGCTGTGTCTGCGCGCCCCACAACCGTGCGGCGGGTACCTGGATCGGGCCCAGGGTGTCGTGCTCGGTGCGTGTGTCCATGGCATTCTCCGGGTCGGGTCGGTGGCCTGTCAAAATGGCGGCTTCAGATACCGTAACAGACTTGCCCGCCACCCGCTAACCGAACCCCTTCAGTCACCGACCCCTTAACCCGCCCATCGCCATGACCATGACCACGACCATCCAGCAGGCCGACCTGATCGAATCCATTGCTGCAGCCCTCCAATACATTTCGTACTACCACCCTGCCGACTACATCGCCCACCTGGCCCGGGCTTACGAGAGGGAACAAGGCCCCGCCGCCAAGGACGCCATCGCGCAGATCCTGACCAACAGCAAAATGAGCGCCACTGGCCACCGGCCGATCTGCCAGGACACGGGCATCGTCAATGTGTTCCTCAAGGTCGGCATGGACGTGCGCTGGGGCAACTTCACCGGCAGCCTGGACGACGCCATCAACGAAGGCGTGCGCCGCGGCTACAACCACCCCGACAACACCCTGCGCGCCAGCGTGGTGGCCGACCCGCAATTCGACCGCAAGAACACCAGGGACAACACGCCCGCCGTGATCTTCACCGAGATCGTGCCAGGCAACACCATCGACGTCACCGTGGCCGCCAAGGGTGGGGGCTCTGAAAACAAGAGCAAGATGACCATGCTCAACCCGAGCGACAGCGTGGTCGACTGGGTGCTCAAGACCGTGCCCACCATGGGCGCCGGCTGGTGCCCGCCAGGCATGCTGGGCATTGGCATCGGCGGCACGGCCGAAAAAGCGGTGCTGATGGCCAAGGAAAGCCTGATGGACGATCTAGACATGTACGAACTGCAGGCCAGGGCGGCCCGTGGCGACCACCTCAGCAAGGTCGAATCGCTGCGCCTCGAACTGTTTGAGAAAGTCAACGCCCTGGGCATTGGCGCGCAGGGCCTGGGCGGCCTGACCACCGTGCTCGACGTCAAGATCAAGATGTACCCCACGCACGCGGCCAGCAAGCCGATCGCGATGATCCCCAATTGCGCCGCCACCCGCCATGCGCATTTCGTGCTGGACGGCAGCGGGCCGGTGTACCTGGACCCGCCGAGCCTGGACCTGTGGCCCAACGTCAACTGGGCGCCCGACTACAACCAGAGCCGTAAAGTCAATCTCGACACGCTGACCAAGGCCGAAGTGGCCAGCTGGAAGCCCGGTGACACCTTGCTGCTCAATGGCAAGATGCTCACCGGTCGCGACGCCGCGCACAAGCGCATCCAGGACATGCTGGCCAAGGGCGAGAAGCTGCCGGTCGATTTCACCAACCGCGTCATCTATTACGTGGGCCCGGTGGATCCGGTCAAGGGCGAGGCCGTGGGCCCGGCCGGTCCGACCACCTCGACGCGCATGGACAAGTTCACGGAGATGATGCTCGCACAAACCGGGCTGATCGCCATGGTTGGCAAGGCCGAGCGCGGGCCGGAGGCCATTGCCGCCATCCAGAAACACCAGAGCGCCTACCTGATGGCGGTGGGCGGTGCGGCCTACCTGGTGTCCAAGGCCATCAAGACGGCCAGGGTCGTGGGCTTCGCCGACCTGGGCATGGAAGCCATTTATGAATTTGACGTGGTCGACATGCCCGTCACCGTGGCGGTGGACTCGGGCGGCACCAGCGTCCACCTCACCGGGCCGGCCGAATGGCAGAAGAAAATTGCCAGCGGCCAGTACAAGACCATTCCGGTTGCTGCAGCTTGATTTTTATAGAAAATAACCGCCATTCCCCCGCTGAATGGTCATACTTTGCTACTCAAAAAATAGCATGGTGAGGCGGGGGGGGCAGAGTGACCTTGCCTTGCCAGGCTGCGGCACTTCCGGCGCGCAGCGACGGGCCGTGCTCAGTGCAGGTGACGCGGCCGACGGCCGCCGCCATGGCCCCCACCTGAGCCGCCGGTGCCGCGCGGGGGTCGGCCCAACTCCAGCGAACTCACCAGCGCATCGAAGCGCTGACTGAACAGCTTGTCGATCTCGGAAACCACCCCACCGAGCTCGGCTCCATCAAAGTGGCGTTCCATGAGCGCCACCACATCCTGGACCAGCAGATCGCGCTGCGCCTGCATGATGGCCGCCGGGTCCGGCCCGACAAACAGCATCACAAAATCATCGCGTGATTCGGCGTCGGGTGCGCCGTCTTCCTCGTCGTCAAACTCGGCGTCGTAGAAGGTGACTTCGATGGCCGCGCCCTGGGACGACAGTTCGTTCAGCGCCATGCACATTTCGTCCAGCGCCTGGCGGAAGTCCTCGTCGCCCGCGACGGTCCAGCACATGTTGAGCACATGCGATTGGGCGTCCAGCCGGATGCCGGGTTCTTCTTCGTAGGCGCTGGTCGCGCCATCGGCCAGCGACCGCGCACCGGCGTACTTCCACAGGGGCTTGAGGGCCTCTTGCAACTGCTCGAAGGTGACTTCGGCGCGAAGTGGTACCTCGCCGTGGACATGAATTTCAAAAGGGGCGTTGTAACGGGCCATGGTTCAATATTAGCTGCATCTGGATGCCATGGGCAGGAAATGCCCGCCCGGCCATCAGACCGAAGGCGTCAGGCCCAACGTGGTGCCCGGAACCGGGCTCGAACCGGTACGCCCCCTTTCGGGAAAGCGGCGGATTTTAAGTCCGCTGTGTCTACCCATTTCACCATCCGGGCGCATGCCGCTTTTTTCTGACGTATCGTTCGCAGGGGCATACCTGTTTTCGACGGCCAATGTAACATGCACCGGGCAGGTATTGGGTCGTTGTGCGGCGGTGCAAAGAACTTTTGCCCGAGCCTCGGCACCCGCTGCCCGCCACAACCCAAAACAGGAGACCCACCGTGCCATCGAAGATTCCAAAACCACAAGATCCCGCTGCGCTGTCGCGGCGCTCCCTGCTGCGCACCGGCGCCGCAGGCGCCGCCGCCAGCCTGGTCCCCCTTTCGGCCCTGGCACAGACAGCCGGGCCGACCGCCGCAGGCTCGTCCAAAGGTACTGAACACTGGGCGGTCAAGGAAACCGGTGCGGACCGGGTTCGGCTGTATTTGTGGCGCAAGCCTGCCGTGACCGCCTCTGGCAGCGCAGTCAAGGGAACCATCATCTTTGTGCACGGCTCGTCGATGGCTTCGACGCCGTCATTTGACCTGCAAGTCCCCGGGCAACCCGAATACTCCGTCATGGACTGGTTCGCGGCACGGGGTTATGACACCTGGTGCGTGGACATGGAGGGTTACGGGAAATCCGACAAGAAGCGCGCCATCAATTCCGACATTTCCACGGGCGCAGACGACATTGCCGCCGCCGCCCGTTACATCAAGGGACTGACGGGTGCCGGCAAGTTCCTGCTGTACGGCATTTCTTCGGGTTCGCTTCGCGTCGCGCTGTTTGCCCAACGCCAGCCCGAGCTGGTCGAGCGCATCGTACTGGACGCGTTCGTGTGGACCGGCGAAGGCAGCCGCACCCTCGAGCAGCGGCGCAAGCGCCTGGCCGAATACGAAGCCTCCAACCGCCGCAAGATCGACCGCAATACGGTTCGAAGTATCTTCACACGCGATCATGCGGACACTGCCGACATGGCCGTCGTGGACGTGTTTGCCGACGCGGTACTGGCACTGGACGATTCGGTGCCCACGGGAACCTACGTCGACATGTCCAAAAACCTGCCCATCGTCGACCCGCTGCGGATTGCGGCGCCCACGCTCATCCTGCGTGGGCAGTACGACGGCATTGCAGCATTTGAAGACATCACCAGTTTCTTCATCAAGTTGCCCAATTCCGACAAACAGCTCGTGGTGATGGCCGGCATCGCGCATTCCAGCCTGCACGAGAAAAACCACCTGCTCGTCAATCACGCGATGCACGCGTTTTTCAGCCAACCCGCCCCCGTCTATCGCGGCTGAGATTGACTCACGCCGAAACGAAAACGCCCCGGTATGCCGGGGCGTTTTCATGGGTTTTCGTTCACGAAGGGCCGCACTGGCAGGCCCATGACAGCCGGGTGTCTGGAGGCGCGACCCAGAGTCGAACTGGGCTAGACGGATTTGCAATCCGTTGCATAACCGATTTGCTATCGCGCCAGAAAATCCAAGTCGCTTGACAAAAAAGGGAAGCATTCGCTTCCCTTTTTGTGGAAAGCAAACGCTTTCCTGAAGAATCTGGAGCGGGAAAAGAGTCTCGAACTCTCGACCTCAACCTTGGCAAGGTTGCGCTCTACCAACTGAGCTATTCCCGCATTTCGAGCCTCGAATTATAGCCAATATTTTGGATCTTTTGCAAGCGATGCTCAATGTTTGATGGAAACACCCGGCGCCACCGTCGCGGCAGGTTCGGTCGCCGCAGCAGGTGCCACCGGTTCTTCGTCCAGCAACGGGGTCGGCACTCGCTCCAAAGCCACCTCCAGCACCTTGTCGATCCACTTCACCGGCACGATCTCCAGGCCACTTTTGACGTTGTCCGGAATCTCCTGCAGATCCTTGACGTTTTCCTCCGGGATCAGCACGGTCTTGATGCCACCCCGCAACGCCGCCAGCAGCTTTTCCTTCAAACCGCCAATGGCCGTGACCTCGCCACGCAGGGTGATCTCGCCCGTCATGGCCACATCACCGCGCACCGGAATGCCGGTCAGTGCCGAGACGAAGGCGGTCGTCATGGCCGCGCCGGCGCTCGGCCCGTCCTTGGGCGTGGCGCCATCGGGCACGTGGATGTGAATGTCCTTCTTCTCGAACACCTCGTCCTTGATGCCCAGCATGCGGGCGCGGCTGCGCACCACGGTGCGGGCGGCCTCGACCGATTCCTTCATCACGTCGCCCAGCGAGCCGGTGCGCGTGATGACGCCTTTGCCAGGCATCAGCGCCGCCTCGATGGTCAGCAAATCACCGCCCACCTCGGTCCACGCCAGACCGACCACCTGCCCCACCTGGTTCTGGTTCTCGGCGCGGCCGTAGCTGAACTTGCGGACACCCAGGAAATCATTCAGGTTGTCCGCCGTCACCAGCACCTGCGGCTTCATCTGCTTGAGCTGCAGGGCCTTGACCACCTTGCGGCAGATCTT
Organism: Betaproteobacteria bacterium HGW-Betaproteobacteria-3; assembly: GCA_002842205.1. Taxonomy (GTDB): domain Bacteria; phylum Pseudomonadota; class Gammaproteobacteria; order Burkholderiales; family Burkholderiaceae_C; genus PHCI01. The sequence goes on along the minus strand of PHCI01000002.1, from coordinate 347,725 downwards.
GGACAGCTCGCGCTCGAGCGACCGAACGCCCGCTTCGCGGGTGTAGTAGCGCACGATGTCGCGCACCGCGTCCTCGCGCACCTGAAGCTCTTCTTCCTTGACCCCATTGTTGGTCAGTTGCTTGGGCAACAGGTACTTCAGCGCAATGCTGACCTTCTCGTCCTCGGTGTACCCCGACAGGCGGATCACTTCCATCCGGTCCAGCAGCGCGGGCGGGATGTTCATCGAGTTCGAGGTGGCGACGAACATCACGTCCGAAAGGTCGAAATCGACCTCGACGTAGTGGTCACCAAACTTGTGGTTCTGCTCGGGGTCGAGCACCTCCAGCAGCGCGCTTGACGGGTCGCCCCGGAAGTCGGTGCCCAGCTTGTCGATCTCGTCGAGCAGGAACAGCGGGTTGCGCGTGCCGGCCTTGTTCAGGCTCTGCAAGACCTTGCCGGGCATGGCGCCGATGTAGGTGCGGCGGTGACCGCGAATTTCGGCCTCGTCGCGCATGCCGCCCAGCGCCATGCGCACGTACTTGCGCCCCGTGGCCTTGGCGATCGACTGGCCCAGCGAGGTCTTGCCCACGCCCGGCGGCCCCACCAGGCACAGGATCGGCGCCTTGACCTTGTCCACGCGCTGTTGCACCGCGAGGTATTCGAGAATGCGGTCCTTGACCTTTTCAAGGCCAAAATGGTCTTCATTGAGCACGCCCTCGGCATGACCCAGGTTGTGCTTGATTTTGGTCTTTTTGGCCCAGGGCAAGCCGACCAGCACGTCAATGTAGTTGCGCACCACCGTGGCTTCGGCCGACATGGGGGACATCAGCTTGAGCTTTTTGAGCTCACCCTCGGCCTTCTTCAAGGCCTCTTTGGGCATCTTTGCGGCCTTGATTTTTTTCTCGATCTCCTCGATGTCGGCGCCCTCTTCGCCTTCACCCAGCTCCTTCTGGATCGCCTTGACCTGCTCGTTCAGGTAGAAGTCGCGCTGGTTCTTCTCCATCTGGCGCTTGACCCGGCCACGGATTTTCTTGTCCACATTCAGGATGTCGACTTCGCGTTCCAGCTGCTCATACAGGTTTTCGAGGCGAGCCTTGACGTCGGCCAGCTCCAGCACGACCTGCTTGTTGTCGAGCTTGAGTGGCAGATGCGCGGCGATGGTGTCGGCCAGACGCCCCGGATCGTCGATGCTGGCGATGGAGGTCAGGATCTCTGGCGGGATCTTCTTGTTCAGTTTGACGTACTGGTCAAACTGCTGCATCACGGCGCGCCGCAGTGCTTCGACCTCGCTGGTCTTTTGCGCCGCCTCTTGCGGCTCCACCGGGCTCACGTTGGCAGAAAAGTGGGTTTCCCCGTCAATGATCTGGTTCACGCGCGCGCGTTGCTGCCCTTCCACCAGCACCTTAACGGTGCCGTCCGGGAGTTTGAGCATCTGCAATATGGTCGAAACGCAGCCGACATCGAACATGTCGCTGGCGGACGGCTCATCCTTCGCCGCCGCCTTTTGGGCCACCAGCATGATGCGCCGCTCCGCCTCCATGGCATGCTCCAGCGCCTTGATGCTTTTCGGGCGGCCCACAAACAGTGGAATCACCATGTGCGGAAAAACCACCACGTCACGCAAGGGCAACAGCGGCAATTCAAGGGGAGTCGAGGGCAAAGGGGTATGTCCAGACATGGAAATCCTTATGAGAGCCCATTAAATATGGTGCATGGGAGTGTATTTTCAACCCGACCGCAAGGTGCTGCCGAAAGAAGGGTTGATCGTGCCTGACAAATCACTGGGGCGAGGCACACAAATCAGGCGCGGAATCAGGCCTTTTTCGCGGCCTCTCGGTACACCAGCAGTGGCGGCTTGTTTTCGTCAATGGTCGATTCGTCCACGACCACCTTGTCCACATTGGCCGCGTTGGGCAACTCGAACATGGTCCCCAGCAGGGACTGCTCCAGGATCGAGCGCAGGCCGCGCGCGCCGGTTTTGCGTGCCAGCGCCTTGCGGGCAATCGCCTTGAGCGCCGCGGGCCTGATTTCCAGGTCCACGCCTTCCATGGAGAACAGTTTTCCGTACTGCTTGACCAGCGCGTTCTTGGGCTCGGTAAGAATTTGTACCAGAGCGTCCTCAGACAGCTCGGTCAGGGTTGCCACCACCGGCATGCGACCGACCAGTTCGGGAATCAAGCCGAACTTGATCAGGTCTTCCGGCTCGACCTCACCAAACATTTCGGTCAGCGAGCGCTGCTTCTTGCTGCGCACTGCGGCGCCAAAACCGATGCCGGAGGCCTCGGTGCGGTTTTCGATGACCTTTTCGATGCCGGCAAAGGCGCCACCGCAAATGAACAGGATGTTGGTCGTGTCGATTTGCAGGAAGTCCTGGTTCGGGTGTTTGCGCCCGCCTTGCGGTGGGACGCTGGCCATGGTGCCTTCGATCAGCTTCAACAGCGCCTGCTGCACCCCTTCGCCGGACACGTCACGCGTGATCGAGGGGTTGTCGGATTTACGTGAAATCTTGTCGATTTCATCAATGTAGACGATGCCGCGCTGGGCCCGGTCGACTTCGTAATTGCAGCTTTGCAGCAGCTTCTGGATGATGTTCTCGACGTCTTCGCCCACATAACCGGCTTCGGTCAGGGTGGTGGCGTCGGCCATCACAAACGGCACGTCGAGCATGCGCGCCAGCGTTTGCGCCAGCAGCGTCTTGCCGGAGCCCGTGGGGCCAATCAGCAGGATGTTGCTCTTGGCCAGCTCCACGTCGTCCTTCTTGGACTTCTCCTTGTGCCGAAGGCGCTTGTAGTGGTTGTACACCGCCACGGCCAAAGTCCGTTTGGCCGCCTCCTGGCCAATGACGTAATTGTCGAGATTGCCTTTGATTTCGGCGGGCGTGGGCAGATCGCCACGCGACTCCCGGCCTTCGGTGGATGCCGGCAACTCGTCGCGGATGATCTCGTTGCACAGATCAATGCATTCGTCGCAGATGAACACCGACGGCCCGGCGATCAGTTTCTTCACCTCGTGCTGGCTCTTGCCGCAGAACGAGCAGTAAAGCGTCTTTTCGCTGGAGGAACCCTTCTTGTCGGCCATGTGCTGGATGCCTTGTTACGGGAAGTGTCTGGATGATAACCAAATAGGAACGGCGCTCTCCGTCCTGGAAAACGCCGTTGCTGCGAAGCAACTACCGACGGATCGGGCTTTCAGGGCCGCTTGGCGATCACCTGGTCGACCAATCCGTACTCTTTGGCTTCCAGGGCGTCCATGTAGTAATCGCGCTCGGTATCGCGCGCGATTTTTTCCAGGGACTGTCCGGTACGTTCGGCCAGAATCTTGTTGAGCTGCTCGCGGGTCTTGATGATTTCACGCGCCGAAATCTCGATTTCCGTGGCCTGGCCCTGTGCGCCGCCCGAGGGCTGGTGAATCATGATCTTGGAATTGGGCAGCGAAAAACGCTTGCCCTTGGCGCCAGCGGCCAGCAGGAACGCCCCCATGCTGGCAGCAAAGCCGGTGCACAGCGTGGAAACATCCGGCTTGATGAAGTTCATCGTGTCGAAAATCGCCATGCCGGCCGACACCGAACCGCCCGGTGAATTGATGTAGAACGAAATGTCCTTGTCCGGATTTTCGCTTTCCAGAAACAGCAGTTGCGCCACCACCAGATTGGCGGTCTGGTCATTGACCGGCCCGACCAGGAAAATCACGCGCTCTTTCAACAGGCGCGAATAGATGTCATACGACCGCTCGCCACGGCCCGACTGCTCGATCACCATCGGGATCATGCCCAGACCCTGCGGTTCCATCGCACTGTATTGGAAGTTCATATTGGCTCCAGAGATAAAAGGTACTGTACCCAAAAAGTGACTTGGGGCCTGCCCCAGGAACTGCAAGCCCCGCGACAAGCCCCAGCCAGACCGGTCGGCTGATCAGTTCTGGGCCATCAACTCGTCGAAGTCGATGGCTTTCTCGGTCACCTTGGCTTTGGACAACACGAACTCCGTGACGTTGTTTTCAATCACGATGGCCTCAACTTCGGCCAGACGGCGGTTGTCACTTTGATACCAGCGCACCACATCGGCGGGCTTTTCATAGCTGGCGGCCAGTTCCTCGATGTGTGCCTGGATCTGTTCCGGCCTGGCCTGCAAACCGTTGCCGCGCACCAGCTCGGCCACCACCAGTCCCAAGCGGACACGGCGCTCGGCCTGGGGACGGAACACGTCGTCCGGGATCGGGGCCTTGTCGGCGTCCTTGATGCCGCGCTGCTTCAGGTCGGCGCGGGCGCCTTCGATCATGCGGTCGACTTCGGCCTGCACGCTGGAGTTGGGCAAATCCAGTTCGGCCTTGGCCACCAGGGCGTCCATGACGGCGTTCTTGTTGCGGGCCAGCAGGCGGAATTTGACTTCACGCTCCAGATTCTTTTTGATGTCGGCACGCAACCCTTCCACGGTGCCTTCGGCAATGCCGAGCGACTTGGCCAGCGCCTCGTTGACTTCGGGCAGGTGGGCCGCTTCGATCTTCTTGACCGTGACCATGAAGTCCGCCGATTTGCCAGCCACGTCCTTGCCGTGGTAGTCCTCGGGGAAAGCCAGCGGGAAGGTCTTGCTTTCGCCCGACTTCATGCCGCGCACCGCGTCTTCAAATTCCTTGAGCATCTGGCCTTCGCCCACGAGGAACTGGAAGTCATCGGCCTTGCCGCCTGCAAAGGGCTCACCGTCGATCTTGCCTTCAAAATCGATGGTGGCGCGGTCGCCGTCCTGCGCGGGCGCATCGTGTGCACGCTGGGCAAAGGTGCGGCGCTGCTTGCGCAGGATCTCAATGGTGCGGTCGATGGCGGCATCCGTGACTTCGCTTGACACCTTTTCGACCTCGGCAGTGGCCAGGTCGGCAATCTTGACGTCGGGATAGACCTCGAAAATCGCGTCAAACGTCAGCTCGCCTTCCGGGGCGCCTTCTTTTTCGCTGATGCGCGGCTGGCCGGCCACGCGCAGCTTGGCTTCGTTGGCGGCGGTGGCAAAGGCCTCGCCGACCTTGTCGTTCATGACTTCGTAATGCACCGAGTAGCCGTAACGCTGCGCCACCACGTTCATGGGCACCTTGCCAGGACGGAAGCCGTCCATCTTGACGGTACGGGCCAGGCGCTTGAGGCGCGTGTCCACTTCGGACTGGATCACGTTGACGGGGAGCGTCAGGGTGATCTTGCGTTCCAGCTTTTCAAGGGTTTCAACGTTCACGGCCATGATGGTCTTCCAAACAAGTAATCGGCGTCTCTGGTGCGCGGGGGGGGACTCGAACCCCCACAGTGTTGCCACCGTCAGGACCTAAACCTGGTGCGTCTACCAATTTCGCCACCCGCGCAACGGGACAGTTCTAGTAAAACGGGCGGCCCTGCCGGACCACCCGCTGCGAATCGGTCAACCCTCTATTTTAGCGTCACACCGCGACCGGCTCGCGTTTCACGCGAAACCATGCGGGTCTGGCGCTGCGCGCGTTTCACGCGAAACCATGCGGGTCTGGCGCTGCGCGCTGGCCCCGCGGGCGGATTCACAGGAACGCCGGTGCTTCGCGTTTCACGCGAAACCATGCGGCGTACATGGCGGGCAGGGCCAGCAGCGTGAGCACGGTGGCCACGATCAGGCCGCCCATGATGGCCACGGCCATCGGGCCCCAGAAGACGCTGCGCGACAGCGGGATCATCGCCAGCACCGCCGCGGCCGCCGTCAACACGATGGGGCGCAGACGCCGCACGGCCGACTCCACGATGGCGTCCCAGGCCGGAACGCCTCGGGCGCGGTCCTGCTCGATCTGGTCGATCAGGATCACCGAATTGCGCTGGATCATGCCCATGAGCGCAATCACCCCCAGCAGCGCCACAAAGCCAAAAGGGCGCCCCAAAGCCAGCAATGCCGCCGCCACACCGGCGATGCCCAACGGCCCGGTGAGGAACACCAGCATCGCGCGGCTGAAGCTGTGCAGTTGCAGCATCAGCAGCGTGAAGGTGATGAACAGCATGATGGGCAGGCCCACGGCAATCGATGACGAACCCTTGGCGCTCTCTTCCACCGCGCCGGCCACGTCAATGCGATAGCCCAGCAGCCCGGCGCTGCGCCATTGCGCCTCGAGCTTGCGGAGCTGGGGCAGCAGCTGGTTGGTCACGGTCGCGCCCTGCAGGCCTTCCACGATGTCGCCTTGCACGGTGATGGCGTAGTCTCGGTTTTCGCGCCACATCACCCCGGGTTCCCAGGAAAACACCGGTTTGGCGATCTGCATGAGCGGGATCGATTGCCCTGTGGCGGTGTGCAGATAGGCGTTGCCGAGATCGGTCATGGCGTTGCGTTCGTCCAGCGGCTGGCGCAGCACGATGTCGATGAGCTTGTCGCCCTCGCGGTACTGCCCGACGTTGGTGCCCGCAAGGATGGTCTTGCTGGCCTGCGCAATCGCCTGGCTGGTCACCCCCAGCGCGCGGGCCTTGGCCTGGTCCACCTCCAGCCGGATCACCTTGACCGATTCGTTCCAGTTGTCGTTGACGCCCCGCGTGTTGGGGCTGGCACGCATGATCGCCTTGACCTCGTCGGCCCGTGCGCGCAGCACCTGCGGGTCGGTGCCCACCACGCGGAACTGCACCGGGTACGGCACGGGTGGCCCGTTGGCCAGCAGCTTGACGCGCCCGCGCGCCTCGGGGAATTCCTGAGCCAGCAACCGCGGCAGCTTCAGACGCAGGGTCTCGCGCACCTTCAGGTCCTTGGGCAGCACAATGAACTGCGACACGTTGGTCTGCGGGAACACCTGGTCCAGCGGCAGGTAAAAACGCGGTACGCCCGAACCTACCCAGGTGCTGACCGAGGTCACGCCGTCTTCGGCGCGCAGCCGGGCTTCCAGCCGCTGGGTGACACGCTCGTTTTCGGCTATCGAGGTGCCTTCGGCAAACCAGATGTCCACCATGATTTCAGGACGGCTCGAATCCGGGAAAAACTGCTGCTGCACCTTGCCCATGCCCAGGATGCCCAGTGCAAAGATCAGCAGCGTCGCGCCAATGGTGAGCCACCGGTGCTGCAGGCAGCCATTGACCATGCGGCGAAAGACGCGATAGAACGGCGTGTCGAAGTGTTCATGGTGGTCGGCCGCGTTCAGGTTGCGCGGCTTTTCCTTGAGCAGCACAACGCCCAGGTACGGCACAAAATACACCGAGACAATCCAGCTCAGCACCAGCGCGATGACAGTCACGGCAAAAATGGCAAAGGTGTATTCACCCACCGAAGACCGGGCCAGCCCGATGGGGAGAAAGCCCGTCGCGGTGATCAGCGTCCCCGTCAGCATGGGCATGGCCGTGATCTCATAGGCAAAGGTCGCGGCGCGCACCTTGTCGTAGCCCTCCTCCATCTTGCGCACCATCATTTCCACAGCAATGATGGCGTCGTCCACCAGCAGGCCCAGCGCAATGATCAGCGAGCCCAGCGAGATCTTGTGCAGCCCGATCCCCCAGTACTGCATGGCCAGAAACGTCACGGCCAGCACCAGCGGAATGGTGATGCCCACCACCAGCCCCGGCCGCACATCGATGTACCAGCGCCGCCACAACGGCTGCTCGCCCGGCCGCCGGTGAAACCCGAGGGCGATGAAGCTCACCGCCAGCACGATCACCACGGCCTCGATCAAAACCTTCACAAATTCATTGATCGAAGTGGCCACCGCGTGGGGCTGGTCCTGCACCTGCACCAGGTTCACGCCTGCGGGCAGCGTCGCGGAGATGCGCGCCGTGGCCGACTTGAGCGCCTTGCCCAGCGCGATGATGTCGCCGCCCTTGGCCATCGAAACACCCAGTGCAATCACGGCCTTGCCCTGATGCCGGACCTTGACCGTCGGCGGGTCCACATAGCCGCGGTGGATGTCGGCGATATCGGACAACCGCAGCTGGCGGCCCGAGCTGCCGCGGATCGGCATGGCCCGCAGATCCTCGATCGCGTTGAACTGGCCCGCCACGCGCACCTGCACCACGTCCAGCGGCGTCTGTACCGCGCCCGCACTTTCCACCGCGTTCTGCTGGCCCAGCTGCGCCAGCACCTGGTTGAGGTCAAGCCCGAGCTGCGCCAGCCGTTTCTGCGAGATCTCGACAAAGACCTTCTCGTCCTGCACCCCGAACAGTTCAACCTTGTTCACGTCGGGTACGCGCAGCAGCTGCTGGCGCACGTCATCGGCAAAGGTCTTGAGCTCGGCGTTGCTGAACCCGTCGCCTTCCAGCGCGTAGATCACGCCAAACACGTCGCCGAATTCGTCGTTGAAAAACGGCCCCGCCACGCCCGGCGGCAGGGTGCCGCGCATGTCGCCGATCTTCTTGCGCACCTGGTACCAGACGTTGGGCACGTCGCTGCCACGGGCGTAATCCTTGATCTGGAAAATGATCTGTGACTCGCCTGGCTTGGAGTAGCTGCGGATCTTGTCGGCGAACGGCACCTCCTGCAGGGTGCGCTCGAGCTTGTCGGTCACCTGCTCGGCCACCTGCTGGGCGGTGGCGCCGGGCCAGAAGCTGCGCACCACCATGGCGCGGAAGGTGAACGGCGGGTCTTCGTCCTGCCCGAGCTGGAAATAGGCCGCAAAGCCCAGCAGCATCAGCACCACCATGAGGTAGCGCGTGAGCGCCGGGTGCTCCAGCGCCCAACGGGACAGGTTGAAGCCGGACTTGGGCTCGTCGCGTGTCATGGCCGCCTCACTTTGCCGATGAGGCCGATGCGGCGGGAACGGGGGCGCTGGCGTCGCTGGCGGCTCGCCCCTTGTTAGCTACTGATTCAGTAGCTGAAGAAGACGGTTTGACGGGGGCTATGGCCTGTTTTGACTCATAAATCGTGACTTTCTGCCCGGGCGACAGTACATGCACGCCGGCCGCCACCACCTGCATGCCGGGTTGCAGCCCGGCCGCGATCACGGCCTCGTTGCCGTCGGCGGTGGCCACCTCCACCCGCTGGGCGCGCACGGTCAGGGTGGCGGGCTCCAGCACCCACACGGCGGTGGCCTGGCCGTCCTGCCACAACGCGCTGGTGGGCAGCTTGAGCACTGGTGCGCCCGCCACGCTCAGTGCGTCGGGCACGGCGTAAATCGTGGCGCCCAGCGGCAACGCGGCCTGCGCGGGCAGCGCCACCTTGACCGCGTAGGTGCGGGTCACCGGGTCGGCGCTGGCCGCGACCTCGCGCACGGTGCCTTGCACGGTGCGGTCCAGCGCCCAGGCGCGCACGCGCACGCCCGACCCCAACTTGACCGCCGCCACCCGGTCTTCGGGCACCGAAAACACCGCGTCGCGCGGGCCGTCCTGCGCGATGCGCACCACCGGCGTCCCGGCCTGCACCACCTGACCCGGCTCGGCCTCCACCGCGGTGACCACGCCGGCCACCTCGGCCACCAGATTGGCATAGCCCGCCTGGTTGCCCTGGGTGCGCAACTGCGCCTGCGCCTGCTCCAGCTGGGCCTGCGCGGCCTTCAAGGTGGTCTGGCGGCGCTCCAGTTCAGCGCCGCTGATGAAGTTCTGGTCTTTCAACGTGGCAAAGCGCTGGTAGTCGGCGGCGGCCAGGTCGAGATTGGTCTGGGCCGCGGCCAGCTGGGCGCGTGCAGCATCGGCGGCCAGGCGGTAGTCCTGCGGATCAATTTGCGCCAGCAACTGGCCCGCCTTGACGTGCTGCCCCAGCTCCGCCTGACGCTGGATGATCTTGCCGGCCACGCGAAAACCGATGCGCGACTCCACCCGCGCCCGGACTTCCCCGGCGAATTCGTACCGCGTCTGCATGGCGTCCGTGCCCACCGTCAGCACCTTGACGGCGCGGATGGGCTCGTCCTGCGGCGCGGGCCTGGAGCACGCGCCCAGCATGGCGGCACTGCCCACCACGGCCAGCAAAAGGGTCAGCGAGATGGCGCGACGGGGATGATTCATGAAAGTTCGGCGTGAATTATTAATGACTGACTGGTTAGTAATCTATAAGAAAACCTGTCGGCCGTCAAGCCGGAGGGCGCGCCGCAGGGGGCTCGCCCGGTCGGCGCTAACATCCGGGGTTTTGGCGCGACGGTGGCGCGGCGCGATCGTCATGCCAGGCGTGCCTCACCATCGCCCCACCCCACATGCCCTTCACCACCGCCCCCGCCGCGATCGACCATTACGAGAACTTTCCCGTTGCGTCGGTGCTGTGCCCGCCCCGCCTGCGGCCCCCGATTGCGGCGATCTACCACTTTGCGCGCACGGCCGATGACATTGCCGACGAGGGCGACGCGCCGGCCGAGTTGCGCCTGGAGGCACTGGCAGCGTTGGGCGCCGATCTGGACGCCGTCGCCAGCGGCCGGGCGCCTTCTGCCCGCTGGCCCCGGGTGTTTGGGCCGCTGGCCGCCGCCATCGCGCAATTTCAACTGCCCGTGCCACTGCTGGCCGCGCTGCTCAGCGCCTTTGTGCAAGACGTGGAAAAAACCCGCGACGGCGCCGGTTACGCCACGCGCACCGAACTGCTGGACTACTGCAGCCGCTCGGCCAACCCGGTGGGCCGCCTGCTGCTGCACCTGTACGGCGTGAACGATGCCACGGCGCTGGCGCAAAGCGACGCCATCTGCACCGCGCTGCAGCTCATCAACTTCTGGCAGGACCTGAGCCTGGACATTCCGCGTGGCCGCCATTACCTGCCACACGACCGCTGCGCCGCGCACGGCGTCACGCAAGCCCACCTGCGCGCGCTGGAAGTCAACCCGAAAACTACTGCATTAATAGCAGAAGAAGTCCAATTGGCGGTGGCCATGATGCTAAAAGGCTCCAAACTCGTGCACCGTGTGCCGGGCCGCGCGGGCTGGGAGCTGCGGGCCGTGGTGCAAGGCGGCCTGCGCATCGCGGACCGCATCGAGGCGCTGCACCACGCCACCCTGGCCCAGCGCCCCCGCATCACCCACTGGGACATGCCGGTGATGGCGTGGCGCTGCCTGTGGATGTCGCCACGGCAGGCGATGTAACAATCGCCCCATGACCCCCGAGCAATACGTCCAGCAAAAGGCCGCCGCGTCGGGCAGCAGCTTTTATTACGCTTTTTTGTTCCTGCCCAAGCCGCGCCGCGCGGCCATCACGGCGTTTTATGCGTTTTGCCGCGAAGTGGACGATGTGGTGGACGAGGTCGAAGACCCGGGTGTCGCGCGCACCAAACTCGCCTGGTGGCAGGCCGAAGTGGCCAAGTCGTTCAACGGCGAAGCCACCCACCCCGTGATGAAGGCGCTGATGCCACTGGCCGCCGACCACGCCATCGAGCAGCGCCACTTGCAGGCCGTGATCCAGGGCTGCGAGATGGACTTGGAGCAGACCCGCTACCTCGACTACCCCGGCCTGCAGCGCTACTGCCATCTGGTGGCCGGCATCGTGGGCGAGGTGTCGGCGCACATCTTCGGCCAGACCGACGCGCGCACCACGGCCTACGCGCACACGCTGGGGCAGGCGTTCCAGCTCACCAACATCATCCGCGACGTGGGCGAAGACGCCCTGCGCGGGCGCATCTACCTGCCCGTGAGCGAGCTGCAGCAGTTCGACGTGAAGGCCCACGAATTGCTGCAACGCCGCTACTCCGACAATTTCACGCGGCTGATGGAGTTCCAGGCCGGGCGTGCCCATGCCCTGTACGACCAGGCGCTGGCGCTGCTGCCCGAAGCCGACCGCCGCGCCCAGAAGCCTGGCCTGATGATGGCCAGCATCTACCGCACGCTGTTGCGCGAAATCGAGCGCGACGGCTTTCGCGTGCTGCACCAGCGCGTGGCGCTCACGCCGCTGCGCAAACTGTGGCTGGCTTGGAAGGTGCAAGCGTTAGGGAAGCTGTAGGCATGGCTCGCACACTTGCCCGGAGCTGCCGGTGACCCCCACGCGGGCCGCGCAATGAACGTCGCCATCGTCGGTGGCGGCTGGGCGGGCATGGCGGCGGCGGTGCGGGCCGCGCTGGACGGCCATGCGGTCACCGTGTTCGAGGCCGCACGCACCCTGGGCGGGCGGGCCCGGGCACTGGCGGCCACGCTGCCCGACGGCACCCCGGTGACGCTGGACAACGGCCAGCACATCCTGATCGGCGCCTACACCGACACCTTGCGCCTGATGCGCACCGTGGGCGTGGACCCTGACACGGCGCTGCTGCGCCTGCCGCTCGCGCTCGGCTTCCCCGACGGCACCGGCCTGGCCCTGCCCGACCTGCCCACGCCACTGGACGCCCTGGCGGGCATTCTTGGCGCCCGCGGCTGGCAGTGGCGCGACAAGCTGGCGCTGCTGCGCACCGCCCACCGCTGGCAGCGCGATGGCTTTGCCTGCGCAGCGCACACCACGGTGGCGGACCTGTGCGGCCCACTCACCCCGCGCCTGCGCGACGAGTTCATCGAACCCCTGTGCGTCTCCGCGCTCAACACCCCGGCCGTGCGGGCCAGCGGACAGGTGTTTTTGCGGGTGCTGCAAGACGCCCTGTTCGGCCCGCGTGGCGGCTCCAACCTGCTGCTGCCTCGCACCGATCTGGGCACGCTGTTTCCCGAACCCGCCGCGTGCTGGCTGGCGCAGCATGGCGGCCGCGTTCGCACCGGCTGCCGCATCCGGCATGTGCAGCGCGAGGCCGCGGGTTGGCGACTGGTGGGCGACGCACTGCCCGAAGATGCGCCACCGGTGTTTGACCGGGTGATTCTGGCAATTTCAGCGACAAATTCGGCTCAAGCCCTCGTCGAATCGTCGAAGTTTGCTACTGAAATTGAATCAGGCCACATGCTGGGCTGGGCGGCTTCGGCGCAGGCCCTGGGGTTCGAGGCCATCACCACCGTCTATACCTGGCAACCCGGCGCCCGCCTTTCGCGCCCCATGCTGGCGCTGCGCAGCACGCCCTCGGCCCCGGCGCAGTTTGTGTTCGACCGCGGTCAGCTCGGCGGGCCTGTCGGCCTGCTGGCGTGGGTGGTGAGCGCGAGCCAGGGCGAGCGCGAGGCGCTGCAAACCGCCGTGCTGGCCCAGGGCGCGGCGCAACTGGGCCTGACGAACCTGCAGCCGGTGCAGACCGTGGTGGAAAAGCGCGCCACCTTTGCCTGCACCCCAGGGCTGCAGCGCCCACCGCACGCCATCGTCCCGGGCCTGTGGGCCTGCGGCGACCACTGCGAAGGCCCCTACCCCGCCACGCTCGAAGGCGCGGTGCGCAGCGGCTGGGCCGCGATGGCCTGATTTCAGGCAGGGCTGTCGTACGGCAGGGCGAGCCAACGCGGTGATGCGTTTGAAGGCGAAGCCGTATCAGAGCCCGCCGCACCCAACCTCTGTAAGGAATTTGCCGCCCGTCCGTCTGATGGTGTTGCGCACATTTGTACCGAGACCTCCTTCACCATGCACGACATCGTTCAAGACTATTACGGCCGCCAGCTCCAGAGCACCGCCGATCTCAAAACCAGCGCCTGCTGCGACATCGACCAGATCCCCGCGTGGCTCAAGCCGCTGCTGGCCCGCATCCACCCTGAAGTCCTGTCCCGGTATTACGGCTGCGGCCTGGTCTGCCCGCCGCTGCTGGAAGGCTGCCGTGTGCTCGACCTGGGCTGTGGCTCGGGCCGCGATGTCTATGCCCTGGCCCAACTGGTGGGCCCCACCGGCGAGGTGGTGGGCGTGGACATGACCGACGAGCAACTGGCCGTGGCACGCGCGCACCAGGCCCATCATGCCGAAGCCTTTGGCTACAGCAACGTGAAGTTTCTTCACGGCTACATCGAGCATCTGGCCGACCTGGACCTGGCGCCCGGCTCGTTTGACGTGATCGTCTCCAACTGCGTGGTCAACCTGTCACCCGACAAGGACGCCGTGCTCAGCGGCGTGCAGCGCCTGCTCAAGGAAGGCGGCGAATTCTATTTTTCCGACGTTTACGCCGACCGCCGCGTGCCCGATGCCGTGCGCAATGACCCGGTTCTGTACGGCGAATGCCTGGGTGGCGCGCTGTACTGGAACGACTTTGCGCGCCTGGCACACCGCCACGGTTTTGCCGACCCGCGCCTCGTGACCGACCGCCCGCTTGAAGTGACCGACCCCGAGCTGGCCCGCCGCGTCGGCAATCTGCGCTTTTATTCGGCCACCTACCGCCTGTTCAAGCTCGCCGCCCTGGAAACCGCCTGCGAGGACTACGGCCAGGCCGTGATTTACCGCGGCAGCATTCCCAACCAGCCCGACCGCTTTGTGCTGGACAAACACCACGACCTCGAAACCGGGCGCGTGTTCCCGGTGTGCGGCAACACCTGGCACATGCTGCAGAGCACCCGCCTGGCGCCGCACTTCGAAGCCATCGGCAACTTCAACACCCACTACGGCATTTTCAAAGGCTGCGGTTCCGACCTGCCTTTCGACACGAACCCGGGTGACGCCAGCACCGCCGCCTGCTGCTGATCCGCCCCCGCCCCGGCCCGGTACCACCGGTGCCGGACAGTTTTTTACCTGCAACGAGTCTTTCTCAGGAATCCCCATGCCCATCTTCAAAACCCTGCGGCAATTGACCGGCCGTCTGGCCATCACCTCGGCCGCACTGGCTTTGGCCTTGTCCGCGCAGGCCGCCGACAACCGGCTCACGCTCACTGGCGCGAGCACCGTTGCGCCATTGGCGGCCGAAATCGCCAAGCGTTTCGAGCAGCAAAACCCCGGCGTGCGCGTTGACGTGCAAACCGGCGGCTCCTCGCGCGGCGTGGCCGACGCGCGCAGTGGCCTGGCCGACATCGGCATGGCGTCGCGCAGCCTCAAGGACGACGAAAAAGACTTGACCCCGCACACCCTGGCCATGGACGGCGTGGGCGTCATCCTGCACAGCAGCAACCCGCTGCGGGCCCTGACCGACGATCAAATCAAGGCCATCTACCGCGGCCAGATCAGAAACTGGAAAGAGGTGGGCGGCAAAGACCAGACCATCACCGTGGTCAACAAGGCCGAGGGCCGCTCCACACTGGAGTTGTTCCTGCATTACACCGGCCTGAAGAACAGCGAGATCAAGGCGCAAGTGGTCATTGGCGACAACCAGCAGGGCATCAAGAGCGTGGCGGCCAATCCCGGCGCCATCGGTTACGTGTCGATCGGCACCGCCGAATACGAGGAAAACCACCAAACACCGATCCGCCTGATCCCGCTGCGCGGCGTGGCGGCCACGGTGGCCAACGTGCGCGACGGCAAATTTCCGCTGGCCCGGCCGCTCAACCTGGTCACCAAGGGGGCGCCCACGGGGTTGGCCAAACGCTTCATTGAATTTGCCACCTCGGGTGCCGTGAATGACCTGGTTGAAGCACAGTTCTTCGTCCCGCTGGCACGCTGACCGCTGGCTGGCCCCGTCGCTGGGGCTCACGGCAGCAGGCGCGGCGCTGATTCTGGGCCTGGTGCTGGCATTTTTGCTGCGCGAAGCGGCCCCCGTGCTGGGCAGCGGGCATGTCATCGGCTTTTTGACCGACCCTGGCTGGTATCCGCTGGAGGGTCAGTTTGGCATGCTGCCCATGGTCGTGGCATCGCTGGCCGCGGCCCTGGGTGCAGTGCTGCTGGCCGGCCCGCTGGGCGTGGTCAGCGCGATTTTTCTCCGGTTTTATGCACCGCCGGGTATCGCACGCGTGTACCGCATGATCGTCGCGCTGCTTGCGGGCATTCCGTCGGTCGTGTTCGGCCTGTGGGGCCTGACCGTTCTGGTGCCCTTGATCGCGCGCTGGCAGCCGCCCGGGGCCAGCCTGCTGGCGGCCATCCTGATCCTGGCGCTGATGGTTTTGCCCACCGTGGCCCTGACCAGCGCGTCGGCGCTGGCGGCCGTCCCCCAAAGCCTGCTGCAAGGCGCAAGCGCGCTGGGCATCCGGCCGCAGGGCACGATTCTGCAGGTGGCCGTGCCGGCGGCCCGGGGCGGCATCGTCAACGGGATGCTGCTGGCCTGCGCACGCGCATTGGGCGAAACCATGGCCGTCCTCATGGTGGCCGGCAATGTGGTGCAGTACCCCACCGGGCTGTTCGAGCCGGTGCGCGTGCTCACCGCCAACATCGCCCTTGAAATGGCCTATGCCACAGGCGCACATCGCGCGGGCCTGTTCGCGGCCGGACTGCTGTTGACCCTGCTGGTCATGCTGCTGGCGTGGCTGGCGATTCATGCCAACCGGGGGCGTGGCCATGTCTGAGCGGCTTTTTTCCGGCCTGATCTGGCTGGGTGCCGCGCTCGTCACCGCGCTGTTCCTCTGGCTGCTGGGCGATGTGCTGTGGCGGGGCGCCTCGCACCTGTCCTGGTCGTTCCTGGCGTCGGCGCCGGTGGATTCGGGGCGCTCCGGCGGCATCCTCCCGATTCTGGTCTCCACCCTGCTCATCCTCGCCGTGGCCCTGGGGTCCGCGATCCCCCTGGGCTTGCTGGCCGCGGTGTGGCTGACCGAATACACCCGGCGCGACAGCCGGCTGGGCAACGGGGTGCGGCTGAGTCTGGACGTGCTGGCGGGCGTGCCTTCCATCGTGTTCGGCCTGTTCGGCAACGCGTTTTTCAGTGTGTACCTGGGGCTGGGGTTCTCGATCCTGTCGGGCGGGCTGACGCTGGCCTGCATGATCCTGCCCATCTTCATCCGCACCAGCGAGGCGGGGCTGTCCGCCGTGTCCGATGACTGGCGCCGCAACGCCGCCGCGCTGGGACTGACGCGCGCCAGTGTCTTGTGGCATGTGCTGCTGCCCGCCGCTGCGCCATCGATCGCGGCCGGCATCATGCTGGGCATCGGCCGCGCGACCGCCGAGACCGCGGCACTGATCTTCACCAGCGGCTACGTGGACCGCATGCCCGACTCGCTGATGGATTCCGGCCGCGCGCTGGCGGTTCACATCTACGACCTCTCCATGAACGTGACCGGCGGCGACCAGGCGGCCTACGCCTCGGCCCTGGTCCTGATCGTTCTCATTGTCTTCATCAACACCGGCGCGTTGACCTTGTCCGACCGCTGGCTGGCCAGGAAAGTGACTTCCGCATGACCGCACAGACGCCCGCCTCATTGACCCCCTACACCCTGGGCGACATCGCGTGCGGCCCGGCATGCTGTGAGCCTTCGCCCCACCTGCGCATTGCCAATCTGTCGGTCGGCTATGCGGGCAACCCCGTGCTCGAAGACGTGTCCCTCGACATCTACAAGGGCTGCATCACTGCCTTGATCGGGCCGTCGGGCTGTGGCAAGACCAGTTTTCTGTCCGCCCTCAACCGCCTGACCGACCTGATCCCCGGTGCCATGGTGCAAGGCCGGATCGAACTCGACGGCCTGGACGTGCGCCACCCCGCCACAGACCTGCTGGCGCTGCGCCGCCGCGTGGGCATGATCTTCCAGAAACCCAACCCGTTTCCGCTGTCCATCCGGCGCAATCTGGAGTTGCCCCTGAAAGAGCATGGATTCAAAAAGCGCGCCGTGCTCGACGAAAAGATCGAACGGGCCTTGCGTGACGTCGGCCTGTGGGACGAGGTCAGCGACCGCCTGGACCGCCCCGCGCTGGCGCTCTCGGGCGGGCAGCAGCAGCGCCTTTGCATCGCGCGCGCACTGGTGCTGGAACCCGAAGTGCTGCTGATGGACGAGCCCTGCAGCGCGCTCGACCCGATTTCATCGCGCGTGGTCGAGGAGCTGATTCAACGCCTGCGGGGCCGGCTGACCGTGGTCATCGTCACCCATAACCTGGCGCAGGCCCGGCGCATTGCCAACTACGCCGCCTTTTTCTGGATGAAGGAGCGGGTTGGGAAACTGGTTGAATTCGGTCAGTGTCGCAGCCTCTTTGACACGCCCCAGGACGCACTGACGCAGGCGTATGTGTCGGGCGCAGCCGGTTGAGCCCGGCGTTGCTGCCCCTTCGCACGGCATCAACGTTGCATTAACAATAGCAAACTATTACCATTTGACGGGGGCTATTGGCCTATTTTATTATAAATTTGCCCCTGACCGGTCAGATCTCCCTGTCACGGCTTGACGCGCCGTCGTGCAGGGATATGGCTGCATTGCCGACGTGATCGTGTTAAGGTTTTCGTCAATCCCCTCCACCGATCCGCTCACAAGGCATGCCCCATGACATTGTGCAGACCCGCTCCGTTGCCCGTGGTCGCTTTCCATGCCCTGCTGCGCAGGCTTTGCATGCCGGCGCTGCTGGCGATGCTGGCCATCGCCACCCAGGCCGCGGCACAACCCGTGCGGCTTCTGACATTTGACGCGCCACCCTTCGCCTCGAAATCGGGCGTTGCCGTTGGCCAGCCCGGGATTTACGTCGAAATCATGCAGGCCCTGCTCAAGGAGCTCGGGCTGACCGGTGAGGTTGAATTTGTCGGTAACGCCGAGGGCCAGCAAATCGCCCGTGAGCAGGCCAACGTCGTGTTCTTTCCCCTGGCACGCAACGCTGCCCGCGAAGACCAGTACCAGTGGCTGGGCAGCGTCATGGACCAGGAGCTGGGGTTCGTGACCCTGGCAGACAAGGGGCCCGTGTCATCGCTGGACGACGGCCGCAAGCTCCGGCGGCTGGGGGCGATTGAAGGCTCCAGCGCGTTGCGCTACATCGAGAGCCGCGGATTCGACAACATTGTGCGTGGCAACGCCAACGACCTCGTTCGCATGCTGGTTCGCGGCGAAATCGACGGCTACTTCAGTGGCTTCCTGATCTTGCGCCGTGTGGCCCAGGAACAGGGCCTGAGCACCCGGTTCGCCTTTGGCCACGTGGCGGTGGTCGGCAAACCGTGGTTTGCCGCCGGCAAGAATGCACCGGCCATTGATCTCGCACGCTGGCAGGCCAGCCTGGCCCGACTGGAAGCTGACGGCACGGTGGCGCGCATTCGCAAAAGCTATCTCGGCGAATGACCCTCACGCGCCGGGACCACCCCCGGGGCTGAGTTGGCGCGCATGCCCGCGGCCTGTGGCGAATGGCCTGGCGCCATCGCGGCCAGTTTCAGGGAAGCCTCCCGCCGAGGCGCATCCCATCCTCGTGTTTTTCAACCCTTGCAAAGAAAGGAGCTTCATCGCATGACCTGGACCACGCCCTTGCGCCGAATCGTCTGCACCACCAGCCTGTGCCTGGCCGCCCTCGCACCAGCCTGGGCCTCCGCACTGGCCAAAGACATGGTGAGCATCCGCGGCAGCACCGTGAACATGCGCGCCGGCCCCGGCACCCACAGCATGGTGCTGTGGGAACTGGACCGGGGCTACCCCTTGCAGGTGCTCAAGCGCCGGGGCGCCTGGTTGCAGGTGCGTGATTACGAAAATGATCGCGGCTGGGTCGCCCGCCGGCTGACCGGACACACGCCGCATCACGTCGTGAAATCCCGGGTGGCCAACGTGCGAAGCGGCCCGGGCATGCAACACCGCGTTGTGGGCAAAGCGGTCCAGGGCGAGGTGTTGCGCACCGAGCAGACCCGCGCCAAATGGGTCAAGGTGCGGCGCGGCAGTGGCCAATCGGGCTGGATCTCACGCCCTCTGCTTTGGGGTTGGTGAACTCAACCCCGCAGCCGGTCGCACAGCTCAGCCAGGCTGCGGCAATCCAGCTGGGGCTGGCCATGCCGGTGCAGTTCGGGGTGCCAGGCATGGCCCGGGCGATTGATCCACGCCACCTGCATGCCCGCCGATAGCCCGCCCGCCACGTCCAGCTGCGCATCGTCGCCCACGTGCAACACGTCCTGCGGCGGCACCCCCAGCGCCTTTGCGCCGGCGTGGAACATGCGCGGGTCGGGCTTGGCCAGGCCCAGCTCGCGGGCACTGAGCGCGGCTGTGAAATGCTGCCCGATGCCCACGCGGTGCACGTCGGCGTTGCCATTGGACAGCGCCACCACGGGGAAGCGGCTGGCCAGAAACGCCAGCGCCGGCAGTGCGTCGTCGAAAAACTCCACACGCTGGCGCTCGGCAAAAAAGGCCTCGAACGCGGGCTCGGCCAGGGCCGGGTCGTCCCCGGCGCGCACCAGCAGCGTGCGGATCGATTCGCGCCGCAGCGCGCTCAGGTCGTGCGCCAGGTCGGCGCGGTGGATGTTCATGTGGTCGCGCACCTCGCGCAGGGTACCCGGCACGGCGCTCAGGGCGGCCGTCTGGGGCGCATGCGCCTGCAGCCAGGCGTGCAACACCCGTTCGGCCCGCTCGATGGTGGGCCAGATCGGCCACAGGGTGTCGTCCAGATCGATCGAAATGGCCCGGATGCGCGCAACGTTCAGCATAGGTGGGAGAGAATACTGCAATGGCTCTTTTTTCTTCGCCTTTCACCCCCGAACCGCCCTACACCCACGGCCAGCCGGGCCGCACCGGCATTCTGCTGTGCAACCTGGGCACACCGGATGCGCCCACGCCGGCCGCGCTGCGAACCTACCTCGCGCAGTTTCTGAGCGACGAGCGCGTGGTGGAGATCCCGAAGTTCATCTGGAAGATCATCCTGCACGGCATCATCCTGCGGGTACGCCCCAAAAAATCGGCCGCCAAATACGCCAGCATCTGGACGCCCGAGGGTTCGCCACTCAAGGTGTGGACCGAAAAGCAGGCCGCCATGTTGCGCGGCTGGCTGGGCGAGCGCGGCCACCCGGTGCTGGTGCGCTACGCCATGCGCTATGGCAACCCGTCCATTGCTTCGCAGCTGGACGCGCTCAAGGCCGAAGGCGCCACCCGCGTTCTGATCCTTCCCGCCTACCCGCAATATTCGGCCACCACCACCGCCAGCGCGTTTGACGCGGTGTACGAATGGGCGGCGCACACGCGCGCCGTGCCCGAACTGCGCTTCGTCAACCGCTATCACGATCACCCCGGCTACATCGAGGCACTGGTGCAGCGGGTTCGCAAGCACTGGCAGGACCACGGCCGCCCCGACCAGCTGGTCATGAGCTTTCACGGCGTGCCCGAGCGCACCCTGCAACTGGGCGACATGTACCACTGCGAATGCCACAAGACGGCGCGGCTGCTGGCCGATCGGCTGGGTCTGGCCAAAGACCGGTACAAGCTGACTTTCCAGTCGCGCTTTGGCAAGGCCAAATGGCTCGAGCCCTACACCGAACCCACGCTGCGCGCGCTCGGTGCTGCCGGCGTCAAGCGGGTTGATGTGCTCTGCCCGGGCTTCACCAGCGACTGCCTGGAGACGCTCGAAGAAATCGCCATGGAATGCCAGCACGCGTTCATCGAATCCGGCGGCACGGAATTCAGCTACATCCCCTGCCTGAACGACAGCGCGCCCTGGATCACGGCGCTGGCCGAGGTCGCCATTCAGCACCTGCAGGGCTGGCCCACACAGACGCCGGTGGACGACGCGGCGCTGGCGGCTTCGCGTGCCCGCGCGCTGGCGCAGGGCGCCAGCCAATAGCCGCCACGACCACACAGGGCACCCGCCCGAGCCTGGGCCGAGGCGTTGGCGCCCTACTGCCGCGGCTCGCCATTGCGGTTGACCGAAATGGTCGGCCCGGGCGCCACGTTCATCTGCAACTGATGGTCCACGCCACGGAAGTTGTAGGTCACATCCCAATGGTCGGGAGGGCCGCTGGCAAGGGTCTCGCAGCGGCGCACGTCACGGTCCACTCCTCCGCCGCTGTTGCGCCCGACATTGGACCCAATCGCCGCGCCGGCCACGGCGCCGCCGACCGTGGCAATGTCCTGGCCCCGACCACCGCCAATCTGGTGTCCGAGGATGCCCCCCAGCAGCGCACCGGCGATCACCGCCCCGGGATTGGCGTCGCCACGCCCCTGTCGGGCCACTTGCTCGCGCTCCATCCAGCAGCGCTGTTCCGGCGGCCCCATGACGGCGCGCACCAGGGTCACCGGCGCTTCGAAGATTCGCTCATTCGGGCGGCGCCGGTAGGCGTAGGCCGGGGTGGCCATCGGCGGTGGGGCCTCGCTGTAAAAGCGCTGGCGTGCATTGACCTGCCGCGCGGACGAGACGCGGTTCTCCAGTCCCATGCCACGCAGGCTGTCATAGCTTCCGCGTTGCAACACGGTGCATCGACCCTGGAAACGTCGGTCTTCACAAACCTCCCAGCGGCCACCCTCCACGACGACGGAGGAAGCACGGTCGTTAAACCCGAATCGGGCAAAATTATTGACCGGCTTGTTGGTCGAGAAAGTGCGTCCACGAAAGCCTTCGGCCTCATAGAACGTCACCTGGGCGGTCACCTGTGTGGCAACGATCAACGCGGAGACGCTGAAGGCGACTCTCAACATTGGGTTCATGAATGTCTCCTGGAGAAAGATGGGGGCTGGCAGTTGGCATCGACAGCGACGCGCGTCAGGTGATGGGCGATGCGACCCGAGCGTTGCGACACCCGGATCGGCAAGAGCAAGCCGTCAGGCCCACAGCCGCGCTCAGCCTTTGCGTGTTGTCGCGTCAGCGTACGGCCGGAACCACCACGATGGTGCCCGTGCCGGTGCCGGCATCACCCTGTGACCCCATCGGGCCGGTACAGGCGGAAAGTGCGAACACTGAAACAAGCACAAGCGAGGGAATGGAGTAGTTCATGGGGAATCCTTTGAGGTTTCACGCAGCCGAAAAGCTGCATGACTCACTGTCCACGGATCCGCGCCAGGCGTCTGTTCGGTACCGCGCACTCAGGGCGAGCGGCACGCCGGCCGGCGCCATTGGCCTTGTCGCAAATGTGGGTTGCGCGATGGTTAGGGCACCGGAAATCGCGCCAGGTGCTATGTATTACGGAGCGCCAAATGATCTTTTCCAGGGGGCTAAGGCACCTATTGATGGATCAATTCAATCAGCAAGGCGCCCCCACCCGGCAACCAGATCGCGCGTCACCTGCGCGGCCGGGATCGTCCTGCAATGCGTGGTGTTCTGCCCAGCCCACAAAGGAGAAAAATCCCCACGGGCATGGGCCTCCGCCTTGGCGCGCAACGGCGCGATGGCTGCCGTGGCCAACGGGAACGCGGGTGCGAGCGGGCTGATGGGGCCGAGCTCGCGCATCACGCGGTTGACGATGCCACGCGCGGGGCGCCCGCTGAACAGGTTGGTCAACGCGGTGTGGCGGACGGCGTCACTTTGCAGTGCGGCGCGGTGCACCGCGCTGGTGGTGGCCTCGGGACACAGGAGGTAGGCGGTGCCCACCTGCACGCCCGCCGCCCCCAGGGCGATGGCGGCCGCCACGCCCTGTGCGTCGGCGATGCCACCGGCGGCGATCACCGGGACCGACACGGCGCGCACGATGTGCGGCACCAGGGCCAAAGTGCCCATCTGGACCGTCAGGTCGTCTGACAGGAAGTGGCCGCGATGGCCGCCGGCTTCCAGACCTTGTGCGATCACGGCGTCAGCGCCCTGGGCTTCGAGCCAGCGCGCCTCGTCCACGGTGGTGGCCGATGCCAGCACCCTGGCGCCCCAGCGTTTGACGCACGCCAGCAGCTGCGGTGCAGGCAGGCCGAAATGGAAACTCACCACTGGCGGCTCAAATTCGGCCAGCACGGCGGCCGCCTCGTCATTGAAAGGCGTGCGCCCCGGGCCGGTCGGAATCGCCGAAGCGTCCTGTCCCAGTTCGCGGTAATACGGCGCCAGTGCCGACCGCCAGGCCGCTTCGCGCGCGGCGTCGGGCACGGGCGGGGTGTGGCAGAAGAAATTGACGTTGTACGGCTGCCGGGTACCGGCGCGCAGCGCTTGCAGCTCGTCGCGCAGCGCCGTGGGCGTGAGCATGGCGCAGGGCAATGAGCCCAGGCCCCCGGCATTGCTCACGGCGATGGCCAGCGCGCTGCCCTGCACGCCCGCCATCGGCGCCTGCACGATGGGGTATTCAACACCCAGCAGCCGTGACAACGATGCGGTCACGCCAGCATCACCCTGCGCTGGCCGCCGCCTTGCGCAACGCCATGGCTCGCATGACGCGCGGCAACACCAGCACACAGAGCACCACGATGATCAGGGTCAGCGACATCGGACGCTGCAGGAACACCATGGCGCTGCCCTCGCCAATCGACACCGCGTTGCGCAACTGCGCCTCGGCCAGCGGCCCGAGGATCATGCCCACCACCACCGGTGCGGTGGGGAAGTCAAAGCGGCGCATCAGCACGCCCAGCAGCCCGATGCCCCACAGCAGCACCAGATCGAACGCGCTCTGCCGCATGCCGTAGGCGCCCACGGTGGCGAAGATCAGGATGCCGGCGTACAGCTGCGGCTTGGGGATCTTCAGCAGCTTGACCCACATGCCGACCATGGGCAGGTTCAGGATCAGCAGCATCACATTGCCGATGTACAGCGACGCAATCAATGCCCACACCAGGGCGGCCGAGGTGGTGAACAGCTGCGGCCCGGGCTGGATGCCGTAGTTCTGGAACGCGCCCAGCAGGATGGCTGTGGTGTTGGACGTGGGGATGCCCAGCGTGAGCAACGGGATCAGGGCCATCGTCACCGTGGCGTTGTTGGCGGCCTCGGGCCCGGCCACCCCTTCAATCGCGCCCTGTTTGCCGAATTCGGCCTGATTCTCGCCTCTGGCCAGTTTTTTCTCGGCGGCATAGCTCAAGAAGGTGGGGATTTCGGTGCCCCCGGCCGGGATGCAGCCAAACGGCGCGCCAATCGCGGTGCCGCGCAACCAGGCCGGCACCGAGCGCTTCCAGTCGCGCGCCGACATGTGCACGCGGCTCATGTGGTTTCGGGTCTCGGCTTCGCGCCCCTCGTACAGCGCGTAATAAAGCACCTCGGCCACCGCAAACAGGCCCACTGCCACCAGCACGATCTCGATGCCGTCCAGCAACTCGGGCACGCCAAGGGTGTAGCGCGCCTGCCCGGAAATCTGGTCCAGACCGACGAGCCCCAACCCCAGCCCGGCGAACAATGCGGTCATGCCGCGCAGCGTGCTCTTGCCCAGCACCGCGCTCACCGTGGTGAAGGCCAGCACCATCAGCATGAAATATTCGGGCGGGCCCAGCTTGACCGCAAAATCAGCCACAACCGGCGCAAACAAGGTCACCAGCACCGTGGCGATGGTGCCCGCCACAAACGAGCCAATGGCCGACGTGGCCAACGCAGCGCCCGCGCGACCGCTCTTGGCCATCTTGTTGCCTTCCATCGCGGTGATCATGCTGGCCGTCTCACCCGGCGTGTTCAGCAGGATCGAAGTCGTCGAACCGCCGTACATGGCGCCGTAGTAGATGCCGGCAAAGAAGATCATCGATGCGGTGATCTCCACCTTGGCGGTGATGGGCAGCAGCATGGCCACGGCCACGGCCGGGCCGATGCCGGGCAGCACCCCCACGGCGGTACCAAGGGCGCAACCCGCCAGGCACCACAGCAGGTTGCTGACGCTCAGGGCCGAAGCAAAGCCCTGCAAAAGTGCGTTCAAGACGTCCATGTCAGATCCACCCGGTATTGGTCAGGCCCGGCAGGCTGATGGCCAGGAACTTGGTGAAAGTCCAGAACACCGGCGCTGCAATGACGGCACCCGTGACCAGGTCGACCGCCATGGTGCGCGGGTGCCCGGCGTCCTGTCCGTTGGCGCGGCGCAGGCCCTGCACCGCCAGCACGTAGCACAGCGTGCAGCTCAGGATAAAACCGATGGTCGTGATGAGTGCGGCATTGGCGAGCATGCCGGCCGACACCCAGACGAAAGACGACCAATGACCGTTTGCCGAACCCGGCGCTTCGTCCAGCACGCGAAAGCCGCCGGTGCGCGCCTCGCGCACCATCAGCACGCCGCACACCACCAGCACGGTGGCCACCAGCCACGGCAGGAAATTGGGGCCCACGCCGCCGTAACCGGCGGCCGAAGGAATCGTCACAGCACCGGCTGCCAAGGCCACACCCACCAGCGTGACCCCGGCGCCGACCGCGGTTTGCACCCGCGCGGCGTCGTGGGAGGTGGTCATGGCGTCAGATCATTCCCGACTTGACCATCGTCGCGCGCAGGCTGGCGAAGGAGTCGTCCACGAAGGCATCGAACTCGGCACCGGCCAGCACCGCCGGCGTCCAGCTGTTCTTTTCGAGCGCTTCGGCCCAGGCCTTGCTTTTGACCGCCTTGAGCACGAGATCGGTCAATGCCTTGCGTTGCTCGGCCGTGATCCCGGGTGCGCCATACACGCCGCGCCAGTTGCCAATTTCGACGTTGATGCCCTGCTCTTTCAGCGTGGGCACCGGAACCCCCTTGAGCCGCGCGCCCGACGTCACGCCGATCGGCTTCATCTTTCCGGTGGCGATGTACTCAGAAAATTCGCTGTAGCCACTGCCGCCCACCGTGACGTTGCCGCCCAGGATGGCCGCGGTGGCTTCGCCGCCGCCCCGGAAGGCCACGTAATTGATCTTGGAGGCGTCCACACCGACTTCGCGCGCAATCATGGCGGCAGCGATGTGTTCGGTGGAGCCGCGTGAGCCGCCGCCCCACTTGACGCTGCCAGGGTCTTTCTTGAGCTGGGCCACCACGTCGGCCATGGTCTTGAAGGGCGAGTTGGCCGGCAGCACGAACACGTTGTATTCGCTGGTCAGGCGGGCGATCGGCGTGACTTGCGAAAGGTTGACCGGCGGCTTGCCGGTGATGATGCCGCCCAGCATGACGGCGCCCATGACCATCAGCGCGTTCGGGTCGCCCTTGCTGCCGTTGATGAACTGCGCCAGGCCCAGCGCGCCTGCGGCGCCACCCTTGTTCTCGAAGCTCACGGTGTCGGCCCCTTTGGCCTCGATCAGCGCCTTGCCCAGCGCGCGGCCCGTGGTGTCCCAGCCGCCTCCGGGGTTGGCGGGGATCATCATCTTGATGTTGGCTGCAGCTTGTGCGGTCAGTGGCAGGCTGCCGACAGCCGCCAGTGCGGCCAGGGACTTGAGGAAGGTATCGCGACGCATGGGTGTCTCCTTGTGCGATGGTTGAAAACCCTGCGATCATGCGCGTGCCAACTGTCATTTGGCTGTCCGCCGACCAAGGGAAAACCATTAAAGTCCCGCTGCCCCAATCACCCTCGCGCGCTGCCGCAAGACCGCTTTGCCCTCATGAATCTGCTCGTCGTTGAAGATGACCCCGCCATGCGCACGGCGCTGCAGCGCTCCCTGAGCCGTCGCGGCATCACGGTGCGCCTGAGCGGCGACGGCCATGACGCACTGGCCCAGTGGCGCGCCAACGCGCCCGACGTCGTGCTGCTCGATCTCACCTTGCCGGGGCTGGACGGTTTGCAGGTGTTGACACACGCGCGGCGCGACGGCCTGAGCACACCGGTGCTGATCCTCACCGCCCGCGGCACCGTGGGCGACCGCGTGATCGGTCTGAACACCGGTGCCGACGACTATCTGGCCAAGCCATTTGATCTGGACGAACTGGAAGCGCGCCTGCGTGCACTGCATCGCCGCCGCCCGGGATTTGAAGACAAATCAGCCTCTACCCCCCGTCAAATGGGCGAACTTCGCTATGACAATGAAAGCGGTGCGATCTACCTGAGAGACCAGATTCTGGAGCTCACCCCGCGCGAACTGGCCCTGCTGCAGGCCCTGATGACCAAGCCCGGCCATGCCGTCACCAAGGAACGTCTGTTCGAACTCGTTTTCCCGGGGGAGGACAACGTGCAATACGAAGCCATCGAGGTGGTGGTGTACCGCCTGCGCAAGAAAATCGCCCACGCCGGCGTGACCCTGATGACCCTGCGCGGCCTGGGCTACCTGCTGAAGGCCACGGCATGAGCGCCACGCCGGGCCGTGCCCAAGACAGCTCCGCCCCCTCGAGGGGCAGTGAACCACACGAAGTGGGGAGCGTGGGGGCCACCGGCCGCCGCGCCGGGCCGCCCCAAGCAAGGCCAACCCCCCCGGGGGGCAGCGCCGTACACGAAGTGACAAGCGTGGGGGTCTCATCCTCCTCCCTTCGCCGCCAGTTGCTGCTGGGCATCCTGCTGCCGGTGGCATTGTTCATGGCGGTCAATACCTTCATCCTGTACCGGCAGGCCCTGGGAGCGGTGAACACGGCGTACGACCGCACCTTGCTGGCGTCGGCCAAGGCCATTGGCGAGCTGCTGGAAGTGGAAGGCTACGACGATCAGGCCCAGCTTCGCGCGGCCGTCCCCTATGCCGCACTGGAGGCGTTCGAAGCCGACAACCAGAGCCGGATGTTCTACCGCGTCTCCAGCCCGGCCGGCGAGATGGTGTCCGGCTTTGCCGAACTGCCCTTCTGGCGCGGGCAGTTGCCCAGCCGCCCGCCTTACGCGGCGTTGGTGGATTTCTATGACGACCGCTACCGCAGTGAAGACGTGCGCGTGGCCGTCTTGCTGCAGCCGGTGGCCGGCGAGCGTGGCCGCAGCATGGCGGTGATCCAGGTCGCCGAGACGCTGGAGCTGCGCCACACGCTGGCGCGCAAGATTCTCCAGGACACGCTATGGCGGCAAGCCGTGCTGGTGGGGTTGATCGCCCTGGTGGTGGTGCTGGTGGTGCAGCGCACGATCCGGCCGGTCCGCCGCCTGAGTGCGCGGCTGCAGGCCCGCCCCGAAGGCGACCTGACCGCCATTGAGGCCCCGGGCGCCCCACGTGAACTGTTGCCCCTGGTCGAGGCCACCAATGGCGTGATGCTGCGACTGCAACGCCTGCTGGACCACCAGAAGCGCTTTGTGCGTGACGCGTCGCATCAACTTCGCACCCCGTTGGCCGTGCTCAAAACCCAGGTGCAATCGGCACTGCGCGGCGACGTGGAGCCGCGCCAGGCACTTGCCGAAATCAACGACACGGTGGACCGCGCCACGGGTCTGGCCAACCAGATGCTGGCGCTGGCCAAGGTCGAGCAGTTGCGTCAGCAGGTCGGAACCGAAGTGATCGACCTGTCCGACGTGGTGCGATCGGTCGCCTTGGACGTGTCGCCCCTGATCGCCGACAAGGACCTGGATTTCGACATCAGCACCGCACCGGCTGCCGTGCGCGCGCACGCCTGGATGCTGCGCGAACTCGCGCGCAACCTGCTGCACAACGCCATTCGGCACAGTCCGGCGGGGGCCACGCTGTCGGTCCGGGTTGTTGCCGACGCCACCCACGCCGCGCTGGTGGTGGCCGACGGCGGGCCGGGCGTTTCGGCCACGCTGGCCGAGCGGCTGTTCCAGCCGTTTTCAGCGGGCGACGTGCTCAGCGGCTCGGGTCTGGGTCTGGCCATCTGCCATGAAATCGCGCAGGCCCTGGGTGGCAGCATCGAGCTGGAAAACCGCGAGGAGCACGGCCGGGTGACCGGGCTGGACGCCACGGTCCGCCTGCCCCTGGCGCTGGTGCAGAATCCGGTGGAATGAACTCCCTTCGCATCGACAAATGGCTGTGGGCGGCGCGCTTTTACAAGACGCGCTCGCTGGCCACGGACGAAATCGGCAAGGGCCGGGTGCAGATCAACGGTCAGGACGTCAAACCCGCGCGCGAAGTGCGCGTGGGCGATGAGATCACGGTGCGCCAGGGCCTGGTCACGCGGGTGGTGCAGGTGCGTGGCCTGAGCCTGCAGCGCGGACCCGCGCCGGTGGCACAGATGCTGTATGCGGAAACCGCCGAAAGCCTGCTGACGCGCGAACAGGCGGCCGAGCAGCGCCGCCTTGCGCCCGAGCCGGCTCAAACGCTGGTGCATGGCCGCCCCACCAAGCGCGACCGGCGAGATCTGCAACAGGCCTGGGGCACGCGCTGGAGCGCCGCGCTGGACGACAACACCGGCGACCGCTGATTCAGCGGGCGGCGATACAACGCGCCAGAGACGGCGCGTTTTTCAGGCTCAGGACGTCGGTGCAGGACGCCGACGCCGCTGGACGCCAATCACCAGTAACAAAAGCCCCAGGGCCGGCAGAAACATCCACTCCTTGTCTGGCCGCTCGGCGTGGACTTCGATCGAGGTGATGCGGAATCCGGATTCGAGGCCGAGCTTGTCGGCCGTCGAGCCAAACTTCACTGTCAGGACTTGCATCGCTTCGCCCTGCGGCATGACACGCAGACCCGCCTTGGCCAGCCGCTCTGCGGCGGGGGCCTTGTCGCCCAAGGGCAGCAGCACGCCCTTGCGGATGTCCTTGCCATTGAGGTTGGTGCCTTCCACCCAGAGCCGCTTGCGCTCGCCCGCATCGGCCTGGTTAACCAGTTCCATGAGCCGGGCAGCCGGCACCGCCTGGAATGGCGGGTAAGCCATGTCCCACCAATAGCCGGGGCGAAACAGCGTGAAGGTCACCAGCAGCAGCGCCGCCGTTTCCCACAGCCGCGACTTGACGAGGAAGTGGCCCTGCGTGGCGGCGGCGAACACCAGCATGGCCACAGTGGCGCTGACGACGGTCAGGAAAAGGTGCCAGACGCTGTCGATTCCGATCATCAGCAACTGGGTGTTGAAGATGAACAGGAATGGCAAGATCGCCGTGCGCAGGCTGTAGAAAAACGCGGTGACGCCGGTCTTGATCGGGTCAGTACGCGCAATCGCCGCCGCGGCGAAAGAAGCCAGCCCCACCGGCGGCGTCACGTCGGCCATCAGGCCAAAGTAGAAAACGAACAAGTGCACCGCGATCAGCGGCACCAGCAGGCCGCTCTGCGCACCGAGTTCCACCACCACCGGCGCCATCAGCGTCGAGACGACAATGTAGTTGGCGGTGGTCGGCAGTCCCATGCCCAGTATCAGACTGACAAAGGCCACCAGCACCAGCATGATGATCAGGTTGCCGCCCGACACCAGCTCGACCACTTCCGTCATCACCAGGCCAATGCCGGTCAGCGAGACGGTGCCAACGATGATGCCGGCCGCGGCCGTGGCGACGCCGATGCCGATCATGTTGCGCGCGCCTGCCACCAGCCCCCCCAGCAGATCGTTGAAGCCAAGTCGCACGGCCACCGCGTAGCCACCATGCCCGCGTAGCGCGGCAATCAGTGGCCGTTGCGTCAGCATCACGAACATCATGAACAGCGTGGCCCAGAACGCCGACAGCGCCGGCGACAGCTGCTCGATCATCAGGCACCAGATCAACACCACCACGCTCAGCAAATAGTGCAGGCCAGCCTTGAGCGTCGGCGCGGTCTCTGGCAGTTCGAACACCGGCGCGTTCGGGTCGTCGAGCGTCAATTCGGGCTGGCGCGAACTGATCCACAGCAGGCCCAGGTAGG
Source organism: Betaproteobacteria bacterium HGW-Betaproteobacteria-3 (assembly GCA_002842205.1). Classification (GTDB taxonomy): domain Bacteria; phylum Pseudomonadota; class Gammaproteobacteria; order Burkholderiales; family Burkholderiaceae_C; genus PHCI01. The sequence continues at coordinate 316,825 of PHCI01000002.1, read as the reverse complement.
CGGCCAGCAGGCCCGCGCCAATCAGGTAAATGGCCACATTGGGCAGCAGCGTCTTGACCCAGCCGATGCTGTAATAAACGGCGCCCGACAGCACGACAAAACCGGCCAGCGTCATCAAGAGCGAGCGCAGCCGCTGCATGGCCGTGCTTGCGCCGCGCCTGGGCAAGCCCTGCAAATTGGCCTTGAGCGCCTCCAGATGCACGATGTAGAACAGTGCAATGTAGGAAATGATGGCCGGCAGGAAAGCGTGCTTGATGACCTCGGTGTAGGGGATGCCCACGTACTCGACCATCAGGAACGCGGCCGCGCCCATCACCGGCGGCATCAGCTGGCCGTTGACCGAGCTTGACACCTCCACCGCGGCGGCCTGGTCGGGCCGGTAGCCCACGCGCTTCATCAGCGGAATGGTGAAGGTGCCGGTGGTCACCACGTTGGCAATTGACGAGCCCGAAATAATGCCGGTGGCGGCCGACGACACCACCGCCGCCTTGGCCGGCCCGCCGCGCATGTGACCGAGCAGGGCAAATGCCGACTTGATGAAATAGTTGCCGGCGCCCGCCCGGTCAAGCAGCGAGCCGAACAGCACGAACAAGAAGATGAAGCCATTGGACACGCCCAGCGCCACGCCGAACACGCCCTCGGTGGTCAGCCACTGGTGCGAAGCCACGCGCTCGAGCGACGCGCCCTTGTGGGCGATCAAATCGGGCATGTAGCGGCCGCCAAAGGTATAGCCTAAAAAAACCAACGCGACGATCACCATCGGCAGTCCAAGGGCGCGTCGCGTCGCTTCAAGCAACAGCACGATGCCAAGCACCGCCACCACCAGATCCTGCGTGATCGGCTGGCCTGGCCGTTGGGAAAGATCGCGATAAAACAGGAACAGATAGGCCGCGCAGAACGCGCCCGCCACCGCGAAGAGCCAGTCGGTCAGCGGTACATGATCGGTGCGGGAGTTCCTGAATGCCGGATACGCCAGAAAGGCCAGAAACACCGCGAAAGCCAGATGGATGGAGCGTGACTGGGTATCGTTGAAAACCAGGATGCCGGTTGAAAACGGCAATGGCGACGCGATCCACAACTGAAACAGCGACCAGACCAGTGCCACGCCAAACAGCAGCCGCGTCACCCACGGACCGGGATTTCGGCCACCGACGTCGGTTTCGGCGACCAGTTGATTGACATCCACGGCGTCGACCGTCAATTTCTTCTTCTTGAACATGCTCACTCCAGCACACTGCAGACAATGCCAAACGACGAAGGGCTCCGCTAGCGGAGCCCTTCGTGCAGGATCAGACGGCGCCGCCTTTACATCCAGCCCTTCTCTTTATAGTACCTGACTGCGCCGGGATGCAAGGGAGCGGCCAGGCCGTCCTTGATCATGCGTTTAGGGTCGAGGTGCGCAAAGGCCGGATGCAACTTCTTGAACTCGTCGAAATTGTCGAACACGGCCTTGACCAGTTGATACACCGTTTCGTCGGGAACCTTGGCCGTGGTGACGAAGGTTGCCAGCACGCCGTAGGTAGCCGTCGGGTTGGGGTTGCCGGCATACAACCCGCCAGGAATATCAACCTTGGCATAAAACGGGCTGGACGCCACCAGCTTGTCAACCGCCGGGCCGGTCAGCGGAACCAGTTTGGCGCCGCAGGTTGTGATCGGATCCTGGATGTTGGCCGACGGATGGCCAACCCCGTAAAAGAAGCCGTCGATCTTGTTGTCGCACAGGGCCGCGCCATGCTCATCCGCCTTGAGCTCCGAGGCCAGGCCGAAGCTGGCGGTGGTCCAGCCCATGGCGCTGAGAAGTTCCTCCATTGAGGCACGTGTGCCGGAACCTGGATTGCCGATATTGAAACGCTTGCCCTTGAAGTCTTCGAACTTCGTGATGTTGGCCTCCTTGCGCGCCAGCACCGTGAACGGCTCCGGGTGCACCGAGAACACCGCGCGCAGCTCCTTGAAAGCACCGTCTTTTTCAAACACCTTGGTGCCCTTGACGGCGTGGTACTGCCAGTCGGACTGCGCAACCCCAAAGTCGAGTTCACCCGAGCGCATGGTGTTGATGTTGAACACCGAACCACCCGTGGACTCGACCGAACAGCGGATACCGTGCTTGGCGCGGTCCTTGTTCATCAGGCGGCAAATAGCGCCGCCCGCGGCGTAATAGACACCGGTGACACCGCCAGTGCCAATGGTCGTGAACTTCTGCTGCGCCATGGCCGCAGGCGCGCTGAACAGCGTGCTTGCCAGGACCGCGGTGGCGGCCAACGTCTGGATGAAAACTTTTCTGGACATCTCTCAACTCCTCTTTGAAAAAATGGGGGGATTGGCGTGCCCGTCAGACTTGGGGCAATGCCGCGTCGATGGCCGAGCCAAGACGCTCGACGACCATTGTCAGTTCGGCGTCGCTGGCGATAAAAGGCGGGGCCAGCAATACATGGTCACCATAACGGCCATCGACGGTACCGCCCATCGGGTAAACCATCAAGCCACGCAAGAAGGCCTCTTTTTTAATGCGTGCGTGGAGTTTAAGGGCCGGATCGAACGGGGTTTTGGTCGCGCGATCCCGTACCAGCTCGACGCCCCAGAACAGTCCACGTCCCCGGATATCGCCCACATGGGCATGGCCTTCAAACGCGTCAAGCAGACGGCCTTCCAGAAACGTACCCGCTTCACGCACGCGCGCCAGCAGCCCATCACGCTCAATGACCTGCTGCACCGCCAGTGCTGCGGCGCAGGCGACAGCATGGCCAAGATAGGTGTGGCCGTGCTGGAAGAAACCACTGCCGGACGACATCGCCTCCACGATTTTCCGTTGCGCCAATACGGCGCCGATGGGTTGGTACCCCCCTCCAAGCCCTTTCGCAATGGCCATGATGTCGGGCACCACGCCTTCAAAATCGCAAGCGTGAAGCGTTCCCGTTCGACCCATGCCGCACATCACCTCGTCAAGAATCAGCAGCACGCCGTAGCGGTCGCACACCTCTCGCACAGCCTTGAAGTAACCTGGCACCGGCACCAGGACACCTGCGGTCGCACCGCCAATGGTTTCGGCCACGAAGGCCATCACCCGGTCGGCGCCCAGTCGCAGGATCTCCTGTTCGAGCTCTCGCGCCAGACGCTGCCCATACCGTTCGGCCGTTTCATTTTCGAGTTGCTCCCGGTAGGGATAGCAGGGTGCCACATGCGTGACAGGAATCAGGATCGGGGCGAACGGTTCGCGCCGCCACTGGTTGCCGCCGACGGCAAGCGCCCCCAGCGTGTTGCCGTGATAGCTCTGCCGACGCGCAATGAAATGCGTGCGTTGTGGCTGCCCGATCTCGACAAAATACTGGCGCGCCATCTTCATCGCCGCCTCCATGGCTTCGGAACCGCCGCTGACAAAATAGGCATGGCTCATGCCCTCGGGGGCGGTACGAATCAGCTGGTCCGCCAATTCCTCGGCCACCCGGGTCGTGAAAAAGCTGGTGTGCGCATATGCCAAACCGTCAATCTGCGCATGCATCGCGGCAAGCACCGCAGGGTGGCTGTGACCCAGGCAGGAAACCGCGGCCCCACCGGACGCGTCAAGATAGTTGCGGCCCTCTGCATCCGTGAGCCAGGCTCCCCGACCACCCACCGCAACCGGTGGCGTGTGCTGGAGATGACGGTGAAAGACGTGTGTCGATTTCATAGGACTTTTGTGGATGGTATGCCTTCAGTTTACGGAAAATGCGTCGATCGTGTGGTGTTGATTTGCCGGGCCCCCACTACCAGAATTCATGGGCGCACGCCTCCGGCAATCTTTTGCAATGCATGTTTCATGCAACGCGTGAGCGCCCGGTTGATCCGTGAATTGTGGCGCGCCGTGGGTCACGGGGCCTCGACGGTGACAGATACGCCGCAGTCGCATGCTGTCCGTCGATTGAATCCAGACCGGTGATCCCGCATGACGGTTGACGCCAGCGACCGCGGTCACCGCTGACTTTGCAAAGAACCACTGGGTGCGCAAGCGCACAGACGTGCCCGCTGGCAACCCCGAAAGTGGGTCCGTTGGCCGTCGCACACGCATTGCGCCGACGTGCCAAGCGTCGCTGCTGCTGGCAGCTCCGTCCCTCCAACGACAACACAGGAAATCACCATGAAAATCCAACAACGCTTCGCCATCCTTGCGCTGGCCGTCGCAGCCCTCGCAACGGTCGGTGGCTGCGCCGCCACCCGCACGCAGGAAAGTACCGGTCAGTATGTTGAAGACACCGCCATCACGACCAAGGTCAAGGCCGCGATCTTCGGTGAGTCCACTTTGAAGTCGGCCGAGATCAACGTCGAGACGTTCAAGGGTGCCGTGCAACTGAGTGGCTTTGTGAACTCGGAATCGGACATCCAGAAAGCAGTTTCGGTCACGCAAGGTGTCGGCGGCGTCACATCCGTCAAGAACAACATGCGTCTGAAGTGACGCCCAAGGCACTTATTCACCTCAGCGCCCCCCCCGCGGACGCATAAACCAGCGCACCGGCGCTATGCCCGTCGCCTTTTTGATCAAGGAAACACCATGCTCTACACCATCGCCGTCATTCTCATCGTCCTGTGGCTGCTTGGCTTGGTCACGTCAACCACGATGGGTGGCTTCGTCCATGTCCTGCTCGTCATTGCCATCATCGTCATCTTGCTGCGCGTGATTGGTGGCGGCAGCGCGTTGTAGCGCATTCACACTAAAAAGCGAAACCCGCGGTGGTCCCGCGTTATGTGCGCCACCGTACAGATGGCGCCGCTGCCTGCCGATACCGTCGGTAGGCCGAGCCTGCATCTGTTGGCAGTGCAAGCCGAAAGCGTCCATGTCCGAATCAGAAAAGAGCCCCGCCCCTGCCAGCCTCAGGGTGACAGGCAATGACACCACGGAAGCGGGCCTTCGCAATGCGCTGCTCAAGGCGGGCGCGCTGCAAAACGCCATTCTCACAAGCGCCAATTTCTCGATCATCGCCACGGACGAAACCGGCATCATCCAGCTCTTCAACGTGGGAGCAGAACGCATGCTGGGCTTTCGGGCCGACGAGGTGGTCAACCGCACCAGCCCGAGCGACATGCACGACCCGGAAGAAGTCCGTGCCCGTGCGCTGGCGCTCAGCGTGGAACTTGACACCCTGATCACGCCGGGGTTCGAGGCCCTGGCCTTCAAGGCCTCGCGCGGCATCGAAGATATCTACGAACTGACCTACATCTGCAAGGACGGCAGCTCCTTTCCGGCCATCGTCTCGATCACCGCGTTGCGCGACGATTACGGTGACCTCATCGGCTACCTGCTGATCGGCACCGACAACTCCGTGCGCAAGCGGGTCGAGCTGCAACTCAACGACGCCGTTGCCGCGGCAGAAAAGGCCAACCGCGCCAAGACCGATTTCATCTCCAGCATGAGTCACGAACTGCGCACGCCCCTGAACGCGATTCTGGGCTTTGCGCAACTGGTGGAAACCGGCACGCCTGCGCCCACGCCCACGCAGCAGCGCAGCATTGACCAGATCCTCAAGGCGGGGTGGTATCTGCTGGAACTCATCAATGAGATCCTCGACCTCGCACTCATCGAATCCGGCAAGCTGACGCTGTCCAACGAATCCGTCTCGCTCACCGAAGTGTTGCTTGAGTGCCGCGCCATGGTCGAGTCCCAAGCCCAGCAACGCGGTATTGGCATGGTTTTCGCCACGCTTGGCGTGCCCCGCTTTGTGAAGGCAGACCGCACGCGGCTCAAGCAGGTGCTGATCAACCTGCTGTTCAATGCCATCAAATACAACCAGCCAGGCGGCCATGTGACGGTGGAATGCACCCTGAACTCGCCCCGGTTCATCCGCGTCAGCGTGCGAGATACCGGCCCCGGACTGACCCCGGTGCAAGTGGCCCAATTGTTTCAGCCGTTCAACCGCCTCGGGCAGGAATCGGGCTCGGAGGAAGGCACCGGCATTGGCCTGGTGGTGACGCAGCGCCTCGTGAAATTGATGGGCGGCGAGATCGGTGTCCAAAGCACCCCTGGCGTTGGCAGCGTGTTCTGGGTCGACATGCAACTGACCGACACGCCCAAACTCGCCCAACCGGACGCGAACACCCATGACGCGCCACCGCCGGATGCGCACGCGGGAACGCCCGTGCATACCTTGCTGTACATCGAAGACAACCCCGCCAACCTGGAACTGGTGGAACAGATCGTTGCGCGCCGGACCGACATGCGGCTGTTGGGTGCAGCAGATGCCAGCCTGGGCATCGAGTTTGCACGTGTCTACCAACCCGAGGTCATTCTGATGGACATCAACTTGCCTGGCATCAGCGGCATCGAAGCCCTGAAAATTCTGCGGGCTGACCCAACCACTGCGCACATCCCCATCGTCGCCTTGAGCGCCAACGCCGTGCCGCGCGACATCCAGAAAGGGCTGGACGCGGGGTTTTTCAACTACATCACCAAACCCATCAAGGTCAACCAGTTGATGGCTGCGCTGGACGCCGCGCTTGAGTTTTCAAAAACGGCGCGAGGCCCGACCGCCCAAAAGGAACCCGCATGACGATCACCCGGCAAGAAATTCTGGACGCCCGCATCCTCATCGTGGACGACCAGCCTGCGAACGTCACCTTGCTCGAAGAACTTTTGCACGGGGCCGGTTACACCAACGTGTCCAGCACCATGGACCCGAAGGCCGTCTGTGAGCTTCAGCGGAAAGAGCCGTTCGATCTGATCCTGCTCGACCTTCAGATGCCGGGCATGGACGGATTCGAGGTGATGGCGGGCCTCCAGGATGACATCATCGACGATTACCTCCCGGTACTGGTCACAACCGCGCAGCCCACCCACAAGTTGCGGGCCCTGCAGGCTGGCGCAAAAGACTTCGTCAGCAAGCCGTTCGACCTGCTGGAAGTCAAGACCCGCATCCACAACATGATCGAAGTCCGGCTGCTCTACCAGAAGCTGGCGGGGCGCAACAAGACCCTGGAGCAGATGGTTGAAGAACGCACGGCCGAACTGCACGAGAGCGAAGCGCGCTACCGCGGCCTGACCGAACTGGCCACCGACTGGTATTGGGAGCAGGACCCCGAGGGCAAATTTGTCAAGATTTCCGGCGCGACATTGGAGATGCTGGGCCTTGGCGACCACAGTTTGCTGCAACCCACCTCCGAAACTTCGCATGACGCCTGGGATGAAACCCAGCGCCAGATTGTGCAGGCGCACATCGCAGCGCGCAGGCCATTCCTTGACATGAAATTGAGTCGTGTCCGCCGGGACGGCACTACCCAGCAATTCCGTGTGAGCGGCACCCCGATGTTTGACCGGCAGTGCACACTCATCGGCTATCGGGGCTTTGGCGTCGAGATTTTTCCGAGGTGAGAAAAAAAATAGCGGCCTCCGGGAGTCGGACAGGAATGCTTCAGCGACCTGCAGCACATCGTGCTGCTTCCAGCCGTTTGCCACATTCACCGATGGATGCACTCCGACGCACCGGCCTCCATACCCGCTCACGCCGTTCAGCCGGCCACGTCGCCGTGGCTTTCCATCAGCAGTTTTCCAGCACAATCACGCATCGGGCTGCGCGGCAGCCCCTGTGGCAGGAGCCGATTCATGGATAAAGCGCCCGACCAGTCTGCCAACGAACTGCTGACAGTCATGCCCGCACCGGAATGGAGCCGCCTGAGCCCGCTGCTGGAAGAGGTCGAACTGCCGCTGGGTCGGGTGCTGTACGAGTCGGGCAGCAAGATGTCGCATGTCTACTTTCCGATCGACGCCATTGTGTCGCTGCTGTACGTGCTGGAAAACGGGTCTTCCGCCGAGATCGCCGTCGTGGGCCGAGAGGGGCTGGTCGGGATCGCGTTGTTCATGGGTGGCGACACCACGCCCAGTCGGGCCGTGGTACAAAGCGCCGGCAAGGGGTACCGGTTGCGCGCGCAGGCGATCCAGGAGGAGTTCAGTCGCTCGGGCCCGATCATGCACCTGCTGCTGCGTTACACCCAGGCCCTGATCACACAGATGGCGCAAACCGCAGTGTGCAACCGCCACCACTCACTGGACCAGCAGCTTTGCCGCTGGCTGCTGCTCAGCCTGGACCGCCTGCGTGGCAACGACTTGGTCATGACGCAGGAGCTGATCGCCAACATGCTGGGCGTACGCCGCGAAGGTGTGACGGAGGCAGCGCTCAAACTGCAGAAGCTCGGGCTGATCCAGTACGCGCGCGGACACATCCGGGTGCTGGACCGTACACGCCTGGAAACCCGTGTCTGCGAGTGCTACGCCGTCGTCAAGACGGAGTACGACCGGTTGCTGCCCGACCTTCTGGCCGTTTGACCCGGCATTGCAGCGCGCTGCTCAGTTCAGCGACGCCCCTGACTTCACGTCGCCGAATTCTTCGGTGTCGACTTCACTGGCCGATTGCGCGTTGTACCGCTCGCCGTGCACGGTCGAAGAATTGATCAATCCTTCGAGGCGGCTCATCACATCGGCGCTGAGCCGTACATCGGCCGCGCCCAGGTCTTCGCGCAGATGTGCAATGTTCGTGGTCCCCGGGATGGGGATGATGTACGGCGCCCGGTGCAGCAGCCAGGCCAGGGCGAGTTGCGCGGGCGTGCAACCCAGCCCGTCCGCGATCGCCCGGTAGCCAGGCAGCAGCTTGAGGTTGGCGGCGTAGTGGTCTGGGGCAAAGCGTGGCATGCCACGGCGGATGTCTTTGGCGTCCAGTGTGCCCACGTCGGTCAGCGTTCCACACAAAAAGGCCCGCGCCACCGGGCTGAACGCCACGAAGGTCACGCCCAGAGCATGGCAGGCGTCGAGCACGGCGATTTCGGGGTTGCGCGTCCACAGCGAGTACTCGGTCTGCACTGCGGCAATCGGATGCACGGCATGGGCTTTGCGCAACGTGGTCGCCGACACCTCGCTCAGGCCGATGCTGCAGATGTGGCCCTTGCGCACCAGGTCGCTTAAGACGCCCACGCTGTCTTCGATGGGCACCCTCTTGTCCCAGCGGTGCAGGTAATACAGGTCGATCACGTCGGTCTGCAGACGGCGCAGGCTGTCTTCACAGGTTTTTTTGATCGTTTCGGGCCGCCCGTCGATCACGCGAACCAGCTTGCCGTCGCCCGCCACGTCCACGCCCTGCATGCCGCACTTGCTGGCCAGCGTGAACTTTTGGCGATGCGGCTTCAGGACCTTTCCCACCAGGGTTTCGTTGACGCCAAAACCGTAGAGCGCCGCAGTGTCGAACAGCGTGACGCCAGCGTCCAGCGCCGACAGCAGCAGCCGCTCGGCGACCTCAAACGTTGGCGGCGAGCCATAGGCGTGGCTGAGGTTCATGCAGCCCAGGCCAATGGCCGAAACTTTGAATTCACCAAGTTGTCGTGTTTGCATGGTTGGGTTCCTCGTAGAAGCGCAACGGGGTCAGAGCACACCACCGCGTTGCGGTGGGTGATCCAACCCCAATTTGCTTTGGGTCAGCGTGCTGATTTTGCCCCGAATCAGCCGTTCAGTTGCTGCTCAAGTTGATGGAGCACCTGATAGCAGGCCAACACCTTGCCGACACTGGAATTCGGCTCGCGCCTCTCTTGGATGGCGGAAAAGAACTCGCGGTCCTGCAGTTCGATACCGTTCATGGACACGGCCACCTTGCTCACGTCGATCTTCTCTTCCTTGCCATTGAACAGGTCGTCGTAGCGCGCGATGTAGGTCGCGGTGTCACCGATGTAGCGGAAGAACGTGCCCAGCGGGCCGTCGTTGTTGAAGGACAGCGAGAGCGTGCAGATCGCGCCGTTGGCGGCCTTGAGCTGGATGCTCATGTCCATCGCAATCCCGAGGTTCGGGTGAATCGGCCCCTGGATGGCGTTGGCTTGCACGATGGGGCTGCCCACCTGGTAGGCGAACAAATCCACCGTGTGCGCAGCGTGGTGCCACAGCAGGTGATCGGTCCAGCTGCGGGCCTGGCCGAGGGCGTTGGTGTTGGTGCGGCGGAAGAAGTAGGTCTGTACATCCATCTGCTGGATGCTGAACTCACCCGCCTGGATTTTGTTGTGCACATACTGGTGGCTGGGGTTGAAGCGGCGCGTGTGGCCGCACATGGCCACCAGCCCGGTCTGCTTTTGCAGCGCCACCACGGCTTCCGCGTCCTTGAGGCTGTCGGCCAGGGGGATTTCCACCTGCACGTGCTTGCCCGCCTTCAGGCAGGCCAACGTCTGCTCGGCGTGCATCTGTGTGGGCGTGCACAGGATGACGGCGTCCACCTCCTTGAGCGCCAGGCTGTCGGCCAGGTCGGTGGTGACGTGGCCGATGCCGTATCGGGCGGCAACTTCTTTCGTCTTGTCCAACTCCCGGCTGATCAGCGAGACGACTTCGACGCCGTCGATGTTCTTGATGCCGTCGAGATGTTTGATGCCGAAGGCGCCGGCACCGGCCAGGGCGACTTTGATGGGTTTGCTCATGTCAGTTCTCCAGAATCAAATGCCCAACCGCCGTGTTGGAAGCGGGCACATGGTAGAAGCGGTGCCTAACCGTCGGCGCCGGGCCCTGCACCTTGCCGTCCACGATGTCGGACATGGCGCCGCGGGCGATCAGCCACATCACGAGTTCAATGCCCTCACTGCCGGCCTCGCGCACGTAGTCGATGTGGGGCGTGTTGGCACAGGCCACGGGGTCTGCGATCAGCTTGTCGAGCCAGGCGTTGTCCCACTCGCGGTTGATCAGGCCGGCGCGCGCGCCCTGCAACTGGTGGCTCATGCCGCCTGTACCCCAGATATGCACGTTCAGATCATCGTCGTAGCTTTCAACCGCCTTGCGGATCGCCTGGCCGAGCTGGAAGCAGCGGCGGCCGCTGGGCACGGGGTACTGCACCACGTTCACGGCAAACGGGATCACCGGGCAGGGCCACGCCTGGGGTTGCCCGCACATCAGGCTCAGCGGTACCGTGAGGCCGTGGTCCACGTCCATCTTGTTGACGATGGTCAGGTCAAAGTCCTGCTGGATCACGCTTTGCGCAATGTGGGCAGCCAGGTCCGGGTGGCCGATCACCTTGGGCACCGGGCGCGGGCCCCAGCCTTCGTCGGCGGGCTGGTAGTCGGCCGCGGTGCCGATGGCGAAGGTGGGGATCATCTCCAGGCTGAAGGCCGTGGCGTGGTCGTTGAAGACCAGGAAAATCACGTCGGGTGGGTTGTCCTTCATCCACTGCTTGGAAAAGTCATAACCCGCGAACACGGGCTTCCAGTAGTCTTCCCGTGCTTTGCCCAGGTCCAGGGCTGCGCCGATGGCGGGCACGTGCGAGGTAAAAACGGATGCGGTGATGCGTGCCATGGTCAAGCCTTTTTTGTTTTGCCAGCGGCGCCTTGCGGCTGGTTGTGCGCCTGGGCGTCACCGTCTTCACCCACAAACCGGTTGCCCTCGATCGAGCGCCCGCCCTGGATCATCATGTCGCGGTACTCGGTTTCGGTCATGCCCGTCATGGAGCCGGCCATCTGCTGGAAGCTCTTGCCGTCGGTGGAGCCGATCTTGGCCAGGAAGTAAATGTTGCCGCCCAGGCGGATGCATTCATTGAGATCGCGCGCCAGTACGGCCTGCTTCTGCTCTTCCGTCATGGCCCACGCGTCCAGGCAGGCGCGTTCGTCGGCCTTGAATTTCTCGCGGTTGTCGGCCTTCATGAGGCTCATGCAGAACTGGTTGAGCCAGTAGCCTTTTCGGCTCTGCTCGGCATCAAAGATGGTCGTGCCGGGCACGTCCTGGTAGGGTTTTTCAAGGGCCATGGAGCGCTCCTTTATTGGGTTTCATCAGGCCAGTACAGCCGCATCGGATTGTCCACCAGCAGTTTGCGCTGCAGCGCGGTCGTGGTTGCGATGTGCGGAATGAAATCGACCAGCAAGCCGTCGTCGGGCATGTGGTCCTTCAGGTTGGGGTGCGGCCAGTCGGTGCCCCACAGCACGCGGTCGGGGAACTCTTCAACCACCCTGCGCGCAAAGGGCACCACGTCCCGGTACGCCCCCTGCTCGCCGTTCAGCGCCTTGGGGCCCGTGACCGACAGGCGTTCGGGGCAGCTCACCTTGCTCCACACGTTGGGGTGCTGGCGCATGAACTTCTCGAACAGCGCGAACTGCGGACCATCCACCGGCAGCGACACATCGGGCCGGCCCATGTGGTCCACCACCACCGTGGTGGGTAACGCAGTGAAGAAGTCCCACAACTCAGGCAGGTCCACCGCCTCGAAGTAGATCACCACATGCCAGCCCAGCGGCTGGATGCGGTTGGCAATTTCGATGAGTTCGTCCTTGGGGGTGAAATCCACCAGCCGCTTGACGAAGTTGAAGCGCACCCCGCGCACACCCGCCGCGTGCATGTCCTGGAGTTCCTGGTCGGTCACCGATCGCTTGACGGTGGCGACGCCGCGCGCCTTGCCGTTGGAATGCACCAGCGCATCGACCAGCGCGCGGTTGTCGGCGCCGTGGCAGGTGGCCTGCACGATCACGTTACGGGCAAAGCCCAGGTGGTCGCGCAGGGCGAACAACTGGTGCCTGGACGCGTCACACGGCGTGTACTTTCGCTCGGGTGCGTAGGGAAACTGGGCGCCCGGCCCGAACACGTGGCAGTGCGCGTCTACCGCGCCCGCAGGCAGTTGAAAGCGCGGCTTGCTCGGCCCGGTGTACCAATCCAGCCAGCCGGGGGTTTTCTCAAATACAGCAGTCACATGAAATCCGTTCGCCCTGATCCTGTTGAAGGGCTGCGCGCGTCGAGGGCTTCGACAGGCTCAGCCCGAACGGTCTTAGTCGATGTACTTCAAGCCGGCTTTCTCAAGCGGCTCGCGCATGTTGTACATGTCCAGGCCCAGCACACCCGCCGCGAGCTTGGCGCGCTTTTCGCCTTCGTTGGCCTCGCGTGCGGCAGCGGCGTCGGCGACTTTCTGGGCGTCGGCCGCGGGCACCACGACCACGCCGTCGTCGTCGGCAATGATGACGTCACCCGGGTTCACGTTGACGCCGGCGCACACCACAGGGATGTTGACCGAGCCGAGCGTGGACTTGATCGTGCCTTTGGCGTGGATGGCGCGCGAGAACACCGGGAAGTTCATCGACTTGAGGTCTCTCACATCGCGCACGCCGGTGTCGCTGACAAGGCCCGCGCAGCCACGCGCCTGGAACGAGGTGGCCAGCAGGTCGCCGAACATGCCGTCGTTGTTCTCGGAGGTGCATGCCAGCACCACCACGTCGCCGGGCTGGATCTGCTCGGCCACCACGTGCAGCATCCAGTTGTCGCCAGGGTGGGTGAGCACGGTCACGGCCGTGCCGCAGACCTGCGCGCCCGCCCAGACCGGGCGCATGTAGGGCTTCATGAGGCCGGTGCGGCCCTGCGCCTCGTGGATGGTAGCGACGCCGAATTTGGCGAGCTGGGTCACGGCCAACTTGTCGGCGCGCACGATGTTGCGTTTGACAACACCGAGTTGGTTGGCGAGGGAGGTCATGTCATTTTCCTTTCTGCTTGAGCTGCGCATCCAGGCGCGGGAACACGCGGCGCGCGTTGGCTTCGTAGATCTGGTGCCGGTCGTCGGCACTCAGGATCTTGGACGACTCGATGTAGCGCTTGGTGTCGTCGTAGTAGTGGCCGGTCTGCGGGTCGATGCCGCGCACCGCGCCGATCATCTCGGACGCGAACAGCACGTTCTTGACCGGGATGACGGTGTTCAGCAGGTCGATGCCCGGCTGGTGGTACACGCAGGTGTCAAAGAAGATGTTGTTGAGCAGGTGGTCTTCGAGCAGCGGCTTTTTCAGCTCCTGCGCGAGGCCCCGGAACCGGCCCCAGTGGTAGGGCACCGCGCCACCGCCATGAGGAATCAGGAAGCGCAACGTCGGGAAGTCCTTGAACAGGTCGCTGGTCAAGCATTGCATGAAGGCGGTGGTGTCGGCGTTCAGGTAATGCGCGCCGGTGGTGTGAAAGCAGGCGTTGCAGCTCGTGCTCACATGGATCATGGCGGGAATGTCGTACTCGACCATCTTCTCGTAGATGGGGTACCAGTGGCGGTCGGACAGCGGCGGGCTGGTCCAGTGGCCGCCGGACGGATCGGGGTTGAGGTTGATGCCGACGTTGCCGTATTCCTTGACGCATTTGTCCAGCTCGGGAATGCACGTCTTCGGGTCGACGCCCGGCGACTGCGGCAGCATGGCGGCCGGGACGAAGTTGTCGGGGAACAGCTTCGAGACGCGGAAGCACAGCTCATTGCAGATGGCCGCCCAGGTGGACGACACATTGAAGTCGCCAATGTGATGCGCCATGAAGCTCGCGCGCGGCGAGAAGATGGTGATGTCCGAGCCGCGCTCTTTCATCAGGCGCAGCTGGTTGGCCTCGATGGTCTCGCGCAATTCGTCGTCGCTGATCTTCAGGTCGGCCACTTTGGGCATGACCGACGGGTCCTGGATGCCGGCGATTTGCTGGTTGCGCCAGTTTTCCAGTGCCTTGGGGGCCGTGGTGTAGTGGCCGTGACAGTCGATGATGAGACTCATGGTTGCTCCTGTATTTTTCGTACGTTCAAGCCGACTCCATGCCCTGGCGCTGCTTGGCCCCGGCCGCCCCGGGCGACGCCATGTAGCGCAGCAGGGCCTGCACGGCCTCGGCCCGGTCGGCGTCGGCGCCTGCGGCTGGCAATGCCGCTGAAAACGTGGTGGTGATCTGGATCGCCGGCGGCAGTGGCCCGACGATGGTGATGCCCGGCACATGCAGCAGTTCGCTGAGCTGCTGGAAACCCAGCGCCACTTCGCCGCGGGCCACGAGCGTGCCTACCGGCACCCCCGCCGGGGCCTGCACCATGCGGCCCTGAATTTCGCCCGCAATGCCCCAGCGCTCAAACAGTTTCGCCAGTGCCACGCCACTGGGACCGGTTGAACAGCTGAGGCTGGGCGCAGCGAGCACCGCTTGTCGAACCGCGTCTTCCGAACCGATGTCGGGCAAGGGCGCCCCGGCGCGCACCGCCACGGCCACGCCCGAGCGCACCAGATCCACCTTGCTGTCCGCCCGAAGGTGGCCGCTGGCGACGAGCTTGTCGATGGCGTCGGACGCCAACACCACCACGTCGAACACCTCGCCCGTCTGCACACGCCGGGCCGCGTCCACGCCGCCCACCGACTCGAAGACCACCCTGACGCCGGACTGCTGTTCAAACGCAGTGGCCAGTTCGGCCAGCAGCTGGCGGGTGGCCATGGAGGAGATCCCGTGGAGGGCGGTTTGCATGGACAGGATTCTGAGCCTTGCCACACGCCGTGGAAATCCTTTTGACGCACTACCAGCTATCTCGAATTGGCATAATTGGAAACGAGCTATTCACAAAAATTCGAAATCGAAGCCCCCATGGACCTCAAGCAACTCGAATACTTTGTCCGCGTGGCCGAGCTGGGCAGCTTCACCCGCGCCTCGATCGCACTCGATGTGGCGCAACCCGCATTGAGCCGCCAGGTGCGTTTGCTGGAGGTGGAGCTGCGCCAGACCCTGCTGACCCGCAACGGCCGCGGTGCCATCCCCACCGAGGCCGGGCAACTGCTGCTGGCGCACGGGCGCGGCATCCTGCACCAGGTGGAGCGTGCCCGCGAGGAACTGGGCCGGGTGCGTGGCGCGCTCGCCGGGCGTGTGGCCATCGGCCTGCCGACGAGTCTGGCACGGGTGCTCACGGTGCCGCTCACGCGGGCGTTTCGCCAGCAGATGCCCGAAGCCCAACTGTCCATCACCGAGGGCTTGACCGTGACGCTGCAAGACAGCCTGGTGAACGGCCGGCTGGACATCGCGGTGCTCTACAACGCGCAACCCTCGGGCGACATCGAGATCGCCCCGCTGTTCGACGAAGACCTGCTGCTGGTGCAAGCCCGCCCGCCGGGCCTGCCCGAAGACCCCCCGCCGCAGGCCATCGCGCTCAAGGACGTGGCGCTGCTGCCGCTGGTGATACCGAGCCGCCCCAACGCCATTCGCATGCAGGTCGAGGCCGAATTGGCCAGCATCGGCTGCCGCCCGAAGATTGCGCTGGAAATTGACGGTGTGCCCGCCATCCTCGACCTGGTGGCCGACGGCGCGGGTTGCGCCATTTTGTCGCGCAACGCCGTGGCCAGCTCCAACAAGCCGTCGGCCTTTGCCGTGCGCGCCATCAACGAACCGCCACTGCGCGCGCGCCTGTCGCTGGCCACCAGTTCGTTGCGCCCCGCCACCCTCACCCAGCAGGCCACGCTGGCCCTGCTGACACAGACGGCAAAGCGCGTGGTGCAACACCATTGAGCGGGGATAAATTCCGGATCAAATTGTTGACAAAATTCGATCCTTCTCCCCGTCAAATATAGATACCTTGCTATCTATTTTGGTAAATCAGCGCTGGCGCGCGGCCAGCAGGCGGTCGGCATAGTCTTGCCAGCGCGCGCTTGAGGGCAAATCCTTGAACACCCCCGCGGCGGCCTGGTCGGCCACCCACTGCTGTTTGTCGGCAATGGCGGCGGCCATGATGGCCTCGAAACCGGCCTCGCGCACGGTGTTGGCCGATTCACGCATTTCCTCGGCGCGGCGCTGGCCGTGCTGCACCACGCGGCTGAAGAAATAGGCCCCCTGGCGGGCCCAGTCGATGCCAGGAAAGGTCTCTTGCAGCGTGGGCAGCACATGGTCTTCCACGCCATAGGCGCGCGCGGTGGCGTAGCTCTCGATCACCAGCGCCTCCAGCCCCTTGATCATCACGCTACGGCACATCTTGATGGCGCTGGCCACGCCCAGCTCGACGCTCACGGCCCGGGTGTCGAGCCCCCAGCCGTTGAGCAGCGCCGCCAACTCGGCCGCCCGCGCGCCGCCCAGCAGCATGGGCACGCGCACGCCGTAGGGCGGCACCGAAGTCATGACGCCGGCCTCCACATAGTGGCCGCCCGCCGCCTCGACCCGCGCCGCGCACTCCTTTTTGGTGCCTGGTGAGGCGGAATTCAGATCCAGAAAAACCGCGCCCTGGCGCATCAACGGCGCGGCCTCGCGCGCCACGGCCAGCGTGTTCGACGCGGTGACGGCTGAAATGATCAGGTCGCTGGCCTCGCACAGCGCGCGGGCGCTGCCTTGCGCCGAAACCCCGGCCTGCAACGCATGGGCCTGTTCGGCCGCGCGCGTGGTGTCGTGCGCAAGCTTGCTGTCCCACACCCGCACGGCCACCACGCCGGGCTTGTCCTTCAGGCCTGCGCTGAAGATCTTGCCCACTTCGCCGTAGCCGATCAGGCCAATGTGTTCGAATTTCATGGTGTCTCCGTAAGGGCGGTCGAGCCCGGTCCGCTGCCGTGCCCGAGGTGGTTTTGCACCAGTTTTAGGATCATTTTGGCCATTAGCCCCCGTCAAATGGTCATAGTTTGCTATATTATAAATAGCATATGAATGCCACCGAGCCGTAACGCGATCACACCCGCGCCACGCCCAGCAGCTGGTCCAGCAGTTCGGGCCGGTCGAGCAAGTCCTGGGCAGCGCCGCTGTGGACCACCTCGCCATGGTCCAGCACCACCGCGCGGTGGCTGATGGCCAGAATGGCCTGCGGGTGCTGCTCGACGATGATGGCCGACAGCCCTTCGTCCCGCGTGATGCGGGCAATGGCCGACAGCAGCTCTTCGACGATGATCGGCGCCAGCCCTTCCAGCGGCTCGTCCAGCAGCAGCAGGCGCGGGTTCAGGACCAGGGCGCGCCCCACGGCGAGCATCTGCTGCTCGCCCCCTGAGAGCTGCGTGCCCAGGTTGGTCTTGCGCTCGGCCAGCCGCGGAAACATCTCGTACACCCGCTCGGGCGTCCACGGCCGGTGCGTGCGCCCAACAGCGCCTGGCCGCGAAGCCGCAGCATCGCGCGGCAAGCGCGCCACAGCCGTCAGGTTTTCATGCACGGTGAGCGACTTGAAAATATTGCGCTCTTGCGGCACCCAGCCGATGCCTGCGGCCGCGCGCTCGTGCGAGCGCAGGGCGTCGAGCGCCACACCGGCCAGCGTGATGTGACCCGCATGCTGGCGCGTGGCGCCGATCAGCGTGTTGATGAGCGTGGTCTTGCCCGTGCCGTTGCGCCCCAGCAAGGCCAGTGTTTCGCCTTCGGGCAGCAACAGGCTCACATCGTTGAGCACCACGGCTTCGCCATAGCCGGCGCGCAGATGCTCGACGCGCAACAGTTCGGTCATGCGGGTGTCCTCCCCGTGTTCGCCGTGCTGTGGCGGCGCAACAGTCCGTCGCCATGCATCCCCTCGCCATGCCCGAGGTACACCGCCTTGACCTGCGGATCGACCGCAATCTGCGCGGGCGTGCCTTCGGTCAGCACCGCGCCATTGACCAGCACCGTGATGCGGTTGGCAAAGCCGAAAACCAGGTCCATGTCGTGTTCGATCAGCAACACCGACACGTCCGCCGGCAGGTCGGCCACGGTCTGGAGCAGTTCTTCGCGCTCGCCCGCCGGCACGCCCGCCACCGGCTCGTCGAGCAGCAGCACCCGCGGCTCGCAGGCCAGCGCAATGGCAATCTCGAGCAGGCGGCGCTTGCCGTAGGCCAGGTGCTCGGTGCGCTGGTTCATCACGTCGGTCAGATGGAACTGCGCCAGCAGCTGTTCGCAGCGCTCGCCCACGCCCACCTCCTGGCCCAGCGGCTGCCACCAGCGCCGACCCAGGCCGCGGTGCTGCGACACCACCATGGCCAGCGTCTCCAATGGGGTCATCGAATGGAACAGCTGGTTGATCTGGAAGGTGCGCACCATGCCGCGGCGAACCCGCTGGTGCGGCGCCAGCTGCGTAATGTCCTGGCCCTCCAGCGTGATACGGCCCTCGGTGGCGTCAAGCACACCGGTCATGAGGTTGATCAGCGTCGTCTTGCCCGCGCCGTTGGGGCCGATCAGCGCATGGCGGGCGCCTTTTTCCACCTTCAGCGTCACATGGTCGGTGGCGGTGATGCCGCCAAAACGCTTGACCAGGCCATCGCATTGCAAAACCGGCGACTGGCTCACTGAAGCACCTTCGCCCTGCGGGCTGCGGTGCGAGCTTGCTTGGGGACGGCCCGGCGCGGAATTCACGGAAGTACCTTCGCCCTGCGGGCTGCGGTGCGAGCTTGCTTGGGGACGGCCCGGCGCGGCGCTCATGACCGCCCTCCGAACCAGGTCCAGGGCCGCATCAGCCGCTCCCGCCCGACCAGCACCAGTACCACCAGAAACAGCCCGATCCAGAACGTCCAGTATTGCGGGGTGATGTTCGAGATCACGTCGTGCAGCAGCTTGAACACCACGGCACCGGCCAGGCCGCCATAGAGCCAGCCCACGCCACCGATCACCAGCATCAGCATCACGTCGGCCGAGCGCTCCAGCGAGAACACGTCCAGCGACGCGAACCCCGTGGTCTGCGCCAGCAGCGCCCCGGCCGCGCCGGCCACCCCCGCCGCCACGGTGTAGACCACCGCCAGGCGCGAGCTGACAGGGACGCCGATGGCCATCGCGCGCAGCCGGTTGTCGCGCACCGCCTTGAGCGTGGCGCCAAACGGCGAATGGATGAAGCGCCGTGCCAGCACGAACAACAGCAGCAACACCGTCAGCGAATACCAGGCGGCCGTGCGGCCTGCCAGGTCAAACTCGAACCGGCCCAGCAACGGCCCCATGACCACGCCCTGCAGACCGTCGGCGCCGCCGGTCAGCCAGTCCATCTTGTTGGCCAGTTCCATCAGGATCAGCGCCATCCCCAGCGTGACCATGAGCCGGGTCAGGTCGGTGCCGCGCATGATGGTCAGTGAGCAGACCGCGCCCAGCGCCGTGGCGGCAGTCATGCCGACGACCAGCCCGACAAGCGGGTCGGGCATCACCAGTTTGGCAAACAGTGCGGCGGCATAGGCCCCGAACCCCAGGAAGGCCGCGTGCCCCAGCGACACGATGCCGGTGAAGCCGAGGATCAGGTCCAGCGACAGCGCAAACAGCGCCACGATGGCGATCTCGTTGACGATCAGCGCGTGCCGCGACAACACGAACGGCGCGACAAAGGCCAGCAGCCAGACCACCGGCTCCCAGAGCTTCCAGCGGCTGCTTTCGAGCAAAGATTTCCGGGCTTCCATCTCAGTGATCCATTGAACAGTGGCAGTGCATCGCGCGTGGCGCAAGTTGGGCGGGTGCGCCGGACCGGCGGACGGCGTGGAACGGGCTTCGCCCGGCCACTGGCGTCGCCCCCTTGAGGGGGGACGCGGCTACACGCAGTGAGCAAGCAACGGGGGTGAGCGTCATGACTTTCCGCCCTTTCGCACAAACAGGCCCTGCGGCCGCCAGATCAGGATGACGATCATCAGGCTGTACACAATGAAGGCTCCGAGCTTGGGGATGTAGTACTTGCCCGCCACGTCGGCAATGCCCAGCAGCAGCGCGGCCAGCAGTGGCCCGGTGATGGACGAGGTGCCGCCCACGGCCACGACAATCAGGAAGTACACCATGAACTTGAGCGGAAAGGTCGGGTCCAGCCCCAGCACTTCGGCGCCCAGCGCACCGCCCAGCCCCGCCAGCCCCGAGCCGACGGCGAAGGTCGCCGAGAACACCAGGTTCACATTGATGCCCATGCCCGCGGCGACGCGCGGGTCGTCCACACTGGCGCGCAGGCGGCTGCCAAAGCGCGTCTTCGACAGGATCGCCTGCAGCCCCAGCGTCAACGCGGCGCAGATGGCAATGATGAACAGCCGGTAGTGGCCCATGCCGAGCGCGCCGTCGGCCAGTTCGGTGCGGCCGCGCAGCCAGTCGGGCAACTGCATGATCTGCTGCTGCGAACCCATGAAGTAATCGGCCGCGGCCACCGCCATGAAGGTCAGGCCGATCGAAAACAGCACCTGGTCCAGATGCGGCTTGCTGTACATGGGGCGGTAGAGCGTGCGCTCCAGCACCGCGCCCAGCAGCGCCGCGCCACCAAAGGCGATCGGCAGGCACACCAGAAACGGGACACCATGGCGCTGCATCAGCTCCACCGTGAGGTAGCCTCCCACCATGGCAAAGGCGCCGTGCGCAAGGTTGATGAAATTCATCAACCCCATCGTCACGGACAGCCCCACGGCGAGGATGAACAGCAGCATGCCGTAGGCAATGCCGTCAAAAAGGATGGTCAGCATGGGGTGGAATGCGTTCGTATCGTGTTGCGGCCGGAAAGCGCGTCACCTTCCAGAAACACCATGGAACCGGCGCCGTCGGGCCATGGGTTTTTTCCCTGCAAACGGGGGTGCAGCACAGCGATGCCTGAAGGGGTCCAACGACCTCGACTATCTCGCCTTGCCCGGGTCCTTCACGTCCTTGATGGTGTCGAACTCCTGGTTCCAGAGCTGGCCGTTGACGCGCTCGACCTTGCGGATGTAGATGTTGTGCACCACGTCGCGGGTTTGCGCGTCAATGAAGACCGGGCCGCGCGGGCTCTCGAAGATCTGGCCCTTCATGGCATTGAGCAGGGCTTCACCGCGGCCGCCTTTGGTGGCTTTGGCCGCTTCATAAATCACGCGCATGCCGTCGTAGCCGCCCACCGCCATGAAGTTGGGGCGCAGGCCGTTGTTGGCCTTGCCGAAGGCGTCCACAAACTTCTTGTTGAGCGGCGAATTGTGCGAAGCCGAATAGTGGTGTGAAGTGACCACACCCAGCGCCACATCGCCCATGTTGTTGAGGATGTCGTCGTCGGTCACGTCGCCGGTGCCAATCAAGCGGATGCCGGCCTTGTCCATGCCGCGCTCGGAGAACTGCTTCATCAGCGCTGCGCCCGCCCCTGAGGGCACAAACACAAACAGCGCGTCGGGCTTGTCATCGCGCACTTTTTGCAGGAACGGGGCAAAGTCCGGGTTGCGCAGCGGCACGCGCAGCGAGTCCGAAACCTGCCCGCCATTGAACGTGAAGCGCTCCTTGAAGAACTTCTCGGCGTCGATCCCGGGGCCGTAGTCGGACACCAGCGTGACGACCTTCTTGATGCCGTTGCGGGGCGCCCAGTCGGCAATGCCCACGGCAGCCTGCGGCAGCGTGAAACTGGTGCGCACGATGAACGGCGACGCCTGCGTGATGCTGGAGGTGGCCGCAGCCATCACCACCAACGGCGTTTTCGACTGCGTGGCGATCGGCGCCGTGGCCAGTGCCAGCGGCGTGAGGCCAAATCCGGCCAGCACATTGACCTTGTCGTTGACCACCAGCTCCTGCGCGATGCGTTTGGTCACGTCGGGCGCACTGGTGTCGTCCTTGAGAATCAGCTCCACTTTCTTGCCGGCCACGGTGTCGCCGTTTTGCGCCATGTAGAGCCGCACGGCCGCCTCGATCTGCTTGCCGGTCGAAGCAAACGGGCCGCTCATGGGCAGGATCAGGCCGATCTTGAACAGGTTGTCCTGGGCCATCGCCAGCGATGTGCCCAGCGCCAGAACAGCGACGGCGGTGATTTTCAGAAACACGCGTTTTCGCATGGTTTGTCTCCAGGTTGAACGTTGAGGGCAACTGTTACCGGATCGGACCCATCTGGCAAGTCGTATTTCCGACAGGGTGTTATGCCATAACGCGATATCGGGGCCCGGGTTACCGATCCGGTCGCCAGGCCGAGTCCAGCGTCACCGACCCCACCACCCGCGAGACACAAACGCAGATCCTGTGGTTCTGCTGTTTTTCGTGGTCGCTGAGAAAAACGTCGCGGTGGTCAATCTCACCGTCCACGGCCAGCACGTCCATGGCACACAGGCCGCACTCGCCCCGGCGACAGTTGTGCAGCGCAGGCACACCGGCCAACTCCAGTGCGTCCAGCAGGCTGCTGTCGGTGGGCACGGTGATGTCGACGCCGTGGCGTGGCACTTTCACGCCAAAGGGCTGCGGCGCGTAACGACCGCTGCTGCCAAAGGTTTCGTAACGCAAATCGGCCTCGGGCCGGCCGGCCGCGATCCAGGCTTGGCGTGCGGCATCCAGCATCGCCGCCGGGCCGCAAATATAGAGTTGTCCGCCAGGCGGCAACGCGGCAATTTCGGCCGCGAAGTTGACCCGCTCGCCGTGTTCGGCCACGGCGGGCACCCACCGGTCGCCCAATGCGGCGCGCAGATCGTCGCCGTAAGCCAACTCGGCCTCGGTGCGCGCGCCAGAACGCATGCGCACCTGGGCACCGCGCCGCGCCAGCGTTTGCGCCATGTAGACCAGCGGCGTCACCCCGATGCCGCCTGCCACCAGCAGGTAGGCCGGGGCCTGCAGATCGAGCGGAAAATGGTTTTGCGGTTCGGTCACGCGCAGCCGGTCACCCACCGACAGCCGCCACATGGCCAACGAGCCCCCGCGGCCGTCGTCAAGCCGTTTGACGGCGATTCGGTAGACCTGCGGGTCGGGCGCCCCGACCAGCGAGTACGAGCGCGTGTGCGGTCGGCCGTTGACCTGAATCTGCAACTGCAGATGGCCCCCGGGCGCGTGCGACAAGGCACCGCCCGACGGACGCAGGATGAATTCGCGCACGGTCGGTGTGATGTCGCAAAACGACTCGACAACCGCTTCGGTCCAGTCCAGGGCAACCGCCATGATGATTCAACTCCGCTTTCGGATCAGCCGGACGCCCGGCATCTGGTCGAGTCGCGGGCTGCTCATCACCTCGCGCAGATTGCGCTGGGCGATGCGCGAGTGCTCGCGCATGATGGATTCGGCACGCGCACCTTCACGTCGCTCGATCGCGTCGAGCACTTGCCAGTGCTGGTCCTGCGCCACCACGAGCATGTCGCGCGCCTGTGGCGAGTTGGCCTGTGCAATCACAAACCCGGAAGCCGAAGCAAAGGGTTGGCCCGCCACCCGCTCCAGTTCACGCGCGATGACGGCGCTGCCCGACAACTCGCTAAGCAAGGCATGGAAGCGCTCGTTGAGCGTGACGTAGCTCGAAAACGCCTCGTCATTGAGCGCGGACTGCTGCAACACCTGATCGATTTCGCGCAGGCATTCCCGGGCCTCGGCCAGCACCACCGGCGGCGCGCCACGTTCGGCGGCGATGCGTGCGGACAGGCCCTCCACGGTCCCGCGCAACTCGATCGCCTCGGACACGTCGCGTTCGGAAAATGTGCGAACCGCGTAACCCCCGTTGGGCAGCGATTCGAGCAGCCCCTCCTGCTCCAGGCGCATCAGCGCGGCGCGGATCGGCGTGCGCGAGACACCGAGCCTTTCGACGATGGACAACTCGGCAATGCGCGCGCCCCCCGGAAGTTCTCCGGCCAGGATCATCTCGCGCAGCCGCAGTTGGGCCTTTACCGCCTGTGAAGCCCCGGTATCCTGGACTTCTTCAGCTATTGCATTGGTAGCACTCACCATGATCACCCCGCCGCCCGGATGGGGATCACCGGCACGCCCGGGCGCTCCTTGGTCACCAAGCCGTCAATCAGCCGCCGCGCCCACATCGAACCGGCGTCAATGTTGAGGTTGTAGAACGTGTGGTTAGGCCGCGCCTCCATCGCGCGCTGCTGGGCTTCCAGCACATGCTCGTCCTCGCGGAAGATGGTCGACACGCCCTCGCGCAACTGGTGCGTCAGCCGCTGCTCCCCCTGCAGGTAGTTGCGCGCAAACGCCCAGAAGTACAGGCAGGTGCGATCGGTCTCGGGCGTGATGGTGTTGAGCACGTAGCCGTTGACCCCATGGCTGCGGTGACTGAGCTTCGGATCACCCTGGTTGCCACCCGGCGGAATCGCGCCCGTGCCGGTCTCGGCCACGCCCACGTCGATATTCACCGTGCACGGCGCTTCGAACCGGATGATCTGCCAGCGGTCCACCTTGCCGCGGTAGCCGCGCGCCTGGAAGATCTGGCCCGCCCAGAAAGGGGGCGGATCGATGTTTTCCATCCACCGGGTGACGGTGGCGGTGCGCTCGCCGTGCGTGGCCACAAACGGCGCCTCGGCCACGGCCTGCTGGCCAATGCTGGAGCCATGCACGAAGGTCTCGTGCGTGAGGTCCATGAGGTTGTCCACCACCAGACGGTAGTCGCAAGCCACGCGGATCATCTTGCCGTCGCCCGCCCAGGCGGGATCGTGGTTCCAGTGCATGTCGGGAATCAGTGCCGGATCGGCCTTGGCCGGATCGCCAGGCCAGACCCAGACAAAACGGTATTTCTCCGCCACCGGGTAGCTGCGCACACAAGCCGAAGGGTTCAGCGTGTCCTGGCTGGGCATGTGGGTGCAACGCCCCTGGGCATTGAACACCAGACCGTGATAGCCGCAGGTCACCTCGTCGCCCTCCAGCCGCCCCAGCGACAGTGGCATCAACCGGTGCCAACACGCGTCTTCCAGCGCCGCCACGCTGCCGTCGGTCTTGCGAAACAGCACCAGTTGCTGGTTGCACACCGTGCGGGCCAACAGCGTGCGGCCGATCTCGACGTCATAGGCGGCGGCGTACCACGCATTCAAGGGAAAAGTGGGGCTTGAGAGGTTCATGCATACTGATTGTATACATTAAACGCAGAAACTCAATCAGAAATGCCAATTTTGGCTTGATTTTTAGCTTTATTGTATTCAATGATCAAATTTTTTTATGATCTACCATTCAGATCCAGATTCGATTTCCACAAACTTCCAGGAGACTTGCCCATGAGTGCCCCGCACCTCCCCGCGCGTTATGACCACGTTGGCAGCTTTTTGCGACCGCAATACCTCCTGGAAGCCCGTGAACAAAAGGCGCGCGGCGAGATCACGCCCGAGCAGTTGCGCAAGGTGGAGGACAAGGCCATCACCGAGATCGTGAAGTTCCAGGAAGATGTGGGGCTGAAAAGCATCACCGACGGCGAGTTTCGTCGCACCTATTTCCACCTGGATTTCCTGGAGCAGTTGGGTGGCGTGAAAGTGGGGGAAGCCATGCTGGCCGTGGGCGCCGACGGCAAGGAGCACCTGGTGCCGCCCGCCATCCACGTGGTCGACAAGGTCACCCACGCCAAACAGATCCAGCTGGCCGACTTCAACTACCTCAAATCCCAGGTGAGTGCGGGCCGCACCCCCAAGGTGTCCATTCCCTCACCCACGATGCTGCACTTCCGTGGCGGGCGCGCAGGCATCAGCCGCACGGCCTACCCTGAACTGGATCCCGACTTCTACGACGACGTGGCCAAGGCCTACGGCGACGAGTTGCGTTCGCTGAGCGCTGCTGGCTGCAATTACGTGCAGATGGACGACACCAACCTGGCCTACCTGTGCGACGAAAAAATGCGCGAGGCCGCACGCGGCCGGGGCGATGATCCCAACGAGCTGGCGCACCGCTACGCCGCCTTCATCAACAAGGTCGTGGCACAGAAGCCCGCCGGGATGCTGCTGGCCATGCACCTGTGCCGCGGCAACTTCAAGAGCACGCATGCGGCGGCCGGCAACTACGAGCCGGTGGCCGAAGCCCTGCTCAGGGAGATGAACCTGGACGCGTATTTCATGGAATACGACGACGAACGAAGTGGCGATTTCAAGCCACTGCGCTACCTGCCCAAGGGCAAAACCGTGGTGCTGGGGCTGGTGACCACCAAGTTTGGCGAAATGGAAAGCAAGGACGACCTCAAGCGCCGCATCGACGAGGCTGCGCGTTACGCGCCGCTGGAGCAGTTGGCGCTGTCACCTCAATGCGGGTTCAGCAGCACGGTTCACGGCAACAACATCGCGGTGGAAGCGCAGCGCGCCAAACTGCGCCTGGTGATCGAAACCGCCCAAGAGGTCTGGGCCGACGCCTGAAGTTCAGGGCGGGTCAAGGGGTGGCCACGCCAGCCCCTCGCCACTGCGCCGACCCAGCATCTGCCGATGCACCGGCTCCAGAGCCTGGAGGCGTTCGCGCCAGGTGTTCTGGACACCCTGCAATACGGGTGCGGCCGCCGCAAAGGCCACACGGTTGGAGCCCACTTCAGGCAACATGGACATGACCCCGCCATCAAATGCTTCGCCCAGGCGTTGCAGCAGGGGCTCGCTGATGCCGGCGTCGCTGTCCATGTTGACCACCAGCACGCCCGAAGGCGCCAGCCGGGCCCGGCACGCACCGTAAAACGCCAGCGTGCCCAGGGCATCGGGCTGCCCGTCAAAATGAAAACCGTCCACCAGAATCACGTCAAACGGCTGCGCCGTTCGCCGCACGAACACAGCGCCATCGGCCAGTACCACGCGAAAGCGCGGGCCGTCCGGCGGCACCAGAAAGTCGTCTCGCAGGGCCATCACGTGCGGGTTGATCTCGACAACCGTCATGTCGGCGTCGGGCAAATGGCGGTGGCAATACCGGGCCAGAGACCCTCCGCCAAGACCGATCATCAGGATGTGCCGTGGCGCCGGGCAAAACAGCAGGCACAGCATCATGGCGCGCGTGTATTCCAGTTCCAGAACGCAGGGGTCGTCCAGATTCATGCTGCTCTGCACCGTGTCCATGTCAAAGCGCAGCAGCAAACTTCGCCCCTCCTGGCGGGCAACCGGCCGCACATTGGCCCGGTCCACGAACGGAAGAAAGTCGTTGTCCATGCCTTGAAATCGGCGCAGCAGGTCTGGCGAACCCGTCAGGCGACCGGGCCGTCGAGCACGCGGGCGATATGACCCGGCAGCTCTTCCACGAGGTTTTGCTTGTCAAACACCAGTCGCACGCCACATTCCTTCGCGCCGCTGAGCAAGGCATCGGTGATGAAGCCCGTGGTGATGATCACGGGTAGATCGGGGCGCAGTGCACGGAGCTCCCGCGCCAGGTCCAGCCCCGAGTGGCCGGGCATGTTGAAGTCGGTCACCACGATGTCGAAATCGGCCGGATGGGCGCGAATCGCCGCCAGGCCGTCTTCGGCACGCTCAAAACAGCTCACGCGGTAGCCCAGCTCCTTCAATATTTCGGAGACCAGAAAGGCCATGGCCTCATAGTCGTCGATGTAGGCCACATGGCGGCCTTGCCCCATGCCCGGCTGGTCGGAAGGCGCCTCCGCGCCCGGTTGTTGCGGCGGATCGGCGGCATCCGAATCGACCACCGGCAGAAACACGTCAAACCGGGTGCCTTCGCCCAAGTTGCTGCTCACCTGCACGGCGCCTTCATGCGCTCGCACGATGCCATGCACCACGGCCAATCCCAAACCGGTGCCCTCCCCCACAGGCTTGGTCGTGTAGAAGGGTTCAAAGATACGGGTCATCGTCTCGGGGTCCATTCCGGTGCCATTGTCCCTGACCGTGAGCTGCGCGTACACCCCTGCCACGAGCAGCCCCTTGCGGGCAGCAGATTCCGCATCCAGCGCGGTCGATTCAAGCACGACTTCAATCGTCCCCGGGCGCGCCGGGTCCAGGGCGTGCCAGGCGTTGGTGCACAGGTTCAGCAGCACCTGTCCAACCTGGCCGGCATCGGCCCGCACAGACAGCGATGTTGGCGTCAGGCGGGTCACCAAGTCAATGCCCGAGGGCAGCGTGGATTGCAGCAGGCGCAAGGCGTCCTCCACCACCGGACGCAATGGCTGTATTTCGAACACCTGGGGTTGACGCCGGCTGAAGGCCAGAATCTGCTGCACAAGGTTGCGTGCACGCATGCCGGCCTGCTGGATTTCCTCCAGGCTTCGCTGCACGCGCGGCGAAGCCTGTGCGTCCTGGCGGGCCAGCGCCACATTGCCGAGAATCGCCGCGAGAATATTGTTGAAATCATGCGCAACGCCTCCCGCGAGCGTGCCCAGGGCTTCCATCTTCTGCACCTCGCGCAGCTTTTCTTCCAGCCCCCGGCGCTCGGCCTCTGCCGCAAGACGTTCGCTCACATCCCGTATCACCACGCTGGTCATTGCGCGCCCCGCATGATCCACGTACACCGTGTAGGACACCTCGCCTTCGAACCGTGTTCCGTCGTTGCGCAAGAAGGCCGCATGCCCCAGCACGAATCCAGGCGCATCCGCACTGGCCCGAACCAGCTGTTCCATTCGGGGGTCGGCCAGGTCGGCAATCCCGATCATGCCGCGCGCAAAAAACTGCTCCGCCGTCAGACCGAACATCCCGCAGGCAGCCGAATTGGCCGCCGTGATCGAGCCATCAGGAGCCCCGAGCAGGACAGCGTCCATGCTCGACTCGAACAGCAGACGGTAGTGCTCTTCGCTGTCGCGCAAGGCGGCTTCGGCCAGCATCCGGTCGGTCACGTCGCGCAGAAACACCGTCGAATAGGACCGCCCACCGACCTGCATGCGCGAGATGGTGGCCTCGGCGGGAAACTCGCTGCCATCCGAACGAAGCGCCAGCACGTCCGCCGCCAAACCCATCCGCCGCTGCGACTCGCCGGTATCCGAAAAAAGCCGCATCTTCTGGTCATGATGGTCGGCATACCGCCGCGGTACAAACCGGGCAATTGGCGACCCCAGCGCATCCTCGGGCGTGCACAGGAACATCCGGGCGGCGGCCGCATTGAAGACCCGAATCCGGAACGCCTCGTCCACCGTGATGATGGCGTCCATCGAGGAATCAATGATGGCCTCCAGCCGGGCCTGACTTTCGGCCAGCGTTCGGGCCGCTTCACGCTCGGCCGTGACCATCCGCCCGACGCCGCGATAGCCGGTGAACTCGCCCGCGGCGTTGAAGACCGGTGTCCCGGAAATCTTTGAATACTGCAGTTTGCCGTCGACGTCGCGTCGGCAGTTGCCCATGTCCCGAAATGCCTCGCAGCGGTCCAGCATTGCCTGATAGGCCGCCCAATCGCCGTCAACCGGTTGCGCGTCAGGCACCTCCCAACGCCTCAACCCGAGATAGTCTTCAGGCCGAAATCCGGTACCGAAGCCAACGCCCGCCGACATGAGCGTAAACCGGTGCTCGCGATCGGTTTCCCAATACCAGTCGGCAGACAACTCCGCGAGCGCCTTGAAGCGCGCCTCGCTGTCCGCGTGCAGCACCAGCAGGCGTTGCATCCGCCGCATGACCATGAACAATGCCGCGCCAAACAAAAGAGTGATCAGCGACGCCGCGACGGCGCGAAAGAGATACCGAAGCCGGCGCTCGTCAAACGCTTTCATGGCAACAGCCGATGACGACCCCACCACCACCATCAACGGATAGCCTGGTAGCGTACGGAAGCTCACAAACCGCTCCACGCCATCGGGTTGGGTGGTGGTGAGGTAACTTGCCGCGGGCTGCTCGGACTGTCGTCGGATCAGGTCCAGCGCGCGCCAGTCACCGTCCGACTCGATCAAGTTTTCCTGCCGTCGGGCCCGGCTGAATCCGTCCAGCCCCACCAGGTCCAGAAGCATGTCCGGCGCGAGGTTTGCCTTGTCATAGAAATCGACAAACAGACGGGGATCGATCGCCATGAAAACAGCACCCGCCCAGGCACCGTTTCGCCCCCGGAACTTGCGCACCAAGGGCATCATCCACCGATTCCCGCGCTCGTCCTTGCGGGCTCGTCCAATAAAGATCGTGTCATCCGAGGCCGCAAACGCACGCGCGAGATCGCCAACGTCGTACCGGTCCGGGTCTTGCCCCGTGGCGAGTTCGGTGATTTTGCCGTTGACGTCGAGCACGCCCGAGATCACCACCGTTGCGGCTGGCAAACCCAGTCGCGTCAGGTCCGGGGGCAGATCGGCGATGCGGCCCGTCCGCCCGGTTTCGTCGCGCATCCAAAGCAGCAACTGATCGAGTGTCGTCAGCAGGCGAAGGCTCCGCTCCTCGTGGGCCAACGCCAGATTCTCGTTGCCACGGACTTCAGCAGCCTGTGTCTCTCGTCGCTCAAGATCGATGCGCTGATGGGTAACCAGCCAGATCACCACCAGCAACGGCACCAGCGTGGCCAAAAGCAGCCCCGCCTGGCGCCCGGGATGACCGAGCCAGTGAAGGACGCCGCGCTTCAATGGAGCACACCGCCCCCCGAAGGCCGCAGCACGGCGAGAGGGTTCCACATCGACGTCGATCCCGAAGTGTTCAAGCCCTGCGGGCGCTTGGTCTCCAGGCAGGAGAATTTTTGTTTTTCTGCCATTGCTTTTGTCCGTTGCGCAACCTGCGCGCCCAAGCGACCATTGTTCCATGACCTGCCCGGACCTTGCCTTGATGTAAATCTACCTCATCCCCATCATTTTGTGGTGCAACGCCCACGAACACTGAGGTGGACAGTGGCGGAAATGCGGTCTTTTTCCACGCATTCCAGCCATGGGGACGACTTGCCCCTCTCCTGCAGCCCCTGTCTTGTGGCGAAATACCGGGAGGGTGGCCCTGTGCCCGACGCAGTAACGCTCGGACGTAGAGATTTCCAGTCAAGCCCCCCCCTTAAACCGCCTCCAGATCAAACACCGCCATGCTCTCCACATGCGCCGTGTGCGGGAACATGTTGACGACCCCCGCAAAGCTGCAGCGATAGCCGGCCTGGTGCACCAGCAGGCCGGCGTCGCGGGCCAGGGTGGCGGGGTTGCAGCTGACGTAGACGATCCGGCGTGGCGGCGTCCAGTGTTGGGCGGCTTCGGGCAGCGGCGGCGCGTCGGGGCCGCCCTGGCGGGCCTGGTGCAGTTCGGCCAGCGCCTTGGCCAGTGCAAAGGCGCCTTCACGCGGCGGGTCCACCAGCCATTTGTCAGCCACACCGTCCTGCACGAGCAGGTGCGGGGTCATCTCGAACAGGTTTCTTGCTTTGAATTCAGTAGCAAACAATGACCTACCGACGGGGGCTAAGGCCTTGTTTTTCTCATAATTCTCGCGCGAACGGGCCACCAGTGCCTCGCTGCCCTCGATGCCCAGCACCTCGCGCGCCTGCGTGGCGATGGGCAGCGTGAAGTTGCCCAGGCCGCAAAACCAGTCGATCACGCGCTCGTGGCGTTGCGCATCGAGCAGGCGCAACGCGCGCAGCACCAGCACGCGGTTGATGTGGGGGTTGACCTGTGTGAAGTCGGTCGGCTTGAAGGGCATGGTGATGCCGAATTCGGGCAGGCTGTAGTTCAGCGGGCCAGCACCCGGTGACAACCGTTCGCCCTGAGCTTGTCGAAGGGCGTCGACCGGCTCAGCCCGAACGGTGGGTGGGGCTGGCGGGGCCGGTGGGTCCAACAACTGCACCGTCTCCGGCCCCTTGGGTTGCAGCCACCACTGCACTTCGGGGTGCGCCACAGCAAAGGCGCGGAGCTTGGCCAGGTCGCCCGCCGACAGCGGCGCCAGGTGGCGCAGCACCAGCGCGGTCACGGCGTCGCCGCAGGCCAGCTCGATCTGCGGGCAGGTTTCACGCGCGTCCAGGCTGAAGATCAGCGCGCGCAGCGGCATCAGCAAGGCGCTGACGTGGGGCGGCAGCACGTGGCAGACCTTCATGTCGGCCACGTAGCTGCTTTTGCGCTCGTGAAACCCGACCAGCACCTCACCCTTCTTGTGCACATAGCGCACCGACAGCCGCGCGCGATAGCGGTAACCCCAGGCCGGGCCCTCGACCGGGCGCAGGATGTTGTCCGCCTTCACCTTGCCCAGGTGCCACAGGTTGTCTTCGAGCACGCGCTGCTTGACGGCCACCTGCGCGCCCACATGCAGGTGCTGCATCTTGCAGCCGCCGCAGGCGCCCGCGTGCAGGCCGAAATGCGGGCAGCCGGGGCGCACGCGCTGCGACGATTCCCGGTGAATTTGCGTGACGGTGGCCTGCTCCCAGTTGCTCTTTTTGCGGTAAACGTTGGCGCTGACCTGCTCGAACGGCAGCGCGCCTTCAATGAAGACCACCTTGCCGTCGGGCCGGTGCGCCACGCCCTGGGCGTCAATGTCGAGCGATTCGACTTCGAGCCAGCCTTCGGGCAGGGTCTTGTTTTGCGAAAGGGTGTCGGTCATGGCCCGATTGTCTCAGGCTGCGCAGCCGCTGGACGTGGCAGCACACCGGGCTGACGCCCATGCCATGGCGCTATGGGCGGCTACAGCAGCGCGTCCTTGCCGACGCCGGTGCGCACCATGTGGCGCCGCAGCTTGTGCAGCGCCTCGTTCTGGATCTGGCGCACGCGTTCGCGGGTCAGGCCCAGGCGGTCGCTCAGAACCTCCAGCGTTTCGGGGTCGCGGTCGTGCAGGCCAAAACGGCCTTCCAGGACTTCTTTTTCGCGGCTTGACAGGGCGTCGATCCAGTGGTCCAGCAGGCGCTCGACCTCGTGGTGCTGGGTGACGTGGGTCGGGTCCATGGCCAACGGGTCCACCAGGGAGTCGCTCAGGGTGTGATCGTCCTCCCC
The DNA here is from genome assembly GCA_002842205.1 of Betaproteobacteria bacterium HGW-Betaproteobacteria-3. Taxonomy (GTDB): domain Bacteria; phylum Pseudomonadota; class Gammaproteobacteria; order Burkholderiales; family Burkholderiaceae_C; genus PHCI01. The sequence goes on along the minus strand of PHCI01000002.1, from coordinate 283,820 downwards.
GTCAACGCTGGCGTCGAGCGAACGCGGGGTCTCGGCCATGGCCAGCAGATCGGCCACTTCGTGCACGTCGCGGTCCAGCAGCGCGGCCACGTCCTCGACGCGCACGCCGTCGGGCCGCCGGGCCACAAATTGGGGGTCGTTTTCGAGCAGGCGGCGGGCCCGCAGCACCTGCTGCAGCTCGCGCACCACGTGCACGGGCAGGCGGATCACGCGGCCCTGGTTCATGGCGGCGCGCTCGATCGACTGGCGAATCCACCAGGTGGCGTAGGTCGAGAAGCGAAAGCCGCGCTCGGGCTCGAACTTGGTGATGGCGTGCATCAGGCCCAGATTGCCTTCCTCGATCAGGTCGGACAGCGGGACGCCGCGCCCGAGGTAGCTCTTGGCAATGCTCACCACCAGGCGCAGGTTGTGTTCGATCATGCGCTGGCGCGCGGCAAAGTCGCCGGCGCGGGCGCGGGTGGCCGAGTCAAATTCTTCCTCGGCCGTGAACAGGCGGGTGCGGCGGACATCGCGCAGATAAAGGGCAAGCGCATCGCTGACCTCGCCGGTGAGTGCCGGCGAAGTCAGGTCGGACGCAGCGGCCGCCGTCACCACGGGGGGGTCGTCGGCCTGCCCCGCCGCATCGGCGTGCGGCCAACCTTCAGACGCATCCGGATTCGCTGGCAGGCGGTTTCCGTTGCGTTTTTTCATGGGGTTTACCGTGGCGGCAACAGCTTGGCGGGATCGACCGGCTTGCCCAGTCGGCGAATCTCGAAGTGCAGCTTCACGCGCTCGGCGTCGCTGCTGCCCATCTCGGCGATTTTCTGGCCACGGCGCACCGTCTGGTCTTCCTTGACCAGCAGGGCCTGGTTGTGGGCATAGGCGGTGAGATAGGTGTTGTTGTGCTTGAGGATCACCAGATTGCCGTAACCCCGCAGCCCCGCACCGGCGTACACCACGCGCCCATCGGCGGCCGCCAGAACCGGGTCGCCCACCCGCCCGGCAATGTCCAGGCCCTTGTTGCGCACCTCGTCAAAGCCGCCCAGCACGGCACCCGTTGACGGCCACAGCCAGGCCACTTCGTCATCGGCGGTGGCCGCCGGGGTGGATGCGGCCGTGGCCGGGGCTGCCGCCGCTGCCGATGCAGCGGCGCGCGCCCCGCTGGCCGGGGTGACCGGTGTGACGGTGCCTGACGTGACAGGGCGCGCCACCACCACGCCGTCAGGGACGGTGGACGAGGCGGCTGCCGGTGCGGTGGCGGTCGCGGGGATGGGGGCGCTCAAGGACGGCGGGAACACCCGCAACACCTGGCCCACCTCGATGACGTTGGGATTGTCCAGGTTGTTCCAGCGCGCCAGGTCACGCCACGCCTGGCCCGTTTCCAGACCGATGCGCATGATGGTGTCGCCGGGCTTGACCGTGTAATACCCCGCCTTGCCAGCGTTTTCAAGGCCGGGAGGGAGCTTGACGGGCGTGTCGGTTGCGACGATCGGGCGCGCGGCCGCGCTGCCCCGGTCTTCCACCGGCACGCGACGGGGGTTGTGGGTTGAACAACCGGCCAGCACCAGGCCCATGAGCAAGGCCCCCCAAAGTCTCCACCGCCAGCAGTCCACACCCATCATCCGAATTCCCTTCATGACATCGTCGCCCACTTACGCAACACCCGATTTTAGGGGGACAAAGTGAACCGCCTCAAGAACGCGCTGCTGCAGGCCGTGCGGCGTCTTGTCGATCACCACCAGCGCCTGTTTGCCGTCGTGCGCCAGCGTGGGCGCCACGATGCGCCCGCCCACGGCCAACTGCTCGATCCACGCGGCCGGCACGGCGTCGCCACCCGCCGCCGCAATGATGGCCGCATACGGTGCGCCTTTGGGAAAACCGGCCATGCCGTCGCCCAACAGCAGGTGGACATTGGCCAGCCGGAACGCCCGCAGGTTGACCCGCGCCTTCTCGTGCAGGCCCCGCAATCGCTCGATGCTGTAGACCTCGCGCGCCACATGGCTCAGCACCGCTGCCTGGTAGCCACAGCCCGTGCCGATTTCCAGCACCCGCCCCAGGGGGGGCCGATTCATCGCCCCATCCTCCGGGGCCACACCCAGCAGCAGATCGATCATGCGGGCGACCACGCTGGGCTTGGAAATCGTCTGGCCCAGGCCAATCGGCAGGCTGGTGTCTTCGTACGCCTGGTTCACCAGTGCGCTGTCCACAAAGCGGTGCCGCTCCACGGCCCGCAGGGCCTGCAGCACCTGCGGCGCGTGGGTGCCCTGCTGTGCAATCTGGTCCACCAGCCGGGCGCGGGCCCGCTGGAAATCGCCCGGGCCGCGCAGCGGCGTCAGTGCCGAGGTGGGGCGGGCCGCTTCGGATGGCGTGGTCTTCAAGGTTTTTTCGGCCTTTGCCCCCGTCAAATGGACATTGTTTGCTTTATTTTTAGTAGCACCCAAAGCGGGGGCCAAAGACTCAATGCGCGCCGGAAACGAGGGGCGTCGGGTCATGGTCACACCGCCGTTCCCGCCGCACGCCCGGCCTCGCCGCCTGCCGGCGCGCGACCGGCGGCCATGCGCGCGGCCGTCTGCGCCCAGTAGCCCAGATGGTCATGGTCGGTCAGGTCCACCTTGAGCGGCGTCAGGCACACATGCCCTTGCAGCGCGGCATGAAAGTCGGTGCCCTCGGCGTCGTCCTTGGCAGCGCCCGCGCTGCCGATCCAGTACATGGTTTCGCCGCGCGGGCTGGTCTGGGTGATCACCCGCTCGGCCGCATGGCGACGGCCCAGTCGGCACACCTTGATGGGCTTGAGTGCGTCCAACGGCCGGTTGGGAATGTTGACATTGAGCAGCCACGGCGCAGCCCCCACGTGCTGCTGCGAAATCAGTTGCTGCACCAGCTGGCGGGCCGTGGCGCCGGCGGCGTCCAGATGGGCCCAGCCTTTTTCCACCTGCGAGAACGCGATGGCGGGGATGCCGAACAGATACCCCTCCATGGCCGCGCCCACCGTGCCCGAGTAAATCGTATCGTCGCCCATGTTGGCGCCGTTGTTGATGCCCGAAACCACCAGGTCGGGCCGGTAGCCAAGCAAGCCGGTCAGCGCCACGTGCACGCAGTCGGCCGGTGTGCCGTTGACGTAGCGAAAGCCGTTGGACGCGTGGTGCACATACAGTGGCGAATGCAGCGTCAATGCGTTGGACTTGGCGCTGTTGTTGTGCTCGGGGGCGACCACCTCCACATCGGCCACGGTGCGCAGCGCTTCGTACAGCGCCACAATGCCGGGCGCCTGGAAACCGTCGTCATTGCAGATCAGGATTTTCATGGGTGCGTCGAGTGTGGTGACGATTGTAGGTGGCGTGCCGCGGGATCGTTGCCGCCGCATCGCGCGGACGCCGACCCGCTTCGTCGCTGCAGGGACAAGCGCCCCGGCCCTGCGCGCCTATGATGGCGGTCAGCCCGGATCCGAATCTTTTTTTGCACCTCAAGGAGTCTCCCCCATGCACGCATGGCTTTGCGAAAACCCCGTCGGCGTTGACGCGCTGACCTGGAAAGAACTGCCCACGCCCCAGCCGGGCCAGGGTGAGGTGCTGATCCGCATTGAAGCGGCCAGCCTCAATTTTCCCGACCTGCTGATCGTGCAGAACAAATACCAGATGAAACCCGCCCTGCCCTTCGTGCCCGGCTCCGAATACGCGGGCGTGGTCGAGGCCGTGGGCGAAGGCGTCAGCCACCTCCAGGCAGGCCAGCGCGTGGCCTGCCTGTCGGGCACGGGCGGCTTTGGCACCCACACCGTGGCACCGGCGGCGCTGTGCATGCCACTGCCTGCGGGCTTCCCGGCGGTGGACGCGGCCGCCTTCATCATGATTTACGCCACGTCGCACCACGCGCTGGTGGACCGCGCGCAGCTCAAGGCCGGTGAGACGGTGCTGGTGCTGGGCGCGGCCGGTGGCGTGGGCACGGCAGCCATCCAGATCGCCAAGGCCATGGGTGCGCGCGTGATCGCCGCGGCCTCCACTGACGAGAAATGCGCGCTGTGCCGATCCATCGGCGCCGATGCCACCATCAACTACACCACGCACGCCCTGCCCAACGCCTTTCGCGACGCCGTCAAGGCCGCCACCGATGGCAAGGGTCCCGACGTGATCTACGACCCCGTGGGCGGCGACTTTGCCGAGCCGGCGTTCCGCTCCATCGCGTGGCGCGGCCGCTACCTGGTGGTGGGCTTTGCGTCGGGCCCGATCCCGTCACTGCCGCTGAACCTGACGCTGCTCAAGGGCGCGTCGATCGTGGGCGTGTTCTGGGGCGACTTCTCACGCCGCGAGCCCAAGGCCAACGCCGCCATGATGGCCGAACTGGCCGGCTGGTACGCGCAGGGCAAGGTCAAACCCGTGATCGACCGCACCATGCCCATGGCCGAGCTCAAGGCCGCCTACGCCCACATGGGCTCGCGCGGCGTCATGGGCAAGCTGGTGATGGTGAACTGAACCGCCGGGCTGCGCTATAATTTGCCGCTCTGCGGTGGCTGTAGCTCAGTTGGTAGAGTCCAGGATTGTGATTCCTGTTGTCGTGGGTTCGAGCCCCATCAGCCACCCCAACCCCACACGCTGAAAAGCCCGCGCAACACCAGGTTGCGCGGGCTTTTTTTGTGCCGTCGGCCGACGCCATCACGTGGCGCGCCAGGGCGCCTGGCGTTCAGGCGTGTCGATCAGCGCGTCACTGCGCCACCGGCATCCAGACTCGCCACCGGCCGCGCCACGATGATTTGCGCCTTGAAGCGCTCGCGCAGCAGATCGTAGTAGGCCAGGCTCTCGGCGGCCGACATCTTCTTATGGATTCCCAGCGTTGCGCCGCCCCAAGCCCTCAGCAATGAAAGCGAGCACCAAAGAATTGAGCGACACGCCTTCAGTTTTCGCTCTGGCGGTCAGTTGCAGGTGCATGGAGCGCGGAAGCCGCGCCAAGACCTTGCCCGAAGCAGATGCTGGTGTGAAGTCGTCCACGTTGAAAGCCGGGGCAGGAACCTCCTGCCCCATGTCCACCAAGGCGCTGACGGTGGCAGTAAAGGCTTCTCGGCCATCCGCGATGGCTTCCAGTTCGGTTGCCCCGTCTGCCAACACACCCGGAATGTCGGGCATGGTGAACATGAAGCCGCCACCGTCTGCGGCATTGATGGGGCTGACAACATGGCTGTAGGCTTCGAAAGGGAAGGTGGGCTTCACTTTTGCAATGGTCTTGACTGTCATGGCTTACTCCTGAATCTGATCGATGAGCGCAACGAAGCGCTTGATGTAAATGGCCTTGATAGGCCGGTGGGCCGGAACAGACAGCGGGTCTTTGACCGAAGGATGTGAGAAAACGTGATGACTGCCCCCGGTGCTTCGCACTTCCATGCCGTACTGTTTGGCAACTGTGAGCAGTTTTGCCATGGCCCAGTCGTTCGGGTTCTGGCGCATTGCCGTGAGTAATTTGGTTGCCGTGTTCATTCTCTAAATGATATCGCCTATAATATCATCTTGCAAGCGAGCTCAGTCCACTTCAAGCCGTTGCTCGAAACGGAAAAAGGCCGATGGATCGGTTTGAAAATGCAGGGCAGGAGCACAACGAAAGTGTCCCGACATGGGGTCGAGGCTTTTTGTCAAATCCCACGGTCGAAGCTGAAAAAAGTTTTTGAAATCAACGGTTCGGATCAGGATGGCTGGCACCCATCCGCCACCCCAACCCCACACGCTGAAAAGCCCGCGCAACACCAGGTTGCGCGGGCTTTTTTTTGTGCCGTCGGCCGACGCCATCACGTGGCGCGCCCGGGCGCCTGGCGTTCAGGCGTGTCGATCAGCGCGTCGCTGCGCCACCGGCATCCAGACTCGCCACCGGCCGCGCCACGACGATTTGCGCCTTGAAGCGCTCGCGCAGCAGATCGTAGTAGGCCAGGCTTTCGGCGGCCGACCACCATTGCGTGTACTGCCTGCGGTCCTGTTGGGCCGATTCGGCCGTGGCGGCGTCACGCGGCACGACCTTGTTCACGCGCACCACGGCATAGCCGTCGGCGCCCAGATCCACACCCGTCCAACCCGGAAGCTGGGTCGCGTCCAGCCGCAGCGCAGCGTCCACGATCTTGACGGGCTGGCCCTTGATGTCGACGCGCGACACGGTGACGGCGGTCGGCAGGCTGGCGGCGGCGGCATTGCCCTTCCATGCGGCCAGCTTTTCGGCACCTTCCTTGCGCGCCAGTTCGGCCCCCTTCTGGGCACGCAGCCGTGCAAGCACCTGCTCCCGGACCTCGGCCAGCGGTCGGGTATGGGCTGGTGAGTATTGGGTAACACGGCCCGACACCAGCTGGCTGCTGGCCGTTTCCACCGCTTCCGTGTTGCGCTTTTTCTCGATCGAATCGGGCGCGAACAACGCATTGAGGAACTTCGCGTTGCCCAGCACGCCGGTGACGCCGGGTGCGGGCTGGCGTGTGACACCGGTGGCCGTTCGGATCTGCAGCTTGAGCCGCTCGGCCACGGGCTTGAGGCTGTCGGACTGCTCAAACACGCCATTGGAGAAAGCCTCGGCACTTTCGGCGAACTTGCGTTGGGCCTGCTGCTTTTTCACATCAGCCTCGATCTCGGCTTTCATCTCTTCAAAGCTGCGTTGCCTGGGTGCCTTGATGTCGGTCAGTTGGATGATGTGATAGCCGAAATCGGTTTCGACCACATCGCTGATGTCGCCCTTCTTGAGCGCGAAAGCAGTGTCTTCAAAGGGTTTGACCATGGCACCGCGGGCAAAGAAGTCCAGGTCGCCGCCGTTGGGTGCAGACCCCGTGTCCTGCGAGTTCTTTTTGGCCACCTCGGCAAAGGTCCCGGGTGCCTTGCGGACCGCTGCCAGCAATTCTTCGGCGCGGGCCTTGGCCATTTGCCGGTCGGCCGCCGGGGCACTGGCTGGCGCATTGATGAGGATGTGGCTGGCGCGGCGCTCTTCCTGGCCGCTCAGGCGGGCCACGTTCTGCTCGTAATAGGTTTTGAGGTCGTCCGGATTGACAGTGACGCTGTTGCGCAGGGCGTCGGCGTCCAGCACCAGATATTCGATGCTGGCCTGCTCGGGCGCCTGGAACAGGGCCGCATTGTCCTTGTAAAAGGCTTCGATCTCGGCATCGCTCGGGTTGACGCGGGCGCTGTATTCCGCGGTATTGAAACGGACCACCTGGACTTCACGCTGCTCAAAAAACGCATTGAGCGTCACGTCGGCCTGCGCCGGCGTGGCAAAGCCGGTGGCGCCCACGCTTTCCAGCACCTGCCGCGTGGAGAGGTCGGTGCGCACGCGGGCCTCAAACATTTCAGGCGTCATGCCCTGGCGGCCCACCAGTTCGCGGTATTGCTGCATGTCGAGCGTGCCATCGGGGCGACGCAGGGTGGCGATCGTGGGGTTTTGCTGCAGGTCGCGTGCCAGCCGGGCATCGCTGGTGACCAGATGCGCCTTGGTGGCGGCTGCGGCCAGAACGCGATCGCGCACCAGGCGCTCCAGCGTGGCGTAACGCGCCTCGGGCGAATCGAGCAGCCTGGCATCCAGCGATGGCATGGACGCGCGCAGGCGCTCGACCTCGACGCGATGCGCTGCATCCCACTCGGTCTGGGTGATGTCCACGCCATCGACCTTGGCCACCGCAGCGGCATGCTCGCGGTTGCGCGTGTAGCCGTCAATGCCAAACAACACGAACGACGGCACGATCAGGACGAACAGCAGGATCATCGTCATTCGGGTGTGCTTGCGGATGAAATCAAACATGCTCGGACTCTCAATGCAAAAACAAAAAAGGCGAACTGCCGTTCGCCTTGCCTGGGTGGTGGGTGCTGACGGGTTCGAACCGCCGACCTACGCCTTGTAAGGGCGCCGCTCTACCAACTGAGCTAAGCACCCCACCGTCAACGGTGTCAGTTCAAGGCGTCTTTCAGTGCCTTGCCCGGACGGAACTTCGGGACCTTGGCGGCCTTGATTTTAATCGTTGCGCCGGTGCGCGGGTTGCGGCCACTGCGGGCGGCGCGTTTGCCCACGGCAAAGGTGCCAAAGCCCACCAGCGAAACGGAATTGCCTTTTTTCAGCGTGGTTTTGACCGCGCCGATCATGGACTCCAGGGCACGCGTCGCGGCGGCCTTGGACATGTCGGCGTTCTTGGAAATATGCTCAATCAGTTCTGTCTTGTTCACAAGGAGCCCCTCGTAGAGATGTGGTGTGGGTCGGGTCGTCTCGTCAAAAAAATTCCCCGGGTCGGCAACGCTGTGCACTGAGACTCGCGACGCGATTCCGGGATCTGGCAGCGGCAACGTGGACTGCTGAGGGAATTAAAGCCATGGACGTTCATGGTGTCAATACGGCATGCAGCATTCCGCGGCGCGAAAGCGGGATTCTAGTCGGTTTTACTGCGACGAAATCCCGTGCGCGGTTCGAATCAAGGCCAGCCGTGTGACAGATTCACACCGCGGCGGCCTGCCACGCGCCTCAAAGCGCGGCTGCAATGGCCTTGCCCAGGTCTGCCGTACCGGCCCTGCCCCCGATGTCGGGCGTGCGCGGCGCGCCACTGGACGGGTCCAACACCCGCTCGATGGCGGCCAGCACCGCGTCGTGGGCGTCCTTGTGCCCGAGAAACTCCAGCATCATCGCGCCGCACCAGATCTGCCCGATCGGGTTGGCCAGGTTCTGGCCCGCAATGTCAGGGGCCGAGCCGTGCACCGGCTCGAACAGCGAGGGAAACTGCCGCGTGGGATTGAGGTTGGCGCTGGGCGCGATGCCGATGGTGCCGGTGCACGCCGGACCCAGGTCGCTGAGGATGTCACCAAACAGGTTGCTGGCCACCACCACGTCAAAGAAATCGGGCCGTTGCACAAAGTGGGCTGACAGGATGTCGATGTGGAACTTGTCGAGCTGTACGCCAGGGTAGGCCTTGGCCATCTCGGCCACACGCTCGTCCCAATAGGGCATGGTGATCGCGATGCCGTTGGACTTGGTGGCGCTGGTCAGGTGCTTTTTGGGGCGCGATTGCGCCAGCTCAAATGCGAATTTCAGCACACGGTCGACGCCCACACGCGACATGATGGTCTCCTGCATGACGATCTCGCGCTCGGTGCCCGGGTACATGCGCCCACCCACCGCCGAATATTCGCCTTCGGTGTTTTCGCGCACGATGTACATGTCGATCTCGCCGGGTTGGCGCGGGCTGCCGTCGCGCCGCACCACCGGCGCGATGATGCCGGGCATGAGGCGCGCCGGGCGCAGGTTCACGTACTGGTCGAATTCGCGGCGAAACAGCAGCAGCGAACCCCATAGCGACACGTGGTCGGCAATTTTTGCCGGCCAGCCGACGGCGCCGAAATAGATCGCGTCGTGCCCGCCGATCAGGTCTTTCCAGTTGTCCGGCATCATCTGGCCGTGCTTTTCGCAGTAGTCCCAGCTGGAAAAGTCGAAATGGTCAAACTGCAGGTCAATGCCAAACTTGCTCGCCGCCACCTCCATCACGCGCAGGCCCTCGGGCATGACTTCCTTGCCGATGCCGTCGCCGGGGATCACGGCGATACGTTTCTTGCTCATGGTTTCATCTCCTGGTTGTGTTTGACGCCGGTCGGCCTCACGCGAAACGGCCCCGCATCGCAAAAAAATCCGGCCTGAAGCTTACCCCGATGTGCGCGGCGTGCGCACCACCAGGCTCACCCCAAAGGCCGTGACCGCCGTTCCCGCAAGCGTCGCGGCGGTGACCGGCTCGTCGAACAGCAGCCAGGCCAGCAGGGCCGTGCACGGGGGTACGAGGTACAGCAGGCTGGTCACGGCGGTCGCGGCGCCGCGCTGGATCAACAGGTACAGCAGCGAACTGCCGCCCAGCGTGAGCCCCAGCACCGACCAGGCCATGGCCTCGACCAGCGCAACATTCCACGTCATGGGGCCTGTTTCGAGCAGGGCCAGTGGCAGCGTGACCACAAACGCCGCGCCAAGCTGCACGGCGCTGGCGCTGCGCACGTCGCAGGGCGCCACATGGCGCTTTTGGTAGAGCGTGCCCATCGTGATGGCCAGCAAGGCCAGCACCGCGAGCGACAGGTTGAACGCCGTGGCTTCCCCGCCCTGCCCGAACTTGGCGCTGACCACCAGCACCAGCCCGCCAAACCCAAGCAGCAGGCCCAGCCACTGGCGGCGGCTGACAGCACTGCCACGCGAAGCGAGCCACACCGCCGTCAGCACCGGCTGCAGGCCGACGATCAGCGATGACAACCCCGAACCCATGCCCGCCTTGACCGCCGACCACACGCCCCCCAGGTAGCCGCCGTGCAAGAGCACACCCACCACGGCCAGATGGAACCATTGCGCCCGGCCTTGCGGCCAGGCCACGCGGGCCAACAGGATCCACGGCAGAAAGCAAAGAATGGAGAGAAAAAACCGCAAGGCCAGGAACGACATGGGCGGCGCATGCGGCATGGCATAACGGGCCACGACGAAACCCGTGCTCCAGATCAGCACAAACACCACGGGCATGGCGCGGATCAGCGCATCGTCGTCGGCCCGGCGGTTCATGCGGTGCAGCGTGACGTCACTTCGCGTGACGGCGAATTTCGGGGAGCGCCTTCTGGAGGTAATACACCATCGACCAGACGGTCAGCACCGCCGAGAGCCAGATCAGCCAGTGACCCCAGATGCCGGTGTTGATCCCGCCCAGCAGCTTGCCGTTGTAGAGCAGGAAGGGGATGGCCACCATCTGCACCACCGTCTTGACCTTGCCCACCATGTGCACCGCCACGCTCTTGGACGCGCCGATCTGCGCCATCCATTCGCGCAGGGCCGAGATGGCGATTTCGCGCCCGATGATGATGAGCGCCACAAACACATCGGCCCGGCCCAGGTGCACCAGCACCAGCAGCGACGCCGACACCAGGAACTTGTCGGCCACCGGGTCCAGGAACGCGCCGAACGCCGACGTCTGGTTGAGTTTGCGTGCGAGGTAACCGTCAAGCCAGTCGGTCAGCGCAAACACCACGAACATCACCGTGGCCACGAGGTTCTGCTCGAACATCGGAATCGGCAGGTAAAACACCCCCACGATCAGCGGAATCGCAAAAATGCGGGTCCAGGTCATGATGGTGGGAATCGTCAGGAACATGCGGCGATTGTGTCACGACGCTCACCGTTCCCTTCAAGCCGCCGCAACCACTCCAGAGGCCAGGCCGAAGACCCTGTTTTGCCGCCGGGCCGCCCCAAGGCAAAACGCACCCCCCTCGGGGGCAGAGAGCCACACGCAGTGGGCGAACGTGGGGGTCAATGCAATGCCCGGTAGATTTCCTCGGCCAGCGCGCGGGAGATGCCTTCGACCGTGGCAATGTCTTCCACCCCCGCGTTGGCCACGCCGCGGATACCGCCAAAGCGCTGCAGCAGGCGGGCGCGTTTTTTGGGGCCGATGCCGGGGATCTCTTCGATCTTGCTGCCGCCCACGCGCACCTTGGCGCGTTGCGCGCGCATGCCGGTGATGGCAAAGCGGTGGGCCTCGTCGCGGATTTGCGCCACCAGCATCAGCGCGGCCGAGTCGCGGCCCAGGCCAACCTTGTCGCGCCCGTCGGCAAACACCAGTTCTTCGAGGCCGACCTTGCGGCCCTCGCCCTTCTCGACGCCCACGATCAGCGCCAGGTCCAGCCCCAAGGCATTGAACACCTCGCGCGCCATGGCCACCTGGCCCTTGCCGCCATCCACCAGCACCAGATCGGGCAGGCGGCCACGCACGCTGCCGCCTTTAGCGTCGGGGCTGGCGTCGGCGTCGGGCGCGCGGGCGGCTTCGGCCAGCTTGCTGTAGCGGCGCATCAGCACCTGGCGCATGGCGGCGTAGTCGTCGCCGGGCGTGACGCCTTCGATGTTGAAGCGGCGGTATTCGCTGCTCTGCATCTGGTGGTGGTGAAACACCACGCACGAAGCCTGGGTGGCTTCGCCCGCGGTGTGCGAGATGTCAAAGCACTCGATGCGGAAGGCGTCCAGGCTGTCGGGCGCGAGGTCAAGCGCGTCCACCAGCGCGCGCGTGCGCGCCTGCTGCGAACCTTCCTCCGACAGCAGCCGCGCCAGCTGGATATCGGCGTTTTTCTGCGCCATCTCCAGCCAGATGCGACGCTGCTCGCGCGGGTGGTGCACCGCCGTGACCTTGACGCCGCTTTGCTCGGTCAGCGCCTCGATCAGTTCCTTGCTGACGGGCGCACTGGTGATCAGCGTCGAGGGCACCGGCACCCCGATGTAATGCTGCGCAATGAAGGCTTCCAGCACCTGCACGGCCTGCTCGGCCGGCGCCGGCGCGGGCCCCCCAACCTCGTCCTGGCCGGGCAGCAAGGCACTGGCGTCTTCCACATGCACCGGGAAATACGGCCGGTCGCCCAGATGGCGCCCGCCGCGCACCATGGCCAGGTTGACGCAGGCGCGCCCGCCGTGCACCTTGACGGCCAGGATGTCCACGTCCTTGTCGGACACGTTGTCCACCGCCTGCTGGTGCAGCACCTTGGACAGCGCCGCCACCTGGTTGCGCAGCTCGGCCGCCTGCTCAAATTCCAGCCGCCCGGCGTGGGCCATCATGCGCGACTCCAGCGTCTGCAGCAGCTGCTGCGTTTCGCCCTTGAGAAAACTCTCGGCGTTGGCCACGTCATGGGCATAGTCTTCGGGCGAGATGTGCCCCACGCACGGGGCCGAGCAGCGCTTGATCTGGTACAGCAGGCAGGGCCGCGTGCGGTTGCGAAACACGGTGTCTTCGCAGGTGCGCAGGTGAAACACCTTTTGCAGCAGCAGGATCGACTCCTTGACGGCCCAGGCGCTCGGGTACGGCCCGTAGTAGCGGTGCTTTTTCTCGACCGCGCCGCGGTAATACGTCAGGCGCGGAAAGTCGTGTGACGCGAGCTTGAGATAGGGGTAGCTCTTGTCGTCGCGGAACAGGATGTTGAACTTGGGGTTCAGCGTCTTGATGAGATTGTTTTCGAGCAGCAGCGCCTCGGCCTCGGAGCGCACCACCGTGGTCTCCATGCGCACGATCTTGCTGACCATCTGGCCGATGCGCGTGCCGTCGTGGTTGCGCTGGAAATAGCTGGCCACGCGCTTCTTGAGATTGCGCGCCTTGCCCACATAGAGCACCTGGTCGGCCGCGTCGAAATAGCGGTACACCCCCGGCAGCGGCGGCAGGGCGGCAACTTCGCTGAGCAACTGGTCGGAATGGGCGTCAGGCATGGTGCCCCTATTGTGGCGGGAAGCGCGCGCTGAAGTGGCGCAGCAGGTTGCGCGGGCCGTGGCCGCGCGGTCGTGCGGCCGTGCGGTCGTGCGCCGCGCACGGCAAGGCGGCGCGGCTGCAGCACGGCCTTGTGGACAATCGGCCCATGGCCCATGCCCCCGACACCGCCCCCCTTATCGCCAATGCCACCACCACGGCCACCGCCACCCACGCGCCTTTGCGTTGGGACATTTTTTGCCGCGTCATCGACAACCACGGCGATCTGGGCGTGTGCTGGCGCCTGGCCGCCGACCTGGCCGCGCGCGGCGAAACCGTGCGCCTGTGGGTGGACGACGCCAGCGCCCTGGACTGGATGGCGCCGGGCGCCCGCCAGGGTGCCCACCCCGGCGTGCAGGTGCTGCCCTGGCGCCACCCCATCGACCCGGCGCTGCTGGCCGCGCAGCCCGTGGCCGATGTGTGGGTGGAGGCATTCGGGTGCGAGATTTCTCCTGAATTCATAGCTAACCATGACCATTTGACGGGGGATATTGGCCAAAAAAGCTTGAAAAACCCGGTCTGGATCAATCTCGAATACCTTTCGGCCGAACCCTATGTGGAACGCTCGCACGGGCTGCCCTCGCCGGTGCTGTCGGGCCCGGGCCGAGGGCGCACCAAATGGTTTTTCTACCCGGGCTTCACCCCGGCCACGGGCGGCCTGCTGCGTGAGCCCGACCTGGCCGCACGGCAAGCCGCATTCGACCGCACCGCCTGGCTCGCCGCGCACGGCATCCCCTGGCAGGGTGAACGCCTGATCTCGCTGTTTTGCTACGAACCCCCCGCGCTGGCGGCTTGGCTGGCGCAACTGGCCCGCGGCCCCGAACCCACGCGGCTGCTGGTCACGCACGGGCGCGCCGCGGCCGCGGTGCGTGCCGCAATTTTGAACAAAATCAATATTGAGCCCCCGTCGAATGGCGATAGTTTGCTATTGATTTCATATTTACCCGCCCTCACCCAGCGCGACTACGACACCCTGCTGTGGGCCAGTGACCTGAACCTGGTGCGCGGCGAAGACTCCTGGGTGCGCGCCCTGCTGGCCGGGCGGCCCATGGTCTGGCAGGCCTACCCGCAGGCCGACGGCGCCCACCATGCCAAGCTGCAGGCCTGGCTCGACTGGCTGGGCGCCAGCCCCTCGCAACGCGCGTTTCACCAGCTCTGGAACGCACCCCAGGCGCCCGCGGCCAACGCACCGTGGCCCCCACTCGACGGGGCGGCGTGGCAGCCCACCGCGCAGGCGGCCCGCTCGCGCCTGCTGGCCCAGGACGACCTGTGCACACAGCTGATTCGGTTCGTCGCCAAAACCCGTTAAAATTCAAGGCTTTGCGAAATTCAGCCCGGGCATCCCCCAACCGGCCTGAAATCGCAACCGGCCGCAGAAAGTGCCTCACCCTCGACGCACTGCGCGGGCCACCCACCCGTTTTGGAATGCTATGAAAATCGCTCAAGAAATCCGCGCTGGCAACGTCATCATGCACGGCAAGGACCCGATGGTCGTCCTCAAGACCGAATACAGCCGCGGCGGCCGCAACTCGGCCACCGTGCGCATGAAGCTCAAGAGCCTGATCGCCAACTTCGGCACCGAGGTGGTCTTCAAGGCCGACGACAAGATGGACCAGATCATCCTGGACAAGAAGGACTGCACCTACTCGTACTTCGCCGACCCGATGTACGTCTGGATGGACGCCGAATACAACCAGTACGAAGTCGAAGCCGACAACATGGGCGACGCCCTGAACTACCTCGAAGACGGCATGACCGCCGAAGTGGTGTTCTACGACGGCAAGGCCATCTCGGTCGAACTGCCCACCAGCGTCGAGCGCGAAATCACCTGGACCGAACCCGCCGTCAAGGGCGACACCTCGGGCAAGGTCCTCAAGCCCGCCAAGATCGCCACCGGCTTCGACATCGGCGTGCCGATCTTCGTGGCCCAGGGCGACAAGGTCGAGATCGACACCCGCACCGGAGAATACCGCAAGCGCGTCTGAGCGGCTTCGGCGTTGAATGAAAAAGGCTCCTTCGGGAGCCTTTTTTGTGGGTTGGTGGATGGGGTCAGGTCAACCCCGTCAAGCCAGTCTGTCGAGGTGCAGTCTGCTCCTCGCTTCATGCTCTTCAACGCCGCCTGCTCTTCCTTCAACCTCAAATCTGCACCGCAACCCTCGGCGACGAATACAAATACAGCTTGCCAAAAAGAGGAAGTCCCTTCAAGGGGTTACCGCCTGCTATCGACTATGCGAAGGAGGTGGCTTGCCAGAATGACCATTTCCTGCGCCTCCGTTGGGTCGGTGATTGCAACGGTTCGATGGGAATGCGGATTCTTGTACGAGCCAATAGCTCCAGCAAAGAGGTGCGCCAACGCCTCGCATTCCGCTTCTGGTTGTTGCTTGTCCGAAAGTGGCCCGCTCATCTTGTCAAACGCCTTCCGCATCAGCGGTGTACCGATATCGGTGGCGGCGAAGTTGGCGGCCTCGCGTACCGCGATCTCAACAGTTCGAAACGACTTGAATACTGCTGTTTCGAGATCCCCGCGAACGATGTCGAGCCAAACCTCATCTGCGATGGAGGGATGAAGCAAGGACTTGGGGAAGCCAACGCTAAGCGCAAATGTCCGGAACGAGTTCTTTGCGAGTATCTCTATGGCGCGGCGACTCAGGCGCATCCATCCATTGTTCCCGTTGATTCCGAGTTCCGGGATCAGAAGGCCTTGCACTGAGAGCCAGTTCCAAGCTTCAGCAAACGCGAGTTCGGCTTCGCGTCGGCGATTCTGCGGATAGCCATCGTTGGCCCCTGGATTTCCGTTGATGTGCGAAGCGACGACTTGAGAGTGAACGAGCCCGTTTTGCCTGTGTTCATGCGCAAGCTGAAGGATGACTTCAGCAAGCTCCTCTGGTGCGAGCATCAGGAGGACGTCAACGTCCGGGATCAGTGATGTGAGAGTTGCCATAGTTTCAGTACGCGGCCCCATGACGCCGAACGTGGAAGTGAGCGGCCTGCGCGGCTTTTTGCGCAGGTCCGCTCGACTGTAAGGTTATGCATCATCGGTAGGAAGCAGATTCCAATGCTCCTTTGGCATCGAACCGGGGGGCACTCGCTTTCTTTGAAACGATAGTTATGAAATGGCGATGTTCACCGAAACGCTCGACCAGCAATTTTGAGAGCTGTCTTGCTTCACTATAAATAGAATAGCGCCCAACCCGGCACGCTGCCGTGCAAGTTCCATCGACATTTTCCCAGTGTCACCGAAAATGTTCAGCGTGGACACCCTCCCACCGGTTCGGCCGGGACATGCGCTTGCTGGAACGCAGCCACGACCCAGCCCCACGACGGCAGTCCGTCCAACCCGGCATCTGGCCCGAAATAACTACAAATAAAATAGCAAACTATCACCATCTGACGGAGGATAAATGCCAAAAATTCTCATAAAATTGGGTACACCCGTCCCCCGCCAACCCCGTGCCCACCCGTCTCGCCCAGAACGTTCCGGGCCGCCCCGACTCCATTCCTTCATCGCCAACAAGCCCGTGGCGCCGCGCCCAACCAACTGGATGACAATCAGGCCCTATGGAAAACACCCAAGACCTCTCCGAACGCCGCCTGGCCGATGCCTGGGCCGAGCTTCAGGCGCATGGCGATGCGGGCACGCCGCTGGACGCGCAGGCCTACCGGCTGGCGTTTGCCGATCCCGAGTTCCTGCTGCGGCGCGAAACGCGCGGCATCCGCTTCCAGCTCGAGATGCTCAAGCCCGATCTGGGCCAGCACGCCCAGGGGGTGGAGAACACCATCGTGGTATTTGGCAGCGCGCGCTTTCCCGACCAGGAAACGGCCGAGGCCGAGTTGCAGGCGGCCCAGGGCTCGGGCGATGCGGCGGCACTGGCCAAGGCGCAGCGCCGCATGCGCAACGCGGGCTATTACGAACAGGCGCGTGCCTTCGCGCGCATCGTGGGCACCTACAGCAACGCGCGGCCGATGGCCGAGCGGCTCTACATCTGCACCGGCGGCGGCCCCGGCATCATGGAGGCGGCCAACCGCGGCGCGCATGACGTGAGCGCGCCCAACGTGGGGCTGAACATTTCGCTGCCGTTTGAGCAAAGCGGCAACCGCTTCATCACGCCCACGCTGTCGTTCAAGTTCCATTACTTTGCGCTGCGCAAGATGCATTTCATGATGCGCGCCAAGGCGCTGGTGGCCTTCCCCGGGGGGTTTGGCACGCTGGACGAGCTGTTCGAGGTGGTCACGCTGGTGCAGACGCGCAAGGCCAAACCCGTGCCCATCATCCTGTTCGGCTCCGACTACTGGAAGCGGCTGGTCAACCTGGACGTGCTGGTGGAAGAAGGCGCCATTTCGCCCGACGATCTCAAGCTGTTCCAGTATGTGGACGACCCGCAGGTGGCCTGGGACGCCATCCGCGCGTTCTACCAGCTCGGCTGATGCCGCCGGGCGAGCCCTCTGGCGGAGCCACTGACGCATGACGCCAGTGCCGCGCCGCATTCTTCCGGTGATCGTGTTTTCGCAGTTTGCGGGCACGTCGCTGTGGTTTGCGGTCAACGCGGTCATGCCCGACCTGCAGCGCGCCTGGGGGCTGCCGCCCGAAGCCGTGGGCACGCTCACCTCGGCCGTGCAGCTCGGGTTTGTGGCGGGCACGCTGGCGTTCACGCTGTCGATGCTGACCGACCGGTTTTCGCCGTCCCGGGTGTTTTTGGTCTGCGCCCTGCTGGGCGCCAGCGCCAACGCACTCACCGTGGTGCTCGACGGCCACTGGCCCGCGCTGGTGGCCTTGCGCTTTGGCGTGGGCTTTTTGCTGGCGGGCATCTACCCGGTGGGCATGAAGATCGCCGCCAGCTGGTACCGCGAGCGCCTGGGTGCGGTCATGGGCGTGCTGATTGGCGCGCTGGTGGTGGGCACCGCCCTGCCCTACGGCTTGCGCGCGACCGGCTTCGCCACGGGCACCGCGCTGTCGTGGCAGGCGGTGGTGCTGGGGGTGTCGGCCGTGGCCGCGCTGGGGGGCCTGGCCACGGCGCTGCTGGTACCCGACAGCCCCCTGCGCAACCGCAGCGCACGCGTGCGCCTGCGCGCACTGGACGTCATCTGGCACGACCGGCGGGTGCGTGCTTCGGTGTTCGGCTATTTCGGCCACATGTGGGAGCTGTACGCGTTCTATGTGCTCGTGCCGTTCATCGTGGCGACGCGGCTGGCGGGCGCACCGGCCAGCGCGGCGGTGTTCTGGATCATCGTCGGCGGGGCCGCGGGCTGCATCGGCGGCGGATTGCTGGTGCGGCGTTTTGGTAGCGCCCGCGTGGCGGCCACGCAGCTGGGCATCAGCGGGGCCTGCTGTCTGGCCGCGCCGTTGATGCTGGCCGCACCGCTGCCGCTGTTTCTGGGCTGGCTGGTGCTGTGGGGCATCACGGTGGCGGGCGATTCGCCGCAGTTTTCCACACTCACTTCACAAAATGCGCCGCCCGAGATCGTGGGCAGCGTGCTCACGTTTGCCAATTGCATCGGGTTTTCGATCACGGTGGTCAGCATCCAGCTGTTTGTGCATGCGGCGCAGTCGGTGCCGCTGGCCGCGCTGCTGCCCTGGCTGGCCGTGGGGCCGGTGCTGGGGCTGGTCATGTTCCGCCCGCTGTGGCGCTGAGCGCCTGCCGCGGGCCATTCAGGCCCGGTGAAACACTCAAGCGCGGGGCCTGAGCAACCAGGCGGCACGCGTGCCGCCCGCCACCGCCGCCCCCACAAACCAGAACACACTGGCCACGCCCACCACGGCGCCAGCCGTGCCAAACAGCATGGGCATGAGTACGCTGGACGCGTTGATGAACACCAGCCGCAGGCCCAGCGCCTCACCGTGCCGGTGCTCGGGCGTGATCTGGTGCAGCATGCTCATGACCATGGGCTGCACCGACCCCAGCAGCAGCCCCAGCAACACCGAGCTGAACCCCATGGCCCAGGGCGAATCCAGCAGCGGGTACACGGCAAACACCAGTGCGGTGCCCGCCATGGCGGTGGCGATCACGGCCCACTCCTGCAAGTGGGCGGCGATCAGCGGCAGCAACACGCGGATGGTGGCCGCCGCCAGTGCAAACACGCCCAGAATCGTGCCAATGACCGAGGCGCTGAGCCCCCGCTCGTGGCCGAGCACGGGCAGCACAAAGGTGTGCACGTCCCAGCACGACGACAGAAACCAGTTCACCAGCATCAGGCGGCGCATCATGGGCTCGCGCAGCAGATCCCAGGCGCGCTGCCCGGTCGGGTTGACAAACGGCTCCACCGGCGGCAGCTCGCGCGTGCGGCGCACCCAGAACCAGGTGGCCAGCGGTAGCGCCGCCATCAGGCCGAACGCGGCACGATAACCCGCGTGGTCGATCAGCAGCCCGGCCGTGAACGGCCCGATGAAGTTGGACATCGCCGGGCCAATGGCCAGCCAGCTGAACACACGCTTGAGCTCCGTGGTGCCATGGGCGGCACGGCCCACGTGACGCTGCAGCGCAATCGAGGCGGCGCCGGTGGCCCCGCCGGTCATCAGGGCCGCCAGGCACAGCACGGGAAATACCGGCCAGACGGCCGCCAGCCCAGCGCCGGTCACGGCGACGATCACGCTCAGGGCCAGCGGGCGCTTGAGGCCGTGGCGGTCTGCGAACCGGCCCGCAGGCAGCGCCAGAAACACCTGCGTCAAGGCAAACAGCGCCATCAGCACGCCCACCGCCGCCGCGCTGTGGCCCTGTTCCAGCGCGAGCAGAGGCGCCGCCATGCGGGTGCCCGCCATGCAGGCGTGGATACAGATGTGCCCGGCAACCAGGCGGGCCAGTTCGGGCTTCAAGCGGGGTTCAGCCTTCGTCGGGGTCGCGCCCGGGGGGGATCAGGCGCGCCGCCTCGGGTTCGGGCAGCGCTTCCACCTGGCGCAGCGCCTTGCCCATCACGCGGCTGCGTTGTTCGGCGCTGTTCAGGGTGTTGAGCACGGTTTCGGTCTGGGTGCGCACCTTGGCCAGCACGTCGCCGAACTTGCCAAACTCGGTTTTGACGGCACCCAGCACCTGCCAGACCTCGCTGGAACGCTTCTCCAGCGCCAGGGTGCGAAACCCCATCTGCAGCGAGTTCATCAGCGCCATCAGGGTGGTGGGGCCGGCCAGTGTGATGCGGTGCTCGCGCTGCAGCACTTCCATCAGGCCCGGTCGGCGCAGCACCTCGGCGTACAGGCCTTCGGTGGGCAGGAACAGGATGGCGAAGTCGGTGGTGTAGGGCGGTTCGATGTATTTTTCGGAGATCGATTTGGCCTCCAGGCGGATGCGGGCCTCCAGCGCCTTGCCGGCCACCTCGGCGCCCGCCACGTCGGCGCGCTGCTGTGCGTCGAGCAGGCGCTCGTAGTCTTCGTTGGGAAACTTGGCGTCGATCGGCAGCCACAGCGGTTCGCCGGAGTCAGACCGCCCCGGCAGGCGCACGGCAAAGTCCACCGGGTTCTTGCTGCCCGGCCGCGTGACCACCTGCGCGGCGTACTGGTCGGGCGCAAACACCTGCTCGAGCAGGGCGCCGAGCTGCGCTTCGCCAAACATGCCGCGGGTTTTTACGTTGGTCAGCAGGTGCTTGAGGTCGCCCACGCCCTGCGCCAGTGTCTGCATTTCGCCCAGGCCCTTGTGCACCTGCTCCAGCCGGTCGGCCACCTGCTTGAAGCTCTCACCCAGGCGCGACTCCAGCGTGGCCTGCAGCTTTTCGTCCACCGTCTTGCGCATCTCGTCGAGCTTGGCGCTGTTGGACTGCTGCAGCTGCGCCAGCTGCGCCTCCAGCGTGGCGCGCACCTCGCTGATGCGCCGCGCGTTGGATTCGCTCAGGCTCTGCAGCTGCGTGGTCAGCGTGTCAGACAGGCTTTTTTGCATCAGCGTGAGCTGCTGCGCAAAGGCGTCGATCTGCGTGTTCTGGGTGCGGATGGCTTCGGCGCTTTGCTGCACCAGCGTTTGCTGGAAGGTGGCAAAGGTCTGGGACAGTTCCTGGCGTGCATCGCGCGAGGATTCGCTGACCTCGCGGCGCAATTCGCGCTCCAGCCGCTCGTTGCCGGACTGCACCACCGCGGTCAGCGCGTTGCGGCTGCCATCGTCAGCCGGCCGACGCAGCGCCAGCCAGAGCATCAGCAGCAGGTTGAGGGCCGCCAGCCCCACCAGCAGCCAGACCTTGAAATCGTCCATGCGGGCTCAGCGTTTGAGCACTTCGGGGTTCAGCGCGGTGAGCGGCTTGCCCTGGGTCAGGAAGCCGACGAGGTTGTCGGCCGCGAGGTTGGCCATGGCCATGCGCGTCGGCCGGGTGGCGCTGGCGATGTGCGGCGTCAGCACCACGTTGGGCACGGTGAGCAAATCGGGGTGGACCTTGGGTTCACCCTCGAACACGTCCAGCCCGGCGGCGGCAATGCGCTTGTCGCGCAGGGCTGCGGCCAGCGCCGCGTCGTCCACGATGCCGCCGCGCGCGATGTTGATCAGCGTCGCCGTGGGCTTCATCTTCGCGATTTCGGCGGCGCCGATGGCATGGTGCGATTCGGCCGAATACGGCAGCACCAGCACCAGATGGTCGGCCGACTGCAGCAGCTCGTCCTTGCTCACGTAGCGTGCCTTGCAGGCGGCTTCCAGCGCCGGCGCGAGGCGCGAGCGGTTGTGGTAGATCACGTTCATGCCGAAGCCGTGCGCGCCGCGCCGGGCAATGCCCTGCCCGATGCGGCCCATGCCAAGGATGCCCAGCGTGGCGCCGTGCACATCGCTGCCGGCAAACATGTCGTAGCTCCACTTCGTCCACTGGCCGGCACGCAGGTAATGCTCGCTTTCGGTGACGCGGCGCGCCGTGGCCATGAGCAGGGCAAAGCCGAAGTCGGCCGTGGTCTCGGTCAGCACGTCGGGCGCGTTGGTGGCCAGCACGCCAGCGGCGGTCATGGCCGGCACGTCAAAGTTGTTGTAGCCCACCGACATGTTGGCCACGATCTTCAGGTCCGGGCAGGCCGCCAGCACTTCGGCGTCGATGCGCTCGCCGCCGGTGGTGAAGGCCCCCACCTTGCCGCGCAGACGCTCGATGAGCTGCGCCTTGGTCCAGATTTCGTCGGTGGGGTTGGTTTCGACGTCGAAGGTCTGGGACAGGCGCGCAATCACCTCGGGAAAAACGGCGCGGGCGATCAGAATTTTGGATTTGTTCATGGAAAAATTACCTGAGCCAGATGAAAGTCATGACGATGAACAGCGGAACCAGGACTCCGCCCGACCATGCCATGTAGCCAAAGAAGCTCGGCATTTTGACACCACGGTCTTCGGAGATGGCCTTGACCATGAGGTTGGGCGCATTGCCGATATAGGTATTGGCGCCCATGAAGACGGCGCCGGCCGATACCGCCGCCAGGGTGGGCGCCAGGGTGGTCATCAACGCCTGCGGATCACCGCCCGCCGTGTTGAAGAACACCAGGTAGGTCGGCGCGTTGTCCAGGAACGAGCTCAAAAAGCCCGTGGCCCAAAAGTACATCGCCGGGTCCGGCGAACCGTCGGCCCGCGTCACAGCCGACACGACGGCGCCAAATGGGCCATTCAGGCCTGCCTTGAGCATCGCGATGACCGGGATGATGGTCAGGAAGATGCCGGCAAACAGCTTGGCCACTTCGGCCATCGGACCCCAGGAAAACTGGTTGTCGTCATGCACCTTGGCCGGGGTGATGTTGAGCGACAGGATGGTGACGGCAATCAGCCCGAGGTCGCGCACGATGCCGGGCAGTCCGACCTCCGTCCCCAGAATGTTGAACGACACCGAAGACTTCCAGATGCCGCTCATGAGCACCAGGAACACGATCGCCCCGAGCAGCCAGAAGTTGCGCGCGCCGTCGAAGCCGATGCGCTGAGTGTCCGGCGTCGGGTCATCGGGCAACCGTTCTTCACGGCGGTGGAAATACCAGCTGTCCAAGGCGTAAAAAATCGCCAGCAACGACCCGATCATGAACAGCGTCTCAGGGAAGATGTGCTGTGCGGTCCAGAAAAAATCGACGCCTTTCAAAAACCCCAGGAACAGCGGCGGGTCGCCCAATGGCGTCAATGAGCCGCCCACGTTGGACACGCAGAAAATAAAGAACACGATCACGTGCGCCTTGTGTTTGCGGTTGTCATTGGCACGGATCAACGGCCGAATCAGCAGCATCGACGCCCCGGTGGTGCCCATGAGGCTGGCCAGCACCGAGCCGATGGCCAGGATGCCGACATTCAGCCCCGGACTGCCATGCAGATTGCCCCGGATGAAGATCCCCCCGGCCACCGCAAACAGCGCGGTCAGCAGGATGATGAACGGGATGTATTCGGCCAGCAACGCATGGACGAATCCGGCGGCCGCAACGCCCGGCCCCAACACCAGCGCGAAGGGCACGAGGAACAACAGGGCCCAGGCGGCTGCAATCTTCCCGAAATGATGGTGCCAGAAGATCGGCGCCAGCAGCGGCACCAGCGCAATCGACAGCAGGATGCCCGCAAATGGCACGCCCCACAGAACCGAAAGCTGGCTTCCATCCAGCTCCGCCGCAACAACGCCCACAGGGACGCTGGCCAGCCACAGGCCAGGCCCAACCCAACGCAGCCATTTCATTTTTGAGTCTCCATCCGGTTTTGGAATTTTTTTACGGGAAAAACGCCCGGCAGATCCGTCCCGACCCGCCGATGCGCCTCAAAGCATAGCAGTCAGGCGGGCGCCGAAATCTCGAACACCTGGCGCAGGTACGCCAGATATTTCTCGTCATCGCACATGTTCTTGGACGGCGTGTCCGACAGCTTGGCGACCGGCTGGCCGTTGCAGCGCACCATCTTGATCACGATCTGCAGCGGCACATGGCCCGGCGGGTCGCCCAGATCGTTGGTCAGGTTGGTGCCAATGCCGAACGCCAGCTGGCAGCGGCCACGGAACTGCTGGTACAGCTCGATGATGCGCGGCACGGTCAGGCTGTCGCTGAAAATCAGCGTCTTGGTCAGCGGGTCCACGCGGCTGTTGCGGTAGTGCGCGATCAGCCGTTCGCCCCAGTCAAACGGGTCGCCCGAGTCATGGCGCGCGCCGTCAAACAGCTTGCAGAAATACATGTCGAAGTCGCGCAGGAAGGCGCTCATGCCGTACACGTCGGACAGCGCAATCCCCAGGTCGCCTCGGTATTCCTTCGCCCACGACTCGAAGCCGAACACCTGGCTGTCGCGCAGCCGCGGGCCCAGTGCCTGGCAGGCCTGCAGGTATTCGTGGGCCATGGTGCCCAGCGGCGTGAGGCCGAGCTTCATCGCAAACAGCACGTTGCTGGTGCCCGCCAGCTGGCCGGTGGCGCCCGAGCCCAGACGGCTGGCCAGCACGCGCAGGATTTCCTCGTGCCAGGCCTTGGAGAAGCGGCGCCGGGTGCCGTAGTCGGCAATCTTCAGTTCGGCCAGGCCGGGTGCCTGCAGTTGCTGGACCTTGACGTCCAGCCGCCGCCGGCCTTCCACAAAATCAGGCATCTTCCGGATGTTGCGGAAGTACACCTCGTTGACGATGGCCAGCACCGGAATCTCGAACAGGATGGTGTGCAGCCACGGCCCCTGGATCGTGATGTCGATCTCGCCCGAAGCGAGCGGCGTCACGGTGATCCATTTCTCGTTGAGGCGGAACAGCCCGAGAAAATCCACAAAATCGCTTTTGATGAAGCGCATGGACCGCAGGTACGCCAGCTCGGCATCCTGGAAATGCAGACTGCACAGCGACCGGATCTCGTCGCGGATTTCGCCAACATAGGGCGCCAGCGCCACGCCCGGGTTGCGGCATTTGAAGCGGTATTCGACCTGCGCACCCGGAAACTGGTGCAGCACCACCTGCATCATGGTGAATTTGTACAGGTCGGTGTCGAGAAGGCTGGTGATGATCATGGCGCTGCGGACTTTCCTGCCGCTACTGTAGCCGCATCGGTGGCGGTGTCCGCACCCGCCACCTGGCCCGCCACCAGCGTCACCACGCGGTCGGCCCGGTCGGCCAGGATGCGGTTCTGTTCGGCCACCAGCATGGGCACGCCCTGCGCCTTCAAGGCCAGCAAGGCGTCGCGGATGGCCTCCACCAGCACCGGGGCGATGCCTTCGCAAGGCTCGTCCAGCAGCAGCAGCCTGGGGCGGGTCATCAGGGTGCGGGCGATGGCCAGCATCTGCTGCTCGCCGCCGCTCATCTGGGCCGCCGGCCGGTGCAGCATGGCGCGCAAGGCCGGGAACAGCGCCAAGGCCTGCGCCTCGCCCGCCGCCGCGTCGCCGCGCGCGGCAATGTGCAGGTTCTCGCGCACGGTCAGCCCGCTGAACAGGCGCCGGTCTTCGGCCACATAGCCCAGGCCTGCGAGCGCCCGGCGATGGGTGGGCCAGCTTTCAATGTTCTCGTTTTGATAGCAAACTGTTCCCTTTGCACGGGGGCTAAGGCCCATAATGGCTTGAAGAAGTGTGGATTTTCCGGCGCCATTCAGGCCCTGCAGCACCACCAGCTCGCCCGCCCCCACGGTCAGCGACACCCCGAACAGCGCCTGCACCTGCCCGTACCAGACCTGCAGGTTGGCAATGTCGAGCATCAGGCCGCCCCTTGCGTTGTGGCTGCAGGGGCGGTTGCGCCGACGTTGCCCAGATAGCGGCGGCGCACGGTCGGGTCGGCGGCAATGTCGGCCGCACTGCCCTGCGCAAACAGCTTGCCGTCGATGAGCACGAGCACACGGTCGGCCACGCCAAACACCGCGTCCATGTTGTGTTCGGTGTACAGCACCGCCGTGCCCCCCTGGGCGAACGACTGCACCAGCTGCATGAGGCTGGCGCGTTCAGGCCCGGCCAGCCCGGCGGCGGGCTCGTCGAGCAACAGCAGGGCCGGGCGCGACGCCAGCGCCATCGCCAGTTCGAGCCGCTTCTTGGCGCCGTAGGGCAGGTTCAGCACGTCGGCGTCGGCCAGCGGCAGCAAGCCCACCCGGTCGAGCAGGGCTTCGGCGGTGCTGCGGTCCACCCGGTCCAGCCGGTTCCAGGCCGGCAGGCCGCGATGGGCCGACGCCACCAGTTGCACGTTTTGGCGCACGGTCAGGGCTTCAAAGGTCTGCGCCACCTGGAACGTGCGCGCCACCCCGCGCCGCAGGCGCTGCGCGGGCGACAGGCCTTCCATGCGCTGGCCGTCCCAGGTGATGGCACCGGCCAGCGGCCGCTGCTGCCCGGCAATGCAGGCAAAACAGGTGGACTTGCCCGCGCCGTTGGGGCCGATCAGGGCCACGCATTCCCCCGGCGCGACGTCAAAGCTGACGCCATCCAGCGCCCGCACGCCCCCAAAGTGCTTGACCAGATCGCGCACCTGCAAGGTCATGCGCGCGCCCTCCCCGACCGCTGGAACAGCCCCATCAGCCCCGACGGCGCCAACACCATGATGAGCATCACGAACAGCCCCAGCGCGCCGCGCCAGTAAGCAAAGCCCCGGCCCAGCTCCGCGCCGACCCAGGTCAGCAACGCGCTGCCCACCACCGCGCCCCACAACTGGTGCACGCCGCCCAGCAACACCACCAGCAGTGCGTCCACCGACGTGGCCACACTGGCGGCCGAAGGAAACACCGCGCCCTTGTGCGCCGCAAACAAGCCCCCCGCCAGACCCGCCAGCACCGCGCTTTCCACAAAGATGCGGTACTTGATGCCGTGTACCGGCAGGCCGCTGGCCGCCGCGCGCAGGGGTGCATCGCGCACCGCCTGCAACGCCGCGCCGAAGCTGGAACCGGACAGCCGCCGCAGCGCCCAGACGCTGAGCGCCGCCACAAAAACCAGCAGCACCTCAAACAACGGGCGGGTGTCGTCACTCACCAGGACGAGGCCGATCACGCCGTTGTCGCCCCCGGTCACCGGCACCCATTGCGTGGCCACCGCCCACACCACCTGGGCCAATGCCAGCGACAGCATGGCCAGGTACACGCCACCGCTGCGCACCACGGCGGCACCAAATACCGCCGCCACCACCAGCGCCAGCGCGCACCCCGAGGCCAGCGCCAGCGGCAGCGACACGCCCCAGGCCGTGTGCGCGAGCGCCGCGCCATAGGCACCCAGCGCAAAGAACGCCGCGTGGCCGAAGCTCACCAGCCCGCCCAGCGCCATCATGGCCTGCAGGCTGACGCCAAAAATCAGCAAAATCAGACCGTCTGCCGCCAGCGAGCGCGCATAGACACTGCCCGTGCCGCCCAGCGCCAGCATCGAGACAGCTATTATAAAAATAGCTAAATAAGACCATTTGACGGGGGGAATATGGAATTTTTGTGATATTTCTTGTGGTCCGGTGGCCACCGGCCGCCCCATCAGCCCCAGCGGGCGGAACGCCAGCACCACGGCCATGGTCAAAAACACCAGCACCAGCGTGGCCTGCGGAAACAGGCTCACGCCAAACGAGTGGATGAGCCCGATCAGCAGCGCCGCAAAGAACGCCCCTGCGATGCTGCCCAGGCCGCCGGTGACCACCACCACGAAGGTCTCGACGATCACGTTCACGTCCATCTGCAGATTGGCCGGCTCGCGCGGCAACTGCAGCGCGCCCGCCAGACCCGCCAGCGCGCAGCCCAGCACCACCGCCCCCAGCATCAGCGGCGCGGGGTTGACGCCCAGCGCGGCCAGCATGCCGCGGTCTTGCGCAGCGGCGCGCAGCCGCTGGCCAAAACGGCTGCGCGCCAGCAGGACATGCAGCCCCAACCAGACCAGCGGGCCCAGTGCAATGGTCACGAGCTGCCAGACCGGAAAGAACTCGCCGCCCAGCTCCAGCGCGCCCTTGAGCCCGGGAAAGCGCGGCGCAAACACCTCGTCAGGCCCGAAGCCCCAGCGCATCGCATCGTGCAGGGCCAGGGTGAGGCCGAAGGTGGCCACCAACTGGTAGAGCTCGGGCACGCCGTACATGCGGCGCAGCAGCAGCCGTTCGGCCAGTGCCCCCGCCAGCGCCGCCACGCCCGCCCCCAGCAGCATGGCCAGCGCGTACAGCGCCGCACTGTCGCCCCACGACGGGAACCAGCGGGTGACCCAATGCGCCGTGAACAGCGCCCCCAGCATGAAGAAGCTGCCGTGCGCAAAGTTGACGATGCGCGTGACGCCAAAGATCAGCGTCAGGCCGGCCGCCATGAGGAACAGCGTGGTGGCGTAGCTCAGA
Organism: Betaproteobacteria bacterium HGW-Betaproteobacteria-3; assembly: GCA_002842205.1. GTDB lineage: Bacteria > Pseudomonadota > Gammaproteobacteria > Burkholderiales > Burkholderiaceae_C > PHCI01. The sequence continues at coordinate 255,508 of PHCI01000002.1, read as the reverse complement.
CCGTTGAGCAGCTGGATGGCGAAGAAGCTCATCGCCGGGCCGTCACGGGTTGGCCTGAATACGGGGCGGCACGGCCCAGCGCCACCGGCTCGCGCGCCGCCATCACTTATTCAACCCATCGCGTAAAGTCTGCCGCCGGCACCCGTGGGGTGTGAAAGGTGTTCACCACGTCGGCCGCATCGGCATAGCCCAGCGACATCCCGCACACCAGCAGTTCATCGGCCCCCGCCCCGATGTGCGGCAGGATGATTTTGGCGAAGCCGTTCCACGCGGCCTGCGGGCAGGTGTGCAGCCCGCGCCCCCGCGCGGCGACCATGAGGCTTTGCAGGAACATGCCGTAGTCCACCAGCGAGCCACGGCCCATCACCCGGTCGAGCGTGAACATCAGGCCCACGGGTGCATCAAAAAACCGGTAGTTGCGCTGGTGCTGCGCGTGCATCTTGTCCTTGTCGCCCTTGCCGATGCCCAGCAGCCCGTACAGGCTCCAGCCGTTCTCGCGGCGGCGGTCGATGTAGGGGCTGACCCATTTTTCGGGGTAGTAGTCGTATTCCTCTCGGTATTCGGCGGCCAGAGCCGGGTTGTCGCGCAGGGCGTCGTGCGCGGCGCAAACCTTCTCGACCAGCGAGTCGCGCGCCGCACCCTGCAGCACATACACCTTCCAGGGCTGGGTGTTGGTGCCCGAGGGCGCACGGCTGGCGACTTCCAGCAGCTGCATGACGGTGTCGCGCGGCACGGGCTGCGGCGTGAAGGCACGGGCCGACATGCGGCTGGTGATAGCGGCGTCCACCGGGTTGGCGGCGACGGGGGGGGTAGCTTGCGTCAAGTCAGAGTCTCCAGAACGGTTTTGAGGGGGGCTGGCAACCGCACGGGGCGGCGGCTGGCCTTGTCAACGTACACATGAATGAAGTGGCCGCGGGCGGCGGTCAGCGGGGCGCCCTGCGCAAACAGGCCCACTTCGTAGCGCACGCTGGATTCGCCGAGCTGCGCCACCCGAATGCCAGCCTCCACGGTTTGCGGAAACGCCAGCGGCGCAAAGTAATTGCACTGCGTTTCCACCACCAGGCCGATCGTCTCGCCATGGTGGATGTCGAGTACGCCGTGCTCGATCAGGAAGGCATTGACGGCCGTGTCAAACCAGCTGTAGTAGACGACGTTGTTGACGTGGCCATAGGCGTCGTTGTCCATCCAGCGGGTGGTGATGGGCCGGAACACCGGGTAGGCGCTGCGGGCTTCGGGTTGGGGTTTGGGGGCCGTCATCGCACCTGATTTTGCCAGCGCTGCCAATACTGCAGCGCCACCCGGTAAGTGTTGACCTGCACCTGCACGGTGTCTTCAATGCGCGTGCCATACCCGCCGCCCATGGCAAACGCCAGCGGAATGCGCCGCTGCCAGGCCCAGTCCATGACGCGGCGGTCGCGCGCCTCCAGCCCATCGTGCGTGAGTTTCAGGCGGCCCAGGCGGTCGCCTTCATGCGGATCGGCGCCGGCCAGGTACAGCACCAGCCCGGGCTCGAAGCGGTGCGTCAGTTCGTCCAGCGCCCGCTCCAGCGCGGCCAGATAGTCGGCGTCGCCGCAGCCGTCGGGCAGGTCGATGTCCAGGTCGCCCGCCTCCTTGCGAAACGGAAAGTTCTTCGCGCCATGCATCGACAGGGTGAAGATGCTGGCGTCGCCCTGGCAAATGCGCGCCGTGCCATTGCCCTGGTGCACGTCCAGGTCGATGATCGCCACCCGCAGCGCCGGGGCGGCTTGCCGGGCATGGTGCCGCGCGTGCTCGGCCTGCATCAGCCGGGCTGTGACGCAAAAGTCGTTGAACACACAGAAACCACCGCCCTTGTCGGCGCTCGCGTGGTGCGTGCCCCCGGCGATGTTCGCGGCGATGCCTTCGGGCGGCAGGCGCGCCCCATCGGGTCCGAAGCCCAGCGCGGTGCGGGCCGCGGCGATGCTGGCGCCGACCGATCGACGGGCCCGCTCGGCCATGGCCGGACTCCAGGGAAAGCCGATCTCGCGCATCGCCGCCGGGTCGATGCTGCCACTGGAAATGGCGTTCACATAAGCGGGCGAATGCGCCAGCGCCAGCTCGCCGTCGGTGGCACGCAGCGCAGGCCCCAGGCGCACCGCGGGCAACTCGGCCGCCAGCCGGTCGCGCAGCATCGGGTACTTGGCCATGGGAAAACGGTGGCCCGCCGGAAGCGGCAGAACGAACTGATCGGCATAAAAAGTGCGCACCCACCGATTGTGTCGCGGCGGCGAAACCCGATCGATCCTAGAGGCTGCGTTCTAGAATGTTGCATTGCAGCAAAAATCGCTTGCATTACTTCGGGATTACCCTAGAATTCAACCCATGCTGCGCTGCAACATAACCCGACAGGCGGGGATCAGGGCAGATACGGTTTCAACCCATCTTTCTGGAGATACACATGTCTTTTACCCCTGAGCAACTGATCGCATCGCACAAAGCCAACATCGAGACCCTGTTCGGTCTGACGTCCAAGGCCTTCGAAGGCGTGGAAAAGCTGGTCGAACTGAACGTGACCGCCTCGCGCGCCGCCCTGAGCGAAGCCGCCGAAACCTCGCAAGCCCTGCTGAGCGTCAAGGACGCGCAAGAACTGCTGGCCCTGCAAGCCGGCCTGTTCCAGCCCCTGGCTGAAAAGACCGCTGCTTACAGCCGTCACCTGTATGACATCGCTTCGGGCACCGGCTCCGAGTTCGGCAAGGCTTTCGAAGCCCAAACCACCGAAGCCCAGAAGAAATTCATGTCCGTCGTGGACAACGCTGCCAAGAACGCCCCGGCCGGTTCCGAGACCGCTGTCGCCGTGTTCAAGAGCGCTGTGGCCGCTGGCAACAACGCCCTGGAATCGGTTCAAAAGGCGGTCAAGCAAGCTTCGGATGTCGCCGAAGCCAACTTCAACGCCGTGGCCACCACCGCGGTGAACACCGCCAAGTCGGCCACCGCCAAGAAGCGTTAATTCATGGTTTTGTGAGTTCCTGCACACTTTATTGGAGCAGGAAACCTAGCCTCCACGGAGCATTTGTCCGATACTTGCATTCATCGAACGCAAGTTCCACAGGTTGTCTCCTCGGGTCCTTTCGAAACCCTCGGGTTCAGGGATCCCTTCAAGGCCCAGTTGCAAGACTGGGCCTTTTTTTATGGCGCCAGCGCCCTTGCACGCACTTCCAGCTGCCGTCGCAACTGCGGCAACGCGGCCCGCATCGCGGTGCGCCCGGCTTCGATGGCGCGGCGTCGCGTGGCAAAGTCCGCGGCCTTGAGCCCGTCCAGCGCCGGGCGGACCACCACCTCGGCCTCCCGGAGCTCGAACTTGTTGATGCTCTGGCCCATGATGGCGAAGGTCTGCAGCAGGATCTCCAGCGTGCCATTGGCGGCATTGCCTTCGGGCGCGCTCGAGATGTCCACCGCGATCACCAGCTCGGCCCCCATCTGGCGCGCATAACGCACCGGCACCGGCGACACCAGCCCGCCGTCCACGTACTCGCGGTCGCCAATGCGCACCGGCAGGAACACCGCCGGCACGGCGCTCGAAGCCCGCACCGCCGTGCCGGTGTCGCCGCGCCGGAACAGCACGCCCTGCCCGGAGTGCAGGTCGGTGGCCACCACCCCCAGCGGGATCGTCATGGCGTCGATCAGCCGACCGCTCAGCGTGGTGTTGACGAAGCGCGCCAGTGCGTCGCCGCGCAGCACGCCGCGGCTGAAGATGGGCAGCGTCCAGTCGGTGAACGCGGCCTCTTCCATGGCCAGGGCCACCTGCTCCAGCCGGGCGCCGCTCATGCCGCTGGCGTACAGCGCCGCCACCAGACTGCCGGCCGAGGTGCCGGTCAGCAGGTCGGGGCGGATGCCCGCCTCTTCCAGCACCTGGATCACACCCACGTGGGCAAAGCCGCGCGCCGCCCCACCGCCCAGCGCCAGGCCAATGACGGGCGGGCGTGGCGGCGGCTCTGCCGGCGCGGTCACCCCGGGCACTGGCACCACCACCACGGGCGGCGCCACGCTGGCACAGCCGGCCAGGACCGCCAGCACCGCGGCCGCCGCCATGGCGCACCCGCGTGCCGCAGCACGCCGCCCCGCGAATGCAGGCCCCGGAAGATCACGAGGGCGTCGATATTTATTGAGAATGATTCGCGTTTGTGTTAGCATCCATGCACTCTATGTTTCCAAGGAATCTTGCCATGATGAAAAAAGCCCTTCCCCTGGCCTGCGCCCTGCTGGCGCTGGCCGGTGCCGCCTCTGCCCAGGAGCAGGTGCTCAACCTGTATTCGGCCCGTCATTACGCAACCGATGAAGCGCTGTACAACAACTTCACCCAGGCCACCGGCATCAAGATCAACCGGGTCGATGCCGACGATGCGGGCATTCTGGCGCGCCTCAAGGCCGAGGGCACGGCCTCGCCGGCCGACGTGATTTTGCTCGTGGACGGCGCGCGCCTGGTCAAGGGCGAGGCCGATGGCCTGTTCCGCCCCGTGCAGTCCAAGTTGCTCGACGACGCCATCCCCGCGCAGTTTCGCGCCAAGGCCGGCCCCGAAGGCACGCCGTGGTTCGGCTTTTCCACCCGCGCCCGCGTGATCGTGTACGACAAGCTCAAGGTCAAGCGGGACGACGTGGACACCTACGAAGAACTGGGCGACCCGAAGAACAAGGGCCGCCTGTGCATCCGCTCGGGCTCGCACCCCTACAACCTGAGCCTGTTCGGCGCGGTGACCGAGCACCTGGGTGCGGCCAGGACCGAGACCTGGCTCAAGGGCATGGTGGACAACATGGCCCGCGCCCCCAAGGGCGGCGACACCGACCAGATCAAGGGCGTGGCCTCGGGCGAATGCGGCATTGCCGTGACCAACACCTACTACCTGGCGCGGCTCATGCGCTCGACCAACGCCGACGACCGGGCGATTGCCGAAAAAGTGGGCGTGGTGTTCCCCAACCAGTCGTCCTGGGGCACGCACGTGAACATCGCCGGTGGCGCCATGGCCCGCAACGCCCCCCACCCGGCCAACGCCATCAAGTTCCTTGAATACCTGGCCAGCCCGGCGGCGCAAAACTACTTTGCCAATGGCAACAATGAATGGCCCACGGCCAAAGGCGTCAAGACCGACAACCCGGCGCTGCAGGCCATGACCGGCGGTGAATTCAAGACCGAAACCATCCCGCTGGCCACCATCGGCGCCAACCAGGTCAAGGTGCAGCAGATGCTGGACCGCGTGGGCTTCAAATAGCCGCCCCCGCCTTGTTTGAAAGGGGTTGCCCGGCAGGTGATAATTGACGTTTACGTCAACGTCAACGCAGGAGCAACTCATGGACATCCAGGGCAAGGTTTTCATCGTCACCGGCGGGGCTTCGGGCCTCGGTGAAGGCACGGCGCGCATGCTGGCCGCCCACGGCGCCAAGGTCGTGGTGGCCGACATGCAGGTTGAAAAAGGCGAGGCTGTGGCGAAGGATATCGGCGGGACCTTCGTCCAGTGCGACGTCAGCAACGAAGCCGACGGCCAGGCGGTGGTGGCCAAGGCCGCGTCGCTGGGCAAGCTGATGGGCCTGGTCAACTGCGCGGGCATCGCGCCGGCCGAAAAAACCGTGGGCAAGAACGGCGCGCACTCGTTGAGCGTGTTCAGCAAGACCATCATGGTCAACCTGGTGGGCAGCTTCAACATGATCCGCCTGGCCGCCGACGCCATGTGCAAGAACGAACCCGAGCCCACCGGCGAGCGCGGCGTGCTGATCTCCACCGCCAGCGTGGCCGCGTATGACGGCCAGATCGGGCAGGCCGCCTACAGCGCCAGCAAGGGCGGCGTGGTCGGCATGACGCTGCCCATCGCGCGCGACCTGGCCCGCAACGGCATCCGCAACATGACCATTGCCCCCGGCATCTTCGGCACGCCCATGCTGTTCGGCATGCCGCAGGAGGTGCAGGACGCGCTGGCCGCCAGCGTGCCCTTCCCCAGCCGCCTGGGCACACCCGAGGATTACGCCAAGCTGGCGAAGCACATCATCGAAAACGACATGCTCAACGGCGAGGTGATCCGCCTCGATGGCGCCATCCGCCTGGCGCCGCGCTGATTGCAGTCAGCGCAGACGGGTTGTTAGCCTCTATTTAGATAGCAAACTATCACCATCCGACGGGGGCTAAAGGCACATTTTATTAAAACATGATGCCCGACAAGCCACGCGCTAAGATGACGCCTCCACCCCCGAGGAGACGCCATGAAACCGCTTCCTGTCACGCCCGTGAGGGCTCGGACCGTTGGCGCCATCGCGCTGATCGTCGCCGGGTTGGTGGCCTGTGCCAGCCCGCCGACCAGCCCGGCTTTTCACTACACGGTGCCGGCGCAGCCCGAGGGCGCGTCGGGCTACACCGAAAAACCCGGTTGGGCCACCACGAGGTTGGCCGTGGCCGCCGCCAACCCGCTGGCCACCGACGCTGGCGCCCAGATCCTCAAGGCCGGTGGCTCGGCGGTGGACGCGGCCATTGCCGTGCAAATGGTGCTCACGCTGGTGGAGCCGCAATCGAGCGGCATCGGGGGCGGTGCCTTTTTGCTGCATTTCAACGGCAAGGACGTCGAGGCCTTTGACGGCCGCGAGACCGCCCCCGCCGCCGCCGACGAAAAACTCTTTCTCGATGCCAACGGCAAACCGCTGCCGTTTCTCGACGCCGTGGTGGGCGGCCGCTCGGTGGGCGTGCCCGGCACCGTGCGCATGCTGGAGCTGGCCCACCGGCAATACGGCCGTCTGCCGTGGGCCACGCTGTTCGAGCCGGCCATTGCATTGGCCGAAGGCGGCTTCAAGGTCAGCGCGCGGCTGCACACCCTGCTCAAGGCCGAAAAGCCCCTGAAGCAGGACGCCCAGGCGGCCGCGTACTTCTACGACGCTGCGGGCGAACCCTGGCCGGTGGGCCACACGCTGCAAAACCCGGAACTGGCCGCCGTGCTGCGCACCATCGCCACAGAAGGCGCCAAGGGCCTGCTCGAAGGCGCCGTGGCGCAGGCCATGGTGGACAAGGTGCAAAAGCACCCCGGCAACCCCGGCCGACTCAGCCTGGCCGACCTGGCCGGCTACCAGCCCCAAAAACGCACACCGATCTGCCATGACTACCGCGCCCAGGCCCGCGACTACCGCATCTGCGGCATGCCGCCGCCCAGCTCGGGGGCCATCGCCATCGGGCAGATTCTGGGCCTGCTGAACCACACCGCCGCCGCCACGCTGCCGCTGGCCAGCAGCCCGGGCGGCATGCCTGGCAGCAGCGGCCCCGCGCCGTCGGCCGAATGGCTGCACCTGTACACCGAGGCCTCGCGCCTGGCCTTCGCCGACCGCGCGCTGTACCTGGCCGACCCCGACTTTGTGCAACCCCCCGGCGGCCGCTGGACGAGCCTGCTGGACGACGCCTACCTGGCCCGCCGCGCCGCGCTGATCGGCACGCAAAGCATGAACACGGCCCAGCCCGGCGCGCCCGGCCCATCGCCCACCAGCTTCGCACCCATGCCCGACCAGCCCGAGTACGGCACCAGCCACATCAGCATCGTGGACGCCTGGGGCAACGCCCTCGCCATGACCACCACCATTGAAGACGTGTTTGGTGCGCGGCTGATGGTCTCCACCCACCCCGCGCGGCGCGGGGGTTTTCTGCTGAACAACGAGCTCACCGATTTCAGCTTTGCCCCCACCGACGCCCAGGGCCGCCCCGTGGCCAACCGCGTGCAGCCCGGCAAGCGCCCCCGCTCGTCCATGGCGCCCACACTGGTGTTCGACAAGGCCACCGGCCAGCTGGTGATGAGCGCGGGCAGCCCCGGCGGCGCGCTCATCATCCACTACACCGCCAAGACGCTCTACGGCGTGCTGAACTGGGGCCTGCTGCCGCAGCAGGCCATCAACCTGCCCAACTTTGCCTCGACCAATGGCCCCACGCTGCTCGAAGAAAACCGCTTTGCGCCCGCCACCGTCGAGGCGCTCAAGGCACGCGGCCACGAAGTGCGCGAGATCCCCATGACCAGCGGCCTGCAGGCGATCGTGCGCGGCCAGGCGCATGGCCAGCCGCTGTGGTTTGGCGGCGCCGACCCGCGGCGCGAGGGTGTGGTGATGGGGGAGTGAATCGGATTCTGATTGAATTGAACTGCAGCCCTCACCGGTAAAGCGATTACAGCTATATAACTAATAGCACATGTAAAGAAACTGGCCCGGTTTGATGGACTCGATGCTGTCCGGTGTTGGTCGAAACCCGTTATTCGACCTTTGCTGTGTTTCGTGGTCCGCTCGTGCCATGGGCAGCAGGCCAACTCAAACATCAATCGCCGCTGCCGACCCCGCCTGCTTGCGCAGCTCGAACTTCTGGATCTTGCCGGTGGCGGTTTTGGGCAACTCGCCAAACACCACGGCGCGCGGCACCTTGAAACCGGCCAGGTGTTTTTTGCAGTGGGCCACAATGTCCTGCTCGGTGCAGGTCGCGCCGGCCTTCAACTCCACAAACGCGCACGGCGTCTCGCCCCAGCGTGCGTCGGCCTTGGCCACGACGGCGGCGGCCAGCACGTCAGGGTGGCGGTACAGCACGTCCTCGACCTCGATGGACGAGATGTTCTCGCCGCCCGAGATGATGATGTCCTTGCTGCGGTCCTTGATCTTGATGTAGCCGTCAGGGTACTGCACGGCCAGATCGCCGCTGTGGAACCAGCCGCCTTCAAACGCCTCTTGCGTGGCCTTGGGGTTCTTCAGATACCCCTTCATGGCGATGTTGCCGCGGAACATGATCTCGCCCATGGTCTCGCCATCGCGTGGCACCGGCTGCAGGGTTTCTGCGTTGAGCACGCGCACGTCGCGCTCGAGGTGGTAGCGCACGCCCTGGCGCGCGTTCAGGCGGGCGCGTTCGCCGATGTCCAGCGCGTCCCAGGCGTCGTGTTTGGCGCACACGGTGGCCGGACCATAGACCTCGGTCAGGCCGTACACGTGGGTCAGATCGAAACCCATGCGCTCCATGCCCTCGATCATCGACGCGGGCGGTGCCGCGCCCGCCACCATGGCCTTCACGCCCCGTGGCACGCCTTCTTTCATGGTGTCGGGCGCATTGACCAACAGCCCGTGCACGATGGGGGCACCGCAGTAGTGGGTGACGCCATGCTGGGCAATGGCGTCAAAAATCGCCTGCGCCTCGACCTTGCGCAGGCACACGTTCACGCCCGCGCGCGCGGCCACCGTCCAGGGAAAGCACCATCCGTTGCAGTGAAACATGGGCAGTGTCCACAGGTAGGCCGCGTGTTTGGGCATGTCCCATTCGAGGATGTTGGAGATGGCGTTGGTGGCCGCACCGCGGTGGTGGTAGACCACGCCCTTGGGGTTGCCGGTGGTGCCGCTGGTGTAGTTCAGGGCAATGGCGTCCCACTCGTCGGCCGGCCCCTGCCAGGCAAAGGATGCATCGCCGCCGGCCACGAAGGCGTCGTAGGTGGTGCTGCCGATGCGCGTGGCCGGGCCGGTGAACAGCGCGTCTTCCACGTCGATCACCCGCAGCGGCGTGGTCGCCTTGCGCAGCGCCATTGCCTTTTGCATGACCGGCGCGAACTCCGGGTCCACGATGACCGCCTTGGCCTCACCGTGGTCGAGCATGAAGGCGATGGTCTCCGGGTCAAGCCGGGTGTTCAGCGCGTTGATCACCGCACCGGCCATGGGAATGCCGAAATGGGCCTCGACCATCGGCGGCGTGTTGGGCAGCATGACGGCCACGGTGTCGTTCTTGCCGATGCCGTGTTGCGTGAGCGCGCTGGCCAGTTGCCGGCATCGGGCGTAGGTCTGCGCCCAGCTGCGGCGCAGCGCACCGTGAACCACGGCGGTTCGGTCGGGATAGACCTCGGCCGTGCGCTCAATGAAGGACAGCGGCGACAGGGGCGCAAAGTTGGCTTCGGTGCGTGGCAGGTCGTGGTCGTAAATGCTGGGCATGCAGATCTCCGTTTTCACATGGGGTCGAACCATTTGCCGTTGCTCCGCAGGGCCCCCAGGCGGGTTCGGTAAGAATACGGTACGCAGTTTGCACGATCCATGGCCATCCCCCAGTCTTTCATTCAAGAGTTGCTCACCCGTGTGGACGTGGTGGAGATCGTCGGGCGCCATGTGCAGCTCAAGAAGGGCGGCGCCAACTTCATGGGCCTGTGCCCGTTTCACGGGGAAAAATCGCCGAGCTTCAGCGTCAGCCCGTCCAAGCAGTTCTACCACTGCTTTGGCTGCGGCAAGAACGGCGACGCCATCAGCTTCCTGATGGAACACACGGGCAGCACCTTCGTTGAGGCCGTGACCGATCTGGCCCAGCAATACGGCCTGGCGGTGCCCGAAGACGACGCGTCTCCCGCTGACCGCGCCCGCGCACAGGAGCAGCGGCAAAAACAGGCCACGCTGACCGACGTGCTGGAAAAAGCCGGCGAGTCGTACCGCAAGCACCTCAAGGCATCGCCCCGCGCGGTGGACTACCTCAAACGCCGCGGCCTGTCGGGCGAAGTGGCGCGCCAGTTTGGCCTGGGCTACGCCCCCGAGGGCTGGCGCGGGCTGGCCAGCGTGTTCCCGAACTACGACGATCCGCTGCTGGCCGAGAGCGGCCTGGTGATCGTGAACGAGGACCCTTCGACCGGCTCAGGACAGGCTCCTTCGACGAGCTCAGGACAGGCCAGGCGCTACGACCGCTTTCGCGACCGCATCATGTTCCCCATCCGCAACATCAAGGGCGAATGCATCGGCTTTGGCGGGCGCGTGCTGGGCGACCGTGACGGGTCGTCCCCTGGCGGTGCCGGGCCGAAGTACCTGAACTCGCCCGAAACGCCCGTGTTCAGCAAGGGCCGCGAGCTGTACGGCCTGTTCGAGGCGCGCCAGGCCCTGCACGACGCGGGTTACGTGCTGGTCACCGAAGGCTACATGGACGTGGTGGCGCTGGCGCAATTGGGCTTTCCCAACGCGGTGGCCACCCTGGGCACGGCCTGCACGCCCGACCATGTGCAAAAGCTGTTCCGCTTCACCGACAACGTGGTCTTCAGTTTTGACGGTGACGCCGCCGGACGGCGCGCCGCGCGCAAGGCGCTCGACGGCGCCCTGCCCTACGCCACCGACGTGCGCAATGTGAAGTTCCTGTTTTTGCCGGCCGAGCACGACCCCGACAGCTACATCCGCGAATTCGGCCGCGAGGCGTTTGCGCGCATGGTCAGCGAAGCCACGCCGCTCAGCCGGTTTTTGATCGAGGCCGCCCGTGAGGGCTGCGACCTGGCCACCGCCGAAGGCCGCGCCCACCTGGCCAGCAACGCCAAACCCTTGTGGCAGACGCTGCCCGACGGCGCACTCAAGCGCCAGTTGCTGGGCGAAATCGCCGACCTGGTGCAACTGCCGGGCCGCGAGCTGGGCGAACTCTGGCAGACCCGGCCCGCCCATGCCGGGGCTCGCCAGGCGCCCGGATCGGCCGCCGGAAACTACAGTCACAGTAGCAAACAAACACCATTTGACGGGGATTCAGGTGGTTTTTCATGGGAAAACTCCACCCCCGCCCTGCGGGTGGGCCGACGGGCCTTGCCGGCCAGCCGCGCCGACCACGCGGTGCGCCTGCTGCTGACCAACATGGCGGCGTGGGACAGCTTGTCGGCCGAAGACCACACCCTGCTGTGCGGACTGCCGCACCCCCACGGTGTGCTGCTGACCTGGTTGGAGACCCAACTGCACGAGCACGGCCCCCAGCCCTGGAGCGCCCTGCGCGAAGGCCTGCGCGACCTGCCCACCGAGGCGCTGGCCCAGCGCCTGATGGCCGGGCCGGACCACATGGCCCGGCCCGCGCAAGACCCCGCCCGCGCGCCGGACGATGCGGCCCTCGCCGCCGTCGGCGCTGCCGAGGAGGCCGAAGCGCAGCAGGAGCTGCGGGCGCTGGTCGACCTGATGTTGATCGACGACCTCAAGGCCCGGGAAACCGAGGCCCTCGAAGCCGCCCGGACCGACCCGCTGGCCTTGCAGCGCTACCGCGCCCTGCACGAACGCCGACGCCAGCTCATGGCCCCCCGACCGCAGGACTGACGGCACCGGGTGCGGCTTTACCGCCGCGCCCCTTGAATTCAAGGCTTCGCGGTATAATATTGGGTTAGTTCAGCAAGAGCGACAGCAGCACCTCCGGGCCGGCACTTCCGTGACACACAGCGCACGCACCGCCATTCCACCGCAAGGACTGCACACCAAATGATCGCCCACACATCTTGCTGAGTCGGCTGCGGCCGGGTTTGCGCCCGGTTCAGCCTGGTTCAACCCGGGTTGTGGCCATGGTGCCCTGCCCGACCCGCCCACCGCGCCAGGACCGTCGGCGCTTGTTTCTTTGTCTGTTTTTGATGTTCTGAGGTTGTTTCATGCCCGCTCAAAAGTCCAGGAAGCCTGTCAAGCCCGCCAAACCTGTCGCGAAGTCCGCGCCCCCCAAAGCCGCCCCGAAGACGGCCGCCAAACCGGCGTCCAAGCCGGTGCGCGCCGCTGTATCCAAGACCGTGCAGAAAGCCTCCTCCGTGCCAGCCTCGAAGAAATCTCCCGCTCCCGCAAAACCTGAAGCCAAGAAGTCGGCCGCCACGGCTGCCGTGACCGAAGAAACGCTCAAGAAAAAACCCGGTCGCCCGCCCAAAGCCGCGGCCGAATCGGCGGCCCCTGCAAAGGCTGGCGCCAAACGGGGCCGCAAACCCAAGGCGGCCGCCGGTGCACCCGAGGCCGACGACACCGACCTGTCTGACATCGAGGACGACCTGGTCGGCGAACCCGTGCCCGAGACCACTGAAAAGGTCAAACCGCTGCGCATGAAGATCAGCAAGGCCAAGGAACGCGCCTTGATGAAAGAGTTTGGCCTGGACGAAACCGTCCTGTCCGAAGAAGACATGGCCAAGCGCCGCCTGCGCCTCAAGGCCCTGATCAAGCTGGGCAAGACCCGCGGCTACCTGACGCACGGCGAAATCTCCGACCACCTGCCCGACAAGCTGGTCGATGCCGAAACGCTGGAAGTGGTGGTGGCCACCCTGAACGACCTGGGTGTAGCGGTGTACGAGCAGACGCCCGACGCCGAGAGCCTGATCATCACCGACAACGCACCCACCGGCTCCACCGAAGAAGAAGCCGAGGAAGCCGCCGAAGCCGCCTTGTCTACCGTGGACAGCGAGTTCGGCCGCACCACCGACCCGGTGCGCATGTACATGCGCGAAATGGGCACCGTGGAGCTGCTCACGCGCGAAGGCGAAATCGAAATTGCCAAGCGCATCGAAGGCGGCCTGATGGCCATGATGGAGGCCATCAGCGCCTCGCCGGCCACGATCGCCGAGATCCTGCGCATGGCGGCCGACATCCGCGAAGGCAAGGTCGTGATCTCCACCATCGTGGACGGCTTTACCAACGTCAACGAGGCCGACGACTATGTGGCCGAGGAAGACTTTGACGAGTTCGACGAAGCCGACGACGACGACGGCAAGGGCGGCTCCAAGGCCCTGACCAAAAAGCTCGAGGAGCTCAAGACCCAGGCGCTGGAGCGCTTTGACCGCATGGCCTCGCTGTTCGAAAAAGTACACAAGGTCTACGACAAGGAAGGCTACGGCACGCCTGCCTATGTCAAGGCGCAGCACGCCCTGTCGGAAGAGCTGATGACCATCCGCTTTACCGCCAAGACCATCGAAAAGCTGTGCGACCTGGTGCGCAGCCAGGTCGATGACGTTCGCAAGAAAGAACGCGAACTGCGCCGCATCATCGTGGACAAGTGCGGCATGCCGCAGGAAACCTTCATCAAGGACTTTCCGCCCAACCTGCTCAACCTCAAGTGGGTCGAGAAGCAGGCCGCCGCGGGCAAGCCCTGGAGCACGGTGATCGCGCGCAACATCCCGCCGATCCAGGAACTGCAGCAAAAGCTGGCCGACATCCAGTCGCGGGTGGTGGTGCCGCTGGGCGAGCTCAAGGGCATCAACAAGCGCATGAACGAAGGCGAGGCGTCGTCGCGCGACGCCAAGAAGGAAATGATCGAGGCCAACCTGCGCCTCGTGATCTCCATCGCCAAGAAGTACACCAACCGCGGCCTGCAGTTCCTCGACCTGATCCAGGAAGGCAACATCGGCCTGATGAAGGCGGTGGACAAGTTTGAATACCGCCGCGGCTACAAGTTCTCGACCTATGCCACGTGGTGGATCCGCCAGGCGATCACACGCTCCATCGCCGACCAGGCGCGCACCATCCGCATCCCGGTGCACATGATCGAGACGATCAACAAGATGAACCGCATCAGCCGCCAGCACCTGCAGGAGTTCGGCTTCGAGCCCGATGCGTCGATCCTGGCGGCCAAGATGGAAATCCCCGAAGACAAGATCCGCAAGATCATGAAGATCGCCAAAGAGCCGATCTCCATGGAAACGCCGATCGGCGACGACGACGACAGCCACCTGGGCGACTTCATCGAAGACAGCGCCAACACCGCCCCGATCGAGGCCGCCATGCAGGCCGGCCTGCGCGACGTGGTCAAGGACATCCTGGACAGCCTGACGCCGCGCGAAGCCAAGGTGCTGCGCATGCGCTTCGGCATCGAGATGTCCACCGACCACACGCTGGAAGAAGTGGGCAAGCAGTTCGACGTGACGCGCGAGCGCATCCGCCAGATCGAGGCCAAGGCCCTGCGCAAGCTCAAGCACCCCAGCCGTTCGGACAAGCTGCGCAGCTTCATCGACACGCTGTAAACCCCGCACCCATGAAAAAAGCCGCAGTGAAAATTCACTGCGGCTTTTTTGCTTTTGGCGGAAACGGAGGGATTCGAACCCTCGATGAGGCTCTACACCCCATACTCCCTTAGCAGGGGAGCACCTTCGGCCACTCGGTCACGTTTCCAATGCCCCAATTATGCCCCAACGAGGGCGATGTTCAAGCGGCGGACTGGTCCAGTTCGAATGCGCGGTGCAGGGCACGCACGGCCAGTTCCATGTATTTCTCGTCGATGACCACCGAGGTCTTGATCTCGGAGGTGGAAATCATCTGGATGTTGATGCCTTCTTCGCTCAGGCAACGGAACATCTTGCTGGCAATGCCCACGTGGCTGCGCATGCCGATGCCGACGATGCTGACTTTGCAGATCTTGGTGTCGCCCACGATCTCGGCCGCACCCAGCGTGGGCATGACCTTTTCGTTGAGCAGGTCCACGGCCCTGGCGTAGTCATTGCGGTGCACGGTAAAGCTGAAGTCAGTCAAGCCGCCCTTGCTGATGTTCTGGATGATCACGTCCACCTCGATATTGGCGTCGGCCACCGCACCCAGAATCTGGTACGCGATGCCGGGCTTGTCGGGCACGCCGAGCACGGATATCTTGGCTTCGTCGCGGTTGAACGCGATGCCGGACACGATGGCTTGTTCCATTTGTTCGTCTTCCTCAAACGTGATCAGGGTGCCGCTCTTGGCTTCTTCGTCGATGTCGATGTCCCAGGGCGTGAAGCTCGAGAGCACGCGCATGGGCACCTTGTACTTGCCGGCAAATTCCACCGAACGGATCTGCAGCACCTTGGAGCCGAGGCTGGCCATTTCCAGCATTTCCTCGAAGCTCACGGTGTGCAGACGGCGCGCCTCGGGCACGACGCGCGGGTCGGTCGTGTAGACGCCATCCACGTCGGTGTAGATCAGGCATTCGTCGGCCTTCATGGCGGCGGCCACGGCCACGGCCGAGGTGTCGCTGCCGCCACGGCCCAGCGTGGTGATGTTGCCCGCGTCGTCCACGCCCTGAAAGCCGGTGACGATGACGATCCTGCCCGCGGCCAGATCGGCCCGCACCTTCTGGTCGTCAATGCTCTGGATGCGGGCCTTGGTGTAGGCGCTGTTGGTCTTGATGGGCACTTGCCAGCCGGCGTAGCTGACCGATTCCATGCCCTCGGCCTGCAACGCAATGGCCAGCAGCGCCGACGACGCCTGTTCGCCGGTGGCGGCCAGCATGTCGAGCTCGCGGTCGTAGGCGCTGTCGGCTTTGGCGGGCGCCAGCTCTTTGGCCAGGCCCAGCAGGCGGTTGGTTTCACCACTCATGGCGCTCGGCACCACGACCATCTGGTGGCCTGCGCGGGCCCATTTGGCCACGCGCCGGGCGACGTTGCGGATGCGCTCGGTCGAGCCCATCGACGTGCCGCCGTATTTATGAACAATCAAGGACATGGAAGTGCACGGGCTGTGGGGTTTTGCGCCGTGCCATTGCACACAGGCGCCACAAAGCAAAGCCTTTGATTATAACGAGGGCAAGTATTGAATCCGATCGCCTTCGCGCACCACAGACCCGGCGCCAACCTTGATGCGGATGCCGTGCCCCCGGGTGGTGCAGGCCGCAATCTGGTCGAGCAGCTCGTCGAGTTGCGCCGCGCTCGGTGTGGTCTGGCAGGCCGAGCGCAGCCAATGCCGCAGCACGTTGGCCTGCCGCGCGCGGGACAGGGCTTGCAGGGCCTTCAGCGTCGGCGGTGTGCCCACGGCCATCAGATCGGCCGCGGCCACCTCGGCCAGCAGCGCCTGCGCCTGCGCCGCGTGGGCCGCGCTGCGGGCAAAGGTTTCGCGGAACTGGGGAAACGCGGCGTCCAGTGTGGGCAGCACGTGGGCGCGGATGCGGTTGCGGGTGTAGCGTGCGTCGGTGTTGGTCGGGTCTTCCACCCAGGTGGCCTGGCGCGCCGTCAGCCAGGTCCGCAGGTCGGCACCGCGCACCCGCAGCAGCGGCCGGTGCAGCGTCAGGCCGCCCTGCACGCGCTTGCCCGGCATGGCGGCCAGGCCGGGCAAGCCCGCGCCGCGCGAGAGCGCCAGCAACACGGTTTCGGCCTGGTCGTCGGCGTGCTGCGCAATAGCTATATCTTTAATAGCTACATCAGACCATTCGGCGAGGGCTACTGCCTCAAAAGCTTCTAAACGTGCGTGGCGGGCGGCGTCCTCGGGGCTTTGCCCGGTGGCGTGCCGCGCGTCCACGTGGCGCACCGCCAGGGGCACGCCCAGGGCGGCACACAGGGCCGTGCAATGCTGCGCAAAGGCGTCGGCCGCAGGTTGCAGGCCGTGGTGCACGTGGATGGCGCGAACCTGTCCCGGCCATTTGGCGGCGCAGGCCAGCAGCAGCGCGGTGGAGTCCGCGCCCCCGCTGAGCGCCACGGCCAGCGGCAGACCCGGCGTGAAGGCCTCGATGGCGGCGTCAAAGGTCTGGCGCATGGCGGGGTGACGTCGCGCGGGTGAAGGACCGCAAGCGCGAGGGCCGCTCAGGTGCCGAGTTGGCTGCCGGGCTGCAGGCCCAGTGCGCGCGCCACGGCACCGCCTGAGTCTTTCTTGCCGCCCTCGCCCTTGGCCTTGAACACCTCGACATGGCCGCCCTGGGCTGACACGGTGAAGCTCGTGTCGCTCACCGCGGTGACCTCGGCCACGTGGCCTTCGACGTCCTTGAAGCGGCGGAAGATGCTTTTGCGGGCGTCGAAGATCTGGATCTTTTGCCCTTTGAAGGTGGTCCAGGCGCCCGGTGCGGGGTTGCAGCCGCGAATCAGGTTGTAGACCATGTCCACATGGCTGTGCCAGTTGATGCGCGAGGCATCGGCGCGACACCAGCCTTCGTAGGTGGCCAGCGCTTCGTCCTGTTCGTGCTCCAGGTGCAGGCCGCCCACCACCAGATCAGCCGCCTCCAGCAGGGCCTGGACGCCCAGCGGAAAAAGCCGTTCGAAATAGACGTTGCCCAGGGTGTCGTCCGGCCCGATGGGCGTGCGCTTTTGCAGGATGACCGGGCCTTCGTCCAGCCCGTCGGTGGGCCGGAAGATCGTGAGACCGGTCTCGGTGTCGTTGCGGATGATCGGCCAGTTGATGGCGCTGGGCCCGCGGTAGCGCGGCAGCAGCGAGGGATGGAACTGGATGGTGCCGTGTTTGGGGATGTGCACCAGCTCCTGCGGCACAAACTGCAGCACGAAGGCCATCACGCCCAGATCGGCATCGAGCGCACGCATGGCGTTTTGCGCCTCGGCGCTGCGCAGCGAATCAAACTGGAATAGTGGCAGGCCTTTTTCCTGCGCGTCCAGCTTGAAAGGATCAGGCCTGGCGCCGGGCTTCTCGGGCGCACAAAACACGCCGACGACCTGGTCGCCGCGCGCCAGGAACGCCTCCAGAACCGCTTTGCCGAAATCCTGCTGGCCGATGAGTGCCACGCGCATGGTGAGTTCTCCTGTCTGGGTCGTGGTCACGGCCGCCACACCGCGTGCATGGGGGCGTGAATTCGGTCAACGCGGGGGCTACCGGGCGTCGGCCTTGGTGTCGTTCCAGCGGCCGTAGCTTTGCAGCCGCTCGTAGCGCCGCTCCAGCAATTCCTTGACCTTCAGGTCTGCCACCTGGCGGTAGGCGTCGTTCAGGGCGCGTTTGAGAAATGCCGCCATCTGTTTGTGGTCGCGGTGGGCGCCGCCCACCGGTTCGTTGACGATCTTGTCGATCAGGCCCAGCGCCTTGAGCCGGTGCGCCGTGATGCCCAGCGCGTCGGCCGCGTCCTGGGCCTTGTCGGCGCTTTTCCAGAGGATCGACGCGCAGCCTTCAGGACTGATCACCGAGTAAATGGAATACTGCAGCATCACCAGCTGGTCGCCCACGCTGATGGCCAGCGCGCCGCCGGAGCCGCCTTCGCCGATGATGGTGGTGATGATCGGCACCTCAAGCTGGGCCATCTCATAGATGTTGCGGCCAATCGCTTCGGACTGGCAGCGTTCTTCGGCGTCGATGCCGGGGTAGGCGCCGGGCGTGTCGACAAACGTGAACACCGGCAGCTTGAATTTTTCGGCGGTTTTCATCAGCCGCAGGGCCTTGCGATAGCCCTCGGGCTTGCTCATACCGAAGTTGCGCAGGCTGCGCTCTTTGGTGTCGCGGCCCTTCTGATGGCCGAGCACCATGCAGGGCGTGCCGTTGAAACGGGCCAGGCCGCCCACGATGGAGAGATCGTCCGAGAAATGCCGGTCGCCATGAAGTTCCTGGAAGTCGGTGAAGATTTCACCAACGTAGTCCAGCGTGTAGGGGCGCTCGGGGTGGCGCGCGATCTTGGTGATCTGCCACGGGGTCAGCGTCCCGTAGATGTCCTTGGTCAGTTGCAGGCTTTTCTTGCCGAGCTGGTCGATCTCTTCGGAAATGTCCACGGCCGATTCGGTCTGGACGTATCGCAGCTCTTCGATCTTGGTTTCGAGTTCCGAAATGGGTTGCTCAAAATCGAGGAAGGTTCGTTTTGCCAACGTCATTCTCCTTGTACGGTCTGCCGGACCGGGCCAACTGCCGGTGGGCCGCCACGCGATCAGTAGGCGACCGGAAGCGGATCCAGCGAGCGCCAAATATACCAAGTCGCCACGCTGCAAAACGGGGCCCAGGCCGCGGCCACCTCGCGGGCGTCGCTGCGGCTGACCGGATCGCCCGAAAAATAGTTCTTGCTGATGCCGTTGATCAGGCCCACATCGTCCAGCGGCAACACGTTGGGCCGCATCAGGTGGAAGATCAGGAACATCTCGGCGGTCCAGCGGCCGATGCCGCGAATGCCAACCAGTTCGGCAATCACCGCGTCGTCGTCCATGGCATGCCAGTTGTCGGCGCTGACCGACTCGCTGTCAAAGTGCAGGGCCAGGTCCACCAGGTACTCGATCTTGCGGGCGGACAGGCCGGCCGTGCGCATGTCGTCCACCTTGAGCCGCAGCACGTTGGCGGGCGTCATCTTTTTGGGCAGCAACGCAAACCGGTCCCAAACCGTCTGGGCGGCCTTGACCGAAATCTGCTGACCGACGATGCTGCGCGCCAGCGTCGTGAACGCGTCGCCGCGCGAGGCCAGCCGGTGGTCGCCAAACTGCGGGATGAGCCGCTTCATGACACGGTCACGCCGCGTCAGATGGCGGCAGGCGTCGTCCCAGTAGTCGGGCATTGTCGCTTCGATTAATATTTTTTTAGTAGCAGACATATTCCATTTGACGGGGGCTGCCGTGCAATTTCTTTAAAAAACAGATCACCGTCAACGTCATTGCGCCGCCTCCCAGGTGGTGCCCGTCGCAGAATCCTTGAGCACGATGCCCTGGGCCTGAAGTTCATGGCGGATGCGGTCGGCTTGCACAAAATTTTTGGCGGCCTTGGCGGCTGCGCGCTGCGCGATCAGGGCCTGGATGGCGGCTTCGTCCAGGCTTGCGCCGGCCTTGAGGAACGCCTTGGGGTCGCCCTGCAGCAGCCCCAGGCACGCCCCGAGCGCCTTGAGCAGCCCCGACACTTCCGACGAGCCGCTGCGGTTGACCTCGCCGGCCAGATCAAACAGCACGGCCACGGCTTCGGGCGTGCCCAGGTCTTCGTCCATGGCCGCCTTGAAGCGTGCCGCCATCGGCTGGGCCCAGTCGATGGCCACCGCAGCAGGCGGCACCAGATCAAGCGCGGTGTACAGGCGCTTGAGCGCGCCACGGGCATCGTCCAGGTGAACGTTGCTGTAGTTGAGGGGGCTGCGGTAATGGGTGCGGACAATGAAGTAGCGCAGGGTCTCGGCGTCGTACTTCTTGAGCACATCGCGGATGGTGAAGAAGTTGCCCAGACTTTTGGACATCTTCTCGTTGTCGATGTTCACAAAGCCGTTGTGAACCCAGTAACGGGCCATGGGCTTGCCGAAAGCACCCTCGTTCTGGGCGATTTCGTTTTCGTGGTGCGGAAACTGCAGATCGGCGCCGCCGCCATGGATGTCGAACGACTCGCCCAGCAGCGCGCAGCTCATGGCCGAACATTCAATGTGCCAGCCGGGCCGCCCCGGTCCCCAGACGCTGGGCCACTTGACCTCGGCCGGTTCTTCGGGTTTGGCGGCTTTCCAGAGCACCGAGTCGAGCGGGTCCTGCTTGCCGTCGGGCACGGCCACGCGTTCGCCGGCACGCAGCTCGTCAAGCGACTTGCCGCTGAGCTTGCCGTAGCCGGGGAACTTGCGCACGGCGTAGTTCACATCGCCGTTGTCAGATCGGTACGCCAGCCCTTTTTGCTCGAGCAGGCCGATGATCGACAGCATTTGGGGCACGTAGTCGGTGGCGCGCGGGTCGTGGGTGGGCCGCTCGATGCCCAGCGCGTCGGTGTCCTGGTACATGGCGGCGATCATGCGGTCGGTCAGCGCACGGATGGTCTCGCCGTTTTCGGTCGCACGGCGGATGATCTTGTCGTCGATGTCGGTGATGTTGCGCACGAAGGTCACGCGATAGCCGCTGGTTTTGAGCCAGCGCTGCAGGAGGTCCGACGCGATCATCGATCGGGCATGGCCCACGTGGCACAGGTCGTACACCGTGATGCCGCACACATACATGCGGACGTGACCCGGTTCGATGGGGGAAAACTCCTCCAGCCCACGCGACAGCGTGTTGTAAATGCGAAAGCTCATGAAATGCCGGTGACAGGATGCGGGCGAAGTGGTTTTTGTGGTGTTGCGGCCCCGCCACCCCGAAAACCGGGCGAGGCCGCTGCCGCCGTAGCCGCTATTGTTCGGTCTCTGGGCGAGCCGGCAACGTGGGGAGAACCCGACCCCCTCCGCTACAATCGGCCAGTATATCGCTCCGCGCCGGGGGCTCCCCTTCGCGCATTCCCAAAGAGGCCTGAATGTTGAATGCCAGTAACCGTCTGACCGCCCTTTCACGTGCCGCCCGCCTGTTGTGCGTCGCCGCTGCCATGGCATGGACCGCCACCGCCCTTGCAGACGACTACACCGACGTGAACGCCCTTCTGCGCTCGGGAAAACTCTCAGAAGCGCTGAACAAGGCCGACCAATACCTGGCGGCCAAGCCGCGCGACGCTCAGATGCGTTTTCTCAAGGGCGTGATCCAGACCGAATCGGGCAAACCGGCCGACGCCATCACCACCTTCAACAAGCTCACCGAAGATTACCCCGAGCTGCCCGAGCCCTACAACAACCTGGCCGTGCTCTACGCCGGCCAAAGCCAGTTTGACAAGGCCCGCGCGGCATTGGAGATGGCGATCCGCACCAACCCGAGCTACGCCACGGCCCACGAAAATCTGGGCGACGTCTACGCCAAGCTGGCCAGCCAGGCCTACAGCAAGGCCCTGCAACTCGACAGCAACAACACCGGCGTGCAGCCCAAGCTGGCGCTGATCCGCGACCTGTTCTCGCCCGCGGGCCGTGCCCAGAAGCCCGGCGCTTCAGCGGCCGCGGCACCGTCGGCCGCGCCCGTGGCGACGGCGTCCAAGGCACCGTCCCCCACCGCCCCAGCCCCCGCTGCGGCACCCAGCCCTGCGACAGCGCCGGTCGCCAAGGCCCCGGTGGCGGCACCCGTCCCCGCTGCCGCGCCGGCTCCAGCCGCCGCGGCACCATCGGGGACCGAAAAAGACGTGGAGACCGCCGTGCGCGCCTGGGCTGCCGCTTGGGCTGCCAAGGACATGGGCGGCTACCTTGGCGCCTATGGCAAGGAATTCGACCCGCCTGGCAGCCAATCGCGCAAGGCCTGGGAAGATGAACGCCGCGCCCGCATCGTCGGCAAATCGCGCATTTCGGTGGGCATCGACAACCTCTCCGTTCAGGTCCGGGGCGACAAGGCCACAGCCCGGTTCCGCCAGAGTTACGTTGCCGATGCCCTCAAGGTGTCCAGCCGCAAGACCCTCGAACTCGTCAAGACTGGCGACCACTGGGCCATCGTCAAGGAGTCCACGGGCGGGTGAGCGGGCCCGCTCACCGCAAAACACGCCCGACCGTGTTTTTTCAACCATTCTGGCAAGGAGTCCCCGTGAAACGGGTATTGTTTGCTCTCGTTTTAGCAGCAATCCAAATGCTTCCCGCGCTGCCCGCCAGCGCCGGGGAATCTGCAGCGCGCAAGAATGCGAATGCGAAAACCCCGCAGGATGGTGAAGCCGAAGCCCGCCTGATCGCCGTGTACCAGCTGGTCGGCCAGGCGCGCGGCCGTGAAGCGCTGCGCGCGGCCGAGAAACTGGTGCGCGACCACCCCAACTTCCAGCTCGCGCAACTCGCGTACGGCGATCTGCTCGCATCGCAG
Organism: Betaproteobacteria bacterium HGW-Betaproteobacteria-3; assembly: GCA_002842205.1. Taxonomy (GTDB): domain Bacteria; phylum Pseudomonadota; class Gammaproteobacteria; order Burkholderiales; family Burkholderiaceae_C; genus PHCI01. The sequence continues at coordinate 232,553 of PHCI01000002.1, read as the reverse complement.
GCCCGCCCCATCCGGAGTTTTGGCGACGTCCCCGACACCACCGCCAACGCGGCGGGCCCGGTGCTGGCCGATCTGCGCGAAGAGTCGCGCATGCGGCTCAAGGCGCTGCGCGAACGGCCCGTGCCGGGCACCATTCCCTCGCAGTTTCTTTCGCTGTCGCCCCAGAACCGGCACGCCATCGCCGTGGACGCGTCGCGCTCCCGGCTCTACCTGTTCGAAAACTCGCGCACGGGCCTGCGACTGGTGGCGGACTACTACATTTCGCTCGGCAGCTCCGGCATCGAGAAAAACGTCGAAGGCGACCTGCGCACGCCGCTCGGGGTGTATTTCATCACCAGCAACCTCGACCCGCGCTCACTCAAGGATTTTTACGGCGCCGGTGCGCTGCCCATCAATTACCCGAACGCACTGGACACCAAGCGCGGCAAAACCGGCAGTGGCATCTGGCTGCATGGCACGCCCCCCAACCAGTTCGCACGGGGGCCCAACGCCACCAACGGCTGCGTGGTGCTGGCCAACCCCGATCTCGACCGTATCCTGCGCACCGTGTCGGTCCGCACCACGCCGGTCGTGATCGCCTCCCGACTCCAATGGGTTGCGCCCCACAGCGTGGCGGCCGACAGCAAAACCTTTGAAGACGCCCTGCACGCCTGGCGCAACGCCAAGACGGCGGGTGACATGACGCGCGTGCTGCGGTTTTACACGCCCGACTTCCGCAGCTACAACAAGACGCTGGCCGAATGGACGCCGTCTCTGCGCAGCGAACTCGACAAAATCCGCGGCCGCAACCTGCAACTCAAGGACGTGTCCTACCTGCGCTGGACCGACAGTTCCGACACCATGGTGGTCACGTTTGGCGAGGTGGCCGACGGCTCCCGCACCGGCCCCACCAAACGCCAGTACTGGCTGCGCCAGGACGGCCAGTGGAAGATCTTCTTTGAAGGAGTGATTGGATGACTTCTCCCCGACTTTTGAGCGCCCGCCGCTGCATGCTCGCCCTCGGCGCCGTTGCAGCACTTGCCAGCCCGTGGGGCGCCGCCTGGGCCGCAGGCGCCCCGCAGGTGAAGTTCAGCACCACGGCCGGCGACTTTGTCGTCGAGGTGTATCCCGACAAGGCCCCCAAAACGGTCGAGAACTTCCTGCAGTACGTCCGGGACAAGCACTACGACGGCACGGTGTTTCACCGCGTGATCGAGAACTTCATGGTGCAGGGCGGTGGCTTTGATGCCAAGTACGTGCAAAAGCCCACGCGCGCGCCGGTCGTGCACGAAGGGCGCGAGGCGCTGGCCAAGGGTGGCCCACGCAATGTGGTGGGCACACTGGCCATGGCCCGCACCAGCGACCCGCACTCGGCCTCGTCGCAGTTCTTCATCAACGTGAAGGACAACGCCTTTCTCGACCCCACCGTCATCCCGCCGGGCGACCCGGTGCCCCGGTTTGAATACCAGGGCCGCGTCTACGAAAACACGCCGCGCGCCAACCTGGTCAATGCCCCCCAGTTGTATGGCTACACCGTGTTCGGCAAGGTGGTCAGTGGCATGGACGTGGTCAACAAGATCAAGTCCACGCCCACCGGCCCCGGTGGCCCTTTCCCCGGCGACGTGCCGCGCACCCCGATCGTCATTCACACCGCAACCCTCCTGCCTTGAAAGCACCCACACCATGAGCAACCCGAAAGTTGAACTCCATATCGCCGGTCACGGCGTCATCACGCTGGAACTCGACGCCGAGAAAGCCCCCAAATCCGCCGCCAACTTCCTGGCCTACGTGGCCAAGGGGCACTACGACAACACCGTGTTCCACCGCGTGATCCCCGGCTTCATGGTGCAGGGCGGCGGGTTTGCGCCCGGCATGTCGCAAAAGCCGACCGACGCACCCATCACCAACGAGGCCAACAACGGCCTCAAGAACAACCACTACACCGTGGCCATGGCACGCACCAGCGACCCGCATTCCGCCTCGTCGCAGTTTTTCATCAACGTCAAGAACAACGACTTCCTCAACCACACCGCACCTTCTGCGCAAGGCTGGGGCTATGCGGTGTTCGGCAAGGTGGTGGCGGGCCAGGACGTGGTGGACCGCATCGAAAAAGTGGCCACCGGCCGCAAGGGCATGCATGACGACGTTCCCAAGGACGACGTGGTGATCGAAAAGGCCGTTGCACTGGCCTGAGAGCCTGAGCCCGGCTGCGCCCGCCGCTGCATGCCCGCTGCCATGCCCGCCTTTCCGGAACTGACGGCGCCGACATCCTGGCACACCGTCGAATTCATCTCGGACCTGCATTTGCAGCCGGGTGAACCCGAGACGTTCGCGGCATGGCAGCGCTACCTGCTCGAGTCGGCGGCCGATGCCCTCTTCATCCTGGGCGACCTGTTTGAGGCCTGGGTGGGCGACGACGCCCCGCACGAACGTGCCCCGGGGGACGGCCCGAACTTCGAGGCGCGTTGCGCCAGCGTGCTGCGCGAGGCCGCCACGCGGCGCCCGATGTTCTTCCTGCACGGCAACCGCGATTTCCTGGTGGGCCCGGCGTTTCTGGCGTCGGTCGGCGTCACAATGCTGGACGACCCGACCGTGTTGTCTTTTGCGGGGCATCGCTGGCTGCTCAGCCATGGTGACCGCCTTTGCCTGGGCGACCACGACTACCTGGCCTTTCGCGCCCAGGTCCGCACGGCCGCCTGGCAACAGGCGTTTCTCGCGCAGCCACTGGCCGCGCGGCGCGAGGCCGCACGGCGCATGCGGGCCGAAAGCCAGGCCCACCAACGCCAGGTGGTCACGCACGCCGACGTGGATGCGCAGGCCGCCACCGACTGGTTGCAGCAGGCCGCCGCGCAAACCCTGATTCACGGCCATACGCACCGCCCTGCCGTCCACCCGCTGCCGGGTGGCCGACAGCGCGTGGTGCTCGGCGACTGGGATGGTGCAGCCCGACCGCCGCGCGGTGAAGTGCTGCGCCTCACACGCGACGGGCTGGCCCGCCTGGCGCTTCCCGCGTCCTTGCCGCGCCCTGATCCGCACGCGAACCCGCCGGACCATGTTTGATTTCTTCCGCCGCAAGCCGCGCCAGGCCCGCGCGGCGCCTGCTCGGCCCGCACCTGGCCACGACATTCCCGACGCACTCTGGCACGGCACGTTGACGCGCTATGCATTTCTGGCGGCGTTGCCACCGACCGATCTGGAGCGGCTGCGCACACTGTCGCGACTGTTCCTCAAAACCAAGGAGTTCCACGGCACGCAAGGCTTGGTCATCACCGATGCCATGGCCGTGGCCATTGCGGCGCAGGCCTGCCTGCCACTGCTGTACATGGGGCAATCGCTCAAGCCGCCGGTGCCGCCGGAACGGGTGCTGGGCTGGTACGACGATTTCGTGGGCATCGTGGTGCATCCGCGCGAGGTGCTGGCGCGGCGTGAAACCGTGGACGACACCGGAGTGGTGCACCACTACAACGAAGTGCTGAGCGGCGAGGCCATGGATCGCGGCCCGGTGATGCTGAACTGGCGCGACGTGCGGGACGCCGGCGATTCAGCCGCCGCCGGGTACAACGTCGTGGTCCACGAGTTTGTGCACAAGATGGACTTGCGCGATGGCCGCCCCGATGGCTGCCCGCCGCTGGCCGCCGACTTCATGGGCCAACCCACGGCGCGCGCCGCCCGCGAGGCCTGGCTCCGTGTGCTGCAACCCGAATTCGAGAAGTTTCGCGAGGCTGTGGTCAAGGCCGAGCGCTTCGGCGCCGAAGCCCCGTGGCTGGACGCCTATGGCGCCGAGGCCATCGACGAGTTTCTGGCCGTCGCCTGTGAGGCTTACTTTGTCAACCGCGAGCGCTTCGCCCAGGATTTCAAACCGCTGGTCTCACTCTTCGACGCTTTTTTTCGCCGCTGACGCGTCTTGGGCGCCTTCACCGGCAAGCGGCCAGGTGACGCGCACGTGCAGCCCGCCCAACGCAGCACTGCGCGTGAGGGTCACGCCAAGGCCATGCAAGCGCGCGATGCGCTGCACGATGGACCACCCCAGACCACTGCCGCTGGTGGCTGTGCCCAGGACACGGAAGAAACGCTCGCCCAGGCGGGCCATCGCATCCGGTGCCATGCCGGGCCCGCTGTCCTCGACCACAACCGACAGGACGCCACCCGCATCCTGGGCTGCGGTCACCCGCACCACGCCGTCTTGCGGGCTGTAACGCAAGGCGTTGTCCACCAGATTGCGCAGCAGCGCCTGCGCCAGTGCAGGCGCCATGCAGATGGGAAGTGCCGCCGCCGCAAGGTCGCAGTCCAGGCGCTGCCCGCGCGCCGCCGCCATGGGTTGAAGGTCTTGCACCACCTGCCGGACCACCGCCCCCAGATCGGCGTGCGCCGTTGGCGTCGGCACCGGTTCGCCCTCCAGCCGGGAAAGCTGCAGAAGCTGCTCGACCAGGCGCGCAGCCCGGTCGCAGCCCTGCACGGTAGCCGCCAGCGCCTGCGCCCGGTCGGCGTCCGATGTGGCCCCTTGCGCCACCTGTGCCTGCATCCGGATCGCCGCGATCGGGGTGCGCAATTCGTGGGCCGCATCGGCGTTGAAGCGGCGTTCGGATTCAAGCATCCGGGCCACCCGGTCAAACAGGCCGTTCAGGGCGGTGAGCAGGGGCCGGACCTCCGGCGGCGCCGCGTCCAGCGGCATCGGGTCCAGCGCCCCGGGGCGCCGCACCGCGACGACCGCACCCAGTTCTCGCAGCGGCCGCATCGACCCCCGCACCGCCCACCACACGCCCAGGGCAAGCAGCGGCAAGGCCAGCGCAAAAGGCCACAACACACCGCGCAGACTGGCCATCAACACGTCGCGCCGCGCGGATTCGTGCTCGCCGATGTAAATGACGACGTCATCCTCCTTGCCCACCGTGCCCAGCACCCGCCAGGTCTGGCCTTGCACCTCGCGCACCTGTGTTCTTCGCGACACCCGGTCGCCCAGCGGCAACTGCGGCGCGTTGACCGAGCGCACCACCAGGCGCCCTTCATGCCAGACCTGAAACGCAACCCGCGGCTGGCTTTTGTGCAAGACGGGCGCAGGCGGAAAATCGTCGCCGTCCAGCGCGTCCAGCGACTGCATGGCAAAGAACGACGCCGCCTGCGCCAGATGGCCGTCCATCAGCTCGTTGAGTTCATGCCGGGTGTCAATCCAGGTGGCCACCACCGCCACCAGCCAGACCCCGGTCACCAGGCCGATCACCGTGGCCAGCACCCGCGCCTGCAGCGACCACGGCGCCGGGCGCGCGCGACCCGCAGACTCGGTCATGCCGCGTCCCCGTTGCGCAGCACATAGCCCACGCCGCGCACCGTCTCGACCACCGCGGGATGCAGCTTGCGGCGCAGGTTGTGGATGTGCACCTCGACCGTGTTGCTGGCCACCTCGGTGCCCCATTGGTACAGGTGTTGCTCCAGCTGCTGGCGGCTCAGCACGCGGCCCGCGTTCAGCATGAAAACGTGCAGCAGCGCGTATTCACGGCTGGACAGCACCACCGGCTGACCGTCCATCCAGACCTGGTGTCCCTGCGGGTCCAGCATCACCAGGCCGGCCTTCAGCCGGTTGTCGGCCTGGCCATGGGCCCGTCGCACGAGTGCCCGCAGGCGCGCGGCCAGTTCGTGCAGGTCCACCGGTTTGATCAGGTAGTCGTCGGCGCCCGAATCCAGGCCGAGTATGCGGTCGGGCACACCGTCGCGCGCGGTGAGCACCAGCACGGGGGTGTCAATCTTGTGCGCCCGGGCGGCCTTCAGGGCCTCCATGCCGTCCTGGCGCGGCAGGCCCAGGTCCAGCACGGCCGCTGCGTACACCCCCGTGAGCAGTTCCCGCTCGGCAGCGACCCCATCGCGCACCCAGTCCACCGCAAAGCCGTGCTGGGCCAGCCCCGCCTTGAGGCCCGAGCCCAGCAACTCATCGTCTTCCACCAGCAGGATGCGCATTCCAGAACTCCCTGTCCCCGGTCCCGGCCCTGTGGGCCGCCCGGGTCCATTATGGGTGGGCGTCAGTCGTCGTCGCGGTCGTGCTTGCGCCGTTGGGCGCCTGCCTTGCCTGATCGCACCGGCGTCGGCACCGTCACCCCCATCGCGGAGGTCGACACGCCTGCGCCCTGCCTCGCTGCGGGTGCAGCCTGCCATTCGAGCCACCAGAAGCCCGCCACGGCCAACACCATCAGCACCGCCAGCCAGCGCCAGGCGCGGGCGATGCCGTCGCCCGGACTGCCGAGCTTTTGCCCCGTGACCATGGCGCGCACCAGGTTTTCATGGTGCAGGCGGCTGGCCACCACCACGCCCACCACATGCACCAGCACCACCGCCAGCATGAAGTTGCCGGCGCCTTCGTGCAGTTCTTCCAGCCACTCGCCGCCGATGTCGTTGTAAATCGCCCAGCCGGAGAACACCACGGCCACGCTCGCCAGCAGCAACAGCACGATCGCCACGGCACCCGCCGGGTTGTGCCCCAGATGGTGCTGCGGCCGCGTGAACATGGAGCGCACATACGCCATCACCGCCCGCGGACCGCGCACAAAGCTGGCGAACCGTGCATACCGCGTGCCCATCAGGCCCCACAGGATGCGAAACGCCACCAGCCCGCCCAGCGTGTAGCCCAGCGTCACGTGCATCAGGCGCCAGCGTTCGGATTCGGCCGTGAGGTAGGCGCCGGTGAAGCTCAGCACCATCAGCCAGTGAAACACCCGCACCGGGGCGTCCCACACCACGATTTGGGTCGAAGGGTTGGCCGGTGTGTTCATTGGGGAATCCTCACGCGGTCGTCGTCAAAGTCGCCCTGTTCGGCCGCGCCGTGACAGGCCGCGCAATTGGCGGCGCTCTTGATGCTGGCGCGCTGGTACACCGCGGGCGCCACCTCGCGGTGCTTGCGCGAAAACCAGGTGGACCGGCTGATGCGGTCCTGCGGCGGCTCCTCGCGCACCCGCTTGTAGGTACCGGCGTTGGCTTGAAGCCAGTCGGCGATTTTCTGCGTGGCCGCCGCGTCCAGCGACGCATCGGTGCCGAAGTGGCGGTCCAGCCCGCCCACAATGCGCCGCCAGGATGCAGCCGGCAGCAAACCCGGCGGATACGCCAGATGGCAGGACGCGCACTCCTGCGCATACAGGGGCAGCACGCTGCGCGGCATCAGGTTGCCATCGGCCCGCGCCAGTGGCGAAACGAGCACGGCCGCCAGCGCCACCGCAAGGCAAGTGGATCGAATATTCATGAAAACCTCCGTCAAATGGGAAAGACCCATGGCTTATTTCAGGCTCGTCAGGTAGGCCAGCACGTCGGCCTTTTCGGCCGCCGAGCATTCGCGGCTCAGCACGTCCTTGCAGTTGCGCTTGAACCAGCGCTCGACCTTGGCCGTGAGGGTGAAGCGCTCTGGGTTGAAGGCGGGCGCCATCGGGTCGATGACCTTGCCGGTCGAAGCGTGGGAGCCCGTGCCTGTGGGGGTGGCGCCGTGACACGACGCACAGCTCCACTCGGCGCCGTGCTTGCGGGTGAAGAACTGCTTGCCACGTTCGGCGCTGGCGGCAACGCCCGCCTGCGCTTGCCAGTGCGCCAACTGGGTGGCCGGCGTGGTGTCACCGGCGTGCGCGAAACCCGCCATGCCAACCGCCATCACCAGCCCCAGCCATGGGGAACGAATCGAATGTGCCATCACCACCTCCTTGCATTGAACCTGGAGGAATGATGCGACGGCCAGATGAAAACTTTCTTAAGGCTGCCGGGGCGCGGCCTGACCTCAAAACCTCAGGACCGCAGCAACGCCTTGAGCGCGGTCTGCAGGCGGCGCGCGCGCGCATCGTCGTGCGCGCTGGCCAGCACGGTGGCCGTGTCCAGACCCCAGGTCTGCGCCGGGGTGGGGTCATGGCGCCGCGTGAGCAGCTTGAGCTGCAAGGCACGACGTGCGTCCAGATGTTCCGCCGGTGTGGGCGTTTCGGCCGCCATTTCCAGGCGCAGCAGGGCCTCACTGGCGTCGCCCTGCGGTGCTGTGCCAACGGCCTTGGCCCACGCGGCACGCACGGCGGGCGTCACCGCCCGACCCAACTCCTGCGGGCTGGGCATCGTGTCCGCATCGCGCTGCACCCATGCCGCCAGGAGGCGCGTCAGGGATTCGCCATGGGCTTGCGCGGCGAGCTTGCGCAGCGTCTGCTCGGCGTGTTCCAGCGCCTCGCGTTGCGCGCGGAAGGCCGCGTCTCCCAGGCGCGGACCGCGGTCTTCAAACGCCGGGCGGTCGCCAAAGCGCCCACCAGTGCCGCGGCCCGGGGCGCGGTCGTCGCGCCGGGGTTCGAACTTGTTGTCACCCGGGCGGCTCGGGCCACCGCGCGGGCCGTCGCGCCGGTCGCCCGGCCTGCCGCCACGGCCTGCGGCGGCCGGTTCGGCCTTCCTCATGCCGGGCCGGTCGTCGCCGCGCATGGCGACCACGGGTTTGGGTGCGGCCTTGGGCGGCGTCGGCGGCGCAGGCGGCGCAGGCGGCGCGGCAGCTTCATCCGCTGACGCAGCCTCTTGCGGTGCGTCCTCGGATGCCGCGTTCTTCACGCCTTCAGATGCTACATTTTCAGTAGCAATGTTTGAATATTCGGCGGGGGCTAACGCCTGTTTTTGTTCAGAATCTGCAAGTTGGGACGCCACGGCGGGCCCCGCGCGCGCCACGTCGGCCGCGGCCTGCGCCTGGCCGCGCAAGGCCGCGTCCAGAGCGGCCATGGCCGCGCGGATCTGCTGCGCGTCGCCACTGGCATTGGCCGCTTCCAGCGCCTTGGACGCGTCCAGCACCGTGCGGTCACGCTCACTGAGGGCGGCAGCAGCACCCTCGCGTTCGGCGGTCTTGCGGTTAAAGGCGTCGTCGATCGGCTGGCGGAAGGTGTCCCACAGTTTTTGTTCGAACTTGCGCTCCAGCGGCACGGCCTGGGCTTCGGCCTGCCAGCGCTGCTGCAAGGCCTTGATGGCGTCGATGCGCAACATCGGTGCCGCACCCAGCGCCACGGCCTCTTCAATCATGGCCTGGCGGCGTTGCACGCTCTCGTTCTGGGCCGCCGCCAGCGGCGCGCGGGCGGCGTCCAGGGCGTCTTTCCACAGCGGCTGCAGTTCGGCAAAGGCTTTCTCGCTCAGGTGGCCGCTGTCGCGCCAGCGGTCTGCAAACTGGTGCACGGCGCGGCTGAACGCCTTCCATTCGTGCGGCTCGGTGCGCTCGACGTTGCGTTGCGTCCAGGCCTTGAGCTCGTCGATCAGCGCCAGCCGCTGTGCACGGTGCTCGGCCGATTCGGCCTTGATTTTTTCGAGCCAGCCTTCGACCACCTTGTGCGCCTCGTTGCAGGCTTCGTCAAAACGCTTCCACAGCGCATGGTTGGGCACACCGCCCTGGTCGGTGGCCTTCCACTGCTCACGCAGCGCGCGCAGCGTCTCCTGCATCTTGCGGCCACCCAGGGCCTGGCCCTCGGGGCGATTCAGCAGCGCCTCGGCCTTGCCCACGAGTTCTTCGCGCAACTGGTCGGCGCGCCAGCGCTGCCAGCCTTCCAGCTCGCCCGCGGCGGCCAGCGCGGCATGCACGCGGGCGTCGAGCTTGTCACCGATCAGCGCACCATGCTCCTTGAGCGCGTTGCGCAAGGCCGAGGCCGCACCGGCACTGGCCTTGCCATGGCCTTCGGCGATCTCGGCTTCCAGCTTGCCCAGCACCTCTTGCACGGCCTGGGTGGCGTGTGCGCGAACCTCGGGGTCCACCTTGGGGCGGGCGGGCCGCGCGGGTGCACGTTCAGCGGCTTCGGGCGGCACGCCGCGCGCCGCGCGCAACGCGTCGGCCCAGACCGGGACCGACGGCAACGGCGCCGCCGGGTCCTGCGCGGCCGCAACGGCCTGGGCCAGGGCGGCCTGGAACGCCTCCCACACCCCCAGCAGTTGCACCCGGGAGGCATCGAGTTGGGGCGGGTATTTCACGTCCACGCTGGGCCAACTGGCGTCCAGCGCCATGGCGTCGGCCTGGCTCTGCCAGTGCGCCACGTCAACCCGCAGCACGTCGAGCGCGACCTGCGCGTCGTGCCAGCTTTTGGTGGACAGCACTTCAATGCGCTGGGCCAGCAGCACCGCGGCTTCGCGTTGCACCTGCACCTGGTTTTGCAGGTCTTCGATGCCCCGCACGCGCTCGGCCAGCGCCGACTTGAGGCCGGCCAGCGGTTCGCGCGACAGCGGCGCGCCCGCCTTGGCCGCGTCGCGTTGCCAGGCCAGCGCGTCGGCAATGTTGAGCTTGGCCAGCGCCAGCAACGCATCCGCCTTGGCGGCCCATTCGGTGGCCATGGCTTCCTGGGTGCGGGCGCGGCGGATTTCGTCGAGCTTTTCACGCAGGGGCTTGGCGGCGCCCTTGTCCTTGCCGCTCAACTCCTTGAACACTTCCTGCATCAGATCGACGTCAGGGTTGCCCGCCAGCCAGTCGCGGATGCGCGCAGCGCGCTCACCCGAGGTGGGGGCCGTGAAGGCGCCACCGGTCAGGGCATCGAGTTGCCGGGAATCATGGGATTTGGAAGAGGTTGGGCTCACAGGTGCAATCGGCAGAAGGTTGGCGGCGCGCCCGTACGCTGGCGCGCCAAAGGCCGTATTTTCACCGGTAAATGCGTCGACCCGATCCGGCACCGTTTTCGACACGACGGACGGCCCGCCACGGCAAGCCCAAACCGGCGTCAGCGCGGCCTGGCGCTACCGGGTCTTGAGACTCAATTCGGCGCGCGGGCTCCAGCCCGAAGCCGCCGCAGTGCCCGCTTTTGCCGCGCCATCCCCGGCGCCTGCCGCACTGCTTTCCACCGCCTTGGCCGCCCCCAGAAACAACCGCTCCACCGGCAATTGCCGCGAGGCCAGGTAGTCCTTGACCGCCACGCCGCGCTGCAGTGCCAGTTCGCGCATGGCCTCGTCGGTCACCGGGATGCTGGCCAGCAGCAAGGCCTCCATCTCCGGGCCTGGCAGGTCTTTGGCCAGGCCGATGAGGTTGCGCGGCTTGGGCATGTCGGCCCGCCGGTACACCTCTTTGAGCAATGCCGGGTATTCGGCGGCGGCCACGGTGATGGCGGCCGTGGGCGTCTGCCCGGCCGCCAGCGCGGCGCGGCGCTTCTCGGCCTGCACCAGCGCGTTGAGGCGCTCGCGCTTGTAGCCTTCGCGCTCGGCCTGCAGGCTGGCGGTGCCGACGACGGTCATGGTCAGCGCGGGCCGGTCGGTCAGAGCCTTGGCCACCTTGTCGAGCCCGGCGCGGGCGTCGGCGGCCAGCACAGCGCTGCCGGGGGCGAACTTCACGGTGCTGAGCTCGTCGCCCCCGCCCCCGAAGGCGCTGGCCAGCAGCGAGAACGGCGACGTGATGGCCTTGGCAATCAGGTTCACGATCACCTTGAAGATGACCGGCCCGAGGCGGAATTGCGGGTCGTTGAGCGAGCCGCTGATGGGCAGGTTGATGTCGATCACGCCGTTGCGGTCGGCCAGCAGGGCCACCGCCAGCTTGACGGGCAGGCTGGCGGGCGCGCCTTCCACCTTGTCGCCAAAGCTCAGCTGGTTGAGCACCAGGTTGTTGGAGGCGGTGAGCTGGCCGTCGGGCTGCACCTTGTAAGCCACGTCCACGCTGAGCTTGCCACGCTCAATGCCATAGCCCGCGTATTTGATCGCGTACGGCGACAGCGGCGGCAACTCCAGATCGCGCACCTTGGCCGAAATGTCCAACGCCAGCGGCTGGGCCAGCGGGTTGAGCTGGCCCAGAATCTCCAGCGAGGCCGTGCCTTCGGCGCGCCCGCGCAGTTCCAGATCGGCCAGTGGCGGGCTGCCCGTGGGCGACACCGACGAGAACGCACTGAGGCGCCCGGTCAACTCGCTCAGGTTGGCCGTGTAATTGGGCCGCACGAAGCGGTCGGAGAACAGCACCTTGCCATTGACCAGGCTGATCGGGCCCACGTCGATCCGCGGTGCCGGGCCGCTGGGGACGGTGGCCGCCACGGTGGCGGTGCCGGGTGGCGTCATGGCGGCGGTCGGCGTCACCGCACGGATTGCCGCCGTCGCCGTGGCGCCTGCCGCCGCGGCGGTGGTGGGGGTCGCCCCCGCTGCGGCGCTGGGCGCGGACGACGGCTTCACCAGGTCCTGCAGGTTGATGCGCCCGGTGGGGTCGATGATCACGCGGGCAAAGAAGTCGCTCAGCGCCGTTTCGGCCACGGCCACCGATGTGGCGGTGCCCGGTGCGAGCGACACGGCCAGCCCGCGCAGGCTCAAGGCCTTCCAGCTCAGGATTTCCTCGGGCACCCACAAGGTCGGGCTGGCGGTACCGGTGTTCGTGCCCGATGCCGGGGCGGACACCGGCACGCTGTTGGCACGGAGGTCTTCCAGCGCGGTGTCGCCGGCCAGATCCACCGACGGCCCGGCAGCGCCGTCGGCATAGCGGACGCGGCCCTTGAAGCTGGCGTCGGCGCGCAGCAACTCGATGTTCAGGGTGTTGCCGAAATACGGCTCGAACGCATGGACCGGCAACCGCACAATCTGCACCTGGCCCGCCGCACTCAGCGGCACCAGCGCCAGGTTGCCTTGATAGTCCACCCGGCCAGGCTCGGTCTGGCCCGCGCCGACACGCGCCGACACCGTCAGCGGCGAGGGTTTGCGTCCGTCAGGCGAAAAGTTTTTCAGCGCCACCTTGAGGCCCGACACCTCGAACTCGACGGGTTTGGGCGTCGCCCGGTCGGCGTAGCCCACCACCCCGCCCACCAGCGAAACGTCGCTCAGCAACACCTTCCATGCCGGTGCGGCCGGTGGGGTGGCTGCACCGGATGCGGTGGACGGGCCGACGCTTGCCGCGCGTGCCACAGGCGCGGCTGCGGGTGGACCTGCGTTCTTGAGCCAGCGCTCGAACATCCAGCGCCCATCGGCGTCGCGCTCCACACGTGCCATCGGGCGGGTCACGGCCAGCCGGGCCACGGTGACCGACTGCCCGGCCACGTCGATCTGCGCGTCGGTGATGCCGATCTTTTTGACGCTCGCCAGGGTGGCCGCCGTGTTGCGCGCCTTCACGGTCGGGTTTGTCGCCGTCGCGGCCCCCTTCGCGTGGGTGCCCGCCGCCGCTTTCACGGCGCTTGCCGACGCGGCCCGCAGCGCCAGGTCGTCCAGCGACAGCGTTTTGGCCTGAATCGTCAGGGCGGCATCGCGCCCGGCCTCGGCCGCAGCCCAGTTCACGGCGAGATCGGCCTGCACCTCGCCGCTCAAGACCGGTGCGAGAAAGCTGGCCAGGTAAGGCCCCGCCAGCGACAGCGGCAAGGGGCCGACCGACGCCGTGACGGTGGCCATGCGGTCGGTGGCCTGCCCCGTGAAGCGCAGGTTGGCCGCGCTGGCGGCATCGGCCGAATCGGCTGGCGCGGCACCGTCGATCTGGCCCGCCCCGCTGAACTGCAGCGGCTGCCCCAACGGCCAGGCGATGCCCGAGGCGTCGAGGGTCAAACCCTTCAACGCCATCTCGGCCGGCCGGGGTGTGCTGGCGTCTGACCAGCGCACCAGACCGGCCCGCAGCGCCACCTGGGCCACCTCCACCGCCCATGGCGTGGCGGGGGTGATGACCGCAGTTTTAGTGCTTTTTTGGCCTTCAGTCCCCGTAGAATGGTCATTGTTTGCTATTTTTTCAGTAGCATTCCTGGGCCCGTTGTCGGGCCCGGCCGCCTCAGCCGCCAACGCCAGATTGAGCCCACCCGCCGCGTCACGGCGCACCGCGAGCACGGGCGACTCCAGCGCCACCTTCGAGAGTTTGATGCGGCGCGCCAGCGGCTGCAAGTCGTCCAGCGTCAGCTGCAGCGACTTGAACGCCAGCAAATCGCCGCCCAGGGCACCCTTGACGCCCGCGGCTGGCACGTTCGTCACCACCACGTCGTCCGCCTGCAGCGTGCCGCTCAGTCGCACGATGGTTTGCGGCGTCTGCTCGAACGCCAGCTTCAGGTCGGCCCCCAGCACCGCGCTTTGCAGCCGCACGGGCAGGCTGGCCGGCAGGTAGCCCAGGTACGGCGCGAGGTTCAGGCCCGAGATGCGCACCGCTGCGTCGGTCTTGCGGGTCTGGGCAAAGGGCGTGCCCTCGGCCGCAGAATCGAACACGCTGCCGTTGAGCCGGAACGCCAGGCGCGGCGCGACCTTGACCTCGCGCTGGGACGCCAGATTGCTGAGGAAGGGCACGCTGACGTCGAGCCCGCGCAGCTCGTGGGTGCGGCCGACGGCCTGGTCGGTGAAATCCACCGCGCCGCCGTTCAGGGCCAGGTTGTACAGCGCAAACCTGGGCGGCGCGCCGGGGGGCTGGTCGCCAGGCTGGTTGAGGCGCGCCAGAATGTCGTCAATGTCGTAGTGGCCGTCCCCCAGGTGCGTGATGTGCAGCGTGGGCGTGTCCACCGTGAGCGCATCCACCACGGGCGCCAACCGCAACAACGACTCGAGCTCACCGTCTATATAGATACGCCCGATTTTGAGCTGCTCGCCCGTACCGTCGGCCGTCGCGACGGCCAGGTCGGTGACCGTGAGCTCCAGCGTCCAGGGTTTGAAATCGACCGTCCCGATGCTCACCTTGCGGCCCAGTTGCTGGCCCGCGATCTTTTCGGCCTGGCTCTTCAGAATGGGGGGGACGGCCAGCCAGCCCACCGCCCACACCACCACGAGCCCCGCCAACGCCCACGCCAAGCGACGCCGCCAAGGAGAATTTGTGAAGATTTTGGTTTGCATGCCAGCGATTGTCAGCCCGCCGCCCCGCGCGTCAACGGCCACGGGTTGCAAAGTGTGAATTCGGTCACCCCAAACAGATAACCCGGCAGGCGACCTGTGGCCGGACTGCCGGGCTAGACCAGACTATTAAGGGCTGACCCGGGGGTCGGGGCCGTCTGGGTTCGCAACAGGGAGAGTGACGTCCCTTATTGCGCAGGAAGCAAGGGATTGCCTCCAGAGGTTTCCGGGGCTGCTTCGTCAACGCCTCCATGACAGAGTGCCAACTGGCGCCTACCGGCGGGGGCCCGATTGCTCGGGTAGTTAAAGATAGTGCAACGCGCGGGCCATTTCAAAGCAGATTTTTCAATGACAGGAACCGCAGCGATTGGCGTATTTGACTTGACAAGCGAAGTTGAATGGCGCCGGAATCCTCAACCCCCATGGATCCGACCATGCGGCCGGAATCGCGCATTGCCGCGGTCCATGGGCACGCTGTCGAGCCCGTTTTTGGCGCAAACCCTCCAAAAACTGATGTTATATCCAGCTTTCTTAATTACAAAAATAGAGTAATTTACCAATTTCATATGATTGACTTGATATGAGAAGCGCATCTAGAATCCGATCAGTCCCAAGTTCTAGGGGGCAACCCGAACCCGCTGCCGACCCCGGCTAAGTCAAGTTCAATGCCAGGCACCCTGTGAGTGCTGCATGAAGTTGATGGCGACCCAATCCAAACGAGGCGTCGTGAGGAGATGCTGATTCCCCAGTATCGCCCGACACGTCCTTGTGTCGAAAGGAAGTGCTATGACAGCGTCTGGACTCGTCCGAAGCTTGCGAACCGTCGCATCCGACATCGCCGACGGTTTTTTTGAAATCACACACAACGGCTTCGCCCTCGTCGGGTTGGCCGTGGTCTTCGCCACCATCACCCTGGTGGCCCGCGCCGATCTGCGCCAGACCGGCGAAGAACACCTGATGACCTGGCTGCAAGCCCGCAAGGTGGCTGTGCTGGGCATGGAGGCAGAACCCAGCGCCATTGAACGCGCCACCGCCGCCAACCCCGGGGATCTGCCCCGCCAGCAAGCCGCCGTGGCCTTCTGGCTCAGCAAGAAATACCGCGTGGCGCCCGAACCGCTGAGCGCGCTGGTGGTCGAAGCCTATGAGATCGGCAAGCGCACCCGGCTCGACCCGACCTTGATTCTGGCCATCATGGCCATTGAATCGGGCTTCAACCCGTTTGCCCAGAGCCCCGTGGGCGCGCAGGGGCTGATGCAGGTCATGACCGGCATTCACAGTGACAAATACGAAAATTTTGGCGGCAAGCTGGCGGCATTCGACCCCGTGACCAACCTGCGCGTGGGCGTCAAGGTGTTACAGGAAAGCATTGCCCGTGCGGGTTCGCTGGAAGGCGGCCTGAAGTACTACGTGGGTGCGGCCAATCTGGAAGACGACGGCGGCTACACTGGCAAGGTGCTGGCCGAACATGCCCGCCTGCAGCAAGTCGCACAAGGCCGCGCCGTGCCGCTGATGCAAGCCCAGCCGCTGCCCATCCCGGTCAATGCTCCGGCCGAAAAGCCCGCCAGCACCGAAAAAGTGGCCGCACTGTCGGCGGCGTCCTGACCTCCGCTGCGCAACACCCCCCACAGCGGCCGATGCACGCGCAGGTCAGCTACACTCACGCGGTGCGCGACTGGCGATAGGCGCGGTGCCCCTCTGGCGGGTTGACCGTGCCGACGTGAACCCGGCCTACCCTACAGGCCGCAAATCACGGGGGAGCGCACCGCCACGCTGCTTGGTTGCGCCTGGTGATCCGCCGTTCGCCTGGGCAGCCCTGAATTCATGCCAATGAAAATACAGGGACACCACCTTGCAGCACTGCCATGTACGACCGCAACATCCTTGTTGAACAAACCGACCCCGAGCTGTTTGCCGCCATCCAGGCCGAAAACGCCCGCCAGGAACACCACATCGAGCTGATCGCCAGCGAGAACTACGCCTCGCCGGCCGTCATGGCCGCCCAAGGCAGCCAGCTCACCAACAAATACGCCGAAGGCTACCCCGGCAAACGCTATTACGGCGGCTGCGAATACGTGGACGTGGCCGAGCAACTGGCCATCGATCGCGTCAAACAGCTCTTTGGCGCCGATCGACATGGTTGGGCCGCCAACGTGCAGGCACACTGCGGCGCATCGGCCAACGAAGCCGTGTTTCTGGCCTTCCTCAAGCCGGGCGACACCATCATGGGCATGAGCCTGGCCGAAGGTGGCCACCTGACCCACGGCATGGCCCTGAACATGAGCGGCAAGTGGTTCAACGTGGTGAGCTACGGCCTCAACGCCCAGGAAGCGATCGACTACGACGCGATGGAGCGCAAGGCCCACGAATCCAAACCAAAACTCATCATCGCCGGCGCCAGTGCTTATTCTCTTGCTATTGATTTCGAGAGATTTGCCAAGGTGGCCAAGGACGTGGGCGCCCTCTTCATGGTGGACATGGCCCACTACGCCGGCCTGATCGCTGCGGGCCTCTACCCCAACCCCGTGCCCCACGCCGACGTGGTGACCTCCACCACCCACAAAAGCCTGCGCGGCCCGCGCGGCGGCATCATCCTCATGAAGCCCGAGCATGAAAAAGCCATCAACAGCGCCATCTTCCCCGGCCTGCAGGGCGGCCCGCTGATGCATGTGATTGCCGCCAAGGCGGTGGCCTTCAAAGAAGCACTCCAGCCTGAATTCAAGGTGTACCAGCAGCAAGTGCTGACCAATGCCCGCATCGTCGCCGAAACGCTCACCCAACGCGGGCTGCGCATCGTCAGCGGCCGCACCGAAAGCCACGTGATGCTGGTCGACCTGCGCCCCAAAGGCATTACCGGCAAGGAAGCTGAAAGCGTGCTGGGCGCCGCCCACATGACGATCAACAAGAACGCCATTCCCAACGACCCCGAAAAGCCCATGGTCACCAGCGGCGTGCGCATCGGCACCCCGGCCATGACCACACGTGGCTTCCAGGA
This sequence comes from Betaproteobacteria bacterium HGW-Betaproteobacteria-3, assembly GCA_002842205.1. Taxonomy (GTDB): domain Bacteria; phylum Pseudomonadota; class Gammaproteobacteria; order Burkholderiales; family Burkholderiaceae_C; genus PHCI01. The sequence continues at coordinate 214,885 of PHCI01000002.1, read as the reverse complement.
CGAGGAAGCCCGCCTCACGGCCAACCTCATCGCCGACGTGCTCGACCACCCGCGCGACGCTGCCAACATTGATGCAGTGCGCGCCAAGGTCAATGCCCTGACGGCGCGTTTCCCGGTGTACAAGTGACCGGTTTGCTTCGGGCGGCGGAGTCCGTTCGGGGGCCCTCGCCCGAAGCGTTCACACCAAGGCCCCTCCTATGAAATGCCCGTTTTGCAGCCACGCCGAAACCCAGGTCATGGAAACCCGCATCTCGGAAGACGGGGACTTCATCCGCCGCCGCCGCCAGTGCGGCGCCTGCGAAAAGCGCTTTACCACCTACGAGCGGCCCGAGGTCAACTTTCCCACGGTGGTCAAAAAGGACGGGCGGCGCATCGAGTTTGAGCGCGGCAAGCTCCACGCGTCCATGAAGCTGGCCCTGCGCAAACGCCCCGTCAGCACCGAACAGGTGGACAGCGCCATCGAGCGCATCGAGGAAAAACTGCTGAACCTCGCCGTGCGCGAAATCCCCTCAGCCCGCATCGGCGAGCTCGTCATGCGCGAGCTCAAAAAGCTCGACAAGGTGGCCTACGTGCGCTTTGCCAGCGTGTACCGCAGCTTTGAGGACATTGACGAATTTCGGGCGTTGGTGGATGAGGTGAGGCGGTAGAGGGTACAAGCTCGCGGTCAACGCCAGCACTCTGCCACACTTAAACCTGCTCCCAATCGGCCTTTCACCCCAGTGCTGGTAAGGGTCAGGGTCCCGCAGGGGTCAACGCCGATCGGTGCAGCACTCAGTGTGTAAGCCGAAACACTTGTGGTGACCGTCACGGTATACCGCTGCTGGGCCCCACCTGCCCCTGCAGGCGACACCAGCAATCTCGCGGGTAGAGCATCCTGGTATGCACCCTGCGTGGAATACTGCCGCTCCATGTATTGCGCCGCGTCAAGCACGGTCGCTCGCGCATCCGCCCGGTGCCCCCGGGCGATGAACTGTGTGTAGCTTGGGTAGGCGATCGTGGACAGAATTGCGATTATCGCGACAACGATCATCGCCTCAATCAGCGTGAATCCCTGCTCAAGCTTGCGTTTGCGCGTCATTTGGTCATGCTCCCGCGGTTCGTTACTGGATCGGCGGATTGATGATACGTCGCCAGATACGGTCCCGCGTCACGCCGCTGGGCAACGGTGGATTCGGCAGCTTTTCTGCGATGGTCATCTGCCCCGTCGTGTTCTGGATGCTGAATTTGGTGACGCAAGCACCTCCAGAGCAAGTGGACACCGGGCTGCGCAGCACCGAGTCGATGCCATCGGCCCCTGTCTTATACCCCGCCGCACTGCAAATGTCGGCAGTGTTGAATTCACCATCCCCGTTGGTGTCGAACAGGCAGTAGTCTGGCCCCTTTCCGGTTTCAATTGGGAAGACAAAATTGACACCTTGTCCCTCGTCACTATTGCAGGGTTCAACATTTTGTGCTGGCGCCACCGTGCTGAACAAGCCAAGTGTCTGGCCTACGCGCTGCGGCGCATAAATGTTCCGCAGGCCACTGAAACCAGGCACCGTCAAATCGATCGCCCAGCCGCGCTGGGTGTTCCAGTCGACGTTACTACCATTGATTTCAAAGAAGGTTGCGCCACCGGGTGCCGTCTGCGTCGACAGTGTTCTGAGCTCCAACTGCAACCGGTTGTAAGGGGGGCCCATCACGTCGGCGGGTTTTTCCCAAACACCGTAAATTGTCTGCGTGGCTGTCGAGCTCAAGTCGGCCGCGGTCAGCAAGCGACCCGTGCCAAAGGTAACAATGGTTCCCCCCAGACTGTGATCAAACAGCAAAGGGGCCTGGAAGATGATCTGAGGGTTTCCGGCAGCGTCTTCAGCGCTGAAAATCGGGTTGCCACCATTGGCGACCACGAAAGAACTTGCCGAGCCCGAATCGAAATCAAACTTCCAGAGTTTGCCTTTCAGGTCCCCCGCGTAAATGGACACGATCTGAGTCAAGGCATTCTTCTTGATCGCAACGCCTCCCAAGCCGTTTCCGGTCGCGCCGGGATTCACGGGAATTTTGTTGAACGCGCCCGTCTCCAGGTCAACCACAAACAAATAGGCCTTGGAAGACGCCGCCTCGGAATAGCCGTTGCCAAACACAGCCACCCATTTCCCATTGGGCAATACACCGACTTCAACCGCCGACGTGCTGTACCCGATGTCGGGATCGCTGTCTGAAGACAGCTCCCACCGCACCGACGATGCATTCAGATTGGAAGGGTCGGTGATATCGATCGCGTACACCGCTTTACCACCCGCACCCAATGTGCCCACCAAATAATTCCTCCACGACGACAAGGACGCACCTGGCGCCCTCACGTGGGCATCAAACTCGCGGGCGGGTCCGTCCACGAAATACTGATGGGGGTTCAGCAGCGTTCCATAGCCCTGGTCTGCGAGTTTGTGAAGATTGGGGTACACGGCCCGCGGAACATAGGCAAAGATCTCCTTGCCGTCGCTGGCGGGCGTGACGCCCTTGGTCTCCAGAAAGCCATGAACCATACCGTCATTTCCACCGACGTACAGCACACCGTCACGCGCGGTTTTCTGGGACAGGTAGGCAGGATAAGCAGCCCCGATGGTCGGAAGCGCGACATAGCCTTCGTTCAGTCCGTCCTTGGCAAAGACCGGGTTTGAATTGACAAAGTCTCCCAATACAGAATTGCGAACGCGAAAGGCCGAACTGGACTCGTTGACGCGATCGCCTTTCAGGTAATCCACCAAGGTGGAGGTCGCGCTGGGTCCCAGCGCTGTCCGGTTGGCAGGGCTCAACGTTGCCCACGTGAACGTTACCGCCGATGGGGTCCCCAGACCGGTATCCCAGGTCACGATATTGCGTTGGCTCCACGTCGGCAGCTTGGACAACGCCGACCACACCTTGGCGCCCGCCTGTCCATTCGCATCCAACGTGAAAGCGTCGACATCCCCATCCCAGATCCCCGTCTGATACTTGGGAATGTATTTGCGATTCCCTGCCTCCAGAACCACCGCAGCGGCCGCAACTCCCGCTTCCTTCAACTCGTTACTGACCGCCTGACCGAAGGAGGAACGTATCGCTCCCGCAAGCTCTGCGGGATCCTTGGCACTGAAAAACTCCCCCCGGCTGTTCAGCGCGGCATGCCAGAGATCATCTATCTTGTCGCCCCCCCAAGATTTGGAACCATCCGTGAGGGCCAACAGGTCTTGCGCGGGATCGAGCGTGCCACGCACCCCCAAACCCACCGTGAAATTAACCATGTGCTGCCAGAATGCAGGGTTTTGCGCCGATGGTACGACCTTGTTATCGAGATCCGGGCGTAAATCGTTTTTCCAATATTTCATTGCAAAATCAGCGAGCGTATTGGATTGCCCATCCCGGAATGGTCGCACCGGGGTGTACTGAAAACTCAGACCCGGTCCGACGATCGTTGCGCCATTAGTATTGTCTTGATTTCCGGCGGTCGAGATGGAGTCGTTCCAGAGCCCGTCCGTCGTCAGCACGTTGTAGGAGCGGCGGCAGGTTTTGTCCGGCGCACCGCTTCCAACACCAGGCTGGTCATTCCACGGGCCTCTGCCATCGCTTCGTTCATAATATTTGCCGACGGTATCCAATGCGGTTCGCAATGGCGTGGTACCCGTGGGCTGCACCGTGTTGAAAATCCAGTCATACAATGCGATTTTGTGAGCAGGCGTAAAATCTCGCACCCCTTGCTCAATGACCCGAGTATTGACACCATCGATACTGGAATTGCCTTTGTTGATACGCCCCCAGCCCACCCGGTACACGTCGGTTGCACCCACAAACGATTCCGCGAGCGCAGCTTTTGCCATCAATATGCGTGTTCTGTAATACTGAAACCAGTTGGCGAAATTCTGACGTTCCTCGCCCTGAGTACACGAAGTTGTGGAAGTGGTGCAGTCTAGCCGCGTTGCAGCGCGCGGGAAAGTGCTTCCATTTTGATTGATATCGTATTTTGTATAATTCGCGCTGTTGATCGGATTCAGATAGTTACCTGAACCATCTCGGTTTAATACATAAAACAATCCAGGATTATTTTGAATATTTCGGTCAGCACATCCAGCGGTGGTATTGGTGCCATAGCACCACCTTGCGTTGACGTTGGAGACCAGAGTCAAGTTAATCGTCCCCCCACTACTGTTCATGGGGTCGATCCTCACGGCCGTCACCACGGCATCGGGCATTCGGGTTTCATCGGCCTGGATCCAGGGCAAATACCGAACAGCCGGGTTGTAATAGATCGAATTGACATCCGATGAACGCATGGCCATCTGGCGCCAGTTGGTGGAGTTGGTGATGGCAGCTGCGGTTGACAGATCACCAAAATACCCGGGCTCGGAGGGGTGCAGATTGGCCACAAAAGATGGCAATGTCGTGGTGAAATTTCCCACAAAAATTGTGGTTCCGGCGTCCGGCATCTGCGGCCACGCCATCGAGCCGGAATCGTCCACCGTGAGCATGATGTTTGGCTTGACGGAGCCCCCATCGCGACTAAGCAGCGGCTCCTGAGCAGGCAACTGGCCCCAACTCGGCGTCGAAATCGTCATGGTTGCGACAAAGAGGGCAATCATCCATGCATTGAGAGACTTCCATAGTGCAAATAATGATGATAAAAAAGCATTGCCATTGCCTCGAATGAGTTTGATCCATGCGCTCATTTTTAACCCCTTTTTAATTTAATGCCAACATGGACTGGAGCCAAATCACCGATCCTGATTTGGTTTTCCCAGTGGCGGCATCAGCCGTGTAATCGGGACTGAAGCCTCGCCCAGTCACGACCATCGCCGTGGATGCATCTGGAAGAATTTCCCGCTCTACGAAACACTGCGGAAGCGCAGACGGCACATAGGAACTGTCAACACTCTTGATACGTCCCACCGGCAATACAATACGTTTGGCCGTACCGCCATGCCACGTATCTGGTGCCTGCCACAAGGGTACGCCCGTGATTGTCGTGAGATTTGCATCCTGCAGTTCTGGGATTCGTGAGACAGATGGTTTTTCCATCTCCTCCTCACAGTATTTCAAAGCCGCCTCAGCATATTGTTGCGCCACTGATTCGGACCGCATGTTATTCACAATACGCTCGCTCGATATGGCGCCTCGCATCGCGGCAGAGGCTGTCAAACCAATAACAACCAGCATGATCAAGGTAATGATCAAAGATATTCCTGATTGCCGTTGAAAATAGCGAAATTTATTCATTTTCGCAACCCTGCTAGAAGCCAATTCGGTTACGCAGAGCAACCGTAGAGAAAAATGCCCTGTAAATCCGTCGGTCAGTGGGCGTTACTAAATTGCCCTCACAATCCGTATAAGCAGCAGAAACCGGATCATCCGAGTCGAGTACCGGTTCTGCACTGCGCATCAGCAGACAAATGCGGACGCTGTTCACACGCCCCCAATCGGCAACGACGGACGAGGGTACATAACGAACGGCTCGCCGGGGATCGGCAGCATCCGCTTCGCCAAACCACAATTTCATCGCCTGAACGTTCTCCACCAATGGCTGCGGTGGCCTGCCGGCACTGGTGCAATGCAATTCTGGGCGCCCGGTCGCCACGGTGGGGGTGACGTAATAACGATTATTGGAAACATAATAGGTGCCACTGATGGTCAGCGGATTGCCAATGCAGTCAGTCGGCGTCCCCCCGCTCTGCACGGAGTTCACCGGTGTCGCCTGATAGTTGATCTCCACGATATGGGTGACAGTGCCGCCAGCGACGCTGCAGGCAATTCCGGGTGTCGCTTTGGGATCCACTGGCGGCGTTTCGCACCCGAAAACTGCGCGTCCAGTAAACAGTCGGCCAAAGGTTGCCGTACCACCGCCACCGGTCGCCACAATTCCGTTGGGTTCAGAGTATCCGGCCATCTGAAGATCCCGTGCGAGCAAGGAAAAAGCCACCATCACGTCTTCATTCATCTGGGAAAGCGCAGTCTGGCTGCGCCCTGCGGTACCGGTCCCGAGATAGGTGAACAACACCGCCGCGACCACCACCATCCCAATGACGAGCGACACCATAATTTCCACAATGGAAAATCCGCGCTGACGCCTCATCGAAAGATATTGAGTTTTCAAATCTTCACCCTGAAATACAAACAACGAACCTGAGGATCCGCCGCAACATTCAAATCGCCACTGCACTCCAGCGCTCCAACGGTCGGCGTCTCGTCAGCAGCCGCCAGCGTCGGATCTCTCCAGGCAATCCATACATCGAATGCGCCGGGCACTGCGGCATCTGGCAGCACAGAAACCGAGCCTTCTGGCAGACGTGACCGCACTGTGGTGCGCCACTGCTGCAAGTCAGCCGCAGCCATCTGGATATCGGTACAACTGTCAGCGACCGTGTTACATGCCGGAACCGCAGCTGCGGGCAACGGCACCTGATCCACGAACGCCGAATTCACCGTGTAGGCCAGCAACGTCCCTGCACTGGTGTTGTTGGCTCGAATTCGCTCAGCAATATCGTTCACCAGTTGAGAGGCTGTCGCGCGGTATTGGGACATCTTGCTGTAGCGCAAAGAGGCCGCGTTGATCCCTGCCAGCGCCAGCAACCCGATCGAAGCGATCACGATCGACACCAGCACTTCGATCAGCGAAGCGCCAAACTCGCGGCGAATGCGTTTTCTGGTATGGACTTCGGTCAGCACGCGGTCACCCCCTGAGCCCGAATGGACACACGCCCCTGGTTCGAAATACACAGGAGCCGAGTCGTGGCGGCCGCAACCGACGGCGTGATGACCAGCCCATCATTCACGGGCAGCGCAATGCCATTGGGTCGAAATCTCGCCGTATGAACGGTGTTCGCCTCCACCACATTTGACATAGATCGGATGCCACCGAGCGCTTGTTGAACTCTCAGAATGTCCTCCCCCGCATCTACAGCGCCATTGTTGTCGGAATCTACGAATACGATCCATCCAACATGCCAGCTCCCTGCGTCGCCAGCGCAGGAGGCGCCGTCGCTTGAGCGGCAGATGGTGACGACAGCCGTCCGCTTGATCGCTTCCGAACGGGCAAAGCGGTAATCGGTCGCAAGTGCCGATGCCGCGCTTTCAAGCGACCGTTTGGCAAGAAACTGGCTCATACTCGGCACCGCAAAAGACAGCAGTACCGCCGCCAACCCGACCGTGATCAATAATTCGATCAGCGTGAAACCATGTTGTTTTCCCATTCACCCATTGTTCTCTGCAGCGCCAACGCTTGTGAATGGCTCTCGACACACGGTCATCTATTCCTGACCAACGGCACGTTTACCGTGACTTTTTTAACAAGTATCCTTTCATCACTGTCGCAAGTGCCACTGGAACTGGCACGTGGCGCGATTTTCCTTTCCACCCCCAACCCCCGCGTCGGCTGCGTCATCGCGACCCCCGAAGGCCAGGTCCTCGGCCAAGGCCACACCCAGCAAGCCGGCGGCCCGCACGCCGAGATCATGGCGTTGCGCGACGCAGCGGCCAACGGCCATGACGTACGGGGTGCCACGGCTTATGTGACGCTGGAGCCCTGCTCCCACCACGGCCGCACCGGGCCCTGCTGTGATGCACTCATTGCCGCGGACATCGCCCGGGTGGTGGCGTCCATTGCCGACCCCAATCCGCTAGTGGCCGGGCAGGGTTTTGCGCGGCTGCGTGCCGCGGGCGTTGTGGTCGAAGTCGGTCAAGGTGCGGCCGAGTCGCGCGAGTTGAACCTCGGGTTTTTCAGCCGCATGATCCGCAAGACCCCCTGGGTGCGCATGAAGACGGCGGCTTCGCTGGACGGCAAGACGGCGCTGGCGGACGGCACCAGCCAGTGGATCACGTCGGACGCCGCGCGCGCCGACGGCCACGCTTGGCGCGCCCGCGCCTGCGCTGTGCTCACCGGCATTGGCACGGTGCTGGAAGACGACCCGCGGCTGGATGTGCGGCGGGTGAGCACGCCGCGCCAGCCGCATCTGGTGGTGGTGGACAGCCGCCTCGAAACCCCGTTGGACGCCCAACTGTTCATGCCAGGGCGGCGCCTGTGGATCTACGCGGCCGTGGCCCCTGCGGAGCGCGCCGCCGCGCTCGCAGCGCGAGGGGCCGAGGTGATCGTGATGCCGGGCCCCGGTGGCAAAGTGGACTTGGCCGCCATGCTGCAGGACCTGGCCCGTCGCGAGGTGAATGAGCTGCACGTCGAAGCCGGTCACAAGCTCAATGGCTCATTGATCCGCGAGGGCCTGGTCGACGAATTGCTGGTGTACCTGGCGCCCAAATTGATAGGCCAGGGCCGTGACATGGCCAGTTTTGGGCCATTGAGCGCGCTGGCGCAGGCCGTGCCGCTGGATTTCAGGGACATCGAGCGCGTGGGCGACGATTTGCGCATCGTGGCACGCCTGCGCGGGCGCGACGTTTTTTAAGACACTGGCAAGGGCGTCTGCGCCGGTTTAGGGCGCTGTTCGAACCCAAATTCAGGGTTTGCCCGGACCCACGGCCCAATCCCTGCGAAAATACGGCCATGTTCACCGGAATCATCACCGGCGTGGGGCGTATCACCGCCCTTCACGCCTTGGGAAGCTCTTTATCGTTTGGCAAACGTCTGACGGTTGCCGCGCCCGGTAGTTATCTTGACGACGTGAACCTGGGCGACAGCATTGCCATCAATGGCGCCTGTATGACTGTCACCTCGCTGGACCTCGCGGCCAGCGCGTTCACCGTTGACGTGTCGGCGGAATCGCTGGCCTGCACCAGCGGGCTCGACGCCCCAGGACCGGTCAACCTCGAGAAGGCGCTGCGTGCCCACGACCGGCTGGGCGGCCACATCGTGTCGGGCCATGTCGATGGCATCGGCGCGGTGACGCACTTTGACCGCGTGGGCGAAAGCTGGGAGCTGCGTGTCATGGCGCCTGCCGATCTGGGCCGGTTCCTGGCGTTCAAGGGCTCCATTACCGTCAACGGGGTGAGCCTGACCGTCAACCGCGTCACCGACACGCCCGCCGGTTGCGAGGTCCGCATCAACCTGATTCCCCACACCGTGGACCACACCGCGCTGGGCGCCCTTCAATCGGGCAGCCGGGTCAACCTTGAGATTGACCTCATCGCCCGCTACGTGGAGCGCATGCTGGGCGACCACGCACCCCAATCCCTGAAAGCTTTGGCATGAAATCCCCCTCTCCTGTCCCGATTTCCCCGGTTGAAGACATCGTGGCCGAGCTGCGCGCCGGCCACATGGTGGTGCTGATTGACGAAGAAGACCGGGAGAACGAGGGCGATCTGGTCCTGGCGGCCGACCATGTCACGGCCGACGCCATCAACTTCATGGCACGGTTTGGCCGTGGACTCATCTGCCTCACGCTCACGCGTGAGCACTGCGAGCGCCTGCAGTTGCCCCCCATGGCCACCCGCAATGGCACCAAGCACGCCACCGCGTTCACGGTCTCGATCGAGGCCGCCGAGGGCGTCACCACCGGCATTTCAGCCGCCGACCGGGCCCGCACCGTGCAGGCGGCCGTGGCCCCAAACGCCCAACCCGACGACCTGGTGCAGCCCGGCCACGTCTTCCCCTTGCAGGCGGTCGAAGGTGGCGTGCTCATGCGCGCCGGCCATACCGAAGCCGGCTGCGATCTGGCCGCCATGGCCGGCTGCAGCCCGGCCGCCGTGATCTGCGAGATCATGAAGGACGACGGCACCATGGCCCGCCTGCCCGATCTGCAGCTGTTCGCGGCCACCCACGGCCTGAAGATCGGCACCATTGCCAGCCTGATCGAGCACCGCAGCCGCCATGAATCGCTGGTTGAAAAACTGGGCCAGCGCACGTTGCAAACCGCTTACGGCGCTTTCACGGCGCACGCGTTTCGCGACAAGCCCAGTGGTGCGCTGCACATCGCGCTGGCGCACGGCAGTTGGGGACCTGGCGCCGAGGTCGCGGTGCGGGTGCACGAGCCACTGTCGGTGCTGGACGCGCTGGAGGTCAATCGCCCGATGCATTCCTGGAGCCTGGACGCCAGCCTCCAACGCATCGCACGGGAAGGCCAGGGCGTGGCGGTGCTGCTCAACTGCGGCGAATCGGCCACGCAACTGCTGGCCCAGTTTGAAGGCACGGCCCGCTCGGCCCAGGCGCCCGAGCGCGGCCGCATGGACTTGCGCACCTACGGCGTGGGTGCGCAGATTCTGCGCGAATGCGGCGTGCACCGCATGAAGCTGCTGGGCAAACCGCGGCGCATGCCCAGCATGACAGGCTACGGCCTCGAAATCACCGGTTACATCCACAAAGAAGAATAGGCACCCATGTTTGGCGCAGAAAAAGGAGCCGCAGACCGGCTCGACGGCAAAAAGCTGTACATCGGCATCGTGCAGGCACGCTTCAACGAGAGCATCACCAACGCCCTGGCCACGGCCTGCGTGGAAGAACTGGTGGCGCTGGGCGTGAACCCCAGGCACATCGAACACGTGCACGTGCCCGGCGCGCTCGAAGTGCCCGTGGCGCTGCAGGCCATGGCCGAAAAAGACCGCTATGACGCACTGATTGCGCTGGGCTGCATCATCCGCGGCGAAACCTATCACTTTGAACTGGTGGCCAACGAGTCGGGTGCGGGCGTGAGCCGCGTGGCGCTGGATTACCAGCTGCCCATTGCCAACGCCATCCTGACCACCGAAAACCTTGACCAGGCCATGGCCCGACAAAGCGACAAAGGCCGTGATGCGGCCCGCGTGGCGGTGGAAATGGCCAACCTGCTGGACCACCTTTCATGACCGCCGCCCTGCCCCCCGACACCTTGATCGACGCCCTGCCCGAGACACCCCCGGGCGCCAAGCCCCGCCCATCGCGCACCGGACTCACGGCCACGGGCGTGCGCAAGGCCGCCGCCAAGTCTGGGCGCACGCGCGCAAGGGAGTTTGCCGTGCAGGCGCTCTACCAACACCTGGTGGGCCGCAACGCGGCCAACGACATTGACACCTTCACGCGCGATCTGGCGGGCTTTCACAAGGCCGATTCCGCACACTACGACGCCTTGCTGCACGGCTGTGTGAACGAATCGGCTGCGCTGGACGCGCTGATCGGCCCCTTGCTGGACCGCAAGCTGGTTGAGATTTCCCCGGTCGAGCGCAGCATCATGTGGATTGGCGCCTACGAGTTGCAGCATTGCCTGGACGTGCCCTGGCGCGTGGTGCTCAATGAATGCGTGGAGCTCGCCAAAGAGTTTGGCGGCACCGATGGCCACAAATACGTGAACGGCGTGCTCAACGGCCTGGCGCCAACGCTGCGGGCCTCCGAGGTCACCGCCGACCGCACTGCAGGCAAGGTGAAATGAGCGCAGCGCGAAGTTCAGAGTCAGAGGGCAACGGTTCATGAGGATTTCAGCGCGCGCCAGCCGCATCGAGCCGTTTTACGTGATGGAAGTGGCCAAGGCCGCCTCGGCGCTGGCGCGCGAAGTGGCCGACAGTGCACGGCCGATGATCTTTCTCAACATTGGCGAGCCCGATTTCACCGCACCGCCCCAGGTGCAGGGCGCAGCCACCCGCAGCATTGCCCGGGGCGCCACGCAATACACCCAGGCCACCGGGCTGGAGGCGCTGCGCGAGCGCATCAGCGGCTGGTACGCCACGCGCTTTGGTGTGGACGTGCCGGCGCGCCGGATCGTCGTCACCGCAGGCGCATCGGCCGCGCTGCAGCTGGCCTGCCTGGCGCTCATCGACGACGGCGACGAGATCCTCATGCCGGACCCGAGCTACCCGTGCAACCGGCATTTTGTGAGCGCCGCCAGCGGCACCGCCGTACTGGTGCCCACCCGCGCGGCCGAGCGCTTTCAGCTCAGCGCAAACCAGGTCCAGGCGGCGTGGACGCCACGCACCCGCGGTGTGCTGCTGGCGTCACCCTCCAACCCCACCGGCACCTCCATTGACCCGGCCGAGCTGCAGCGCATTCATTCGGTGGTGCAGGCTCACGGCGGCATCACGCTGGTCGATGAAATCTATCTGGGCTTGAGCCACGACCCGGCCTTTGGCCAAACGGCGCTGGCCCTGGACGATCAGGTCATCAGCATCAACAGTTTCTCCAAATACTTCAACATGACGGGCTGGCGGCTGGGCTGGCTGGTGGTGCCCGAGGCGCTGGTGCCGGTGATCGAACGCCTGGCGCAAAACCTGTTCATCTGCCCCAGCACCGTCGCCCAGCATGCGGCACTGGCCTGCTTCGAGCCCGACACCCTCGCCGAATACGAGCGGCGTCGGGCCGAATTCAAGGCGCGACGTGATTTTTTCATTCCGGCGCTGAACGCCATAGGCCTCGCCGTGCCGGTGACGCCCGACGGCGCGTTTTACGCCTGGGCCGACTGTACCGCTGCCTGTGAAAAACTCGGCGTCAAGGACAGCTGGGAGTTTGCGTTTGAGGTCATGCGCCGCGCCCACGTGGCCGTGACACCCGGCCGCGACTTCGGTACGGCCGACACCAACCGCTTCGTGCGGTTTTCCACCGCAAGTTCCATGGACCACCTGCACGAGGCCGCCGACCGGCTGGGAGCGTTGTTGCGATGACGCCGAGTACCCCGCCCGAGGCGATTTTCAGCTGGCCGCTGCGCATCTATTGGGAGGACACCGACGCGGGGGGCATCGTGTTCTATGCCAATTACCTCAAGTTTTTCGAGCGCGGTCGCACCGAATGGCTGCGCTCACTGGGAATTGGCCAGCAGCATCTGCGCGAGACGACCGGCGGCATGTTCGTGGTGAGTGAAACCACCGTCAAATACCATCGCCCCGCGCGCCTGGACGACGAACTCATTGTTACAGCCGCGTTGCGCGAAGCGGGCCGTGCATCGCTCACAATTGCGCAAACTCTGCGGCCGAAAGAATTCCTGCCCAGTGGCGCACCCCTCACGCTCTGTGAGGGAACGATCCGCATCGGTTGGGTCGATGCTGCTAGTCTCAAGCCTGCGAGAATCCCCCGGCAGATTCTGGAAACCCTGGGCTGTTCACCACAACCCGAAGCGTAAGACCTCTACCCCATGAATCAAGACCTGTCCATTCTCCACCTGGTCCTCAACGCTAGCTGGGTGGTGCAAGCCGTCATGCTGCTGCTGGTGGTGGTGTCCATCGCCAGTTGGTCGGCCATTTTCAGAAAGCTTTTTTCGCTTGGCAGGGTCAAGGCACTCAACGACACGTTCGAGCGGGACTTCTGGTCCGGCACCAGCCTGAACGACCTGTATGCGGCTGCGGCGCAAAACGCCAAGAGTTCAGGCCCGATGGAGCGCATTTTTGCCAGCGGCATGCGCGAGTTCCAGAAGCTGCGAGAGCGCCGCATTGCCGACCCCGGCACCCTGATGGACGGCGCGCGCCGCGCCATGCGCGCCAGCTATCAGCGCGAGCTTGACGCCATCGAGTCCAACCTGTCGTTCCTGGCCTCGGTCGGCTCGGTTTCACCGTATGTGGGCCTGTTCGGCACGGTCTGGGGCATCATGCACGCGTTCACTGGCCTGGCAGGGTTGCAGCAGGTCACGCTGGCCTCGGTGGCACCGGGCATTGCCGAGGCGCTGGTGGCCACCGCCATCGGCCTGTTTGCGGCCATTCCGGCCGTGGTGGCCTATAACCGGTTTGCCCGTGACATCGACCGCGTGGCGATCAAGCTGGAGACCTTCATCGAAGAGTTCTCCAACATCCTTCAGCGCAACCTGGGCAACACAGCAGCCGTCGCTTCGGCCGGAGGGCACTGACGATGCCGGCCCTCGTGTCCCGCGGCCGCGGCCGACGCACCATCAACGAGATCAACATGGTGCCGTTCATTGACGTGATGCTGGTGCTGCTCATCATCTTCATGGTCACGGCCCCGCTGATCTCGCCCAGCGTCATCGATCTGCCCAGCGTAGGCAAGGGCAAGACCCAGCCAGACAAGGTGATCCAGATCATCGTGGCCAAGGACGAGTCGCTGGAGCTCAAGGTACAGGACCAAAACACCCGTCTGGCGCTGCCCGGTCTGGTGGCGGCGGTGCGACAGGCCCAGGGCGGCGACGCCACACTGCCCGTGGTCATCAGTGCCGACCGAAACGTCAAATACGAGGCCGTGGTGCGCGTCATGGACACCCTGCAGCGCAACGGTGTGCAGCGCGTGGGTCTTTCGGTAAAGTTGTCGCCTTGAATTGCGTGCCGCCATGAATCCCTCCAGCGCGGGTCATTCGATGTTCCAGAGCGCGTTCCTGCATCACGCACCGGAACGTGGCGAGTTCGAGCCGCCCCCGGCGCCGGGTCTGGGGCGCGGCCTCGTGCTGGCGCTGCTGGCCCATGGCTTGCTGCTGGCAGCGTTGACGCTGGGCGTGCAATGGAAGCGCCAGGCCGAGAATCTTTCGGTCGAAGCCGAGTTATGGTCGGCCGTACCGCAGCAGGCGGCCCCCAAGGCTGTGGAGGCGCCCCCGCCACCACCGCCGCCTCCCGTGGTCCAGCGCGCACCCGAGCCTCCGCGCCCTGCGGTGGACATCTCGGTGGAGAAGGAAAAAGCGCGCCTTGCGGCGGAGAAGGCCAGGATGGAACGTGAGCGCGCCGAAGAAAAAGAACGGGAAAAAGAAAGGCAAAAACGCGCGCTGGAGAAGCAGGCCGCCGAACGCCAGGCAGCCGAGGACAAGAAAAAGCGCGAACTTGAAGCCGCCAGGCGGGCCGAGGCCGAAAAAGCTGCCGCGGCCAAACAACGCGAGGCCAACCTCCAGCGGATGGCCGGCCTGGCCGGCGCCACCGGCGCGCCTTCAGCCACCGGCAACGCCCTGCAATCGTCGGGGCCGTCGCAAGGCTACGCCGGCCGGATTCGCGCTCGGGTCAAGCCCAACATCGTGTTCACCGAAGACATCTCCGGCAATCCCACCGCCGAGGTGCAGGTGCGCGTGGCCCCCGATGGCACGATTGTGGGCCGAGAGCTCATCAAGTCCAGCGGCGTCAAGTCCTGGGACGAGGCCGTGCTCAAGGCCATCGACAAGACCGAAGTGCTGCCGCGCGACGTGGATGGCCGCGTGCCCAGTGCCATGGTGATCAGCTTTCGCCCCAAAGACTGACCGTCAGGGTGCCTGCGCCGCAGGCTTGCCGACGAGTGCGCGGGTCCACCCGATCGACCTGCTGATGCAGCGGGAACTAACTACATAAATAGTAGCAAACTATTGATGTTTGACGGGGGCTAGAGGCATTTTTCTTTATTAATTTACTCGTAAACGATCACCGCCCGCCCCTGGTCTGCCTGCGCCATCCAGCTGGCCAGCGCTGCATCGGTGGGGAAGAACCGGGCCTCGTCACCCAGTTGAAGCTCGGCTTTGACCGCCTTGCGCTGCAGCGAAAGCCGCACCGGCAAGCCGCGCACCAGTTCGCCGTGCTCGGACATCTCGCGCCGTGGTGGATGGTCGCGCAACAGCCGCGCCACATCGGGTGCGGCCCCGTTGACCGCCACGCGCAGGAACTTGCCAAAGCGGCAACGCGCAGCCGGCAAATCCCAGACTTGCGTCACGCTCAGACGGTAGCCGCCGGAAAATCGGTCGGGCTGCAGCTTGCCCATGACGATGATCAACTCGTCGTCCTTGAGCAGGTTGCGGTGGGCATTGACGATGTCTTCCACCGCGGTCGCCTCGATCATGCCGGACTTGTCGTCCAGCTTGAACAGCGCCAGCTTGCCGCGCTGGCCGTTGATGACACGGAAGTCGCTCACGATGCCGGCCAGCAGCTGAGGCTCGCGCGAGTCGATCAACTCACCCACCTGGCGCCGCACAAACTGGCGCACCTCGCGCGCCACCTCGTCAAACAGATGGCCCGAAAGGTAAAAACCCACGGCGGTCTTCTCGAAGGTCAGCCGCTCCTTGACGCCCCAGGGCGTGACCTCCACGAGTTCAGGCTCCTGCGTGCTGGAGCCGTGGTCATCCTCACCGCCCATGTCGAACAGCCCACTCTGGTTGGCATTGGCTTCGGTCGCGGCGGCAAACTCGAACGCCCGTTCGATCGACGCGACCAGCGCCGCGCGGTTGAGCTGCAGTGAGTCAAAGGCGCCGGCCTTGACAAGCGCCTCAACGGTGCGTTTGTTGATTTTGCTGCGCTCGACGCGGACGCAAAAATCAAACAGGCTTTTGAACGGCCCGCACACCGAACCGGACGGACCTTCGCCCCGGCCTTCGCGCGCCTTCACAATGGCCTCTATCGCCTGCTGGCCCGTGCCTTTGACGGCGCCCAGACCGTAGCGGATCGCCTTGTCGGTCACCGGCTCGAAGCGGTAGTTGCCGCGGTTCACATCGGGCGCCTCGAACGTGATGTCGAAATTTTTGACAGCATCCTCGAACAACACCTTGAGCTTGTCGGTGTCGTCCATTTCCACCGTCATGTTGGCGCAGAAAAACTCGGCCGTGTAATGCACCTTGAGCCAGCCCGTGTGATAGGCCAGCAGCGAGTAGGCCGCCGCGTGCGACTTGTTGAAGCCATAGCCCGCGAACTTCTCCATCAGGTCGAAGATTTCGTCGGCCTTGTCCTGAACGATGCCGTTTTTTGCCGCACCGGCACGGAAGATGCTGCGGTGTTCAGCCATCTCCTCGGCCTTCTTCTTGCCCATGGCGCGACGCAGCAGGTCGGCGCCGCCCAGCGAGTAGCCGCCCAGGATCTGCGCGGTCTGCATCACCTGTTCCTGGTAGACCATGATGCCGTAGGTCTCGCCCAGCATCTCGGCCACCAGCGGGTGCGGGTACTCCACCGGCTCACGCCCGTGCTTGCGTGCCACAAAGCTGGGGATCAGGTCCATCGGGCCCGGCCGGTACAGCGCGTTCAGCGCAATCAGGTCCTCCAGCCGCGTGGGGCGGGCGTCGCGCAGCATGCCCTGCATGCCGCGGCTTTCAAACTGAAACACCGCCTCGGTCTTGCCATCGGAAAACAGCTTGTAGGTGGCGGCATCGTCCAGCGGAATGTTCTCGTAGGCGAAGTTCTCGCGCCCCTTGTGGCGGGCCACGATGAACTCCTTGGCGATTTCCAGGATGGTCAGCGTGGCCAGCCCCAGAAAGTCGAACTTGACCAGGCCGATGGCCTCCACGTCGTCCTTGTCGTACTGGCTGACCGCCGATCCGCTGCCAGGCTGCTGATAGAGCGGACAAAAATCGGTGAGCTTGCCCGGGGCGATCAACACGCCGCCCGCGTGCATGCCGACGTTGCGCGTCATGCCTTCGAGTTTTTGCGCTAGCGCCAGCAGCGTCTTGACCTCGTCTTCCTTCTCCAGCCGCTCGGCGAGGGCCGGCTCGGCCTTGATGGCGCCGTCGATCGTGATGTGCTGGCCCGGCTTGTTGGGGATGAGCTTGCTGATGCCATCGCAAAAGGTGTAGCTCATGTCGAGCACGCGGCCCACGTCGCGGATGGCCGCACGTGCGGCCATGGTGCCGAAAGTGACGATCTGGCTCACTGCGTCCTTGCCGTACTTGGCCTTGACGTAGTCGATCACGCGGTCGCGGTTGGCTTGGCAGAAGTCGATGTCGAAGTCGGGCATCGACACCCGCTCGGGGTTCAAAAATCGCTCGAACAGCAGGTTGTATTCCAGCGGGTCCAAGTCGGTGATCTTGAGCGAATACGCCACCAGCGAGCCTGCGCCGGAGCCGCGCCCCGGCCCCACCGGGCAGCCGTTGTTCTTGGCCCAGTTGATGAAATCGCCCACGATCAGGAAGTACCCTGGAAAGCCCATCTTCAGGATGGTGTTGATTTCAAACTCCAGCCGCTCCACGTAACGCGTTCGCTGTCTGTCGCGATCGGCCACGTCGGGATACAGGTGCTGAAGGCGATCTTCCAGCCCTTCACGCGACGCGATGCGGAAGTACTCGTCAATCGGCATGCGCTGGCCGTTGACCTCGGGCGTGGGAAAGTCGGGCAGTTGCGGCTTGCCCAGCACCAGCGTGAGATTGCAGCGGCGCGCGATCTCCAGGGTGTTGGCCAGCGCCGACGGCACATCGGCAAACAGCGCCGCCATTTCGGCCGATGACTTGAAATACTGCTCGGTGGTGAAGCGGCGCACGCGCCGCGCATTGCCCAGGATCTCTCCTTCGGCAATACACACACGCGCCTCGTGTGCCTCGTAATCGTCGGGCCGGGCGAACTGCACCGGATGAGTGGCCACCACCGGCAATTTCAGGCGCGCAGCGAGTTGCACCGCTGCCGTCACGTGGGCTTCGTCGTCCGGCCGGCCTGCGCGTTGCAGCTCCAGATAAAAACGGTGCGGAAACAGCGCCGCCAGTTGCAGTGCCACCTCGCCCGCGCGGTCGTCGTCGCCTTGCACCAGGGCCTGCCCCACCGGGCCGGCCTGCGCCCCCGACAGGGCAATCAATCCCTCGCCCAGTTCCTGAAGCCAGGCGAGTTTCACGACCGCCTGGGCCTTGACGATGTTTTGCGTCCATGCCCGGGTCAGCAGCTCGGACAGGTTCAGATAGCCCTGCTGGTTCTGCACCAGCAGCACCATGCGTGACAACGCCGCACCCTCGGAGCCCAGGCCTTCGAGCAGGATCTCGACGCCAATCAGCGGCTTGACGCCCGCGCCGCGCGACTCTTTATAGAACTTGATCGCGCCAAACAGGTTGTTGAAGTCGGTGATGGCCAGCGCTGGCTGGCCGTCGGCGGCAGCGGCCTTGACCACCTCATCCACACGATTGGTGCCATCGACGACGGAAAATTCGGTGTGCAGGCGCAGGTGAGTAAACATCCCTCAATGATGCCATTTTCTGGCGTGTTGCTACTCGCCATCGCGGGGCGCCCTGACGCGAATGGCCCGACGCGAGAGGTACAATCTCCCACCGCAAATTGGTACATACTGGCTCCCGGAAACCGGGTGCCCCAAGGGAAAAATGACAATGCAGGCTCAGGGAGAATCGTTCCCGTCATGTGACGTGCTGGTCATTGGCGGAGGGCCTGCAGGCTCTACGGTATCCAGCCTTCTGGCAGAACGTGGTCACCACGTGGTCGTGCTGGAGAAAGCGCAACATCCGCGTTTTCACATCGGTGAGTCCCTGCTGCCGGCAAATTTGCCCCTGTTCGAGAAGATGGGCATTGCAAACGAAGTCCAGGCCATCGGAATGCGCAAACCCGGAGCAGAATTCTTTTCCACGCATCACAAGCGGGCACAAACTTTTCATTTCTCCGATGCGTGGGACAAGTCGATGCCCCACGCTTACCAGGTCAGGCGCTCCGAGTTCGACGAAATCCTCATCCGCCATGCCTCACGCAAAGGCGCCGAGGTACACGAGGGCTGCAAGGTGACGGCGGTGAACTTTCCTGCGGCGGGTGGCGTCCACATCGTCGCCAGCAACGAAGACGGTACTGAGCAGCAATGGCGTGCCCGGTTTGTGGTCGACGCCTCGGGGCGCGACACCTTCCTGGCAAATCGCTTCAAGACCAAGATACGCAACCCCAAGCACAACAGCGCTGCTGTCTATGCCCATTTTGCGCAAGCCAGACGCAGTGAAGGCCCCAATGAGGGAAACATCACGATTTTCTGGTTCGAACACGGCTGGTTCTGGTTTATTCCCCTGGTCAATGGTCACACCAGTGTGGGCATGGTGACGTGGCCCTATCACATGAAGACCCGAAATCAGCGCAGTCTGCAGCAGTTCCTGCTCGACAACATTGCGCTGAACACGGCGCTTTCCGAACGATTGCAAGATGCCAGCATGGTCAGCCCTGCTGAAGCCACCGGGAATTTTTCGTACGCCTCGCAAAGCACTCACGGGCCCAACTATCTGCTTCTGGGCGACGCCTACGCCTTCATCGACCCGGTGTTCTCATCTGGCGTCTGGCTTGCAATGCACAGTGGCGTGGCGGGCGCCGAGGCGATTGACACCTGCCTGAAGCAACCCGCCCAAGCGGCATCCGCACTGAAGCGCTTTGATCATCTGACACGCCACGGCCTGAAGGAATATTCCTGGTTCATCTACCGCATGACCAATCCCATCATGCGCGACTTCTTCATGCATCCAAAGAACGTGTACCGGGTCAAGGAGGCACTGTTGTCGGTGCTGGCCGGTGATGTGTTTGGGAAGACCCCCATCTGGCGTTCATTGCTGGCCTTCAAGCTGCTGTATTACGGCGCCAACGTGCTTCAACCCAGGCGCGCGTTCAACGCCTGGAAACAGCACCGCCTGAATATTCGCAAGGTGGACGCGCCGGCTTTGTACAACGCATGAGTTGCGGTCATTTTCCGCGCAGCGCTCCCCCAGTGCCCCGCGTCCGCCGACTGGCCGCTGCCGCTGCCGCTGCGATTGCCCTCTGTTCGCACATGACGGCGACTGCCGAAGAGAAGCCGCTTTGGGAAGCGGGGCTGGGGTTGGCTGCGATGCGCATCCCTGCTTACCGCGGATCGGACCAAAGCAACCATCTGGTCCTGCCTTTGCCCTACCTGGTCTATCGGGGCGAGGTTCTGAAAGCTGACCGCAACGGTGTGCGTGGCCAACTTTTCGAATCCGATGACATCGACTTCACGCTCTCGGCCGCGCTCTCACCGCCTTCTTCAAGCCGGAAAATTCGCGCCCGTGACGGCATGCCAGATCTGGATGCCAACTTCGAGATCGGCCCCCAGATCGACGTGTCGTTGTGGCGAGACGTACGGCGCTCCCGGCAGATCAAGTTCCAGATGCCCGTGCGCGCGGCCTTTACGCTGGACCGTCGGCCGCAGAGTATTGGTTGGGTCATCCATCCCCGCCTGAACCTGGACATCACCGATCTGCCCGGCATGGCTGGCTGGAATTTGGGTTTGCAATTCGGTCCTCTTTTCGGCGACCGACGCCAACACGCGTATTTTTACAGCGTGGATGCGGCCTACGCCACGGCCAATCGTCCCGCCTATCGGGCCCGCGGCGGTTACAGCGGCATGGAGTCCCTGTTGGGCGTATCCCGCCGTTTCTCAGGACACTGGTTGGGCGCGTTCGTGCGTTACGACAACCTGCAGAACGCGCGCTTTGCCGACAGCCCCTTGGTGCGCACGCGTCACTATTTTGTCTTCGGCGTGGCGGTGTCGTGGATCCTGGGCGAGTCGTCCACGCGGGTACCTGCAGATGACTGAGCGAACGCTGCAGGTCAGTGCGCTGTGGAGGGCCTACGAATACGCGGTCATGTTCTTTGGCCTGACCCTGCTGGCCTTGATTTGCCTGATCTGGTTTCCCGTCGCCATGCTGCTCTATCCGGTCCTGCCGCGACGTGCCGGAGCGACCTTGGGGCGGCGCGCGATCACGGTGGGTTTTCGCGCCTACCTGCGAATCGTGAGCGGACTGTGCTCGTTCCGGTTCGATCTGTCTGAACTCGACCAGTTGCGCGACCAGGGTCCGTTGATCATCGCCGCCAATCACCCCTCGCTGCTCGATGCGGTGATGATCACTTCGCGCTTGCCGAACGTGGTCTGCGTGACGAAGTCGAGCCTGATGGACAGCTTGCTGTTCGGTGCAGCTGCGCGCTTGGCCCGTTATCTGCGCAGCGACAGTGCTTTTCATGTCATCCAACTCAGCCGGGAAGCCCTGGCCGAGGGGGCACAGTTGCTGGTCTTTCCCGAGGGGACCCGCACCCGGCAGTTTCCCATCGACACCTTGAACCCGATGATCGGACTGATCGCGCGTCGTACCGGTGCTTCGGTGCAAACCGTGCTCCTGGAACTTTCCACGCCTTACCTGGGCAAGGACTGGCCGCTGTTTCGCAGACCCACCCTGCCCCTGCATTGCAAAGCCAGACTGGGGAGACGCTTCCAGCCCCCCACAGATCAGGTCGCACTCACAGCAGAGCTTGACGCCTATTTCCGTCAGGAACTTGCCCAACCCAAGCGTGACCATGACGATGAGTGAACCCCTGTCCACCGCATCCACCAGTCATCTGGTGCTGATCCCCAGCTACAACCCGGGCGCGCAGGTCCTCACGACCGTGCGTCAGGCCCGCGCGGTATGGAACCCGGTCTGGGTCGTCGTCGATGGCAGCACAGACGGCACCGACCAGAGCTTGCAGGCCCTTGCCGACCATGACGAGGGCCTGCGCGTCATCGTCCTGCCGCACAACCAGGGCAAGGGAGCCGCGGTTCTGGAAGGCCTGACACAGGCGTCGCGGGCCGGCTTCAGTCACGTGCTGACCCTGGACAGTGACGGCCAGCACCCAACGGACGCCATCCCCGCCTTCATGGCAACTTCCATGCGCTCACCGCACGCCATGGTGCTGGGAAAGCCAGTGTTCGGGCCGGAGGCGCCTGCACTGCGCGTCAATGGCCGCAAGGTATCCAATGGCTGGGCCAACCTGGAAACGCTGTGGATGGGCATTGGCGATTCACTGTACGGCTTTCGCGTCTATCCCATCAGGCCTCTGCAAAAAATCATGCAGGGCACCCGTTTCATGCGCCGTTTCGACTTCGACCCCGAAGCGGTTGTTCGCCTTTGCTGGGCGGGTGTATACCCTGTCAATGTTGACGCCCGGGTACGCTACCTTTCGGCCGAAGAAGGTGGCGTTTCGCATTTCAGATACCTGCGCGACAATGTCCTCCTGACCTGGATGCACATTCGGCTGTGTCTGGGTTTTCTGCTGCGCCTTCCGCTACTGCTACGGCGCCGACTCCTCGCCTCTGGAGAATGAAATGAACACCCCTCTCGTGCGCACCGGCGCCCTCAAAGCCGATCCGCGCTTGACCGCCTACTTTGCCAACGAAGTCGAACGTCGCGCCATGACCCAGGCCATGTTCGACCAGGCCGCGCCAGGATACGACAATGCCGAAAGCCTCACTGCGCTCGGCAGTGGCGCCTGGTATCGTCGCGAGGTGCTGCGCCACAACGGCCTCCAGGCCGGCATGTCGCTTCTCGACGTTGCTGCCGGAACCGGTCTGGTCACGGTGGCTGGCCACGCGCTGGTGGGGCCCCAAGGGAAGGTCTGGGCGCTTGACCCTTCGCCGGGAATGCTCGCGGAATTGCGCAAAAAGGTGGCGGTCAAAACCATCGAGGGCTATGCCGAATCCATCCCCCTGCCCGATGGACTGGTTGATTTCGTCTCCATGGGTTATGCATTGCGCCACGTTGGCGATTTGAACCTGGCCTTTTCAGAGTATCTGCGCGTGCTGAAACCGGGCGGTCGGGTGTGCATCATGGAAATCAGTCGCCCGCGCTTCCGGCTGGCACAGAGTCTGCTGCGATTTCACATCGGTGTGATCGTGCCGGTATTGGCCCGTTTGACCCGTCGCCATGCTGACGTGAAACGCCTGTGGGAATATTACGGCGACACCATTGAAGCAGCCATCGAACCCGAACTCATTCTCGCCGCGCTGCGTCGCGCAGGTTTTGTTGACGTGGCCTGCTCCGTCTCCCTGGGTGTTTTTCGCGAGTACACCGGCCGCAAGGCGTGAAATCACGGAATCCTAGATCATCGCCCCGTTGATCGAAATCACCTGCCCGGAGATGTAGCCGGCCTGGTCCGACGCCAGAAATCCAACCAGATCGGCCACCTCGTGGGCCTGGCCCACACGCTGCATGGGTACCATTTTCTTGATCGCATCGGTATCAAACTGACCCTCGATCATGCCCGTCGCGATCAACCCGGGCGCCACTGCATTGACCGTGATTCCACGGCTGGCCAGTTCCAGTGCCAATGACTTGCTGGCGGCGTGCAGTGCGCCTTTGGCGGCTGAGTAATTGACCTGCCCACGGTTGCCAGCGATGGCCGCGACCGAAGAGATACTGATGATGCGCCCCCATCGGGTTCGCATCATGGCCATGGTCAATGGCTGGGTCACGTTGAAAAACCCGTTGAGTGACACATCAAGCACACGATCCCATTGGGCGCCACTCATGCCGGGAAACACCGCGTCATCGTGAATGCCGGCGTTGTTCACCAGAATCTGGATGGCGCCGGCGTCCAGCAGCATGTTGAGCGCCGTCGCCGTGCTCGTGCGGTCGGTCACATCAAACGCGATGGCCTCGGCACTTCCGCCTTCCTCCACGATTCGCTCGGCCAGAACCCGGGCCTTGTCCAACCCCCGGTTGGCGTGCACGATGACATGGTGTCCATCGGCGGCAAGTCGCCGGCAGATGGCGGCTCCGATGCCGCCGCTGCCGCCCGTGACCAGGGCCCGTTTGGGTTGGAGCAGTGGATTCATCAGATCACCACATTGAGAGCCACCGAAGCGCGTCCGTCAAGCAGGCAACGGTCGCGGTGGTGGAGTTGAATCTGGTAGATGATGAGCCGTTCGTCGCCCGACAGCCGCTGAGCAGTAACCGTCAGCGCCCCCTCCAGATCGTCAAGCCTGTCCACATACAGCTTCAGCCCACGCACGCTGGTCAGATAACCTGGCCCTGGTCTGACCTTCGTTGGGGCCAGCAAGGCCCCATGAATCGCCATGGCCTGCGCTGCATACTCAACCCCGGTTGCCGCACCGAGCCGGTCGGCAGCTCGCAGTGGGTGGTCGGGGTCGGTGTGGCGGTTTGATTCGCATACGACATGTTGATCGGTCCACGACAGCACTGCGTCGAGCAGGCACATGCGGCCCTGGTGCGGGATGTGCGCGGCGATCCACTTTTGATCTAGCATGGATGCACGTCCAGCCTCAGTTGCATGGAAGACAGGTAATCCAGCACCACACTGCCGGTTTGCCGTCGGGCCAGCCGTTCCAGCAACGGCAGGGCGCGTAACGCCGGTATCTGGAGACGCAATCCCTCCAGGGCTGCGTCGGTCATGGTATCCGCACTTTGTGTGCAAGGGACGAGCGTGAACGAGGCTTGCGAAACTGCACTGCGTTGCGGACTCAGCAACAAGGCGACGCCACCGCAATCGGGCGTGTCACGCCTGGCATGCAACGGCTGCGGGTATTCGCTGTCATAGGCCACCAGCAACACGGGTTGTCCCCCGGTCATGACCTGTGCCAATGCGTCCAGCAGGCCAGCGCCAAAGCTGGCGTCAAAGGCAGCAATCACCTGGCACGGTGCCATGCTGTGCGTTGCAATACCCCAATAGCCAGCTGCCGCGTTGTGCACCGAATTGTGAAAACGGGTCGGAGAAATCTGCCGGTCGTCACTGGCCAACTGCTCGCACAAGGCGTGGCAATTGTGCCCATCAGCCCCCGATGCGGCAAACACGGTAGCCAGGGTTGCCGCATCGGCGTTAGCCTGCTTTACGGCTTGCAGGCCCAGGCCCAGGCTCAGTTTGACGACGCGACTGGCACGTCGGCGTTCGGCCGTCGGCAACAGATCTGGCTTGGGCAATACCGATGGCGCAATTTCAAAAATCCGTTCACCACGCAAAATCGCGCGCGCACAAGCCCAGTCGGGAAGGCCGGGCGCGATCACGCCAATACCGTCGATCCAGGCGTGCATGGGGGCGCCGTTCATGGGCTCAGCCCGAATACCAAACTGCAATTGCTGCCCCCAAACCCGAATGAATTGCTCAGTGCGTGGCGCACGGGAACGTCGCCGCCATGCATTTGGTAGCGGATACCGATCGCTGGATCAAGGGAGCGGGTACCCGGGCTTCCCGGCAGGCGTTGGTCACTCAGGGCCAAAGCACAAATCAGGGCCTCGACCGCCCCCGCAGCGCCGAGCGTGTGTCCGGTGGCGCCTTTGGTCGAGTTGCATCGCACATGCGCGCCAAACAGTGCGGCAACGGCCAGGCCTTCGGCCGCGTCATTGGCTGGCGTGGCGGTGCCGTGCAGGTTGATGTAGTCCACCTTGTCGGACAGCAACCCAGCCGACCGAAGTGCGGCCTCCATCGCCAGGCGTGCCCCCAGGCCGTGCGGGTGGGGTGCGGACATATGGTGTGCGTCGCTCGACTCACCGACACCCAGCAACAACACGGTACCCGATGGCGTCGATGGGTCGACGCGCTCCAGCAGGGCAAAGGCCGCACCCTCGCCGATGGAAAGCCCCTTGCGCTCCGCATCGAATGGACGACACGGATCGGCCGCCATCAGTTGGAGCGACGAAAAACCATACAACGTCGTCAGGCAAAGCGAATCGACCCCGCCGACAATGGCGGCGTCAATGCTGCCCATCGCGAGTTGACGTGCTGCCGCAGCGAACACCTTGGCACTGGAGGAACATGCTGTGGAGATTGCCATCGCCATGCCCTGTAGTCCAAAGTAATCGCGGGTGAACTCCGCCAGCGAGAAAGCGTTGTGGGTCCCTTGATAATCAAAATCTTCGGGCAACGCACCACTGACCGGATCGCGCCGACGGTAAGCCTGCTCGGTCTGCAAAATACCCGCGGTGCTGGTGCCCAGAAACACCCCAACGCGCGTGGCGCCATGACGCGCAACAGCCTCGCCAACCCGTTGCGCGAAGCCATCGGTTTCCAGGCCCATCTGGACCAGGCGATTGTTTCGACAGTCGTATTTTCTCAGCGCAACGGGTAATTCCTGCGCGTCCACATCCGCGACTTCGCCGATCCAGGCATCGAGCTCGACGGTTTCAAAGCAACAGGGCGAAAGGCCCGTTCTTTCGTTGTGCAGGGCCTCGCGGGTGGCGTCCAGCCCTTGGCCCAGGCAGGTGATCAGGGTGTAAGCAGAGAGTTGAAGAGGCGCCACAACGAAGCTTGAAAGGTGAAAGGCTGTATCTTACCGAGGGGACGCGGTGACCGCCTTACCGCGGCACACGGCAAACCAGCATGACGTTGGCAAAGGGCATGCCCTCACTCATGACCTCACTGTCCACCTCAAAACCCAGCCCGATCAGCAGATCCCTCCATTCCGCGAGCTTGCGGCAATGCAGGCGCGGCATACGGTGCCCTCGCGCATAAGTGACGACATGATCGACCCAATTCGAGAAAAGAAATGGCATCCCGGCGCTGGCGTCTCCAATGCGGGTCAGGAACAACCCGCCAACGGGCAAGGCAGCGCGGATGCGTTGCAGCAATATTTCCTGTTGCGTGTATCCAAGATAGTGAAGAGCGTCCAGGATGGTGATCACGTCGGGGCACCCGAGATCGACCTGTGTCATGTCACCCTGCTCGATGCGCACAAGAGGGTGTCCGGGCCCAAAGGCCAGCGCCGCGCGTTGGACGTCGCGTGGCATCAACTCGATACCCCGCAGACTCAGGGGGCGTGGCGCTGTGGCCCAGTCTGCGGGCCAATGCCCTTGCTCAAACAACTGCCGCGCCGCCAGCAGCAAGGCAAACAGGCTCCCCTGCCCGCAACCCAGATCCAGAAAATGTCCCTGCGCCGGGAACACACCGCGCTGGAGCATTTCGCGAAAAATGCAGTCATACGCCAGCTTTCCACGCGCATAACGATAGGTAAACTGACCTCCCGCCTGAAACGGCTGAGTGGCCTGCTCAAGCAGGGCAGGAAAAAAAGCAGTGGTCATGTCAAAGCGCCTGCAAGCGTCACCGCCCGCAACCGATGCGCGGCCAAAGTGTGCAGCAAGATCGGCAGTGTCTCAAGAATCACCGCGTGACCCTCTGGCGTACGAGCCCCGTGGCCGTCGTGCATAAGAAGAATATCCCCAGCTGCGAGTCCGCGGATCAGGCGTTGCAGAACCCGGCTCGGCCGCCCTTCGCGGGTGTCGTATGGACGCCGCGTCCAGGCGGCAAGCTGCAGATCAAGTCCGGCAAGAACCGGGTCTAGAAACGGGTTGCGCAATCCGGCTGTCGGCCGGAAAAAAAGCGGCGCCTGACCCGTGATATCGGTCAGGGTAATTTGGGCCTCGATGATGTCAGCGCGCATGCGCGCGGGGCCGAACAGCGAAAACACCCTGGAATGGGCGTCTCCGTGGTTTTCCACACGGTGACCGCGCGCCACGATCTGCCGGCACAGGACCGGTTGCTGACGCGCGCAACGGCCGATACAGAAGAAGCTGGCTTTGACGTCCGCTGCATCCAGAAGATCGAGCACGCGTGGCGTGATTTCAGGATCGGGACCATCGTCAAACGTCAGCGCAACTTCACGACGTGCCGAGGCCGCAGCTGGCAATCGCGTGAGATTGGGCCCCAGCAGGCTGGATCGCGGCAACATTCCTGCCAGCGTCAGCGCGGCATGGTTGGCCGCCAGTGCACCCAGCGCCCATGGCCAGGCCGTCGGGATGGTCAGTGCACCCAGCGCAGCGGCGTGCACGGCGGCAGAGGCTTTCAGTGTCGGTGATGCGATCCAGCGCCGTGTCACGATTGGGCTCCAAAAAAACCGAGATCGAGAAACTGACCCCATAGCGCCTGCCAGACAGGCCAGTCGTGTCCGCCAGGAAACGTGCGGCAAGTCGCTTTCGGAAGACGCCCGGCAAGCAGCTGGATGCCATCGGAAAAACGGTCCTGCGTGCCAAACCCCATGAAAATCGGTACGTTGACAGAAGGGTTCCTGAGCCACTGCCAAAGACGGAATTCCGGGTCCAGCAACTGTTCGTCGGTGGGCCACCACTGGTCCAGACCACCGGCACGTTGGATGGCATTGGTGGTCAGTCGGCTTCCCGGATAAGGGGCCAGCAGGCACATGCCGTCGATAACCCCCGCCTGTTCGGCCAGGCAGGACAACGCCAGTTGCCCGCCTCGGGAGATCCCACCCAGCCAGACTTGCTGATATTTTGCACGCGCGGGTGCCAGCACCTCCTGCGCCAGAATCTCGAGCGCCGACCGGTTGCAGCCTTCCAGTGCGTGCAGATTGAGCGCCGTCACGTCAAGTGCCAATCGACGCTGCCTCACCGCATCAAACATCCCGGCCTGCACCATTTGTTCCGGGGTCATCAAGGCACCCGGCAAGACCACCATCAGGCTGGACGAGTCACAACGGTAATGCAGCGCTGCGGCGTGACTCATCGATTACCTGCCGGATAAACCAGCACCGCCGAAAGAAAAAGTCCCAGAAGCGCCCCTGGCCCCACGGTCACGCCAATGGCGTAGAGCACTGGCACACTGGACAAGGCCAGGGTTCCAAAACCAATCGCAGTGGTCAGTGTGGCCACGCCCATTGACATCAAGGTCACCGCGTCAAGTCTGTCAGCGCCAGCGGAGCGGTCAAAAAATAAAGCATAGTTGGAACCGACCGCCACAATCAGTAGCATGCCCACCAAATGCAGCAAATGCAGACGCTCGCCGGCAAAGTGCAGCAGGGCAATCACCCCCGCAACAGTCAATGCCAAGGCCAACAACACACGCAGCAACCGGGCGAACGAACGCAACGAAAAGGCCAGCAGCAACACAATCGCCATCACACCCAGCAACGACAATCTCACGGCCTCATTCACATACCCGCGATACAACGCATTGAACTCGGTTTTCATGTCCACAAATATTGCACCGGTCCCCGCCAGCGCGGCACGCAGTTGCGAAACCGGCAGATCACCGTCCGATGCACCCGCGACGGCATGCAGTGGCATCATCACGCTCCAGCCACCGGCCGGTCCCGGCATCAACATGGAATCGACCGCGAGCGCCAGTGCACTGCCGTCCAGATCGGCGCGTCGTATCGCCCCTGCAGCGCGCGCGGCCTGCACGTCGGCCGTGAATGGCTCCAGCCGGGAAGCGGCCAGCGGCGAGTCGGTCAGCGCTGCCCGCAGTCGCGCCTGCAGCACATCCGGACCGGGCAGACTGGCCAACCGCTGGTTCTGCATCATCAGGCTTGGCAGGAAACGCGCCGGGCTGTCGTAGCCGCCGATCACACCGGCCTCCACCAACCGGTCAAGTTGAGCGCCAGCGCGCTCGGCCCCCTGCAATGCCTGCTCCTGGTCATTGGCATTGATGGTGACCAGGTAACGCGCGTCCGGTGCGGCCAGATCCGCGCGCATGCGAGCGTCGGTTTGCACATCCGTCGGGCTGGCAGTGGACAGCGCAGACAGGCTCGGATCCCACAATGTGCTGCGCTGCGCCCACAAATATCCGATGACCAGCATCGCCAGCAACAGCACTGCCGGGCGCAACCGGTGCGCCCGCTCGAGCAAGGTCAGCATTTGGTGCACCCCTGGTCCTGGTGGCGGCACGCTGATCTGCGAACCGGCCAATGGGGGCAACACAAAGCGTGTCACCACGGCCGCAGTCACCACCCCGGACAACGCATACAGACCCAGTTGCGCCAGTCCGGGAAAGCCGGAAAACAGCAACGCACCAAAACCCAACGACGAAGTCAGAACGCCCAAGCGTATGGTGGGCCAAAACACCCGGCGCCAGTTGTTCAGCCCCATCCGCCCGGATTGCACGAAAAAATAAATCGCATAGTCAACCGCCTCGCCAATCAGGGCTGAGCCGAAACCGACCGTAATTCCAAATACCGTCCCGTGCACCAGGCTCACCATCGCGATGCCGGCCAGCGCACCGCTGAGCATCGGCAGCAGACCCAGGAACAGCAGGCGTGACGAACGGTAGACCCAGAGCAGAACACCGACGATGCCCAGCGAACTGATCAGGAACAGCCGAGTCACTTCGGATTTGATCGTTTCACGGGCCTCCACGGCGAACTTGGCCGGACCGGACAACTGCAAGGTCAGGGCGTTGTAGCCCAGGTCCTGAGCGATCTCCTCAAATGTCTGACGCATCACGGCGATCGCGGCAGCCTGCCCATCGGTATCAGATCCCAGCGCCCGAGTCTGCGCCAGCAACATGGTCCGCTCGCCATCGTGCGACACCCAGACGCCACCGCGGGTTTCCGGTTGTACGCCGGGGTTGAGTTGACCCAGTACCTCGAGGAGTTCACCAGTGGGATCCCGCGTCAGAAAAGGCTTGAGCAACAGTCCGACCGGCGAAGAAACAAGGTCGATGGTGTTGCTCACGGCCGCCCGCAAGCCACCCTCGGTAAAGCGCTCGGGTGTGACCATTGGACTCAACGAGTACCGGTAGCGCAGCAAAAAGTCGCGCTCAAGGTCCAACTCGCCATTTCCGCCGTTTCGCACCATCAAAAAAGCAGGGTTCGACGCCAATCGTTGGCGCATCTGGCCCGACACCACGGCCCGCTGCGCCGCCACCCCTCCCTCGATCGACCCCATCAGCATGCGGGAGACCGCACCTTCTCTCAACTGCCCCACCAGCACACGCTGCTCGGCACTGGGCGCGGAGGGCAGGAAAAACGACATGTCGGTTGCAATGCGGCTGTTCCAGACCACCGCGGCGCAGCTCAGCATGAACAGCAGCCAAAGCAGAAAAACGCGCGTTGCCACAGACCTCATGGGGCCTCAAGGGGTTCAATGGCGATTTCCGAACGGTCGCCGTCCGCCTGCAGGTACTCGATATTGCGCACCTGGCCCTTGCCACCACTGACGGTGACGCGCTGCAGCAGCGCTGCGATGCCGGGTTCGCTGGGCGACAGGATCAGTACCCAACGGCCGCGGTCGCCCTGAAACTTGAGGTTGTAGTGCTGCTCCAGGGCTGTCCGATTACCCGCAAGCGTATTTCGGATGCTGTCAACGAACGCCAACACGTCCGGTCGACTGGACAGGCTGACCGTGAACTTTCGCTTGTCGCGCTCAACGCTCAAGACATCCTTGTCGAGCACCATGGTCTCCGGCTTGGGCAGGAAGGTCTGCTTTTCAAGCCGGTCAGGCGGGCTATAGATCATTTCACCGGACGATTGCACGGGTTTGTCGAGAACCGCCACGTGGCGTTTTTCGACAAAGCGGACACGCCCGCCTTTGTTCTGGGCCAAGTCGACCATCAACTGGTCAATGTCATAGCCTGCCAAGGCACTTGTGGCCAGTCCAAGCAATAAAGCTGCCATGCACCAGCGTCGTTTCATTTTTTCTGCCAAAAATCAAAGAAATTGAACCAGTTGTAAGGCGCCAGAACGCAGAACCGCGCCAGGCAATCGGCATACCGCTGCACGGCAACTGCGGTTGCCGCCTCCCGTTCAGTTCGGGTCACCCCCGAGAAATCGGCCAGGGGTTCAAAGTGAAGCCGGTAACGGTTTCCTCCAAGGTACAGCCCTGCCATGAAAAAAACGGGGCGTCGAAGCAGGGCCGCCATGCGCCAAGGTCCCAGCGGGAAGGCTGCGCCTTGTCCCAGAAAGTCAACCTCCTGCGTTGCATCGTCTCCCAGCGTGCGGTCGGCCAACATGCCCACCACATAGCCCGCATCAAGTTTGTCGCGAACCTCCAGCATGGAATCACGACGACCCAGCGCGATGATATCTTGCGCTGCGGCCGGGTTGATCGCCGCCAGGCTGGCGTTGAGCATGCGTGCGTTTTGCTCGTACATGAGCATGGCCACCTTCAAACCCGAACGACCACGCCCGGTCGCACGCAAGACCTCAAAACTGCCCAGATGGGCACCGATCAACAGGGCGCCGGGTTGTTGCTGCAACGCCGCGTCGAGCGCCTCAAGGCCATGAACCTCGATATCGAAAACATCGAAACGGTCATTGAGCAGATACAGCCGGTCATGGATGGTGCTGGCAAAGCTGAATACGTGGTGGTAGCCATCTCGCCAACCCGCGTGCCGGCCCAGAACACGCCCGAGATAGTCTCTGCTGGCGCGTCGCGCCATCGGCGAAAACACCACAAAATACGCAGCAATTCCATGCAAAACCAGACGCCCCAGGCGACGACCGAAGGTCAGTGAGATCCAGACCATCAGACGCAGGATGGACGCATGACTGCGTTCCTGTTGTTGCAGCCAGTCCGGCCGCGCGTGGGGTTTCATGCGTCCTTCGGCTGCAAGCTGCCGGTGGCGATGTCGCGCCCAGCACAGCGCACCGTGAAAGCCAGCGCACCTCGCGCCAGATTGCGAAAGGCGAAAACCAATTCATCGCCCGGCCCGCAGGGACTCAGAAACTTGACCTGCGTGACGTGCCACCCATCCCCGCAGCGACCGCACTGCCCTTGTGCCAACAGCAAGGCGCGGTCGAGCAGCACCACACCCGGCACGATCGGTCGGTCGGGGAAGTGACCCGCAAAGGCCGGATGATCCGGTGGCACCCGCCAGCCAATTTCAATGCCGTCCATGAGCACCGTACTCTTGGTAGAGCGCCTGCAGCGCGCTTCGCGGCAGCTTGCCGGTGCTGTTGCGGGGCAACGCCTCGACCCGCACCAGCGGCCTCGGCAGAAAGATGGGGTCGATGCGCAACCGAAGCGCCACCAGAAGCTCGTCGCGCCGAAGTTCAGGTGCGACCACGAACGCCGCCAGACGGACGACCCCTTCCCCACCTTCGGCAGACGGCAGGAAGAAAGCGCCGTCGCGAACACCGGCAATACTGCAGAGCTGGTGGTTGAGGTACGCCAGTGAAGTGCGTTTACCCGCAATATTGACCAGATCGGCATGGCGCCCATGCAAAAGGAAACGTCCGTCCGCAAGCAACTCGATGATGTCGGACAACGGAACCCGGCCTTCCACATGGCCATCCAGGGCACAGGTGACATCGCCATCCTGCGCCAACGTCACGCCGGGCAGCAGACGCCAGGCCGCCTCATCGGCGGTGCGTCGACAAGCCAGTTGGGATGACTCGGTCGACCCATAGATCTCATGAACGGTCGCGCGGGTTTGCTTCTCGAAATCCGTGGCCAGTTCGCGGGTCAATGGCGCCGTCGCCGACAGGCAGATGTCCAGCACCGGCAAATCCAGGCCCGACGCCAGCAAGGTTGACAGATGGTAGGGCGTGGTCACCAGCATGCGTGGACGGGGCACGGCCTGCAATACATCCACCACGTCTTGCGGATAAAACGGTTTGCCGCTCCAGAAACTGCAGCCGCCATGGAGGGCCAGCAGGAAAGTCGACTCGAAGCCATAGCTGTGCTGCACCGGCACGGTGCCCACAAGCACGTACGGCCGCTTTGCCAATTCCAGACCCTGTGCTTCTGCGTGGCCATTCAGGACCAGCTTGCCCCAGGTCTTGCCGTGCGCTTGCGGCAATCCTGTCGAACCGGAGGTGAACAGGATCGCCACCACCCGCCCGCCATCGATCGAGGGAATCCGGTCGACCTGGGGGCGCTTGCCCTGAGACAGGTCCCGGTAGTTCACGCACGGCAGACCCGGTACAGCGGTCGCTCCGTCGCTCACACCAAACGCCCCTGGGTAATCCTGCGTCAGCCGGTCGAGCGTCTCCGCCGATTGGGACGCGGGCTGAAGACTGGTTTTCCCACCCAGCATGCACGCCGCAAACACCACCGCAAAATGGTACCGGTCTTCGCACAGATTGAGCACCCAGTCGCCTGCAGGCAACCGCCCGGTCATGGCCTGGGCGTCGGCCAGGAAGTCCTGCACACGGACCGGGCCCGATGGCCGCCAGGCGAGGACATCGTCGAGTTGCCGGTCACTGATCAGGGGGTATGCGTTCATGTACCGGTATCCGGACGCCCGGGTTTGGCAGCGCCAAGGTCGGCACGTCGCCGGTAGGCGCGGATGATATCGCCCAAACCGGGTCGCTCATGCGGTGGCAGCACACGCCGTCTCACGCCATACTCCCCCAGGAACATCAACGCGATCAGCGGGCCGGTCAGCAGATTCGAATGGACCGACCAGACGGCAGTCGGCGCCCACAGGTAAAGACCTGTCGACACCAGGGCATTGGTCACGAAATACACGGTCCATGCCACCGTCACCTGGCGCGTGTAGCGAAGCTTCCGCCCAGACAAGGTATCGCCATAAATGTAGCGCGCCATGCTGGTAATCAGGGGGTCGCCCGGGCCCCAAAGTGTCCGGCCAAACAGGATTGCCAACGCCAGGTGGCTGCCCTGATGCTGGAGGTAATACAGCAGCGAAATGTTTTGTCGCAACTGTGGCCACAAAGCAAGCACCCCCACCAGTGCCAGCAAGCATCCCGTCAGCCGGATTCCGAAACTACGGAACTGCCACAAAAGCACGGCCCAGGCGACCACCAGCGGTGTCACGGCAACCGCCGTATTCAAGTCGACGCTGCCCACACCCGCGCTTCCCAGAAAGCCGGCAACGGCCCAGCCCCCCAGCAGCAGAACCACCAGACCCATCCGCCAGGTCTGCGACCAACTCGCGCTCATTTCGTCCGCTGGCTGGCAATGTAGGTGCACATGGCGCGCAAGGACGAGTAGATCTCGTCATTGTTCTTGTTGTCCGAGCGCAACTGAAAACCATATCGCTTGGAGATGACCAGCGAGATTTCCAGCATGTCGATGGAATCCAGACCCAGACCATCACCATACAGCGCCGCATCGGGCAGGATCTCGTGCGGCTGGACCTCGAGGTTCAGCGCCTCCACGATCAACGCAGCAACCTCCCGGATG
This sequence comes from Betaproteobacteria bacterium HGW-Betaproteobacteria-3, assembly GCA_002842205.1. Lineage (GTDB taxonomy): Bacteria > Pseudomonadota > Gammaproteobacteria > Burkholderiales > Burkholderiaceae_C > PHCI01. Next base: position 179,837 of record PHCI01000002.1, on the reverse strand, counting down.
AGATCGTCCAGCGGAACAACGGGTATTTCTGACATAGGAATGGTTTTCAGTGACGTTGCCCCGGGACGGCCTGAAACGCCAACACGGCGTTACTTCCCCCAAAGGCAAAAGAATTGGACAACGCGGCCCGCAGCGGGACGCCCGTTCGGCCTTCAAGCACATGGTCCACGCCCTGGCACGCCGGATCCAGTCTCCCCCGCAAATGCGCCGTGGGCGGAATCGATTGTTCGCGCAGGGCCAGCACGGTCACCAGCGCCTCGATGGCACCGGCTGCGCCCAGCAAATGCCCATGCATGGACTTGGTGGCGCTCACGGTCAGGGCTTCGGCCCGATCGCCAAACACCGCCTTCAAGGCAGCGACTTCAATGGGATCGCCTTCTGTTGTCGCGGTCCCATGCGCGTTGACGTAGCCGATGTCGGCAGGCGTGAGGTTTGCATCGTTCAGCGCTGCCCGTATGGCGCGAGCCTGGCCGTCGGCATCGGGACGCACCAGATGACTGTGATCACAGCTGCTGCCATATCCCACCATCTCGCCGTGAATACCGGCGCCACGCGCCAGCGCGTGATCCCACGCCTCCAGCACCAGCGCGACACCGCCCTCGCCAAGCACCAGTCCCGAACGGTCTGCCGCGAAAGGCCTGCAGGCAGACGGCGCAGTGCCCTCGTCGCCCGCGGCAACCAGCCGCATGGCTTCCCATGCCCGCGCCACCCCCAATGCCTGCGCAGCATCAGAGCCACCGGTCAAAGCCACCGCCGACTCGCCCGACCGCACTCGTCGAAACGCCTCTCCAATGGCAATGGACGAAGAGGCGCAGGCTGCGGTATGGCTCGTACTCAAACCACCGAGGCCGAGCTGGATCGAGAGGTGGGCGTTGACGGCATTGTTCATGCCCAAGACCACGGAAAGGGGCGACAGGCGCTCACGCCCCTTGAGCCACATGTCCCGGTAGCCTTTTTCAAACGCCAGGATGCCGCCCAATGCTGTGCCCCAGATACACGCCCAGTCATCACGCGCTGCCGGCACGTCGGGCTTTCGCGTGAACCCGGCATCCTCCCACGCGGCAAAGGCCGCTGCCACGCCAAGCTGGGAAAAGCGTTCCATCATCATTGCGAGCGGCTTGCCCAGCGCCGCGTCGGCGTCGAATGCCGCGCAGGTCACAAATGGCATGGCCAACGGGCGAGGAACGTCGTCCGTCAGCAAATACCGAACTGCAGACTGTCCACCCATCAGCCGCTGGAAAAAATCATCGAGACCGCCTCCGTAGGGGCTGACCAGCCCCAAGCCGGTGATGGCGACACGACACCGGTTCATGGGGCAGGTTTTTTGGCTGCCAGCAACGCATCCATCAGAGACGCCATTTCTCCAACCGTCTTCGGCACCTTCACATCTGCAGCAATCGAGATGCCCAGCCGGTCTTCGGCTTCGAACATCATCTCGGCCAGCAAAAGCGAATCAACCCCCAGATCGGCAAGCAGCGCGCTATCGACAATTTGGTGAGGCTCGGTGCCCACACGCTCGTGAAGAAACGTGTGGATCAGTTCTGTCGATTGCATGGCATACATTTCATGGTTGCAGCTCCGGACCGGTTCCTCGCCTCGGGCGGGCGGGCCGACTCATCGCAATGGCCTGGGAGTATCTCTGAACAAGAGCTGCCCCCCTTCGATGCGATTTTTTTAACCCTCGATTGTACATCCGCCACAATATACAAAACCGTACAACCCGAGGACCGATGCGCTGAAACGTGGTGCCTTCCTCGACGCATTGCATGCACCTTTTCCATCCATTCGAAATGAGCCTCTGCGCATGCTGCCATTGATCAAACCTGCATGGCCCCGGCGCGTCGCCGAACGCCTGGTGCGGTACTGGCCGCTCAAGGCTTTCGGCACCACGCTCTTCATGACCCTGTTTTTCTGGTCCTATTTTTCGGTGCTGCAGAACCCGCGCAGCACGCCTTTCGTCATGCCCCTGATCTGGCTTGATCACTGGATCGCCTTTACACCGTCATCCTTTGCAATTTACGCGTCCCTGTGGGTTTATGTGTCCTTGCCGCCGGCGCTGATGGGCAATTTGCGTGCCCTGATCCTGTTCGGATTGTGGGTCGGTGCACTGTGCCTGTTCTGCCTGGCACTGTTTTGGCTCTTCCCAACCCAGACGCCCCCGGCGGGCGTCAACTGGAGCCTTTATCCGGGACTGGCCCTGATCAAGGGCGTCGACGCGTCGGGCAATGCATTTCCGTCGCTGCACGTGGCCTCGGCGGTATTTTCGGCCTCCTGGCTCAACCGCATCCTTGCGCAGCTACAGACTCCGGAGATCCTGCGCTGGGCAAGTTCGGCCTATTGCCTGGTCATCGCGTGGTCAACCATGGCGACACTCCAGCATGTCGCACTGGATGTCATCAGTGGCGCCGCCGTTGGCCTGGTATTTGCGGCCATGTCCCTGTCGCAAGTCAAAAACACCGCTTGACAGGCATTCATCCAATCAAACGCCGCTCCGGCAACGGAATGAATTCCGTTTCACCCGGCACCTGCGCCATGCCCGCCTCGGCGCGCATGGCCTGCCAATCGGCCGCGGCCTGCAAGATGCGCTCCTTGCGGCTCGACACGAAGTTCCACCCGATGTAACGCGGCCCGTCCAGCGGCGCGCCGCCCAGCACCATCAGTCGGGCGGGGCCCCTGGACTCGATTCGGGCGCCACCGCCGTCGGTCAGCACGGAAAGGGTTCGCGCAGGCAGGTTTTCGCCGTCGATGGCGATGTCGCCTTCCACCGGATAAACCGCCAGCTCTGGTGCCAATGCGGGCAGCTGGAAATTGCCAGCTGCCGTCATCTGCACGTCGAGATAGACCGTCGGCGCAAACGTCGCCACCGGCGAGCTGGTGCCAAACGCGGAGCCGATCAGCACCCGCACGCGCGCCGCACCTTCCTGCACCGTCGGAATGGCCGCCGCCGGCGTGTGGACGAAGGCCGGCTCGGCCTCTTCATGCGCCAGCGGCAACGCCGCCCACAGTTGCAAGCCGTGGTTGACATAACTTCTCCCGCGCAGGGCCTCCGGTCGCCGCTCGGAATGCACGATGCCGCGCCCGGCCGTCATCCAGTTGATGGCCCCCGGTTCAATGACCTGCGTGCAGCCCAGGTTGTCGCGGTGGGTGATGGCGCCGTCAAACAGGTAGGTCACGGTCGCCAGGCCGATGTGCGGGTGCGGCCGCACGTCATGCGCGCTGTCGGGGTGCACCGTCACGGGGCCAAAGTGGTCGAAAAACACGAACGGGCCGACCGACTGGCGGTGCGCATCAGGCAGGAAGCGCCGCACGAAAAAACCGTCGCCCAGATCTTTTTCATGCCCCTTCAGGGTGAGTGCGATGCCCATGGCGAACCCTTTCAAGCCATCCGTTCCACCGACGTGGTCACCTCGGTGGTGACGGCGGTCATGAGTTTGTGCACCGGGCACTTGCCTGCCACGGTCTCGAGTTCGCGCAACTGCGCATCGCTGAGGTCGCCACCGATTTTCAGCCGCGCCGACAGCCGGTACACGCCACTTCGCTCACCGCTGTCATCGCGCTCGACCACGGTCTGCACCTCGCCCACTGGGATGCCCTTGCGCCGGGCGTACCACAGCACCGTGAGCGCCTTGCAGGCGCCCAGGGCCGCGTCGTACAGATCGTGCGGGTTGGGCCCGGTGTCGTCACCGCCCTCAGCGGCCGTGCCATCCACCATGACGGTGTTGCCGCGCACGGTCAGGGTTTGCGCCATGGGCGCGAAGCCGTCGCCGGTGGCGACGCGCTGGAGTTCAATGTGCATGCCAGAGTCCTTGGTGAGAATCAGGCATGCAGCCTATCAGCCGCGAAAGCGCGTTGCAACCTGCGCCACGCGCTGGCCGAACAATTTGGCCGTTTCCAGGTCCCCCGGCAGCATTTCCGCCGGACTGGCATCGGATGGCGACTGGGCCATGGCGCCGCTGAAAGAGCCCACATAGTTCACGTCGTTGCGCTGCGCGGCCTTGCTGTTGCTGGGCATCAAACCGGTCCCGGCCCAGATGCCGCCGTGCTGCATGGCCAGGGTGAACAGGTAGTGCAAGGTGGACAGCTTGTCACCATTCATGGAGGCACTGTTGGTGAAGCCGGCGAACACCTTGTCTTTCCACTGCTGGCTGAACCAGGCCTTGGACGAAGCGTCGGCGAATTTCTTGAACTGCCAGCTCACGCTGCCCATGTAGGTCGGCGAACCCATGATGATCGCGTCGGACGCGTTCAGCGTGTCCCAACCGTCCTCGGGCAGGTTGCCGTCGGCGTCGATGGCCACGAGTTCAGCGCCCGCGCCCTCGGCAACGGCTTGTGCCATGCGCAGGGTGTGGCCGTATCCGGAATGAAAAACAACTGCAATTTTTGCCATGATGGAATCCTTCGGTTGAGATTGAGGTTCAGGTTGAGGAACAGGTTTCAGGATGGGTCAGACCGCCGCGCGCCGGGCATCCAGGCTCCAGCCGCCCGCGCCCCAGGCCGCCAGCGTCAGCAAACCGCCGACCACCGCGATGTTCTTGAAGAACATGAGCTGCTGGACCATCTGCGCTTCAGCAGGCAGCGCCCAGTAGTTGTGGAACACAAAGGTGGCCACCAGCGTGAACACTGCCAGCGCCAGCGCCGCCAGGCGCGTGCCCAGGCCCGCGATCAGCGCCAGCCCGCCACCGACCTCGACGAGGATGGCGATCACCGCAGCCACCTCGGCCATGGGCAGGCCCTTGGAGCCGATGTAGCCGACCGTGCCGGCAAAGCCGCCAATCTTGCTCAGGCCTGCCGGCAGGAACAGCGCGGCCAGCAGGATACGACCGATCAGGGTCAGGGGTTTTTGAAGTGCGTCAGGCATGGAAAGCTCCGTGAGGGTTGACAAGTGAAAGGTTGACGGGAAAAGAATGGGGTCCGTGCTTCAGGCCGCGAGATCGAACACCAGCACTTCGGCGTCGCGGGCGTGGTCGAGCGTGATCCGGTTTTCACCGGCCAGCAGCGCCGCATCCCCCGCCGCCAGTGGCTGGCCATTGACCTTCAGTTGACCGCGCACCAGGTGCACATAGGCCTTGCGGGACGGGTCCAGCGCCAGTGACGCCGCCTCGTCGCCATTGAGCAGGCCGGCGTACAGCGACGCGTCGGCGTGAATCGTCACCGAACCGTGCGTGCCGTCTGGGGACGCCACCCGCCGCAATGTGCCGCGCTTTTCGGCATCCGTAAACGTTTTTTGCTCGTAGCTGGCGGCCATGCCGGTCGCGTTCGGTTCGATCCAGATCTGCAGGAAATGCGTGGTCTGGTCGGGCGCATGGTTGAATTCGCTGTGCTGCACACCCATGCCCGCGCTCATGCGCTGCACGTCGCCGGGCGGTATGCCCTTGACATTGCCCATGCTGTCCTTGTGCGCCAACTCGCCGCTGAGCACGTAGCTGATGATTTCCATGTCGCGATGGCCGTGCGTGCCAAAGCCGGTGCCCGGGGCAATGCGGTCCTCGTTGATGACCCGCAGGTTGCCCCAACCCATGTGGGCCGGGTCGTGATACCCGGCAAACGAAAAGCTGTGAAACGACTTGAGCCAGCCGTGGTCGGCGTAGCCGCGGTCCTGTGATTGGCGAAGTGTCAGCATGGCATCTCCCGGTGGGCTGGATCAGCAAGTGCGCTGGAAGACCTGAACTTTAGGGGTTGACGACCGGTTGATGGGTGATGCGGTTTGATGGCATCATTCAAATTAACTGAATTAAATTTGGCTCACCATGCAAACTCCTCGCGAAGTTCTCACGCCGGATGCGCTGGTGATGCTGCAAGCCATCGCCGAAACCGGCAGCTTTGCCGCGGCCGCGCGCCGCCTGGGGCTGGTGCCCAGCGCCCTGACCTACCGGGTGCGTCAGATCGAGGACGCGCTTGACGTGCTGCTGTTTGACCGCAGCGCACGCCAGGCCCGCCCCACGGCGGCCGGCACCGAGCTGCTGCACGAGGGCCCGCGCCTGCTGCAAGAGCTGGACGCCGTGGCCAACCGCGTCAAGCGCATTGCCACGGGCTGGGAGACGCAGCTGACGATTGCGGTGGACAGCATCATCGTGCCGACCGTGGTCATGGAGCTGTGCGAAGCCTTCTTTGCGCTCCAGCCCCCCACGCGCATGCGTCTGCGCGACGAAACACTGTCGGGCACCTTGCAGGCGCTGGTGTCAGGCCAGGCCGACCTGGCCCTCGGTGTGGTGGCCACGGCCAGCACGGCAGCGGGTCTGCAGCACCGCCCCCTGGGGCAGGTCGGCTTTGTGTTTGCCGTGGCACCGCACCACCCGCTGGCCAGCACCGCCGAGCCGTTGAGCGATGCCCTCATCGGACAGCACCGGGCCGTGGCCGTGGCCGACTCGGTGCCGCACGGCGCGGGCGTCACGGTCGGGCTGCTGGGCGGTCAGGACGTGTTGACCGTGCCCACCATGCGGGCCAAGCTCGAAGCCCAACTGCGTGGTCTGGGCGCGGGCTTCCTGCCCGAATGTCTGGCCGGCCCGTACATTGAAACCGGTCGCCTGGTGAAGCGGCGGGTGGAGCGCCCCGGCCGCGTGATCCCCTTGAGTTATGCCTGGCGGGGCAGCGCAGCACGCTCGGGCGGCAAGGCCTTGCAGTGGTGGCTTCAGCAGCTGGAGCGGCCCGCCACACGTGCCGCTTTGCTGAGTCAGGGCTGCACCGTGTAGAGTGTGTGCCATGCCCCAACCTCCCAAAGCCCGCTCCAACGCAACGCCATCCCCGGCGCCCCGTCATTTCGCCGTCATCGGCGCCGGCATGGCGGGCATCACTTGCGCCCGCACACTGACGCAAGCCGGGCACCGCGTCACCGTGTTCGAAAAGAGCACCGGCTCAGGCGGTCGCATGGCCACCCACAGCACCCTCTTCGGCGCTTTTGACCACGGGGCGCAGTACTTCACCGTGCGCGATCCCCGCTTTGAGAAAGCCCTGCAGACCGCGCCCGGCCTGTGCAAGCCCTGGAGCGCCACCACGGTGCGCGTGCTCGACGCCTTTGGCCGCGTGGCAGCGGCCGGTCTGCCCGCGCGCGAGGCGCATTGGGTGCCCACGCCGGGCATGAACGCCCTGGTCCGCCATTGGGCGCAGCCACTGGTCCAGGCGGGCGCCGTCGAGCTGGAAAAACACGTGACCCGCATCGAACGTGACGCCCTGCATCCCGAACAGTGGCAACTGCACACCAGCGGCCACCACACCGATGCCGGCGACGAAGTCCATGTGTATTCGGGCTTTGACGCGGTGGTGCTGGCGATTCCGGCGGCGCAGGCCGGCGCCCTGCTTCAGACCTCGCGCCTGGCGCCGGCATTTGTCAAGGCGCTGGAGGGCGTCGAAGTCGCCCCGTGCTGGACGCTGATGGTGGCGTTCCCGCAGGCGATCCAGCCCACCATGAGCCACATCGGCCCCCAATGGAACGCCGCACGCAGCACCCATCACCGCGTGGCCTGGCTGGCCCGCGAGCCGTCCAAGCCGGCACGCGAATCCCTGGAGCGCTGGACCGTTCAGGCCAGCGCCGCCTGGTCCGCCGAGCACCTTGAAGACGACGCCGCGCGTGTGCAGGGCAAACTGCTCAAGGCGTTTGCCGAGATCACCGGCATCCGGGCCGAGCCGGCCTTGGCCGAGGTGCACCGCTGGCGCCACGCCCAGACGGTGCAGCCGCTGGGCCGCTCCCACCTGTGGGACGCCAAAACCGGCATCGGGCTGTGCGGGGACTGGTGCCTCGGGCACCGGGTGGAAAACGCCTTTGTGTCCGCACTGACGCTGGCATTGAAGGTGGCCTGAAACGGGTCACGACGGTGCGCCACCGGCGTGACCAAAACGCCAAAAAGTCGACAAAACCGGCCCTGTTCCCGGCATGTGCCGCCTGGCACTGAGTGATAATGAACTACATGATCCCGATGCGGCACTTACGACACTGGGGCGCCGCAATGGCATTGGCGTTGGTTCTTCCCTCGCTGCAAGCCCAGACCTGTGCCGTACCCGGGCGCGATGGCACGGCCAACAGCGCCGGCATCGTCAACAGCTATTACCCGCCTGCTTCCACCGGCCTGTTCGGCGCCGCCAGCACCTCCATCACCCTGGGCACGCGCCGGGGCGCCGCCACCGCCGTGGCGCCCGGTGACCTGGTCATGGTGATGCAGATGCAATGCGCCACGCTCAACACCACCAACAGCGCCAACTATGGCGGCGGCGATGGCACGGGCCGCGGCTCCACGGACCCGGCGGGCAGCTGCCTGGCCGGGCGCTACGAATACGTGCGCGCAGGCGCTGCCACCACCAATGCCTTGCTGGATCTCACCGGCGCCCCTCTCGTCAACACCTACGAGCAAAACCCCGGCACCACCGCCAACCGTCGCACTTTCCAGATCATCCGCGTGCCCCAGCATTCGGCACTGGTCCTTGGCGGCACGGTCAACGCGCCGTTCTGGGACGGCAACAGCGGCGGCGTGGTGGCCCTGGACGTGGCCGGGCAGCTCAACTGGAACGGCCAGACCATCGACGTGTCCGGCCGCGGCTTTCGCGGCGGCGGCGCCGTCAACTGGGGCGGCACGGTCGACACCAACACCCCACCCGATTACGTGGCCGCCCTTACCAGCGACCAGCACGCCGTGAAAGGTGAAGGCCTCGCCGGCACGCCACGCTGGGTGTTCAGCGCCGAAACCCTGGCCCGCGTGGACAACGGCGCCACCTGGGGCGGTTACGTCAATGGCGACACCGGCCGCGGCGCGCCAGGCAACGCGGGCGGCGGCGGCGACAACCGCGATGGCGCCCGCGACAACGGTGGCGGTGGGGGTGGCGGCAACGGCGGCATCGGCGGCTTTGGCGGTTACGGCTGGAAGAGCGCCGGCTGGGGCGGCACCTTCACCGCGACCGACGTCGATCTGCGCGGTATCGGTGGAGCAGCATTGGCATCGGCGGCGCCCAACCGCGTCGTCATGGGGGGCGGCGGTGGCGCCGGCGGCACCAACAACTCGGGCAATCCCCCCACGGCCGGCAACGGCGGGGCCGGTGGCGGCATTGTCATTGTGCGTGCGGGCTCCATGACGGGCAACGGCACCGTCAACGCCAACGGACTGGCGGCGCTGGCCAACGTCAACAACGACGCCGCCGGTGGCGGCGGCGCGGGCGGCTCGGTGGTGCTGATGAGCACGGCGGGCGCATTGGGCGGCGTCACGGTCAACGCCAATGGTGGTGTCGGTGGCGATTCGTTCCTGGGCGGCACGCCTGCACACGGTGGCGGCGGTGGCGGCGCGGGCGGTGTGGTCGTGCGGTCGGGCGGCGCCACCGCCAACGTGCCGGGCGGCGTCAATGGCGTCACCAACACCGGCGGCGCGCCCGTGGGTGGGTCCGCCCATGGCGCCACACCCGGCGGCGGTGGCATCAGCAGCCAGTTGGCCGACAGCAGCTTCAGCACCCGCCCCAGCGCCCTGTGCCTGCCCGACCTCACCGTCACCAAGCTCACCCTCACACCCACGGTCACGACCGCGCTGGCCACGTCGGCCAGCTACACCCTCGTCATCCGCAACAACGGGGGTGCAGCCCTGGGTGCCGATCTGGTGGACAACACCTTGCCGCCGGGCTGGACCTTCTCCCAGACCAGCGGCCTCGTCTTTGCGCCCGCACTGTCGGCCACCACCTGGGGCGGCTTTGTCGAGGGCGTCACGCCGGGGGTTCCGGCCGTCGCGGGCAGTCCGGGCACCGCCGCCAATCTGACGGTGAACGGCGTGCCCGCCGCAGCCCCGTTGTGGGGCAATTTGAGCATCCCCGGCATCACCAATGGCGTGCCCGGGGTGGTCACGCTGAGCTTTGTGGTCAACCTGCCGGCCAGCGCGCCCGTGGGCTGCTACCAGAACCCGGCCGGCGTCAAATACATCGACCCAACCCGCCTCACAGCCGGCCGTGAAGTCACTCCCATCACCAACAACACGGCCAACCGCGCCGGGGCCCAGGTGGGCGGCACGGCCAATGTCACTTACGAAACCCAACCCGGCGCCACGACCAACGTCGGCGGTGGAAACTATTCGGGGCTCGCGGGTGGTCCGGCGGGCGAAGACGTCTGCCTGCTGGGCGACCTGTCGGTCACCAAGACCGGCCCGGCCACGGCCACGGCCGGCCAGACCGTCACCTACACGCTGGGCCCGCGCAACAACGGCCGCACCATCCGCGACCTGAGCTACGCCACCGACCAGGCCACGCCCGCCACCAACAGCGATGCCGCCTCCCGCGTGCTCGCCAACGGCACCGTGCGCGTGACCGACACCCTGCCCCCGGGCGTCACGCTGACCGCCGCCCCCGCTGCCGCAGGATGGGCCTGCACCGTGGCCGGGCAAGCCGTCACCTGCGACAGCAGCGTGCCGGTGCCAGTGACCGCCACCACCGACCTGACACCCATCACCCTCGCCGCGCGCATCACCTCGGCCGCATGCAGCGGGCCCATCGCCAACACCGCCACCATCGCGGGCTTCCAGGCCCCCTACAGCGACAGCACCCCGGCCAACAACACCGCCACGGCTGCCACCGCGCTCACCTGCAACGCCAACCTGTCGGTCGCCAAGAGCAACGGCGTGGGCACCGTCACCGCCGGCGGCACCACCAGCTACACCGTCACCTACGTGAACGCCGGCCCGTCCAGCGCCGACAACACCACGGTGCGCGATGTGCCGGGCGCCGGCCTGAGCTGCAGCGTCGCCAGTTGCAGCGCCACGGGGGGCTCGCCCATCGCCAGTTGTCCGGCCACGCCGACCGACCTGCTGACGGGCGGGGGCACCACCCTGCCCAGCTTCCCGTCGGGCGGCACGGTGACATTCACCGTGAACTGCAGCGTGACCGCCACAGGCCAGTAGCATCGGGGCATGCCCCATCATCCCACCCCTCCCGTGCCGCCCCGCATCGGCAGCGGTGGCCCCGACAGCCCCCGGATCGAACCGGGCGCACCCGCCAGCACCCACCGCAGCGCCGGGCGTTACGTCGGGCGTTTTGCGCCCTCGCCCACCGGCCCGCTGCACGCCGGTTCGCTGGTGGCGGCACTGGCGAGCTGGCTGGACGCCCGCGCGTCGGGTCACTCCGGGAACCGCTGGCTGGTTCGCATCGAAGACCTGGACCTGCCGCGTTGCGTGCCCGGCGCCGACCACACCATCCTGGGCCAACTGGCCGCCTGCGGCCTCGTGCCCGACGAGCCGCCCGTCTGGCAATCGACGCGCACGCCGCTGTATGAACGCGCTCTGCAGCAGCTCATCGACCACGGCTGGGCCTACCGCTGCGGCTGCTCACGCAAGGCCATTGCGGCAGCGCTGGCGGCGCGCGGTGAAACCCCGGCCCGCCATGGCGAACTCGCCTACCCCGGCACCTGCCGCGACGGCCTGCACGGCCGCGCGGCGCGGGCCTGGCGGCTGCGGACCGATGTCATTCCACCATTTTTTGAACAAAATTGGCCATCAGCCCCCGTCAAAAGGTCAAAGTTTGCTACTTTTTCAGGATCAAATGATGCCCTCCGGTGGCATGACCGTCGGCTCGGCGCCCAACAGCAAAACGTGGCACTGACCGTGGGCGACTTTGTCCTGCAGCGCGCCGACGGCTATTTTGCGTACCAGCTGGCCGTGGTCGTGGACGACGCCGCGCAAGGCGTGACCGACGTGGTGCGTGGCGAAGACCTGGCCGACAACACCCCCCGCCAGATCCTGCTGCAGCGCGCGCTGGCCCTGCCCACGCCCCGCTATCTGCACACCCCGCTGGTGCGGGGCGCCAATGGCGAAAAACTCTCCAAGCAGAACGGCGCGCAGGCGCTGGACACCTCCGACCCGCTGCGCGCGCTGAACCAGGCCGCCGCCGTGCTGGGCCTGACGCCCGCCACCGCCACCGTCCCCGCCGCGCTGGCCACGTGGGTGGCACAGTGGCACGCTCTCTACAATCGCGAGCCGTGACTCCCGCAAACACCCCCTCCGCCGTTCCCGGCGACACCGCCCCGGCCCTTCCAGACGGCGCACCCGCGGCCCCCTCCCCGGCGTCGTCCGCCGCGCCGCAAGGCGTGGCCCATCCGCGCACCATTCGCAGCTACGTGCGCCGCGCCGGGCGCACCACCACGGGCCAGACCCGGGCCTTCGAAGCACTGGGCCCGCGCTTCCTGCTGCCCTACACCCCCGATGCCACGCTGGACCCCGCGGCCGCGTTCGGCCGCAGCGCGCCGCTGATCCTGGAAATCGGCTTTGGCATGGGCGAAGCCACGGCCCACATTGCAGGGGTGCTGCCCGACCACAACTTCCTGTGCTGCGAGGTGCACGAACCCGGCGTGGGTGCGCTGCTCAAACGCATCGGCGAGCTGCAGCTGGGCAACATCCGCATCCTGGCCCACGACGCCGTGGAAGTCATCGACCACATGCTGCCCGTGTGGGACGCCGCCACCCCCTCGCGCGGCCTGGACGGCATCCACATCTTCTTCCCCGACCCCTGGCACAAGCTGCGCCACCACAAGCGCCGCCTGATCCAGCCGCCGCTGGTGACCAAGCTGGCCACCCGGCTCCAACCCGGCGGCTACCTGCACTGCGCCACCGACTGGCAACCCTATGCCGAACAGATGCTGCAGGTGCTGGGCGCCGAGCCGCTGCTGACCAACACCGCCGCCGACGGGGCGTACGCCGCCAAACCGCATTACCGGCCCCTGACCAAGTTCGAAAACCGCGGCCTCAAGCTCGGCCATGGCGTGTGGGACCTGGTTTTCCGGCGCGTCTGAACGCCGCCCGTTCAAGCGCACCTGCCCGCCGCAGGCCACTCCGCACCGATGCCCCGCCCGCCCCGTCATCCCGCCATTCCCACGCGCAACGGCGTCTCGGCCAGTTGCGTCGCATTGCCGTCCACACCCAAAGGCGCGGCGCCCTGGGCCCGCCTGCTGGACTTTCTGGCGCAGCGCTTTCCCCACGTGCCGCGCGACGGCTGGTCGCGGCGGCTGGACCAGGGCGAGGTGCTGGACGACACCGGGCAGGCGCTGCCCGTCGATGCGCCGTTTCGGCCTGGCTCGCGGGTGTTTTATTACCGCCAGGTGGACGCCGAACCCGTGGTGCCGCTGGAAGAGACCGTGCTGTACGCCGACGACCATCTGGTCGTGGCCGACAAGCCGCACTTTTTGCCGGTCACACCCGGTGGACGCCATGTGCAGCAGACCCTGCTGGTGCGCCTGAAGCAGCGCCTGGGCCTCGACACCCTGGTGCCCCTGCACCGGCTCGACCGCGAGACCGCGGGCGTCGTGCTGTTTGCCGTGCGGCCCACCGAGCGCAACGCCTACCAGGCGCTGTTTCGCACGCACGCCGTCACCAAGGTGTACGAAGCGGTGGCGCCCGCCAGCCGCGCTCTGCAGTTTCCGCTACGGCGCCAGACCCGGCTGGCACGTGCGCCGCAGTTCTTCCGGCAGAGCGAAGTGCCCGGCGACGCCAACACCGACACCTGGATCGAATGCCTGGCGCAGGACGGCGCGTTCGCCCATTACCGCCTGACGCCACGCACCGGCCGCCAGCACCAGTTGCGCGTGCACATGGCGGCGCTGGGCCTGCCCATCGTCAACGACCTGTTCTACCCCAAGGTGGTGCACGGCCCCGCCGCCACGGACGACCTGACGCGCCCGCTGCAACTGCTGGCGCGCACCCTTGCGTTCACCGACCCGGTCACCGGCCAGGCCCGGCACTTTGAAAGCGCGCGGCAACTCGCCTGGCCGCCACCGGGCGACGATGCCGACGGTTGAATCCAGCCCGTCGGCACAACAGCCCCAACCCCCCACGAAGCCGGGAGCCCGGCGGGCGCGCAGCGCAGGGCGCTGCAACTTTCACGGCCCGACACGCTCCAAAAGCCACCGGCGCCGCCCCGTGGCCCTTGCGCGTCGGGCCCATCCACCCTGTGAGGAGAACCCCATGCCAACCACCCGTCGCACTTTCGTGATCCATTCTGCCGTCGGCGGCGCCGCCCTGGCCACAGGGCCATTTGCCTTGGCGCAGCCCGCGGCCACGCTGTCCGAAACCGACCCCCAGGCCATGGCACTGGGCTACAAGGCGGACGCCGCCAAAGCCGACAAAACCAAGTACCCCAAGCGCGGCGCCACCGACCGCTGCGGCACCTGTGCGCTGTACCAGGGCAAGGCGGGCGACGCCGCCGGGCCCTGCCCGCTGTACGGCGGCAAACAGGTGGCGGCCCACGGCTGGTGCAGCGCCTGGGCTAAAAAAGGCTGATAAGCCCCCGTCAAATGGTCATAGTTTGCTACCCTTAAAGTAGCAAGCAAGATCGCCCGTCAGGCGCGCTCGGCCACCCAGGCTTGCACCGACTGCAGGGCTTGGGGCAGGCCCGACGCATCGGTGCCCCCGGCCATCGCCATGTCGGGTTTGCCGCCGCCCTTGCCGCCCACTTGCCGGGCCACAAAGTTGACCAACTCGCCGGCCTTGACCCGAGCCGTGCAGTCGGCGGTCACGCCCGCGGCCAGTTGCACCTTGTCGCCGTCCACGGCGGCCAGCACGATGGCGGCGGTTTTCAGCTTGTCTTTCAGCTTGTCCAGCGTGTCGCGCAGGGTTTTGGCGTCGGCGCCCGGCAGCACCGCGGCCAGCACACGAATCACCGTGCCGTCCTTGCCTTTGACGTCCACCGCCTGGTTCACCAGTTCGTCGCCCTGGGCCGAGGCCAGCCGACCCTTGAGCGCGGCCATTTCTTTCTCCAACTCGCGCACCTGCTCCATCATGGCACCCACACGGGCGGGCACCTCGGCCGGCACCACCTTGAGCGTGCCCGCCACGCCACCGAGCGTGGCTTCCATGCCCTGCACGTAGACCAGCGCGTTCAGGCCGGTCACGGCCTCCACGCGCCGCACCCCGGCCGCCACGCCGCCCTCGGCCGTGATGGTGAAAAACCCGATGTCACCGGTGCGCTGCACGTGCGTGCCACCGCACAGTTCGCGGCTGGTGCCGATGTCGAGCACGCGCACGGTCTCGCCGTACTTCTCGCCAAACAGCATCACCGCGCCGGTCTTCTGCGCCGACTCGATGTCCATCACCCGCGCCTGCGTGGCGGCGTTGGCCACGATTTCT
The DNA here is from genome assembly GCA_002842205.1 of Betaproteobacteria bacterium HGW-Betaproteobacteria-3. Taxonomy (GTDB): domain Bacteria; phylum Pseudomonadota; class Gammaproteobacteria; order Burkholderiales; family Burkholderiaceae_C; genus PHCI01. The sequence goes on along the minus strand of PHCI01000002.1, from coordinate 164,769 downwards.
TCGTTGACACGGCGCTCGATCTCCTTGATCTCGGCGTCGGTCACCGGGGCGTTGTGGGTGAAGTCAAAACGCGTCTTGTCGGCATCGACCAGGCTGCCCTTTTGCTGCACATGGCTGCCCAGCACCTCGCGCAGCGCCTTGTGCATGAGGTGCGTAACGCTGTGGTTGCGCACCGTGGCGGCGCGCCGCGCGGTGTCGACCTGCGCGGTCACGGCATCGCCCACCTTCAGCGCGCCGCTGGCCAGCGTGCCGTGGTGGCCGAACACGTCGGCCTTGATCTTCTGGGTGTCGGCCACGTCAAAACGCGCGCTGCCCGAGGCGATCACGCCCTCGTCGCCCACCTGACCGCCGCTTTCGGCATAGAACGGCGTCGTGTCGAGCACGACCACGCCGTTCTGGCCAGCCTTGAGTTCGGTGACGGGGGTGCCGTCCACATACAGCGCAACCACTTTCGCCGCGCCTTCGAGCTTTTCATAGCCGGTGAAGGTGTTGCCCGCGCCGGTGTACTCCAGCGCGCGGTCCATCTTGAACTTGCCCGCGGCACGGCCTGCGGCCTTCTGCTTGCCCATAGCAGCGTTAAAGCCGGCCTCGTCCACAGTCACGCCCTGCTCACGGCAAACGTCCTGAGTGAGGTCAAGCGGAAAGCCATAGGTGTCATGAAGCTTGAATGCCACTGCGCCGCTCAGCTCCAGCTTGACCCAATTTCGAGTTTCGGTTCGCCGATCCGAAGACCACCGGCTCATCCGCACCTCTAGGTCCAAATCATCCGCCTCTTGGTCATCAAGCGTCGTTCGCGCAATGAAAACGGTTAGCAATTCATTTGGCATGAACGACAGGTTTGGATCATTGGCTCGAGTCGCGAATGTGAATCCATCCACGTTTTCTGTAGCACTCTGAGAGCCAAGATAGAACGGAAACCCGAGCACTTCGGCACTTCTCTCAGCTTGCTTCTTGTCGAGTTCGTCCCCGAGAACGCGCAGCCCGCTAGACAACGTCCTCAAAAACAACTCTTCTTCCACGCGCAGCACGTCGGTGATGCGCTTTTCCTGGTTCGCCAAGCTCGGGTACGCCTCGCCCATCAGGCGCACCAGGTCGGGCACGAGCTTGTGGAAGAACGGCGTCTTGCGGCCCAGCTTGTAGCCGTGGCGGATGGCGCGGCGGACGATGCGGCGCTGCACGTAGCCGCGGCCTTCGTTGGACGGAATCACGCCGTCGCTCACCAGAAACGCCGTGGCGCGGATGTGGTCGGCGATCACCCGCAGGCTCTTGTTGTCCAGGTCTTTCTCGCCCGTTTCGCGCGATGCGGCCTTGATCAGCTGGTCAAAAATATCAATCTCGTAATTGCTGTGCACATGCTGCAGGATGGCGGCCAGCCGCTCCAGACCCATGCCGGTGTCCACGCAGGGCGCGGGCAGGTTTTTCAGGCTGCCGTCTTCCTGCATGTCGAACTGCATGAACACGTGGTTCCAGATCTCGATGTAGCGGTCGCCGTCCTGGTCGGGGCTGCCGGGCGGGCCGCCGGGGATTTCGGGGCCGTGGTCGTAGAAGATTTCACTGCACGGGCCACACGGGCCGGTGTCGGCCATCATCCAGAAGTTGTCGGACGCGTACTTGGCGCCCTTGTTGTCGCCGATGCGCACCACGCGCTCGGGAGGCAGGCCGATCTCTTGGGTCCAGATGTCGTAGGCCTCGTCGTCGTCGATGTACACCGTGGCCCAGAGCTTGTCGGCCGGCAGCTTGTAGACCTGTGTGAGCAGTTCCCAGCCCCACTTGAGCGAGTCGCGCTTGAAGTAATCGCCAAAGCTCCAGTTGCCCAGCATCTCAAAGAAGGTGTGGTGCCGCGCGGTGTAGCCCACGTTCTCCAGGTCGTTGTGCTTGCCACCGGCGCGCAGGCAGGCCTGCACCGAGGCGGCGCGCACATAAGAGCGCTTGTCGGTGCCCAGGAACACGTCCTTGAACTGCACCATGCCCGAGTTGGTGAACATGAGCGTCGGGTCGTTGCCGGGAACGAGCGGGCTGGACGCCACCACGGTGTGGCCCTTGGAGGCAAAGAAGTCCAGGAAGGTCTTGCGGATGTCGGCAACGGAGGCAGGGCGGGTCATGGTGCGTTCTGTTCTGAAGGAAGATCAAACCGGGGCGCCCGACCGGGGTGGTCGGGCAAAGTGGTGTATTTTCGCAAACTGGCAGCCGCATCACCCGGATGGGCCGCAAGCCATCGAAAAAATTAGGTGCGCACCCGTGCTGGCGTCGCCGATTGGACGGTGGGTGCCGCGCTGGAGCGTCATGCCGGCCGAAGCTGGCCTTCCAGAAAGGCCTGCACCGCCGGCTCTTCGGTGAACGCCACGTTAAAGCGCACCCAGGAACTGGGTTGCAGGTCGGGTGTGAACAGGTGGCCCGGCCCCAGCAAAATGTCCTGTTCGGCGGCCTTGTAGGCCAGTTCGGTGGCGTTCGGAATGTCCGGATGCCGCGCCCACAGGAACAGGCCGGCCTTGGGCTCGCAAAACAGCTCGAACCCGATGTTTTCCAACTGCTGGGCCACGCGTTGGTGCGCCAGTGCGAGACGCTCGCGCAGGCCGCGCAGGTGCTTGCGCCAACGCCCGTCCACCAGCGCACCGTAGGCCAGGCGTTCGCTGAACTCGGACGAGGTCAGGCCCGAAATCATCTTAAGCTGGGCGAAATCCTCCAGCATGTCGGGCGGCGCAGCCATGAATCCCACGCGGATGTTGGGCGAGATGGTCTTGGAAAAGCTGCTGATGTAGACCACCCGCTGAAGCTGGTCCAGGCTGGCCAGCGAAGGGCGGGGTTCCGGGTCAAGGTCGGCATAGATGTCGTTCTCGACCACCGTGAAATGGTGCTGCTCGGCCAGTTGGACGACACGGTGCAGGTGCGCCAGATTGGCCACCGAGCCGGTCGGGCTTTGCAGGCGGGGCTGGGTGAAGAACACCTTGGGCTGGTGCTCCAGCACCAGCGCCTCCAGCGCCGCCAGATCGTAGCCACTGGGCGTACGCGGCACGCCAATCAGCCGCGCGCCCAGAAAGCGCAATGAAAACAACAGGTTGGGGTAACCGGGGTCGTCCACCAGCACGACGTCACCGGGGCGGACCAACCGCCGCGCCACCAGGTCCATGGCCTGGCTGGACCCTTGCGTGAGCAGCACCTGGTCGGCGGTGACGGCGATTTCCTGCTCGGCCAGCAGGTCACGCACCAACTGGCGCAGCGGCGCAAACCCCTTGGGCTCGCCATAGCCGCCCAGATCCACGTTTTCGGCCGCCAGGGTGCGCAGGCTGCGGCGCAGCCCTTCTTCAAACAGCCAATCCCCCGGAAGCCAGCCGCAACCCGGTTTCATTTGCAGCGCCCGGGCCTCAAACACCCGGCGCAGATACCACATCGAGTCAAAGTTGTAATTGGCAGCCTCGGACGGCGCACCGCCCGGGGGCGCGCGGGCGGGCAGGTCACGCTGGCGCACAAAAAAACCCGAGTGCGGGCGGGAAACAAAATAGCCCAGGGCCACCAGCCGGTCGTAGGCGTCGACCACGGTGTACACGCTCACCCCATGCGCATGGGCAAACTGCCGGATCGACGCGGCCTTGGCCCCCGGCCGCAGGTTGCCGCTCTGGATCAGGTCGCGGAACCCGTCGACGATCTGAACCACCAGAGGTGTGCTGCTTTTGGGATTCAGGGAAAACATGCGCGACGGCTCAGGGTTATTGTGTATAGGCCCGGCGTACTGCACAGTGCATCACGCCGAAAGTGGTGTCTGTATATGTTAGCGGCGTACGATGAGGCCTACAGTGCGCCCCCATCCCATCCAACTTCATGCCCCGGGGAGATCTTCATGAAACGCGACACCCAAGCCACCAACGCCATGCTCATGGCCCGCCGTGAGGCCGCCATCCCGCGTGGCGTCGGTCACAGCCATCCGATTTTCATCGCCCGGGGCGAGAACGCCGAGATCTGGGACGTGGAAGGCCGCCGCTACATCGACTTCGCCGGCGGCATCGCGGTGCTCAACACCGGACATCGCCACCCCGCCGTGGTCGAAGCCGTCAAGGCACAGCTTGACCAGTACACCCACACCTGCTTTCAGGTGCTCGCTTACGAGCCCTACGTGGAACTGGCCGAGCGCCTCAATGCCAAGGCTCCCGGTGACTTCGCCAAAAAGACGCTGTTCCTGACCACCGGCGCCGAAGCCGTTGAGAACGCCATCAAGATCGCGCGCGCCCACACCGGCCGCTCAGGCGTGATCGCCTTCGCCGGCGGCTACCACGGCCGCACGCTGCTGACGCTGGGCATGACGGGCAAGGTCGCCCCGTACAAAACCGGCTTTGGGCCCTTCCCGGGTGAAATCTTCCATGCCCGGTTCCCGAGCGCACTGCGCGGCGTGAGCGTGGACGACGCCATGGAGTCGGTCGAGCAGATCTTCAAGAACGACATCGAGGCCAGCCGTGTCGCGGCCATCATCATCGAGCCCGTGCAGGGCGAAGGCGGCTTCAATGTCGCCCCCACCGAACTGTTGCAGCGTCTGCGCACGCTGTGCGACCTGCACGGAATTTTGCTGGTTGCCGACGAGGTGCAGACCGGCGCCGGCCGCACCGGCACCTGGTTTGCCGTGGAGCACAGTGGCGTCTCCCCCGACCTCATCACCCTGGCCAAGTCCATGGCGGGCGGCTTCCCGATCTCGGCCGTGATCGGCCGGGCCGACGTGATGGACGCTCCGGCGCCTGGCGGCCTCGGTGGCACCTACGCCGGCAGCCCGCTGGCCTGCGCCGCGGCACTCGCGGTGCTGGATGTCTTCGAGCAGGAAAACCTGCTCCAGCGCAGCCGTGACATCGGTCAACACATCGTCAGCCGGTTGCAGAAATTGGCGCAAAAGCACGATTGCATCGCCGAAGTGCGCGGCCTGGGCGCCATGGTGGCCATCGAGCTGTGCCAGCGCGGCCAGCCGCAACAGCCCGACGCCAATCTGACCAAGGCGCTGGCCAGCGAAGCCGCCCGGCGGGGCCTGATCCTGCTGACCTGCGGGACTTATGGCAACGTGGTGCGGGTTCTGGTGCCGCTGACGGTCAGCGACGCCATCCTTGACGAAGGCCTGGACATCATCGCGGCCAGTCTTTCCGCCCTGCAAGGCGCATGAGCGCAGCGCCAAGCCGTTCCCAAGCCAGCTCGCACCGCAGTCCGCAGGACAAAGGTACCCCAGTGAGCCCGCTCCCGCTCAAGCGCACGCGTGCCACGGTTTGGGCCAAGTGGGCAGACAAGCCGCTACCGCTTGCCGCAACAGACGGGCACAGGGCTTGCATGGAAAACCCCGCGCATTCCGCCGCACACCATGGGATTCGATCGCGTTCATGACCCAGAGCACCGCACTCGTCACCTTCACCGGCGTGCAAAAGACCTACGACGGTCGCACCCTGGTGGTTCAGGATTTGAATCTGGAAATCCAGAAAGGCGAATTCCTCTCGCTGCTGGGGCCTTCGGGCTCGGGCAAGACCACCACGCTGATGATGCTGGCCGGGTTCGAGTCGCCCACCGCGGGCGAGATCAGCCTCAACGGCGTGCCGATCACGCGCACGCCACCGCACAAGCGCAACTTCGGCATGGTGTTCCAGAACTACGCGCTGTTTCCGCACATGACGGTGGCCGACAACATCGCGTACCCGCTCAGCGTGCGCAAGCTTGGCAAGGCAGACCGCGAAGCCAAGGTGCAGCGCGCGCTCGACATGGTCCAGATGAACCCCATGGGCAGCCGCTACCCGTCGCAACTCTCGGGCGGACAGCAGCAGCGCGTGGCACTGGCGCGTGCGCTGGTGTTTGACCCGCAACTCGTGCTGATGGACGAGCCCCTGGGTGCGCTGGACAAGCAGCTGCGCGAGCACATGCAACTCGAACTCAAGGCGTTGCATCGCCGCCTGGGCGTGACTTTTGTTTACGTGACGCACGACCAGTCCGAGGCGCTCACCATGTCGGACCGTGTGGCGGTGTTCAACGACGGCGTGATCCAGCAGATTGACCAGGTTGACCGCCTGTATGAGACCCCCTCCAACCGTTTTGTCGCCAGCTTCGTGGGCGACAACTCGGTGCTCGACGCCACGGTTGTGCACAACCATGGCGAACATTGCGACGTGCAACTGAACGATGGTGCACAGCTGTCGGGCATCAACGTCAACCAGGCCCAGCCCGGCGACAAGGTGCAATGCAGTATCCGGCCCGAACGGCTGACCGTGGCCGATGCCCACAGTGACGGCGGCAATCGTCTGCAGGCCTCCATCAGCGACGTGATCTATTTTGGCGACCACCTTCGCCTGCGCTGCGAGCTTCCCGGTCAACCCGAGATCAGTGTCAAGGTGCCGCTGCAGCATCTGGGTCAGATGGCGGCAGGGCAGTCGGTGGCATTGCATTTACCGCCGCGACACCTGCGCATTTACCGCTGATTTTCGTTCCCCGTTCCCCTGCTTCCCAACCCCAACCCGAAGGAGATGACCCCATGAAACTCAAACCCGTTCTTCTGGCCGTGGCCGTGATGGCCAGCCTGCCCGCCATGGCCCAGAGCCAGATCACCGTGGTGAACTTTGGTGGCGCCAACGGCGCGGCACAAAAGAAAGCCTACTTCGAAGCCTACGACAAGGCTGGCGGCGGGAAGATCACCGCCGTGGAATACAACGGCGAGCAAGCCAAGATCAAGGCCATGGTCGAGGCCAAGAAAGTGACCTGGGACGTCGTCGAGGTCGAGAGCCCGGACGTCAACCGCGGTTGCGACGAAGGCCTGTTCGAAAAGATCGACTGGAGCAAAGTCGGCAACAAGGCCGACTTCCAGAAAGCGGCGGTGCACGAGTGCGGCGTCGGCGCCTTTGTCTGGTCCACCGTGATGGCTTACGACGGCGACAAGCTCAAGACCGCGCCCACCACCTGGGCTGATTTCTGGAACATCAAGAAGTTTCCGGGCAAACGCGGCATGCGCAAGGGCGCGCGCTACAACCTTGAGTTTGCGCTGATGGCCGACGGCGTCAAACCCGCTGATGTGTACAAGGTGCTTGCCACCAAGGACGGCGCCGAGCGCGCCTTCAAGAAGCTGACCGAACTCAAGCCGAGCATCCAGTGGTGGGAAGCCGGCGCGCAGCCGCCGCAGTTCCTGGTGGCTGGCGACGTGACCTTGACCACCGCCTACAACGGCCGCATCGACGCCGCGCAGCGCGAAGGCAAGAATCTCAAGATCACCTGGACCGGCGGCATCTACGACCTGGACTACTGGGTCATGCCCAAGGGCACACCCAACAAGGACGCCGCATTGAAGTTCATCGCCATGGCCAGCTCGCCCGACGCCCAGGCCGAATACGCCCGCAACATCAGCTACGGCCCGACCAACAACAAGGCGCTGGCCAAGCTCGATGCCAAGGTGCTGGGCCTGCTGCCCACGTCGCCCGCCAACGGCAAGGATGCATTGCAGTTCAACATCGGCTTCTGGGCCGACCAGGGTGAAGCCCTGGAGAAGCGCTTCTCGGCCTGGGCTGCGCAGTAATGAGCCACGGCGGAACCGGACTTGCCGCGCAACTGCACCGCGCCGAGCGACGCAGGAAATGGCGCGCGCTGGCATTGACGCTGCCCTTGTTGGCGTTTTTGCTGGTGTTTTTTCTGGTTCCGCTGGCCTCGCTGCTGATCCGCGCCGTTGAAAACCCGGAAGTCGCGGACGCCCTGCCCCGCACGGGGCAAGCACTCGCCCAATGGGATCGCCACAGTCCTCCGCCCGCGGCGGCGTATGCGGCCGTCATCGCCGACTTGACTGCCATCCAGGAAACCGCCCAAGTCGGCGTGCTGGCACGGCGGCTCAACAGTGAAGTCAGTGGTGCACGCTCGCTGGTGATGGGCACGTACCGCGCCCTGCCTTTGGGCGCGGCGCAAAGCCCCGAGGACGCACGCGACCGCCTGCTGGCACACGACGCCCGCTGGGCGGAACTGCCGTATTGGCAGGCCATTGCCCAAAACAGTTCACGCTGGACGCCCGACTACCTGCTGGCTTCACTGGACCTCAAGCGCACTGCCGATGGCAGCATCACCCAGGTCGACCCTGGCGCCGCCGCGTTTCGCGACATCCTGGGCCGCACCTTCCAGATCAGCGCCATTGTCACACTGGCCGCACTGCTGTTGGGCTATCCGCTGGCTTACTGGCTGAGCACCCTGCCCGACCGCAAAGCCAACATCCTGTTGATCCTGGTGCTGCTGCCCTTCTGGACTTCGGTGCTGGTCCGCATCGCGGCGTGGATCGTCCTGCTGCAGACCAACGGCCTTGTCAACCGCTTTCTGGTCTGGGTGGGCCTGACCGACGCCCCCATTCCCCTGCTGTTCAACCGCGTGGGCGTGATCATCGCCATGGTGCACATCCTGCTGCCCTTCATGATCCTGCCGCTGTACAGCGTGATGAAATCCGTCCCGCCCAATTACCTGCGGGCCGCCGTGTCGCTGGGCAGCACACCGCTGGCGGGCTTCTTCCGTGTCTATCTGCCCCAAACCTATCCTGGCGTGGCGGCCGGGGGCCTGCTGGTGTTCATCACCTGCATTGGCTATTACGTCACACCGGCCCTGCTGGGCGGCCCGGCCGACCAGATGCTCAGCTACTACGTCGCGCAATACACCAACGTCGAAGTCAACTGGGGCATGGCCTGCGCCCTGGGATCGGTGCTGCTGACCGCCACCATGGTGCTGTATGCGCTGTACCGCAAGGTCTCCAAGACCGAACTCAGCCTGGGTTGATCTGCCATCGCCATGAAGCTCCTGCCCATCTTCCCTGCCTATTACAACCTGCTTGACAAGATCGGCTGGTACACCTTGCGAGCAGTCTGCATCGCGGTGCTGGCGTATCTGCTGCTACCGGTGGTGGCCATCATTCCGCTGTCGTTCAGCGACAGTTCGTTTCTTGCTTACCCGATCGAAGGCTTGTCGCTCAAGTGGTATCGCGAGATGTGGCATTCGGACGACTGGTCCCGCGCCACACGCAACAGCTTCATCGTCGCGCCTTTGGCGACCCTGCTGGCCACGGTACTGGGCACACTGGCCGCCATGGGACTGGCCCACGCACGCTTCTTTGGCAAGGGCTTCATCACCAGCCTGCTGATCGCGCCCATGGTGGTGCCCATTGTGGTGGTCGGGGTGAGCAGCTATCTGTATTTTGCGAAATTCGGCCTCAACGACAGCTATCTGGGCCTGATCCTGGTGCACGCCGCTCTGGGCGCCCCATTCGTGGTCACCACCGTTCTGGCCACCTTGCAGGGCTTCAACCAAAACCTGGTCAAGGCCAGTCTGAGCCTGGGTGCCAACCCGCTGGAGACCTTCTTTCGCGTCACGCTGCCCGTCATCGCGCCGGGGGTCATCTCGGGCGCCCTGTTTGCCTTCGCCACCTCGTTCGACGAAGTGGTGGTCACGCTGTTCCTGGCCGGCCCCGAGCAGGTCACGCTGCCACGCCAGATGTTCACCGGCATCCGCGAAAATATCTCGCCCACCATCGCCGCCGTGGCCACGCTGCTGATCCTGTTCACCACCACCCTGATGCTGACGCTTGAATGGCTGCGCGGGCGTCGCAAATGACCGGAGCCGCGCGTCCATGAATCCGCCGCCTGCCTTCAACCAACCCCTTGGCGGCAACGCCATGCCACGCTTTGGTGGCCTGGCCAGCATGATGCGGCTGCCCGTCGCCACCTCGGCGGAGGGCCTCAACGCAGGCTTCATCGGCGTGCCGCTGGACATCGGCACCAGCCACCGCCCGGGCGCGCGGTTTGGTCCACGCCAGATCCGCACCGAATCCTGCCTGATCCGCCCCTACAACATGGCCACTGGCGCAGCGCCGTTCGACGCGCTCCAGGTGGCCGATCTCGGCGACGTTCCCGTCAACACCTACCACCTGCTGAAATCGGTGGACATCATCGAGCAGCACTACCGCCCGATCATCGGCAGCGGCTGCATCCCGCTCACGCTGGGCGGCGACCACACCATCGCCCTGCCCATCCTGCGTGCCATGAAGGCCCGGCACGGACCGGTGGCCATGATCCATGTCGACGCGCATGCGGATGTGAACCCCGACATGTTTGGCGAGACCATCGCGCACGGCACACCGTTTCGCCGCGCCGTGGAAGAAGGCCTGTTGATTGGCGACAAGGTCTGGCAGATCGGCCTGCGCGGCAGCGGCTACTCGGCCGAAGACTTCGACTGGCCGCGCCAGCAGGGTTTCACCGTGGTGCCCGCACACGAGGTCTGGTGGACCAGCCTGGTGCCCTTGATGGCGCAGATCCGCGAAGCCATCGGCCCCACGACACCAACCTACCTGAGCTTCGACATCGACGGCATTGACCCGGCGTACGCCGGCGGCACCGGCACGCCCGAGATCGGTGGCCTGACCGTGCCTCAGGCGCTGGAGATCGTGCGCGGTTGCCGCGGGCTGAACCTGGTGGGCTGCGACCTGGTCGAAGTGTCCCCGGCCTACGACATCAGCGGCAACACCGCCCTGCTGGGGGCCAATTTGCTGTTTGAAATGCTGTGCGTTCTGCCGGGTGTCAAATACCGGTGATGGCAACATGGCGCATTTGGCGCTAACCTCTTTTCTTTTGCGAACCGAGCGAGACCCCCATGGACATGAAAACCTCCCCCCTGGCCCTTCTCAAGGACCCCACCCTGCTCAAGACCGACGGCCTGATCAACGGCCAGTGGGTCAAGGGTGTCGGCCGCTTTGACGTCAACGACCCGTCCAACGGCCTGAAGCTGGCCGACGTGGCCAACCTCGGCCCGGCCGACGCCGAAGCGGCCATCGCCGCCGCCAACGCCGCCTGGCCCGCCTGGAAAGCCAAGACCGGCAAGGAGCGCAGCATCCTGCTGCGCAAGTGGTTTGATCTGCTCATGGCCAACCAGGAAGACCTGGGCCGCATCATGACCGCCGAGCAGGGCAAGCCCTTTGCCGAAGCCAAGGGCGAAGTCGCCTACGGCGCGAGCTTTGTCGAGTGGTTTGCCGAAGAAGCCAAACGCGTCAACGGCGAAACGCTGCCCCAGTTCGACAACAACCGTCGCCTGCTGGTGCTGAAGCAACCCATTGGCGTGTGCGCGGCCATCACGCCGTGGAACTTCCCGCTGGCCATGATCACCCGCAAGGTGGCGCCAGCGCTGGCGGCCGGTTGCCCGGTGATCATCAAGCCGGCCGAACTCACCCCGCTGACCGCGCTGGCCGCAGCCGAACTGGCGATCCGTGCCGGCCTGCCGCCCGGCGTGCTGAACATGCTGGTGGCCGACGGCGCCAACAGCATTGCCATCGGCAAGGTGCTGTGCGCCAGCGACGTGGTGCGCCACATCAGCTTCACCGGCTCCACCGAAGTCGGCCGCATCCTCATGGCGCAAAGCGCGCCCACGGTGAAAAAGCTGTCGCTCGAACTCGGCGGCAACGCCCCCTTCATCGTGTTTGACGACGCCGACATCGATTCGGCGGTCGAAGGCGCCATGGCCAGCAAGTACCGCAACGCCGGCCAGACCTGCGTCTGCGCCAACCGCCTCTACGTGCAAGACGGCGTGTACGACGCCTTCGTGACCAAGTTCGCCGCCCGGGTCAAGGCGCTGAAAGTGGGCAACGGCTTCGAGGACGGCGTGATGCAGGGCCCGCTGATCGAGGACGCGGCGGTCGAGAAGGTGCAGCGCCACGTGGCCGACGCCGTGGCCAAGGGCGGCAAGGTGCTGGCCGGCGGCAACAAGCTGCAGGGCCAGTTCTTCGAACCCACCGTGATCTCGGAAGCCACGGCCGACATGCTGTGCGCCCGCGAGGAAACCTTTGGCCCGTTCGCTCCCGTGTTCCGCTTCAAGACCGAACAGGAAGCCATTGACGCGGCCAACAACACCGAGTTTGGCCTGGCCAGCTACTTCTACAGCCGCGACGTGGGCCGCATCTTCCGCGTGAGCGAGGCGCTCGAGTACGGCATGGTCGGCATCAACGTGGGCATCATCGCCACCGAGCACGTGCCGTTTGGCGGCGTCAAGCAGTCGGGCCTGGGCCGCGAAGGCTCGCACCACGGCATGGACGACTATGTCGAGATCAAATACCTGTGCATCGGCGACGTGCTGAAGTAAGCCCAATGGACAAGCCGCCCGGGCGGCCCGCTTTCTGACGCGGCGTCACGTCGATGCCTCTCCCGATTCGGCCATGAGCCCGCCCAGCAGCATGCCCAGCGCCAGTGCATCCACTGGCCCGAACAGGTGCTGGCGGATGCGGCCCGCGCGATCGATCACCAGCAGCGTGGGCGTGCCACGCATCGCATAGGCCGCCATGGTGGCAGGGATGGCCTGCCCTGGCGCATGCACGTCCACGCCCACGGGATGCGTGATTCGGTACTCGTGCAAGTAGGCTTCGAGTGCCACGGGCGTCATCGCCGCGTGATGCTCGAAGACGGTGTGCAGTCCCACGACCGCCAGGTCTTTTGCATCCGCGGTGCGATGAATTTGCTCGGCCAGCGGCACACCGTGCGCCACGCAGGCCGGGCACAGCATCTGGAAGGCATGCAAAACGATCACTTTGCCACGCAGGTGCTGCAATGTCGGCGCCTCACCCGCGACGTTGAACCACTGGCTACAGCGCCATGGCGAGGCCAATGCCCGGTCGCTCATCACGGGCTCAGCGTTTGTCACGCAGGGTGCTGAAGACGAAGTCGCTGCCCTTTTGCGGCATGTGGCAGCCAAAGCACGCCTGCGCCGCCTGGTCACCGACCACCCGCTGGCCCGGGTCGCCGCCGCCAAAACCCTCGAAACCCCAGCCCCCGGTTTCAGCATATTTTTTGGCGTTCTTGTGCATCACGCCCGCCACCTTGCGCGCCCCTTCCGTGATGGCACCGTCGGCACGCTGCGCCTCGAGCAAATCGAACACGATGACCGAGCCGTCCGGGAATTTTCCGCTCTTGTAGCCCTGCATCGCCTTGGGGTTGGCATAAAGGTGATGGATTCCACCGAACGATCCATGCAACGGATGGCCCTGCTCGATCACCATGCTCTTGACGTGGTACCAGTTTCGGTACCCCTGCGGATACGGCACATCCTTCGGGCCTGCCCATGCGACGGCGCAGAAGACCGCCAGAGCGGCCAGAGTGATTGATTTCATCGCAAGTTCTCCAATTGAAATGATTTATGCATCGAGTCGATGCATTTAAAGTGTAATGACAATGCGCCATTCTTGTCAAATAATGCATCGAGGAAATACATTAAGGTCATGAACACCCTACCGTTGTTGCTGGAACGCTTGAGCACCTTGATCAACCAGACCGTGCGGGACGACGCTGCGCGGCACGGTTTGCTGCCGATCCACCTGCTGGTGCTGGGCTATCTAGGTCGCGCCAACCGCTACAGCGATCTGCCCATTGCCATCGCCGAATATTTCGGTTTAACCCGGGGGACCGTGTCGCAAACGATTGCCGTGCTGGAACGTCGCGGCCTGCTCACCAAGGCGGCGGATGCACGCCACGGTCGGCGCGTGCATCTGCAATTGACACCGCAGGCCACCCAGCTCATGCAGGACACGTGGATGCAGCGGCTCGACGAAACCCTGCAAACCGGGCCAACCGGCGGGTCAGCCGCCGAACAGACCTTGCGTGGCGTCTTGACGCAACTGCAGCGGCTCAACCAGCAACGTCCTTTCGGCGTATGCCAGCATTGCGCACACTTTCAGGCGGGCGGCACGGCCTCGGCCCATTGCGGGCTGACGGGAGAACCTCTGATCGACGACCAGCCCGAGCGTATTTGCCGCGAATGGTCTGCCCCGGTCACGATGAAAACGCCTGCGCCGGCTCAATGAAAATCCCGGCTGCGCAGCCCCAGTTGCCCCAGCCGCCCGAGCAGCGGCGTGAGGTCGGTCAGCCGGTGCGCCACCAGGTGCCGCACCTGGCCGCCGCTGTCCACGTCGCGCTGCCACACGCCGTGCACCCCCAGCAGGCGTGAATGCAGCAGGGCCTCGCGCTGCTGCTCGCGCACGTGCCGCCACACGATCACGTTGACCGGGCCGGTTTCGTCTTCCAGCGTGACGAAGATCGTGCCGTGGGCCGTCTGCGGTTGCTGACGCACGGTGACGATGCCGCAGGCCGCCACGCGCCGGCCGTCGGGCAGTTCGTCCAGTTGCTGCGCGTTGCGGTAGTTCAGGCGTGCCAGCCGTGGCCGCAGCAGGGCCAGCGGATGGCGCCGCAGCGTGAGGCCGGTGGCCGCGTAGTCAAACAGAATCTCTTCGCCCTCGGGGGCCGTGGGCAACTGCAGCGGCGCTTCATTGACCGGGGCCGACCGCAGCAGGGCTGGTGCGCGCTGCAGCGCCGCCGCATCCCAGACCTGCTGGCGCCGCTGGCCCGAAAGCGAATGCAGCGCGTCGGCGGCGGCCAGCGCGTTGAGGTCTTTCAAGTCCAGCTGCGCCCGCAGGGCCAGATCTTCGGCGCCAGTGAAAGGGCCTTGTGCGCGGGCGGCCATGATGCGCTGTGCGCCCGCTTCGCTCAAGCCCCCCGCCAGGCGCAGGCCCAGGCGGACGGCGGGTTGCACGTCCTGTTCGGGTTGTTCGTCGTCGGGGAAATTGGAATCTGACCCCGATTGTTCTGACCCAGATTGTTCCGATTGTTTTTCAAGGGTGCAGTCCCAGTCGCTGTGCGACACATCGGCCGGGCGCACCTCGATGCCGTGGCGGCGGGCGTCCTGCACCAGCTGCGAAGGGGTGTAAAAACCCAGCGGCTGCGCGTTGAGCAGGGCCGTCAGGAAGCAGGCCGGTTCGTGGCGCTTGAGCCAGCAGCTCACGTAGGTGATCAGCGCGAAGCTGTAGGCGTGGCTTTCCGGGAAGCCGTATTCGCCAAAGCCCAGAATCTGCTGGAAGATGCTTTCGGCAAACTCACGCCGGTAGCCCCGCGCGGTCATGCCGTCGATCATGGGTTGGTAGAAATGGTGCACACCGCCCCGGCGCTTCCAGGCGGCCATGGAGCGGCGCAGCGCATCGGCCTGCGCGCCGCTGAAGCCGGCCGCGATCATGGCGATCTGCATCACCTGCTCCTGGAAGATCGGCACGCCCAGCGTGCGCTGCAGCGCGGGCTTGAGCGCCTCGCTCTCGTAGGTGACCGGCAGGCCGCGCCGCACACGGTCACGCGCCTTCAGATACGGGTGCACCATGCCGCCCTGGATCGGCCCAGGCCGCACGATGGCCACCTCGATCACCAGGTCGTAGAACACGCGGGGCTGCAGGCGCGGCAGCATGGACATCTGGGCCCGGCTCTCGATCTGGAACACGCCCACCGTGTCGGCCTGGCAGATCAGGTCGTAGGTGGCCGGGTCTTCCTGGGGAATGTGGTGCAGCGCCCATGCCCCGCCACGCAGGCCGTTGCGCAGATCGAGGCAGCGGCGGATCGCGCTGAGCATGCCCAGCGCCAGCACATCGACCTTCATCAGGCCCATGGCTTCGAGATCGTCCTTTTCCCACTGGATGACCGAGCGGTCGGCCATGGCCGCGTTTTCCACCGGCACCAGCCGCGTGAGCTTGTCCTGCGTGAGCACAAAGCCCCCCACATGCTGGCTCAGGTGCCGCGGGAAGCCCATGATCTGCCGCGTGAGGTCCACCCACAGCGCGACGCGGTGGTCGTCCGCGGCCAGGCCTGCCGCCGCCGCGCCCGCGCGCAGGTGGTCGGTCAGCAGGCCTTTGTCAAACCATTGGTGCTCTTGGGCAAAGGCCTCGACCAGTGGCCCGGGCAGGCCCAGCGCCTTGCCCACGTCGCGCACCGCACTGCGGGTGCGCCAGGTGATGACCACGGCGGCAATCGCGGCGCGCTCGCGGCCGTATTTGCGGTAGATGTACTGGATGACCTCCTCGCGCCGCTCGTGCTCGAAATCGACGTCGATGTCGGGTGGCTCGTGGCGCCGCGCGTGGCTGATGAAGCGCTCGAGCAGCAGGTGCGAATGCATCGGGTCCACCGCGGTGATGCCCAGGCAGTAGCACACCGCCGAATTGGCCGCCGAGCCCCGGCCCTGGCAAAGGATGTGCTGGCTGCGCGCAAAACGCACGATGTCGTGCACCGTGAGAAAAAACATCTCGTAGCCGCATTCGGCAATCAGCCGCAGCTCCTTGGCCAGCGCGCGCCGCAGCTTGCACGGCAGCCCTTGCGGATAGCGCGTGTGCGCGCCCTCCAGCGTGAACCGTCGCAGCGCCTGGGTGGGTGTGAGGCCCGGTGGCACGGTCTCGCGCGGGTAGTTGTAGCGGATCTCGTCCAGCGCAAAAGTGCAGCGCCGCGCCACCTCCAGCGTGTTGGCCAGCAGCTCGGGCGGGAAGATGCGCGCCAGTTGCAGGCGGTGGCGCAGGCGCCGCTCGGCGTTGGGCTGCAAGGCCATGCCACATTCGGCCACGGGGCGGCCCAGGCGCACGGCGGTCAGCACGTCCTGCAGCACCTTGCGCGAGCGCACGTGCATGTGCACGTCGCCCGCCGCCACCAGCGGCACGCCGGTGCGCGCCCCGGCCTCGCGCAGCGTGGCCAGCCACAGCGCGTCGTCCAGCCCGTGCGTCAATTCGGCAGCAAGCCATATTTGTTGATCAAAAATGGCATTGGCCCCCGTCAAATGGTCACATATTGCTTCCAGATCAATAGCATCATGCAGCCCGCGCTGCGGCACGAAAAGAATCTCGCAATCGGCCAGCGGCTGCCCGCTGAACCACGCCATGTCCACCCGGTACTGGCCCTTGGGCGCCGCACGCCGCGCCGTGGTGATGAATTCGCACAGATTGCCCCAGCCGTTGAGGTTGCGCGCAATGGCCACCAGACGGTTGCTCCCGAAAGTGAACTCACTGCCCAGCAGCAGCCTGAACGGGCGCACCGCACCCGCACCCGCACCCGCACCCGCACCGCCCGCCTCGGCCTGGGCGCTGCGCTGCCGCTGATCGCGCAACGCGGTCCAGGCGCGCACCACCCCGGCCACCGAGCATTCGTCGGTGATGGCCAGCGCCTCGTAGCCCAGCGCCTGCGCACGCGCCACCAGTTCCTCGGGGTGCGAGGCACCGCGCTGGAAGCTGAAGTTGGTGAGGCAGTGCAGTTCGGCGTAACCCGGTAATGTGGCCCCCACGTTCGCCCTCTGCGTGTGGCTCTCTGCCCCCCGAGGGGGCTGGCCTGGCTTGGGGCGGCCCGGCGCGGCGGCCTGTCGTGCCCCCACGCTGGTCACAACGCGCCCTGCGCTGCCTCCCGCCTGGGGCGGCCCGGGTGAGTGCTCAGGCATACAGGCCTTGCAGGAACCAGCGCGTTGACGGCGGGGATTCGGTGGTGCTGGCCGCGAGCACAGTGGGGGCGCTCAGGCGTTCGCGGTAGATCCACAGCAGGCCGGCTTGCGGGCTGCGGGCGATGAAGTAGTCGCGCAGGGCCAGGCCCGTTTCGCCGACGGCGGGGGCGGCGTCCCACCAGCCGGTTTCGATGCGCTGCGCGCGCGTGAGCAGGCGCAGCGGGCCCTGAAACTGCGGCTGGCCGTGGTGCACCTGCAGCGCCAGCGGCTGGGGCAGCAGCCACGGCGGGTACAGCGCATCGGCCCCCGGGGCGGGCACCGCGCGGGCGGCGCTGTGGGTGGAAGGCGTGCCCGTCTTGCGGGCGCCGGTGGAGGCTGTCCCAGACTGCCCCGCCGCAGCCCCATGCGTTGCATCGCGCAGGGGGTCGCAGGCCGCCTGCCAGTGCTGCATGCGCTCGGGCCGGTGGTCGGAACAGGCCACGGGCACCCGCACCTGCGCCGCACCCAGCCGCGCACTGAGCCGCTCGACCAGCGCGTGCAAACGCTCGCCCTGCACCCGCTCTTCGGGCAGCAGGCTCTGGCTGGCGCCGGCCCAGGGCGCGGTGTCGAGCGTGCGCAGGCGCAGCTGGCTGGCGGGCGCCGCCAGGGTGGCGCGCGCCAGGTGTTCGCTGGCCAGCCGCCGCAGGTGTGCCGTGTCTTGCGTGGGACGGCCGGTGCGCAGCGTGAGTTGCTGGTGCGGCGGCAGCGGGGCGCCGTTCAGGCGCTTCAGATCGAGCGTCCATTCCAGCTCAAGCGCCAGCACACCGCGCTGGCGCGCCTGCAGCCAGATCTGCAACTGCGTGAGCAGCCGGTTCGCGCTCCACATCAGCGCGGGGGCCGTGGTGGCGAGGGCGGGCAACTCCAGCTTCACATCGAACACCTCGGGCAGCGTGAGCCAGGGGTGGCGGTCGGGCCGCTCGCCCCAGGCCACGTCGAGCGCATCGACCAGCGCCGCGCCAAAGCGGCGGGCCACCCCGGCGCGCGGCAGCGCCCGCAACGCGCCCCAGGTGGTGCAGCCGGTGCGCGCCAGCGTGTCCACATGCGGGCGGGCTGCCGTGAGCGTGCCCAGGGGCAGGCCATGCGGCAAGTCCGCCGGCACTGGCAACCCTTGCAGCTTCAGCCTGAGCATGGCCAACGCTATTAATGATGTAGCGCCTTGCGACCATTCCACGGGGGCTTGAAGCGGATTTTTCTTGAAAAACCGGCGCAGCAAGGGTTGTCGGCCGCCCCACAGCCGCTCGGACGCCGAGACCTCCAGCAGCAGCGCCTCGTCCACCGGCGCCACGCGCGGGGTGAACTGCAGGGCCCACCAGCCCCAGGCGGCGCGCGTGTCATCCAGCGGCCACTGCAACGCGATCCAGTGCATGGGCGCCCTCCACAGATGGCCGGTTGGCCCCAACCCACCCCGCGTCACGGGATCGCGGCGCCACGTGCAACGCCCTGCTGCCCGGCTCTCGTCGCCGTGCCGCCAGCAAAGCCATGAGGCGCGGCGGCTGGGGGGTCAGCGTCAGCGGGTCTTCAAGCGGCGGCCCGCGTCTTTTGAGAATGTGAACCTGCAGCGCCCCGGCCCACTCGGGAGCGGCCTGCCCGGCTTGCAGCGGCCCCGCGGCCTGCTCCACCCGCAGCCGCAGCCGCGCGGGCGAAGCCTCGTGCTGCGCCGCCTGCGGCCGGCACACAAACAACAGCCGACCGTGCATCTGGGCCGCCAGTTGCAGACGGCGCAACGCGCTGCTGTCGGCCTGTGGCAGCCAGGCCAGTACGGCGGCCACGTCGGCGCAGCGCAGTGCCTGCTCAGTGGCCCACAGCCGCGCCGCCGCAGGCCCGGCACACACCCACAGCAGCCGCTCGGGCGCCAGCCCCTGGGCGCGCAGGCTGGGGCCAAAGGGCACCAACCCGCCGGCCAGACCCGCGCCAGCCCCCGGCGCCGCAGGCGCCCCCACCAGCACCACCGGGCCGGGCTGGCGCTCCAGCACCTGGGCCAGCGCCGACAGCAGCAACGACCAGCCCTGCCACCCGGGCGGCGCCTGCAGGATTTCCACCAGCGCCCCCACCGGCCAGCCACCGCCGGGCAACTGCGCGTCCAGCGCGGCATGGCCGGTGGGCACGACCGGCGCATCGGCATGACCGAGCGACTGGGCCGTCCAGACGTCAGAGCGCGGCGGCACCCGCCCCGCTGGCGAAACCGAAGACCACACGGGGGAGCGCAAGCGAAGCGGGGCAGACATGGCAGCAGACGGAGGGGGATGCAGTGGAGGCAAAAACAAGGCAACAGGGTTGCAAAACACTGGTGATATAAACAGTATTCTGCGGTGTTTTCCACGCCCCCGCAAGCCGCCGCCGCCAAGCCCCCGCCCAACCCCACGGGCGCGCCCACCCCACCCCGGCCCCACGCCTATAATCGGCGCCAGCCAACCACACCAACGCGGGTGTAGTTCAATGGTAGAACGGCAGCTTCCCAAGCTTCATACGAGGGTTCGATTCCCTTCACCCGCTCCACACCCCCCTGCAACGCCTTGCAGCGCCCTGGTCTGACTTGAAAATCACGCCCCGCCCCGCCCTGAAGGTGGGGCCAGGGCACCCGGCCATCGAAGATTGAGGCCTTGCAGAAGGATCGACTGCTGTCCGAATTGGCCCGGTCAAAGCGGGCCGGGCTGTTCGATCCGGGTCCCCGCAGAAAAGATTCTTGATGCATTCGATGAATGCGTCAAACCCATCAAACAGCGAATGACAGTCCACGAAAACAAAGCCCAAACCCTCGCCACCCTCCGCGACACCCTGCTCCCGCGCCTGATCTCGGGCCAGTTGCGTGTGCCGGAGACCGGGGCGCTGGCCGACGCCACCGCACCATGACGGCGCCCGAACCGCCGCCCTCGCCCACCCAGCCGCGCAACCCGCTGCACGGGCTGACGCTGGAGGCGATCGTCACCGCGCTGGTGGCGCATTACGGCTGGGCCGGGCTGGGCGAGCGCGTTCCGGTGCGCTGCTTCACCAGCGACCCGAGCGTGGCGTCCAGCCTCAAGTTCCTGCGCAAGACGCCCTGGGCCCGCGCCAGGGTGGAGGGGCTTTACCTGTTCATGCTGCGCGAGGCGCGGCGCGGGCCGTAGGCACGGGTTGTGGGCATGAGGCGTGGGGTGTGGAGTGTTGATTGATACCGTTTTAATAGCTAACTATCGCCATTTGACGGGGGATAAAGGCCAATTTACCTCTGGATTTGACCCCAATGCCGGTGTCGCAGGCATGAGTCTGGCATGTAGAAAAAATCTCGTTTTTTATACATGCTCAGCCTGTCATGCGCAGAAATTCTGCATTTCTGTACATGATGCCCCCCACAAAGCGAAAAGCCCCGGTGAACCCACCGAGGCGGTAGCGCCGACCGGGAACCCCCAATCCACTTGAAGCCAGAGTCTGCCGTAATCTTCCGCTGGACGAGCAACGAAAATGGATCTGGCAGCCTCATGCCCGAAAACTGACTTTAACATGTATAAAATTTTTTGATTTTTATACAGATCATGCTTAACATGCACAGAAATCGCTGTTCGACAGACATGTTCGCCCTTCCCCTGCGCCCACCATATGCCCACCCTCGCCCCTCTGGAACAGTTGGACCCGGCCCGCTTTGACACGCCGCCCATCCTGAAGAAGCTGGCCAGCAGCAGCCGGGCGCTGGCCGAGCTCAAGGGCATTGCCGCGTCCATTCCCAACCAGGGCATTCTGATCAACACGCTGGGCTTGCAGGAGGCCAAGGACAGTTCGGAGATCGAAAACATCGTCACCACGCACGACGAGTTGTTCAAGGGCGACGTGCATCCTGAAGCCTTTGCCAACCCCGCAGCCAAGGAGGTGTTGCGCTACCGGCAGGCGCTGCGTTACGGATTTGCGCAGGTGCGCGATACGGGGCTGCTCACGGTGAACCACATCGTGGGCATTCAGGCCGAGCTGGAGCGCAACAACGCCGGTTTTCGCAGGCTGCCGGGGACGACCCTCAAGGACGGCGGTGGGCGAACGGTGTACACGCCGCCGCAAGACCCGGCCGAGGTCGTGGCCTTGATGGGTGGGCTGGAGCGTTTTCTGAACGATGACACGGTGTTTGCAGCCGACCCGTTGATCAAGATGGCGTTGATGCACCACCAGTTCGAGAGCATTCACCCGTTTTACGACGGCAACGGCCGTACGGGGCGCATCCTGAACGTGCTGTACCTGGTGAAAGAAGGCCTGCTGGAGATTCCGGTGCTGTACTTGAGCAGTCACATCATGCAGACCAAGGCCAACTATTACCGCCTGCTGCAAACCGTGCGCGAGCAAGACACGTGGGAGGACTGGGTTTTCTACATGCTGCAGGCCGTAGAGTCCACCGCGAAGCAGACGGTGCAGACGGTGCAGGCGATCAAGGCCGCGCTGTTCGACTACAAGCACCGCATCCGCGCGGGCTACAAGTTCTACAGCCAGGACCTGATCAACAACCTGTTCATGCACCCCTACACCAAGATCGACTTCATTCAGCGCGACTTGCAGGTGTCACGCCTGACAGCCACCAAGTACCTGGAGGCTTTGGTCGAGGGCGGCTTCGTGTCCAAGCAAAAGATCGGACGCAGCAACTACTACGTCAATGTGGCGCTCAACGGCATTTTGCTGGCACCACACCTGGCTGCCCCATGACGGAAGACCAGCTCGAACAGGAGGCGCTGGGCATTCCGGCCCTGCTGTCGGCCAACCGGGCTTTCCACAAGTTGCTGACGGGCGGCGTGCCGGTGCAATACCCGCAGGACGGCGAGACCCGGGGCGACTTTGTACGCCTGGTGTACTGGGAGCAGCCCGGGCGCAACGAGTTCTGGGCGGTGAACCGCAGCATCGAAACCGCGCAGGTGATGAAAGAACTGGTGCAGATGGCCCGCAAGTTCAGGGAGGCCGCCAACCGGGGTGAGCAGCTGGGCCTGACCGAAGACGAGGTGCGTTTTTATGACGCGCTGGCCCACAACGAGTCGGCCGCGCGCGAGCTGACCGACGAGACGCTCAAGAAGATCGCCCACGAACTGACCGAGAACCTGCGCCAGAACATCACGGTGGACTGGTCCCACCGGGAAAGCGTGCGCGCCAGCCTGCGCTTGATGGTCAAGCGCATCCTGCGCAAGTACAAATACCCGCCCGACATGGCCGATGCCGCCGTGGAGCTGGTGTTGCGGCAGGCCGAAGCGTTGGGCGAGAGCTGGTCCAGCTGAAGCCCGGCCTCAGGCGCAGTCGCCGTGCAGCCGCACGCGGCAGGTCTGGGCGTACAGCGGGGTCTCGAGCTGCAGCGTGGCGTGCCCGATGCGGAACTGCGCCTGCAGCGCCTGCTGGGCGGCCTGCAGCACGGCGGCCGCGGCGGCGGCGTCGTGGCCTGCCGTCACCAGATGCGCCGTGAGCGCGACCTGCGACGTGCCCATGGCCCAGATGTGCAGGTCGTGCACGTCGGCCACGCCGGGCAGCGCCAGCAGGCATTGCCGCACGCGGGCGATGTCCACCCCGTGCGGCACGCCGTCAAACAGCAGGTGCAGCGACTGCGTGAACAGGCTCCAGGTGCCCAGCACGATCACCCCCACGATGGCCAGGCTGATCACCGGGTCGAGCCACGCCCAGCCCTGCCACAGGTACAGCGCGCCGCCGATCACCACGCCCACCGACACCAGCGCGTCGGCCGCCATGTGCAGGAAGGCGCCACGGATGTTGAGGTCGTCCTGGCGCCCGCGCAGGAACAGCAGCGCCGTGGCGGTGTTGATCACGATGCCCACGCCGGCCACCGTGATGATGGTCCAGCCCTGGGTGGCCTGGGGCGTGCCCAGGCGGCCCACGGCCTCCCAGCCCAGCGAGCCCATGGCCACCAGCAGCAGCAAGGCGTTGAAAAACGCCGCCAGGATCGAGGCCCGCTTCCAGCCGTAGGTGTGGCGCGCATCGGCCCGGCGCTTGCCGGCCAGCGCGGCGCCCCAGGCCAGCACCAGGCCGGCCACGTCGCTGAGGTTGTGGCCGGCGTCGGCCAGCAGCGCGAGCGAATTGACCTTCCAGCCGTAAAACGCCTCCACCGCCACAAACGCCACATTGAGCGCGATGCCGATGGCAAACGCGCGGTTGAATTCGGCCGGGGCGTGCCCGTGCCCGTGCCCGTGCCCGTGCCCGTGCCCGTGGGGGTGGTCGTGACCAGGGTCTTGGGCGTGGGGGGCGTTCATGGCGTGAATTCAGGCGCGCGGCGGGGCCCGCTCGGGTGGTGTACCCGAACCCAGCCGGAAATAAAAGCTTGCCCCTTGTCCCGGGCTGGATTCGGCCCAGACCCGCCCGCCGTGGCGCGTGACGATGCGGTGCACGTTGGCCAGGCCGATGCCGATGCCGGGGTAGTCCCGCGGCGAGTGCAGCCGCTGGAAGGCGCCAAACAGCTTCTGAGCATAGGTCATGTCAAAGCCCACGCCGTGGTCGCGCACCCGGTACACCATGGCACCGTCGGCCCAGATTTGCGAATCGACTTCAATGCGGACGGTGGCCTGGTGCGCGCTGAACTTCCAGGCGTTGTCGATCAGGTGGTCCATCACCTGGCGCAGCAGGCGCGGGTCGCCCTGCACGGCCATGCCGGGCTGAATGCTGGCCTGCACCGGGCGGGCCGGGTCGCGATCTTGGCATTGCTGCAGGGCCTCGTGCGCCAGGGCGCTCAAGTCCACGTGGGCATCGCGCAGCGGCACGCGCGACACGTGCGCCAGCGAAAGCAGCGCGTCGGTCAGGTCGGCCAGCTGGCGCACACCATGGCGGATGCGCGCGAGGTAGTGCGGGGGCTTGGCGGCGGCGTTGGCATCGGCATTGGCATCGGCGTTCGCGTTGGCGGTGAGGGACTGTTCGAGCAGGTGGCTGAACCCGTCGATCGCGCTCAGGGGCCCGCGCAGATCGTGGGCGATGGCGTAGGCAAACGACTCCAGCTGCTTGTGCGCGGCCTCCAGCTGCGCGGTGCGCTCGCGCAGGCGGGCTTCAAGGTCGGCGTTGAGGCGCGCGATTTCGGCCTCGGCGTGCCGGCGCTCGGTGATGTCGGTGGCCTGCACCACAAAAAACTCCACCGTCTGGTTCGCTTCGCGGATCGCCGTGATGGCCATCTGCGCCAGGCGCAATTCACCGTTGGGGCGGTTGTAGAGGTCTTCGCTGAGCACCGGCGCCTGCGCCTGCGCCGCTGCGCGCAGCCGTTGCGGCCAGAGGGCACGCATCTCGGGCAGGTCGCGCCACCAGACGGTGTCCCAGAAATACTGCCCGATCACGGCCTCGCGCGTGACGGCGCCGGTAGCTTCGGAGGCACTGGAGGCTTCGGCATCCTGCAGGGCGGCTGCCACGCCGTCGATGCCGCGGTTGAGTTCCAGCACGCGGCCTTCGGGCGAGAGCAGCACCATGAACTGGAAGTTCTCGCGGAACACGCCGCGAAACCGTTGCTCGCTGCGGCGCAGCCGGTCGGCGTCTGCGGCGTGCGTGGGCACGGGCGACGGCCCCTGCGCTGCGCCGCTCAGGGCCTGGGCCACCCCGGGGGGGGCGCCCGCGGAGTCGGGGAACGGGGATGCGGCGGCGGAGGCAGAGGTGGATTGCAGCGCGGGCGGTTCGGCGAAGGGCATGGCACGAAAAAAGCGGTGCCCGCACTGTAGCCGATTCGGCCCGATGCGCCCCGCCCCTCAGTGCAGCTTGACGCCGGTTTTGGCTTGCAGCGCTTCCATCGTCACGCCGGGGGCCAGTTCCACCACCTTCAGGCCCTGGGGCGTCACGTCCATGACGGCCAGGTCGGTGATGATGCGGTCCACCACGGCCTTGCCGGTGAGCGGCAGGGTGCATTGCGGCAGGATTTTCAGGTCTTCGGTGCCGTCTTTTTTGCGGGCCACGTGTTCCATGAGGACAATGACGCGCGGCACACCGGCCACCAGGTCCATCGCGCCGCCCATACCCTTGACCATCTTGCCGGGGATCATCCAGTTGGCCAGGTCACCGTGTTCGCTGACCTGCATGGCGCCGAGGATGGACAGGTTGATCTTGCCGCCGCGGATCATGGCAAAGCTGTCGTGGCTGCCAAAAATGCTGGAGCCCTTGATGGTGGTCACCGTTTGCTTGCCGGCGTTGATGAGGTCGGCGTCGACCTGGTCTTCGGTCGGGAACGGGCCGATGCCCAGCATGCCGTTTTCCGACTGCAGCCACACCTCCTTGTCTTTGGGCACAAAGTTGGCCACCAGCGTCGGGATGCCGATGCCGAGGTTCACGTAAAAGCCGTCTTCGAGTTCCTGGGCGGCACGCGCCGCCATCTGGTCTTGGGTCCAAGGCATGTTTTGCTCCTGAGGGTTCGTTCGCGGCGCGCTCAGGCGCCTGCCTTTTCGGTGATCGTGCGCTTTTCAATGCGCTTCTCGGGCGTGGGGTTGTGCACGATGCGGTGCACGTAGATGCCGGGCAGGTGCACATCGTCGGGGGCCAGCTCGCCGGTGGCGACAATGCGCTCGACTTCGACGATGCAGATCTTGCCGGCCATGGCGGCAGCCGGGTTGAAGTTGCGCGCGGTCAGGTTGAAGCGCAGGTTGCCCGAACGGTCGGCAATGTCGGCCTTGACCAGCGCCACGTCGGGCACCAGCGAGCGCTCCATCACATAGGTTTCGCCGTCAAACTCGCGCAGGTCCTTGCCTTCGGCCACGAGGGTGCCGACACCGGTCTTGGTGAAAAAGGCCGGAATGCCGGCACCGCCAGCGCGCAGCTTCTCGGCCAGCGTGCCCTGGGGCGTGAACTCAAGCTCCAGTTCGCCGGCCAGGTACTGGCGCTCGAACTCCTTGTTCTCGCCCACGTAGCTGGCAATCATTTTCTTGATCTGCCGGGTTTCCAGCAGCTTGCCCAGGCCAAAGCCGTCCACGCCGGCGTTGTTGGAAATCACGGTGAGGTTTTGCACGGCGCTGTCGCGCAGGGCGTCAATCAGCGCCTCGGGAATGCCGCACAGGCCAAAGCCGCCGACGGCCATCAACTGGCCGTCCTTCACGACGCCCTTGAGGGCTTCGGCGGCCGACGGATAGATTTTGTTCACAAAAGTCTCCTGTCCAAGAAAAGAAGCGCTCGGGGCGCGATACCGGATGGGCTTACGATACTACTTATCCGCATACGTAGTTTTTCCTAAACACTTGCCCGCACACCGCGTCCGCACGATGCCCGACATCGACTACCCATCCGCCTTCCATTTCGCCCCCGTGGGGCTGGTGCTGTCGCGCAACCGCACGATTGTGGACTGCAACGCGCTGCTGTGCGAGATGTTCGGCGCAGAACGCGCGCAGTTGGTGGGGCAATCGTTTCAGGTGCTGTACCCCAGCGCCGACGAGTACGAGCGCACCGGCGCGCGCATCGCGCCGATCCTGAACGCGCACGGCCACTACGCCGACGACCGCGTGATGCGGCGAGTGGACGGCCGCTTCAGGGGCGAGACTTTCTGGTGCCATGTGAGCGGCCGCGCGCTGAACCGCGACGCACCGCACGAGGCCGGCATCTGGAGTTTTGAGGAGCTGGGCTCACGCCGACCGGTCAAGGCCGAACTCACGCCGCGCGAGCGTGAAGTGGCCGCACAGCTCATGGGCGGGCTGACCTCCAAGGAGATCGGCCGGGCGCTGACCATCAGCCACCGCACCGTGGAGATTTACCGCGCGCGCCTGATGCGCAAGTACGGCGCCAGCACCACGGCAGACCTGGTGCGCAAGCTGCTCGCCGGCGGCCATTGAAAGCTATATTTAATATAGCTAACTATCGCCGTTTGACGGGGGCTATAGGCCCAAAAAGCTCTAAATTTACCCCCAACCCCGCGGGGGCCGCGCCGCGCGCACCGCGTGCAGGCGGCGGTCAGAACTTTTCCATCCAGGGGCGCAGGTCCATCTCGTGGGTCCAGGCGCTGCGGTGCTGTTGGTGCAGCATCCAGTAGTTGTCGGCAATCGCCTGCGGGTTGAGGATGCCGTCGCGATCTTTCAGCGCATACCGCTCGGGGGATTTTTCGGCGATGAACGGGGTGTCGATGCCGCCGTCGATCACGACGTGCGCCACGTGAATGCCCTGCGGCCCGAGTTCGCGCGCCATGCTCTGGGCCAGCGCGCGCAGCGCGTGCTTGGCGCCGGCAAACGCCGCAAAATTGGCGCCGCCCCGCAGACTGGCCGTGGCGCCCGTGAAAATGAGGGTGCCGCGCCCGCGCTTGAGCATGGCCTTGGCCACCTCGCGCCCCATCAGGAAGCCGGCCAGCGCGCCCGTCTCCCACACCTGGCGATAAACCTCGGAAGGCATTTCGGTCACGGGCAGGCGCGAACTGCCACCGACATTGAACACCGCCACCTCCAGCGGGGCAATGTTGGCCTCGATGTGCGCCACCCGTTGGACCACCTCGTCCTCGATGCGGGCGTCAAACGCGAAGCCGTGGGCCTCGCCGCCCTCGGCGCGGATGCGCTCGAGCAGCGGTTGCAGTTTGTCCTCGGTGCGCCGCGTGACGCAGGCCACGTAGCCTTCGCGCGCAAAACGCCGGGCCACGGCGCCGCCGGTCGCGTCGCCCGCGCCCACCACCAGAATGGCTTTGCGGTTGTCCATGAGGTCACCTCCAGTTCAGGGCCTGGCACGTCCACGTGACGTGCCGGTCGGGCTCATGATGCCACGCCCACCCGGCGGCTGCATCAGCGCACGACGGCCTGCACCGTGAAGCGGTAGCTGTTGCCGCCGATCAGCTCCACCGTGGGCTGGTACAGGCCCGGCAGACTGCCCGCGCGGAACTGGATCGCCAGCAAGCCCGGGTTGGGTTGGCCGCCACCTCCGGGGAAAGCCGCATGGCGCAGCGGCTCGCCCGACAGCACCGGCTGGCCATCGGCCCCCAGCGGGCTGGTGGCCGCCTGGCCGGTGGCGCCCTGGGGCGCCGCGCCGATGATGCCGCCCACCACCGTGTCGGTGGCCGGGTCGAGCTTTTTGTCGCCATTGCGGTCCTGCACCAGCAGGCCGCCGGTGTAGCGCGGAAAGCGCGTCAGGTCGCGCGGCGCCACGCCCACGCCGTTGAGCGGGGCCCCTTGCGCGCCCCACAGCAGCAAGCCCAGCGGGTGCGGCGCGACCTGCCCCACGGGCACGCTCTGAAAGTCTGAATTGAGCCCGGGCTGCAAGTGGAAATTGGTGGGCGCCAGCCGCGCGTCGGGCGCGCGGTCGAGCACCTTGAGGCTGCCCTGCCAGGTGGCGCGCACCTGACCATTGGCGGCGGCGTGCGTGACGGTGACCGGGTAGTCGCCCGCCACCGGGTTGAGGAAGGTGCGGCCGCGAAGATGAATCACCTTGATGCCCGGGGTATTGGCGCCTTCCACCGTCACGTCACGCAGCGCGGTGATCACCAGCGCATGGGCCGCCTCGTCAAAAGCCAGCCGGTACTGGTCGGCCATGCGCACGCTGCCCTGGGGCCAGCCCTTGGTCAGCACCAGATTGGTGTCCTTGTCGGGCACCACGGCCGCAGCCGGGTTGCGCTGGAAGGCCCGGGGCATGGCCAGCCGCAGGCTGTCGCCCACCGCCAGCGAGAAGCCCGGCTGGAGCGGGTTGGCGTCGGGCACCAGCACGAACACGTAGTCGGTGGCCTGGCCCGCCACATGGCCGTCGAACGAGATCGGCGCGGGCGCCGTCACGAGCGCTCGCGGTGTGGCGGGCAACAGGCTGGCGCAGGCGCTCAGCAGCACGGCCACGGCGGCGAACAGGGGGGTCTTTTTCATGGGGGCTTCTCCTCGGGTTGATCCAGCGTGCCGTCAGATGCCCACGGTCAGGTTGACCCAGGCTTCGGGAAGCCATTGCAGCACGACGGCTTCGAGCCGCTTGTCCAGCCCGGTGAGGATGGCCACGCCCATGAGGCCCAGCAGCAGCGCAAAGCCCACGCGCACGCGCTCCATGCGCGTCACCACCCAGTCGCGCACCCGGGCAAAGCCACTGCGCGACGCATAGGCCACGGCCACCAGCGGAATCGCCGCGCCCAGGCCGAACACCCCCAGAATGATGCCGCCGCGCGCCACCCCGCCCTCGCTGGCCACCAGCGTCAGGGCCGAACCCAGCAAGGGCCCCGAGCACGGGCTCCACACCAGCCCCAGCACGCCGCCCAGCAGGAAGGCCCCGAGCACGGAGCCGCCGTTGAGCCCGGCCGACGCCGCGTTGGCGCCCGAGGCCAGCGGCAGCATCCACTGCGTGAAGCGCTCGCCCAACGCGGGCACCAGCATCACCAGCGCAAAGGCGATCAGCATGGCCGCGCCCGCGGTGCGCACGGTGTCGGAATCAATGCCCAGCACGGGCCCGAGCGCGCCCACCACCATGCCGATGCCGGCAAACGAGGCGGTCATGCCCACGCCCATGGCCACGGGCGCCAGCCGGTTGCCCTGCAGGGCACCGCCCAGCACCAGCGGCAGCATGGGGAAAACACAGGGCGACAGCGTGGTCAGCCCCCCTGCCGCAAGGCTCAGGCCGAGCTGCGGCAGCGAAATGACAGCGGACATGAAGGCAGCCCGCGCGTCAGAGCGCGGTTTTCAGGGCGCCACGAATCGCGTCGGCCTGGGTGTTGCCCACCAGGCGGGTCACCTCCTTCTGCCCGTGCAGCACGATGAGGGTGGACTGCACATTGACCCGGAACCGGCGCTTGAGCGCCTTTTCGGCGTCGTAGTCGGCCACCAGCACGGTCAGGTCCAGCCCAGGCTCGGTTTTGAGGGACTGGAGCACTTTTTCCTGCTTGAGGCAGGTCGGGCACCAGTCGGCATGGAAATGCAGCGCCACCGGCTGGTTGGCCGCCTGTGCCTGCGCCAGTGCGGCGGCGGTGTAGGGTTTGACTTCGAGGGCGTGCGACGACGCGGCAAAGGCCAGCAGGGCAACGG
The DNA here is from genome assembly GCA_002842205.1 of Betaproteobacteria bacterium HGW-Betaproteobacteria-3. Classification (GTDB taxonomy): domain Bacteria; phylum Pseudomonadota; class Gammaproteobacteria; order Burkholderiales; family Burkholderiaceae_C; genus PHCI01. The sequence goes on along the minus strand of PHCI01000002.1, from coordinate 134,647 downwards.
TGGCCATCAGGTTTCGGCGGTTCATGGGGTTTCCTTGAAAAATCGGGGGCTGCACCGGTGCTTTGCGGTGGGGCAGAAACTGGGAGTCATTGATTGGGACTCACTTTACAGGCAAAAAGTTCTCGATGCCATGCCGCAACGTGCACCCTGCGCCGCAGGGCTCCACCCGTTTCACGCCCCAAAAAAGCCCGGCCGAAGCCGGGCTGGGAGGGCGGTCGCGCCAGACGGGGGGTCAGGCCAGGTCGAAACGGTCAAGGTTCATGACCTTGGTCCAGGCGGCGACAAAGTCGTTCACGAACTTGCCCTGTGCGTCCGCTGCGGCGTACACCTCGGCGATGGCGCGCAGTTGCGAGTTGGAGCCGAACACCAGGTCCACCACCGTGCCGGTCCACTTCACCTCGCCGGACTGGCGGTCACGGCCTTCGAGCACGTTGGCATCGGCGGTCGAGCGCTGCCACTGGGTGCGCATGTCGAGCAGGTTGACGAAGAAGTCGTTGCTCAGCGTCTGCGGGCGCTCGGTGAACACCCCGTGCCGGGTCTGGCCCACGTTTGCATTCAATGCACGCAGGCCGCCGACCAGCACCGTCATTTCCGGTGCGCTCAGGCCCAGCAGCTGCGCCTTGTCGACCAGCAACTCGGCCTGGGCGCTTTCCAGACCTTTCTTCACGTAGTTGCGAAAGCCGTCGGCCCGCGGTTCCAGCACCGCAAACGAGGCCACGTCGGTCTGCCCGGCACTCGCGTCGGTGCGGCCCGGGGTGAAGGGGACGGTCACGTCATGGCCGGCCTTGTGCGCCGCCGCTTCCACCGCCGCGCCACCGGCCAGCACGATCAGGTCGGCCAAAGAAATCTTCTTGCCCCCGGCGGCCGAGGCGTTGAAGTCCTTCTGGACGCCTTCGAGCGCGGCCAGCACCTTGGCCAGCTGCGCTGGCTGGTGGGCTTCCCAGTCTTTTTGCGGGGCCAGGCGGATGCGCGCACCGTTGGCGCCGCCGCGCTTGTCGCTGCCCCGGAAGGTGGCGGCCGACGCCCAGGCCGTGCCCACCAGCTGCGCCAGCGGCAGGCCACAGGCCAGCACCCTGGCCTTCAGGGCCGCGACGTCGTTCGCGTCCACCAGCGGGTGATCGACCGCCGGCACCGGGTCCTGCCAGATCAGCGCTTCGGTCGGCACCAGCTTGCCCAGATAACGGGCGCGCGGCCCCATGTCGCGATGGGTGAGCTTGAACCAGGCGCGGGCAAAGGCGTCGGCGAAGGCCTGCGGGTTCTGGTGGAACCGGCGCGAAATTTTCTCGTAGGCCGGGTCCATGCGCAGCGACAGATCGGCTGTGGTCATCATCGGGGGATGCTTGCGGGTCGGGTCATGCGCGTCTGGAATGAGATGCTCGGGCTTGCAGTGCTTTGGCGTCCACTGGTGGGCGCCCGCGGGGCTTTGGGTCAACACCCATTCGTAGCCGAACAGCATGTCGAAGTAACCCATGTCCCACTTCGTCGGGTTGGGCTTCCAGGCGCCTTCGATGCCGCTGGTGGTGGTGTGCACGCCCTTGCCGGTGCCAAAGCTGTTCTTCCAGCCCAGGCCCTGCGCTTCCAGGTCTGCGCCTTCGGGCGGCGCGCCCACCAGCGAAGGGTCGCCCGCGCCGTGGGCCTTGCCGAAGGTGTGGCCACCGGCGATCAGGGCCACGGTTTCTTCGTCGTCCATCGCCATGCGCGCGAAGGTTTCGCGCACGTCGCGGCCGGAGGCCACCGGGTCGGGGTTGCCGTCCGGGCCTTCAGGGTTCACATAGATCAGGCCCATCTGCACGGCGGCCAGCGGCTTGGCCAGCTCACGGTCGCCCGCGTAGCGGCTGCCCGGCTTGTCGCTGGTGGCCAGCCATTGGGCTTCCGGGCCCCAATACACGTCTTCTTCGGGCGCCCAGATGTCAGGTCGGCCGCCTCCGAAGCCGAAGGTCTTCAGGCCCATGGTGTCCATGGCCACGGTACCGGCCAGCACCACGAGGTCGGCCCACGAGAGCTGTCGACCGTACTTTTGTTTGATGGGCCACAGCAGGCGGCGCGCCTTGTCGAGGTTGCCGTTGTCGGGCCAGCTGTTCAACGGGGCAAAGCGCTGCGAGCCGTTGCCGGCGCCGCCGCGGCCGTCGTGGATGCGGTAGGTGCCCGCGGCGTGCCAGGACATGCGCACGAACAGGCCCCCGTAGTGCCCCCAGTCGGCTGGCCACCAGTCCTGCGAATCGGTCATCAGCGCGCGCAGATCGGCCACCACGGCGTCCAGGTCGAGCGTCTTGAATGCCTCGGCGTAGTCAAAGTCGGCCCCCATGGGGTTGGACTCGGCCGAATGTTGATGCAGGATCTTCAGGTTGAGCTGGTTGGGCCACCAGTCGGCGTTGGTACGTGTGCCGGTCACGGCCTGCGGGGCGGCGTGGGCGCCGAATGGGCATTTGGCTTCAGTGGACATGGAAATCTCCTTCGGTTGCGGGGGGTTGACGACCGCCCAAAGCGAGTGCCTTCGGGGGGACCAGTCTGCGCTGCAATCAATGGCAGTACGATGAATGGTAGAAATCGCTGCAGGATTCGTAAAGTCAATTGACTTTATGTGTTCGATAGTTTTTATTATTTTTCTTCTGGAGATGCCATGAGCCGCTACCCCGCCCCCGAACTGAAAGACCTGCCCGACGACATCAAGGCCAAGGTGCTGGAAGTGCAGGAGAAAGCCGGCTTCGTGCCCAATGTGTTTCTGGCTTTCGCGCGACGCCCGGCGGAATGGCGGGCCTTTTTTGCCTACCACGACGCGCTGATGGTGCCGGAGTCGGTCGGCCGCACCAGCCACCTGACCAAGGGCGACCGCGAGATGATCGTCACCACCACCAGCGCGGCCAACCACTGCCTGTATTGCGTGGTCGCGCATGGCGCCCTGCTTCGCATTTACGAGAAAAAACCGCTGGTGGCCGACCAGGTGGCGGTGAACCACCACAAGGCCGACATCACCCCGCGCCAGAAGGCCATGATCGACTTCGCCATGAAGGTCTGCCTGCACTCCGACGAAATTGGCGACGCCGACTTTGCGCCGCTGCACGCCCACGGCTTCGACGACGAGGACATCTGGGACATTGCCGCCATCACCGCGTTCTTTGGCCTGTCGAACCGCATGGCCAGCTTCAGCCACATGATGCCCAACCCCGAGTTTTACCTGATGGGGCGGGTGCCCAAGACCCAATGATTGATCTGTTTTAAATAGCAAACTATTGCCATTCGACGGGGGCTAACGGCCTCTTTTGTTAAGAAATTGCTTCACAGGACCTTCCACCATGTTCATCCGACTGATTGCGCTTCCCGTGCTGGCCGCTGCCCTGCTGCTGTCGGCTTGCTCCAAAGAAGGCCCGCCGGCCCAACCGGCCGCCGCCACCCCGATCGCACAACCGTATGAAGCCGTGGCCGCGCAAGGCAAGGGGTTCACCGTGGGCGCGATGATGAGCGCCAACACCGTGTATGTGCTGTTCGACCCGCAATGCCCGCACTGCGGCCGCTTGTGGGAGGCTTCGCTGCCGCTGCAAGCCAAGGTGAAGTTCGTGTGGATGCCGGTGGCGTTCATCAATGCCAAGAGCGCGCCGCAAGGGGCGGCACTCATGACCGCCACCAACCCGCAAGAGCTGATGACCACGCACGAAAAATCCATCCTCTCGGGCGCGGGCGGCATCTCTGCGCCCTCCGGCATCCCGGCTGAAATCACGCAGGCCATCGAGGCCAACACCCGGCTGCTCAACAGTCTGGGGGCCGACTCGGTGCCCTACATCGTGGCCAAGAACCTGCGCACCGGCGAGGTGGTGAGCAACACCGGCGCCCTGGAAACCCCGGCCCTGGCCGACTTTCTGGGCGTGGACCGGCCCTGACCTGGAGGCGGCGCCTCAGGCGCCTTGCACGGCACGCCGCAATGCCGCGCGCGCCAGCAGGCGCGTCGAGTCGAGCGTGGGCAAGGGCGCGTTGACATCGCTGACGACGAGAGGCAGTTCGGTGCAGCCCAGCACCACCGCGTCGCAGCCATCGTCTTTCATGCGCGCCATCACGCGCTGAAGGGTCATCACGGCCTGCGGCGTGAAAACGCCCGGCACCAGTTCGTCCATGATGATGCGGTGCAGGTCGTCGCGCTCGGTCGCGCCGGGGCGCACGCAGGTCAGCCCTTGCGCGGCCAGTGCGTCGGGATACACGTCGCTGTCCACCAGCCAGCGCGTGCCGGTGAGCCCCAGACGCCGGTAACCCCGCGCCGCCGCCTCGGCCGCCACCACTTCGGCGATGTGCAGCCACGGCAGCGGCGAGCGGGCCCGCACCCGCGGCAGAGCCTGATGAATGGTGTTGTCGGGGCAGATCAGAACGTCTGCGCCGGTCGCGGTCAGCTTGTGCGCCGACACGAGCATCAGGTCGGCCACGCCCGCCAGGTCGCCGCGGTCCAGGTGGTCGACGTACTGGCGCAATGAAGGGGTGTGCATCGACACCTCGGGGTGCGCGTGGGGCCCGAGCCACTGCGCGCCCTCGGCGCAAATGGTGCGATAGCACAGCGCGGCGCCTTCGGCCGAGCAGCCCACGATGCCAATGTGTTGGGTCATGCTGGCAGTTTACAAAAGCTGCAGACGGCGCCGAAAAACCGGCACGCCGTGCCTTACCATTCGACATCGGCCACATTCCGTGGCCTTCACCCGGAGCGGCATCATGGCCAAAGGCGATCAGAAGAGCAACAAGATGGCGAAGAAACCGAAGAAGGACAACTCACCGCCCAAAGAGTCGATGTCCGACCGGCCCATGCCACCCATCACGGCGGTGATTCCACGCGGCAAGCCCAAGACCAAATAGCAAAAAAGCCAGCATGTGCTGGCTTTTTTGCAGATGCGGGCCGGTGGCCCGCGCCAACCCCCGCAAGGGTTAAATCTGCGACTTGAAGTAGCTGAACGAGTGGACAAAGGCGTCGCGGATCTTGTCCATCTCGGCCACAGTCTTGTCCCAGGATTCTTCGCCCGCCGCCTTGAGTTTGTCGAACTGGGTCTGCGCCAGCTTGTACTGATGGCGCATCTTGGCCACCTCGGCCTTGTAGGCGTCACGGGCCTCGGCCTTGGCCTCGGCGGCCTTGGCGTCCAGCGCGTTCATCTTCTCGTTCAGATCGTCGAGCTGGCGCTTCATGGCCTGGGTGTAGTCGTCGTGCTTGCTCATGGTCGGGGCCTTGTGTGTGGGGGGAATCAACAAGGGTCAGATTACGGGAAAACCCCGCGTGGGTCCGTGCGGTGCCGCACAGTGCGCGCCGTCGCCGCGCTAACGGCACAGCTGCCCCCCCAGCGGTCGCCTGCAGGATCAAGCCGCTTCGGCGAGCACCCCCACCAGCCAGTGGTTGAGGTCGGAAATTTCGTCCATGCAGACCGAATGCGGCATGGCGTAGTCGTGCCATTCGACCGGATTGCCCATGGCCTGCAGCGCGTCGCGCGCGGCAATGGCGCTGCGCAGGGGCACCACGTCGTCGTGTCGGCCATGGCCCAGAAAAATCGGCGTTTGAGCGTTGGCGTCGTGCCGCTCTGCGACGGTGGTGGCGGCCAGTGGCAGGTAGCCCGACAGGCCGACAATGCCGGCCAGCCGTTCGGCATGGCGCAACCCGGTCATGAGCGCCATGGCGCAGCCTTGCGAGAAGCCCGCAATCACGATGCGGTCGGCCGCGATGCCGCGGGATTTTTCGCGCGCCAGCAAGGCCTCAATGGCCGCCTGCGACTGGCGCAGCCCGGCTTCGTCTTCGCGCGCGGCCAGGTCGGCGCCAAGGATGTCATACCACGCCGGCATGGGGTAGCCGCCATTGATGGTGACCGGCAGGATAGGCGCGTTGGGAAACACAAACCGCACCGGCCCCACGCGGGACAGGTCCAGCTCCCGGGCGATGGGCACAAAGTCGTTGCCGTCGGCGCCCAGGCCGTGCATGAGCAGAACGGTGGCGCGGGGCTGGTCGCCGGTTTGAATTTCAATCGTTTCGAGGGCCATGGGCTGCTTCAAAAGTGTCGGGTTGGGTGGAAGGCGTGATTGTGCTTGAGCTCACCGTCAGCGTCGAAGGGTCGGTCAGGCCACGCGGCGCTTGCTATGCTGTACAGCTTTCCACGCGAGAACCGACCATGCAACGCAAAATTCTCACCGCCCTGGGGCTGCTGGCCCTGATCGGCCTGGGCGTTTTCTTCAGTCTGCCGTCCATGCTGGACAAGCGCATGAACGGGCTGTCGCTGGCACCGCCATACAACGCCAATGCGCAGGCACTGGCGCTGCACCGCAGGCTGTTCATCGCCGACCTGCACGATGACGCATTGCTTTGGTCACGCGATCTGCTCACACGCCATGACTACGGGCACAGCGATTTTCCGCGACTGCAGGAAGGGCGCGTGAGCCTGCAGGTTTTCAGCACGGTCACCAAGACCCCGCGCGGCCTGAACTTTGAGCGCAACGCAGCCGATACCGACAACATCACCATGCTGGTCATGGCGCAGCGCTGGCCGCAACGAACCTGGGGCAGTTTGCTACAGCGCGCGCTGTACCAGGGTGAAAAGCTGCACAAGGCGGCCGCGGGCAGCGGCGGGCGCATGCAAGTGGTGCGCACGCGGGCCGATCTGGCGGCGATGTTCCGGGACGCTGCGCCCGCGGGCGGGCGTCTGGCCGCCGTGCTGGCCACTGAGGGGCTGCACCCGCTCGAAGGCAAGCTTGAAAATGTCGACCGGCTGTTCGATGCGGGATTTCGCATGGCCGGTCTCACGCACTTCTTTGACAACGAAGTGGGCGGCTCGGCGCACGGATTGGACAAAGGCGGCCTTACACCGTTCGGCAAGCAGGTGGTACGCCGACTCGAAGATCGCAAGATGATTGTGGACCTGGCCCACGCCTCACCCAAGGTGATTGACGACGTGCTGGCCATGGCGCAGCGGCCTTTGCTGGTGTCGCACACCGGGGTGCAAGGCACCTGCCCCGGCCCGCGCAACCTGAGCGACGCCCACATCAAAGGCATTGCAGCCACGGGTGGGGTGATCGGCATTGGCTATTTTGAAGGCGCCGTGTGCGGACTGGACGCCGTGGCCATCATCAAGGCCATTCGCCACGCCGTGGACATCGCGGGCGTCAAGCACGTGGCGCTGGGGTCAGACTTTGATGGCGCCACCCGGGTGGCGTTTGACACCACCGGCCTGGTGCTGCTGACCCAGGGATTGCTCGAATCGGGTTTCAGTGAAGCCGATGTGGCCGATATCATGGGCGGCAATGTACTGCGTCTGCTGGCCACGCAGCTGCCGTAGCCCGCCGCCTACACCGCCAGATAGCGGCCGGGCCGGTGGTTGATGGCCAGCGTGAGGTTCATCACCACGGCGCCCAGCACCGACCACGCCACGCGCTGCCCGTCGGTCACGGCCAATGCCGCCAGCACGATCAGGCTGTCGATGACCATCTGCACCTTGCCGGCGCGCCAGCCCATTTTGTCCTGCAGGTACAGCACCAGCACGTTCATACCGCCCAGGCTGGCGCGGTGGCGAAACAGCATCAACATGCCCGCGCCGCAAAGCAGCCCGCCCAACACCGCCGCCAGCGGCATGGCCAGATGCGCGAACGCCATGCCGCGCGGCAGAAAGTGCGCAAACAGCGACAGCAGGCTGACGGCCGCGAAGGTCTTGAGCGTGAAGGCCACGCCCATGCGCAGCCAGGCGAACACGTAAAACGGCAAATTGACCCCAAAGAACATCAGCGCAAAGTCCTGCCCCGTGCTGTAGTGCAGCAGCAGCGCCAGCCCGGCGGTGCCGCCCGTGAGCAGGCCTGCCTGGCCGAACATCACCAGGCCGAGCGCGACGAACACGGTTCCGGTCACCAGCGCCTGAAGGTCTTCGTAGGGGCGATGGTGCGCGGCCGTGGCATCGGCATCGGCATCGGCGGCCGCGGTGGCAGGGTCGATCACACTGGTTTTGGTGTTCATGGCATGGCGCAAGCGCTGTCGTTCAGTCGCGGTAGTCCACCGGCTGGCTGTAGCGCGGGTCGCGGTGCCAGTCCCAATAGGTTTGCAGCAGTTTTTGCGTCAACGGGCCGGGCAGGCCATCGGCCACCGGCTGGCCATCGAGCCGCGTGACCGGCAGCACGCCCCCGCCCGAGCTGGACAAAAACACCTCACGGCAGGCGCGCAGCTCGGCCGCGGGCAGTGACCGCAGGGCCACGGGCACCCCCAGCGACTGCGCCATCTCGATCACGGTGCGGCGGGTGATGCCTTCGAGCACGCCGTCGCAGGGGGTAACCAGCTCGCCCCCAGGCGCCACACCAAACACGTTGAAGCCCGGGCCTTCGACGACGTTACCGGCCGCGTCGGTGAGCAGCACGGTGTCGGCGCCGGCATCAAGCGCCCCCAGCAGGCCCATGGTGAGGTCGTTCCAGTGGTAATTTTTGGCGGTCGGGTCCACGCTGGCGGGCGGGATGCGCTGCACGTCGCTGATCTGCACGTTCAGCCCCTGCGCGCGCTGCGCCTCGTTGGCGATCCACACATACGGCACGGCAAAGGCATGAAAGCGGTTGACGGCCTGGCGCGGGTCGCGCGAACCCCAGGGCGGCTGCCCGCGCGTGACGATCATCTCCACATAGGCGCTGCGCAGGCCGCTGCGGCGCACGCATTGCGTGAGCACGTCGCTGATCTGCGCGGCGCTCAGGCCCGGGTCGAGCCGGAACCGCGCGCAGCTGCGCAGGAACCGCTCCAGATGGGCATCGAGCCGGAAGAAGGCGCCGTCCCACACGGTGACCACATCGTAGGTGGCGTCCGAACGCAAAAAACCCCAATCGATCAGCGGGATGGCGGCCTGCGCGATCGGCAGGTATTGGCCGCCGGTGAAGGCGGTTCCGTCGGAGAAATCAGGAGAAGTCGTCATGGGACACCCGTCAGCGGCAGCAGATGGCGTCATGGTAACGGGTGCCCGGTCACCGCGGGGGCGCCGGGCCTGGTGGCGCGATGCAACCGCCCTTGCGCGCGGGGGTTGGCGCTGCTACGCTGGCGCACGCCCTCCACCACCAAGGAAACGCCATGCTCAGGATCGTCATTGCTTCATTGGCCGCACTCAGCCTCGCGGGCTGTGCCCACCATCGACACCACGGCATGGAGATGGGCGCGGGCATGGCACAGGCCGCGCCCACCGAGCCGGTGAAGTTCAGCCCCAGCCTGCCCGTGCTTGCCAGTGGCTACCAGAAAGTCGCCGCCCCCGCCAATGCCGCGGTGTATTTCATCAGCCCCCGCAACGGCGAAACCGTGAGCAGCCCGGTGTCGGTGAAGTTTGGTTTGCGCGGCATGGGCGTGGCACCCGCCGGGATGGAAAAAGCCGGCACCGGACACCACCATGTGCTGGTGGACCTGGCCCAGGTGGACGTCAACGCCCCCCTGCCCGCTGACGGCGCGCACCGCCACTTTGGCGGCGGCCAGACCGAAACCTCCCTCGAACTGCCCCCGGGCACCCACACCCTGCAGTTGATACTGGGCGACCAGAACCATATTCCGCACCATCCGCCGGTCCTGAGCGAGCGCATCACCATCACGGTGAAATGAAGGGGGCCTCGGCGAAGTGACGCCGTGATGCCTTTGTTTACTATATTTAATATAGCAAACTATCGCCAATTTACGGGGGCTAAAGGCATATTTCTATTGAAATCTGCAAGAAAGTGCCCACGCAGCTCGCGGTGCGCTGCGCCCGCGCTAGAGCGTGCGGTCTAGCTTTTCTGTCGCCATTAGGGTCCGCCCACTAGGGTTAACCCGGAAAATCCGGGTTTCTGTCACCCCACAAGGATTTTCATCATGACCGCCAAAAACCTCGCGACCGTGGCCAACGACCTGATTGAGTCTTACGGCAACACCGTGCACAACGTCATCGGCGCCTACCGCGCGGGCGGCGAGCGCATGGTCGACTTTCTGGAGCAACGCTGGGAGCAGGCGCTCGAGCAGTCGCGCCCCCAACTGACCGCCGAAGTCGCCGAAAACGCCGCTGCCGCGCAAAAAATGTTTGGCGGCTATTACGCCAAGGGCCTGTCGTTCACCACCGACGGCGCCGACTCCGTGCTTGACCAGTTGGTCAAGCTGGCAAGCGCTGGCGTGGAGCGCGTGGCCGCCAACGCCAGCCTGTTTGAAGAGAAAACCGGCGTGACGACGCTGAACCTGCTGGCCGGTGCCGCAGTGCCGGCGGCCCAGGCCGTCAGCAAGCTGGCCGCGCAGATCGAGCAGAAATCGGCCGAGCTGGCCAGCAAGGTCGCTGGCGACGGCGTGACCGACGTCGCAGCCAAGCGCGTTTCGCCTTTCAAGAAGGCCCGCACCACCCGGGCGGCCTGAGCGTCGGCCTGCCTTCCCGCGCGGCCCTGAACGGGGCCGCAACCGCCTGACAGCCTGTGCCCCGCGAAAGCGGCGCGCAGGCTGTTGCGCTTTCAGGCGCTGTCGGCCCGGGGTGGCCGCGGGATCTTCTTGAACTTGATGAGCCGCTGCTGTTCGATCGCGTCTTTTTTCACCTGCCGCGCGGCGTCCAGCACCTGGCCCGCCGCCAGCCACTGGGCAAACTGCTCAGGGGTCTCGAGCGTGATGCGGCCCAGCGCGCCGCTGCGGAAATCGTGCATCACGATGTCGGCCGCCTTTTGCAGGTTCACCCGCCCCTTGCCCAGCAACGCACCGCGTTGGCGGCCAATGGCGTCAAGCAGGTCTTCGTCGTTCAGGCCCGCCGGGTCGGCGATGCCGTAACGCGCCGTCAGCAGGTCGGCGTACGGCCCTTTGAGGCTGTTGAGCAGCTCCAGCCCCACTTCTTCCTCGTCAAACGCATTGCGGCCGATGGCGCCGCTGGCGGCCAGGTGGTAGCCACTCTGGGCCACGATGATGCGCGGCCAGAGCATGCCGGGCGTGTCGTACAAATAAAAACCATCGGCCAGCACGATGCGCTGCTCCAGCTTGGTGATGCCCGCCTCGTCACCGGTCTTGGTGGCGCGCTTGCCGGCAAGGGTGTTGATCAGCGTGGACTTGCCCACGTTGGGGATGCCGCAGATCAGCACCCGCATGGGCTTGGCCATGCTGCCGCGCGTGGGCGCCAGCGCATGGCAGGCCTGGACCAGCGTGCGCGCGGGGGCGGTCGCGCTGGCATCGAGCGCAATGGCCCGGGTCGCGGGTTGGGCGTTGTAATGCGCCAGCCACTGCGCGGTGCGTTCGGGGTCGGCCAGGTCCTGCTTGTTGAGCACCTTGAGCGCGGGCTTGCCCGCCGTGAGGTCGGCCAGCATCGGGTTGGCGCTGGAGCCCGGCAGGCGGGCGTCGAGCAGTTCGATCACCACATCGGTTTGCCGGATGCGCTCGGCGATGGCCTTCTTGGTCAAATGCATGTGACCGGGAAACCACTGGATGGCCATGCGGGGTTCTTTCCTTGTGCGCAGAAATCGGGGACGGGAAGGCAGGATTGTGCCGCGCGCGGCGCGTTCGGCAGGTTCGCGCCTTTCGACATACCATCGCGCCATGTCCGCCACCCAGTTCAGTCCCCCCGCCGACCGCAACAAGCAACCCATCCTGGAAGTGCTTCAGCGCCTACTGCCCGCACGCGGTACCGCCCTTGAAATTGCCAGTGGCACCGGCCAGCACGCCGCCTGGTTCGCCGCAGGCCTGCCGGGGTGGACCTGGCAGCCCACCGACCGCAACGACGAGGGTTTTGAGTCGGTCACCGCCTGGTGCGCCGAGGCCGGTGCGACCGGGGTGTTGCCGCCCAGGGTGCTGGACGTCACCGCCGCACCCTGGCCGTTCGGCGCGACCACGTTTGACGCCATCTATTGCGCCAACATGCTGCACATTTCGCCATGGGCCACCTGCGCAGGGCTGATGCAGGGTGCCGCGCGCCATCTCGCACCCCAGGGCCTGCTGATCACCTACGGGCCCTATCTTGAAGACGAAGTTCCCACCGCCACCGGCAATCTGGCGTTTGACGAAAGCCTGCGCCAGCGCGACCCAAGCTGGGGCCTGCGGCGTCGCGAAGACGTCGTCGCCACGGCAGCCGAGGCCGGCCTGGTCCTGCGCGAGCGCATCGCCATGCCCGCCAACAATCTGATGCTGGTGTTCGGGCGCGGCTGATTACGCCACCGACGTGGCCGCCAGCGCGGTTGCCATGCGGGCAATGAACCCAGGCGCATGGGCGGTGTCCAGCCATCGCACCACCACCACCGCCTGGTGCGCCGGCTCCACCCAGACGTAATGACCACCCGCCCCCACCATGAACAGGCTGTCCTTTGACGCGCCGGGGAAAACCCGCCCGTCGGGGTTGAGCCAGACCAGCCAGCCATAAAACGGAGCAAGAGCGCACGGCCGGCGCATGTGCCCGACCCAGCCTTCGGGCAGCAGGTGTTGCCCGTCATGCACGCCATCGTCCAGCAGCAACTGGCCCAGGCGTGCCTGGTCGCGCGCGCTGATCGACAGTCCTGCGCCCCAATGCGTGCCGCCGGGAACCGATGGCACGCGACGCGGACCGGTGCGCGTGGGCAGATCCAGCCACGCGTCGTCGTAGCCGACCCAGCGCCAGTGCTCGCTGCATCCCAGCGGCCGGGTCACCGATTCGCGAAAGACCTCGGGCAGCGGCGCACCGAACAGATGCAGCAGCGCCAGCGACAACTGGTTGATGCGCACGTCGTTGTATTCCCAGTAAGTCCCTGGCACCTGCAACGGGCGCGCATCGCCCTTGCGGCCTTGCGTCGGCTTGGGGTCGTGCGACACCTTGCGGTAGCGGTCCACCGTGTCGGGCAAGCCCAGGCAGGTGCCCTCCCATTCGCTGGTCTGCGCCAACAGCTGCGCCCAGGTGACGCGGCGATTGTGCGGGGAATCAAACCCGATGCCCGGCACGCGTGCCACCACCGGCTCGTTCACATCGGGCAGCAGGCCGCGCAGCTGGGCCACCCCGGCCAGCAACGCGAGGCAGGTCTTGGCCACGCTGAAGGTCAGGTCGGCACGGTCGGGCTCGCCCCAGGCTGCCACCTCCTGGCCCTGCCGCCAGACCACACCCGACACCGGGCCGCGGGCGTGCACCGGCCCCCGCAGCACGTTCCAGGGCGGCGGGTCATCGTGGTGCACACCAAAACGCAGCTGGCCGGGGCCTGGCGCAACGGCCGGGTCGCGTGGCCACGGCACCTCATGGTCGACTGAAAACCGGATGGGATCGTCCAATGGATTCATGACCCCCAGCATAGCGGGCCGCCGCCCATCGCGCCGGCAAGGCGCGTGACGGAGCGCCAACGCCCTCTGGGTGGAATCAAGCTGCACCAGCGCTCCGGTGAGCCGGGGGAACTCCGAATGATTCAAAGAAGCCCGGGAAAAGCCGGTTTATTCGCGGGTCCAGATGGCTCGCATTGCACACGGTCGACGGGCAGCGCCTGCACAATGCAGGATTGATCGGACTGGAGTGACGCTTGCTGGATCTGGATTTGCATACCGTCGTCGTGCTGAACGCGGTCGGCATGATTTTGATGGGCCTCGGCCTTCTCGTCGCCGTGCGCGACTACCTTGGCAAGATACCCGGCGTCAAGCGCTGGACCGCGGCCACCCTGTTGCAGGCTCTCGTCTGGACCTTGTACTTTTTTCGCGGCACGATGCCCGACATGCTGCTGGGCGGCATCGGCTCGTGCATCATCGGACTGGTCGCCGCGCTCTACTACCACGCGCTGGTGGAATTCACGGGGCAGCCCCGGCCCGTGCGCTGGGCCTATGGTCTGGCGGGTCTCAACGCGATGCTGGTCGGGTGGTTCGTGCTCGTGGTCCCGCACATCGGCTGGCGTATTGTCGTCATGTCGCTCATTGGCGGCACCCTGCTGGGCGCCAGTGGCCTGCTGCTGTTGCGTTCGCGCGAGAGCCGAAACGCCAGCGCCGTCACGACCGCATCGGTGTTTGTGGCATGCAGCGCGGTGATGCTGGTGCGCGCGCTGTATTACCTGTCAACGCACATGCCTGCCGACCGCTCGGCATTGGCGTCCAACCCGGCGCAAGGCATTGCCTTCCTGATGTTTTTTGTTGCCGGGATCGTCCTCACGTTTGGCTTTGTGCTGATGTGCAACGAGCGCCACAGTGAGGAAAACCGCCGATTGGCACTGGTGGCCGAACACACCAGCGCGGCCGTCCTGATCGGCGGACCCGACCACCGTCTTGAATGGGTCAACTCCGCGTTTACGCGACTCACAGGCTACACGCCGGCAGAGGTCATCGGTCGCCAGCCAGGGGACTTGCTGCGCGGCCCGGACACCGACCCGGTGGTGGTCGCGCGCATCCATGCCGCCGTGGCGCAGAACCGCAGCGCCGATGAGGAGCAATTGCACTATCGCAAGGACGGCACGCCCTATTGGGTCCGAAGCCGCATCGACGTGGTTCTGGACGGGAACGGCAAACCATCGCGTTACGTGGGCGTGCACACCGACATCACCGAACGCAAACAGGCCGAAGCAGAAATTGTGCGGCTCAACGCCGAACTGGAACAACGCGTGCAGAGCCGGACCGCACAGCTGGAAAACGCCAACCGGGAACTCGAGGCGTTTTCGTATTCCGTCGCCCACGACCTTCGCACACCCCTGAGCTCCATCGACGGTTTCAGCCACCTGCTCGAGCCCATGGTCACGGCCGAGCAGGGCAAGCACTATCTCGCGCGGATCCGTGCCGGCGCAAAACACATGGGGGAGTTGACGCAGGCGCTGCTTTCGCTTTCGCGCATCACGCGTTCGTCACTGCGCTGGGAAAACCTGAACCTGACCGAAATAACCCATACCGTGCTGGCCAGCCTGCGCGAACGTGATCCGGACCGCGGCGTGGCTGTGACCGTGAAGCCCGACATGAGAATGGTCGCAGACCCGCACCTGCTGTTTCAGGTCATGGACAACCTGATCGGCAACGCCTGGAAGTTCACCGCCCGCTGCGATGCCGCGCACATCGAGGTGGGCTGTGAAGACGGGTCTGAAAAAGAGGCGGTTTATTTCGTGCGCGACAACGGTGCCGGATTCGACATGGCCCACGCCGCCAGGCTGTTCGGGCCCTTTGAGCGGCTGCACACACCGGGAGACTATGCCGGTACCGGAATTGGCCTGGCCACGGTACACCGCATCATTGCGCGGCATGGGGGTCGCGTATGGGCGGAGTCAGCGCCCGAGGCAGGCGCAACCTTTCGTTTCACGCTGGGCATGCCGCCCGCCTGAGGCAGCTGGCAAATCAGGCGGCCTGCGCAGCACGGCCGGGTTGATGGACTTGCAGACGGTCCGGCGACACGTATTGCTGGCGGTAAATCTCGAAGGGCGTGGTGTCTGCCAATTCAATGCGCTTTTGTGCCTCGACCGACTCGCGCGACAGTGCTGCAAAGTGCGCCAGCAACTCGGTTGGGCAGGGCAATTCCAGAAGACGCTCGCGCGTCGCCATGGACTGGGTCTGCGTGAATCGCGCAAACGAAGTCTCGGCATCCTTCTCGATGGCCGCGAGCACTCGGGTGGAGGGCAGCCCCGGCACATCATGCAGCGAGCGCACCGCCGCCTGCACCGCCGCGCGGTAGGCATTGCCATCGTGCGCGGCATCCAGCGCCGCGGCGATCGGCGCCAAATCGTCCAGCAAACGGGCCGCCCAGTCGACCAGCGGCACCGCCTCACCGTTGCGTTCAAGGGTGAGCCCGGGCTCACGGCCACGCTCGGCCACCCGGTTCTGGTTACGGGCCAGCGCGGCGATCTCCTCGGGCGTGTCGAGCGCACTGTCAGCCAGCAGACAGTGCATCAGGAACACATCCAGGAAACGGCAGGTTTCGGCGGTGATACCGACCGGCACGAACGGGTCGAGGTCCATGCAGCGCACCTCGATGTACTCCACCCCACGTTCGCGAAGCGCGTGCAGGGGACGCTCGCCGGGCTGGATCACACGCTTGGGCCGGATCGTGCCGTAGAACTCGTTTTCGATCTGCAGCAGGCTGGTGGCCAACTGGTTGTAGTCGCCGCCAGGGTTGAAGATTCCCAGTTTGGCATAGGCGGGGTATGGCCGCGTCAGCGCGTCCTGCAACGAGGTTGCGTAGCCCTCAAGGTTGTTGTAGCTGACCGCCAGCGATGCCTGCGCATCACTCTGGTAGCCCAGCCGCCCCATGCGCAGCGACGTGCCATGGGGCATGTGCATGGTGTGCTCTGAAAGGGATTGCAGGGCGTGCTGACGGCCCTCCACAAAACTGGCACAGACGGCCGGTGAGGCGCCGAACAGATACAGCAAAAGGAAGGCATGCCGGCGGAAATTCCGGATCAGGCCAAAGTAGTCTTCGCTGGAAACGCCGGGCAGCGACCAGTTGTAGTGGATGCCGGAAATCGTCTGCATGCGTCGGCCGTAGCGGTGACCCAGCCCCATGCGGTACACGCTCTTGGCACGGCCCACGTTGGACGAACCGTAGCGGCCCAGCGGAATGGTCTCGTCGGTCGGCAGGCCGCACGGCATGCTGGAGACCCACATCATTTCGTCGCCGTGGTCTTTGAGCACGCGCGCAGTGAACTGGTGAATCCGGGTGAGTTCATCGATGCAGGCCTCGACACTGGCATGCACGCCCGTGATCAGTTCAAGCTGCGATTCGCTGTAATCGGTGGTGATGTGCGGGTGCGTGAGGGCCGACCCGAGCGCTGCGGGGTGCGGCGTCAGGGCCAGCGCGCCGCTGGCCTGCGCCCGCAGGCTTTCCTTTTCAATGCCCCGGCGCATACCCTGCAGCGTGCCTGCCGGGATGACGCCAAGGCGTGCTTTCAAACTGCTCATGGTGAGGTCGGGAGAGAGGTGATTGGGGCCGAAGGTACCACACGGGTGGGAAACGCGCCGGCGCGGCTGACAAGCCCCGCCTCAGCCTTACCGTCGACCTTGATTCACGTCAGGCCCGGGCCCCGTGTGCGAACGCCTTGCCGACCTCGTTGGCACCCTGCTCGCCGCCGCTTTGCGGCACGGTTTCACCGGATCGCGCGGCCACCTCCGCCAGGCGCGCGGCCAGGCGCTCGGGCGTCTGGGCGTCCACACCCAGGTGCAGGCCCGGTGTGAGGGTGATGTGCGCGGCCTCGAAGGTGCCGGCTCCGGCGCAAAGGATGGTGCGGTTGGGCGCGTCCTGCGAAGCCAGCACCAGCATGGCCGGCACCACAGCCTCGGGGCGCAGGGCACGCAGCACGTCTTCGGGCATCAGGCCTTCGGTCATGCGGGTGGCGGCCGTGGGGGCCAGGCAGTTGACGCGGATGTCGTGCTTCAGGCCCTCGATGGAGAGCGTCTGCATCAGTCCCACCAGTGCCATCTTGGCCGCGCCGTAGTTGGCCTGGCCAAAATTGCCGTACAGCCCGGAAGACGAGGTGGTCATCACGATGCGGCCGTACTTCTGCGCCACCATGTGCGGCCAGACCGCCTGGGTGCAATGCACGGCGCCCATCACGTGCACCTCCATCACCAGCCGGAAGTCGGCCAGATCCATCTTGGCAAAACTTTTGTCGCGCAGGATGCCGGCGTTGTTGACCAGAATGTCCACGCGCCCCCATGCATCGATGGCCTGCTGCACCATGCCCTGCACCGCCGCAGCGTCCGTCACCGACGCGCCATTGGCCAGTGCCTGCCCGCCCAGGGCGCGGATCTCGTCCACCACCGACTGCGCCGCCGTGACCGAGCCGCCCGCGCCATTGACCGCACCACCCAGGTCGTTGACCAGCACCCGCGCGCCACGCGCCGCCAGTCCCAGCGCATGCTGGCGCCCCAAACCACCGCCGGCGCCGGTCACAATGGCCACGCGATCCTTGAATTCAATACTCATGTCGTGCTCTTCCTCGTTGGGCTGTCGCTTGGGCGAACAGGGATGGTTGTGGAGTCACAGGCAAGTCTGGTAGCCTGCTGACGGCCACCGACTTTACTGCACGCGGTGCCCGCCACTTGCCCATGCTCCAGACACCTGAGACTTTCATCCCGGCGCTGACCCCCCAGTCGCAAACCGACGCGCTGCATTTTGTCTTTCGCGGCGACGAACTGCTTCTGCGCGAAGCCGATCTGGCCCCGCCCGATGGCCATGCCCTGGCCTGGCTCGCCCTGCCCCGCGACGCGCGCCATCCGGTGGGGCTGTTGCACGGCCGCTATTGCGACTGCGCATGGCTGCCCACCGAGCGCGAACCGCTGCCCGGGTTCATTTTTCGCAAGCTCCGCTCGCTGTTTGGCGTGCTCGAAGAAGGCCGTCTGGCGGTGGCGGGGCGGGCGTTCCAGATTGCCAACTGGGCGCGCACCCACCGCTTCTGCGGCGCCTGCGGCAGTCCCACCGAGCACGTGGTGGGCGAGCGCTCCATGCGGTGCCCGTCCTGCGGCCACCAGGCCTACCCACGGATTTCACCTGCCATGATGGTGCTGGTGCGGCGCGACCGCCATATCCTGCTGGCCCGCCACACCCATTCACCCGCACCGTTCTTCACCGCGCTGGCCGGGTTTCTGGAGGCGGGCGAATCGGTCGAGGAGGCGGTGCACCGCGAGGTGTTTGAGGAGGTAGGCCTGAAGGTCCGGGACCTGCGCTACTTCGGCAGTCAGCCCTGGCCTTTCCCACACTCGCTGATGGTGGCCTTCACCGCAGAATATGCCGATGGCGACATCCAGATCGACGAGTCCGAAATCGCGGAAGCGCGATGGTTCGGCCCCGGAGACCCGGTGCCAAAAATCCCCATCGGACTGTCGATTGCCAGCCACCTGATCCGCGCGCACCTGCCTGACAGCCCCGGCGCCGCATGAACGCGCATTCGCGCAAACTTGCAAGACCCAGTCCCCCGGCGCAGCCACTTTGCACCCTGCACATTTGATGAAGGAGACACCATGCACCCGATCGTCCGGCGCCAGACCATTGCCGATGCCCTGCGCCGCAGCGCGTTGCGCAGCCCGGCCAAACCCGCCATCCTGTGCGGCGCCACCACGTGGAGCTATGCCGAATTCGACGCGCTGGTGACACGGCTGGCGGCCGGTCTGGCGCAGCGCGGCATCGCCCAGGGCGACCGGGTCGCGGTGCTGGCACGCAACTCGCACGGCTTTGCCGCGCTGCGGTTTGCGCTGGCACGCCGTGGTGCAGTGCTGGTGCCCATCAATTTCATGCTCAAGGCCGACGAGGTGGCCTTCATCCTGCGCCATGCCGGTGCGCAAACACTGGCCACCGACAGCGGCCTGGTCGATCTGGCACGTGCCGCCGCCGCGCTCGACACGGCCGTGAAGGACTTCATCTGGCTGCCCTCCGAAGACCCGAGCGAGCCCGCCCCCGGCATGGCCAGCTTTCACGATCTGGCCGCATGCACCGCCCCACTGCCCGACGTCTCCCTGACCAGCACCGATCTGGCCCAGATCGTCTACACCAGCGGCACCGAATCCACCCCCAAAGGCGCGATGCTCACGCACGACGCCGTGCTGTGGCAGTACGTGAGCTGTGTGGTGGATGCCGGCATCGCCGCCAACGACCTGGCGCTGCACGCCCTGCCGCTGTACCACTGCGCGCAGCTCGACGTCTTTTTCGGCCCCGCCATCTACATGGGCGGCACCAACGTCATCACGGCCAAACCGGTGCCCGACAACCTGCTGCCGCTGATCGCCAGGCACCGCGTCACCAGCTTCTTCGCGCCGCCGACGGTGTGGATTGCGCTGCTGCGCTCGCCACGGTTCGACACCACCGACCTGTCCAGCCTCACCAAGGGCTATTACGGGGCGTCCATCATGCCGGTGGAGGTGCTCAAGGAACTGGCCACCCGACTGCCCAGGGTCCGGTTGTGGAATCTGTACGGCCAGACCGAGATTGCCCCCCTGGCCACCATGCTCGCCCCGGAGGACCAGCTGCGCAAGCCCGGCTCGTGCGGCAAGGCCGTGCTCAATGTGGAAACCCGTGTGGTGGACGACGCCATGCGCGACGTGGCCGTGGGCGAGGTGGGCGAAATCGTGCACCGTTCGCCGCACCTGATGCTGGGTTACTTTCACGACGACGAGCGCACCCGGGCAGCGTTCGAAGGCGGCTGGTTCCACAGCGGCGACCTGGCCACCATTGACGACGAGGGCTACATCACCGTCGTCGACCGCAAGAAGGACATGATCAAGACCGGTGGCGAAAACGTGGCCAGCCGCGAGGTGGAAGAAATGATCTACCGCCTGCCGCAGGTGAGCGAGGTGGCCGTGATCGGCCTGCCAGACCCCAAGTGGGTGGAAGCCGTGACGGCCGTGGTCGTGGTCAAGACCGGCCAGACGCTGACCGCCGAGCAGGTCATGGCGCACTGCAACGCCCATATGGCCGGCTTCAAGGCCCCCAAGCGCGTGGTGTTTGCCGACAGCCTGCCCAAGAATCCCAGCGGCAAGCTGCTCAAGCGCGAGCTGCGTCAGGCCTGGGCCGCGCCCCTCGCCACGCGTTGACCGGGATGGGGATGCGGGCGGTTTGACGCGGCCCAGCGTCAGGCGTCCAGCGGACTCGCCCGGACCTTGAGTCCGCGCGGCAAGGCGCCGTGGAAACGGCTGGAAAGCACGGCGATTTGCTGGCGCGCGAGGCGCTCGCCGTGGCAGGCGCTCAGCACCTTCATGAGGTCGGCCCGCAAATACCACAGCGCCGTGGTGTCAACGGCAAAGTAAATCTTCTGGCGCAGGTGCGCATCGGCGCCCGGATCTTCGGCACACTGCACCGCGTTCAGCATGTGCGAGCGGATCGCCTCGAGGCGTTCGTCGGCGATGTCATGGTCGGGCGGCAGGTCGGCCCCGAGCCAGCTGTAAATGCTGTCGCGCAGGCGGCTTCCGATGCGCCGCAGGGGTGTCTGACGGGCCAGGATGGCCTGCCGAACCCGGAAGTCGGAATAGCGCGAGGGGTCGATCAGACTCGTGGCCGCAGTTTCTGCAAAGGCGCCGGGTTTCATTTCGGGAGGGTCCTGTTTGCGCGACGGTGAATACCAACCCGGCGCCTGTACGGCGGCCGGTCTGCCGTCCACACGACTCTAGGCGCCCGAGCCGCTGCGGGAATTCCCGAAAAGCGTGACTTTTTGCCGCTTTCTCGGGGGTCTTGTGGATGGCGCGCCCGGCGTCAGGCGGGCTCGGCGGCCTCTGCCCTGGCCACGGCCAGTTGCCCGAGCCAAGCGCCCATCGCCCCTGGATCGTTGACCGTGCGAACCGCCGTCCACGCCACTTGCGCCTGCGGGAATTCGCGGCGCAGGAAATTCAGCCACTGCTTGAGCCGACCGGCCCGGTGTCGCGGCTCGACGTGCCCGCGCAGCAACCGCCAGTAGTCGTCCAGCAGCGGCGCCAGCGCATGCCAGGCCACGGCAGGCTCAGGTGCCCCGTGCAGGGCCGCACGGATGGCGCGGGCCAGGCCCGGGTTGGCCACCATGCCACGCCCCAGCATGAGCGCAGGGCAGCCCGACACCTCGCGGCACCGCAGGGCGTCGGCCACCGTCCAGATCTCGCCATTGGCCACCACGGGAATGGTCACGCTGCGTCGGATGTCGGCGATGCGTTCCCAGTACGCGGGAGGGCGGTAGCCGTCGGCCCGGGTGCGGGCGTGCACCACCAGTTCGCCCGCCCCGGCACCGGCGATGGCCTGCGCGCACTCGAGCGCGCGCGAGGCGTCGTTGAAGCCCAATCGCATCTTGGCCGACACCGGCACATTGGCCGGCACAGCACGCCGCACCGCGCCCACGATCCGTGCGATCAGTTCAGGTTCGTCGAGCAGCACCGCACCGCCACGATGGCGGTTCACGGTTTTGGCGGGACAGCCGAAATTCAGGTCGATTCCGGCCGGCCCCAGCGCGGCCAGCCTTGCCGCGTTCTCGGCCAGACAGACCGGGTCGGACCCCAGCAACTGCGGACGCACCGGCACGCCCGCCGGGGTGCAGCCACCGCGCAGCAACTCGGGCACGATGCGGGTGAACACCCGGTTGGGCAAGAGCTGGTCGGTGACCCGGATGAACTCGGACACGCAGCGGTCAATGCCGCCCACGCGCGTCAGGATGTCGCGCAGCGTGTGGTCCAGCAGCCCTTCCATCGGGGCGAGCAGGATCATCATGGCACGGCGCAGTCGGGGGGTGCGTCGCGGTCAGCCCAACGCGCGGCGCAGGCGAATTTCTTCCAGCCGCACAGTGCCCACCGGGATGGTGCGTGCCGATGGCAACTCGCGTTTGAAGCCCGCCAGTTCGAAAAACCGCAACGCGCGCTCGTTGCGCAGCAGCGTCCACAGCGTGAGGTCGGTGAAGCCTTCTTCTTCGGCGGCCTCGCGGGCGGCGTCCCACAAGGCCAGCCCGGCACCCTGTCCCCAGTGCGCGGGTGTCACGTACAGTGCCCAGATCTCGCCAGTGGTCGATTTTGATTTGGGATCGCGCGAGCGGTCCAGCCCCACAAACCCGATCGGGGTGGCGCCGTCGAGCGCTACGTGCACCTGCGGTTCGCTGTACTCAATGGCCTCGCGCCAGTAAGCCTCGCGCTTGGGTACCGACAGCGCGGCCAGGTGCTCATCGGGCATGAGGCCCTGGTAGGCGGTGCGCCAGGTGGCGACGTGGATTTCGGCGATGGCGCGCGCGTCGCTCAGGACAGCGGGCCGGACGGAATAACTTGTCATGCGGGGGAAAGCCGCCTGAACGGCAGCAAATGGCTGTGATAACCCCTTGATTGTCGCCGCTCTGGCAGACCCTGGCGCATCGGCGGCACACATCGTCTTCAGGTGGGGTTAAAAAATGCCACGCAGCCCATGGCGCTGACCGCAGACCGGTCGGATGACCTGCCAGGCCAGGGCGGCCTAGGGTCAATCCCCTTGGCGCGAATGACGGGGCGCCGCACGATCTGGAACTCATTTCCAGGAGGCAGCATGACCCGTAAAGTGTGTGTCGTCACCGGCTCGTCTTCCGGCATTGGCGCGGCCACTGCACGCCTGTATGCCGGCAGCGGCTGGAACGTGGTCGTCAACTATTCACGCGAGGCTGCACCGGCCGAGGCGGTTGCGGCGGAGTGCCGGGCGCTGGGCGCCGAGGCGCTCGTGGTCTACGCCGATGTGTCCGTGGACGCTCAATGCCGGGAGTTGGCGGCCGAGGTCGAAGAAGTCTGGGGCCGGGCCGATGTGCTCGTCAACAACGCCGGCACCACCCGGTTTGTGCCCCTGCGCGACCTCGAAGGTCTGGCGGCCGAGGACTTTCACCGCATCTACAGCGTCAACGTCGTGGGTGCTTTCCAGATGACGCGCGCCTTCACGCCGCTGTTGCGCAAGAACCTGGGCAGCGCCGTGGTCAACATCTCATCGATCGCCTCGTTCATGGGCACCGGCTCGTCGATCGCCTACATGGCGTCCAAAGGGGCACTCAACGCGATGACCGTGGGCTTGGCCCGGGCGCTCGGGCCGGACATCCGCGTCAACGCCATCGCGCCCGGTCTGGTCGAAACGCCCTGGATGCAGGATGGCCTGGGCCCTGAACGCTATGCCGCCACGGTCGAAGCCTACCGCGGTCGCGCCGTGCTCGATGCCGTGGTCCGCCCCGAGGACGTGGCCGACGCCGCCTGGTGGCTCGGTGCAGGCGCCGCCCGAACCACCGGCGAAGTGCTGCTGGTGGACGGAGGCTTTCGCATCACCCGGGCCTGATGGCGCACGTCCGCTGTGTTTGCGTGTGTTGCACGCGAGGTCGGCGCCATCGTTCAACTGATACGATGGCGCCCATGAATTTGACGACTTTTGATTTCATGTTGCGCGGATGGTCCATGCGCTGCGTGGCCGCACTGGTGACGGCAGCGGGCCTGCTGGCCGCCGCCGGTGCCCTCGCGCAAACCACGGCCCCCACAGCGGCCCCATCCGCCATTCCTCCTGCAACTTCCGCTTCCGATGCGACGCCGGCAACCCCACTGTCTTCACCCCTGCCGGTGCCGCCAGTCCCGGCGGTCGTGATGCCGCTGCGCAGTGGCACCTTCAAAGCGGCCGAAGGCGATGTCGCCGTGATCCGCGCTCGGGTGCGCTCCCGCCCCGTGCCGGGCACCGCGCTGGACGAGGGTGACCGCATCGTCACCGGCGAAAGTGGTTCGGCCGTGGTCACGCTGCGCGATGGCACCGTGTTGACGGTCGGGCCCAACGCGGTGGTCGATCTTTCGCGCTTCAGCTTTGAGCCCACCACCCAGCGGGGCCAGTTTCTGGTGAATCTGATGGAAGGCTCGATCCGGGTGGTCACCGGCCTGCTGGCGCGCATCAACCCGGAACTGTTCAAGGTGCACACGCCCACCTCGGTGGTCGGCGTGCGGGGCACCGACTTCATCGTCGAAGCCGCGCCCAACCCGGACGTTCGCAAGGCACTGCCATGAAACACCACTCGCCTGTTTTTCGCGCCCTGTTGACGCTGGCCGTCCTCGGGCTGGTCGCGCTGGCCGGTTGTGCCGGGCCCGCATCGCGCGTGGTGTTGCTGCCGCAATCGAAAGCCAGCGCGATCGACATCACGGTGGGAAACCAGACGCAGGTGCTGGACCAGGCCTACCAGGTAGCGTCCGTCAGTGCCCGCGGCGACATCGCGGTGGACACCACCACCGCCGACCAGGTTCAAGCGCAGTTTCCACAACTTTTACTGCGCCAGCCCGCGCCAGAGCAACGTTACCTGCTCTACTTTGAGCCGGGCGGCTCCAAGCTGACCGCCGAATCCGAGGCGCAGCTGACCGCGGTGGTGGCGGTCGCCGGCACCCGGCCGGGGGGTGAGATCATCGTGATCGGCCACACCGACCGCGTGGGTTCGCTCGAAGCCAACGACACGTTGTCGCGCCAGCGTGCCGCCGCCATTCGCGAGCTGCTCCTGGCACGTGGCTTTGCCGCCGAGCGGGTCGAAGCCGTGGGCCGCGGCGAGCGCGAGCCGCTGGTGGCCACCGACGACGAAGTCGACGAACCCCGCAACCGCCGCGCGGAAATCGTGGTCCGGTAAGGCGGGCGGTACCGTCACGCTCAGGCCATGACCGTCGGCGGCAGGCGAAACACGCTGACCAGATCCACCAGCCGCACCGTCTGGGCGTTGAGGCTCTGGGCGGCCGCCGCAGACTCCTCCACCAGTGCGGCATTCTGCTGCGTCACTTGATCAAGCTGCGACAGGGCGCTGTTGATCTGCTTCATGCCCGCGCCCTCCTCGGACGTGGCGGTTGTAATACCCCCGATCAAGGCCGCCACTTTGTGCACGCGGTCCACGATGTCCCCCATCGAGGCACCAGCTTCATGAACCAGCCGTTCACCCTGCCCGACCTTGTCCATGCTGCCTTCAATCAACACCTTGATTTCCTTGGCCGCCTCGGCGCTTCGGTGTGCCAAATTGCGCACCTCGCTGGCAACCACCGCAAACCCCCGACCTTGTTCACCGGCGCGCGCGGCCTCCACTGCGGCGTTCAACGCAAGGATGTTGGTCTGGAAGGCGATGCCGTCAATCACGCCGATGATCTCGCCAATGCGGTGACTGCTGGTCGTGATTTCGCCCATGGTGACCACCACCCGGGCAACCAGCTCGCCGCCTTGGGTGGCCACCTCGCGCGCCCTGCCCACCAGATCGTTGGCTTGCGATGCACTGTCGGCACTGCTGCTCACGGTTGCCGTCAACTCTTCCATGGTGGCCACCGTCTGCTCCAGGTTGGCGGCCTGTTCTTCCGTGCGCTGACTCAGATCGGCGGCGCCAGTCGCAATCTGGCTTGCGCCGGCCGCAAGTTCACCGCTGCTGGAGCGCACCGCGCCCACCACGGTGCCAAGTCGGCCGGTCATGGTGTTGAGCGCACGCAGCAAGCGCCCGGGCTCGCCCCCCGCCGTGACCTCAACGCGCGACGTCAAGTCGCCAACGGCCACCGCCTCGGCGAGTTGAACCGCCTGACCGATCGGTCGGCTGATGCTTGCGGCAATCCACCAACCCATCACCATGGCCAGAACCAGCAGTACCGCATTGACCGCAACCACCACCCGAAAGCTGCGGTCCCGCGTTTCCCCCGCCGCTGCATAAAACTGTTGTCCGCGCGCCTGAGCCCAGTCTTTCAAGGTCTTGACGGTCGCGCTGAGTTCGCTGACCCGCGCCGCGCCTTCCTCGCGGGTAATGACGGCGGCATCTTGCACTTTGCCCGCCAGACTCAGCGCGATGACGCGTTCGCGCACGGGCTTCCACGCGACAAGCTTTTGCTCAATGTCGTGCAACATTTCCTTGGGCCCCAAAAACGCTGCGTGCACACGCTCCAGGTTCTGCATCACCTGGGTTTCCAGTGCGTTCACAGTCGCCGCCGCCTTTTCGACCGCTTCCGGTGATGTGGCCAGCGCCACGTCTTTCATGCCGCGATGCATGCGCACAAGATCGCCATCGACCATCAGAATGGCTTGCGAAACGGCCATCGGGTGATTGAACAGTTTTTCGGTGTTGTCGGCCAGCACCTGCATATGACCCAGTGCCAAGGCGCCGGAAGCCGCCATCAACGCCGCCAGAGCACCAAAAGCCCATAACAATCGGCACCGGATCGACAAATCTTGAAGCATGCGCATGCGTTTCTCCTGATTGAAATCAACGTCCCGCCCAACATATCGGCGGGGCTTGCCGTTTCAGATAGAGAGAATAAGTACCAATCAGTCCAAATAAACGTCGATAAATGGACCAACCGCTCCGCTTACCCTCACCTCAGAACAAATGGCGGATCGCAGCGCGGGGTCTGCATCCGGGATTCGGGCATGATCGCAGCCATGAAAACCGCATGGAAACTCGTTGCCACGCTGAGTTTCGCCCTGCTCGGTGTGCCAGCCCGGACCGCTGGGTTTGAAGACACGCTGGCCCAGCGCCTCAAGGCCTGCACGGCCTGCCACGGCGACCAGGGCCGGGCCGGGCCTGACGGTTACTACCCGCGCCTGGCGGGCAAGCCTGCGGGTTATCTTTTCAACCAGCTCGTGAACTTTCGCGACGGGCGACGCCATTACGGCCTGATGACCGGCATGGTTGACCGGCTGTCCGATGCCTACCTGATGGAAATCGCCCAGCATTTCGCGGCGCTGGACCTCCCTTATCCAGCCCCCAGCTCGCCCCCTCTGGCCGAAGCCCAACGCGCGCGCGGGGCCACGCTGGCACGGCAGGGCGACGGGCAGGCGCGACTGCCCGCCTGCATGGTCTGCCACGGTCGCACGCTCACCGGCGTGGCACCCCATGTGCCCGGTCTGCTGGGCCTGCCACGCGACTACCTCAACGCACAGCTCGGCGCGTGGAAGACCGGCCAGCGCCGCGCCCACGCGCCCGACTGCATGGCCCAGGTGGTGCAGCGGCTCGGGCCGCAGGACATTGCCGCCATCACCGGCTGGCTTGCGGCGCAACCCGTGCCGAAGCCGTCGCACCCGGCGGCAGCGCTGCCAGCGCCCATGCCCCTTGATTGCGGCAGCGCACCGGCCGCTGCATCGGGAGCATCGCGATGAAATGGAGGCGCGTGGCCGCAGGCGTCGCGGCCGGGGTCTGCGTCTTCGCGGGCATCGTGTGGATCGACAATTTTCGGGATGGGGTTGATGTGTCCGAAGCCCGGATCGCCCCCGCCACGGCCGAACAGGTGGCGCGCGGGGCCTACCTGGCGCGTGCGGGCAATTGCGCGGCCTGCCACACGGCGCGCGGTGGCCAGCCCTATGCCGGGGGACGTGGCATTGAAACGCCATTCGGCACGGTGTTCGCGTCCAACCTCACGCCCGACGCAACCCATGGCCTCGGGCAATGGTCGCCCGCGCAGTTCTGGCGCGCCCTGCACCATGGCCGCTCGCGCGACGGCCGCCTGCTCTACCCCGCATTTCCCTACACCAGCACCACGCTGGTCACGCGAGCGGATTCGGATGCACTGCTGGCCTACCTGCAGAGCTTGCCCCCCGTGGCACAGGCGACCCCGCCGCACACGTTGCGCTGGCCGTTCAGCACCCAGGCCGCGCTGGCGGTCTGGCGCACGCTGTATTTCTCGCCGGGCGCGTTCCAGCCCGACCCTGCCAAGCCAGCGGCCTGGAACCGCGGCGCCTATCTCGTGCGCGGGCTTGGGCACTGTGCGGCCTGCCACAGCGAACGCAATGCCTTGGGTGCCATGCAGGATGCGCCCGACCTGGCCGGCGGCCTGATCCCGATGCAAAACTGGTACGCCCCGTCGCTGGCCTTGTCCGCCGAAGCCGGGGTCGCCCACTGGCCCGACGCCGAAGTCGTGCGCCTGCTCAAAACCGGTATCGCAGCGCAGGGCTCGGCCACCGGCCCGATGGCCGAAGTGGTGCTGGGCAGCACCCAATATCTGAACGACACCGACCTCACCGCCATGGCCGCCTACCTCAAGACACTGGCCACCGACGCACCCGCAGCACCCGCGACCAGGCGCCCGCTTCCGCCCCCGCCCCCCGCGCAACCCCCCGATGCGGCCACCGCCAAGCTGTACGAGCACCATTGCGCCGATTGCCACGGCGCGCGCGGCGAGGGCATCCCCGGCGCCTACCCCGCGCTGGCCGGCAATCGGGCCGTCACGATGGCTTCGCCCGTGAACCTGGTGCAGATCGTTCTGCATGGGGGTTTTGCCCCCGCCACGCAGGGCAATCCGCGTCCGTTCGGCATGCCGCCCTTCATGCTGGTGCTGAACGAGCACGAGATTGCCGCCTTGCTCACCCACATCCGCACCCAATGGGGCAACCAGGCCGGCGCGGTGTCGGAACTGGATGTGTTGCGGGTGCGCGCTGACCCGAGACGATGAGCCTCGGGCACTCCGCGTGCCCTGCCTGCTGGCGCTGGCGTCCGCGGGAAAACCTGCGCCTGCAAGCGTGAGGGCGTCAGATACGATACCCGTGGTTTTTGTCATTTTTCGCAGCGGCAGGGCCTCCATCGCACCGCCCCAGCCACAGCCCACGGAGATCCATCATGCAACGACGCCACCTTTTGCAAGCCGTCCCGGCCGCCCTGCTGCTGGGCGCCGCCGGCAGCACCCGCGCGCAGGCTTATCCTTCGCGTGCCATCCGCTACATCGTGCCCGTGTCGGCCGGCGGTGGCAGCGACATGGTGGGCCGCACCGTCACCGACCGCTGGAGCAGACAGCTGGGCCAGAGCTTCGTGGTGGACAACCAGGGCGGCGGTGGCGGCGTGATTGCCTGCCAGGCCACCACCCGCGCCGCGCCCGACGGCTACACCCTGCTGCAGGGCTATGTGGCCACGCACGGCACCAGCCCGGCCACGCGCAAGCTGCCCTACGACCCCATCAAGGACTTCACCATGG
Source organism: Betaproteobacteria bacterium HGW-Betaproteobacteria-3 (assembly GCA_002842205.1). Classification (GTDB taxonomy): domain Bacteria; phylum Pseudomonadota; class Gammaproteobacteria; order Burkholderiales; family Burkholderiaceae_C; genus PHCI01. Next base: position 105,474 of record PHCI01000002.1, on the reverse strand, counting down.
TCGGCATGATCGGCGGCACCCCCAACGTGCTGGTGGTCAACTCGCAAACCCCCGTGAACAATGTGAAAGAGTTCGTGGACTACCTGCGCAAGAACCCCGGTCGCCTGAGTTACGGCTCGGCCGGCCAGGGCTCGCTCACGCACCTGACGATGGAGCTGTTCAAGCAGCAGATCGACTCCTTCATGGTCCACATCCCCTACCGTGGGGTGGCACCGGCCTTCACCGACCTCATCGGCGGGCAGACCCAGGCCATGTTCCCCGGACTGGCCGCGGCCATGCCGCACATTCGCGGCGGTCGCGTCAAGCCGCTGGCGGTGACGGGGGCGGTGCGGCATCCGCTGCTCAAGGACACCCCCACGCTGGACGAGCTCGGTTTCAAGGGCTTTGATGCCATGCAGTGGTACGGCGTCATGGGCCCGGCCGGCCTGCCCGCGGCCGTGGTGGCCCAACTCAATGACACGCTGAACACCGTGCTCAAGGCGCCCGACATGCGCGACAAACTGTCGATCGAGGCGATCGACCCCATGCCCATGAGCAGCGAGCAATTCGGCCAGTTCGTGCGCGCCGACATCGCCCGCTGGACCCGGCTGGCGCGTGACCGCCACATCCAGCTCGACGCCTGAAGCGCACGACACAACAACCATTCATCCGCAAGAATCATTCCCCATGGCCCGCAACACCCAGGTCAGCGCCGACCACAACGCTCCGCCCATCACCCGCATCCTGGCGAAATTCATCGTCGGCCACCCCGGCCGCGGCTGGGACGATGCGCTCGACCACGAAGCGCATCGCACCTTCTACAACTGGCTGGGCTGCGCCATCGGCGCGTCCCGCCACGACGCGGCCAACGCGGCGCTGGCCGCCGTGCAGATGTTGCAGCCCGCCCCGCAGGCCACGGTGCTGGGCCGCAGCGAACGCGTGGACATGGCCAGCGCCGCCCTGATCAACGGCATCACCTCGCACACCTTTGACTTTGACGACACGCACCTCAAGACCATCATCCACCCGGCCGGTCCCGTGGTGTCGGCCGCGCTGGCGCTGGCCGAGCACGCGGGCCACTCCGGCCGCGCCGTGATCGACGCCCTGGTCATCGGCATCGACGTGGCCTGCCGCACCGGCAACATGATGTACCCCGAGCACTACGACCGGGGCTGGCACATCACCAGCTCCACCGGCATGCTGGGTGCGGCGGCCGCGTGTGCGCGCCTGCTGGGCCTTGATGAGCAAAAAACCACCATGGCGCTGGGCATCGCAGCCTCGCAACCGATCGGCCTGCGCGAACAGTTCGGCACCATGACCAAACCGTTTCACCCGGGCGGTGCGGCGCGCGCGGGGCTGATGTCGGCGTTGCTCGCCAGCCAGGGTTTTACCGCCAGCCCGCGCGCCCTTGAGGCGCCACGGGGCTTTGCGCAAACGGTGTCCACCAAATGCGACTGGAACGAAATCACCCACGAACTCGGCCAGCGTTTCGAGCTCAGCTTCAACACCTACAAGCCGTTTGCCTGTGGCATCGTGATCCACCCCAGCATCGACGCCTGCGCCCAGCTGCGGGCGCAAGGCGTTACCGCCGGGGAGGTCGAGCGCATTGAGCTCAAGGTGCATTCGCTGGTGCTGGAGCTCACCGGCAAGAAAGAACCCGTCGATGGCCTGGAGGGCAAGTTCAGCGTCTACCACGGCTGCGCGGCGGGCCTGATCTTCGGCCACGCGGGGGAAGACGAGTTCAGCGACGCGGTGGTGAACCGGCCCGACATGGTGGCGCTGCGCCGCAAGGTGGTGGCCACGGTGGACGACGCCATTGACGAGGCCAGCGCCGACGTGACCGCGCTGCTCAAGGACGGGCGGCGCGTGCACGTGTTCGTCGAACACGCCATCGGCTCGCTGCAAAGGCCCATGACCGACCGCGACCTCGAAGGCAAGTTCACCCGCCTGGTAACCCCGGTGCTGGGTGCCGCCCGGGCTGCAGAACTGACCACCGCCGCCTGGGCCTTGGGCCAGGCGCCCGACGTGCGCGCGCTCACCCGGCTGGCCAGCCCGGCATCGCGCTGAGGCCGGGTCGCGCTATCGGGGGAACGGGTTGGCGAACACGAACATCATCGCCACCCCGACGCCGATCAGGAAGTTCGCGTCGATCAGGCCCGCCAGCAAAAACATCTTGGTCTGCAGTGGCTCCATCAGCTCGGGCTGGCGCACCGCCCCCTCAATGAAGCGCCCACCCATCAGGCCGATGCCCAGGCAGGCGCCAATGGCGCCGAGCCCGATGATCAGGCCGCAGGCGATGGCAATGGCTCCGGTGTCACTCATGTCCAGACTCCTGTTCTGCAAACTCCGTTGCGATGCCGTCATGGTCGGCGCGTTGGTGCACTTGCGCAATGACGTCCGAGGTCATGCACGGCGGGCGAATTCAGGCCTTGCCCATGGTTGAGATCGCCCTGAGCCTCGCGGCACTGGCCCTGGTGGCGGGGGCCGTTGCCGGCGTGGCGGCGGGGTTTCGCCCCGACAGGGTACCGGGCTTTGGCACCCCATTCGGCATTTACCTGGGCCTGTTGGCCATGGCGGCGTCGACCTGGGCGCAGTCCATGGACATCCTGCCCCTGACGTTGGTGTATGGCGCCATCACGGGGGCGCTGCCGTTTGCGGCCACGTTTTGGGGCGCACGCAAGTTTGTGGCGCAATACCGGTCCCGCTGGGGCCCCTCGTCCGGCGAATCCCTTTGATACGGTTTCGCCTTCAAACGTGTCACCGCGCGGGCTCGCCTTGTTCTACGCTTGAATGCAAAACCGTCTAAGCCCTGCATAGCAGCCCGGGTGCCGTCCGGACCCGCGGTGGCGTGCCCCGCCGCAGCGTCAAAGCTGCGCATCAGGCGCAAACCAGCCTGGCAGTGCCTGATACCCCGCCGGCGTGAGTTCCAGTGCGCGCTCACCCGGCCGACGGCGCAGCCAGCCCTGGGTCAGAAAATGTTGCAGCAGTTCGCGCGCCAGGCGCCCGGCAAGATGATCGCGCCGCTCGGACCAGTCCAGACACCCGTAAGCCACCCCGCGGGCTGCGCCCGTCTGCCAGGGGGCCTGCGCCATGCCCATGGCCCGCAGGCCCTGGACGCCGGCATCGGTCAGGGCATAGCCGTCACTCTGGCGTTGCAGCCATTGCCGCGCCAGCAGTCCCCCCAGCAACGCCACGCCCAACGCTCCCGCCAGATGCCCATAACAGCAGCGGGCGTGGCGCAGCCGTGCGCGTGCGGGGTCGGCCCAGGTGGCGGCATGGGTGCCGCGTTCGGCCACCACCGCCAGTGCCTGCAAGGCATGCGCCACCTCTGCGTCGGCCAGCCGGTAGTAGCGGTGGCGCCCCCGCTGCTCGCAGGCGAGCAGACCCGCGTCCAGCAGCTTGGCCAGATGCCCGCTGGCCGTGGCCGCGCCGACCGCCGCGGCCTTGGCCAATTCGCCCGCGCTGGCGTACTCGCCCCCCAGCAAATACGCCAGCATGCGCGAGCGGCTCGGGTCGGCCACCAGCGCGGCAATGCGCGCCATCGACGGTTCGTAGGGTGTTCGGGCCACGGGCTCGAACGCGGTGGCTCAGAGCAAGAACGCCGTCGAATCGGCAGGCGCCTGCGCGCGGTCGTGAAAGCCGTAATCACGCTCCACCGACACCACCCGGATGCGGTAGTCGGCAAACACGGCCTCGCGGCCCTGCGCCTGCCCGGCGCGGTGGCAGGCTTCGTTGCGCCAGGCGGCAATGGCGGCCTCGTCGCGCCAGTAGCTCAGCGACAGGTACACGCCCGGCCGGGTCAGGCTTTCAAAGCGCTCGACGCTGATGAAGCCGTCCACGGCGTTCAGCCGCTCACGCAGCGTGGCCGCGATCTCGAAATAGCGCGGCGCCTGGCCCGGCAGGGGGATGACTTCAAACAACACGGCCAGCATCACGCCACCTCCAGCGCCAGGGCGGGCTGCCCGAAGGTGCCTGCATGCGGGAGAAAATACCCCACCCGATGCCCGCCACAACGCGGGATGATCTGCCCCCAGGCCTGGGCGTAAGTTTTGAACCGCTCGCGCTTGAACGGGTCAATTTCGTAGCGGATGAAGACGGTGAGGGTCATGAGAGTGCTCGGATGGCTTGAACAAAGACCACAGTCTAGGGGCCGTGCGGCCCAAATTGATTCGCTGTGCAACGAAAGATCCAGGAGCCACCATCGCCACTGAAACCGCCCCCCCGTTCGAACTGCTTCACGCCGATGCCCATCTGCTGGCCCTGAACAAGCCGGCCGGTCTGCTGGCCGTTCCCGGGCGCGGCGCGGACAAGCAGGATTGCCTGAGCGCACGGGTGCAGCGCGAGTTTGCCGACGCGCTGGTGGTGCACCGGCTCGACATGGCCACTTCGGGCATTCTGCTGATGGCGCGTGGCGTCGTGGCCCAGCAGCGGTTGGGCGCGGCCTTTGCGATGCGCAGCGTGCACAAGCGCTATGAGGCCGTGGTGGACGGGCTGCTGATGCCGCCCACGGGCGACCACGCCCCCGACGGCTGGGACCTGATCGACCTGCCGCTGATGGCCGACTGGCCGCGCCGCCCGCTGCAGCAGGTGGACGCGGCCGGCAAGCCGAGCCAGACCCGCTGGCAGGTGCTGGCGCACGATGCGCAGGCCCGCACCACGCGCCTGCGGCTGGAGCCCGTGACCGGCCGCACCCACCAGTTGCGCGTGCACCTGCAGGCCATCGGCCACCCGATTCTGGGCGACACGCTGTACGCACCGCCCGCCGTGCAGGCGCGCGCGCCGCGGCTGCTGCTGCACGCCTGCGCGCTGCAGTTGCCCCACCCCGTGACGGGCGAGGCGCTCGCGCTCACCTGTGCGGCCCCATTTTGATGGTTTTCAACATTTTATGAATGAAATTGGCCATTAGCCCCCGTCAAATGGTCATAGTTTGCTATTAATTGCATAGTATTCAGTCGTGCCCACGGGCCACGGCGCGGGCATGGCGGGGCGCTCGGTGGCGGAGCCCGCGACCCGCAGCGCCTGCCCCGCGCGGGTACCATGCCGACATGAACACACCGCATCCACTCACCGTCCTCACCGGGGCTTCGCGCGGCATGGGCCTGGCGCTGGCCGGGCAATTGCTGCAGCCCGGCCACACGCTGCTGTGCCTCTCGCGCCACGCCAGTCCGGCCTTGCAAGACCAGGCGCAGGCCTGCGGCGCCCACCTCGTGCAGTGGACGCAAGACCTGGCCCAGGGCGCCGAGGCGGCCGCACGCCTCTCGCAATGGCTGGGTGGTCAATCGCCCACCGCTTTTGCCAGCGCCACGCTGATCAACAACGCCGGCGTGATCCCGCGCATTGGGCCGCTGCGCGACGCCGACGCGGCCGACCTGGCCAATGCCCTGCGCGTCGGGCTCGAAGCGCCCATGCTGCTGACGGCGGCATTTCTCAAAGCCACCGACAACTGGACCGTGCCGCGCAAGGTGCTCAACATTTCGTCGGGGCTGGGCCGCCGGGCCATGGCCTCGCAGGCGGGCTATTGCGCCGCCAAAGCGGGCATGGACCATTTCACGCGCTGCCTGGCGCTGGACGAGGCGCAGCGGCCCCACGGCGCCAAAGTGTGTTCGCTCGCGCCCGGGGTGATCGAGACCGATATGCAGCGCACGCTGCGCGCCGCAGACGACGCGGCCTTTCCCGACCGTGCCAGCTTTGTCGGCTTGAAAGACCAGGGCCTGCTCAGCAGCCCGCACGATGCCGCGGCCCGGGTGCTGGGCTGGCTGGCGCGGCCCGATTTCGGCGCCGACCCCGTGGCCGACGTGCGCGGCTGACGCCCGCGGCGCGGCTTCTCCCGCGCTTTAGTACACCTCGGGCACGATGAGGTCGGCGGGCACCGGGTGGCGCACGTAGTCTTCATGGCGCACGCGCTCGGGCAGCGCGATCGGCGGGTGCTCGGTCTCGGCGTAGTCCATCTGCTGCAGCAGGTGGTGGATGCAGTTGAGCCGCGCCTTTTTCTTGTCCACGGCCTGCACCACCCACCAGGGCGCTTCGGGAATGTGGGTGCGCTCGAGCATCACCTCCTTGGCCTTGGTGTAGGCCTCCCAGCGGCGGCGTGACTCCAGGTCCATGGGGCTGAGCTTCCACTGCTTGAGCGGATCGTGGATGCGCCCCAGAAAGCGCAGGTGCTGCTCGTCGTCGGAGATGGAGAACCAGTACTTGATGAGCTGGATGCCCGAGCGCGCCAGCATCTTCTCGAACTCGGGCACGGTGCGAAAAAACTCCTCGTACTGCGCGTCGGTGCAAAAACCCATCACCCGCTCGACCCCGGCGCGGTTGTACCAGCTGCGGTCGAACAACACCATTTCGCCCGCCCCGGGCAGGTGCGACACGTAACGCTGAAAGTACCACTGGGTGCGCTCGCGGTCGTTGGGCGCGGGCAGCGCCGCCACGCGGCAGATGCGCGGGTTCAGCCGCTGGGTGATGCGCTTGATCACCCCGCCCTTGCCGGCAGCGTCGCGCCCCTCAAAAATGATCACCACCTTGTGGCCGGTGGCCACCACCCAGTCCTGCAGCTTCACCAGCTCGCCCTGCAGGCGGAACAGCTCGCGAAAATACCGGCGGCGGGCTTCGCGGTCGCGTGTGGTGTGGTCCGGCGAGGCGTCGCCGGTGAGTTCGGCCACGGTGCGGTCTTCCAGCTCCATTTCGAGCTCTTCGTCGTAGCTGTCGATCAGATCGCGGTGGATCCGGCGCATCAATTCGTCGTCACTGGCACTCAAGCGGGCTCCTTGGGGCGCGGCATGGGCCGCTGTCACGCAGGGTACGGGCCTTGTGTGGCAGCCTGATGACAAGGCCGGGCCTGCCATGCGGCGATGGCGCCCGCACCGGCCGTAAGCCTTGCGTAGCCGCGCAGTGGCAAACTGGACCCCTTTCCCACCCCATCCAGGAGACATTCCCATGAGCCGTGAAGTTGTTGTGGTCAGCGGTGTGCGCACCGCCATCGGTACTTTTGGCGGCAGCCTCAAGGACGTTCCCCCCATCGATCTGGCCGCGCAGGTGGTGCGTGAATCGCTCTCCCGCGCGGGCGTGGACGGCGCCGACGTCGGCCACGTGGTGTTCGGCCACGTGGTCAACACCGAGCCGCGCGACATGTACCTGTCGCGCGTGGCGGCCATTCAGGGCGGTTGCGCCGAGGGCACGCCCGCGTTCAACGTCAACCGGCTGTGCGGCTCCGGCCTGCAGGCCATCATTTCGGCCAGCCAGGCCATTTTGCTGGGCGACACCGACATCGCCATCGGCGGCGGCGCCGAGAACATGAGCCGTGCTCCCTACGCCAGCCTGGCCACGCGCTTTGGCGCGCGCATGGGCGACACCAAGATGATCGACATGATGGTCGGCGCCCTGCACGACCCGTTCCACACCATCCACATGGGGGTGACGGCCGAGAACATCGCCGCCAAGTGGGGCATCAGCCGCGAAGACCAGGACCGGCTGGCCGTGGAAAGCCACAACCGCGCCGAGCGCGCCACGCAGTCGGGCCGCTTCAAGGACCAGATCGTCCCCGTCACCCTCAAAAGCCGCAAGGGCGACGTGGCCTGGGCCACCGACGAGCATTTCCGTCCCGGCGCCACGCTTGAAGACCTGGGCAAGCTCCGGCCTGTGTTCCTCAAGGAAAACGGCACCGTCACGGCCGGCAATGCCTCGGGCATCAACGACGCGGCCGCCGCCGTGGTGCTGATGGAAGCCGGCACCGCCAAGGCGCGGGGCCTTCAGCCCATGGCGCGCCTGGTGGCCTACGCCCATGCCGGCGTGGACCCGAAGTACATGGGGATCGGCCCGGTGCCGGCCACCAAGAAGGCGCTTGAAAGAGCGGGCCTCACGGTGAAAGACCTGGACGTGATCGAGGCCAACGAAGCCTTTGCCGCGCAGGCCTGCGCCGTCACGCGCGACCTGGGCCTGGACCCGGCCAAGGTCAACCCCAACGGCTCGGGCATTTCGCTGGGCCACCCGATCGGCGCCACGGGCGCGCTGATCACGGTCAAGGCGCTGTATGAGCTGCAGCGCATCGGCGGACGCTACGCGCTGGTCACGATGTGCATTGGTGGTGGCCAGGGCATTGCCGCGATTTTCGAGCGGGTCTGAAGCCCGGGCCTGCGGTGGGCATAGCCCCTGGTAAATATGATTTTAATAGCGCCACAAGTCCATCCCACGGGGGCTTGTGGCGATTTTTATTATAAATTTCAGGATTCGACGCTCAAATCCCCAACAGCTTCTTGGCTTCGCCCAGGGTTTTGAGCGACTCGTCGTGCTTGCCGGCCTTGTGCAGCTTCTCGCCCTCGGCGCGCAGTTCCTTCACCTTGGTCATGTCGGCCGCGGCCAGCGTGGGGTGGGTGCCGAGTTTGGCGTCAATGGCTTTCATCTCGTTCGGACAGTTGTGGGCCAGGGCCAGCGTGGATGCGGCCAGCAGCGCCGCAGCAATCAAGAATTTCATAACCTGCTCCTGAAAGAGTGTCAGAAAATGCTGACGCGCTGATGGTAGGCAGCGCCGACCCACGCGGGAAGGGGGTCGGCCAGGGATTTTTGTAAGCGCCCGCAACCCGCCTGCCCGCGCGCGCAAAGAGGTTATTGCACGCGCAGGTAACGCAGCAGCCGACCTTTGTACGGGCCGCCGCCTGCGGGCAGTGTGGTGATGCGTTCGCTGGTGGCCGCAAAGCCCAGCACCGCCATGTGCCGGGTGAACGCCGGGCGGTTGCCACGGTCCGGGTCCACGATGATCACCTGCGCCGTGGGCGTGGCGTGCAAGCCGATGAAATGTGCCAGCAGCGCGGGTTGTGCGGGTTCGTACAGCACGTCACTGCCCACCAGCAGGTCAAAGCGGCCCAGCGTCGGGTTGTCGCCCGCCCAGTCGGCCGCCGCGTAGGGCAGGACGGCCAGACGGTTCAGGCGCAGGTTTTCGGTAAGGAAGGCACCGGCCAGCGGGTGGCAGTCGCTGGCCGTGATGTCGCCATGGCAGCGCTGCACCACCAGGCTGGCCAGCGCCAGGCCACAACCCATTTCGAGCACGCGCAGGCCGGTGAAGTCGGTGCGCGACATGGCGTCGGCCAGCACCTGCCCGGACGGCCAGGCCAGGCCGAACAGCGGCCATGACGCCGACGAAATGCCGGCGCGCTCGGCCTCGCCGTCCGGGTCCCAGAACTGCTGACGGTCCAACAGCGTGCGGATTTCCAGCTGCACGCCGCCCACGTCCAGCGGGCCGACCTGCACGTGGTAGCCGACTGTGCCGTCAGTCACGCACGACCATCACCGCCACCGTCGACTGCGAAACCACGCGCTGCGCCACGCTGCCCAGCAACAGCTTTTCCAGCCCTCGGCGGCCGTGCGAACCCATGATGATCAGGTCGGCCCCGGTGTCGGCGGCGCTTTGCAGGATGCCCCGCGCAATCACGTGCCCTTCCACCACCGAGGTGTGGACCGGCACGCCCGCGGCCTCGAAAGCCTCGCGCGTTTCGCGGATGGCGGCGTTGGCCTCGGCGGTGGCGGCGCTCAGGTATTGCGCCTGGCCGTAGGCAAAGTCGGTGCCAACGCCGGTGAACGGATAGGGGTCGATCACGTAGATGGCGGTCACGTCGCTCTTGAAGGCCTTGGCAATGGCGATGGCGCGTGCCACGGCCTGCTGGGCGTGCGTGGAGCCGTCAACCGGAACCAGAATGTGCTTGAACATGGCGTCTCTCCTAGTAAAAAGGTCAGAGTGAACTGTGCGACGCCAGGGCCTGTGGCGTCTTGATGAAGATCAAGGCAAGGTCTGCCCGTCAGACCGCGTCGCCCTGGAAGCCGCCCGACCGGCACGTCAGCACCAGCGTGTCACGATGTCCTCCGGTGGTCAAGGGCTGGATCGGGGTGGACTCATGGATCACACGGCGGTCGTCCAGCAGCAGCAGCGACCAGGGCTCGCTCAGCGTGAAGCGCTGACCGCTGGGCCCGTCGGCCTCGAACACCCGGGTTTCGCCGCCCTTGACGCCTTCGCGCGCCACCAGAAACACCGCCACCAGATCGACGCCATCACGGTGCGCGCCTTCGGGCGTGGGGCGACCGATGCCGTCGGTGGTGTCAATGCGAAACGGGTGCGCCTCCACATACCAGGGTTGCGTGCCCCGCAGCGCCGAGCAGGTGCGCGCCACGGCCGTCAGCAACTGCGGCCAGACCGGGGCATTGACAACGGCCGGCGCCATCGGCTCGAACCAGCGCTGCATGCCGCCGTGCAGGGCGTTGTATTCCAGCGGCTGCCAGTGGGCGCGGTGCGGCGCCAGGATGACGGCGTCGCCATCCACCACAAAACAGCTGTGCCGCCGCCGCCGGTAGTGGCCGCCGTCTTTGAGGTAATGGTCGGGGGGCAGGTCGTTCCAGGTGGGCGCCAGCGCGTCCAGCGCCTGCGGCGCGCAGCCAGACCAGGCTGCCACGCCCGCGCGGCCCAGCACGGCATAGCCATGGTGGCGCAGGCCATCGACAACGGCAGCGGGTTCGGTCAGGGGGGGCGAAAGCGTACGGGTGCTCATGGGGAACTTACTGCGCAGGGTTTTCCCCGGCCACTTTTGACCGGGAGTGTGGAGCTTAACTGAGGCAGATCAAGACGCGCGGCGTGCGCAACCGCTCCAATGGCGGCAACCCGACTGAACTCTGGAAAGCCGCCCGATGACCACCTTGCAATGGAGCGACGCCCTCGCCCTGGACCTGCCGCTGATGGACGACACCCACCGTGAATTTGTGGACCTGCTGGCCGCGGTCGAGCGGGCCGACGACGCCACGCTGGTCCAGGCCTGGCAAACCCTGGTGGACCACACGCAGGCGCACTTTGATCGCGAAGACCGCTGGATGCGCGACACCCGGTTTTCGTCCACCAACTGCCACAGCACGCAGCACCGCGTGGTGTTGCAGGTGCTGCGCGAAGGCTCGGCGCACGCGGCCCAGGGCGACCTGGTCCCGATCCGCCACATGGCACCCGAGTTGGCCGCGTGGTTTCCACAGCACGCGCAAAGCATGGACGCGGCGCTGGCGCTGCACCTGCGCCGTGCCGGTTACGACCCGCTGACCGGCGTGGTCCACGCGCCCGACGCCCTGCCCGACGACGTGATCACGGGCTGCGGCGGCGCCTGCAGCACGCCCGAAGCTGACAACACCGCGTTGCCGGAACCGGCCGCAGAGCAGACGCAGGCCGCCTGAGCCTTGCCCCTCTTGCCGCCCACCCCGGGCGGTGGCGGGGTGCGATCAGGCCTCGACCTTGACGCCCTTCCAGAACGCCACACGGCCGCGCACGGCCTCGGCTTCGGGCTTGGGGTCGGCGTAGTACCAGGCGGCGTCGGGGTTCATTTCGCCATTGACCATCAGTGAGTAGTAACTTGCCTGCCCTTTCCAATGGCAGGTGGTCTTGTGGTTGCTGAACGTGACGTAATCGCGGTTGAGCGCGCTTTCGGGGAAATAGTGGTTGCCTTCGACGATCACGGTGTCGTCACTTTGCGCGATCACGGCGCCATTCCAGACTGCTTTCATGGTTTCTCCTGCGCCAGGCGGCGCTGTGGCTAGATTTCAGGCGCCCGAATACTACATTATAAATAGCAACCTATCACCATTTGACGGGGGCTAAGGCCATATTTCATCAGTATTTTGAGGCGCCAACGCATTTTTCGCCCGTCCACCGGATTGCAGCACAAAAGCGCCCGGACGCCCCGCTGTCGCGCAGGCAACCCCACAGCGACCGCCGCCGCCCTACCATGCAGGCCCGCAGACGGCGCTGCGCGCGGATGCCCCCACGGCGCCCGCCCCGCACCGACCGTCATCACCCTCTTTCTCGCACACAGGAAAATTCCATGACCCCACTCGCAAACCTCCAGAACCATCAGATTCGCCTGGCCGAACGCCCGGTGGGCGTGCCCACCCGTGCCAACTGGCAATTCACGGCCGAAGCCGTTGCTGAGCCGGCCGAGGGCGGTGTGCTGGTGAAAACGCTGGCGCTGTCGCTCGACCCGGCCATGCGCGGCTGGATGAACGAGGGCAAGAGCTACATCGCGCCCGTGGGCATCGGCGAAGTCATGCGCGCCGGTGGCGTGGGTGTGGTGGTGGCCTCCCAAAACCCGAAATTCGCCGTGGGCGACACCGTGTCGGCGGGGCTGGGCGTGCAGGAGTACCTGTCGATCGCCGCCGGCGACATCGCGCGCAGCGGCCTGGTGAAGATCGACCTGCGGCTGGGCAGCCTCACGCAGTGGCTCAACGTGCTGGGCATGCCGGGCATGACGGGCTATTTCGGCCTGATGGACGTGGGCCAGCCCAAAGCGGGCGAGACCGTGGTGGTGTCGGGTGCCGCGGGCGCGGTCGGCCAGACCGTGGGCCAGCTGGCGAAGATCAAGGGCTGCCGCGTGGTCGGCATCGCCGGGGGCCAGGCCAAGTGCGACTGGGTGGTGAAAGAGCTGGGCTTTGACGCCTGCATCGACTACAAGGCCGGACCGTCGGCGGTGAAAGACGGCCTGAAGGCGCACGCCCCCAACGGCGTGGACATCTACTTTGACAATGTGGGCGGCGAGATTCTGGACACGGTGCTCACGCGCATCAACCGCAAGGCGCGCATCATCATCTGCGGCGCCATCAGCCAGTACAACAACACCACCGCGGTGCAGGGCCCGAAGAACTACCTGAGCCTGCTGGTCAACCGCGCGCGCATGGAAGGCATCGTGGTGTTCGACTACGCCGACCGCTACCCTGTGGCCGTGGCCGAGATGGCGGCTTACCTGAAAGACGGCCGCATGAAGAGCAAGGAAGACATCGTGCAGGGGCTGGAGCACTTCCCCGAGGCCCTGCTCAAGCTGTTTTCGGGCGAGAACTTCGGCAAGCTGGTGTTGCAGGTGGCCAAGGGCTGATCACACGCCCCCTTGTGGGTGCGGGCGGATCACACGCCCCCTTGTGGGTGAGGGCGGATCACACGCCCCCTTGTGGGTGAGGGCGGATCACACGCCCCCTTGTGGGTGCGTGGGATCCACCCACAGCACCGACTCGGGTTTTTCCACCGGCTCGATGGCCAGGTTCACCGCCACGGCCTCGCCGTCGCTGCGGCACAGCACGCATTCCAGGGTTTCGGTCGGGCTGGCGTTGATTTCCTGGTGCGGCACGTAGGGCGGCACGTAGATGAAGTCGCCCGGGCCGGCCTCGGCGGTGAATTCGAGCTGCTCGCCCCAGCGCATGCGGGCGCGCCCCTTGACGATGTAGATCACGCTTTCCAGATGCCCGTGGTGGTGGGCGCCGGTTTTGGCGTTGGCGTGAATGGTGACCGTCCCTGCCCACAGCTTTTGGGCCCCCACCCGCGCAAAATTGATGGCCGCCTTGCGGTCCATGCCCGGTGTCTGTGCGGTGTTGGCGTCAAGCTGGTTGCCGGGAATCACGCGCACGCCGTCGTGCTTCCAGGCCGCGTGCGTGGACCCATGCGAATGGTGGTGATCGGTCATGTTGGCATCCTCACGCAAGGGTTCCGTGGTGTTCAATGGTTGCGCGAACGGCCTTTGCCGTGGTCGTCGTCGTGCCCTCGGCCATGATCGTCGTCTTGTCGGGGGCCGCGCCCATGGTCGTTCCGTCCACCGCCGCGACGACCGTTGTCGGAGTGCCGGTATTTGCCCTTGTTGTCGACATTGGCGAAATACACGGGTCGGTCGCAGGCGTTGTAGCGGGCGCAGTGCTTGCGCCAGTTTTTGGCGTGCCCGGGCGGCACGTACAGGTACAGCGGGGGTTGCTGTACCACCACGGGCGGGCGCGTGATGATGACCGGCTGCGGGTACAGCACCGGGGGCGGCGGGGCATTGCCGATGTCGATGCGCCCGTAAACGCCCGGCGCCAGCACGCCACTCACCGTGGCGCTGACGTAGGCGTCAGCCGCCTGGGAGGCCCCGGCGCCCACGACCATCAGAACGGTCAGGGCACCAAGCACCCGGAAATATTGCTTCAACACAGGGATTCCTCCGGTTCTCGAAAACGCCCGTATCACGCGAGCAAGGCCGCGTACACCATGTCGCGAAGCAGCGGGCGATAGTAGTCGCGCTGGTTCGGAGCCTGGATCATCAACACGGCAAACAGGTCCTCGGCCGGGTCCACAAAAAATGTGGTGCCCGCGATGCCACCCCAATAGTACAGCCCGACCGAACCCGGCACGGGCGCAATACCCCTGCCGGTGCGCACGGCAAAACCCAGGCCGAAACCGTGTCCGGGTGGCAACAGCGTGCCCCGTGCGGGGATGTCGCCCAGGTGGTCCGACGTCATGAAGTCCACCGTGTGGGGCCCGAGCAGGCGCACGCCGTCCAGCGTGCCGCGGTGGAGCAGGCATTGCAAAAAGCGCGCGTAGTCGTGCACGGTGGACATCAGGCCACCGCCGCCGCTCTGCATGGCAGGCACTTGCCTCGGGTCCAGCACCGCCATGGGCACGCCGCCATCCGGGTCATGGGCAAAGGGTTCGGCAATGCGGTGATGCTTTTCAGGTGGCACGAAAAAGGCCGTGTCCACCATGCCCAGCGGCGCCAGGATGTGCTGGTGCAGGAAGTCGCCCAGCGTCTGGCCACTCAGCACCTCGACCAGGCGCCCCAGCACATCGGTGGCGCGGCTGTACTCCCACACGCTGCCAGGTTGGTACATCAGCGGCAGCCCCGCCAGCGCAAGCGAAAACGCCTCGGTGCTGCGTTCACGGGAGCCAATTTTCACGGCCCCGTATTGCCGCTGCACCCAGGCATCGCCCAGAAACTCGTACGTCAGCCCGGCGGTATGGCGCAGCAAGTCCTGCACGGTGGGCGGTTGCACCGCGTTGTGCAGTTGCACCGCGCCGTCCCGCTCCACGGCCACCTGCAGCCGCGCATATTCGGGCAGGTATTTTTCGACCGGATCGCTGAGCAGCACGCGCCCCTGCTCCATCAGCATCATGACTGCCACCGACACCAGCGGCTTGGTCATGGAGTAGATGCGGAAGATCGAGTCCACGGTCATGGGCGCCTGCGTGGCCGGGTCCTGCACGCCCAGCGCCGTGCACAAGACGGTCTGGCCATGGCGCGACACCAGGGCCACGGCGCCGGGCAGGCGGGCGCGGTGGATCTCGTCCTGCAGGACATCGACCAGACGCTGCAGGCGCAGCGGGCAAAAGCCGGCCTGTAAATCGGCCGAGGACGCTGCGGCGCTCATGCAGCGGCTCCGTCGCCGTGCCGCGAACGTGCCAATGCCGCCCCGGCCGCCAGGGCTTCGAGCTTGCGCAGCGCCACTTCGCGGTTCATGGGGGCCAGGCCGCAATTGGTGCAGGGAAACAGCCGGTGCTTCGGCACGAACTGCAGCGCCCGGCCAATGGTGTCGGCCACCTGCTCGGGGGTTTCGATCACATCGCTGGCCACGTCGATCACGCCGACCATGACGTCCTTGCCTGCGAGCAGCTTCATCATCTCGGGCGGCACGTGCGAGTGATAGCACTCCAGGCTGACCTGCTGGATGCTGCTTCGCGCCAGCGCGGGGAACACCTGTTCGTATTGCCGCCACTCTTCGCCCAGGGTCTTCTTCCAGCTGTTGTTGGCCTCAATGCCGTAGCCATAGCAGATGTGAACGGCGGTGGTGCAGGTCAGGCCTTGCGCGGCACGCTCCAGAGCTTTCACGCCCCAGTCGGCAGCGTCCTGCATGTACACGTTGAAGGCGGGTTCGTCAAACTGGACGATGTCCACCCCGTCGGCCTGCAGCGCCAGGGCTTCCTGGTTGAGCAGTTCGGCAAAAGCCATGGCCATCTTCACGCGGTCGCCGTAAAAGCGGTCGGCCACGGTGTCCACGATGGTCATGGGGCCGGGCAGGGTGAACTTGAGTTTTTTCCTTGTGTGGGCGCGGGCCAGCTGCGCCTCGAACGCATGCACCCGGCCTTTCAGGCGCAGTGGCGCCACCACCTGCGGCACCATCGCGTCGTAGCGGTTGTCGCGGATGCCCATCTTGACCTTGTGATCGAAGTCGATGCCCTCCACCTGCTCCAGGAAGCCGTGCACAAAATGCTGGCGTGACTGCTCGCCGTCGCCCACGATGTCCAGCCCCGCGTCTTCCTGGGCCTTGATCCACAGCAGGGTGGCGTCGGCCTTGGCCTGCTGCAAGGCCGCGCCTTCGGCCTTCCATTGCGGCCAGAGTTTCTGGGTTTCGGCAAGCCAGTCGGGTTTGGGCAAGCTGCCCGCGATGGCGGTTTCAAACATGGTGGTCTCCGTCAGCTGAACAAAATGGAAGCACAGGATAGCCGTGATGGCGCAGGCGCTGCAACGCAGGCCCTTCAGGTCGGGCCCGGTTCCGCGTCCTCCGCGTGATAGCGCGTCAGGCGGGCACCGCAATGCATGCAAAAGCGGGCGTCCGCCGCATGACCTTCGGTCAGGCATTCATGGCAGGTGCGCGTGGTGGGCGTACGGTGCATGCGGTGCGCCGTCATTTCGGCCGTGACAATGCCGGTCGGCACGGCCAGCGTGCCCCAGCCCACCAGCATCATCATCGACGAAATCAGGCGCCCGATGTCGGTCTTGGGCGTGATGTCGCCAAAGCCCACGGTGGTCATGGTGGTGATCGCCCAATACACCGAGGTGGGGACGCTGGTGAAGCCGTTTTGAGGGCCTTCCACCACGTACATCAGGGTGCCCATGATCAGCACGATCATCAACACCGCCGACAGGAACACCAGAATCTTGCGCCGGCTCGCCACCAGCGCCCGACCCAGCTGCTGGTATTCGGTGACATACGCGACCAGCTTGAACACCCGGAAGATCCGCAACAACCGCAGGATTCGCACGTCGATCAGGGCGTGGAGTTCAGGGAACAAAAGCGCCAGGTAGGTCGGCAAAATGGCGACGAGGTCGACGATGCCGAAAAAACTGGTGGCGTAACGCCACGGATGCCGCACACAACTGAGGCGGGCCACGTATTCCAGCGTGAACATCAGCGTGAACGCCCACTCCATCACGAAGAAGACCCCGTGCATGCGCTCGCTCAGCGACTGCACGCTGTCGGCCAGCACCACGGCGACGCTGAGCAGGATTACCGCGATCAGGATCTGGTCAAACAACCGGCCCGCCCGCGTGTCGGCTTCAAAAATAATGGTGTACAGGCGAAGGCGCCAGCCCGACAAGGGCTTGCCCAACACGTCACCTGCCCCCGCTTGCGTCCCAGGTCCGGCCGTCGTCTTGATGGGATTCATCCGCGTATGCTACCCAAGCGCAACAACGGCCGCGATGCCCGGGCCGCTCAACGTGCCTGCTCCGCCTCTTGCAGCGCCCGCCACATGACCTTGCCACTGCCACTTTTGGGCAGCGCCTCGGCAAACTCCACCACACGGGGCACCTTGTACACGGCCATGTTGTCGCGGCACCAGGCCACGATGTCCTGCTCTGTAACCTGCCCCCGATGACTGGCGCGCAGCACGACCACCGCCTTGACGGATTCGCCACGGTAGCTGTCCTTGGTCGAGATCACGCAGGCTTCCTGGATGGCTGGATGGCGGAACATGAGTGCCTCCACCTCGGCTGGCCAGACCTTGAAACCGCTGGCGTTGATCATGCGCTTGAGGCGGTCGGTCATGAAGAAATAGCCCTCTTCATCCACCCGCCCCAGGTCGCCCGAACGGAAGTACGGCTTGCCTTCGAATTCAATGAACGCGGCCGCCGTGGCGTCCGGGCGCTTCCAGTAGCCACGGAACACCATCGGCCCGTGGATGATGATCTCGCCCTGCTCACCCACGGGCATCTCGACCAGGGTGTCCGGGTCCACCACGCGCGCGTCGGCACTCACAAACGGAATGCCCAGGCACTGCTGGCGCGGATGGTCGGGTGGATTGCTGTGCGACGGCGCGGCGGTCTCGGTCAGCCCGTAACCCTCGACATAGCGCAGGCCAAACAAATCGAACAACCGCTGCGCCACCGCCTGCGGCATGGCCGCACCGCCGCCGCCAATGTAGATCAGGCTGGACAGGTCGTACCGGTCGAAATTCGGACTGCCCAGAAGATCGATCACCATGGTCGGAATGTTGGTCCAGTGGGTGACGCGCCAGCGCGAAATCAGCCGCCCGGCCAGGTCGCGGTCCCAACGCGGCATGACGATCAGCGTGGCCCCGCCGAAGATGCTGGCATGCATCAGACTGACCATGCCGGTGATGTGGAACATCGGGACCACGCACAAGGTGACGTTTTCGGGCGTGGCGTTGCCCCAGAAACTGCTGGCCACGGCGTTATGCATGATGCTGGCGTGGGTGTGCATGCACCCCTTGGGCAGTCCGGTGGTCCCGCTGGTATAGGGCAGGATGGCAAGGTCGGCCGGCCCGGCTTCCAGGGCCGGCATCGGTGCAGCACATTCCATGGCGTCGCCCCAGGTCAGCGCCTGTCCGTCGGCCAGCGTGGGCAGCGCATGCCGGGTCAGCAACCAGTCGCGCCAACCGTCGGGCGGCGCATCGTCACCGCTCACGTCGGCGTCGAAGGCGTCGGTGAACTGCGTGACGATCAGATGCCTGAGCTGCAATGCAGGCGCGAGCGCGTCGCTCGCAGCGGCCAGCTCTGCCGCGAGGTCGCCAGTGGTGATGGCGACCCTGGCGTCCGGGTCCGTGATGTAGTGCTTGAGCTCCTCTTTGCGGTTCATGGGATTGACCGGCACCACCACCGCATTGGCCCGCAGGATCGCAAAGTGCGCCATCACCAGTTGCGGGCAGTTCTGCATGCTCAGCACCACACGGTCGCCCTTGCGCACTCCCAATGCCAGCAGGCAGGCGGCCAGTCGCTCGGCTTTGGCCACCACTTCGGCGTACGAGAAGACCCGCCCAAAAAAGACCAGTGCCGCCTTGTCCGGATAGCGGCGCGCGCTGATGGCCAGGTTGTCCCACAGTGACGTGGTCGGCGGGTGGATGACGTGCGGCAACCGTTTGGGCCAGACTTTGTGATGCGGACGCATGGAATCTCCTTGACGCCCGAGGCTACCGGCGATGCTGCGCCGCCGCATCAGGGAAGCCCCGGGGCGGGATTGTCGCGGCAGCGACTGCCAGCGTCATGGTCACGCGCCGGGATCGGTGTCTTTGGCGTGCGCCATGGCGCAAGGTGGTGCACAAACCCCGCGCGCCGACACGGGGAAACACCTATTTGGTGCGCAAATCTTGTATACCACTAACTCAAAATCTGCTGTACATTGAAATCCCATGGTCACTTCCACCAACATCAGCAATCGGATCATAGAAGCCGTCATGGCGCAAAAACTCGCACCCGGGTCGCGACTGGGCGAGCAACAGCTCGCCATGCTTTTCGACTGCAGTCGCACGCTGGTGCGCGAGGCCCTGATGCGCCTGGCCGCGCGCGGCATCGTCACGGTGTCCGCCCGCCGCGGGTGGTATGTGATTGAACCGTCGCTGGACGAAGCCCGGGAAGCCTTCCAGGCACGACGCGTGATCGAAACCGGCTTGATCCGCAACATGACGACTGTGGACAAGGCGGCCATCCGCGAACTCAAGTCGCATCTCGTGCGGGAAAAGGCCTCGCTCAAAGGCCAGGATGTCGGCGCGCGAAGCTACCTTCTTGGCGATTTCCATGTCTGCCTGGCCGAGTGCCTGGGCAACAGCCTGCTGGCCGACACCTTGCGTGATTTCACCGCACGCACCACACTGATCGCCATGCTCTACCAGTCTTCGCACGACGCTGCACAGTCTTGCGAAGAGCATGTCCAGATCGTCGCTGCACTGGAAAAAGGGGATCTGACCCGCGCTGAGCAGCTCATGGCCCAGCATATCGGCACAGTGCAGGCGGCCTTGCGGGTGCAGATCGAGGCCGATCCGCTGGCCCAGTTGCGCGACGCACTGGCGCCCATTGCCAGCGCCGCTCGCCTCGCCCCGGCACAGGAATTGCATACAAGCAGCCGAAAACCGGCGAAGTCCAGCGGCAGAAAGCGCGCGCCCACCGATGACCCTTCAACTTACCTAGGAGCCTTGCTATGAAACTTTCCAAACGTCAATTCGCGCTGGGACTGGCTGCCGCTGCCCTCTTTGTCACAGGCGTCGCGCAAGCCCAAACCGCCCTGGACGACATCGTCAAAGCGAAGAAGATCACGATTGCGGTTCCAACTGATTTCCCACCCTACGGCTTCGTCGGGACCGACCTCAAGCCGCAAGGCCTGGACATCGACATGGCCAACTACATCGCCACCAAGCTCGGTGTGACCATCGAACTGGCCCCTGTGACCAGCGCAAACCGGATTGCCTATCTACAGACCAGGAAAGCCGATTTGGTGATTTCCACGCTTGGCAAGAATCCGGACCGCGAAAAGGTCATCGACTTCACCGCGGCCTATTCGCCATTCTTTCAGGCGGTGTTTGCCGCCAAAAACCTGACCGTCACCAGTTTCGCGGATCTTGCGGGAAAAAGCATCGGCGTGACACGCGGCGCCATCGAGGACCAGGAACTCACCAAAGTCGCCCCGGCGAGCGCCGACATCAAGCGTTTTGAAGACAACAACGCGACGGTGTCCGCATTCGTGTCCGGCCAGGTCCAGCTGATTGCCACTGGCGCCTCTGTGGCCGGCAACCTGATGGGGAAAAACCCCCAGCTCAATACCGAATACAAGCTGCTGCTGAAAGACAGTCCGAACTTTATCGGCGTCGGCAAGGGCGAAGACAAGCTTCGCCTGAAGGTCAACGACATCATCGCCGAGGCGAAGAAAAGCGGCGACATCGACAAGATGGCCAACAAGTGGCTGGGACGTCCGGCCGGCAACCTCCCGCAGTAAACCGTCCCATCGCTGCCGCAGGGACCCACTTCAACCCGAGTCCGCCCCGTCAAGTGACCAGTCACCCGCCCGATGAGTATCACCTTCGACTTTCTCGCCGTCCTCGCCCAGTGGCCGCTGCTCGTCAAGGGCGTGGCATGGACATTGGGCCTGACGGCCGTGTCGGCCATCATCGGCGTGGTGGTCGGCATTGGGTGCGCATGGTCTCGCGTGTATGGCGCGACATGGCTGAAGTGTCTTGCGGGAATCTACGTCGAAATGATCCGCAACACACCTTTCATCGTCCAGCTGTTCTTCATTTTCTTCGGCCTTCCTGCGGCGGGCGTCCGGCTCACCCCCGAGACCGCGTCCATCATCGCCATGGTCGTGAATCTCGGCGCCTACGCGACCGAGATCATCCGTGCGGGAATCGAGGCCACCCCCAAAGGCCAGATTGAAGCCGCCAAGAGCCTGGCGCTGTCAGCGCGTCAGATCTTTGTGCGCGTGGTGCTGCCGCCGGCACTCAAGAAAGTCTGGCCCGCACTGGTCAGCCAGATCATCATCGTGATGATGGGCTCGGCTGTCTGTGGACAGATCTCCACCGAAGAGCTGAGCTACGCCGCCAATCTGATCCAGAGCCGCAATTTCCGGGCGTTCGAGGCGTTCATCATCGCGACCGCCATCTACCTCATGCTTTCGGTGAGCGTACGCAAACTTCTCAACTGGTTTGGCCCCAAATTCCTGTGGGGCCGCTGAGGCTGCATTGCATGGTTGACTTCACCGTCTGGGACATCTTGCGCAACCTCCTGCTCGCCGCACGCTGGACCGTGGCGCTTTCGCTCATCGCCTTCGTGGGCGGCGGCCTGGTTGGGCTGGCCCTGCTGGTGGCGCGGCTCTCCAAGGCGCGTGGCATGGACACACTGGTGGGTGGCTATGTGCAGCTGTTCCAGGGCACGCCCTTGCTCATGCAGTTGTTTCTCGCGTATTTCGGCATCGCATTGTTTGGCATCAAAACTTCAGCCTGGGTGGCCGCGGCGCTGGCCCTCACCCTTTACACCAGCGCCTTCCTGACAGAAATCTGGCGGGGCTGTGTGGCAGCGATCCCCCGAGGCCAATGGGAATCGGCACAAAGTCTTGCCCTGAATTTCAGCGAGCAGTTGCGCTACATCGTATTGCCGCAGGCCACACGCATTGCCATCCCTCCCACGGTAGGCTTTCTGGTGCAGGTCATCAAGGGCACCGCATTGGCATCGGTAATCGGGTTCATTGAGCTGACCAAGGCGGGCACCATGATCACCAACGCCACGTTCCAGCCGTTCATTGTCTACAGCTGCGTGGCGCTGCTGTACTTTGCGCTGTGCTTCCCGATCAGCCTGGCGGCCAAGTCGCTCGAAAGGAAAATGAATGGCGCTCGTTGAGATTGATGAACTGCGCAAGAGCTTTGGAACCAACGAAGTGCTCAAGGGCATCACGTTGCAGGTTGCTGCGGGCGAAGTCATCGCCATTATCGGCAAGAGCGGCTCCGGCAAGAGCACGCTGCTGCGCTGCATCAACGGGCTGGAAGTGTTCCAGAGCGGCGCGCTGACGGTGGACGGAAAGCCCCTGCTGCACAACAACCCGGTGGCGATGAGAGAGCTTCGTCAACGCGTCGGCATGATTTTCCAGAATTTCAATCTGTTTCCACACCTGACCGTGGGAAAGAACATCATGCTCGCGCCAACTCTGGTGAAGGCGCGCGACACTGCGACGGCCGAGGTCCAGGCACGCAAACTGCTCGAGCGCGTGGGACTGGCAGAAAAATTTGACTCATTTGCAGATCAACTTTCCGGTGGCCAACAGCAACGCGTGGCCATCGCACGTGCGCTCGCCATGGAACCCGCTGTCCTGCTGTGCGACGAAATCACCAGCGCGCTGGACCCCGAGCTGGTCGGCGAGGTGCTTCGTGTCGTCGAAAGCCTGGCCGAAGAAGGAATGACCTTGCTGATGGTCACGCACGAGATGAGTTTCGCGCGAAAAGTCAGCGATCGCGTGATCTTCATGCACCAGGGGCGTGTGCACGAAATGGGAACGCCGGAGCAGCTGTTCGGCAACCCCCAGACGCCAGAGCTTCAACAGTTCATTTCGTCGTTGAACGATTGAGCGCCACGCCTGCGTCCCGTAACGCCCTGCGGTTGATCTTGCCACTGGAGGTCAAATCGAATTTCTCGACGAATTCAATCGCACGCGGATACTTGTACACCGCCAGATTGGTTTTCACATGGGCCTGCAACTCGCCCACCAGTGCATCGGATGGCAAGCAACCCGCCCTGAGCCGGACAAACGCCTTGACGATGTGCCCGCGCCCGGAATCAGGGACCCCGACCACGGCGGCTTCGGCCACGCCAGGGTGCCGCAGCAGACAGTCTTCCACTTCCACCGGGCCGATGCGATAGCCTGCGCTCTTGATCAGGTCGTCAGACCGTCCCCGATACCAGAAGTAGCCGTTTGCGTCGCGCATGCCGATGTCACCGGTTCGCAGCCAGCGTTCACCCAGCCTCAAACCCGCGGTGCGGGCCTCGTCCTTCCAGTAGCCGAGGAACTGCGTGGCGTCGTCGATCCGGGTGACGATCTCGCCGGTCTCGCCCACGCCGACCTCCTCGCCCGCTTCGTCCACCACCGTCGTGCCGTGCCCGGGGTAGGCGCGACCCATGCTGGCCGCGACCGGTGGGAACAAACGCTGGCAATTGCCAATCAGGTGATTGACCTCGGTCAGCCCATAGAATTCGTTGCAGACCACGCCGAGTTCCTTCTGGCACCATTCAAGCACCGGCCCCGGCAGCGCCTCGCCGCCCGTGCAAACCACGCGCAAGCGCAGACCCGGCCAGCGTCGGCGCGGATGACGGATCTCCGCCAACCGTTTGAGCGCGGTCGGCGTCAGGAAGGTATGCGTCACCCCTTGTCGTTCCATGAATTCAAACGCCCATTCGGCTTCAAAACGGTGCTCACTGGTCACCACGGTATGACCAAACGCCCATGCCGCCAGCAGCAAATCCAGGAGTCCACCCACCCACGCCCAGTCGGCTGGCGACCAGAACACCGCACGGTCATCGTCCAGATCAAGATTGAAGAACAGCGCGATGCTGGGCAGGTAGGCCTGCAAAATCCGGTGGCCGTGCAGCATGCCCTTGGGCAGCCCGGTCGAGCCCGAGGTGTACATCAGCAACGCCGGGTCATTGGCCAGCGTCGCCTCGGGCCGGAAATCCGGTGCGGGCTTGGCGATGATGTCCTCAAATGCCAACTCGCCGGGCCCAGCCGGACCCACCACGATGCGGTGCCGCAAATGCGGAAAATCAAGGTCACGATAGCGTTCCCAGGCGCTGCCTTGCGTGATGATGACCGTCGATTCGGAGTGCGTGAGCACATGCGTCATGGTGTCCACACCATAAAGCTGGGAAAGTGTCACGCCAATCGCGCCCAGTTTGTAGACCGCCAGATGGGCAATGCCCGTTTCGGGCCGCAGGCCCGTATGAATGGCCACGCGGTCTCCTTTGCCCACGCCCAGTTGCTGCAGCGCGCTGGCCAGCCGCGTGGCCAGTGAGTCCAGCTCCGAAAACGTCCAGTGATCGAGTCTCAGGTCGTCGCGCTCAAATCGCAGTGCCGGATGGCTGTGACGCGGCCCTTGCGCCCAGCGCCCGACCGTGTCGGCGGCCATATTGGCACTGGACGGGATCACGATGGCGTAGCTGCCATCCGACTGCTGCTGAAGGTTCAGTCTGGCGAGCAACTCTGGGGGAATGTGGAGGTTCATGGCAAGGGTGGTGGGGATCAGAATGCAGGCATCGCGCGGCGGTTGACATTCTCCGTCGGCGGATCACATGCCCATCATGCGGTTGGGCAACCACGTGGTCAGGCCGGGTAAGGCAATGAGGATCGCCAGCACCAGCAATTCCAGCGCGATGAAGGGCAGCACGCCCCGAACGACATCGTTCACGGTGGTGTCCTTTCCGGCAGCCCCCAGGACAGCGAAAAGATTGACGCCCACCGGTGGCGTGACCACCGAAATTTCGATGAGCTTGACCAGCACGATGCCAAACCAGATCGGATCAATGTTCAGGGCTGCGACGACGGGAAAAATAAACGGCAGGGTCACGACCATCATGGACGTGGTGTCCAGAAAGCAACCCAGCACGAGATACAGCACGCTGACCAGCAACATGAACTTCAGCGGGGTGGACGCAAAACCCGTGATCAGCACGACCAGATGGTCGATCACGCCAACGACAACCAGCATGCGCGACAGCAGCAGCCCGCCGATCAGGATGGCAAAAATGGTGCAACTGATGGCGGCGGCATCGCCCAGCACCGGCGCCAGCCAGCGCCCGGGGCCACGCCGCTTCCAGAGCGCCACCGCAAAAGCGAAGAACGCCCCGACCGCACCGGCGGCTGACGCCGGATACAGACCGCTGTAAAGCCCCCCCATCACTGGCAGGATGAGCAGAAGAATCGGCCAGACGGCCACTGCGGCTTTGTACCGTTGCGCCCATGGCGCGGGCTGCGTCGCAACGGGTGCAAGCGATGGCCGCAAGCGCACCATGATGGCGATCCCGAAAAAATAGACCGCCGCCGTCAGCACACCCGGAACGATCCCTGCAATCAGCAGCCGGCCCACCGACTGGTCGGTCATGATCGCGTAGATCACCATCGTGATCGACGGCGGGATCATGGCCGCAAAACTGCCGGTGGCCGCAATCGAGCCGATGGAGAGGCTGCGGTCGTACCCGTACTTGACCATCTCGGGGTAAGCGATGCGCGTGAAAACCACGGCATTGACAATGGTCGAGCCGGACACCGCTGCAAACACCGCAGACCCCAGCACGACGGCCTGGTACAGGCCCCCGCGAACCCGTCGGAGCCAGAGGTCCAGCGCATGAAACAACTGGCTCGTGATGCCCGACGCCTCCGCCAGCACACCCATCAGGACGAACAGCGGCAGCACCGCGAAGTCGTAGTTGTTCACCACGGCATACGGCAGGTTGCCCAGTTGCGAGGCCGTGAACGACACGCCCACACTCAGAACCATGCCGCCGATACCGATCAGGCCCATGGCCGCCGCCACGGGCACGCCCGCCAGCAGCGCCAGGAGCAGCAGGGCCGCGCTCAGATAGCCGACGGTCGTGGGTTCCACCGGCAAGCCCTCAGCGCGGCGGGGCCGCCGGTCGACCATCGTCCCGCGCAGCCCGCCAGCGCGGGTTGAACACGGCGACCAGATCGGCCACGCATTGCAAGGTCATCAACGCCGAGCCGGCCGCCAGCACCACGCGCGCAGGCCAGACCGGGAAATCGTAGGCCCCCGCAGAAAACTCGCCAACCGAAAAAGCATGTGTCGCTGCCATACCGCCAAAGACGGCAAGCAGACCGTAAAACAGGGCGTGACACAGATGGTGCAGGGTTTCGAGCGGCCGGTACAGACGCGGCGACACCAGCCGCGACATGTCCAGCTGAATATGGGCACGCCGCTGCTGGGCCAATGAAATACCGAAAAACACCGTCACCACCATCATGGTGGCGATGAATTCGGTCGTGGCAGGAACTGGTTTGCTCGGCAAGCCGATCAGGTTCAGGTTGGTCATGATCACATCGGCCGCACCCGCGAGCATCATCAGCAGCAATGCCAGCCCCGCCAAATGGCCACTCAGGCGATTGAGCGCCGCCAGGACAAGCAGGGGAACAGGGCGCGAAGGGTTGTGCATCATGTGCACGAAACCCCGAAAGGCCGGGTGACGACGAACCGGGTTGACACGCTTTACTTGCTGACCACTTCTTTCCAGATCCGGACCATGGCTTGGGCGGCGTCACCACGCCCGGCCTTGGACTGCACTTCAACAAACGCAGCGAAGAAATCCGGGTTGGCCGCCTTCCAGGCGTTTTTGTCGGCCTGCGGGAAAGCGTGGAACTGAACGCCAGCGGCCTTGAGCTTCTCGACGGCGGCTCCCGCGGCAGCGATGGTCAGATCGCGGTCTTTGAGGGCCGCTTCTTCGGAAACCGCATTCACAATCATCTGCTGGGCGGGTGGCAACGCATCCCAGGTGGCGCGGTTGATCCACACCCCGCTGGTCGGCCCCAGCCACAAGGTCACGTCGTACACATGTTTGGCCACCTCAAAAATCTTGTAATTGACCATCAGGTCCACGGAGAACGGAATGCAGTCGACCGTGTTGCGGCTCAGGCCTTCGTACAGCTCGGCCAACCCCAGGGTGACCGGCACCGCGCCAGCAGCCTGCACCATCTTGGGCATGTCCGAACCCCAGGTCCGGATTTTCTTGCTCTTGAGGTCTGCCAGTCCGTTCACCGGGTTCTTGCAGACCAGAACGTACGGGTTCAGGTTGTGAAAGAACAGCGCCTTGACGCCATTCCTTTTGGCCTCATCGTCCAGCGCCGGAACTTCAGCCATCAGACGACGCATCAAGTGGCTGGCCTGCGGTACCTCGGCCATGGCCATGGGGATGGAGTTGGGCGCTGTAAACAAGGGCAGATCCGCCCCAAAATAGCTGGCCGACATGTTGACCAGCTCCACGCCGCCAGAGCGGATGAGCGCAAGGTTTTCGTTGGGCTTGGCCAATGCGCCCGCATAAAAGATCTTGACCTTGATCTGGCCCGCCGTGCGCCGCTCGATCTCGGAGGCCCACCAGCGGTCCGCCTCGGCCGCCACGGTGTTCTCGTTCCATTGGCTGGACATCTTGAGCGTCACCTCGGCATGTGCAGGCGGTGAAATCGCGAGCATCGACACAGAGAGAAGCGTTGCCGCGATGGTGGCGGCGGTCACATTGCTGAAAATTCGCATGATGGGCAGGGTCTCGGTACGGTTGACTCAGTGGCACACGGAGGCGCCGCGCCATGCAAGGCTTTGGGGGGGCCGGTTCGGGGTCATTATCGCGGCCTGTCCGGTACCTGTGCACGACAAGGGAATAGACGATACGGCGCCCGAATCCTTACAGTGCAGCCTGGCACGGAGCCGCCGCAAAGTCCGGACAGCCATTGGCAGCGCCTTCGGCGGCACCCGATATCGCCTTGGGGGCGCAGAAATTGCGCCCTCATCGCTGGAGTCCCATCAGGGGGCATCGACCCCCGGCGCTGCTCAGGCCGGGGACCGAACCGTCCGCCCGTAGTACCAACCCAGCACGGCACCGAAGATCAGGTGCAGGACGAGCGTCATCATGGGCGCCATGATGCCGAAATGCATGCCGAACATGCCGACACCTGCCATCGGCATCAACATGACCATCATGACCAGCCATCCCGACAGACCGACGATCAGGCCACGGGCGATCGGACTGACGCCGGGCAGCAACGGGGTCGACAGCACGATCGCCACCCCATACAAAACGATGCCGATCATGAAGTGGACCACCCAACCCACGATGGGCGTTCCGGGCATGCCCATCATGCCCGCGATGATGGCCGGCAGGTCAAGTCCGGGCATCACGCCCATCATCGCCTTCATGACCATCAAGGCTGAGAGAACGAGGGTGGCGATCAGTCCGGCCGTCATGCCCTTGAGATAGTTTGTCATGCTTGCTTTCTTCGAATTCGTGGGTTGAAAGAAAGGTAGACGTCGCAGCAACCCATTCCTTAAAGCCGTTGCGGACCGGCTTACTTGCGGTTGGTGTCAACCTGATTGCCGATGACGCCTCCGATGGCCGCGCCGCCCAGCGTGCCCAGCGTGCTGCCGCCCGTGAGCACTGCGCCGCCCACTGCCCCGACACCCGCACCGACCGCGGTGTTCTGGTCCTGTGCCGACATCCCGGCGCAGGCGCCCAGACTGAGAGTGACTACGATGGCCAGCGCGCTGGTCATCATGGTGTTGATGATTTTCATAAAAATACCTCTGGATGAAACTGGCATTGAATTCAGGCGGGCCGCTGCCACGAGGCAGGGCCTGCGCCTTTTGCGCTTACTTGACGCGCATGTCGTTCTTGACCGACTTGACGCCGCCAACGCCACTGGTCAGCAAGACCGCACGGTCGATACTGGTCTGCGACGAAACAAAGCCGCTCAGCTGGACGGCGCCCTTGAACGTCTCGACATTGATCTCGGCCGATTTCAACGAGGGTTCGTTGAAAATTGCCGCCTTGACCTTGGTCGTGATCGCAGTGTCGTCCAGATATTGGCCGGTGCTTTCCTGCTTTGGCGTGGCCGAACAGGCCACCAGACCCGTCATCAGCACGGCGGCGAGGATCAGGGAAATTGAATTGAGTTTTTTCATGAGGATTTTCTCCATGGGTTACGGGCCTTGGAGCAAGCGATGTGCCGCCAGATCTCATTGAAGGCATGGGGCGCATTCACTACTCCAACAGCGCCAGCGTAAACACCGCCGGGTGGGTCGTCTGTTCGCTGGCGCACGGTTCACAACGCCCCTCCCCCGCGTAGGTGACAATCGAATTCACGCCTCCCTGATCTTTCTCCGCCATGCGCCCACCCTGGACCCCCAAACCCTCCGAGCCGCGATGGACATGGCGCTGGCTGCAGTCCTTCTGGCCGGCCCCTGTCACAGTCAATTCACGCGAGCGTTTGCGGGTGGTGCTGGGAGCAGGCCTGGGGATTGGGTTGACCGGCTGGTTGAGCCACCTGCTCCACTTGCCGTCCCCCTTGACCTGGATCGTTGCCCCCATGGGTGCCAGCGCCGTGCTCGTTTTCGGCGTGCCCGCCAGCCCAATGGCTCAACCCTGGGCCGTGGTGGGCGGCAATACCCTGTCGGCACTGGTCGCCGTGGCCTGCATGCATATCGCAGGCCCGGTCAATCTCGCCGCTGCCGCCGCCGTGGCGCTGGCCATTGCCGTCATGTTCGCCACACGCAGCCTGCATCCGCCAGGGGGGGCCACCGCGTTGCTGATCGTGCTGTCGGGCGCCACAGACCCCGTCATCGCATTGGCGCCCGTGATGCTCAACTCGGTCCTGCTGTGCAGCGTCGGGTTGCTGTGGAACAACGCGACCGGGCGTCAGTACCCGCATCGTCAAATCGCCACCGACACCGGCAGCGCAGCATCGACCCAGGTCACGGAATCCGATCTGGACGCCGTGCTGGCCCGGTACAACCAGGTTCTGGACGTGAGCCGCGACGACCTGCAGGCACTGCTGGAACAGACGCAGATGCGCGCCTACGAGCGCCGTATTGCCGATGTTCGCTGCGGCGACATCATGTCGCGCCAACTCACCACCGTTGGCATCAACACACCGCTCCAGGAGGCCTGGGCGCTGTTGCGACAGCGCCGCATCAAGGCCCTGCCCGTGGTCGACAACGCGCAACACATCGTGGGGATCGTGACGCTGGCCGATTTCCTGAACGCGGCAGGAATTGACTGGCAGGAAGGCATTGCCGACAAGCTCCGGGCGTTCATCCGCACCACCCCCACCAGCGACGCAGACAAGCCGAAAGTGGTTGGACAGATCATGACGCGCAAGGTGCGTGTCACCAGCATGCGTCGGCACCTGGCCGATCTGATCCCCCTGTTCGGGAGCACGGGCCACCACCATATCCCGGTCGTGGGCGATGGCGGCACACTGGTGGGAATGATCACGCAGTCTGACCTGGTCGCCGCCCTCACGGTCAAGGTCGAGACCTGACCGTGCCCCTTACCGCCAGCGCGAGAATCGGACCACCTTCCACAAACACCTTCCACCAACCCGAGGAGCCACTGATGGGTACTGAACCACTGCCGCTCGATCCCGCCGTGATCGCCACCTTGTCGACCGTGACCACGGCGACACTGACCACCGTCATGCTCAAGAAAGGATTGCGCAACACCTGGTTGCGCGGCTCGCTGCCCTTGCGGCCGGGCCAGCCCCGCCTGGTCGGGCGCGCCTTTACGCTGCGCTTCGTGCCGGCGCGAGAAGACCTGGCCACACCCGCGTCCTGGGGTTCACCGATTTCCACCCGCGCGGCCATCGAGGCCATGCCCACCGGGTGCATTGCCGTGGTTGACGCGATGGGTGTGACCGATGCCGGCATCTTTGGCGACATCCTGTGCGCACGCATGCAAAAGCGGGGCGTGGCGGGGCTGGTGACCGACGGTGTGGTGCGGGATCTGGCCGGGGTGCTGGGCACCCACCTGCCCGTGTGGTGCCGCGGCACGGCCGCGCCCGCATCGGTGACCAGCCTGACCTTCGTCGGCTGGCAGGAGCCCATCGGCTGTGGCGGTGTGGCCGTGTTTCCCAACGATGTGATCGTGGTCGACACCGATGGCGCGGTCCTCATCCCGGCCGACCTGCTGGGTGACGTGATCGATGCCGCTGTCGAACAGGAGTGCCTGGAAGGCTGGATCATGGGCGAAGTGAACGCCGGCGCTGCCCTGCCCGGCCTTTACCCACCCAACGCCGAAAACCAGGCTCGGTATCAGGCATGGAAGGCCTCCCGCAAGACTTGACATGCCTGAAGTCAGTGCGGGACGGGCCGTTGCGCCGCTGCCGCTCAAACCGGCAAGTCGCGTTGACGCCAGAACCACGAACGTCTTGCCCCCGCCGATCTGGGACGCAGCATCAGGTAGTACGCGGCCGGAATCACGAACATCGACAGCAGTGGTGCGGTGATCATCCCGCCCACCATGGGCGCCGCAATGCGCTGCATCACCTCGCTGCCGGTGCCGCCACCCCACATGATGGGCAGCAGGCCGGCAAGAATCACGGCCACTGTCATCGCCTTGGGGCGAACGCGCAGCACCGCGCCTTCCCGGATCGCGTCAAGCAAATCGGCCTCGGTGGTCTGGTTCTGGCGCAACCGCTCGTTCCAGGCTTGCTTCAGGTAAAGCAGCATGATCACGCCGAACTCGGCAGCCACACCGGCCAGGGCGATGAAGCCCACTACCCCTGCCACCGACAGGTTGTAGCGCAGCAGGTAGAGCAGCCAGATGCCTCCGATCAATGCAAACGGAAGCGTCCCCATGATGAGCAGCGCTTCGCCAAGCTGCTTGAAGGTCAGGTAGAGCAGGATGAAGATGATCAGCAGCGTGAAGGGCACCACCAGCTTGAGCCTGGCCGTCGCGCGCTCGAGAAATTCGAACTGGCCAGACCATGACACCGAATAACCCGTTGGCAACGTCACCTGTCTGGCCACCACGTCCTGCATTTCACGCACCGCCGACCCCAGGTCACGCCCACGCAGGTCAACGTACACAAAACCGGCCAGCCGGGCGTTCTCGCTGCGCAGCATGGGTGGGCCGTCGGTGATGCGGATGTCGGCCACATCGCCGAGCACGAGGCGCTGGCCGCGCGGTGTGACCACCGGCAATTCGCGCAGCTTCTCCAGTGAATCGCGAACCTCGCGCGGATACCGCACATTGATCGGAAAACGCTGCAAGCCTTCCACGGTTTCACCGATGTTCATGCCCCCGATGGCCGAACTGACCACCGACTGCACGTCCGCAATGTTGAGGCCGTAGCGCGACGCCTGCGCCCGCTGGATGTCCACATCAATGTATCGGCCGCCGCTCAGGCGCTCGGCGAAGGCACTGGTGACACCAGGCACCGCCTTGACCACCCGCTCGATGTCGCCGGTAAGCCGGTTGATGACGGCGAGATCCGGCCCCAGTACCTTCACACCCACCGGGCTCTTGATGCCCGTGGCCAGCATGTCGATGCGGTTGCGGATGGGCGGGATCCAGATATTGGTCAACCCCGGAACGCGCACGATCTTGTCCAGTTCGTCCACCAGTTTCTCGGGCGTCATGCCCGGTCGCCAGGCGTCGCGCGGTTTGAACTGGATGGTGGTCTCGAACATCACCAGCGGCGCCGGATCGGTTGCGGTCACGGCGCGGCCCGCCTTGCCGTAGACCGTGGCCACCTCAGGCACGCTTTTGATGAGGCGGTCGGTCTGCTGCAGAAGCTCGGCCGCCTTGCCCGCGGACAGCCCCGGTAGCGCCGTGGGCATGTACAGCAGGTCGCCCTCGTCCAGCGGTGGCATGAACTCACTGCCGATGTGCTGCAGGGGCCAAAGACTCAGCACCAGCATCACCACCGCGGCGGCAATCGTGCTTTTGGGAAAGCGCAACACGCCTTCGAGCAGCGGGCGGTAGGCCGCGATCAGCCACCGGTTGAGCGGGTTCTTCTGTTCGTCCGGAATACGGCCCCGGATCAGGTAGCCCATGAGCACCGGGATCAGGGTCGCGGACAACCCGGCGGCGGCAGCCATGGCGTAGGTCTTGGTAAAGGCCAACGGCGCGAACAACCGCCCCTCCTGCGCCTCCAGCGTGAACACCGGCACAAACGACAGCGTGATGATGAGCAGCGAGAAGAACAGCGCCGGACCGACCTCGGTTGCGGCGTCGCCGATCACCTGCCAGCGCGCGTTGCCTGTCAGCGTCTCGCCCGGATGCCCGTGCGCCCAGCGCTCCAGATGCTTGTGCGCGTTCTCGATCATCACCACCGCCGCATCCACCATGGCGCCGATGGCGATCGCAATGCCCCCCAGCGACATGATGTTGGCGTTCACGCCCTGCCATTGCATGACGATGAAGGCCATCAGAATGCCCAGCGGCAACGAGATGATGGCGACAAACGCCGAGCGCAAGTGAAACAGGAACACGGCGCAGACCAGCGCAACCACGATGAACTCTTCCATCAGCTTGTGGCCGAGGTTGTCAATGGCACGCTTGATGAGGCTGGAGCGGTCGTAGGTCGGCACCACCTCCACCCCGGCGGGCAGGCTGCCCTGCAGGCCCGCCAGTTTTTCCTTGACAGCCTGGATGGTGGTCAGCGCGTTCTCGCCCGAGCGCATCACGATCACGCCGCCCACGGCTTCCCCCACACCGTCCAGCTCGCCGATGCCGCGGCGCAGCTCCGGGCCGACCTGCACCCGTGCCACATCGCCCAGAAGCACGGACACCCCGGCGTCGGTCGTCATCAGCGGAATGGCCCGGAAATCGTCCAGTGTCTTGAGGTAGCCGGTGGCGCGCACCATGTATTCGGCCTCGCCCAGTTCCAATAGCGCGCCGCCGGCTTCCTGGTTGGCCCGGCGCAAGGCCTCGATCACCCGGTTGTGAGGGATGCGGTAAGCCGCCAGTTGGTCCGGGTCGAGCACGACCTGGTATTGGCGCACCATGCCGCCGATGGTGGCCACTTCGGCAACGCCTGGCACGGTTTTCAGTTCAAACTTGAGAAACCAGTCCTGCAGGGTCCGCAGCTGCGAGAGATCCTGTCGGCCCGTCCGGTCGATCAGGGCATATTGGTAGATCCAGCCCACGCCGGTAGCGTCCGGGCCGATGGCCGACGTGGTGCCAGCAGGCAGGCGCGATTGCACCTGACTGAGGTATTCCAGCACCCGCGAGCGCGCCCAATAGAGGTCCGTGCCATCCGCAAACAACACATAGACGTAGCTGTCGCCAAAAAAGGAATAGCCACGAACCACTTTGGCGCCCGGCACCGACAACATGGTGGTGGTCAGGGGATAGGTCACCTGGTCCTCCACCAGCTGCGGGGCCTGCCCTGGCCAACTGGTACGGACAATGACCTGCACGTCTGACAGGTCGGGCAGGGCGTCGAGCGGCGTGCGCGTGAGCGACACCACGCCCCAGGCCGTGACCATCACGGTGACCAGCAGGACAAGGAAGCGGTTCGCGATGGCCCAGCGGATCGTTGCGGCGATCATCGGGCGGCTCCCTTGCCATCGATCCGGCGCAGGGTCACGATCTGCGGATCATCGCCCTCCCGCATGCGGAACTCGACCTCCACCTCCTGGCCAGCGCCCAGCCCCGATTTTTGCAGGTCCGGGGCGAGCTTGAAGTCCATGGTCATGGCGGGCCACTTCAGCGTCGGGATGGCGGGATGGGACAGCGTCAGCACCGCACCGTTCACCGCCTCGATGCGCGCGGTCGTGCGATGGCGGTCAGTCGCTGTTGCAGGCACCGGCGCCCCAAGACGTGCCTCAACACCTTTCAACCCGGCTTCCGAATCGATGAGAAACTGGCCTGACAACACCACTTTCTGCCCCGCCTGCAAACCGCGCCGGATTTCCGTCCGGTCCCCGGCCTCCTGGCCTGCCTCCACTTCGACGGGCCGGAACGCACCGTCTTTTTCCGCCACCATCACCAGAGTCCGCTTGCCAGTACGGATCAAGGCTTCGGTGGGCACCCACAGCGCGTTCACCTTTCCGCTGTCGCTCAACACCATCTGCACGAACATGCCTGGCACCAGTTTCCCCCCCGGGTTGCGCAGTTCCATCCGCACCTTCAGCGTGCGGGTCGCGGCATTGACTTCCGGCAACAGCGCCTGAACCCGTCCCTCGAAGACGGTGTCGGGCAAAGCCGGGCTGCGCGCCGTGACCGGTGCCCCCACGCGCATCCGGGCCGCCTGACTTTCCGGCACCTGCGCCTCGGCCCAGACGGTCGAAAGGCCATTGATGCGGGCCAGCGTCATGCCCGGCATGGCGGTACTGCCTTCACGGACCGCCAATTCGGCCAGCACCCCGCTGATGGGGGAGGTCAGTGTGGTGCGCGCCTGCACAACGCCAGTCTGCTCCACCCGCCCGATCTGCGTCTGGTTCATGCCGGCCTGGCGCATGCGCTGGCGTGCAGCGTCCACCAGCGGGGCGAGATCGCTGCCCTGCATCCGGCGCACCGACAGGAAATCCTCCTGCACCGCCACCCAATCGGGCACATAAATATCAAACAGGGCCTGCCCCTTGGCGACACGGTCCAGCGTCGCGCGCACATGGAGCTTTTCGACGTAACCCATGGCGCGCGCCTGCACCATCGCCTGGTCGCGCTCGTTCCATGCGATGGCCCCCGCCGCAGAGACTTCCGAAGCCAGCGTTCCCTCGGTGACTTCGCCGGTGCGCAGCCCCAGATTCTGCTGAATGCGCGGGCTGATCGTGACGGTGCTGGCATCCGCACCGTCACCGCCAGCGTAGGCCGGCACCAGCATCATGTCCATGAAAGGCGACTTGCCCGGCGCCTCGAACTTCTTGCCCGGCACCATGGGGTCGTGGTAGTAGAGAACTTTTCGTCCCGTCACCGGATCGACCACACCCGCCTTGATGCCCTCCTGGATGTGCCGCCGGGTTGCCGCAATCCCCTCCGGGATACCCCAGGTCGAAGGGTCCACCGTGCCCGATGTGGACACCTGCGGCTGCGCCGTTGTCGAGGTGCCGACAGGCCCCTGAAGGGTCATGGCCATGCCCTGGTGCATGCCCAGACGGTACAGACCCCATCCCGCGGCGCCCAGCACGCCCACAGCCAAACATGCGATCACGATATTTTTGCGCTTCATTGGGTTTTCTCCTGTAACAGGGTGACGGGCATCAGGAATTCCAGCTCCGTCCATAGCGCGGCCGTTTCCATTTCGATGCGCAAACGTTCGACGCGGGTGTCGATCTCCATGCGCCGGGCTTCCAGCACGGCTGACAAGGGCGTCTTGCCACCGCGGTAGGCCGACAGCGCCGCAAGGGTTCGCTCGCCGACGAGCGGGATCAAGTTCTTGTCGTAGTCGCCCAGACGCGCCAGACGGCTTTGCCAGGAGGTGCGCCAGCGTTGCATCTGCGCCATGCGTTCGCGCACCACCTCTTCACGTTCGGCCCGCACCTGCTCTGCCTTGGCGAGCTTTGCCGACAGCTCGCGCTCCTGCCGGTTCTTCTGGTCCCATTGCAGAGGCACCGAAACACCCAACGTGACCATGTTGGAAAACGCCGGACCGCGCTGGCTGTACATGAACGACACGCTCCAGTCCGTGCGCTTTTCCTGGCGCGCGACTTCGGCTTCGGCCAGGGCCACTGCCTCCTTGCTGGCCATCAGGGCAATGTCGGGAATCTGGTCGACCCCGTTTCCCTGCACGGGGTCCGCCATGCGGGTGCGCGTCAACCCAGGCGCCTCGCCGAGCGGGCCAGACGCCGCATCGCCCACCCAGCGCGCCAACGAGATGCCAGCGTTGGCGTGCCGGTCACGCGCTTCCTGAATGCGGTCTTCGATGCGGGCCACCGCCGAGCGGGCGGCGAACACGTCCGCCTGCGCGCCACGACCGGCGCGGTAGGCCGTTTCGGCCGCCTCGATCTGCAGCGCTGCCTCATCACGCTGCCGCGTGAGCAAGTCCACCATTTTCTGCTGGTAGTGGCGGTCAAACCAGGCCAGCGTCGTCTGCCGCTGCAAAGCGGTCAACTGCATGACCCGCATGGCCTGCGCCGCGTCGCCTTCGCGCTCGAAACGGGCGCTGCGGGCGCGGCGCTTGTCCTCGCGCGTGAGCGTTTGCGTCAGGCCCACCGACCGCATGGTCATGAAATCCTGGGTGAGACTGAATCGCATCGGCCCGTCGACCGGCAGGTTGTCCACCGACAGGCGCAACATCGGGTCCGGCAAACGCCCCGCGGCGACGGCCAACTCACGGGCCGATTGGGTGGCCGCATCCTGGGCTTCCAGCGCGTGCGAGCGTTTTTCCGCCTCCAGCAGTGCCGCCTGCAATGTCAGCGGCGGCAACATTGGTGGCGTTTGCGCGGCCACCCC
Source organism: Betaproteobacteria bacterium HGW-Betaproteobacteria-3 (assembly GCA_002842205.1). Lineage (GTDB taxonomy): Bacteria > Pseudomonadota > Gammaproteobacteria > Burkholderiales > Burkholderiaceae_C > PHCI01. The sequence continues at coordinate 68,314 of PHCI01000002.1, read as the reverse complement.
GCCGCACAAACTGATGACCAGCAAAACCACACCGGCCACGCGCGCGGGGATGCGTTTGCGGTGGGGCACGTGAGAGGACAACGCCCGCGCGGGCGTCCAGATAGACAGGGAAATGGGCATACGCTGAGTCCGAACGGGTGATGTGTGCAGGCAGCAGCGCTGCCGCGTCGCACACGGACAACGGCTTGAGGTCACGCGTGCATAGCGCAACCCAAAACCGCAGACGGTTGAACGGAATCAGCTCGAAGAGGGGGGGCGCCAGACGCCAGCGGGGTCGAACGACAGCACGGGAAATCCGGCGGTCGGTACCAGGTAATGCGACGCGGGGGCCAGCAGCATCACCGGCAGCGGTGTGGCGGCAAGAGCAGAAGGCACGCTGCACGCCTGGCCAGGCTTGCACAGTTGGCCGGTTTCGGAGGCGGTCGATGCGTCGTTGCAACAATCGCCGGGGGAAATGTCGGCTTGCGGCATGCCATGGTCCATGTCGTGACCCATGGCGCAGGCTGGCTCGAAACCGTGCGCGGCCACGCTGCCCTGGAAGACAACCGCCAAACACAGCAAAAAAGCGAACACCAGACGCATGGGGGGATTTTGGACGCCAGACACAACAGACACGCTGGGCACCATCTTACCGTGCATGGGCACCACCACTGCAAAGCCACGCCCCCTGTGGGCTTGATGCACATCAACAAACCCGCAGCAGACCGCAGTAGCATAGGCACCATGCGTCGCTGGCTCCTCGTCCTGCTGGTTGCCCTGCTGCCCTTGCGCAGTGGGGCGGGTGACGCCATGGGCACCGGTATGGCAACCGACGCCATGAAGCCGGCCGTCGCAGGCCACTTGATAATTCCTAATTCAATAGCAAACTATCAAGAATCTACGGGGGCTAGTGGTCAATTTTCATCAGAAAATTCAACCCAGCAACAGGGCGACTGCCCGTCGACCGCCCTGGCGGGCCACCCCCACTGCCAAAGCTGCGCCAGTTGCCTGGCGTGCAATACCGTCGCGCTGACCGTGACAGTCACGTTAGCGCCCCCGCCTGCCGTTGCGGCTGCCGTCCCGATGGCCCAACCCCTGGCATTTGACAGCGCCATACCCCACCCCGGACTCAAGCCCCCAATCTCCTGAGCTTGCCGCCCGTGGTCCGTCCGCTGCCGGTTGCTGGCGGGCAGTGACCGTGGCGGCGCCTGCGATCGGACAGGGTACCGGCCCCGTGATCACCCGCCAACCGATTTCATTCGTTCAATTTTTCAGGCAAGGAGCCTCCTCATGCAAAGACGAACTCTCATTCAAACCGCCGCCGCCATGGCCACAGGCGCCCTGGTCTGGCCCGTCGCCGCGCAAGCCAAACCGCAGGTGGAAGTCTGGAAAAGCCCGACCTGCGGTTGCTGCAAGGACTGGGTTGCGCACATGGAAGCCAACGGCTTCAGCGTCAAGACCTACGAGACCGGCAACAACGCCGTGCGCGCCCGGTTGGGCCTGCCCCAGGAGTTGGGCTCATGCCACACCGCGCTGGTCAATGGTTATCTGATCGAGGGCCATGTCCCCGCGCGCGACGTCAAGCGCCTGCTTGCCGAGCACCCCAAAGCGCTGGGCCTGAGCGTCCCGGGCATGCCCGTCGGTGCCCCCGGCATGGACGGGCCGACCTATGGCGGTCGCAAGGACCACTATGACGTGCTGTTGGTCGAGGCCGGCGGCAAGACGCGTGTCTACCAGACTTACCCCTGAATCGACACAACAGGCAACGGGTTGAACACGCGTGGCGGCGGATAATGTGCCGGTCATGCTGCCATCGTCCTTCACCCACCCTGCTGCCGCGCCCACCGCATCCACCTTGGACGGTAGCGGCGCACTGACCGACGTCGCCGGGATCGAGGTCGGCCACTTCACCGACCTGCGGCGGCCGACGGGCTGTACGGTGGTCCTGGCCCGTGGGGGTGCCGTGGCCGGTGTGGATGTGCGCGGTGCCGCACCCGGCACCCGCGAAACCGATTTGCTGGAGCCAGGCAACCTGGTAGAGCAGGTCCATGCCGTGATGCTTTCGGGCGGGAGCGCCTGGGGGCTGGACACGGCGTCGGGCGCCATGCGCTGGCTGGAAGAACATGGCATCGGCCTCGACGTGCAGGTGGGCCGCGTGCCGATCGTTCCGGCAGCGGTGCTGTTTGACCTGGTCGTGGGCGACGCGTGCATCCGTCCCGACGCGCAAGCCGGCTACGCGGCCTGCGCAGCCGCTTCCAGTGCACCCCCGGCCGAAGGCAATGTGGGGGCCGGCAGTGGCGCGGTGGTGGGCAAGATATTTGGTCTGGCCCGCGCCATGCGCGGCGGCATTGGCACAGCCTCTGTCACCGTGGAGGGCATCACGGTGGGTGCATTGGTGGCCTGCAACGCGCTCGGTGACGTGGTGGACCCGGACAGCGGCGCCGTGGTGGCCGGGGCCCGTACGGCCGACGGCAGCGCCCTGCTGGACAGCCGCCGCGCGCTGCTGCGCGGCGAACGGCCCCACGCCCCGCTGCTGGCGGGCACCAACACCACCATCGGTGTGATCGCCACTGACGCCGTCATCACCAAGGCGCAAGCCCGCCGTCTCGCCACCATGGGGCACGACGGACTGGCCCGCAGCATCAACCCCGCGCACACGATGTCCGACGGCGACACGCTGTTCGCGCTCGGCACGGGCGCATCGGGCAAAGCGGCGGGCATGACCCTGTTGGGCACCATGGCCGCCGAAGCCACGGCCCGCGCCGTGCTGCGCGCGGTGCAAACAGCGGGCAGCCTGACTCTGGGCGCACTCACCCTGCCTTGCGCGACTGAACTTCACGCGCTGAACCGGCCGCTGCGCTGAGCGCCCTGACATGACCCGCACGCTTCGCTACACCCTGTTGTCGCTGCGCGACCTGCTGGTCTCTGCCGGGCCGTTTGTGCTGCTGGCCATTGCGCTGCTGGCGGCCGCGTTCTGGTGGCTGGACCCGACACCCCCCAAGCGCGTGGTGCTGGCCACCGGCCCCGCCCAAAGCGCTTACGACGAGTTCGGCAAACGCTACGCCACGCTGCTGGCCGCCAACGGCATCGAAGTGGTGCTGCTGCCCAGCGAAGGTTCTTCGGCCAACCTGCAGCTGTTGCGCGAGGGCAAGGCCGACGTCGGTTTTGTGCAGGGCGGCAGCCATGACGCCACATCCGCCGGTGACGACGAGGGTCTGCAATCATTGGGCAGCCTGTTCGTCGAACCGGTCTGGATGTTTTACCGCGAAGACGCCCTGGGCAAGGTGACACGGCACCCGAACGAAGCCGTATCGGCCACTGGGCAACCCGCAAGGGCCGCAGGGAAACCTCTGCCGCCACTCACCTCCATGACCGAACTGACGGGTCTGAAGGTCAACGTCGGCACGCCGGGCAGTGGCGTGCCCAAGCTCATGGCCAGGCTGCTGGAGGCCAACCGGGTCGACGCAACCTCGATCCAGCTGAGTCAACTCGCGCAAACGCCTGCCACGGTGGCCTTTCTCAATGGCGAGATTGACGTGATCGTTTTCGCCTCGGCCCCCGAAGCCTTGATGGTGCAGATGCTGCTGCAGACCCCCGGCGTGCGGCTGCTCGACTTTGCGCAAAGCGAGGCGTATTCACGGCGCTTTCCGTTCCTCACGCCCGTGGTGTTGCCCCGTGGCGTGGTGGACCTGGCCGGCGACGTGCCGCCCCAGGATGTACGCCTGTTGGCCTCCACCACGTCGATCCTGACGCGCGACACCACCCACCCGGCGCTGCTGCAACTGTTCTCGCAGGCCGCCATCACGCTGCATGGCGGCGCGGGCTGGTTCAACCGCAAAGGTGATTTCCCGAGCGGGGTACTGACCGAGCTGCCACTGTCCAAGGAGGCCGAACGCATCCTGCGCAACGGGCCGCCGCTGTTGCAGCGCTATTTGCCGTTCTGGCTGGCCAACCTGATCGAGCGCATGTGGCTGGTGCTGGGCATCATCGTGGCCGTCCTGCTGCCCCTGAGCCGCATCGTGCCGCCGCTGTATGCGTTCCGGATTCGTTCCCGCGTGTTCCGCTGGTACGGCAAGCTGCGGGAAATTGAAAGCCGCGCCAGCCTTGCAACCAGCGCCCCCGCCGAGTTGATTGCCGAGCTTGAAGCGCTGGAGACGCGCGTCAGCCACGTCACGGTCCCGCTGTCCTATGCCGACGAGTTGTATGCGCTGCGCAACCACATTCAGCTGGTGCGCCTGCGCTTGATCAAAGCCTGAGGTCCAGGCTGTTTTGCAGGGCGGCGTTGGCCACTGCGTCCAGGGCCGAATCCACCACGGCACGGTCGAGCACGCGCACCGCATCGGCCGCCAGGCGAATGTCAAGCACCCGGCGGGTCATCGACAGCGTGACGCCATCGGCACTGGTAAAGACGAACAAGGTTCCCTGTGGGTTAACCCAGGTGAGCCGCGACCGGATCCATTGCGCGCCCTGTCGCAGCTCCACCCAAGTGTTGAGCGCCACAGGTATCGCCGAGTCATAGGGCTGCTGGACCGCTTGATCGCTCCTTGCATCGCCAGGATAAACCGAGGGACGGGTGCGCTCAAAGTGCACGGCATCTGGCAGTGCGTCCTGGCTGTCGAGAAACCCAGAGTCCTTGACCTCGGACGGGGCCAGCCACATGCGGTCCGCATCAGCGGCAGCAAACCGGGCCTCGAGCTGCTCGCGCGTGGTGCGCACCAGTGCGCGGGCGCGACGCGCAAACATGCGCTGCGGCTTCAACGCCTGTTGATGCAGTTCCATGAGCAAATTGAAAAACCCCGCTGAACGCGAGTCGGGATAACTGATCGCCGCCAACCCTGCTTTCAGTCGTTCAACGATCGATGGGATCAATCCGGCAAGACGCTCCAGATCGGCACGGGAAAGATCGTCACGGATACTCCAGACCAGATCGTCCACCACGGCGAGGTACCCGTTGGGATCCACTGAAGCATTGCCGTCGGAAATCCGGGCTTGCGCCACCACCTGGGCCCACGGTCCGGCCACAAAATCGACCACTTCCTCAGGAACCGGCGCGTTTGCGTTGGCGGCCCGGAACTCACGCGCAAAGGTTTCCGCCAGCATGCTGCGCTGCTCGGCATGCAAAAGGGCTTGAACGGCCCGGTCGCGTCGCTCGCGCTCATGCTTCTCCTGCGACTCCCAGGTGGTCTCCAATACGCCCAAAGCCGCCGAAAAAGGCGAGGCGTCCTGGATGGGTTCGGTGCAGAGAACCATGATTTCCGCACGCAGCGCCCCGATGAAACCCTCAAACCCGGAATCGTCGGAACTGCGGAACGCCAAACTGCGTTGCGTCATTTGCTCAAGCAGGGCGCGGGCCGGATGTTTACGGTCGCTGAAAAACCGCGGGTCGACCAGGGCCAGCCGCATCAGCGGCAACTCCATTTGCCGTACCACGTCCTGGACCGGCGCCAGCAGACGATCGTCGTGGGCCAGGTTTTCGATCATCAGCGTGACCACCTCGAGACCCAGCGCCTGCCCAACGGCGGTGGCGGACCGGCGAAGTTGTTCGCGCTCGTCGCCACTGCCCGTTTGCGTTGTCCCGGCCACGGCCTGCCGTTTGGCTATCCGGTTGACCGCGGTGTCGACCTGCTTCATCTCCTCCAGCGCTTCAAATGCGGCCGGTACGGTGTGGAGAAAATCGGTCTTGGGGCCCTCGCGCTGCGCGTCACCGGCCCGCTTGCCGCTGTCGGCCGGCGTCAGTTCGCCAGCCATCAAACGGCGCAACTGGTCGACCGTCAACCGGGGACTTGCCGCTGCTGGCGTAGCACCCGCGGTTGGCTCCGCCACCTGTCTGCCACCCACCGCGGATCGACTCGGTGTGATGACATAGGCCGCCGCGCCTATGCCCTTGCTGCGCAAGTCCAGGGTGAGCTTTTCGTAAATGCGGCTCAACTCCTTGCCAAGGGCCGGCCCGAAATGCTGCATCCAGCGCAGTCGCACCGCCACGGGGACGCCCAGCGTGCGAAGGAGCGACTGCAGCGTTCGCACATACACCTCAGGACGCAAAGGGTTGCGATCGGCTCGCACCGTCTTGAGCCCCTGCGCGGCGCAAATCAGGGCATTGAACTCGGCAAGCTCCTGCTCCGAGGCCATCATGGCCGACTGCAGCGCTCGCGCACCCTCGACCCGCTCCTGCACCTGGTCTTCGTCCATCAGTTCGAGCTGATCGAAGCTGATGGGTCCCGCGCTGGCCTTGGGTCCAGCGGCACCCCGCATGGCGTCGGAAAACGCAGCCATCAACTCCAATGGATAGCGCTCGGCCATCATGCCCTCGTTCTGTCCGAGCAGCCGCAGCGCCTCGACCAGATCGTTGCGTTCGGACATCACATCGGTGGCTCCCGCGCGCAGGCGCATGGAATGCCGGGCGGTCTCGATCAGGCGCACCATCAAGGCCCGCCCGGCCGCCGCCGCCTGCTGCACGCAGGCATCAAACGCCATGGCCTGTGCGGTGGGGCGGACGGTATCTGTCATAGCGACTGTTTCGGCACAATTACTTCAAGGCTTTATAGCGCATGCGCTTGGGTTTGGCACCTTCTTCGCCGAGGCGCTTCTTCTTGTCGGCCTCGTACTCCTGGTAATTACCGTCAAAGAAGGTCCATTGGCTGTCGCCCTCGGCCGCCAGGATGTGGGTGGCAATGCGGTCCAGGAACCAGCGGTCGTGGCTGATGACCATGACCGAACCGGCAAATTCGAGCAGCGCATCTTCGAGTGCGCGCAGGGTTTCCACGTCCAGGTCGTTGGACGGCTCGTCCAGCATCAGCACGTTGCCGCCGGCAATCAGCGTCTTGGCCAGGTGCAGGCGGCCGCGTTCGCCGCCCGAAAGCGTGCCCACGCGCTTTTGCTGGTCGCCACCGTTGAAGTTGAAGCGGCCACAGTAGGCGCGGCTGGGCATCTGGAATTTGCCCACGGTCAGGATGTCCAGCCCGCCCGACACGTCTTCCCACACGGTTTTCTGGTTCTCAAGTTCGTCGCGATGCTGGTCCACGAACGCCATCTTGACGGTGGAGCCAATCACCACCTGGCCACTGTCGGGTTGCTCCTTGCCCGCAATCAGCTTGAACAGCGTGGACTTGCCTGCACCGTTGGGGCCGATGATGCCGACGATGGCCCCCGGGGGAATGGTGAAGCTCAGGTTGTCGATCAGCATGCGGTCGCCAAACGACTTGCTGACGTTGTGGAATTCAATCACCTGCTGGCCCAGGCGTTCGGCCACGGGGATGAAGATTTCCTGCGTTTCGTTGCGCTTCTGGTATTCCACATCGCTCAGTTCCTCGAACCGGGCCAGGCGCGACTTGCTCTTGGCCTGGCGCGCCTTCGGGTTCTGGCGTGACCATTCCAGTTCTTTCTTCAAGGCTTTGGCGTGAGCCTCCTCGGACTTTTGCTCCTTGGCCAGGCGATCGCCTTTTTGTTCCAGCCAGGTGCTGTAGTTGCCCTTCCAGGGGATGCCGGCACCACGGTCCAGTTCCAGAATCCACTCGGCGGCGTTGTCCAGAAAATAGCGGTCGTGGGTGATGGCCACCACGGTGCCCGAGAAGCGCTTGAGGTACACCTCCAGCCAGTCCACCGATTCGGCGTCCAGGTGGTTGGTGGGCTCGTCGAGCAACAGCATGTCGGGCTTGGACAACAGCAGGCGGCACAGCGCCACGCGGCGCTTTTCACCGCCCGACAGCACGCCGATTTTTGCGTCCCAGGGCGGCAGGCGCAGCGCGTCGGCGGCGATCTCGAGCTGGTGCTCCGAGTCGGTGCCGGCGGTGGCAATGATGGCCTCCAGCCGTGCCTGCTCGGCCGCCAGAGCGTCAAAGTCGGCGTCCGGCTCGCCATAGGCGGTGTACACCTCCTCCAGCTTGGCCTTGGCGGCAAACACCTCGCCCATGGACTCTTCGACGCTTTCGCGCACAGTGTGCTCGGGGTTGAGCTTGGGCTCTTGCGGCAGATAACCGATGCTCAGACCGGGCATGGGCGTGGCTTCACCTTCGATCTCGGTGTCCAGGCCGGCCATGATCTTCAGCAGCGTGGATTTGCCCGAGCCGTTGAGCCCCAGCACGCCAATCTTGGCGCCAGGGAAGAAGCTGAGGGAGATGTCCTTGAGAATCTGGCGCTTCGGCGGAACGATCTTGCCGACGCGGTTCATGGTGAAAACGTATTGAGCCATTGTGTGAATTTACTGACGTAACCGGGATGCGGTTATCGGGGTCCAAAACCCTAAATTATCCGCTCATGCGACAATACGGGCTGTTGGGGCCTCCAGTTGCCTTGACATCAGCACCCTGCTGGGGCCGTATCTCTGCATACATCGCCCACCCTGACCCTCATCAGCCTATGACTGGCCCAGTGCTTTTTGGCACCGGAACAGGCCGATAACCCCCTGCGCCCCGGACGGGCGCACTCCTATGAACTTTGATGATCTGAAGCTGGCTCCTGCCATCCTGAAAGCCGTGCACGAGCAAGGTTACGAAATCCCGACGCCGATCCAGGCGCAGGCCATTCCTGCCGTCCTGGACGGCCAGGACCTGCTGGCCGGTGCCCAAACCGGTACCGGCAAAACCGCCGCCTTCGCGCTGCCGCTGTTGCACAAGCTCAGCACCACGCCTGCGGCAAAAAACAAGTTTGGTGGCCGCGGTATCCGCACCCTGGTCCTGACGCCCACGCGCGAACTCGCCGCCCAGGTCGAGGAATCGTTCAAGACCTACGGCAAATACCTTGAACTGACCTCCACCGTGGTGTTCGGCGGGGTCGGCATGAACCCGCAAATCAGCAAGCTTAAGAGTGGTGTGGACATCCTGGTGGCCACGCCCGGCCGTCTGCTCGACCTGCAGCAGCAGGGTTTCCTGGACCTCTCGACGGTGCAGGCGCTCGTGCTCGACGAAGCCGACCGCATGCTCGACATGGGTTTCATCCACGACGTGAAGAAAATCCTCGCCCTGGTGCCCAAGGACAAGCAGAGCCTGCTGTTCTCGGCCACCTTCAGCGACGAGATCCGCGATCTGGCCGCCAACCTGCTGCACAACCCGCAGAGCATCCAGGTGACCCCGCGCAACACCACGGTGCAGCGCATCACGCAGGTGATCCACCCGGTGGGCCGTGGCAAGAAGAAGGCGCTGCTGGCGCACATCATCAAGGAGCACAACTGGAGCCAGGTGCTGGTGTTCACCCGCACCAAGTTCGGCGCCAACAACGTGGCCGAGTTCCTTGAAAAGAACGGCATCAGCGCCATGGCGCTGCACGGCAACAAGAGCCAGTCGGCACGCACGCAGGCACTGGCCGGCTTCAAGAGCGGCGACATTCGCGCCCTGGTGGCCACCGACATTGCCGCGCGCGGCATCGACATCGACGAGCTGCCGCACGTCGTCAACTATGAAATCCCCAACGTCAGCGAAGACTACGTCCACCGCATCGGCCGTACCGGCCGGGCCGGCAATGACGGCGCCGCCGTGAGCCTGGTCTGCCTGGACGAAGAAGGCTTCATGATGGACATCGAGCGCTTCACCAAGCAGCAGATTGCCGTCCAGCTGATCGACGGCTTCGGCCCCGAACCCGGCGAGAAGGCCGAGCCCATCGCCATGGGTCGCCAGACCATCTGGGGCGGCGCCGGCAAACCCCCAAGCCGCGACGTGATGGCCGCAGCGGCCAAAGCCGCCCGCACCGAAATGCTGCAACGCATGCGTGAAAGCAAGGCCGGCCAGGGCGAGCGCGGCAACGCGGGCGGCGGTCGTGGTGGCCCGCGTGGCGCCAAGCCTGCACAGCCCCAGGGTCAGCGCAACGGCAGCGGCGGCGGCCGCCCGGCGCAGAGCCGCCCCGCACAAGGTCGCCCGGCCCATACGCCGCGCCACGACAGCGATGCCCAGCCGCGCGAAGGCGCGCACCAGAGCGTGCGCCCGTTCGTGCAACGCGACGCCACCCCCAGGAGCACCGATGGACAACCCGATCCCCTGCGCACCAGCGTTGACAGCCTCGGCGGCCGTGGCCGCAACGGTGGCGGCGGGCGCTCGAACCGTTCTGGTGGCGGGGGCTTCGGGCCTCGTGGGCCGGGAAATTCTCAACGCACTTTTAACCGATAGCAGCGTCTCGGCGGTCCATTGCGTGGGCCGCCGCGCGGCCGGGGCCACCGACCCGCGCGTCATCTCCCACATCGTTGACTTCGCTTCGCTGCCGGCCCTGCCGACGGTGAACGAGGTGTACATCGCCCTGGGCACCACCATCGCCGTGGCGGGAAGCCAGCAGGCCTTTCGCGCCGTGGATTTCGACGCGGTGGTGGCCGTGGCCCGCGCAGCCCGTGCGGCGGGCGCCCAACGCCTGGGCGTGGTCAGTGCCATGGGCGCAAACCCGCAATCTTCCATCTTCTACAACCGCGTCAAGGGCGAAATGGAAGCGGCCCTGGCCACCCTGGGCTACGGCACGCTGGTCATCGCGCGCCCGTCGGTGCTGGCAGGGGACCGCGGCGCCCTCGGACAGCCGGTGCGAAGTGGCGAATCGCTGGCGTTGGCGTTGTCCACCGTGCTGCGCCCGCTGGTCCCGCGCAATTTGCGGGCGATCCCGGCGCACAAGGTGGCGCGCGCCCTCATTCAGGCGGTTCGGGCCGCCCAGCCCGGAGGGCAGGTGCTGCTGTCCGGGGTGATGCAGCGTACCGCGTGAAATATTGATAAAAATAGCGCGTTTCCCCCGCCAATTGGCGATAGTTTGCTATTTTTTTAGAATTAAAATGCCAACCCGCTGACCCCCGGTCAGCCCATGCGCTGACCGCTTTGGGCGTCAAACAGGTGCACCGTGGCGGGGTCGATGGCCAGATGCACCGTGTCATCGGGTCGGGCAGCGGTGCGGCCGTGCATCACCAGGTTCATCGTCATGCCGCCGACCTCGATCACCAGTTCGGTCTCGGCGCCCGTGGGTTCGACCACCACCACCTTGGCGGCAATGCCCGGCGCCGCGTCGGCGATGCGCAGGTCGGTGGGCCGGATGCCGTAGTGCACCGTCTGCCCGTCCTGCCCTGCCGCGTCGGGCGCCACCGGCCATTGCGCGCCATGGGCCTCAACCCAGCGCCGCACGCCTTCGCTGCGCAAGCTGCCCTGAAACGTGTTCATCGCGGGCGAACCAATGAACTGCGCCACAAACAGGTTGCCGGGGCGGTCGAACAGCTCCAGCGGGGTGCCGATCTGTTCGACGATGCCGTCGTGCATCACCACGATGCGGTCGGCCATGGTCATGGCCTCGATCTGGTCGTGCGTCACGTACACCGTGGTGGTCTTGAGCCGCTGATGCAGCGCCTTGATCTCGGCGCGCATGGCCACGCGCAGCTTGGCATCGAGGTTGGACAGCGGTTCGTCAAACAGGAAGACCTTGGGGTCGCGCACGATGGCGCGGCCCATGGCCACCCGCTGGCGTTGCCCGCCGGACAGTTCACGCGGGTAACGGTGCAGCAGCGCGTCAAGGTTCAGGATGCGCGCGGCGTTGGCCACCCGTTGCTCGACCAGACCGCCATCGGCCTTGCGCAGCTTGAGGCTGAAGGCCATGTTCTCACCCACCGTCATGTGCGGGTAGAGCGCATAGCTCTGGAACACCATCGCGATGTCGCGGTCTTTCGAGTCCAGGTCGTTGATGACGCGGCCGTCAATGGCAATCTCGCCACCGGTGATGTCTTCCAGTCCGGCCAGCATGCGCAGCAGCGTGGACTTGCCACAGCCCGACGGGCCCACCAGCACCACGAATTCACCGTCCGCAATGTCAAAACTGATGCCGTGGATGATCTTGACCTTGCCAAACGACTTTTCCACCTTGCGAAACGATACCGAGGCCATGGCGCGTGTCTTTCCGGAGGTCAGCTCTTGACGGCACCGGCCGTCAGGCCGCCCACCATGTAGCGTTTGAACGTGTAGTAAATCGCCGCCGGCGGCAGCGCGTAAATGAAACCGGTGGCCATCAGCAGTTCCCAGGGCGAATCGTCGGCCGAGAGAAAACTGCCCAGCGCCACGGCCAACGTGACCTTGGTGTCGTTGGACAGCAGCAGGAAGGCGTACAGGTATTCGTTCCAGGCCAGCAGCAGCGAATAGGTGCCCACCGCCACCAGCGACGGCACCATGAGCGGCAGGTACACCAGCCGGAACAACTGCAGGGGCGTGGCGCCGTCCATGCGCGCGGCCTCGTCCAGTTCAACCGGCAGCTTGTCCGACGCCTGCTTGAGCACCCAGATGCAATACGGCGAGGCAATCGTCACCATCGCCAGGATCAGCGCCCACTGGCTATTGAGCAGCCCGTAATTGCCCATCGTCTTGTACATCGGCACGGCCAGAAACGCCGCGGGGATGAAGTAGGTGAACAACGCGAGGTTCATCACCGTGCGCCCGCCACTGACCTTGAGGCGGCTGATGGCAAAGGCCGCGCAGGTGGCCACGAACAACGTGATGGCACCCACACTGAGGGCGATCAGCACCGAGTTGCCCATCTGCTGCCAGAAGTGGTTCAGGTAGAAGTGCTTTTGCTCCAGCACGATGCGGAAGTTGTCCAGCGTGGGCGCCTTGGGCCAGAGGCGCCCCGACGTGGCCGTGTCGCGCGGCGAGATGGCAAACAGGAACAGGTGGTACACCGGGATCATGGTCCACAGGAACACCGGAATGCCAATCAGCAGCAGCTTCGCCTCGGTCGCCACGGTCTTGAAGGTCAGGCGGCGGCTCATTTGGACAACCTCTTCATCATGAAATACACCAACGGCAGCACCAGTGGCAGCGCCACCACGATGGAGGCCATGGACAGGTCGACCAGATCGAGCCGCAGGTAGCGGATGCCCAGTGTGGCCAACACGTGCGTCAGGTCGGCCGGGCCACCACCGGTGAGCAGGTAAACACTGTTGAAATCGCCCAGCGTCCAGATCGCCGACAGGATGGTGGACGTGAGGTACAGCGTCTTCATGGAAGGCCAGGTGATGAAACGGAACTTTTGCCAGTTGGAGGCGCCGTCCACCGAAGCCGCCTCGTACTGCTCGACCGGAATCGACAGCCGCCCGGCCACGAGGATCAGTGTCCAGAACGGCAGTGACTTCCAGATGTGCGCCACCATCGAAAAGGTCAGTGCCAATGTCGGGTCGTTGAGCCAGTTGGGGCCGTCCTTGCCACTGAGGTTGAAGATCAGGGTGTTGATCACGCCCCACTCGGGGTTGAGCATGAAGCGGATCGAGAGGATGGTCGGGATCGAAGGCACGGCCCACGGCAGGATGAAAAGCACCGACAGCCACTTGATCCAGGTCCGCGTCTGGATGAAGAAACCGGACAGAAACAGCGCCACCACCATCTTGAGATTGATGGCGACCACCAGGAAAACAATGGTGTTGATCAGGGTGCGAAAGAAAATCGGGTCGGCGACCAGGTGCACATAACTCTGCGGATGACGCGCCAGCCACAGCCCATAGCCCACCGGGTACACCACAAACACCGCAAACACCAGCAGGTAGGGCGTCACCAGCACCCAACCCCAGAACTGCCAGGACGACAGGCGCTTGCGCGGCGCCGGAGCGCCGGGGACGACAGGGTCAGCGGTCAACGTATGCATGGGTTGGAGAGGGGTGCGACGCGTACCGGCGCAGCGCGTCGCGCCCCTGGTTCATGAAAACCGTGCCTGGCAAACGGTCAGCCCGCCACGGCCTTGATGCGGGCGATCATCTCGTCCACCGCCTTGTCCACCGGCACCTTCTCGTTGAGCACGCGGTTCATGGCCTTGGCCCACACGTTCTCGTTGTTCAGGATGGTGAATTTGTAGTTCTTGGTGAACTCGAAATTGACCGTCCCGTCCTGGAACTGGTTGTGCACGGCCAGCCGGTGCGGGTCGGTCTTCCAGAAATTGCTTTGCTGCCCCACCTTGGTCACCGGGTACCAGCGGCCGAGCGAGCCTTCCACGTACGGCATCAGGTTTTCCTCGGCCAGCATGAACTTCACGAACTCCTTGGCCTTGGCCTTGTTCCTTGCCTCCTTGAAAACCACGCCCAGCTTGACCGCCGCGCGGTACACGAACTTGCTGCCATCGGGCTTGGCCGGCCAGCCGGCCGTAGCGATCAGTTCGGTGTAGTTCTTCTTGGCAATGGCACGCTGCTCTGCGTTGAGATTGGCGTTGTTCATGTCGTCCAGCCACTTGGCCGCGATCGAAATGGTGGCGTTGTGCGTCATCACCGTGGTCTTGTTGTGGAAAGCCACGTTGTTGTCCGGGTCCTTCCAGCTGGTCGACGACGGCGGGGTGCAGCCACGGGCGTAGATCTGGGTGTAATCGGTCATGGCGGTGATGAGCCCCGCACGAACCGCAGGGTCGTCCACCAGCAGCTTGCCGCTGTCGTTGACGAGCTTGACGTTGTAGCCGTCCATGAAGGTCAGGAACGAGAAAAACGAGTCGCTCGAATCCACGCCCATCGGGTTGCCGATGCCGAAGACGCGCTGGCCCGTCTTCTGGCGCACCGCGGGTTGCACCTTGTCGCACCAGAAGTTCCAGTAGCCCTTCCAGTCCTTGGGAATGTCCGAGGGCTGGAACCCCGCGTCGGCCAGCATGTCTTTCCAGTACTGGATGTGCATGGTCTGCTGCTTCATCGGGAAAGCGTAATAGGCGCGCTTGCCATCCTTGCCGTTGAGCAGGAAAGCGGTCTCGACCGTGTTGGGCGAGAAGCGCGCGCGCATCGGATCAATGACGCTGCTGATGTCTTCGAGCTTGCCGTCAAACGCCCATTTGCCGGCCACCTGGAAGTCGTACGTATCGGCATAGGCCACGTCGGGTGGATTGCCCGAATCAAGCGCCGCGACGGTCTTGGGAATCATGTCCTGGATCGGGTATTGGGACAGCTCGACCTTGACCTTGGTTTTGTCCTCGTACTTCTTGATCGCGGCGAACAGCGCGTCGTCCTCGGCCTTGTAAAAGCCCTTGACCCACCAGACGGTGATCTTTTCCTGGGCGCTGGCGTGGCCCGAGACCAGCAGGCCGGCAGCCACCAGCGCGGCGGTGAGAATCAGTTTTGGTTTCATGGGGCAGTGTCTCCTGGTTGGGGTTGCAAACGGAACTGGGGGGTGTCTCCAGCCGTCTAGGCGGCTTTGAGTTTCGGGGCCGGCTGGCTGAGTTTGGGCAGACGTCGGCGTGACGCCAACACCTGCTCCAGGTCCTGGTGCGCGCCGTTGATCAGCACCAGGATGGCGCGCTCGGCCTGGGCCGGGTCGCGAGCGATCACCGCGTCGAGCACCGCGCGATGCAGCGGCAGTGAATTCACCGGTCCATCGGGTTTGGCGGTGGAAATCTCGAAGCTGGTGCGCAGCAGCGCGCTCAGTGCCTTGCTCATCTGTACCAGCATGCGGTTGCGCGACGCGCGCAGCAGGCCCTGGTGAAAGCGGAGGTCAAAAGTGACGTAGTCGCCCCCGTGTTCCACGGCCTGCTTCATGCCGGCAAAGGCAGCCTCGATGGCCACAATGTCGTCGGCCGTCGCCCGCAAGGCTGCGAGCTTGACGGCAGCCGGCTCCACCACCAGCCGCAAGTCCTGCAGGTCGCGGATGAAGTCCGGGGTGAGTCCCGCCCTGGCCTGCCAGCCGATCACGTCCGGGTCAAACCAGTTCCAGTGCTCCGAGGGCATGACCCGCGTGCCCACCTTGGGGCCGGTCACGATCAGGCCCTTGGCCACCAGCGACTTGATGGCTTCCCGCACCACAGTGCGGCTCACACCCAGTTCCTCGCACAGCACCGGCTCGGCCGGAATGGCCCCGCCGATGGCGTAGCGGCCCGACACAATGGCTTCGCCAAGGTGATCAACCGTGTTGCCGTGAACGTTCTTGATGGGCGCCATGATTTTTTCTTCGTGCGCCTATCATATGATGATTAACCGCTGCGATTTTTCAGGAAAACCCTGACCCTGAGGCCCCGCCGGTCTCATGCCGTCTGCGGCACCGGCGTCAACAGGGGTTGTCCGGCGAAGTGCGCCTGCAGGTTGCCAAAGGCGAGATCGGCCATGGCGCGGCGGGTCTGCCATGTGGCGCTGCCGATGTGCGGCGTCAGCACCACGTTGTCCATGGCACGCAGTGCCAAAGGCACATCCGGCTCGTCTTCGAACACGTCGAGGCCCGCCCCGGCGATGCGTCCCGCCTGCAACGCCTCCACCAGCGCCGCCTGGTCAACCACCGAGCCGCGCGCCACGTTCACCAGAAACCCTTGCGGCCCGAGCGCCGTCAGCACTTCGGTATCGATGAGCTTGCGTGTCTGCGCCCCACCGGGAGTGATGACCACCAGAAAGTCCACGGCCGCGGCCAGCGCGGCGGGCGTTGGGTGGTAGGGGTAAGCGCAGCCGACTTTTTCATGGCGCGCGGTGTACGCCACCGCCATGCCAAAGGCTTCGGCCCGCTGGGCGATGGCCTGCCCGATGCGTCCCAGGCCCACCACACCCAACCGCGCGCCGCTGACCTTGCGCGCCAACGGGGCCGGGCCTTCGGGCCAATGCCCCTGGCGCACATATTGGTCGGCCTGCGGAATCCGGCGCGCCACGGCCAGCACCAGTCCCAGCGCCAGATCGGCCACGTCGTCGGTCAGCACGTCGGGCGTGTGGGTGACGTGGATGCCACGCTCGCGCGCCGCCGCCACGTCCACGCCGTCATAACCGACACCAAACACCGAGATGATCTCGAGCGCAGGCAACTGCGCGATCAACTCCCGCGGGACTTTGGATTCGCCGCTGGCGGCCATCGCGCGGATGCGTGGCGCCACCGCCGCCAACGCGGCCGGGTCGGTCTGGTGGATGCGGTCATGGACCAAGAACGCGCCGTGCAGCGCCTCCATCATGGGTGGCCACAATTTGGCGACCACCAACACGTCAGGCTTGGACAATTCAGACTCCAGTCGTTCAGGGAAAGCGCGTACCCCGTGGCGCTGCACCATCGGGCCTTATCGTATTACCATAGCATGTCCTGCCATGGCGCGTAAACCCGCTACCCTCCACCTCACTCCTTTCCACCATGTCCTCCACGCCCAAGAAAAAACCCGAAGAACTCCGCTCGCAACAATGGTTCGGCCGCCAGGACCGCGACGGCTTTGCCTACCGCAGCTGGATGAAGGGCAAGGGCGTCCCGCACGACCAGTTCGACGGCCGCCCGGTCATCGGCATCTGCAACACCTTCAGCGAACTCACGCCCTGCAACAGCCACTTCCGCACACTGGCCGAACAGGTCAAGATCGGTGTTTACGAAGCGGGCGGCTTCCCGCTCGAATTTCCCGTGATGTCGCTGGGCGAAACCCTGCTGCGCCCGACGGCCATGCTGTACCGCAACCTCGCGTCCATGGACGTCGAGGAAAGCATCCGCGGCAACCCGGTTGATGGTGTGGTGCTGCTCATGGGTTGCGACAAGACCACGCCATCGCTGCTGATGGGCGCGGCCAGCGTCAACCTGCCCACCATTGGCGTCAGTGGCGGGCCCATGCTCAACGGCAAGTGGCGCGGTCAGGAGTTGGGGTCGGGCACCGGCGTGTGGAGCATGAGCGAGCAGGTGCGCGCCGGTACCCTGAAGCTGGCCGATTTCTTTGAAGCCGAAAGCTGCATGCACCGCAGCCACGGCCACTGCATGACCATGGGCACCGCGTCCACCATGGCCAGCATGGTCGAGGCGCTGGGCATCGGCCTGCCCGGCAACGCGGCCTACCCGGCGGTGGACGGCCGCCGCAACGTGCTGGCACGCAACGCGGGCCGCCGCATCGTGGAGATGGTGCACAGTGACCAGACCATCGGCAAGGTGCTCACGCGCGAGGCGTTCGAAAACGCCATCAAGACCCTGGCCGCCATTGGCGGCTCCACCAACGCCGTGATTCACCTGATCGCCATCGCCGGGCGCCTGGGTCTGAAGCTCACGGTGGACGATTTTGAGAAACTGGCCAGCGAACTGCCCTGCCTCGTGAACCTGCAACCTTCGGGCGAGCACCTGATGGAAGACTTTTGCTACGCCGGTGGCCTGCCCGTGGTGATGAAGGAAATCCGCCACCTGCTGCACACCGACATCGTCACCGCCAGCGGCAAGACCGTGGGCGAAAACATCGCCGACGCGCAAAATTACGACCCTCGCGTCATCAAATCCTTTGACCAGCCTTTCAAGGAAAAGGCCGGCATCGCCATCCTGCGCGGCAACCTTGCACCGCGCGGCGCGGTCATCAAGCCCAGCGCCGCCACGCCGTCACTCATGGTGCACAAGGGCCGCGCGGTGGTGTTCGAGAACATCGAGGACTTTCACACCCGCATCGACGACGACAACCTGGACGTGGACGAAACCTGCATCCTCGTGCTCAAGAACTGCGGCCCCAAGGGCTACCCCGGCATGGCCGAGGTGGGCAACATGCCGCTGCCACCCAAAGTGCTGAAGAAGGGCATCACCGACATGGTCCGCATCAGCGACGCCCGCATGAGCGGCACCGCCTACGGCACCGTGGTGCTGCACACCACGCCCGAGGCGGCCGCGGGCGGCCCGCTGGCGGTGGTGCAAAACGGCGACGTGATCGAGCTCGACGTGCCCAACCGCAGGCTGCACCTGCACATCAGCGACGCCGAACTCGCCGCGCGCCTGGCCCGGTGGACGGCGCCGCCACCCCCGCTGGCGTCGGGTTACTGGAAGCTTTATGTGGACCACGTGCTGCAGGCCGACGAAGGCGTGGACCTGGACTTTCTGGTGGGCCAGCGCGGCGCTTTCGTGCCGCGCGACAACCATTGAGCGGCAGGCACCAGGCAGCGACAATCGGGTCGGGCACTGGCCGGGGGCGTGAACCCGTTGGCCCTTCATTCAATATATTTTCAATAGCAAACTATCACCATTTGGCGGGGACATGAGCGCGATTTCTTATAAAAATTCAGTCCAGGTGAGCTTTGGCCTGCAAGACCGTGTCGCCCTCGTCACGGGCGCGGCACAAGGCATCGGCGAGGCCTGCGCGCGGCGCTTTGCACGCGAAGGCGCCAAAGTCGTGATCACCGACGTGGCCGACGCGCGGGGCCAGGCGCTGGCCAGCGAGCTTGGCGCCGACTACCTCCATTGCGATGTGGGCGACAAGGCCCAGGTGGACGCACTGGTGGCCCAGTGCATGGCGCGGCACGGCCGCATTGATGTGCTCGTCAACAACGCCGGCATCTTCAAGGCGGCCGATTTTCTGGACGTGACCGAGGCCGACTTTGACGCCGTGCTGCGCGTCAACCTCAAGGGCTCATTCCTGGTTGGGCAGGCCGTGGCGCGCGAGATGGTCAAGACCGGTGGCGGCAACATCGTCAACATGAGTTCGGTCAATGCGGTCCTGACCATTCCCAGCATCTCCAGCTACAACGTCAGCAAGGGCGGCATCAACCAGCTCACGCGTGTGATGGCGCTGGCGCTGGCCGACCAGGGCATCCGCGTCAATGCCGTCGCGCCCGGCACCATCGCCACCGAACTGGCCATGAAAGCCGTTCTGACCAGCGAAGAAGCCAAGGCCCGCATCCTGAGCCGCACCCCCATGAAGCGGCTGGGCGAGCCGTCTGAAATTGCCGACGTGGTGGCCTGGCTGGCCAGCGACGCGGCGAGCTATGTCACGGGCGAGATCGTGGTGGTCGATGGCGGGCGCATGACGCTGAACTACACCGTGCCGGTGTAGTCCCAGTGCTACACCGTGCCGGTGTCGTCCCAGTGCTCACCGTGCCGGTGTCGTTGAGCCGCGTTCAACCCACGCGCTGCAGCAGGCGCCGCGTCGATTGTGGCCACCCCACGCGACCAAACCACGCACCACCTGCAATCGCCGACGCAATGACCGCGCCATAGACCACCAGCGCACCCGCCTGCGCTGCGAACACGTGGTTGAGCCCGCCGCCCCAGCGGATGGCCAGCCAACCGCCGCCCGCCGCCACCACCAGCCGCGCCAGGTTGCCCAGCACCGGCCACAGCAGCCGACCGGCGCCCTGCGACGCAAAGTACAGCACCAGTCCGAGGCCGAAGAAACCATAGAACGGCCCCACCCGCCGCAGGTAGCGCGCACCCGCGTCGAGCATGGCCGGGTCGGTGTCGAACAGCGTGAGCCACGCATAGGGCCAGATCGCCGCGGCCAGGCCAATCGCTTCGGTCACGCCGAACGCGAGCGCCGCGCCGATCCAGGTGGCCTTGAGCGCGCGCTCGCGCTGGCCCGCGCCGATGCAGGTGCCCACCATGGCCACCAACGGACCACCGATGCCAAACACCAGCGGCACTAACAGGTATTCGAGCCGCGACGCCGTGCCGTAGCCGGCAATTGCCGCCGCGCCAAACCCGCCCACCAGCGCGGTGGCGATGCCAATGGACAGGTTGGTGGCGACGGTAGAGATCGACCCGACGATGCCGACGCGCAGGATGTCGCTGAACAGCGCCCAGCGGGGCGCGAACCCTCTGAGCCTGGGTTGCAGCAGGCTGCGCGGCGACTTCAAATACACCAGCAGGGCCAGCGTGCCGCCCACGTAGTACAACAGCAGCGCGATCGCGCCGCCCGCAATGCCCAGCGCCGGCACCGGCCCCCAGCCGAAGATCAAGAGCGGCGACAGCGGCACCAGCAACACCGTACCCACGATGGTGACCATCGCCGGCAGCGCCATGTTGCCTGTGCCGCGTATCGCAGCAGCGAGCGAGTTGAACAGCCACACCAGCACCGCACCCGCAAACACCCAGTTCGAATAGACCAGCGCGGCCTCCAGCGACGCGCCAGCGCCGCCCATCTGCGCGTATAACCAGCGCCCACCCGTCAGCAACGCCACGGTGAAGGTCAGCCCAAAGCCCAGCGCGATCAGCACCGCATGCAGTGCCAATGCATCCGCATCGGCACGGCGGCGTGCGCCCAGCGCCCGCGCGATGGCCGACGCGATACCGCCGCCCATGGCGCCGGCCGAGGTCATCTGCATCAGCATCACCAGCGGAAACACCAGCGCCATGCCAGCCAGCGCGTCGGTGCCCAGCTTGCCGATGAAATACGTCTCGATCAGCCCTGCGGCCGCCTGCGCCAGCATCACCAGCACGTTGGGCGCGCCCAGCCTCAGCAGCGTGCGGCCGATGGGGGCGTCAAGCAACCGGCGCGTACGGTGGTCGAGTGCGGTGCTCACGCGTTGGCCGCCTTGCGCGCGGGCAGTTTCGCCTCGCGGATCGGCAGGTGGATCAGCGCCGCCCCCACCGCCAGCACGATGTCGATGTACCAGATCCAGTTGTAGTTGCCGTTGGCTTCAAACACCTTGCCGCCCAGCCAGGCGCCCAGAAAGCCGCCAACCTGGTGGGTGAGCATCACCACGCCAAACAGCATGGCCATGTTCGCCGGGCCGAAGAACTTGGCCACCAGCCCTGCAGTGGGCGGCACGGTGGACAGAAAGGTGACGCCCATCACGGCGGCAAACGCCAGCAGGACGAACTCGGTCTTGGGTGCCAGCACAAACAGCAGCACGGCCAGCCCTCGCACCGCGTAGATCAGCGACAGCAGCGACTTCATGCGCCAGCGCCCCACCGCCCAGCCGATGCCCACGCTGCCCACGATGTTGAACAACCCCAGCAACGCCAGTGCCCAGGCCGCCACCTGCGGCGACAGCCCGCACGACGCCACCACGCCCGGCAGGTGCGTGGCCAAAAACGCCACATGGAAGCCGCAGACGAAGAAGCCACCCGCCAGCAGCCAGAAGCTGGGCAACTGCAACGCCTCGCGCAACGCCTCGCGCACGGTGAGGTTTTTTCGGGCTCCCGGCGCTGCCGCCTGCGCCGAGTTGCCCTTGAGCACCAGCGCCGCCGGCAATGCGAGCAGCACGATCAGCCCCAGCACCTGCATCGCGTTGGCCCAACCCACACCGGCCATGAGCGCGCCGGCCACCGGCGCCATCACGAACTGTCCGAACGACCCACCGGCGTTGACCACGCCGCTGGCGATGCCGCGCTTTTCAGCGGGCACCAGCCGTGTGGTGGCGGCCATGAGCACCGAAGGCCCCGCCATGCCCGCACCACCCGCCGACAGGATGCCGATGGCGAAGATCAGCCCCGCCGTCGTTGTCATGTATGGCGTGATGAAGGTGCCCAGCGCCACCAGCGCGCATCCCAGCAACAGCACGCGGCCGGTGCCGATGCGGTCGGCCACGGCGCCGGCGAACGGCTGCGTGAGGCCCCACCACAGCTGACCGAATGCAAACGCGAGGCTGATGCTGCCGATGCCCAGGCCGGTCGCAGTGTTGAGCGGCCCCAGGAACAGGCCCATGGTCTGGCGTGTGCCCATCGTCAGGGCGAACATGCCGGCGGCGGCCAGCAGCACGAGCCACAGGGCCAGGCGGACAGGTGCAGCCCGGTTTGAATCAGTCATGGGACGCCCCTTCGTCAACCATGAGAGGCCCCTTCGGTGGCGGCGCCCAGCAGCGCCAGGCTGTCGTCCACCAGCGCGTGGATGGCCAGCACGCGCTCGACGCCCAGCGTGCGGTTCAGCGCCTCCTGCGCCACCTTCCAGTGGCGTTGCGCCTCGACGCGTTTCTCACGCCCGGCCGGGGTGATGGTGATGAGGCGGCTGCGCGCGTCGGCACCCTCGCCCTGCACCAGCCAGCCGTGGTCGATCATCGGCCGCAGGTTGCGCGTGAGCGTGGAGGCATCGAGCCGCATGGCCTGCGCCAGATCGACCGGGCGGATCGGCCCGAGCTTGAAGACATGCGACAGCAGCGAGTACTGCGTGGTCTTGAGGCCCGTCTTGCCCACCTCGGCGTCGTAGTGCTGCGCCACCTGACGCATCAGCTGGCGCAGCTTGAAGTTGGTACAACCCTGCGGTTTGCGGGTCGCCGGGTCGACAGGTTCGGGCTTGACAGCAGCGTTCATGTTGATTATTGTAGATGCAACCGTTGCATATGCAATCTTATTTTTCCGGAGTTCCCGATGTCCGACAACAACGTGCTTGAAACCTGGCTGGCCGAAGAGCGCGAGATCGCCGCCCGCATGGAAGCCGGCCCCGGGGCCGGCGTGGCACGGCCCGACCAGATCGCCGGCAAGACGGGGCTGGAGGTCATGCGGGCTTTGCGCAACGGCGAAATCCCCTACGCACCCATCGGCAAGACACTGGATTTCATCCTCGTCGAGGTCAGCGAAGGCCGCGCCGTGTTCCAGGGAACGCCCGGCCCCGCGCACCTCAACCCGATGGGCGGCATCCACGGCGGCTGGTACGCCACCCTGCTCGACTCGGCGCTGGGTTGCGCCGTGCACACCCTGATGCCGCCCGGCCGCGGCTACACCACGGCCGAGTTGGGCATCAACCTCGTGCGCGCCATCAACCCCGCCAAGGCGCCGCGCGTGCGGGCCATCGGCACGGTGGTGCATTGCGGCCGGCAGTTGGCCACGGCCGAGGCCCGCCTGGTGGGGCCGGACGGCACGCTGTACGCGCACGGCACCACCACCTGCCTGGTGTTCGAGCTGCCCAAGAAAGCCTGAGCGACGTGCACTGACCGACCCGGTGGTGGCGGCCTACCAGGTCACCTCGAACCGGCACTGCGAAGCTCCCATCGCCTCGCACGCCGTCTCGCGCACGCGCGCCTGTGGGTGCACGAGCACCTGAAACAGCCGCTCGAACGTAGCGGCGTAGAACTCGCACGCGGGCGCACTGGCCAGCACGCCCTTGCACAGCGGGTTGCCACGGATCGTGAGCACCACGGGCAGCCCTGCCTGCGCCGTGAAGGTGCCGCTGCCACTGAACGTCCACGCATGTCGACGGATGGCCGCCAGCAGCACGCGGGCCGCCAGCGGTGCAGGCAACCGCTTCAGCAACCCTTGCACCGGCTTCGGTATGCGGTGGGCCAGCAGGTAGTCGGCGGTCTTGCGCCCGGCGCCGCGCGCCACCGCACCCGCCACCGCAGTGCCCAAATGGGCACGCAGCGCTCGGTGCAGGCGCGTGACCTCGGTCTCGTCCACCATATGCTCGGGTGGAGCCGTCAGGTAAGCACCCAAGCCGGCCTGCTCGAACAGCGCGCGGGCCTCACGCTGGCCGACAAATGACGGCAGCACCTCGGCCACGCGGGTGATGGCGTTGGGGCCAATGCGCCCCACGCCCGCCAGCGTCGGCGTCATGATGCGGGCGCCGACTCGTGTTCGGCCATCGCCTCGACCAGTTGTTCGGTACCGCCACCACAGGCCGAGATGGCCATGGCGGCGTTGAGTTCGCCCTGGCGCCGCCGGTGCTCGATTTTGGGTCCGTGCATGGTGACCCAACCCGCGTCGGCCTCGGCCATGGCCTCGGGCGACGGGCGCTCGAAGGTGCGCCTGGCGTCAAACGCAAAGTCCACCTTCTTCTTGCTCTGCGGTCCGGTGTAGCCCACGCGCCCCAGGTCATAGAAGGTGCGCTGAAAGCCGCTCTTGAGGAACGCCTTCAGGCAACCCATGAGGTACTTGCGCCGCAGCTTGTCCCGCGTCCAGGGGTACTGAAAGAAGGTCTTGTTCATGAAAAATCGGCGGTAGTTGTTCATCACGCGGTCGAGCAGCTCGGCACGGTCCATCGCCTCGGGCTTCATGATCGGCGTCACGAAGTTGTACTTCTCGAAGTCAAACACTTCGACCTTGTCGCCCAGCTCCTGGAACAGGTCGCTGAACGGCCAGGGCGTGTACATCGCCCAGTTGGCCATGTCGGGGTTCCAGTCGCGCGCCATGCGGTAGGTTTCTTCCAGCGTCTCGGCGGTTTCGTTCTCGAGCCCGACGATGAACTGCGCCTCGGTGACGATGCCCGCGTCGCGCAGCAACTTGATCGCCTTCTTGTTCTGCGCGATCGTGGTTTCCTTGTTGAAACGGTCCAGCTTGAGTTGCGCCGCCGCTTCGGTGCCCAGCGACACGTGGATCAGCCCGGCCTTGCGGAACATGGGCAACAGCTTCTCGTCGCGCAGGATGTCGGTCACACGGGTGTTGATGCCCCACAGCACCGGCAGGTCGCGCTTGATCAGCTCTTCGCAGAACGCGATGAACTTCTTGCGATGGATGGTGGGCTCTTCGTCGGCGAGGATGAAAAAGCCGACATCGTGGTCGCGCACCAGGCTCTCAATCTCGTCCACCACCTTGATCGGGTCGCGGATGCGGTAGTCACGCCAGAACTTCCATTGGCTGCAGAACGTGCAGGTGAACGGGCAGCCACGCGCGAAGTTGGGAATCGCCACGCGTCGGCCCATCGGGATGTAGATGTACTTGTCCCACTCCAGAATGCCCCAGTCAGGCGTGATGCGGTCCAGGTCCTGAATGGGCGGCTCGGCCGCCGTGGCCACCACCTGGCCTTCGGCCAGGAACGCAATGCCGCGCACGCTGTGGCGGTCTTGCGCCCAACGGCCGGTGTCCACAGCCTGCACGAAATTCAGGAACACCTGCTCGCCCTCACCGCGCACGATGGCGTCGATCCACGGGGCCTCCTTGAGCACCTGCGGGTACATGAAGGTGCCGTGGATGCCGCCCAGCACCGTGACGATGGCCGGGTTCACCTCCTTGGCCACCTGCAGCAGCCGCTCGGCCTTGTAAATGGCGGGCGTGATGGCGGTGCAGCCCACGATGTCGGGCTGGATCTGCGCGATGCGCGCACGCACCTCGTCATCGCTGAGGTGATGCGTCATGGCGTCCACGAACAGCACGTCGTGGTACCCACCTGCCTTGAGGTAGCCGGTGAGGTAAGCCACCCAGGCCGGTGGCCAGTTGCCCGCGATCTCGGCGCCGCCGGAGTGGTAGTTCGGGTGGATCAGCAGGATGCGCATCGGTGTGTCTCCATCGCTTGTGGTTGATGGGTCCACCGTAGCCGACCGTTTCGGTCGCCACCTTGAGAAATGTCAATATTTCATGACATTCTCAACTGTAGTTATATTGTGACACTTGTCGATGCTGCGGATAGCCGTCCCGGGCGCCCTATTCACTATTGCTTGACGCGCAACTCGTCATGGATGCTGTGCACGCCTTCCACGCCTCGCGCCACTTTCACGGCCTGATCGATCTGGCCCTGGTTGTCGACGAAGCCGCTGAGTTGCACGTCGCCCTTGAGCGTGACCACGGAGATGTCAAAGCTCTTGACGTTGACATCCTCGAGCAGCGCCGTCTTGACCTTGGTGGTCACGATCGCGTCGTCCGCGTTCTCGCCGAGTGTGGCCTTCAACCCTTTGAGCGCCAGCCGGTTGTCCACGCTATGGACGCCAGCCACGCCGCGCACGGTGGTCACGGCGTGATCCACCTGGCTCTGGTTGTCGACAAAGCCGCTCAGCAGCACATCGCCCTTGCGGGTCTCGACCTTGAGGTCAAAGCTTTTGACGTCATCCTGCGCCAGCAGCGCGGCCTTGATCGTGGTGGTGAGCACGCTGTCGTCGATTTCGGTTCCCACGCTTACGGCGGGTGGCGGGGCGCCGGCAGGCTCGGTCGGCTTGCCGCAGGCCGCCAAGGACAGCGCAATGGCGACGGCGAAAGCGCTGACAACGAACGGGAATGCAGTGCGGGTTTTCATGAGGCGATTCTCCAGGCAGGCAGCCATCGATTGATGGCGTTGCCCTGACTGTGCCGTGGACAGGGTGCGGCGTCGGTGCGCTGGCGAACGCTGCCTCCGCAACGCAAACCGTTCATTATTTATAGCAAACATTTGTTATTTAACGGGGGATAAAAGCCATTTTTATTGATGGCGCGTCCTCCTGAACCGGCGTCAGCAGCGAGTCGTGCGTGGTCTTGAGACCCGTCTTGCCCAGTTTGGCGTCGTAGTGCTGCGCCACCTGGCGCTGTTTGAAGCTTGAAGAATCCGCCGTATTGCAACGCCTCAACGCAGGCCCGGCCCGGGCGTGATGCCACCCCGCCAAGGCGCCGCGCGTGCGGGCCATCGGCACTGGTGCATTGCGGCCGACAGCTGGCCACGGCCAAAGCGCGCCTGGTGGGGCCCGACGGCACGCTGTACCCCCACGGCACCACCCCCTGCCTGGTGTTCGAGCTGGCGCGCAAGGGTTGAACAGCGACCCGGACGGCCGCTGCCGTGCGGCGCTCAGCCGCCCGCGGCGTCGCGCACGATCTTCTCGAAAATCGGGTCCAACTCGCGGGCCATGGCGTCCAGCTCGGTGCTGCCGTAGGGGCCAAACACCGCGCTGGGGGTGCGCCAGCTCACGCTGGTGGCGCCGTCCGCGCCTTCGGTCACGTAAATGCGCAGTGGCGCCTCAAACCCCGACGGCACGCTGGCCGCCAGCATGCGCACGGCGTAGTCGTTGCGAAACACCATCAGCACCACGTTGCCACGGATCTTGATGCCACGGCCCGCCGCACCCCGGCTGGCACTGGCCTGCGACACCAGGCCCATCTTGTTGGCCTCGATCGACTTTTCAAGCCGCGACACCACCGCGTCAAACGGCTGGCTGACCTTGACCGTGCGCGTGCCGGCGCCCGCCACCTGTGCCGATGCGCCCACCGGCACCAGCGCCGCCAGCGTGAGCGAAAGAACCCAGCCCATCCAATGCCTTGCAAACATGAAACGCTCCTTGAGGTTTGATTTCGACCATTGTCCACCTCGCCCGTGACGGGAAAGTCAACGCACCGCCCACCCCCCCGACACCGGAAACACCTGCCCCACAAAGCAGTTGGCGGCGTCGCTGCACAGGTAGGCGGCAAACGCCACGTCCTCCTGCGCCGACACCAGCCGCCCCAGCGGCACCTCGCGCTGGAGCCGCTCCTGAAATTTGGGGTTGGCCTGCACCTCGGGTGGGAAATAGGTGGTGTTGTCCACAAAATTCTGCGCGATGGCGTTGACCTGCACGTTGTGCGGTGCCACCTCCACGCCCACGGCCTGCACGTAGGCCAGCTGCGCCCCACGGGCCGCGCTGTAGGTGGACGCCCGCTTCATGCCGCGCAGCGCCGAGGCACTGCCCATCACCAGCACCTTGCCACGGCGCCGCGCGATCATCTGCGGCAGCACCGCCCGCACCAGCCGGGGCAAGGGATCGACCAGCGCCGCAAACACACGCGCCCATTCGGCGTCGTCCACCGCGTGCGCCTGCGTGGAGGGCGCGAGAATGGCGAGGTTCACCACCAGCACGTCCACCACCCCCGCCGCAGCCACCCGTTGCTCTGGCGCCTGCGGGTCGTCCAGCGCCGAGGTGTCGGCCAGCACCGTCGCGCCATGCGCGGCCAGCCCTTCGCACAGCACCGGGCCCATGAAATGGTCGGCCTGGGTGACCAGGATGCGCTTGCCGTTCAGAATGGCGGGGGACATGGGTGAGCTCCTTGGGTTGGGGACGCAGAGACTGGACGGCTCGACGCGCAAAACACCATTGTGCCCACCGCAGCGGCACCTGGTCCACCGCAAACGGGGCGCCTGCGCACACCGGGGGCTATTCGGCCTTGATATTGGCCAGTTTGGCCAGCTGCGCGTACCGGACCAGATCGGCCTTGATGAGCCTGGCAAGGTCCGCGCCATTGCCGGCCAGCGGCTCCACGCCCGCGGCAGAAAGGCTGTCCTTGACGGCAGGCTCCGCCAGAACCTTCTGGACATCGGCGTAGACGCGTGCCACGACTTCAGGCGGCATCTTCGCTGGCCCCATCAGCGCATACCAGATCGAAAAATCGAGCGGCTTCAGCCCCTGCTCTTCGAACGTTGGAACCTGGGGCATCAACCCGTAGCGGGTGGCGGTGGACACGCCAATGCCATTGAGCTTGCCGGTCTTGATGTGCGGTGCCGCCAGATTGGCACTGAGGATCGCCAGCTGCACCTGACCGCCCAGGACATCAACCAGGGCGGGCGCGCAGCCTTTGTAGCCGACGTTGGTGGCCGCAATGCCCGTCTTTTGCTTGACCAGTTCCATCACAAAATGCTGGGGCGTTCCGACCCCGCAGGAACCGTAATTCAACGCGGTCGGATGGGCTTTGGAATACTCCACCAGGTCCTTGACGGTCTTGAAATGGGTGCCCTGATTGGAAACCAGTGCAATCGGCGTCAGGCCCAGCAGCATGATGGGTGTCAGGTCGTTTTCGGGGTCGTAGTTGAGTTTGCCCGTGACCGCCGGATTGACCACCATGGTGCTGTTCTGTAGCAGCAACGTGTAGCCGTCTGCAGGCGAATGAACCACCGCTTCGGTGCCGATGTTGCCCGATGCCCCGGCCCGGTTGTCCACCGCAACGCCCTGCCCCCAAAGCGCCTGCAGACGTGCGCCGATCTGGCGGGCCAGGATGTCGGAACCACCCCCCGTGCCATAAGGAACAATGATGCGCACGGACCGCGACGGGTAAGTCTGGGCGAAGGCGGATGTCAACAGCGCAGGGGCGATGGCCACCGCAGCGACCCATGCCAGCAATTTTGCAAATCTCATCGGGTGTCTCCTCGGATAAAAATGATCAATCCACCGCACCAATGCTCTCGCTCCACAGCTCCCAGGGCCGCATGACCTGGCCTTCCGTGGCGGCCATGGCCAGTTCGGCTTCTTCGGGCGTGAGAAATTCGACCGGGCCCAATACCGCGGCACCGAGCTGGAGCTTGGCGTTTTCTTCCGCATAAACGGCCCGGTACACCGCGCGCTCCAGCGAGGGGGCCACCACGGTCGAGCCATGGCCCCGCATCAACACACAGCTGTGCTGGCCCAACGACGCGGCCAGCGCCCGGCCCAGACCTGCATTGCGTATCAGCAAATCGGTGGCGCCTCCCGCATCGCGAATCTCGAACAGGGACGAACCGCTGCCGAGGAAGCCGCTCATGTGGAAGATCGGTCGCAAGCGCTGGCCCGTCACGCCAAAAGGAATCACGCTGGGCGAATGGCTGTGCACCACCGCCATGACGTCGGGCCGGGCGCGGTAGATTTCGCCATGAATGAAGCGTTCCAGGTAAGGCCGGAGGTCGGACGCCTCCGCGAGGTTGCCATCCAGGTCATAGGCCAGGATGTCTGCCCTTCTGACGAGCCCCGGCGCGCGGTTGCACGACAGCAGAAAGTGGTCGGGTGACTGGTTGTGTCGCACACTCACATGACCAAAACCATCGACCACGCCCTGGTTGTAGAGAATTCGGTTGGCAATGACCAGTTTTTCAACCAGTGCCGGATCGGGTGGCGCAAGGGCCATGGCATCTCCTTGGTTCGATATTGGACGCATCGACGTCGATCATTCAGACGAAGCGCCGCATCAGCTCACCCCTTCCTGCCACCCAACACCAGCAGCAACCCACCCGCCACGATGGCGCCGACGCCGGCCCACAGGGGCACGTTCACGTCCTTTTTTTCCTTGACCGACAGTTCCAGCGGCCCGATTTTGAGCGCCGTGGTGTCCTTGGTGTAGCTGAAGCCGCCGTAAGCCAGCGCCAGGGCGCCCGCAGCGATCAGCACGACGCCGATGAGTTTGACCGGGTTCATGGGGTTCCTTTCATGCCCGGTGACGCCGGGCTGTTTGCGCCACAGTATGCAACGTCTGGCGCACCATGACGGCCGATCGCGCAACAGTGCGTATTTCGCGCACGCGGCGGATAATGCGCGCATGAGACTCCTTCACACCATGTTGCGCGTGGGCAACCTCCAGCGCTCAATTGACTTTTACACCCAGGTACTGGGCATGAAGCTGCTGCGCAAGTCCGAGAACCCCGAGTACAAGTACACGCTGGCGTTTGTGGGCTATGGCAGCAACCCCGAACACGCCGAGATCGAGCTCACCTACAACTGGGGCACCGAAAGCTACGACCATGGCACGGCCTTTGGCCATATCGCGCTCGGCGTGCCTGACGCTTACGCGGCCTGCGAAAAAATCCGCGCTGCGGGCGGCAACGTCACCCGCGACGCCGGGCCTGTGAAAGGCGGCACCACGGTGATCGCGTTCGTGACCGACCCGGACGGCTACAAGATCGAGCTGATCCAGCGCGTCGAGGCCGCTGTCGACGCAAGTCTTTGAATCGGTAAAAATTGATTTAATCCTTGCATTTTGATCGTTTAACGATCAAAATGCAAGGATGATTCAGGAAATACCCGGTTTTTCAGAACGCGATCCATTTCCTCGCAGATTGTTGGCGACCGCCACCGAACTGCTGGCGTTTTCACCCGCTGTCGTGCTGCTGGGTCCGAGACAAGTCGGGAAAACGACCCTGGCAAAAATGATTGCGAAGGCCTATTCGGACACCATCAGCCTGGACCTGCAACTGGCCGGCGACCGGGAAAAGCTCGTTGATGGCAGCGGCTTTTTGCAGGCGCATCGAGACCGGCTCGTGGTGCTGGACGAGGTGCAATATATCCCCGAGGTATTTGCCCAGTTGCGCCCCGAGATTGATGCGCTGCGTCGACCCGGGCGTTTTTTGTTGCTCGGGTCGGCATCGGGCAAACTGCTGCGACAAAGCTCCGAATCATTGGCCGGGCGGGTCAGTTACCTTGAACTCACACCTTTGCAGGTGGGCGAGGTCGTTCCCGCCGACGAGGAGGCACAGGCTGCCCAGCTCACGCTGCAAAAACTTTGGCTGCGAGGGGGTTTTCCGGTGAGCTACGCTGCGCCCAGCGATGCGCTGTCCTTCTCCTGGCGCACCGACTTTATTGCCACATTTCTAAACCGCGACATCCGTGAATTTGGCGTCAACGTACCGGCGCAAACCCTGCACCGCTTTTGGCGCATGACGGCGCACCTGCATGGACAATTGTTCAACGCCTCCAGCATTGCGGCCTCATTGGGCGGGTTGTCGCACACCACCGTTGCACGGTACCTGGATTCACTGGTCGATACGATGATGCTGCGCCGCCTGGAGCCGCATTTTGTGAACGTTGGAAAACGACTGGTGAAATCACCCAAGGTGTATGTCCGAGACTCGGGCTTGTTGCACGCCCTGCTCAACATCCCCGATGTCAACAGCTTGATCGGGCACCCGCAAGCGGGGCATTCATGGGAGGGGCTGATGGTGGAGCAAATTTGTGCGCTGGCGCCCAAAGGTGCCGACGTTGGTTTTTACCGTACCGCCGCAGGTGCCGAACTCGACGTGGTGGTCGATCTTGGCAGCAAAAAATGCGGATTCGAAATCAAATTCTCGAGCGCTCCCACCGTGACCAAGGGGTTTTGGCAGGCTTGCCAGGATGTGGGTGTGCAACACGCTTACGTGGTGGCACCGGTGCAGCAGGGCTGGTCGATGAAACCCGGTGCGACGCATACGGTCGACGTGATTTCGCCCATGCAACTGCCGTGGGCGCTGGCGCGGTGATCGCGTTCGTGACCGACCCGGACGGCTACAAGATCGAGCTGATCCAGCGCGATCACGGCTGACATATTCACATTTAATAGCAAACTTTAGCCATTTGACGGGGTCTTAAGGCCGATTTTGTTCAGAAAATGGCACCGTGAACAGGCTCCGCGGCCACGCGGTGGCGGCGCCCCGCGGCGGGTCATCCGCGCTGGTTTTGGCCGCCCGTCGGAATGTCCTGCCGCCACCGATGTTGACGCAAAACCGTCACATGGGCGCGTTAACCTGCGTGGCAGGGATTCACCACGGAGGCCATCATGACGATGTACCGCAAACTGTTCAGCCCGCGCTGCCTGCTGGCGTTGCTCTTGGAAGACAGCTGGGTTTCGCGCTTGCACCCCACTGCGCGCACGGCGCCCACCGCCACGAGCACAGCAACACAAAACTATGTTTTGAGTAGCAAACTTCGACCCGCCCGCGGGGGCTGATCGGCAATTTTGTTCTGAATTTCAGGTGCGCGATGTCGGGCGCGGCAACTGGCACGCCGCCCGTGCCAGTTGCGTGATGCGGGCCCAGTCGCCCGCCGCGAGCGCATCGGCGGGCGTGAGCCACGAGCCGCCCACGCACACCACGTTGGGCAGCGCCAGCAGTTCGGCCGCGTTGGCCGGGGTCACGCCGCCCGTGGGGCAAAACCGGACGTCGCCAAACGGCCCGCTCCAGGCTTTGAGCATGGCCGGGCCGCCCGCCTGCAGGGCCGGAAAGAATTTGAGTTCGCTCAGGCCGTCCTCTTGCGCCAGCATGATTTCGCTGCCCGTGGCCACGCCGGGCAGCAACGGCAGGCGGAGGTCGCGGCAGGCCTGCCCCACCGCGTGGGTGTAACCGGGGCTGACGGCAAAGCGCGCGCCGGCCATGGCGGCGGCCTGGCCGTCGGCCGCGCTGCGCACGGTGCCCGCGCCCACCACGGCGTCGGGCACGTCCCGTGCGATGGCTTCCATGCAGGCCAATGCCTGCGGTGTGCGCAGCGTGATCTCCAGCATGCGGATGCCGCCGGCCACCAGCGCACGCGCCAGCGGCACGGCGTGGGCCACGTCGTGCAGCACGATCACGGGGATCACGGGGGCGTCCTGCATCACCGCCAGCGGCGTGAGGGCCGGGCGGGCAGGGGTCGTTGCAGTCACAGCCATGTGCAGGCCCCTTCCTCGGCGGTAACGGCGTGACGGCGCATCGCGGCAAACAGGTCGCGGCCACTGCCCACGGCGTTGGCAGCGGCCAGCGCGGGCGGCATGGCGTCGGCCGCACGCGCGGCCCATTCGGCATCAGGCACCTGCACCTGCAGCACGCCGGCGTCGGCGTCCACGCGGATCCGGTCGCCATCGCGCACCCTGGCCAGCGGGCCGCCCACGGCGGCTTCGGGCGATACATGGATGGCGGCCGGCACCTTGCCCGATGCGCCGCTCATGCGGCCGTCGGTCACCAGCGCCACCCGGTGGCCCTGACCCTGCAGCACGGCCAGCGGCGGCGTGAGCTTGTGCAACTCGGGCATGCCATTGGCTTGCGGGCCCTGCCAGCGCACCACGCAGACCACGTCGCGGTCAAGTTCACCGGCCTTGAACGCGGCGTGCAGCGCCTCCTGTGAATCAAACACCCGGGCCGGGGCCTCGATCACGTGGCGATCGTCGGGCACAGCCGAGGTCTTGATGACGCTGCGGCCCAGGTTGCCCTGCAGCAGCTTCAGACCACCCGTGGCGCTGAACGGCGCGGACGAGGGGCGCACCACGCTGTCGTCTTTCGATGCCCCGGCGTCATGCCATGTCAGGGCTTCCGTTCGCACGGCGCCACCGGTCTCGAACTGCGTCGAAGGGGTCGAAGGGGTCGAAGGGGTCGCCAGGCCTTCGACAAGCTCTGGCCGAACGGACAGAGACGGGATCCGGGTGTAGTCGCGCAGCCCGGCCGGGCGCACGGTCAGCACGTCCGCGTGCATGAGGCCGGCGTCCAGCAGTTCGCGAATCACGTAACCGGGGCCGCCCGCGGCCTGGAACTGGTTCACGTCGGCGCTGCCATTGGGGTAGACGCGGGTCAGCAGCGGCACGACTTCCGACAGGGCGGCAAAGTCGTCCCAGTCGATCACCAGGCCGGCTGCGCGGGCCACGGCCACCCAGTGGATCAGGTGATTGGTGGAGCCGCCCGTGGCCAGCAGTGCCACCATGGCGTTGACGATGGCGCGCTCGTCCACGATGCGGCCAATGGGCGGGCACGGCGCTCCCGCGCCCGCAGGCGACCCGCCGCCGCCCAGTGTGGCCTTGCCCAGCACGGTGCGTACGGCCTCGCGCGTGAGCTCGGCGCGCAGGTCTTCGCCGGGGTTGACGAACGCCGTGCCCGGCACATGCAGGCCCATGGCTTCAAGCAGCATCTGGTTGCTGTTGGCGGTGCCGTAAAAGGTGCAGGTGCCGGGGCCGTGGTAAGCGGCCGACTCGGCGGCCAGCAGTTCGGCGCGGCCCACCAGCCCTTGCGCGGCTTTCTCGCGCACCTTGGCCTTTTCGTTGTTGGACAGGCCCGACGTCATGGGCCCGGCCGGCACGAACACCGTGGGCAAGTGGCCAAACTGCAGTGCGCCAATCAGCAGGCCGGGCACGATCTTGTCGCACACCCCCAGCATCAGCGCACCATCAAACATGTCGTGGCTCAGTGCCACGGCCGTGGCCATGGCGATCACGTCGCGGCTGAACAGGCTGAGCTCCATCGCGGGTGTGCCCTGCGTGACGCCGTCACACATGGCCGGCACCCCACCAGCCACCTGCGCCGTGGCGCCATGCCGCCGCACCTCGGCCTTGATGAGGTCGGGGTAATGCTGCAGCGGCGCGTGGGCCGACAGCATGTCGTTGTAGGCGTTGACGATGCCGATGTTGGGGGCCTTTTCGGCCACCACCCTGAACTTGTCGTGGGCGGGCAGCGCGGCAAAGGCGTGGGCCACGTTGGCGCAGCCCATGCGGTCGGCGCCGCGGCCCCGCGCGGCGGCGGCGTCCAGGCGTTGCAGGTATTCGTTGCGGGGGGTTCGACTGCGGGTGCGGATGCGCTCGGTCACCGCATGCACTTGGGGGTGGAGTTTCATTCAGGCCTCGGGTGAACCGTCACCGGCATACCTGTGCAATGGTACGCGCTCGCCCAAACCCGCAGCGCCAGGGCAGTTACCTGCGCAGGGCCAGCGCGGGGCCTGCGCGCCAACCCGACTCCCCGTCGTTGCAGAACCCTTCAGGCCGTGACGGTGCGGAACACGCCGACCGATTCGTCCAGCATCCGGGCCTGCTGCGCCATCTGCCCTGCTGCGGCCGCCGTCTGCTCGACCAGCGCGGCGTTGTGCTGGGTGGTGCGGTCCAGGTTGTTCACGGTTTCGTTGACCAGTGCAATGCCCGCGCTTTGCTCGACGGCGGCGTTGGTGATCTCGGCAATCATCGTGCTCACGCGGTTCACGCTGGCCACGATCTCGCTCATGGTGGCGCCGGCATCCTTCACATACTGGCCGCCCGCCTCGACCTTTTCGACGCTGGTGCCAATCAGTTCCTTGATCTCGTGCGCGGCCGCCGCGCTGCGTTGCGCCAGTGTGCGCACCTCGGATGCCACCACCGCAAAGCCACGGCCCTGCTCGCCCGCCCGTGCTGCCTCCACGGCGGCGTTGAGCGCCAGGATGTTGGTCTGGAACGCAATGCCGTCGATCACGCCAATGATGTCGCCAATGCGGCGCGAGGCCGCGTTGATCTCGTCCATGGTGCTGACCACCCGCGACACCGCCGCGCCGCCGCGCGTGGCCACGGCACTGGCGCTGGCGGCCAGTTCATTGGCCTGGCGCGCGGCCTCGGCGCTCTGGTGCACCGTGGCGGTGATTTGCTCCACGCTGGAGGCCGCCTGCTGCAGGTTGGAGGCGGTTTCTTCGGTCCGTTTGCTCAACTCCTGGTTGCCAGCGGCAATTTCGGCGCTGGCCGTGGAAATGTCGTGTGCCGACGCCTGCACATTGCCCACAATGCCGACGACCTTGTCCAGGAACGCGTTGAACTGGCGCGCCACACTGGAAAACTCCACCACCGAATCGGTGGACAGGCGACGCGAAAGATCGCCATCGTCGCGGTTGAGCTGGCGAACCGACTCACTCAGGCCGTGCAGCGGATGCACGATGGAGCGAATCACCACGGCCGACAGCAGCAGCAACGCGACCACGCCCACCACCGCCGTGCCCATCATCCAGCGCAGCGACCGGTCGCTGGCATCGTGGGTGGCCTGCGCCACCTGGCCTGCGGCCTGCTCCATGGCGTCGCCCGTCTTTTCAAGCGCCGCCTCCAGGTCATGAAAAGCCTTGTCGAATTCGGTCAGCACCTGGCTGGCGCCCTGCGGATTCTTCTGGATCGAGGCGGCCGCTGTCATCGCCGCATCACGGTAGCGCTGGGCCACAGGCAGTGCGGCCTGCATGGCGGCGCGCGATGCCGGGGTGGGGGCCTTGGCCACCGCCGTATCGAGACTGTCGATCAGTGCCTTGACGTTCCCGGTCACGGCGTTTTGGACTTCGGCCATTTGTGCCACATCATTGGTGCTGGCGGCCAGGGCGGCGCGCATGATCTCGGCGCGCGTGGCATCGTGCTTCATGTCGGCGTTCATGCTGGCACGCACCGCTGCGGCGCTGTCCTCCAGCAAGTCGCTGTTGCTGCGGGCGTCGCTCAGGCCACTATAGCCCGCCAGCCCCACGAGGCCGCAAAGCAGGCCGCCCAGGGCGGTCAGGACGATCAGTCGAATCCGGATGCTGATGGTGTTCATGCAATCTTTCGTATTGTTGTTGGGTTGCCGTCGTCATCGGCATGACGGGTCAAAGCCTGAGCTTTTCCCCTTGCCCGAATTGCAACGTAATGCACGATATCGGTGCACAACGCTTCCGAAGACGCAAAAAAGCCCGGTAAACCGGGCTTTTTTGGCGTTGGGCCCGACATGGCCCGTACGGCGGGGGCTTTACTGCACCACCACCTCCACCCGACGGGCCTCGGCGTTGCTGCCCGTGCCTTGCAGTGCTTCAGGCTTGCGCAGCTCCACGCTGCCCTCCCCCACGCCCAGGGCCTGCAGCGCCCCACGCACCGCCAGCGCGCGCTGTTTGGCCAGCTCCGCGTTCTGGGCTGCACCGCCGGTGGCGTCATGAAACCCGCTGATCACGGCCTTTTTCCCGGCCGCCACCGCCTGGACCACGTCGGCCAAGGCCTCGTTGGCGCCCGCGGCCAGGTCGGCCTTGCCGGTGGCAAAGTAAAACTTGACGACACCGTTTTCCACCGTGACGCTGGCGCCGTCCGCAATGGCCGCCGCCGCGGCGGGCGCAGGGGCGGCGGCCACGGCCGAGGCCGCGTTGACCCGGCCGGTCTGGTACACCGTCACCCCGATCACCAGGCCAATCACCAGGGCGATCACCCCGAACACCACGCCCAGTGCAATGCCCTGGCTGTCATCATCTTGCGAAAACATGTTTGCGACTCCCTTGAAAAGATGGGAAGGATTGTAAAGTGAGGGACATGAGCCCCCTGCCCCCCGCCCTGCGCGACCCCGCACCCATGCTGGCGCAAGTGCGCCAGGCCTGGGGCGGGCAGGGCGACCTGTGGGTGTTTGGCTATGCGTCGCTGATCTGGCGCCCGGACTTTGATTTCGCCGAGAAGCAAACCGCCCGGGTGCATGGCTGGCATCGCGCCCTGAAGATGTGGAGCCGCGTCAACCGTGGCACGCCCGAAGCGCCGGGCCTGGTGTTTGCGTTGCTCTCGGGCGGCAGTTGCCACGGCGTGGCCTATCGCATCCCCCAAACACAGGGCCACGAGATGCTGGAGCGGCTGTGGGCACGAGAAATGGTCACCGGCGTCTATGACCCGCGCTGGCTCGACTGCGCCACCCCCGCGGGGCCGGTCAAGGCACTGGCTTTCACGCTGTCGCGCCGCAGCCCGAATTACACCGGCGAACTGGCCGCCCACCACTACCGCGAAATCTTCCAGCGCTCCAGCGGCCGCTACGGCACCACGCTGGATTACGCGCGGCAGACGCTGGACGCGCTGCGCGGGCATGGCATCGAAGACCGCGCACTGCGCCGTCTGCTGAACCACGCAGGCTGAGCGCCGCACCCACCCCGGGCGCAGCGCCGCAGGTTCAGTGCCACACGTTCAGCCCGGTGCGGCCTTGAGCAGCGCCTCGGCGCGACGCAGGTCGTCCACCGTATCGATGTCGGTCACGATGCCCATGTCGTCCAGCGGCAACTCCAGCGCGCCATGCGCCCGCACCACCGAAGCCGCCCCCGTCGCGCCACCCAGCTGGCGCAACTCGGCACCGCAGCGGGCCGAAAACCCTACCGGGTGGCCACGCTGGCCGCGGTACACCGGCACCACCACATCACTCTGCCCCAGTGCCCGGGCCACGGCCTGCAGCGTTTCGGGCCGCACCAGGGGCAGGTCGGCCGGCAAAATCAGCCAGCCCGCCAGGTTGTGGGTGGCCCGCACGGCCGCGGCGATGGAGTCGCCCATGCCCGGGTGGCCGGCGTCCTCCAGGTGCCAGGGCAGGCCACTGGCCCGCGCAGCGTCGAGCGTGTGCTCCAGCACGGTACGGTCGCCCAACCGGGCCTGCAGCTTGTGCGTGCCGCCCCCCGAGGCGCGAAACCGCTCGCCTCGCCCCGACGCCAGCACCAGAATCACGGGTTGCCGCATGTGCACGCTCCAGAATTCATTCCACGGCCACGACCCCGCCGCTGCCTATACTTGCCAGCATGACCGACCTTTCCCAGCTGCGCAAGAGTTACGAACGGGCCGAACTCGACGAACACGCCTCGCACGCCGATCCATTGCAGCAGT
This sequence comes from Betaproteobacteria bacterium HGW-Betaproteobacteria-3, assembly GCA_002842205.1. Taxonomy (GTDB): domain Bacteria; phylum Pseudomonadota; class Gammaproteobacteria; order Burkholderiales; family Burkholderiaceae_C; genus PHCI01. Next base: position 29,375 of record PHCI01000002.1, on the reverse strand, counting down.
TTGCCCAATGGTTGCAGGAAGCCATCGCCTCGCAGGTGCCCGAACCCAACGCCATGACGCTGGCCACCGTGGGCGGCGACTTGCGCCCCAGCACCCGCGTGGTGCTGATCAAGGGCTACGACGCACGCGGCATCGTCTGGTTCACCAATTACGAAAGCCATAAAGGCCAGGAACTGGCGGGCAACCCGTTTGCAGCGCTGCAGTTTCACTGGGTCGAGCTGGAGCGCGTGGTGCGCATTGAAGGCCGGGTCGAAAAAGTCAGTGACGCCGAAAGCGACGCCTATTTTCACAGCCGCCCGCTGGACTCGCGCATCGGCGCCTGGGCCAGCCCGCAAAGCAAGGTGATTTCGGGGCGCGGTGTGCTGGTGGCTGCGGCGGCCAAATACGGCGCGAAATTCCTGTTGAACCCGCCGCGCCCACCGCACTGGGGCGGCTACCGCCTGCAGCCCGACCGATGGCAGTTCTGGCAAGGGCGCAAAAGCCGCCTGCACGACCGGCTGCGCTACCGGCTGGACGGCGCATCCTGGGTCAGGGAGCGGCTGGCGCCCTGATGCTGCAGCGCAGCGTGATCGACCGGCGCCTCGACGTCGGTCCACGGCGATAGGGTCGCGCCCGGTTGTGCAGGGTGGGCAAAACGCGTTAAGTTCGAGCCTGTTCGCAGGTCCGGTCGGTCGCCTTCCAGGGCGTCGTGATCCGTGCCCAACCCGTCCCCGCGGAAACAACGACAACCAGGAGCCTCAACATGAAGACATCCCGAACCCTGTTCAACCAGCGCACCCCGATTCTTGTCGGTGCGCTTTTCTGCTGCGCCGCGGGTGTGCAGGCGCAGCAGATCAAGCTCATGACCGGTCCGCAGGGCGGCTCGTGGTACCCACTGGGCGGCGCCATCGCCAATATCGCGGACAAAGCCGGCGTGAAGATCCAGGTGTTGCCGGGGGCCGGCATCGCCAATGTCAAGGGGGTGGACGGCGGCAAGGCCGATTTCGGTTTTGGCAACTCGATCTCCACGGTCGATGGGGTCGCCGGACGCGCGCCGTTTGACACGCCCACCAAGAACGTGTGCAACGTTGCCACGCTGTACCCGCAGTATTACCAGGTGGTGGCCAATGCCGACGCCAACATCAAGTCGCTTGGCGACCTCAAGGGCAAGGCGCTGGCCGTCCAGCCCAAGGGCAACACGGCCGAGTTCATCAGCCAGCAGTCACTGCAGGTGTATGGCCTCAAATACGAGGACATGTCGCGCGTGAGCTACGTGTCCTATACCGACGCGGTGTCGCTCATGAAGGACAACAACGCCCAGGCCTTCACTCTGGGCACCACGGTGCCGGCTTCGGCCATCATGGACCTCGCCTCGGCACGCGACATCCAGCTGGTCAGCATTCCGGACGACAAGTTCCAGGCCATGCGCAAGCTCAACCCCGGCTACACCAAGCTCGTGATTCCGGCAGGCAGCTACCCCAAACAGACCAGCGACGTGCAGACCATCGGCTACGCCACGCACGTGATTGCGCGCTGCGACCTGGATGAAAACGTGGTCTACAAGGTGCTCAAGGGCATGGTGGACAACAAGGCCGATCTGGCAGCAATCACCAAGGCCATGGCCGCCACCACGCCCAAGATGATGGCCGAAGACATCGGCGTGCCGCTGCACAAGGGTGCGATCCGCTTTTACAAGGAAGCCGGCGTACTCTGACGCGGCCCTCTTCCGGGTCAACGTCACGCGGGTTGCGGCCCGTGTGACACCCTCCACGCTGCGCCTGCGGGCGCCGGAGTGCATGCATGCCGTCCCTTCCTGTCGCCGCCTCGCGTCGCATCATCACCGCGGTGGCAGTGGTGATGTCGGTGTTTCACCTTTACGTGGCGTTCGTGGGGCCACCGGACGCCTACGTCATGCGCGGCTCGCACCTGGCGTTTGCCTTGGTGCTGGCGTATCTGATCATGCCCGGGCGCAATGGTCGCGCCGAACGCGTCAGCGGGTTCGACATCCTGCTGGTGCTGGCCGCTGGCGCAGCCGCGCTCTACCCCAGCGCAAACCTGAGCTACATCCAGAACCGCATCTACTACATTGACGACCCACGCGTGGCCGACTATGTGTTTGGCGGCGCGTTGATCGTCCTCATCATCGAAGCCACGCGCCGCGCCACCGGCTGGGCACTGCCCATCACGGCGCTGGCCTTTCTGACCTATGGGCTGACGCTGGGTCATCAGACGCCGGGCGTGATGCTCGACCAGCTGTACCTCACCACCGAAGGCATCTTCGGCATCCCGATCTATGTGTCGGCCACTTACGTGATGCTGTTCATCCTGTTCGGCTCGTTCGTGGAGCGCAGCGGTGCAGGCAAGCTGTTCATGGACTTTGCACTGGCGCTGGCCGGCCACACCTCGGGCGGGCCAGCCAAGGTGGCGGTGATCACCAGCAGCCTGTTCGGCACCGTGTCGGGCAGCGCCGTGGCCAACGTGATGACCACCGGCACCTTCACCATTCCGCTGATGAAGCGCACCGGCTACCGGCCGGCGTTTGCAGGTGCCGTCGAGGCCGTGGCGTCCACCGGCGGGCAGCTCATGCCGCCCATCATGGGAGCCGCTGCTTTCGTGATGGCCGAGTTTCTGGGTGTCTCCTACCTTACCGTGGCGGGTTTTGCGTTGTTGCCGGCGGTGCTTTACTACGTGGCCGTGTTCATGGCGGTGCATTTCGAGGCCAAGCGCATTGGCCTGGTGGGGCTGCCCAGGGCCGACATCCCCCGCCTCAAGGAAGTCCTGCTCGAACGCGGCCATCTGTTCCTGCCGCTGATCGTGATTGTGGTGGTGTTGCTGGCGGGCCGCAGCGCGGCGTTTTCTGCGTTGTGCGGCATTGGCTCGGTGATCCCGACCACCTGGCTGCGGGCCAGCACGCGACGGACCTTCAATTGGCCCACCATTGTCGAGGCGCTGGAAGCCGGTGCGCGCAACACGCTGGTGGTGGCGCTGGCCTGCGCCAGTGCCGGCATCGTCATCGGCACCATCACACTGACCGGCCTGGGTCTGAGCTTTACCGGCGTGGTGCTCGCACTGTCGCAGAACTCCCTCATCCTCGCGCTGCTGCTGACCATGCTGGCCGGAATTCTGCTGGGCATGGGCCTGCCGACCACGCCCGCCTACATCGTACAGGTGGCACTGCTGGTGCCGGCGCTGGTCAAGCTGGGCGTCCGGGTGGAAGCCGCGCATCTGTTCGTGCTGTACTTTGCGGTGCTGTCGGCCATCACGCCGCCGGTGGCGATGGCGGTGTATGCCGCCAACGGCATCTCGCGCGGAACGCTGCTGGACACCAGCTGGGCCGCCGTCAAGCTGGGCCTGACGGGCTACATCATCCCGTTCATGTTCGTCTTCTCGCCCTCGCTTTTGCTGATGGGCGACGCCGCCACCGTGTTGCTGGCCGCCACCACGGCCACCCTCGGCGTGGTGTGCCTGGCCGGGGGCCTGCATGAACACTTCTTTTTCGGGCCTGCCCGCTGGTGGGAGCGCCTCTTGCTGATCGCCGCTGCCCTGGTGTTGATCAAACCGGGCTGGACAAGCGACCTGTTCGGCCTGGCCCTGGTCGGCCTCATCGCGGCCAGCCAACGCTGGATCAGGCCCGTGCCTGCGGCCGCATTGCCCGCAACGCCACCGCGCAACAAACCGCAGTGAGGCCCCCGCGCGAAGCGGCCCGCCTTGGCAGTGCACGGCTTTTCAATGCTGTGGCACGAAGGCCGCCAGCAGCCACATCACCACCGACAGACTGCCCAGCCCCAGCAGCGTGGAGGCCGCCACACTGGCCGTGATCAAACCCTGCGCCACCTGGTAGCGCTGCGAAAACAGGAACACGTTGGCGCCAATCGGCAGCGCCGCGGCCAGCACCATCACCGACAGCGGCAGCCCGCGCAGCCCGAACAGCAGGCCCGCGCCGGCCATCAGCAGCGGGTGCAGCAGCATCTTGACGCCCGAGATGGCCAGCGCGCCCCGCAGGTGCCGCCCGATCGCCGACTGCGCCAGTGTCACGCCCACCAGCACCAGCGCCACGGGGCCAAACGCCGCACCCAGCAGTTGCAGTGGCCGGTCCACCACCGCGGGCAGCGTGAGGCCGGTTTGCGCGAACAGCAGCCCTGCGATGATGGGCAGCGGCACGGGGTGAATGATGGCGTTGCGCACGGCCAGGCCCACCGTGGCCCACAGGTGCGGCACGTCGCTGTCGGCGCGCTGCGCCGCCTCACGTGCGGTCAGCAGTTCCAGCACGACCGTGGCCAGCGTGAGCAGGATCAGCGCGTGCAGCGAAATCAGCGTGAACAGCAGCACCAGCCCCGCTTCGCCATAGGCCAGGCTCACCAGCGGCACGCCAATCATCACCGTGTTGCTGAAGATGGCCGCCAGCGCCTCGACGGCGGCGCGGCTGGTGGTGCCGCGCAGCAGCACCAGCCCGCCGAACAGCGCACCGGCCACCGCAAAATACAACGCCACAGGCTTGAAATCGAGCCGCTCGATGTGCACCGTGCTCATGGTGCGAAACAGCAGCGCCTGGATCAGCACCAGAAACACCAGGTTGGACAGATCGCGCACCGCCTCCGCGCGAATCCAGCGCCGCTTTCCAGCGACGAAACCGGTGACGATCAGCAGGACGACGGGGATCAGCGCGGAGAAGACGGGGTGGTCCATTCGGGTTCAATCGGAAAAGTCAGCCATGAAGGCCCTGCAACGCCGACCCTCCGTGGGCGTGTCGGCATTCGCCACCCAACGCACTCGCCAGACATCAATACAAAAGTTTGAACAAACTTTAGCGCTCTTTTCCACGCCTTGACGCCCCCTTGTCGGCCTCATCATCCGGTGCAGACGGTGGGTGTATCGAGCCTGGCCACCCTTGAGCAACCGTGGCGGCGCCCCCGCCCACCTGAAAACCTGAAAGGAGCGGCTGTGCGCGCCATGCAGAAATTGAAAGTCATCCTGATGTCGGTGGTTTTGGGTGCGCTCGCTTCGTGCAGTGGCTCAGGCGAGTATGCCAGTGCCCCGCCGGTTGCGGGCGAGCCGCCCACGCCCACGCCCATTTCCATCGCACCGTTGAGCATGCCGCGCTTTGCCTACTCGGCCCACCACGATGACAACACGATCTCGGTCTACGCCGTGAACGCGGTCACGGGCCAATTGCAGCAAGGTGGCTACACCCTGGCGGCCAGCGCCCCGTCATCGCTGGTGAAGGACCCCCTGGGCCGCTTCATGTTCGTGGTGCATCGCGATACCGATGCCGTTTCGGTTTACGCCACGGACAGCGCAAGCGGTGCGCTCACACCGGTGCCCGGTTCGCCCGTTGCCACCGGGCTTGCGCCCGTGGCCGCCGTCGTCGAACCCACGGGTCAGTTCATTTACGTCGCCAACGCAAATTCGGACTCCATCTCCGCGTTCCGCATCCAGCCTGCCTCGGGCGCGCTGACGCCCGTCCCCGGCGCACCTTTTGCCACGGCGACCCGTCCGGTCGCACTCGCCGTCGATCCCGTCGGCAATTACGTCTATGCCGCCAACCAGGGCTCTGACAGCCTTTCGGCCTACCGCGTGGACGCCAACACCGGCGCCCTGCTCACGGTGCCGGGCTCGTCGTTTGCCACCCACAACGGCCCCGTGTCGATCGCCGTCGATCCATCACGACAATTTGTCTACGTGGCCAACCAGACGTCGGGCGACATTTCGGCCTACTTCATTGATGCGGCAACCGGTGCGCTTCACGGCGTGCCGGGTTCACCATTTGCGGCGGGTACAGCACCGCGGTCGGTGGCCGTCAGCCCTGCCGGGGAGTTCGTCTATGTCGCGAACCAGGGCGCAGACAGCATTTCGGCGTACCGGGTTCAGGCGGCCACCGGCGCATTGACGCCGTTGCCAGGCTCCCCTTTTGCGGCGGGTGGCGGCCCGGTCTCCGTGACCATCGATCCGTCTGCTTCGCTTTTGTTTGCAGGCAATCCGCAAACCCAGGAAGTCCGGTCCTACCGCATCGATGCTGCCGATGGCGCGTTGACCGCAATGGACACCATCGCCACGCGTGGTGCCGCAGACGCGCTGGTTTTTGGCATTGGCGGCAGTGCCGCCGTTGCGCATGTTGCACGCTTCGCCTACGTCGCCAACCGCAACAGCCACACTATCTCGGCGTACCGGATCGACGCGGACAGCGGCACTCTTGCCAGCGTGGCGGGCGCACCGTTCGCCGCCGGAACCGAACCCTTTTCAGTGGCGGTGGACCCCTCGGGCCGCTTTGCCTACGCGGCGAACTTCATCTCTGGCGACGTGTCGGCTTACACGGTCAACACCACCACCGGCGCGCTCGCGTCTGTGGCGGGCTCACCCTACCCGGTTGGCGGCGGCGCCTATTCGGTGGTTACCGATCCGTCTGGCCGGTTTGTCTATGTGGCCAACTTTTCAACGAGCCTGATCTGGGCTTTTGTCATTGACCCCCACACCGGCGAATTAACCACGGTCACCGGTTCGCCTTATGCCTCTGGCACCAATCCCGTGGCCCTGACGATCGATCCCACGGGTCGGTTCGTGTACACGGCCAACCAAGGGTCCGGTGATATCTCGGCATTCAGCATCCACCCGGCGACCGGCGCACTCATTGCGGCGCCCGGCGCTACGGTGGCGTGCGGGAATGGCCCGTTCTCCATCGCCGTGGCGCCATCAGGCCGGTTCGCCTATTGCATTGCCCAGAACGCCAACCAGGTCCTGGCCTACCGCATCCAGAGCACCGGCGCATTGCTCCCGTTGGCCGGTCCGCCCGCGGCGACAGGCGACGTGCCGTTTCATCTGGCTGTCGCCCCATCGGGGCAGTTTCTGTACGTGGCCAATCTCGCATCAGACAGCATTTCCGCGTACCGTATCGACAGTGAAACTGGTTCGCTCGCGGCTTTGGCGGGTTCGCCATTTGCCGCAGGAAGTTCCCCGCTGTCGATCGCGATAGACCCGTCGGGGCGGTTTGCCTACGTGGCCAACGTGGCCACCGCCAGTCTGTCCACCCACGCACTGGATGCCAGCACCGGCGCACTCACCCCAACAGGCGCGCCGGTGGCCACCGGCGATTTCCCCCGAACGGTGGTGATCACGGGTCGGCTCCAGTAAGCGGGAAATGACCGCGGGACGTGCCCCCCCCGCTTCGTCAGGAACGACCCGCACCCATGCGCCCATCGCGGTGTGGAATGCTTTAAAAGTTGGCCTGCACGCCCACCTTCAGGCTTCGCCCTGGCAACGGCGCCTTGGGAAACGCGGTGCTTGTCAGGATGGAGGTGGCGCTGTAGGCCAGTTGGTTGGTCAGGTTGTCCAGCTTGGCGAACCACAGCAACGTCGCGTCGCGCACGCCCGCCTGCATGCGCCAGGTCGCGGCGAGGTTGAACAGGGCATGGTCCCCCGTGGCCCGGTCGCCACTGGGCACGCGATTCTGTGCCGCGGCATAGTCCACACCACCGCGCACGCTCCACGGCCCCTGCGTCCACACCAGGGTGGCGCCGAGCCGCAGCGGCGCGATACGGGGAAGCGGTTCGCCGGTATCGCGGTTGGTGGCGCGCACAACGTCTGCGCGCCATTCCCAATCCAGGCTGTACCCGGCAGACGCCTGCCAGCCGCCCGGCCCCTGCAGGCGCACCACACCGCTGGCTTCCAGGCCGGCAAAGCGGGCACGCACGCCGCGATAGGCAAATTCCGCAAAGATGTCTTCTCCACTGCCATCGGCCACCCCATCGGCATCGGCATCCACGGGGTTGGGTTCTCCGTCGGCGCCAAAACTGTTGGCGGTACGGGTCAGGGCAATGTAGTTGCGGAAACGGCTCGCGTAGGCATTGACCGTCAATTTGTGCGGCCCTGACTTCCAGGCGGCGCCGATGTCCAGGCTGGCGGATCGCTCCTTTTTCAGGTTGGCGTCGCCCGTCTCGAACGCGGCGGTTGCAATGTGCAACCCGTTGGCGAACAGTTCGTAGTCTTTGGGGGCGCGCTGAGTCACTGCGAGATTCCCCGTGAGCTGCCACGTGGGTGCAAGATTGACCAGCGAACCCATCGAGTAGCTGGCGGGCGTGAAGTCACGCTCGCCTGGGGTGAAACGGGTCACGGTCGGGTCGGGGTTGCCCAGCGACTTCACCCGCACCGATTCCACACGCGCACCAAAACTCAGTTTGCCCCAACGGGTGCCCAGTTCTTCATAGGCAAACAGCGCGTCCTGGCGGGTGCGGCTGAACGGCGCGAAGGCCTCCGCCCCGTCGGCTGAAAAACGGGTGGTTTCGCCCTGCAAACCCCACACACCCTCCAGCGCCCCCCACTGGCGATGGCGCGCTTCGAAACGGTAGTCGTTGCCCTGGTTGGCAAACAGGGTGCCCGGCGCACCGGCCTCGAACTCGGTATGCCGGTAGTTGGTATGGCTGAACTGGCCCTTGACGGCGGTGATGAGGCCCCCAAGGTTTCGTTTCTCGCCTTCCAGCGCATAGCGTGTGGAGCGCATGCCGATGGTGACCTCGTCTTCGGCCACCGTTCCGTAGTCGCTTTCAAAACGCGCCACCGAAGCGCCGAGATAACCGTGGTCGAAAAACACCGACCCGCCCAGCGCACCGCCGCGGGTGTCGCTGGCGGAGTTGCAGATACGGCGGCGCAGCGTCATGCCACCGCCTTGCTCGCAGGCCAGCAGCCGCGGCACGCGAACGTCGCCGGTATCGCGGCTGAACACGTCGGCATGCAGGGCGAAGCGCTGGTTGCCGCTTTCCAGCGACAAGGCCGCCGCCCCTTCACGGTTGCCACTGGCCGCCGAGGCGTTGGCCCGCCCTGAAACGCCGCCTGCGGCATCGAACAGCGCTTCGCGCGGGATGCGGTGGTCCAGCACATTGACCACGCCACCCACGGCACTGCCGCCATACAGCAGCGCCCCGGGCCCGCGCAGCACCTCGACGCGGTCCACGCTGATGGGGTCCATGGGCACGGCATGGTCAAAGCTCAGGGCCGATGCATCAATGCTGGCCCCACTGTTTTGCAGCACACGGATTCGGTCACCGTCCAGCCCGCGGATCACCGGGCGGCTGGCGTTGGGGCCGAAGTAGGTGCTGCTGACGCCGGGCAGGCCATTGAGCGTTTCGCCCAGCGTGGATTGGCTGCGCAGTAGCAGGTTGGTGCCCGCAAGGCCAGTGGCGGGTGCAATCATCTCGGTGGCCCCCAAGGGATTGCCGGTGACCGTGATTTCCTGCAGGGTGGGCGCGTTCTGCGCCATCGCCGCAGGGCTGCCAAAAGAAGTGAGCGCGAACAGCGATGCCGCTGCCCCAAGGGAGTTGGGTTTCATGAGAAGTCCGTTGAATTGAAAAAGGCACGGCCCGGCACGACCGAGTCGGCCGGGCCTGGCATCCATCAGGAGATTCAGCGAACGCAGGGAGGGCCGCGCGCTTGAAAAAGCGCCGCCCGTCGGGCGACGAACTCGCCCGAGAGAAAATCAAACACCACTGTCGGCAGGCACAGTGGCAAGGCCGGGGCCATGGGCAGCGGTGCTGCGTCGGCGTGCCCGAGCTGGTCATACAAACGGCAATCCACATCGTCGTGATGCGTGCCGAACAGGCGCTCGACGACGGATTGGGCGGGGGGGTCTGGCTCGCGCGATGCGCCTGCCGCGTGGCCGTGCCCCACATGGCGCGCCGGGTGGTCGCTTGCGTGGGTGGCGTGCCCGGGCAACGACCCATGCCCACCATGCACCACGCCGTGCATGAGCGCAAACGCCTGCGTGGCCAGCAACGCGATCACGAGCCACCCGGCCACCGCGTGCCCGATCACCCCGCGGTCCCGCGCGCCCTGCCGTCGTTGCATTTACTTCACGCCCTGCGCATCGGTCATGCGGTAGTACAGGCCGTACGGGTCGTCGTTGAGCACGATGAAGGTGCCCTCCACCACCACCGGCTCCAGGGTGTATTTGACCGGGGTTTTGGTGCGGATCTCGACCATGCTTTCGGGGCCGCCAGGCAGGCAGAAGGCACAGGTGAGCGGCACCGAGGTCAGCAGGAAGTGCTTTTGGCGTTCGCCCGCGTCCAGCGGCATCATGAAGCCCTGCACCCGCTGCGTTTTCTGGTTCAGCGCGAGCTGGGTTGAGGTGAACACCGGCAGGATGCGGTTCTTCTCGGTTTTGGTCTTGAGGTCGGTCAGCACCGACCAGGGCACCACGTCGCTGCGCGCCTGCAGCGGCGCGAACGTGCTCAGGGGGCTGTGCACGCCCGCCCCCGTGCCGGCCACTGGCGGCACACCCGGCACGGGCGAGCTGAGCTGCGCGTGCGCTGCCACACCGGCCAGCAGCAGCCCTGCGAAAGCGATGGGGAGCAGAGTCTTTTTCATGGGGTTTCGTCCATCAAGGGGTTGCGGGCCTGATCACTCCGTTGGCACAAGTTCGCACCGGGTGAACCGGCCGTGGCCCGCGCGCGGCGCCCATGTGCTCAATGCCCGTGTTTCATGCCACAGTATTTCCCAATGGCCAGGCCCTTGCAAGCGGCCTGCAATTCCTTGTTGCAAACCTCCTCTTTTTTGCCGGACTCCAGGCATTTGGCGGCCGCTTCGTGGGCGGCAGCCATGGCGCGATGGCGGGCGATGTCTTCCTGCGTCTCCTTGCTGGTATGTTGCGCTACCGCATTCATAGCAAACAATGACGATACGACGAGGGCCAATGCCATTTTTTTCATAAAAACTCCTTCAAGACGAACAGTTCACGACCGGTGCAGCAGGCTCGCCGCATCCACCCGGTAAGCGCCCAGTGCCGGCAGCAGGGCCGCCAGCGCCGACACCGCCAGCGCGGCCACGGGAATCCAGGCTTCGGCCGCCACCCAGGCCCAGCCCTCCACCGGCAGGGACTTTTCGGCCTGCAGCAACCAGCCTACACCAGCCGTCAAGAGGTGCCCGGCCAACAGCCCCAGCGCCGACGCCAGCACCGCCAGCCACAGCGCCTCGCACAGCAGCAGCGCGCCCAGCCGGCGCGGGGGCGCCCCCAGCATGCGCAGCATCGCCAGATCGGCCTGGCGCTCGCGCACGGCGTTCCACAGCGCAATGAACACGCTCAATGCCGCCGTGAGCAGCAAGACGGCGCCAAAACCGCGCAGCACCTCGGTGCCCACGCCCACCATGCGCAGCAGGCGCGTGATTTCCACGGCGGGCGCGGCAGCCTGCATGGAGGTGCTGGCGTTCACGAAGCGCGGCAGCGTCACGGCGGCCAGCGGGCTTTTGTAGCGCAACAGCGCCAGCGTGACCTCGCGCTCGGCCTGCAGCGCCTGGCGGTCTTCGTCGTCGGTGGCGGTGGCCGTCTCGTGCACCTGCCAGACGGATTCGGTGGCGGTGAGGATCAGGCGGTCGAGCACGCAGGCGCAGGGCGCGAGCACGCCGCGCACGGTGTAGGGATGGTCGCCGTGCGCGTGGCCCCCGCCGCCCAGCCCGTGCGAACCCACAAAACGGTCGCCCACCTGGAGCCCCGTGGCCCGGGCCGCCTGCGCGCCCGCCACCGCCTGCATCGGCGCCGACCATGCCGCGCCCTGCGCCAGCGTGGCCTCGTAATGGCCGATGTAGTCGGGCGTGGTGCCCACCAGGCGAAAGCCCCGGAAGCTGTCGCCCAGGCTCAGCGGGATCAACTGCGCCACCTGCGGATTTTGGGCCAGCGCCTGCACTTCTTCCAGCGGCACGTTGCCCGGCGGCACGTCGATGTGGAACACCCCGGCCAGAATCAGCTGCAGCGGGCTGCCTTTGGCGCCCACCACCAGATCAATGCCCGCCAGATCGCGCTCAAAGGCGCGGTCTATCTGGTCGCTCACCAGCAGCACGAAGGTGATGGACGCCACGCCCAGCGTCATCAACAGCAGGTTGAGCGCCGCCGCCAGCGGCCGAGACCACAGGTAGCGAAACGAAAGTGATATTACATTCATAGCAAACTATCGCCATTTGACGGGGGCTAAGGCGTTATTTTTGCCTCAAGTTGCAAAACCCGGGCCTGCGGCAGCGCGGCGGCCACGCGGGCGTCGTGCGTGGCGATCACCAGGCTCGCGTGGCAGGCGTGGGCGCTGCGCGCCAGCAAGGCCAGCGCGGCGGCAGCGGCCTCGTCGTCCAGACTGGCCGTGGGCTCGTCGGCCAGGATCACGCGCGGCCCGAGCAGCACCGCGCGGGCCAGCGCCACCCGCTGCGCCTGCCCGCCCGACAACTGCGACGGGCGCCGCTGGGCCAGTTCGGCCACGCCCAGGGCTTCGAGTGCGGCATGAATGGCGGTGCGGTCTGCCGACCGGCCCGCCGCAAAATAGGCCAGCGCCAGATTGCCCGCCACCGTGAGCGCGCTGCTCAGGTGCAACTGCTGCGGCAAAAACCCCACGGCCTGTGCCCGCCAGGCATCGCGCTGCACCGGCGACAGTGCGGCCAGCGCCTGCCCGGCCACCCCCAGCGTGCCGCGGGTGGGCGCGCGCAGCCCCGCGACGAGCGAGAGCCAGGTGGATTTGCCCGTGCCCGAATTGCCACGCAGCAACAGCACGCCGCCCTGGGCGAGCTGGAGGTCGGGGAATTCCATCTCGCGCCCGCCGGGAAAGCAGAACGCCAGGCCGCTGCTTTCAATCATGGGGGCTGCGTGGCAGGGTGCGCGCCACCTTCTCAAGCCTTGACGAACGCCTGGAACACCCGGCGCAGCTTGTCCACCTTGGGCTGCGCCACGGCCATGCAGTAGGCCTGGTCGGGGTTCTTCGCGAAGAAGTCCTGGTGATAGTCCTCGGCCGGCCAGTAGTTGGCCAGCGCCAGCACCTCGGTCACGATGGGCCGCTTGAACAGCTTGTCGCGCGTGAACTCGGCGATCATGGCTTCGGCCACCTGCTTTTGCTCGGGCGTGGTGTAGTAGATGCCGCTGCGGTACTGCGTGCCCATGTCATTGCCCTGCTGGTAGAGCGTGGTCGGGTCGTGCACCAGGAAGAAGATCGCCAGCAGCTGGCGTAGCGTGATGACGGCCGGGTCGTATTGCAGCTTCACCACCTCGTTGTGGCCGGTGCGGCCGCTGCACACCTCTTCGTAGGTGGGGTGCTGGGTCTCGCCGTTGCTGTAGCCCGACTCCACGTCGGCCACACCGCGCACTTGCACGTAAACCGCTTCGGTACACCAGAAGCAGCCGCCGCCGAGCACGATGGTTTGCAGGGAATCTGACATGGGAAGAAGCTCCGTCGAAAGCAGTTGAGAGCCGTTGAACTCCGGCCGGGGTGTCATCTTACGCGTCAGACCATGCCCGCGTCATTCGTAGCGCTTGCCCCGAGCCAGCAGTTCGGGCGTGCCGATCAGGGCGTTCAGGCCGTCAAAGTCGAGCATGCGGTCGGCCCAGGGCGTGGTGGTCTGGTGCTGCCGCAGGCTGGCGTAATAACCCTGCAACGTGTGCGCCACCGCCCGCGCCGTGCCACCGGGGAAGATGACGATGCGAAAGCCGCGCTGGCCCAGCTCGGCCGCGCTTTGCACCGGGGTTTTGCCGCCCTCGACCATGTTGGCCAGCAACGGGACGCGATGCGCCAGGCGCTGGCAGGCGGCATCCATCTGCGCGGGCGTGCGCAAGGCCTCAACGAACAACGCGTCCACGCCGCACTCGAGGTAGCGCTCGGCGCGATCGAGCGCGGCGTCCAGCCCTTCCACGGCCACCGCATCGGTGCGCGCCAGGATCAGCGTGCCGGCGTTCTGGCGCGCGTCCAGCGCGGCACGCAGCTTGCCGCACATTTGCGCCACCGGCACCACGGCCTTGCCGTCCAGATGCCCGCAGCGCTTGGGGAAATCCTGGTCTTCCAGCTGCACCATGGCGGCGCCGGCGCGCTCGAAGCCGCGCACCGTGCGCTGGGTGTTGAGCGCGTTGCCAAAGCCCGTGTCGGCGTCGACGATGACGGGCGTGCGCACGCGCTCGGTGATGCGGGCCAGCGTGTCTTCCACCTCGGTGTAGGTCGTCAGACCCACGTCGGACCGGCCCAGCCGTGTGTAGGCGATGGACGCGCCCGACAGGTACAGCGCCTCAAACCCCGCCTGCTCGGCCACCAGCGCGCTCAGCGCGTCGTAAACGCCCGGCGCCAGCAAGGCGGTGGGTTGGGTCAGGCGTTGTTGCAATGGGCTCATGGGTTCACCTGTTGGGCCGCCGTGGCCGCGGCGATCGCGCCCCCGGCCACCGCGCTGAGAAGACCGTTGCCTGAAAGATAGCCCCAGACCGCGTTGCCCGAGACGCCACGCGCCGCGCCGCCGGCGGCCAGCAGGTTGGGCAAGGGCGTGCCGTCCTCGCGCAGCACCCGGCAGTTCGCATCGATGTCCAGCCCACCCTGGGTGTGGAACAGCGCGCCCGTCACCTTGACGGCATAGTACGGCGCGCGCAACGCACGGCCAAACAGTCGATTCGTTGCATTTTTCAAGGTTTTTTGGGCTTGAGCCCCCGTCATTTGGTCAAAGTTTGCTATTATTTTTGATACATCGCAGCCGATGAGCGCCGCCAGCGCCGCCACATCCTCGCAGCGCCGCAAGGCACCGGCGGCTTCGGCCTGGCAAAAATCGGGGAAGCTGCGGGCCAGCGCAAGGATCGGCCCGTCAAACACGTTCCAGGCCACGCCACCGGGCTGCGCCAGCACGTGCACCGCCGCCTCGGAATAGCCCTGGGTTTCGTCGTGGAATCGCTCGCCGTGGGCATTGAGCTGGACGCCGCCTTCCATCATCAGTGCCCAGCTGATCAGCGCGCCCTGCGGTACCGCCCACGAGCCATGCCCCTGGTAGCCACCCAGATCGGCCAGCCGCGCCCCCAGCGCCCGACCCCAGCCGATGGCGCTGCCGTCGTTGCCCGTGTGGCCGGCAAACAGCGCGTCCCGCATCTCGGGCAGCAGTTCGCGCACCATGGCCGCGTTGCCGCCAAAACCGTTGCACGCCAGCACCAGCGCATCGCACCGCAGGTGCTCGACACGGCCATCGGGCCGCTCGAAACCGACACCGGTGACGCGCTGGCGGTCGTCCACCCAGAGTTCGCGCACGGTGGCTTCGGTCAGGAGGTCGGCGCCCGCAGCCATGGCCGCGCGTTCGAGTTGCGCCACCAGGGCCGCGCCGGTTTTCTCGGGCACGGCATGCATGCGCCGCACACTGTGGCCGGGGTACAAAAACCCGTCGAGCACCGTGAACACCAAGCCGTGGCGCGCCTGCAGCGTGTCCAGCGCCGGGCCGATCTGCGTGGCATAGGCCTGCACCAGATGCGGCGCCGCCGTGCCGTGGGCCTTGGCCTGGATGTCGCGCGCCAACAGGGCCGGGCTGTCGTGCACGCCAGCGGCACGCTGCGCTGCGGTGCCGGGCGCCGGGATGAAGCCCGAAGACAGCGCCGTGGAGCCCGCGGGCTGCGCATCGCGCTCCAGCAGCACGCACGCCACCCCGGCGTCGCGCAAGGCGATGGCCGTCACCAGCCCGCAAGCCCCCGCGCCCACAATGGCCACGGGCACCTTGGGCGTTTCGGGCGCCGGTGTGCCGTGGACGAGGCGGGGCAAGGTGGCCATGGGCGTCAGGCGGTCGGGCGGAACAGGTATTGCCCGCGCGGCTTGCCCAGCACCTGGCCGCCTTCGTAGATTTTTTCACCGCGCAGATAGGTCGCCTCGACGCGGGCCGACAGTTCCAGCCCCTCGAACGGCGTGTAGCCCTGGGTGGACGGCGAGTCCTTGGCGTGGATGGTCCAGGTCTTGGCGGGGTTGACGAGGGCGATGTCGGCGTCAAAGCCCACGGCAATGTCGCCCTTGCGGTTGAGGCCGTAGCGCTGCGCCGGATTCCAGCTGGTCACGCGCGCCATGTGGTTGTAACCCATGCCGCGGCGCGTGCCTTCGCTCACGAGCGCGGGCAGCAGGTATTCGGTGCCGCCAAAACCGCTCTTGGCCATCCAGATCTTGCCCAGGTAGTTGCCGCCGTACTGTTTGGGCAGCTTCATTTCATGCCGGCAGCAGGCGTGGTCGCTCACCACCCAGTCGAGCTCGCCGGCCAGCAGCGCATCCCACAAGAACTCCACGTCCTCGCGCGGGCGGATCGGCGGGTTGACCTTGGCCAGTTCGGCCGCTTTCGACGTGATGTCGAGCATCAGGTGGCCGATGGTCACCTCGCGCTTGAAATCGATGTGCGGAAAGGTCTCGGCCATCATCATCGCGGCCTGCACCGCCTTGCGCGACGACAGGTGCAACAGGTTGATGTTGGGCAGCGCCGTCTCGTTGGCGAGGTAGCTGGCAATGAACACGGCCAGGCCTTCGGAATGCTGCGGGCGAGAGGCGCTGTAGGCGGCCAGGCCCATGCCCGGCTTCTGGAACGATTTGTCTTTTTCGACCAGCTTGGTGTAGGCCGTCATGACCTCGGCCGTCTCGCAGTGCAGCGACAGCGAAATCTGCCGCGCACGCTCTGGAAACTTCTCGCGCGCCGCCTGGACGCCGCGCATGATGAACTCGAAGTGCGCGTAGTCGTAGCGGTCTTCCTCGCCAATCATGAGGAAGTCTTTTTGCGTGTTCGACGCGCCATGCAGCCCGTGCGAGCCATAGAACATGAAGATCTTGAAACTGGAGACGCCGTGCTTCTCGATCAGGTCCGGGATCTCCTTGATGTGCGTGCCGTCCATCGGCGCCAGGTGGAAGCCGTAGTCCACATGAAACCGCCCTTTCGAGGTTTTGAGCACCTCCGGATAAAACTTCTTGTAGGGCCCGCCCTTGTTCATGTAGTACTGGCCGGTGCGGAAGTAGTTCAGGCTGGACGTGACGCCGCCCATGGCCGCGGCCTTGCTCTCGGTCACCGCGTCGTCGGCCAGCGGCGAGTAAATGCCGCTGTGCATGTGCGCATCGACCACGCCGGGAAACGCCAGCTGGTTCTGGCCGTCGTGCACGGCCCTGGCGCGCGTCACGTCAATGGCCGGCGCCACCAGCGCAAATTTGCCGTCCTTGATGGCGATGTCGCTGTCGTGCACCACATTGCCGTGCGGCCGCACGACGCGAACGTTCTTGATGACGAGGTCGAACTCAGCTTGGCTCATGGGGTCTCCAGTCGGGGGGGTGGTGGGTCGGGGGTGACGGGGTTGGCGAGGACAGGCGCAGCTTGAGGCTGGCCATCAGGCCACCCGCCCGCGCCATGTCCATCAGGAAATCAGGAATGGGGTCGCATGCCACGCGCTCGCCCGATGGCAATTCGACGAAGGGGCCCGCCAGATCCAGCTGGAGCTCGCCCAGGCCCTTGAGTCGGTTCACCTCGGGGCAGGTCAGCAACACCAGGCCAAGATTGAAGGCATTGCGAAAGAACAGGCCACCATAGCTGTGCGCCATCACCGCCGCCACGCCCAGGTGCACCAGCGCCGCGGCCGCCTGCTCGCGCGACGACCCAATGCCGAAGTTGCGGCCGGCCACGATCACATCGCCGGGGCGCATCTGCGCCGCAAAATCCGGCACGAGGTTTTCAAGGCAATGCTGCGCAATCACGTCCACACCGTGTTGCATCCATGCGCCGGGCGCAAGGGCGTCGGTGTCCACGTCGTCACCCAGATGCCAGACCCGGTGCAGGATGGGGGCCGCCGTCATGCCAGCAACTCCCGTGGGTCGGTGATGCAGCCCCGCACCGCCGAAGCCGCCACCGTGTAGGCCGAGCCCAGAAACACCTGCGTGCTGGCGGGCCCCATGCGGCCTTTGAAGTTGCGCGCGGTGCTGGAGATCACGGTCTGGCCGTCGGCAAAGCTGTTGCCATACCCCGCGCACACGCCGCAGGCGCTGGGGAGCACCGCGGCGCCCGCGTCGGTCAGGATCTGCATCGTGCCTTCGGCTTCGGCCTGCGCACGGTCGTGCAGGCTGGCGGGCGCGACGAGCAGCTGGACGCCCGGCGCGACGGCACGGCCTTTGAGCACCCGGGCGGCAAACCGCAGATCATCGAGCTTGGCCCCCGTGCAGGCGCCGATGTAGGCCACGTCGATGCGCGTGTCGCGGTGTTCGCCGATCGGCACGCCATGCGCCGGGCTGTGCGGCGCGGCCAGCTGCGGGCTGAGCGTGGCCGCATCAAAATCATGCTGGACGTCAAAGCTGCCGGGGTCGGAGGCAAGATGAACCTGCGCGCCCAGTGATTCCCGTTCGGGCGGAGCCTGTCGAAGCCTGTCCCGAGCCAGGACAAAGGGCCCTTCGACCGACCCAGGGCGAATGGCGTCCAGCCACGCGCTCGTCACCCCGTCCGGCGCGACCAGCCCGGTCTGCGCGCCCAGTTCGGCGCTCATGTTGCACAGGGTCATGCGTTCTTGCATCGGGAGGGCGCGAACCGCTGCGCCGGTGAACTCCACCGCCTGGTAATTGGCGCCATTCATGCCGAACCGCGCAATCATGGCCAGCATCATGTCCTTGGCGCAAACCCCCGGTGCAAGCTGGCCGGACCAATGCATGGCAAGAGTCTGAGGCACCCGCAGCCAGATCTCGCCCGTCACCACCACCCCCAGCATTTCGGTGCTGCCGATGCCGAACATGTAGGCGCCAAACGCGCCCCCGGTGGGCGAATGCGAGTCGCCCCCCACGCAGAACATGCCCGGGCGGATGTGCCCGTGCTGTGGCACTACCACGTGGCAGATGCCCTGGCTGTCGTACACATGCGGCAGCGCCTGCTCGCGCGCCCATTCGCGCGCGAGGCGCACGATCTTGCGTGCAGCGTCGTCACGTTCAGGCACATAGTGGTCCATCACCAGAACGACCCTGGACTTGTCCCAGATCTGCGCGCCCAGCTCCTGCAGCATGGGGGCCAGACGCCGGGGCCCGGACGAATCGTGGAACATCGCCAGATCGACCTTGCAGGTCACGACCTCGCCCACGGCCACCTCGGTGCGGCCGGCGGCCCGCGCCACCAGCTTTTGCGCCAGACTTTGGGGCGCGCCCGTGCCACGCTGCGTTTCAAGGGGGGCGTGCGGAAGGTCTGGCATGTCACATCCCCAGGTAGGCGCGCCGCAGCGTGTCGCTGGCCAGCAGGTCGGCCGACGGGCCTTCAAAACGCACGCTGCCGTTTTCCAGCACGTAGGCGCGCTGCGCCAGTTCGAGCGACTGGGCCACGTTCTGCTCCACCAGCAGCACCGCCAGTCCGTCGCGATGCAACTGCCCGATCAGTGCAAACAACTCTTCCACCAACAGCGGCGACAGGCCCAGCGAAGGCTCGTCGAGAATCAGCAGGCGCGGCTCGGCCATCAAGCCGCGTCCAATGGCCAGCATCTGCTGCTCGCCGCCACTCAGGGTGCCGGCCAGTTGCCGGATGCGCTCTTTCAAACGCGGGAAAAGATCGTAAACGCGCACCAGGTTGTGGCTGCGGTGGGCACGGGCGCGCGTGAACGACCCCAACTCCAGGTTCTCCAGCACCGACAGGTTGGGGAAGATCTTGCGCCCTTCGGGCACCTGGATCAGTCCGGCCCGGACCACCTCACGGCAGTGCGCACCGCTCAGGTCCACGCCGTCAAAGATCACCCGCCCGGCCCACGCCGGGTAGATGCCACAGACCGTGTTGTTGAGCGTCGATTTGCCCGCGCCGTTGCTGCCCACCAGCGCCACGATTTCACCCTCACCCACGGTGAGGTCCACGCCGCGCAACACCTCCACGGCACCATACCCGCCGCGCAAGCCCTGGATCTGCAGCAACGGCTTCATGCCGACGTCTCCGCGCGTGGCACGGCCTGGGCACGCAACCGCGCCGCAGTGCCGTGCCCCAGATAGGCCTCGATCACCCGCTCATTGCGGGTGACCTCGGCCGGCGTGCCGTCGGCGATCAGCTGCCCTTGCGCCAGCACCCACACATGTTGGGCCAGATGCATCACCGCCTGCATCACGTGCTCGATCATCAGCACCGTCACGCCGCCTGCTGCGATGCCCTGCACCACGGGAATCATCTCGGTGATTTCCTGCGGGTTGAGGCCCGCCAGCACTTCGTCCAGCAGCAGCAGGCGCGGTTGCGTGGCCAAGGTGCGCGCCAGCTCCAGCCGCTTGCGTCCGGCCACGGTCAGCTCGGCGGCGGGCTTGTCGAGCTGCGAAGTCAGCCCGACGCGCGCGGCCACGGCTTCGGCCAGTTTCAGGGCGTGGGCGCGGCGCCTTTCATGCAGATGGGCGCCCACCGCGATGTTCTCGCGCACCGTCTGCGCCGCAAACGGCTGCACGATCTGGAACGTGCGCGTCAGGCCCAGGCGGGCATTCCCATCCGGCGCGCGCCCGGTGATGTCGTGCCCCGCAAAATGCACGCTGCCGCTGTCGGGCCGGAGAAACCCCGACATCAGCGCAAACAGCGTGGTCTTGCCCGCGCCGTTGGGGCCGATCAGGGCCGTCAGGCTGCCCGCAGGCACGTCCAGGCTCACGTCCTGGACGGCGCGCAAGCCCCCAAACGTCTTGGACACATGCCGGACCGCGAGCAGGGGTTCAGTCGCCACGCCGTGCCTCCGAATCCTGCGAACGAAACCCGCGCCAGAGCGCGCCCACCCGATGCCCGACCCCGGTCAGTCCACGCGGGGCGAACATCACGATCAGGATCAGCACCACGCCGTAGATCACCATGTTGATGCCCGGCAATTCACCGAACAGGTTGCGCGTGAGGTCGGCCAGCAGGTGCAATGCAAATGCCCCCACCACCGGCCCCCAGACTGTGCCCATGCCCCCGACGATGGCCCCCACGAGCGCCTCCACCGAGGTGTGGGCGCCGTAGGCAATGCCGGGGTCGATGTACTGGAACACCTGCACATACACCGCGCCGGCCGCACCCATGAACGCCCCCGACAGCGCGATGGCACCGAGCTTGACGCGAAAAGGGTTCACGCCAATGGCGCGCGCCGCGTCCTCGTTGTCGCGCACCGCCTGCAGACAGGCGCCAAAACGCGAGTGCCGAAACCACAACGTCACCAGCAAGGCCAGCACCACCAGCGCCAGCACCAGGTAAAGGTAGCCCGCGCGCGACGCAAACTGCATGTTGGCAACCCCCACCTTGAGCGGCACCATCAGCCCCACCCCGGCGCCCGTGAAGGGCACCGACAGCGCGACGATGCGAAACACCTCGGCAAACGCCAACGTGACCAGCGCAAAGTAGGAGCCCTTCAACCCGTAGCGAAAACTCAAGGCCCCCACAAACACCCCCACCGCCGCACTGGCCAGCACCGCCAGCGGCAGCGCCAGCCACGGGTTGAAGCCGCCCTGCAGTTGCGCGATGGCCTGCGCGTAGGCACCGGTCCCGAAAAAAAGCGCATGCCCGAAAGAGAACTGGCCGCCAAAACCGCCCAGCAGGTTCCACGCCTGGGCGATCAGGGTGGCATACAGCGCCATCATCACAAAGTTCAGCACCACGCCGGAGTCCGTGACCACAGGGACCAGTGCCATGATCACGGCAAACAACACGATCGCCCCCAGCGCCCCCTTCATGTCCGGGCTCCAAACAGCCCTTGCGGGCGGAACAGCAGCACGGCGATGAAGATCAGGAAGATGCCGATCTGCCCCAGCGATTCGCCCAGGATCAGCCCGCCGACCGACTCGACCACGCCAATCAGCAAGCCGCCCAGGAGCGCACCCACAAAGCTGCCCATGCCGCCCAGCACCACGATGGTGAAGGCCACGAGCACAAAGCCGTTGCCGACCTGCGGATTGACGTAATACGCGGGCAGCAGAAAGCAGGCCGCCGCGCCCAGACAGGCCAGCCCGATGCCAAAGCACATGGCGTACACATGCTCGACGTCGATGCCCATGAGGCGGGCCCCATGCTTCTCGCGCGCCACGGCGCGGATGGCACGCCCCAGATCGGTCTTGCCGACCAGCAGCAGCAACAGCGCCGACGTCACCAGCGCACCCGCGAACGCCACCAGCTTGGGCAGCGCGATCATGGCCGAAGCGATGCCGATGCTGATGGGCACGGTGGTCAGCGTGTAGGCCGTCTCGATGGTGTGGGTGTCGGACTTGAAGAACAGCAGCGCCAGGTTTTCCATCACGATCGACAGGCCCAGCGTGACCAGCAGGATGTTCTCGTCCTTGCCGTGGCTGGCATGGTTGATGACCAGGCGCTGCAGGGCGTAGCCCAGCACGAACATGCCCGGCACCACGATGGGCAGCGCCAGATACGGGTCAATCCCCAGATGCTGGCGCAGCAGGTACACGGCGTACAGCGCCACCATCAACGCCGCGCCGTGCGCAAAGTTGATGATGTGAAGCACGCCGTAAATCAGCGTCAACCCCAGCGCGATCAGCGCATACACCGCACCGGTCGTGATGCCATTGAGGATGGACGGGAAGAGTATGGCGAGGTCGAACATGCAACTCCATCACCGTTCGCCCTGAACCTGCCGAAGGGCCCTTCGTCCTTGCTCAGGACAGGCTTCGACAGGTTCAGCCGGAACGGTTGTGGCTCAGGCCTTGAGCGGGAACAGGGGGTCGATCTCGCGGTATTCGCGCGGCACGATCACGCGGATGTCGTTCTTGCGCACCTGGGTCATCAGGGGCTGGGCGCCCTGGTTCTGGCCGTTGACGAACTGCGTCGGTCCGTACGGCATGATGTGGTCGGCAAATGTGCTGGATTCCAGCGCGTTGATGATGGCCGCGCGGTCAGCCGATTTGGCCCGTTCGATGGCATCGGCCAGAAGCCGCGTGGCGGTGTAAGCCATGAAGACTTCGTAGCTGAAGAATTTGTCGCGGGCCTCAACACGCTTGCGCAGCTCGGCCGAGCGCTTGTCCTTCGGGTTGAACCAGTGGTTGCAGTCGATGATGCCGTCAGCCGCGTCGGGAAATTCCTTGACAAACTTGTAGCTTGACGCGGCGCCGCCCAGCACCGAGAAAATCGCCTTGGGCACGACCTTCTGCTGCTGCATGGTGCGCACCAGCAACGCGTATTCGTTGTAGTAATTGGCGGGGATCACGATGTCGGGGTTCAAGGCCTTCATGCGCAGCACGATGTTGTTGAAGTCGCGCGTGGGGCTGGCGTGCTTCACCACCTCCTTGACCTCATAGCCATAGCCCGGCAGCTCGCGCGCCAGCAGGTTGGCCGTGCCGGTGCCGAACAACGAATCTTCATGGATGATCATCACGGTCCGGGCCGGCTTGCCCGCCGCGGTGTTGAGCACGTGCAGATTGGTCACCGCCACCTGGGCGCATTTGCGGTAGCCCGGGCCGAAGCGGAAGGTGTTCTTGAGGCCGCGCTCGACAATCTGGTCGGCCACGCCCACGTCCACCACGTGGGGCAGGTTGTATTTGGCTGCCGCCTGCGTGGTGGCCAGACAGATCGCCGAGGCAAAGGCGCCCACCACCGCAGACACGCCCGCTTCGTTCATCTTTTCAATCTCGGCCGTGCCCGCCTGGGGCGAGGACTGCGCGTCGCCCAGCAGGGCCTCGATCTTTGCGCCTCCCATGGATTTGATGCCGCCGGCCTTGTTGATGTCCTCGATGGCCATCATGGCGCCTTCACGGCACTGGCTGCCGGAATAGGCCAGCGCACCCGTCACAGGGTGCAGCACCCCGATCCTGACGGGTTTGGGCTGGGCCCCTCCCACCAGAGGGAACGCCAGTGCGGACGCGGCAGCAGCCGATTGGGTGATGAAGTGGCGACGATTGGTCATGGCAGTCTCCTTGAGGGGTGGTCAACCGGAGGTTCAATGAAAGTGGGCCGCAACATCCTTGCTGACCCACACCTTGGCGTCGATGCTGCCCACACGCGAGAGCTGCATCACGTACTCATACCGGTCAGGCCGGTACAGGCCGTGCAGCCACTGCACCGGCTTGTCATCAATGTCGTAGATCAGGCGGCGCACGGCCAGCAGCGCCGAACCCACCGCCACATCCAGATGGCGGGCCACCTCGGCGTCGGCCAACCGGGCGGAAATGGTTTGCTCGGCACGCCCCACCTGCACGCCCGACTCTTCGAGCAGCACCAGAATGGGTTTGCGCGCCAACTCACGGCGGCCCATGCCACGCGCCACAAGGGCCGGCACAAACGTGGTGATATGGCTCAGCGGCCCCTGGCGCGTGCTGCGCACCCGCACCGCCTTTTGCACGACCGCACCGGGCAGCAGTTGCAGCGCCGACGCCACCGCCACCGACGCAGCCACGTTTTCGACCTCCAGCACCTTGACCGTGGTGTGCCGGCTCATGCTGACCAGGTTCTCGAGCAAGCCCGTGAGATGGGCGCGCTGCGCACCCGTCACGGGCTCGGGCACGCTGGCCTGACGCACCTCGATGGGGCGGGTGCCACGGCCGGGCTCGCGCAGGATCAGGCCTTCAGAGGCGAGTTGCTCCAGCGCCCGCCGCACCGTCACGCGGGCCACACCGAACTGCTGCGTCAGCGACAACTCGCTGGGCAAGCCGCCGACGAACAGGCCTTCGTGCAACTGCTCGCGCAGCACCAGATAGATCTGGTGGTATTTGGGCAGGGGCAGCGCGCGGACCATGCGGCACATGCTAATGACCGTACTAATGTCCTGTCAATAGGACAATCACCTCCGCATGGACCGCTGCATACCGTTGCCGCAGACCGGCGGGCGGGTCAGGGCGGCGTCTCGCGCACCACCGCCAGAAACTGCGCCAGCGCGGCGGATTCGCGCGCATCGCGCCACAGGCAGTAGGTGTCGTAGGTGCCGGTGGGCGCGTCGAGCGGCACGAACACTGCCCCCGGCAGGCCCGAGCGCGCCAGCGACTGCGGCACCATCGCCACGCCCAGGCCCTGCGCCACCAGCGACACCACGCTGAGCCAATGGCGCAGCTCGTAGCGCACGTCGGGCGTGAAGCCGGCCTCACCGCACAGCGCGACGATGCGGTCGTGGTAGTCGGGCGAGACCGCGCGCGACACCATCGCAAACGGCTCGCCGCGCAGTTGCGCCGGCGCCAGGGCCGCACGCCGGGCGCCTTTGCCGCCCCGCCCGGCCAGCGCATGCCCCACCGGCAGGCAGGCCACAAACGGCTGGCTGGACACGAGGATTTGCGACAGCCCCGGCGGCACGCGCGTGGTGTGCACAAAGCCCAGGTCGAGCCGGTCTTGTGCCAGTTCCATCAGTTGCTCGCTGGAACTCAGCTCCCGCAGCGTGAGCCGCAGGCCCGGGTGCTGCGCCTGAAACCGCTGGAGCAGCGGCGGCAGGCCGCGGTAGAGCATGGTGCCGACAAAGCCCACCTGCAGACTGCCCGCCGTGCCCTCGGCCACTTCCCTGGCGTGACGCGCGGCGCGCTGCGCCTGCTCCAGCAGCGCGCGGGCCTGGGGCACGAAGGCGCGGCCCGCGGGCGTGAGCTGCACCCGCTTGCTGTTGCGCTCCAGCAGGCGGGCGCCCACCGAGGCTTCAAGCTGCTGCAGGTTCATCGACAGCGGCGGCTGCGAAATCGCCAGGCGCTGCGCTGCACGGCCAAAGTGCAGTTCTTCGGCCAGGACCAGAAAATAACGCAGGTGGCGGAATTCCATGTATCAATCAAACGTATCGTTGTATTGGCATACGATATTAGACAACTATTGTTGAATGCCCAACAATCGCAGGCAGTGCCATTTCAAACCGGAGACCGACGATGAAAGCCAAATTCAACTGGGCCGACCCCTTCTTGCTGTCTGAACAGCTCAACGACGACGAGCGCGCCATTCAGGAAGCCGCCCACACCTTCTGCCAGGAAAAGCTGCAAACCCGCGTGCTCATGGCCGCGCGCCATGAAAAGTTTGACCGCGAAATCATGAACGAAGCCGGCGCCATGGGGTTTTTGGGCTCCACGATCGAAGGCTATGGCTGCGCCGGCCTGAGCTACGTGGCCTACGGCCTGATCGCCCGCGAAGTCGAGCGCGTGGACAGCGGCTACCGCAGCGCCGTCAGCGTGCAAAGCTCCTTGGTGATGCACCCGATCCACGAATACGGCTCCGAGGCGCAGCGCCAGAAATACCTGCCCAAGCTCGCCACCGGCGAATGGGTGGGCTGCTTTGGCCTGACCGAGCCCAACCACGGCTCCGACCCGGCCAGCATGATCACGCGCGCCAAGCCGGTGGACGGCGGCTATCTGCTGAGCGGCGCCAAGATGTGGATCACCAACGCACCCATTGCCGACGTGTTCGTGGTGTGGGCCAAGCTGGCCGACCCCGACGGCAAGGTGGGCGGCCAGGAAAGCATCCGCGGCTTCATTCTCGAGAAAGGCATGCAAGGCCTGAGCGCCCCCAAGATCGAAGGCAAGATGAGCCTGCGCGCCAGCATCACCGGCGAGATCGTCATGGACGGCGTGTTCGTGCCCGAAGCCAACCTGCTGCCCAACGTCTCGGGCCTCAAGGGGCCGTTTGGCTGCCTCAACAAGGCGCGCTACGGCATCGCCTGGGGCGCCCTGGGCGCGGCCGAAGACTGCTGGTTCCGCGCCCGCCAGTACACACTGGACCGCAAGCAGTTTGACCGCCCGCTGGCCGCCAACCAGCTGATCCAGAAAAAGCTGGCCGACATGCAGACCGAAATCACGCTGGGCCTGCAGGGCTGCCTGCGCGTGGGCCGGCTCATGGACGAAGGCAAGGCCGTGCCCGAGATGATCAGCCTGATCAAGCGCAACAGCTGCGGCAAGGCGCTGGACGTGGCCCGCATGGCGCGCGACATGCATGGCGGCAACGGCATCCACGACGAATACCACGTCATCCGCCACATGATCAACCTGGAAACCGTCAACACCTACGAAGGCACGCACGACGTGCACGCGCTCATCCTCGGGCGCGCGCAGACCGGTTTGCAGGCATTTTATTGAACAAATTGGCCTTTAACCCCCGTCAATAGGTCATAGTTTGCTATTGATTAAGGACTATTCTGTCCCGGATCGAAAGCCCGACGCAGCCGACCGTTGCGCCTCCTCCTGTCGAGGCCGGATGAGCAGGCGCCCGCTCAACCCACCCGAATGCTGACGCCCCAGATCACTTCAACCCGTACCACACACCGCGTCCGCTGCCGTGCTGCGCCAGATGGTTGCGCTCGGTCAGGTCGCGCAAGTGTTGCTTCAGGGTGTTGCGGCTGGCTCCGGTCAGTTTGATGGCCTCCATCATCGTGACGCGCCCGTGCTCCCGAGCGAATTCCACGATCTGCAGTGACAGCTCTGGCAGCGCGGCCAGCACGATCTTTTCGCGCTCAACCTTCTTCTCCAGCCGCCGAACCTGCTCGGCCAGCGAGCGCAAGAAGAACACCAGCCATGGCTGCCAGTTGGGCGCCTCCGTGCGGATGGTGCCCTGGGTCTGGCGCAGCGCCAGGTAATAGGCTTCCTTGTTCAGCTCGATCACACTCTCCAGCGAGCTGTACGGCACATAGGCGTACCCGGCCTGAATCAGCAGCAGGGTTGTCAGCACCCGGCTCAAACGCCCGTTGCCATCCTGGAAAGGGTGGATTTCCAGAAACACCACCACGAAGATCGCGATGATCAACAAGGGGTGCAGATGCCCCTTCTGCCGCTCATCGTTTACCCACGACGCCAATTCGGCCATCAGCCGTGGCGTGTCAAACGGCGTGGCGGTCTCGAAGACGATACCGATCTGTGTCCCGTTTTCATCGAAGGCGGCGACGCTGTTCGAATGGGTCTTGTACTGCCCCCGGTGGCGCGCATCCTTTTCGCTGTGGCGCAGCAGGATCTGGCGCAGTTGCTGGATGTGATTCTCGTTGAACGGGATGTCCTGCCACGCGCTGAACACCAGATCCATCAACTCGGCGTAACCGGCCACCTCCTGCTCGTCGCGGGTATCGAAGGACTGGATGGCCAGGTTGGAGAGCAAGCGCTCCACCTCGCGGTCCGTCAGCTTGCTGCCCTCGATGCGGGTGGACGAACCGATGCTTTCGATGGTCGCAACCCGCCGCAGCGCTGAAAGACGCTCGGGCGCGAGCGTTCCCAAGGCCCGCCATGCGCCTTTGAATTCGTCGATCCGGGCAATCAGGCTCAGGACCTCGGGGGTGATCTGGAGGGTGTCTGAACGTAGCATGCAACCCATGCTACACCCATTAACACCCATTAACACCCATTTTTAAGCGGTGCAGCCCCAGAATGGGTGTAAATGGGTGTATTTTTGGTTTGCTCTGAATCTAACGCGTTACGCAGTTCTACCCAACCGACACCCTGGCGGAAACCGGAACCCTGAGCGCATCTCCGTGTCGCTCATGTCAAAGGCACGTGCGGGCGCCAAAACGCCGTTCAAGTAGGCCTGAAGCGCTGCATCTGAATAGAAGTGCCGATTGCCATCCTGGCGTTGAAAGCCGACGTTGAGGTGGGGCAGCACGTGGGTGGAGTCCACCGTCGTCACCGTTGAGCGTTGACAATTCGTAGCCCGCTGGCTACAGTCGTCGCTGTCTCGAAATTCGCAAGACAACCCTTTTCGCGCAGTGGCTTGACGGTCTGCGCGACCTCTCAGGCAAGAGCCCGCGTCCAGGCCCGTATCGAGCGGCTCGCGGCGGGAAACCCCGGCGACGCCGAACCGGTGGGGGAAGGGGTTGCGGAGTTGCGAATCCACTACGGCCCCGGGTACCGGGTTTACTTCAAGCAACGAGGACAAGTGCTGATCGTTCTGCTGGCAGGTGGCACCAAAAAGTCCCAGGCCAAAGACATCAAAGCCGCACTGCGCCTCGCTCGCGATCTTTCGGAATCACCGCCATGAGCAAGATCTTGACCACGCGCTACGACGTTGCTGAACATCTTAGAACGCCCGAGGAAATGGCCGCTTATCTTGAAGCCTGCCTTGAGGAAGCCAACGGGGACACGTTGTTCATCGCCAAAGCGCTCGGCGATATTGCCCGGGCCAAGGGCATGACCCAGGTCGCACGGGATGCCGGACTTTCCCGCGAAAGCCTTTACAAAGCGCTTTCCGGCGAGCGGAGCCCCAGTTTCGACACCATCCTCAAAGTCGTCCATGCACTGGGGCTGAAGCTGCATGCCCAAGCCAGCCATTGACCCGCCCCCCTCCTGGTACGGCGGTAGGGGGCAGGTCAGTTATCTCCTTGGTGGGCAGTTGTCGGTTGAGTAGGCTGGATCAATGCGTTCAAATTGGCTGTGCATCCCTGTAATCGAGGCATTTTTCTGTGCTCGATCCGCAGGTGTGAACTTCTTGCCGTTGGATTCCAGCGGAGGCAGGCCAAATATCAGATTCGTCGGTAGCCCGTAGAGCCAGGGGTCAATTCGTTCCGGCCAAGCCCAGTTTTTGCCGCTGCTGTCGGGGCGGAACTGAACGTAGAACGGGGTGACGCAGTAGTACTTGTGCTTCCAGTTCCACTCATCTCGCCTTGGATCAGCGACCAAATTCGGCACGCCATCTGGCCCAATCGCCAATAAAATCAAGGTTACAACCTCAGTGTGCCTGTAGCGCTTGCCCTTGTAGCTGAACTCAATGGCGGAGCGCCAGTCGGGGGCGTAGCCACATCCCGTGCCCACAGCAAATTCGCATCTGTATGTATATGTCCCACTACGCTTGACCCAAATCGTCTCCCCCGT
>PHCI01000001.1 GCA_002842205.1 Betaproteobacteria bacterium HGW-Betaproteobacteria-3 | reverse complement strand
AAAGCGCGCTGGCGTCCACGCCGCAAACCCGCCTTTGTGGCAGCTGTCGCAATTGGCGATGGCCACGCCACTGAGCGTCTGGTAAGGGATGTGATTTGCAGTGCGTCCATCTGCCGGCGGGAAGGAGCCGCTGTGGCAGGTGCCGCACTGGTTGGTCACGGTCACCTGGGTGTGGTTGAACTTCGTCGGCTTCCAGCTGGTGGTGGTGTGGCAGCTGATGCAGTTGGTCGCCCCGACGGGCACGTGCGTTCCAGCCTTGCCCGTCGCCGTGGAGCCGTTATGGCAGCTCGCGCAGTTGGTGGCCGTCGTGAAGGTGCTGTGATCCACCGAGGCCGAACTCCAGTTCCCCGTGGATTTGTGACAGGCTTCGCAATTACCTGTCACGCTGGCATGGATGTTTGTGTTGGGCTTGCTGCCGATATGACAGGTCGCACACTGATTGCTCACCGCTACCGCGGCATGGAACTTGGCCGGCGTCCAGTTTGAGAAGCCAGCCTTGTGGCAGGTATCACAGTTGGCAATCGCCACCCCGCTGATCCGGTCGTAGGGCGTATGGGTGGCAGACTTGCCGTCCGCTGGCGGGTACGCACCGCTGTGGCAGGTGGAACACTGGTTGGCCACCGTGACCTGGGTGTGGTTGAATTTTGTCGGCTTCCAGTTGCTGGTGCTGTGGCAGGTCAAGCAGTTTGCAGACGTCGGAATGTGTGTTCCGGACTTGCCCGTCGATGTCGTTCCGTTATGACAACTCGAGCAATTGGTGGAAGCCGAAAAAGTGCTGTGATCGACTTTGGCGCCAGCCCAGGCATTGACGTTATGGCAACTGTCGCAGGCGGTCACTCCATTGTGGATCGGGGTGTTGGGCTTGCCCGCTGCCGCGGAAAAACTGCCCGAATGACAAGTCGCGCACTGGCCTGCGACAGTCACCTGCGTGTGATTGAACCGCGCCGGCTTCCAGGCCGTGGTGGCATGGCAACTGGTGCAATTGGCCGCCCCCACCGGAATATGGGTGCCCGTTTTCCCGGATGCCGTTCGTCCATCATGGCAACTCGCGCAGTTCGTTGCGGCGCTGAACGTGCTGTGGTCCGGTTTGGCCGAATTCCAGTTCGACGTTGATCTGTGGCAGGTGTCGCACGCGGCCTGGGTTGGGATGTGCCCGGGCGACTTGCCTCTGGCCACCGCACCGTTGTGACAGCTTGCACATGTTCCCGCCGCGAGTCCCATGTGATCAAACTTGGCGCCCATGAACGACTTGGTGTTGTGGCAGCTGTCGCAGGACTGCTGCGTTGGCATGTGGGTAGGGGTGATGACCACATTGCCGCGAGCAATCCGGTTGCCGCTGATGTGGCAGCTGGCACAGTCCTTGGGTGTGCCCTTGAACACCCCGTTGATATGGCAAGACTCGCATTTGGCAGGAACGTGAACCCCCGTCAATGCGAAACCGGTCTTCAGGTGGTCGAACGTGCGTCCTGCAACCTGCGGTTGGGCCAGCGCATGCGCACCCGAGAGCATGAGCACGAGCGCAAAAACCCACCTCATGACGGTGGACCACCCCCTCATGCGTGTCGTGCTGGTGCTCATGACTTCTCCCGTCCCATCGTGTGGTGGTTGCGTCGGTCTATATTCATATCGCTCATATCGCTCATATCGGTTTGCCCACGCGCAAGAGCGCTTCATCGCGCCGATACGTCGCCAGCCCTGACGACGCCATCCGCGCCTGGATGGCCTGCCACAACCGGTCATCGGCAAATCCGATCCGGTTGGTGACGCGCTTCCAGTTGTCAGACACATGGCACTGTTCGCACCGCGGCCCAAACTGTCCGTCATGGCGGTCGTCCTTGCGGTGGCATGAAATGCAGGTCTGACCCACGGTTGCAGCCTTTTTCCCCTTGGGGGCTTCGCGTGTGTGACAGCTTTCGCAAGCCACCTTCCGGTGCGTGCCGTCGAGCTTGAAATCCGTTCGTTTGCTGTGATCAAAGTCCCAGATGGCCCAGCCACGGGTGTTGTGGCAGTCCTGACACTCCACGCCAAACTTCAACTTGTGCCGGTCTTCCTTCTGATGGCAGGCATAGCAGTCGCGCGGGGCGTCCTTGTAGCGCTGCGTTTCATGGCAGCTCTTGCATGTCGTGGTGATGTGGCGACCGGTCAGCGGGAAGCGGGTCAGGCCATGGTCGAACCGGGTGGTCTTCCAACTCCGGTCGCTGTGGCATTGACCGCACTCCTTGCCCTGCGTGCCTTCGTGCTTGTCATCTTTTTGGTGGCAGCTGTAACAGTCCAGCGGCGTCTTGCGAAAGCTCTTCAGGTCCTTGTGACACGCGTTGCATTTCAGCACCCCGTCGGCATGGGCATTGCGCAGCAAAAACCGGGTCTTGTCATGATTAAATCGACCGGTGGTGGTGTTCCAGTCCCGCTCGGTATGGCAGGCGGCACATTGTTGACCCAGGGTGGACTCGTGCTTGTCGTCCTTCTTGTGACAGGCGTAGCAATCCTTGGGGGCATCCCTGAACATGGCACTCTTGTGACAATCCTTGCACTCCACCTTGGCGTGCTTGCCCAACAGCGGAAAGCTGGACTGCCCGTGGTCAAATTTTGGCGGCTCTTTCCAGCTGCGCTCACTGTGGCAACTGCCGCAGTCCTTGCCCAATGACGCCTTGTGCTTGTCGTCTTTCTGGTGGCATGCGTAGCAATCCTGGCTCAGCTTGACGCGATACAGGTTTCCGGTGTGGCAGTCTGTGCATTTGGCGGCGCGGTGCTTGCCGCGCAACGCATACCTGGTGTCGGTATCGTGATTGAAATTGGCTGGCTTCCAGGCCTTGGTTCCATGGCAGCTGTCGCATTTTTCACCGTACTGCCCTTTGTGTCCCTTGCTGCTGTCGTCGTCCTTGCGATGGCAGCCGATGCAACTGCGTGGCGTTTCCTTGTATTGGGTCGTTTTGTGGCAATCCACGCACTTGATGTCGTTGTGCTTGCCGGTCAGTGAGAACCGGGTTTTGTCATGGTCAAAGCGGGTTTCCTTCCAGTTCGATTCCGTATGGCAATCGGCGCATTTGGCACCCAGGCTGCCCTTGTGGACATCGTCTTTCTTGTGGCAGGCATTGCATTCCTGGGGTGCTTCCCGGTATTTTTTGCCAGCCGTATGACACTTTTCGCACTCCAACTTTTCGTGCTTTCCCTTGAGCCTGAAATCGGTCTGGGTGTGATCGAACGCTTTCTTGTCGAGTTCAACGATCCGGGCGTTTCGCCCCTTGTGATCGGTATGACACGAATTGCACGCCTGCGGCTTGATGCGGCCGTGATGACCTGTGCGCGCCCTCACATCAGCCCCCACATCCTTGTGGCAACCCATGCACAGGCCGTCTTGCGCCTTGCGGTCGAACTTCACGTGGCACTGGGTGCACTCTTCTTCGTATTTGGCGTGCCCCTGAATCAGTTTTCCGGGAGCAAGAATCGATTCGATCGATTGCGCCCACACCGCGGACGGCACCATGCAACCCAGCCACATCAGCAGGCCCAGCAACACCCGAAGGTGCAGGATGGAGGATGTGTGGCGCCATGGCATCAACAAACAATAGCGCCCGCTCAATATGCGTGAACTGCCACCACGTGCACGATGGCACTGATGACCAGCAAATAGACGAATGGCAGGTGCGCCACGTGCCACAACGAGAACAGATGCTCGTACGCGGTGTACTGCGACACGCGCACCACCGCATTCAGGTAACGCCGCACCAGTTTGCGGGCCACTCGTTCGCGCTTGTCCTGGGCAGCCTTGTCCAGCCGCGCCAGACGCCCCATGGCCTTGATCGGTTCGCGCAGTTCGGCCACACAGGCACGGTAAGTCAGCCATTGCTGCACGGGCAGCCAGAACACGCGGACAAAGCAGCCGAGCATGCCGGGTCGCGCGGTGGTCACATGCTTTTCGAACGCTTTCAGGCGCGCTTCCACGGCTGGCGCAAACGTGAGGCGCGACCGCGCCTCTTGTTGGTGCAAGCCGGCACGCTCCCGCAATTCGCGCAGATTGGTCTGTTCACCGTGCAGTCCACGGTTGACGCGGGCATAGATGAAGCGCCCCACGACGCCGCTCAAGGCCACGATCAGCATGCTGTAGAGCGCGGCCGCCGCGTTGAGTGAGCGGGCATGAAAGTTGGAATGCAGCAGGATCAGCAGCGGCCCGCCCACGCCCAAGACCATGTGAACCAAAAACCACCACTTCACCTTGCCCCAGCGATGGGTAAACCGAAGACGCTTGCGAATCGGGTAGGAGAACAGCAGGAGCATCATGACGCCACCCACCACGGCAATCCAGTAACCGACGTCGTCGCCCGGCTCAAACAGACCGAGACGGCTGATTCTCCAGACGACCCAGGTCAGCACGGCGAGAACGATGTACACCATCGTGTCGCCCGCCAGCAGGTTGCGCCGGGGTTGAGGCTGGCCCGCTTCTTTTTTCTGTAGCACCGCCCGCCTTTCGTTCCCCGCCGCCGAGCGTGTGGGCGTCCCGGAAGCGGCCTCCGCCAAAGCGACACGTCCAGACGCACCTCCCAGCGATTGCCGGTTGACTGACGTTGCACTCATGAACTGTTCCTCACGAAACTCCCCCTTCAAAAACACCGCCGCCCCACGCCGCCACGGCGCACCCTGGAGCGTCGATGACAAAGCCACCCCTCCATGGCACCGTGGTGGCCGGCGACATGCGGCACCCACCGATTTGTAACTGTGCAACGAGGCTATCACCCGCACTTTGTGAGAATCTAGCCAGTATCCGTAAGCATATGTAAATGAGTGGAAATCCACGGAAAACAGGAAACTTTTTCAGTTCTCCTGCACACGACGTGTGGAAATCAGCGGCGCCGTGTCGTTTTTCGACCACGACAATTTCAGAAATCCCCATTTTTGGGGGTTCAATCATCCGCTGCCAGGGTGTGAAAAGCACGGCCCGGTTGACCATCGCGTGCGCCCGCGCAGGCTGACAACGTCCGATTTTGAGGAGCCATCGGCACCTTGTGCGACGCATCTGGTCCACGGTCTGATCACGACTACGATACGGGTCATGTCCCGATTGCACCGCTGGCTACCATTCCTGCGCTGGCCACGCCCTGACGCAGCCCTGTGGCGCGGCGAGCTCGGTGCCAGCCTCACGGTGGCGGTGGTGATGGTCCCGCAATCGGTTGCCTACGCAGCACTGGCGGGCATGCCTCTGGTGACCGGCCTCTACGCGACCTTCCTGCCCATGCTGGCTGCGGTGCTGTTCAGCAGTTCCACGCGCCTGTCGGTCGGTCCGTCCGCGTTGACCAGCGTGCTGGTCGGGGCGTCCCTGCTCGGCCTCGCCGATCCGGGCTCCGCACAGTGGATTTCTCTGGCCGTCTGGTTGGCCCTGATGTCGGGCGGCATCCAGCTGGCACTGGGGGCATTTCAGGCGTCCTGGATTCTCAACCTCGTGAGTTCGCCGGTGCTCACAGGATTCAGCCAGGCCGCCGCGTTGCTCATCATTGCGTCCCAAATTCCCGCGCTGTTGGGGTTGCAGGGTTCACTGACCTCGCTGGCCGCATCGCCCCGGTTTGACACGGTCGCGCTGGCTTTCGGCACCGCCAGTCTTGCCTTGTTCATTGCCGGAAAACGATGGGCGCCGCGGCTGCCGGTCTTGCTGCTCGTGATTGCAGGCGCCGCGGCCGTGAGCCACTGGATCGGTTACTCCGTGCACGGTGCCGTGATTGGCGCGTTGCCCGCCGGACTGCCGACACCCTATTGGCCCGGCTGGCCGGGATGGTCGGCGCTGGGCGGGCTGGTGGTCCCTGCCGCGGTCATCACGCTCGTCAGCTCCCTGGAGATGGCGTCCAGCGCAAAAATTGAAAGCCAGCGCGATGGCCGTCGCTGGGACGCCGGTCAGGATCTGATCGGACAAGGTGTCGCCAAGATTGTTTCGGGGCTGTCGGGCAGTTTCCCGACCAGCACCTCCTTCTCGCGCTCGGCGATCACGCTCTACGCCGGCGCCAAAACCGGCTGGGCCACGGTGGCCGCAACCGCTGTCGTGTTGGTGGTGCTGCTGCTCTTCACGCCCGCGCTGGCGCATGTGCCGCGGGCCGTGCTGGCTGCCGTGGTCATCGCAGCGGTGGCCGGTCTGGTCAAGCCCGACGCGCTGCTGCGCCTGTGGCGGGTCGACCGCGTCGAGGCGGCCACCGCGCTGGTGACCTTCGGCGTCACGCTCATCACAGCGCCACGCATCTACTGGGGCGTGCTGACCGGCGTACTGATGGGTTTGACGCACTTTCTCTACCAGCGGCTGCACCCGCGCATCATCGAGATCGGCCTGCACCCTGACGGCAGCCTGCGTGACCGGCACCTGTGGAAGCTGCCCCCGCTGGCGCCCCGCCTGTATGCGCTGCGCATGGACGCCGAACTGGACTTTGCCGCCGCCAGCTCACTGGAACGCGCCATCGTCGAACATCTGGCGGCGCACCCGGACGTGCAACACGTGTGCCTGCTGGCCCAGCCCATCAACCGCATCGACGCGACCGGGGTCGAGACCTTTGGCCAGCTGCGGCGCAAGCTGACCGGCCAGGGCATCACCCTGCACATCAGCGGCATCAAGTTGCCCGTGGAAAAAGTGCTGCGCAGCGCCGACGAGCTGCCGGACCATCCCCTGCTGAAGCTGTACCGCACCGACGCGGAAGCCCTGGTGGCACTGGCGGCGATCGCCGCCGAAGACGCAGCCC
Source organism: Betaproteobacteria bacterium HGW-Betaproteobacteria-3 (assembly GCA_002842205.1). Lineage (GTDB taxonomy): Bacteria > Pseudomonadota > Gammaproteobacteria > Burkholderiales > Burkholderiaceae_C > PHCI01. The sequence continues at coordinate 391,906 of PHCI01000001.1, read as the reverse complement.
CCGCCGCAGGCGAGCCTGACGCCAACCCGGCATGACCCATGATCTGCTCTTTTTTATAGAGCAAACTAATGCCATTTGACGGGGGTTAATGGCCAATTTTTATAAGAAATACGGGCTCAGGCCGTGACGATCCACCCCTCCAGCGGGTCCATCGCCTTGGGCAGCCCGTAACGCGGCGCGCCCTGCCGCGCGCCCCAGGCCGCCTGCAGCAGGCACAGCACCGCGTCCAGGCTGTCGCCACTGGCGTCGTCGATCAGCGCGTCGCGCTGGGCGTGGCTCAGTTTGAGCCGGACCTGCAGCCGGGTCTGCCCGTGCTCCAGCGCGGTCACGATGTCCTTGCGGGCGATCAGCCGCTCGGGCGTCTGCCTGGCCTTGTCATCGCTTTTGTAGCTTCGCTGCGCTGCGTCGCCCGCGCGGTGGAGGTTGCCCAACACCTCGCGCGCCAGCAGCCCAGGGTAGGCCTCAAGCGCCACGCGCCGGGGGTCGCCGCCGTGCAGGCCGGGCAGATGCACGCCGGCGTCCAGCAACAGCGGCACGCCCGCGTGCAGCATGTAGGCCACCGGCGGGTTGACCCATTTCATCGACGGGCTGGAGCCGGCCGGGCCGTCGGTGGCACGGTGCGCAAACTTGGCCCCTGCAGGGCGGGCGTCGCAAAATGCGGCGAACCGGTCGCGAACGGCCTCGCGGGTGAGCGCAGCGTAATGTTGCATGCACGCGTGCCAGTCGGTGGGCCAACCTAGTGCTTGCACCAGCTCGCGCGGCAGACCGAACGGCAGGTCAAAGCCGCCCAGCCAGTCGCCGGGTTGACGCAACCACGCTCCGAAAGCGTCCAGCGTGTCAAAGCGCTCCAGCCGCCGCAGCACAACGCGGCCTTGCGCTTCTTCGCCCAGGGCCAGCACAACAGGCTTTGTGCGTGAAGGGCGGCTGGAGAAATCGCAGCCGACCAGCCAACCGGTCACGTCACGTCACACCCGGCCGATGATCGACGCAGTGGCCATGAGCTCTTCGAGCAGGGCCAGAGAGACCTCGCCCGACACCGCATACGGGTCGAGTTCGGGTTTTTCGGAATATTTGAGCAGGATGGAATGGTTGAGCTTGGACAGGTTCACCTGCCCCATGGTCCAGCCGCCAAAACGCCGCTCGGAGATTTCTTCGTAGTGCAGCAGCACCACGTCCTTGTGGCGCGGGTCTTTCTGGATGTGGCCGTACAGCTCGCTGACGGGCATGCGCCCGCCCTCGATGGCCTGCAGGAAGATGCCGCCGCCGTAGCACAGGATGCCGGTGATGCCGCTGCCCGGGTTGTGCTGGCGCGACTGCATGAGGATCGCCTCGATGGCGTCCGCGCTGTTGTCCACCGCGCGGCTGGCGTAGAGCAAACGTACGAGCATGGTCAGCCTTTTTGGGGAATGAGCGAGAGAAATTCGCGGCGCAGGTTCGGGTCTTTGAGGAACACGCCGCGCATGACGGAGTTGATCATCTTGCTGTCCAGGTCTTTGACGCCGCGCCAGGCCATGCAGTAGTGGCTGGCCTCCATGACGATGGCCAGGCCATCGGGCTGGGTTTTTTCCATGATCAGGTCGGCCAGCTGCACCACGGCTTCTTCCTGGATCTGCGGCCGCCCCATGACCCATTCGGCCAGCCGTGCGTATTTGGACAGGCCGATCACGTTGGTGTGCTCGTTGGGCAGCACGCCGATCCAGACCTTGCCGATCACGGGGCAGAAATGGTGGCTGCAGGCGCTGCGCACGGTGATGGGGCCGACGATCATCAGCTCATTGAGGTGCTCGGCGTTGGGGAACTCGGTGATGCTGGGTGGCTCGACATAGCGGCCGCGGAACACCTCGTTGATGTACATCTTGGCCACCCGGCGCGCGGTGTTGCGGGTGTTGTGGTCACCGGCCGTGTCGATCACCAGACTGTCGAGCACGCCCTGCATCTTGACTTCGACTTCGTCGAGCATGCGCTCCAGATCGCCCGGCTCGATGAACTTCGCAATGTTGTCATTGGCATGAAAACGCTTGCGTGAGGCTGCCAGCCGCTCGCGGATTTTCACGGACACGGGAACGCCATCGGCATTCGCGCCATCTTCGGCTTCGACCTGTTTCATGGTGTCTTGGGACTTCATTAACATGACTGCATCGTACCAGTGATTTTTTTATAGGGTTTTTGGCATTTAGCCCCCGTGATACGGACCTACTTAGCTACTAAATATATAGCATTCTGCCGGGCAGGGCCACTTCACGGCGCCGCCCCGCTGTCGCCACCGCCGCTCAGTACCGGTACCCGCTCAAAAAGAGCGCCGCCCGCACCAGGGCAAAGGCAATCCGGTCGCGCAGGCGCTGCCGCCACGGCCGGGCCGCATAGAGCGACGCCTCCACCGCCACCGACTGGTCGTGGATCGCGTGCAGCAGCTTTGCACGCAGGTCCTGGGCAAATTCGCGGTTCTGGACCATCACATTGGCCTCGCGCGCCAGCAGCAGGCTCAGCGGGTCCAGATTGGACGAACCCACCGTGGCCCAGCGGCCGTCGATCACGGCCACCTTGGCGTGCAGGAAGCTTGCGCTGTATTCGAAGATCTCCACCCCCGCACGCAGCAACGCCCCATACACCGGGCGGGTCGCGTGGTACTGGAAAAAATACTCGTACCGCCCCTGCAGCAGCAACTGCACCTTGACGCCGCGCCGGGCCGCGTGAACCAAGGCCTGGCGCAGCTTGCGTCCGGGCAGAAAATACGCGTTGGCGATCAGGATTTCCTCACGCGCGGCCCCGATGGCCCGACGGTAGGCCTTTTCGATCCGGGCCCGGTGGCGCACATTGTCACGCAGCAACAACACGGCCTGCGCCGCAGCCGTTGCGTAGGACCGCGACCCGTTGGCGCCCCCGCTCCCTCGGTCGCCCACAGCCCGGGGCGGGCCGGCCTCGCGCAGCGCCGCCAGGGCGTCGGTCAGCCGACGCTCGCGCACGTCGTCCACGGCACGCATGCGCCACCACAGCTGCACCATGGCGTCGCGCACATCGCGCACCAGATCGCCGGAGGTGCTGAGCGCAAAGTCCAGCCGCGGCGCGGTCAGCACGCCGTGATTGGGGTCGTACAGGTCGTCCAGGATGTTGATGCCGCCACAAAATGCCAGCGCCCCGTCCACCACGCACAGTTTGCGGTGCAAGCGCCGCCACCGGCTGGGAATCAGCAGGCCCAGGGTGCCCAGCGGCGCAAAAACATGCCATTGCACGCCCGCCGCGGCAAACCGTCCGGGCCACGGGGCGGGCAGCGTGGGTGTGCCCACGCCGTCCACCACCAGGTAGGTGGCCACGCCGCGCCGGGCCGCCCGCTCCATCGCTTCGGCCACCTGGGCCCCCGAGCCCGTGACGTCAAAAATATAGGTTTCGAGCCGGATTTCCTCGCGTGCGCGGTCCATGGCGTCCACCAGTGCCGGAAAATACGCCGCGCTGCCTTGCAGCAGCTGAAGCCGATTGCCGTGGGGTGAAGGCGCGCCCGGTTTTGGCATCTCAGAGCTGGAAGTCCGCCAGCAGCGGCAGGTGGTCTGACATGCGCCACCAGATGCGTCCGCGCGGCACCTCCAGGCCCAGCGGTTGCAACCCGCGTGCATAAACATGGTCGAGTTGCACCAGCGGCAGCCGCGCCGGAAAAGTTGCATGGCGCTTGTCGTGCGAGACCAGCCGGATCGACCCCAGGCTGCGTCGCACCTGGTCGCCCCAGTCGTTGAAGTCGCCCGCCACCACGAGCGGCATCTCGGCCGGAACCTCGCGCTGGATGAAGCGGCGCAACTGCTCGATCTGGCGCATGCGGCTGGCCGGAATCAGGCCCAGATGGATCACGATCACATGGATCGGACGCCCTTGCACCACCACCTCCACGTGCAGCAGGCCGCGCTGCTCGAAGCGGTGGTCCGACATGTCCTCGTGCTGGTGCGCAATGATGGGCCAGCGCGACAGCAGCGCATTGCCGTGCTCGCCATGGCGCGTGACCGCGTTGGTCTGGTAGATGGCCTCGTAGCCTTCGGGGGCCAGAAAGTCGGCCTGCGGCAAATCGGGCCAACGGGTGAAGTACTGCTCTTCGCGCCGGTGCATCTTGCGCACCTCCTGCAGGCACACGATGTCGGCGTCGAGCTGCTCCACCGCATGGCCCAGGTTGTGGATTTCCAGCCGACGGCGCGGCCCCAGCCCCTGCACCCCCTTGTGGATGTTGTAGGTGGCGACGCGCAGTGTGGTTTGGGGGGTGTTCACGGCACAAATTGTGGCAGCAACAGAATGGCCTCGGCGTTGGACGGCGAGAAGCAGGTGTCGGCGGCGGCATGGTGGGGCAGCCACCGGTGGGCCGTGTGTTCGCGCGGATTCAGGCGCACCGGCACCTGCGCGGGCACGCAAAGGCTGAACAGGTGCTCTGTGTTGCGCGTCACGCCAGGGGCATAGCGGTGAGCCCAGGCCGGGTAAATGTCATAGACGTTGATCAGGCCCCAGGGCCGCAGCGCCCCTGCAAGCGCCGACCCCACGCCGCAATCCACGCCGGTTTCCTCCAGCACCTCGCGGGCGGCCGTTTGCGCCAGTGGCTCGTCGGGCGCGTCCTTGCTGCCGGTGACCGATTGCCAGTGCTCGCCGGGGTCGGCGCGGCGGATCAGCAACACTTCCAGGGCAGGTGTGTGGATGACCACCAGCACCGATTCCGGGATTTTGAACCGTGGGGTTGGAGAGGGCATGCTTCAAGTTCCGGCGTCCGGGGCCGATTTCATCAGGGTGAACCGACCCACGAATTTACACGCCTGGAGTTTTGACCCTGCACGCCCGTGCCGGAGCGCCCGCGCGCGGAGTGCGTGATGGCTTCCGATGACTGCCGCATCTCGGGCACGCGCGCCCTGGTGATCGACAGCAACCCGACGTCGCGCAGCGTGCTGGTGGCCCAACTTTCGGAGTTCGGGCTGAAAACCATTGTGCAGATCAGCCGGGTGCGCGACGCCATGAGCCGACTCGAGTTCGCCGAGTTCGAATTTGTGTTGTGCGAACACAATTTCCGGGACGACACCTATTCCGGCCAGGCGCTGCTGGACGACTTGCGGCGCGCCCAGCTCCTGCCTTTTTCCACCGTGTTCATCATGGTCACGGGTGAGGCTTCCTACGAAAAAGTGGCCGAAGCCGCCGAATCGGCGCTGGACGGTTACCTGCTCAAACCATACTCGTCCGGGACGCTCTATGAACGGCTGAGTCAGGCGCGCCACCGCAAAGTGCACCTGCGCCCGATCTTCGAAGCCATCGAGGCGGGCGACTTTGAAGCCGCCGCGCAGATTTGCATGCAGCGCTTCAAGGATCGCGAACTGTACTGGCTCTACGCCGCGCGCATCGGCGCCGAGCTGCTGCTGCGTGTCGGTCGCCACAGCGAGGCGCAAGCGCTGTTTGAGGCCGTCATTGCCGCCAAGACCCTGCCGTGGGCGCGGCTGGGCGTGGCCCGCGCGCGCCTGGAATCGGGCCAGACCAGCAAGGCCGTGGCCACGCTGGAGGGGATGATCAGCGACGACCCGGCCCATGCCGACGCTTACGACGTGCTGGGCCGAGCCCATTTCGACAGCGGCAACTTCACCGCCGCGCTGGAGACCTACCGCGTGGCCTGCGAACTGACACCGGGGTCGGTCGCGCGCCTGCAAAAGCACGGGATGATGGCGTTCTACACGGGCGACCGCGAAACCGCCACCAAGGCCTTGCATCGCGCCGTCGTGCTGGGCCTGGAATCCAAGATGTTCGACCTGCAGTCCCTGGTGCTGCTGGCATTCACTCACCTGCAGGACGGTGACGGCAAGAGCCTCGCCCGCTGCCATGACCAGATGCAGCGGGCGCTCGAACGCCAACACGACAACCCCCGGGTGCGCCGTCTGGCCCGGGTCGTCCACACGCTGGAGATGCTCCAGCGGCGCCAGGTGGGCCAGGCACTGGAAGCGATCCGGCAACAGGCACGCGACATCCGGGCCCCTGATTTTGATTTTGAAGCGGGCTGCAACCTGGTCGCCCTTTTGAGCGCACTGGCTTCGACCTCCATCGACCTGGACGAAGCCCAGTCGTGGATCCAGACGGTCGGGCTGCGGTTTTGCAGCACGCGGGGCGCCAACGAGCTGCTCAGCCAGAGCGCCACCGCGCACCCGCCCTACCGGGACGACCTGCAGGGCGCGCATGCCCAGATCACCAAACAGGCGGAACAGGCCATGTCGATCAGCCTGGGCGGCGACCCGCGCGGCGCGATTCTGGCCCTGATCGGCCACGGCACCACCACCTTGAACGGGAAACTGATGGACCTGGCCAGCCTGGCCCTGCAGCGCCACGAAGCCCGCATCCCCGACGCGGCCGCCCTGCACGGACAGATCGAAGCGCTGCGCACCCGTTTCGGGCTGGCCACAGCCCGTGCGTCCATCGGGCAGGACAACCTGCGGCCCCCGGGGAGCATCAGCCTGCGCGTGTCGGCGCCCAAACCGTCGGCCCCGGCGGCCGCAGCGCCCGGGCCTGCCGTGGCCGAGCCCCTGGCGACCGCGTCCTGACGCGACCCGCGCTCAGGCCCCAGCGCCGCCGCGCGGTCCAACCACCGATCAGGCGGCCGCGACGGGGTTGCGCAGCCGGATGTGCAGCTCGCGCAGCTGTTTTTCGTCCACCGGTCCGGGGGCCTGCGTGAGCAGGTCCTGGGCGCGCTGGGTTTTCGGGAACGCGATCACGTCACGGATGGACTCGGCGCCCGTCATGAGTGTGACGATGCGGTCCAGGCCAAAGGCCAGTCCGCCGTGCGGCGGGGCGCCATATTGCAGCGCGTCAAGCAAAAAGCCGAACTTGAGCTGCGCGTCTTCGGGCGTGATCTTGAGCGCATCAAACACCTTTTGCTGCACATCGGCACGATGGATACGGACCGAGCCGCCCCCCATCTCCCAGCCATTGAGCACCATGTCATAGCCCTTGGAGATGCACTTTTCGGGCGCGGTCACCATCCAGTCCTCATGGCCGTCCTTGGGCGCCGTGAAGGGGTGGTGCACGGCGGTGTAGCGCTGGGCCTCCTCGTCAAACTCGAACATGGGGAAATCGACCACCCACAGCGGCCGCCAGCCCGCTTCGAACAGGCCGTTTTTCTTGCCGAATTCGCTCTGCCCGATCTTGACGCGCAGCGCGCCGATGGCGTCGTTGACGATTTTTTCCTTGTCGGCGCCAAAGAAAATCAGGTCGCCGTTCTGCGCACCCGTGCGCGCCAGCACCTCGGCCACGGCCTTGTCATGCAGGTTCTTGACGATCGGCGACTGCAGCCCGTCACGGCCTTTGGAAAGGTCGTTCACGCGGATGTAGGCCAGCCCCTTGGCGCCATAGATCTTGACGAATTCGGTGTAGGCATCGATTTCTCCGCGGCTGATGCCACCGGTTTCGTTCGAGCCGCCCGGCACACGAAGGGCCACCACACGGCCCCCCTTCATGGTGGCCGCGCCAGCAAAGACCTTGAAGTCCACGTCGGCCATCACGTCGGTGAGTTCGGTGAATTCGAGCTTGACGCGCAAATCAGGCTTGTCCGAACCATAGCGTTGGGCCGCTTCCTGGTAGCTCATCACCGGGAAGGCGCCCAGATCGACGCCCAGCGTGTTCTTGAACACGGTGACGATCATCTCCTGGAACAGCGCGCGGATTTCCTCTTCGGTCAGGAACGAGGTTTCAATGTCGATCTGCGTGAATTCAGGCTGGCGGTCGGCCCGCAGGTCTTCGTCGCGGAAGCATTTGGTGATCTGGTAGTAGCGGTCATAACCGGCCACCATCAGCAGTTGCTTGAACAGTTGCGGCGACTGCGGCAGCGCAAAGAACATGCCCTCATTGACGCGGCTGGGAACGAGGTAGTCGCGCGCGCCTTCAGGGGTGGACTTTCCGAGCATCGGGGTTTCGATGTCGACAAACCCGTGGGCGTCCAGGAACTTGCGAACCTCCATGGCCACGCGGTAGCGCAGCATCAGGTTGTTCTGCATGTAGGGGCGGCGCAGGTCGAGCACCCGGTGGGTCAGGCGCGTGGTTTCCGACAGGTTGTTGTCGTCCAGCTGGAACGGGGGCGTGACCGATGGGTTGAGCACCGTCAGCTCATGGCACAGCACTTCGATCTTTCCGCTCTTGAGACCCTCATTGACCGTGCCCTCGGGGCGGGCACGCACCAGGCCCTTGACCTGCACGCAAAACTCGTTGCGCAGGCCTTCGGCCACGGCAAACATCTCGGCGCGGTCCGGGTCGCACACCACCTGCACATAGCCTTCGCGGTCGCGCAGGTCCACAAAGATCACGCCACCATGGTCGCGCCGGCGGTTGACCCAACCGCACAGGCTGACGGTTTGCCCCAGCAGGGCTTCGGTCACCAGACCGCAATAATGGGATCGCATTGCCATTGTGAATTTCCAGCGTAAAGAAAGAGGGATGGGTTTGGCGCGCGCGGGGCGCGTCAGGAATTCGGGGGCGTGGAGGACGGGGTGAGCGCGGGGTTGGGCAACACCACCCCCATGGAGACGATGTACTTGAGCGCGTCGTCCACACTCATGCGCAGCTCAATGCAGTCGGCCCGCGGCAGCATCACCATATAGCCACCGGTCGGGTTGGGGGTGGTGGGCACGTACACGCTGAGGTAGTCGCCCGACAGATGGTTGGCGGCGTCGCCCCCCGGCGCGCCGGTCACAAAGGCGATGGTCCAGACGCCCTCTCGCGGCCACTGGATCAGCACCGCCTTGCGAAAGGCATTGCCGTTTTCGGAAAACAGGGTGTCGGACACCTGCTTGACGCCGGAATAGATCGAACGCACGACCGGGATCCGGTGCAGCAGCGCATGCCACCAGTCCACCAGCTTGCGGCCGAAAAAGTTGCTGGCGGTTGCGCCGACGACCAACAGGATCAGGAAGGCCAGCAGCACGCCGAAACCGGGGATGTGAAAGCCCAGGAGCTTGTCGGGCTGCCAGCTGGCCGGAAGAATCAGCAGCGTCTGGTCCAGCATGCCGATGACCCATTGCAGCACCCAGACGGTGATGGTGATCGGGATGATCACCAGCAGGCCGGACAGCAGCCATTTGCGCAGTGCGGCCATCACGGGCCTTTGGTGGTCACGGGTGGACTGGCCGGTGCAGCGGCGGGTGCGGCCGCCTCGGCGGACTTGGCAGGCGTGCCCGCCGCGCCGCCCTTGGCCGTGTCGGCCCCGGATTTGTCACCGCCCGCCACCGGGGTCGAATCGGCTTTGCCGGACTCACCCGCCGCAGCGGCGGCCCCCCCGGCGTTGCCGCCGCGGAAATCGGTCACGTACCAGCCCGAACCCTTGAGCTGGAACCCGGCGGCGGTGACCTGTTTGGCAAAGGTGTCGGCACCGCAGGACGGGCACACCGTCAGCAGCGCATCCGACATTTTCTGCAGCACATCCTTGGCGTGTCCGCAGGTGGTGCATCGATAGGCGTAGATAGGCATGGCGTGATTGGTGGGCGCGGGGTCGCGCCGGGTTGCAAAACCTTCAATTATAGGCTGCACCCCCTTTTTTCAACGCTATAGCCGCACCCGCAAAAGGACCTGCATCGCAATCAGGCCGAGTGCAAAACCGATTCCGCCATAAATCAGACCCTGCAGCAGCTTGTTGGTGCGTTTTTGTTCGATCAGCAACTGCTCGAGCTCGCGGCGGGAATCGCCCGGTCGCTGGCGCAGGTAATCGGCCAGCAGCCGCGGCAGTTCGGGCAGCAGTTTGGCGTAGCGTGGCGCCTCGTCACGCAATTGCTGAACCAGCCTTTGCGGCCCGATCTGCTCGACCATCCAGGATTCGAGGAACGGCTTGGCCGTGGCCCACAGGTCCAGCTCGGGGTCCAGATCACGACCCAGGCCCTCGATGTTGAGCAGGGTTTTTTGCAGCAGCACCAGTTGCGGCTGGATTTCCACGTGGAAGCGCCTCGAGGTCTGGAACAGCCGCATCAGCACCATGCCGAGCGAGATTTCCTTGAGCGGCCGGTCAAAGTATGGTTCGCAGACGCTACGGATGGCCGACTCCAGCTCGTCCACACGGGTACTGGCGGGCACCCAGCCGGACTCGATGTGCAGCTCGGCCACACGCTTGTAGTCGCGCCGGAAGAACGCCGTGAAGTTCTGCGCCAGATACTCCTTGTCGAACTCGGTCAGCGTGCCGACGATGCCGAAATCGAGCGAAATGTAGCGCCCGAACGTGGCCGGATCGACGCTGACCTGGATGTTGCCCGGGTGCATGTCGGCGTGGAAAAAACCGTCGCGGAACACCTGGGTGAAGAAGATGGTGACGCCGTCGCGCGCCAGCTTTTTGGAATCGACCCCGGCCTCGCGCAGCCGCGCGGTGTGGCTGATCGGGATGCCCGTCATGCGCTCCATGACAATGACCTCGGGCTGGCAGTATTCCCAGAACATCTCGGGGATCAGCACCAGGTCGAGCCCCGCCATGTTGCGCCGAAGCTGCGCGGCGCTGGAGGCTTCGCGCACCAGGTCCAGCTCGTCGTGCAGGTATTTGTCGAACTCGGCCACCACCTCGCGCGGCTTGAGCCGCTTGCCGTCGGCCGACAGCCGCTCGACCCAGCCCGCCATCATGCGCATGAGGCTCAAGTCCTTGTCGATGGCGCCCAGCATGCCGGGGCGCAGCACCTTGACGGCCACCTCGCGCTCGCGCCCGGTGCGGTCGCGCAGCACGGCAAAGTGCACTTGCGCAATGGACGCACTGGCCACCGGCACGCGCTCGAACTGCGTGAAGATCTCCGACACCGGCTTGCGGAATGCCCGCTCGATGGTGGCCACCGCCACGACCGGATCAAACGGCGGCACGCGGTCCTGCAAGTGCGCGAGTTCGTCGGCAATGTCGGCCGGCAACAGGTCACGCCGGGTGGACAGCACCTGGCCGAACTTCACGAAGATCGGGCCCAGCCGCTCCAGCGCCTCGCGCAGGCGCTGCCCGCGCGGGGCGTCCAGATTGCGCCCGAACGAAACAATGCGCGTCACCAGCCGCAGCCCGCGGTGGCTGAAGCTCGAGAGCACCAGTTCGTCCAGCCCGTAGCGCAGGACGATCCAGACGATGGTGGCGCCGCGCAGCAGCCGGCTCATGACGAGGCCCCCACGCTGGTCGCTTCGAGTACTGCGCTGCCCCCGGGGGGGGCTGAGTTGGCTTGGGAGCGGCCCGGCGCGGCGCTCTCGGCCCCCACGCTGGTCGCTTCGCGTACGGCGCTGCCCCCGATGGGGGCTGAGCTGGCTTGGGAGCGGCCCGGCGCGGCGCTCATGCCGGGCCCCGCCCGGAACCCGTTGCCACGCCGCGCGCCGCAGCGCCTTTGCGCGTGCCCGGCGCAGCCGCCACAAACTGCCGCAACGCCTGGGCAAAGCGGCGGGCTGTTTCGGTCAGCATGTGGGCGGGTGCATCACCCACGATGCGTGACAGGTCTTCCTCGGCATCCCAGCGGATGTGGTCGGCCAGCCAGTTGACTTCGGCGGCCAGTTGCACGTCGCCCTCGATGCGCACGGGCGGCTTGTCGCCGCGCAACGCCGCCTGGGCCAGGTTGAAGGGCGATTCCTCGGTGATGGTCAACGTCAGGTCGGCCGGGGCATCCGCCGGTGCACGCTCCAGCAGACCGGCCGGGGTTGCCTTGAATTGAATCGCAAACCATCGCCATTGGGCGAGGACCACGCGGCCTTTTTGCCTTGAAAGCCGGGCCATGGCCTCGTCTTCCTGCATGAGCACATGGTTCAGGAACAGCACCACGCGCTGCTGCACCTCATCGACCATCCACCCGGGCGGCTGGAGTACCTTGCCAGCGCGCTCGAAGAGATCGTCCAGAAACGGAATGGGGGACTGTGTTGCCATAGTCCCCCATTATCGGGTGAATGCCTGCCCCCGAAAGCCTGGCCTCCAAGGCACTGTCGGCCGTGCGCCCACAGGCTACTGGAGCGCCTGCACTCCGGCCACCAGCCAGCCGCTGCTGCCGGCTTTGGGTTTGGTCATGTTCCAGACCTCGCGGAACGGGCTCGGGCCGGCCGAGGGCTGCTCGCGGATGATGCCGGTGAACTCCACGCTGGCCATGTAGCCGTCGCCCAGGTCCTCGATGCCCAACAGTTGCGCCTCCAGGGTGACCACATCGGTCCGGTTGGGCTGGCCGTCCTGCTGGGCCTCACGCTCGGCCAGCTGCGACTTGATCTCGCCCACCATTTCGTCGGTCATCATCGAGCGCAGCGTGGCCACGTCGGAGCGGTCCCAGGCATCCTGCAGCGTCACGAAATTGCGCTTGGCCGCCGTCAGGAATCCTTCGGCATCAAACCCGGCCGGGACACCCCAGTTCTGGCCGCCCGCCAGGGCCGAACCGATGATGGAACCGGTGCTGCCCGACACCGGCGCATTCGACTGGAATGCGGTGGCGCCGCGTTCCCAGGGCCGGGCCGAGGCGTCATTGCCGACCTTGTCGGGGCTGTACTGGCTGGGGGTGACGGCGTGGGACGCATCGGCCGCACCCTGGAAGGCATACGGGCTGCGGCCACGGTTGGCGCCACCCGCGCGGGCCCGCATCACCATGCCAATGACCGCCATCACCACCAGGGCCAGCAGCCCGAACAGCAGGATCTGGCCAAACTCCTCGCCCAGGCCCAGCGAATGCGCGAGCCAGGCCAACCCCAGACCGGCGGCCAGGCCGCCGAGCATGGCACCGAAGGGGCGCCGGGGAGCCACGGCACCGGCCGCGCCGGGTGCGGCATTGGCAGGGGCCGGCTTGGCCGCTGCATTCTGGGCGGCACCCCCGGGTGCCGTCGGCGCGGCGTCGCGCTGCGTCACGTTGCCGGACTGCTTGCCAAACGACTTGCCGCCACCAAAACGACGCGCCGCGTCGGCGTCCATGCTGGCCAATGTCATCAGGCCGACCAGGATCAGTGAAAAGAACTTCATGTCGTCTCCATCGCTCTAAAAAAATTCAAAACCCGCCTCAACACTTGATTCCAACATGCAACGCCACCATGCCACCGGTGAGGTTGTGATAATCCACATGACCAAAACCGGCTTTCTGCATGAGGGTTTTGAGTTCCTCCTGGCCGGGGTGCATGCGGATCGACTCGGCCAGATAGCGGTAGCTGGCGTCGTCCCCGGCCACCAGCCGCCCCAGGCGCGGCAGCACCTTGAACGAATACCAGTCATAGGCCTTTTCGAGCGGCTTGGCCACCTTGGAAAACTCCAGCACCAGCAGCTTGCCGCGGGGTTTGAGCACCCGGTTCATCTCGGCCAGTGCCGCGTCCTTGTGGGTCATGTTGCGCAGGCCGAAGGCCACGCTGACCAGGTCAAAATGGCCATCACAAAACGGCAGCCGCTCGGCATCGCACACCAGCGTGGGCAGCGCCACCCCGGCGTCCAGCAGGCGGTCACGCCCGGTGCGCAGCATGGCTTCGTTGATGTCGGTGTGCACCACCTGGCCGGATGCCCCCACCTTGCCGGCGAACGCCAGCGCCAGGTCACCGGTGCCGCCGGCAATGTCGAGCACCCGGTCGCCCTCGCGCACGTTGGCCACCTGCACCGTGTAGGCCTTCCAGACGCGGTGCAGCCCGGCCGACATCAGGTCGTTCATGAGGTCGTATTTGGGGGCGACCGAATCGAACACACCGCGCACGCGGCGGGCCTTTTCGGCTTCGTCAACGGATTCAAAACCAAAGTGGGTGGTGGACATGATGGCAATGCTAGGGGCAAGTGGCCCGGCAAGGGGCACTAACCCGCGCCCGTACAGGGATTTTGTCGGAAATATGACTAATTTTGGCCATTAGTCCCCGCCAAATGGTCATACTTAGCTATATTAAACATAGCATTTCGCACAGCCCGAGCCGCAAAGACGGTACGCCACCTCAATGGCTGCCACAGGCGTGGCCGCCTTTTTCGGGCATCGGCGCGTCGCGCGCCACCCCGGCGGCTTCGAGGCGGGCGGTGTAGTCGGCCCAGAGCTGGTCCTGCTGCGAGCCCAGAAAGTACAGGTAGTCCCACGAAAAGATGCCGGTGTCGTGGCCGTCCGAGAACCGGGGCTGTACCGCGTAGTTGCCCACCGGGTCGAGCGCGGCCAGGTCCACCTCGCGCTTGCCGGTCTGCAGCACCTCCTGCCCGGGGCCGTGGCCCTGCACCTCGGCCGACGGCGAATACACGCGCATCAGCTCGAACGGAATGCGAAAGCTCGCGCCGTCTGAAAACGCGATTTCCAGCACGCGGGACTGGCTGTGAACCGTCAGGGACTGCGGCGTCGGGGCGCCGGACTGCAAACCTGCCATGTGAACTCTTCCTGTGGCGACGAAGCGGGGACTGAAGCGAAAAACCAGACCGGATTATCGGCCGTCGGCAAAAACGCCACGGGCCATGGGGCCAGCCGATGCCCGTGCCCGGGCTGGCCGCTGCCTACACCAGCACCCGTTCGATGCCACCGGCGTTGGCCGCCTCGACGTAGTCGCCCATCCAGTCGGCGCCCAGAATCTGCTGCGCCATTTCGACCACGATGTAGTCGGCCTCCAGCAGGCCGTTGTTCAGGTCGTTGCCGTAGCGGCTCAGGCCCTGCAGGCAGCTTGGGCAGCTGGTGAGGATCTTGACGTTGCCCTTCCCGTCGGCCCCCGACAGCTGGCGCAGCGCCGCGACGTCGCCTTGCAGTTCTTCTTCCTTGCGAAAGCGGATCTGGGTGGAAATGTCGGGGCGCGTCACGCCCAGCGTGCCCGACTCGCCGCAGCAGCGTTTGGACTCCAGCACCTGGTCGCCCAGCAGCGCGTGAACGGTCTTCATCGGCGCCTGCAGCTTCATGGGGCTGTGGCAGGGGTCGTGGTAGAGGTAGGCACCGGCGGTGGACAGCGTGATGCCTTTCTCAAGCAGGTACTCGTGGATGTCGATGATGCGGCAGCCGGGGAAGATCTTGTCGAACTCGTAGCCCTGCAGCTGGTCGTAGCAGGTGCCGCAACTCACCACCACGGTCTTGATGTCCAGGTAGTTCAGCGTGTTGGCCACGCGGTGGAACAGCACGCGGTTGTCGGTGATGATTTTCTCGGCCTTGTCAAACTGGCCCGCCCCGCGCTGCGGGTAGCCGCAACACAGATAGCCCGGTGGCAGCACCGTCTGCACGCCCGCGTGCCAGAGCATGGCCTGCGTGGCCAGCCCGACCTGGCTGAACAGCCGCTCGGAGCCGCAACCGGGGAAGTAGAACACCGCTTCCGTTTCGGCCGTGGTGGCCTGCGGGTTGCGGATGATGGGCACGTAGTCCTTGTCCTCGATGTCCAGCAGGGCGCGCGCGGTTTTCTTGGGCAGGCCGCTGGGCATCTTCTTGTTGATGAAGTGCACCACCTGCTCTTTCACCGGAGTGCGGCCGACGGTGGCCGGTGGCCGGGCGGTCTGCCTTTTGGCCAGACCGCGCAGCAGGTCGTTGGCCAGGCGTTGCAGCCTGAAGCCGACCTCCACCATGGCGGATCGCATGAGCTTGATGGTCTCGGGGCGGGTCGCGTTCAGGAAGAACATGGCGGCCGCGTTGCCGGGGCGGAAGGTCTTTTGCCCCATCTTGCGCAGCAGGTTGCGCATGTTCATCGACACGTCGCCAAAGTCGATCTTCACCGGGCACGGCGACAGGCACTTGTGGCACACAGTGCAGTGGTCGGCCACGTCCTCGAATTCTTCCCAGTGCTTGATGGAGACGCCGCGGCGCGTCTGCTCTTCGTACAAGAACGCCTCGACCAGCAGCGAGGTGGCCAGAATCTTGTTGCGTGGGCTGTACAGCAGGTTGGCACGCGGCACGTGGGTGGCGCACACGGGCTTGCATTTGCCGCAGCGCAGGCAGTCCTTGACGCTGTCGGCAATGGCGCCAATGTCGCTTTGCTGCATGATCAGCGACTCGTGCCCCATGAGCCCGAAGCTGGGCGTATAGGCATTGGTCAAATCGGCGTATAGCCCCCGCGAATTGGTCGCAGTCTGCTCTGAATTTCGGAGCAGTTTGCCTTTGTTGAAGTGGCCCAGCGGGTCCACCCGGCGCTTGTAGTCGGTGAACGGCTGGAGTTCGGCGTCGGTCAAAAACTCCAGCTTGGTGATGCCGATGCCGTGCTCGCCCGAGATCACGCCGTCAAGGCTGCGCGCCAGTGCCATGATGCGTTTGACGGCCTCGTGTGCGGTCTGCAGCATTGCGTAGTTGTCGCTGTTGACGGGAATGTTGGTGTGCACGTTGCCGTCGCCCGCGTGCATGTGCAGCGCCACCCACACGCGGCCCTTGAGCACGCGCTGGTGGATCGCATTGCATTCGGCCACGATGGGTGCAAACGACGCACCGGCAAAAATCTGCTGCAGCGGCACGCGGATTTGCGTCTTCCAGCTGGCGCGCAGCGTGTGCTCCTGGAGCGCGGTGAAAAGGCCCCCACGCTCCCCCACTTCGTGAGGGTCGCTGCCCCCCGAGGGGGCTGGCCGGTCTTGGGGCGGCCCGGCGACCGGCCGGCCCGTCAGGCCGTCCAGCCAGCCGCGCCACAGCGTGCGCACGTCGCGCACCACGGCCAGCGCCTGCGCCACGCGGTCTTCAAGCAGCTCGGCCGAGGGGATTTCGCTGGCGTCGTCCTGCTTGCCCAGCGGCAGGTTGCCCACGGTCAGGAAGCCTTCGAGCGCGTCGCACAGGGCCAGCTTGTTGCGCAGGCTCAGTTCGATGTTGATGCGCTCGATGCCTTCGGTGTATTCGCCCATGCGCGGCAGCGGGATCACCACGTCTTCGTTGATCTTGAAGGCGTTGGTGTGCTTGCTGATCGCCGCGGTGCGCTTGCGGTCGAGCCAGAACTTCTTGCGCGCTTCGGGGTTGACGGCGACAAAGCCTTCGCCGCTGCGCGAATTGGCGATGCGCACCACTTCCGACGTGGCCCGGGCCACGGCGTCGGCGTCGTCGCCGGCGATGTCGCCAAACAGCGCCATCTTGGGCAGGCCGCCGCGTTTGGATTTGGTGGCATAGCCCACGGCCTTGAGGTAGCGGTCGTCCAGGTGCTCCAGGCCGGCCAGCACGACCCCGGTCCGCTTTTGCTCGGCGAACATGAAGTCCTTGATTTCGACAATGCTGGGCACCGCACCCTTGGGATTGCCAAAAAACTCCAGGCACACCGTGCGCACGTGCGTGGGCATGCGGTGCACGATCCAGCGCGCCGAGGTGATCAGGCCGTCGCAACCTTCTTTCTGGATGCCAGGCAGCCCGCTCAAGAACTTGTCGGTCACGTCCTTGCCCAGGCCTTCCTTGCGGAAGGCCGTGCCGGGAATGTCCAGGCGCTCGGTGCGGATGGGCGTGCGGCCGTCGGCCTGCAGGTATTTGAGCTCGAAACTCGCCATTTCGGCGTCGTGGATCTTGCCCAGGTTGTGGTTCAGGCGCGTGACTTCGAGCCATTGCGCGTCGGGCGTGACCATGCGCCAGGACGCCAGGTTGTCCAGCGCCGTGCCCCAGAGCACGGCCTTCTTGCCGCCGGCGTTCATGGCGACGTTGCCGCCGATGCACGAAGCCTCGGCCGAGGTCGGGTCCACCGCAAACACGAAGCCACCGCGTTCGGCGGCGTCGGCCACGCGCTGGGTGACCACGCCGGCTTCGGTCCAGATGGTGGGCACCGGGGTGTCCAGCCCGGGCAACGCCACGGTCTGCACCTCGGTCATGGCTTCGAGCTTTTCGGTGTTGATCACCGCGCTCTTCCAGGTCAGCGGAATGGCGCCGCCGGTATAACCGGTGCCGCCGCCGCGCGGAATGATGGTCAGGCCCAGCTCGATGCAGCCCTTGACCAGCCCGGCCATTTCGGCCTCGGTGTCGGGGGTGAGCACCACAAACGGGTATTCGACGCGCCAGTCGGTGGCGTCGGTCACGTGGGAGACACGGCTCAGCCCGTCGAACTTGATGTTGTCCTTGGCCGTCACGCGGCCCAGCGCGCGCTGGGTGCGCCGGCGCAGGGCCCCGACTTCGACAAAGGCCGCGTCAAAGGCCTGCACGGCCGCGCGTGCGGCCACCAGCAACTCGCCCACCAGCGCGTCGCGCTCGGGGTCCTGCGCAGGGGTGCGGCGCTTTTCCACCTCGCCCAGGCGGTGCTTCAGGGCGTCCACCAGCAGGCCGCGGCGGCGCGGGTTGTCCAGCATGTCGTCCTGCAGGTAAGGGTTGCGCTGCACCACCCAGATGTCGCCCAGCACCTCGTAGAGCATGCGGGCCGAGCGGCCGGTGCGGCGCTCTTCGCGCAGGCGGCTCAGCACCGCCCAGGCCCGGTCGCCCAGCAGCCGGATCACGATTTCCCGGTCGGAAAACGAGGTGTAGTTGTAGGGAATTTCGCGCAGGCGCGGCGCGTCATTGACCGCGGCCATGAGTTGGTGGAGCGTGCTGGGGGCGTTCATCGGGTGATCTTGGAGCCCGGCCCCGTGCATGCGCGCGGCCGGGGTGGCATGTTACCGCAGTGCAGCAAACAAGGCCGCCGACAGGGGGAAGCCTCTCATGGAAACCCCCCTGACCCGGCGGCGCCGCAATGGTTTAAATTCGCCTGTCATATTTCAGTTGCACACTGATACTTTTTCCTTCAGGAGACCCCATGAAACTCAAACTTTCCGCGGCGGCACTGGTCGCCGCTTTTGCTTTTCCGGCTCAGGCGCAAACCGAAATCCAGTGGTGGCATTCCATGGGCGGCGCCCTGGGCGAATGGGTCAACGACCTGGCCAAGGAATACAACGCCAGCCAGAAGGATTACAAGGTCGTTCCCACCTTCAAGGGCACCTACGACGTCTCCATGACCGCCGCCATCGCCGCCTTCCGTGCCGGCAACGCGCCGCACATCCTGCAGGTGTTCGAGGTGGGCACCGCCACCATGATGGCCAGCAAGGGCGCCATCGTGCCCGTGGGCAAGGTCATGAGCGACGCCGGGCTCAAGTTTGATCCCAAAACCTACATTCCCGCCGTGGCCGGTTACTACACGGCCCCCAACGGCCAGATGCTGAGCTTCCCGTTCAACAGCTCCACGCCCGTCTTCCACTACAACAAGGACGCCTTCAAGGCCGCCGGCCTGGATCCGGAGAACCCGCCCAAGACCTGGCCCGAGGTGACGCTGGCGGCCGCCAAGCTCAAGGCCAGCGGCCACAAGTGCCCGTTCACCACCAGCTGGATCAGCTGGACGCAGCTTGAGAGCTTTTCGGCCTGGCACAACACCGAGTTCGCCACCAAGGGCAACGGCATGCGCGGCATGGACGCCCGCCTGAGCTTCAACACCCCGCTGCACGTGCGCCACTTCGAGAACCTGGGCAACATGGCCAAGCAGGGCCTGTTTGTCTACAAGGGCCGCAACAACTCGGCCGACGCCACTTTTGTGTCGGGTGAATGCGCCATGATCACCGGCTCGTCGGGTCTGTACGGCAACGTCAAGCGCAACGCCAAGTTCGCGGCCGGCACGGCCACGCTGCCCTACTACCCCGACGTGCCCGGCGCGCCGCAAAACACCGTGATCGGTGGCGCCAGCCTGTGGGTCATGTCGGGCCGGCCCGCCACCGACTACAAGGGCGTGGCGCAGTTCTTCGCGTACCTGTCCCAGGCCGAGGTGGCCGCCGCCAGCCACCAGCGCACCGGTTACCTGCCGGTCACGCTGCCGTCGTTCGAGCTGACCGACAAGAGCGGTTTTTACAAAAAGAACCCCGGCACCGACGTGGCCGTGACGCAGATGATCCGCAAGACCACCGACAAGTCGCGCGGCATCCGCCTGGGCAACTTTGTGCAGATCCGGACCATCGTCGACGAGGAAACCGAAAACATCTGGTCCGGCAAGAAGACCGCCAAGGAAGGCCTGGACGCCGCCGTCCAGCGTGGCAACGAGCAACTTGAACGTTTCGAGAAGGCCAACAAAGGCTGATGGCGTGCGCGCTGCAGCAGCCGTCCAAACGGGCCACTGCAGCGCCTCCCTGATTGACGACTGACCTGCATGGAAAAACGCGTCCGCTTCCAAAGCACCTGGCTGCCCTGGGCCCTGATCGCGCCGCAGATGGCGGTGATCCTGGTGTTCTTCTTCTGGCCGGCCGGGCGGGCGCTGTACCAGTCGGTGCTGTCGCAGGACGCGTTCGGCACGTCCACGCAGTTCGTGGGCATGGAAAACTTCCAGCGCCTGATCGACGACCCCACCTACCTTGCCTCGTTCAAGACCACCGCGGTGTTCTCGGTGCTGGTGGCGGGGTTCGGGCTGTCCATTGCGTTGCTGCTGGCGGTGATGGCCGACCGCGTGGTCAAGGGCGCCGCCATCTACAAAACCCTGCTGATCTGGCCCTACGCGGTGGCACCTGCCGTGGCCGGCGTGCTGTGGCTTTTCATGTTCGCGCCGTCGGTGGGCATCGTCAGCTACGCGCTGCGCGCGATGGGGTTTGAATGGAACCACCTGCTCAACGGCAACCACGCCATGGCGCTGATCGTCATGGCCGCGGTGTGGAAGCAGATTTCCTACAACTTCCTGTTCTTTCTGGCCGGGCTGCAGTCCATCCCCAAGAGCCTGATCGAGGCCGCAGCGATTGACGGCGCCGGGCCATGGCGGCGCTTCTGGAGCATCGTGTTTCCGCTGCTCTCGCCCACCACGTTCTTCCTGCTCGTCATCAACGTGGTCTATGCGTTTTTTGACACCTTCGCCATCGTCGACGCCGCCACCCACGGCGGGCCGGGCAAGGACACCGCCATCCTGGTCTACAAGGTGTATTACGACGGCTTCAAGGCGCTGGACATGGGCGGCTCGGCCGCGCAGTCGGTGGTGCTCATGACCATCGTCATCGCCCTGACCGTGGTGCAGTTCCGCTATGTTGAAAAGAAAGTCCAGTACTGATGCGCACCGGCCCCACACCCACCGGAGCTGACCATGGTTGAACGGCGCTCCGCCTGGTCCTTCATTCCCCATCTGGTGCTGCTGCTGGGCGTGCTGGTCATTGCCTTTCCGGTGTATGTGACCTTCATCGCCTCCACGCAAACCTCCGAGATGATCGTGCAGCAGGTGCCCATGTCGCTGGCGCCGGGCGGCCACATGCTCGACACCTACCGCGTCGCGCTGTTCGGCGGCGAAACCAGCTACGGCAGCAAGGTGGCGCCGGTCGGGCGCATGCTGTGGGTGAGCTTTGTGAGCGCCATGGTCATTGCCCTGGGCAAGATCTCCATCTCGCTGCTGTCGGCGTTTGCGTTCGTGTACTTCCGCTTTCCGTTGCGCTCGGTGTTCTTCTGGATGGTGTTCATCACGCTCATGCTGCCCGTTGAGGTGCGCATCGGCCCGACCTACGAGGTGGTGTCCAGCCTGGGCATGCTCAACACTTACGCCGGCCTCACGGTGCCCCTGATCGCCTCGGCCACGGCCACCTTCTTGTTCCGGCAGTTCTTCCTGACCGTGCCCGACGAGCTGGTGGAGGCCGCGCGCATGGACGGCGCCGGGCCGATGCGGTTTTTCAAGGACGTGCTGGTGCCGCTGTCCACCACCAGCATTGCGGCGCTGTTCGTCATCCAGTTCATCTACGGCTGGAACCAGTACCTGTGGCCGCTGCTGGTGACCACCGAACAGGGCATGTACCCCATCGTCATGGGCATCAACCAGATGTTCACCGGTGGCGACGCCGGCAACGAGTGGAACGTGATCATGGCCACGGCCATCCTCGCCATGATCCCGCCCGCGCTGGTGGTTCTTTTGATGCAGAAATGGTTCGTCAAGGGCCTCGTGGACACTGAAAAATAATGGCTTCCATCACTCTCAAAGACGTCGTCAAGCGCTATGGCAGCGGCAAGGCCGCGGTGCAGGTCATCCACGGCGTGAACGCCGACATTGCCGACGGTGAATTCATCGTCATCGTCGGCCCCTCGGGCTGCGGCAAATCCACGCTGCTGCGCATGGTGGCAGGGCTGGAAGAAATCTCCGGCGGCGACATCTCGATCGGCCCGCGCGTGGTCAACACGCTGGAACCCGCCGAACGCGACATCGCCATGGTGTTCCAGAACTACGCCCTTTACCCGCACATGAGCGTGTTCGACAACATGGCCTACGGCCTGAAGATCAAGAAAGTGCCACTGGACGAGATCAAGGCCCGGGTGGACAAGGCCGCAAAGATCCTCGAACTCGGCCCCTACCTCGACCGCAAGCCGCGCCAGCTCTCGGGCGGGCAGCGCCAGCGCGTCGCCATGGGCCGCGCCATCGTGCGCCAGCCGCAGGTCTTTTTGTTTGACGAACCACTGTCCAACCTCGACGCCAAGCTGCGTGCGCAAACGCGGCTCGAGATTCAAAAGCTGCACCGCGAGCTCGGCATCACCTCGCTGTTTGTCACGCACGACCAGGTCGAGGCCATGACGCTGGCGCAGCGCATGATCGTCATGAACGCCGGGCGCATGGAGCAGTTTGGCACCCCCGAAGAGGTGTACCACCAGCCCGCCTCCACGTTTGTGGCCAGCTTCATCGGCTCGCCGCCCATGAACCTGCTCCAGCACGCCCCGGGCGGCAAGGCCAACACCCTGCTGGGCATCCGGCCCGAACACCTCGACGTGACGCCAGACGCCACCGCCGCGGGCTGGGACGTGCAGGTGGAAACCGTGGAACTGCTGGGCGCCGAGCGCCTGATCTACGGCCGCGTCGGCGACGAGCCCCTGATCGTGCGCGTGGAAGAAAACAAACCCGCCCCCGCACCCGGCAGCGTGATCCACGTGGCTGTGCGCGAAGACCGGCTGCACTGGTTTGACGCCGAAACCGGCAAGCGGCTGCGGGTATGACAGACCAGTGGGTTTATCCACGCTGGATCGCCCACCGGGGGGCCGGCAAACTCGCCCCTGAAAACACCCTGGCCGCCTTCCGGCTGGGCGCCGCGCACGGCTACCGCATGTTCGAGTGCGACGTCAAGCTCAGCGCCGACGGCGTGCCCTTTTTGCTGCACGACGCCACCCTCACCCGCACCACCCGCGGCCTGGAGGCTTTGGGCCACAACGCCAGCCCCACCGCTGGCGACCACCCCTGGAGCGCACTGTCGCGGCTGGACGCCGGGGGCTGGCATTCGCGCGCCTTTGCGGGCGAGCCGCTGGCCTCGCTGGACAACGTGGCGCGCTTTTGCCTGCACAACGGCTACTTTCTCAACCTCGAAATCAAGCCCACCCCCGGCACCGAACGGCACACCGGCGAAGGGGTGGCCACGCACGCCGCGCGGCTGTGGCAGGGCGCGGCCGTGCCGCCGCTGCTGACCTCGTTCGACCCCGAGGCGCTCGAAGGCGCCCAGGCCACGCAGCCCCAATTGCCACGCGGCCTGCTGCTCGACACGCTGTGGAAAGGCTGGCTGGAGACCGCACTGCGCCTGGGCTGCGTGGCCGTGGTGTGCAACCACGCGCTGTGGGACGCCGCCAGCGTGCGCCAGGCCCGCGCCGCCGGGCTGCGGATGCTGAGCTACACCGTCAACGACGAATGGGCCGCGCAACGCCTGATCGCCCTCGGCACCGACGGCATCATCACCGACCGGGTGGACCTTTTCCCCCCCGCAGCCTGAGCGCCCCAGGCGCCCGGCCTTCGCAACCGCACCCCAAGCGTTCAGCGCCGCCAGCCCCGCAGCAGCAGCCACTGCACCGTGCCCTGCGCCAGCACCAGCGCGGCATAGGTGGCCATCTTGCCGTCGCGCCCGAACAGCACCAGCCCGCCCGCCAGCACGGTCACGCCAATTACAGAATTAATAGCAAACTGTGTCCATTTGGCGGGGGATGACACCGATTTTTTCAATAAAAAGCGGCTGCCCAGCAGCACCAGCCCCGCCACAAACAGGGCGGGGGCGATGAAGTTCAGCAGGTGGTAGGCGAGGTCGAGGGGGCCCATGGTGGCGTTGAATCTTTAAAGGAAAAACAGATTGTTGCCGGTGGCGGCCGCAAGGGGAAACAGCCCACGGGCGCGCTTCTGCTGCCTTGCGCGTTCGCACCCGATGGCGCCCGTGTTCAGGCTTCAGGTTTTACCCGAAGCCTTCTTTTCCTTGTCCTCCGGCGTGACAAACCCGATGGGGCGTTTGGGAGGGTCGGGTGGCGTCATCAGTTCGCGCAGTGCATCGAACACCTGCCTGAGCTGGTTGCGCGTATTGCGGCTGAAGGTGTCGTGACGCATGGCCAGCGCCTCGGTCTTGTGCTCCAGTTCGTCGAGTCGTTGGGCCAGGCCGGTATGCGTGGTGGCCAGTTCACGCAGCCGAACAAAGGCACGCACCACGTACACCGAAATTTCGACCGCGCGCGGGCTGTTGAGGATGGTGGCAGCCATCAGCGCCCCGTGCTCGGAAAACACGCGTGGCGCATAGCGCCGACCACCGCGACCTGACGCCGTGTCGTTTGAGGTCGCAAATTGCGACCTCAAAGCCGCGAACTCCTCAGCGGTCAAGGTAAACATGAAATCGGCCGGAAATTTGGCCAGATTGCGTTTGACCGCCTCATTGAACCGCTTGGTCTCCACGCCGTAAAGAGCCGCCAGATCAGCGTCAACGATCACGCGCTGGCCGCGCACCGTGGCGATGCGCAGCGTGATGGCCTCAGGAGCCAGGGGCTGAAGCGCCATCACCATGACGCGCTTCCATCCGACGCGTTTGGCGTCATCTTGCAGGCAAACGGCCGCTTCACCCTGCGCCACTGGATCATAGGTTCCATCACACCCAGTGTACTTTGCCGCACAGCCTCACAAGCCATATCGACCCCAAAACCAACACCAGGTCGCCGCGTGAAACTCGCTGTTGCCCGCGTGTCGCGACAAATTTTATAATCACGCGGTATAAGGACACCATGGCAGTCTGGGCATTAGGCATCAACCACACCACCGCGCCGCTCGATCTGCGTGGCCGCTTTGCCTTTGCCGTGGACCAGATCGAGCCCACGCTGGCCGGTTTGCGCGATGCGCTGGGCCAGCGCATTGCGCGCCACCCCGAGGCGGCCATCATCTCCACCTGCAACCGCACCGAGATTTACTGCGCCGGCGAGCAGCACGCCCTGGAGCACACGCTCGACTGGATGGCGCAGTCGGGCGGCGTGTCGAGCAGCCTGCTGCGCTCGCACACCTACACCCTGGAAGACGGCGGCGTGGCGCGCCATGCGTTTCGCGTGGCCAGCGGGCTCGATTCCATGGTGCTGGGCGAACCGCAGATCCTGGGTCAGATGAAAGACGCGGTGCGCGCCGCCGAAACCGCCGGTGCCCTGGGCACCACGCTCAACCAGCTGTTCCAGCGCTCGTTTGCCGTGGCCAAGGAAGTGCGCACTTCCACCGAAATCGGCGCGCATTCGATCAGCATGGCCGCCGCGGCGGTGCGGCTGGCCGGGCAACTGTTTGAAGACCTGGGCCAGGTCCGGGTGCTGTTTGTGGGCGCGGGCGAGATGATCGAGCTGGCCGCCACCCACTTTGCCGCCAAAAACCCGAAGTCCATGGCCATTGCCAACCGCACGCTCGAGCGCGGCGAAAAACTGGCCTCGCGCTTTGGCGCCGAGGTGATGCAACTGGCCGAACTGCCCGAACGGCTGCATGAATTTGACGCCATCGTGAGCTGCACCGCCAGCACGCTGCCCATCATCGGCCTGGGCGCGGTCGAGCGCGCGCTCAAGCGCCGCCGCCACCGCCCGATGTTCATGGTCGACCTGGCCGTGCCGCGCGACATCGAGATCGAAGTCAAGGACCTGCAGGACGTGTACCTCTACACCGTGGACGACCTGTCCACCGTGGTGCAGACCGGCCAGGCCAACCGGCAGGCCGCGGTGGCGCGGGCCGAAGCCATCATCGACGCGGGCGTGCAGAGCTTTCTGCACTGGATCGACCAGCGCGGCAGCGTGCCGCTGATCCAGCAGCTCAACACCCAGGCCGACGAATGGCGCGCCGCCGAACTGGCCCGCGCCCGCAAGCTGCTGGCCAAAGGCGAAGACGTGGACGCCGTGCTAGAGGCGCTGTCGCGCGGCATCACCCAGAAAATGCTGCACGGCGCCATGGCCGAACTGCACGCCGCCGACCACGCGCACCGCGAGGAAACCGCGCGCAGCATCCAGCGCATGTTCTTGCGCAACAAGCGTTAGCGGCGCTGCCCGCCACCGCCCACCCTTCGCCCTTCGATAGACTCAAGACCGGCCTAGCCCGGGGCGAACCGGTCAAGTTGCTCCCGCGCGGCCACCGTTCGGGCTGCGCCTGTCGAAGCCCCTCCAACAAAGTCGTCTGCTTGTGAAACCCTTTCTCCGCCAACAACTCGAGCGCTACACCCAACGCCTGGGCGAGCTGGACTTTCTGCTCTCGCGCGAAGACATCATGAAAGACATGGGCCAGTTTCTGGCCCTGTCGCGCGAGCATGCCGAAGTCACGCAGATCGCCGGGCGCCACGCCCGCCTGCGCCAGCGCGAGGCCGATCGGGCCGAGGCGCAGGACATGCTTGCCGCCTCGGCGCAAGACCCCGACCTGGCCGCGATGGCGCGCGAGGAAATCGCCAGCGCCGAAGCC
Organism: Betaproteobacteria bacterium HGW-Betaproteobacteria-3; assembly: GCA_002842205.1. Taxonomy (GTDB): domain Bacteria; phylum Pseudomonadota; class Gammaproteobacteria; order Burkholderiales; family Burkholderiaceae_C; genus PHCI01. Next base: position 365,491 of record PHCI01000001.1, on the reverse strand, counting down.
GAGATCGCCCAGCTCGACACCGAACTGCAGCGCCTGCTGCTGCCCAAAGACCCCGACGACGCCCGCCCCGCGTTCGTTGAAATCCGCGCCGGCACCGGCGGCGATGAATCCGCCCTGTTTGCCGCCGACCTGCTGCGCATGTACAGCCGCTACGCCGAACGCCAGGGCTGGAAGACCGAAATCCTCAGCGAATCGCCCAGCGAACTGGGCGGCTACAAAGAGGTGGTGCTGCGCGTGGACGCCGCGGGCGCCAGCGGCGACGTGTTCGGCACCCTGCGGTTTGAATCGGGCGGCCACCGGGTGCAGCGCGTGCCCGTGACCGAAACCCAAGGCCGCATCCACACCAGCGCCTGCACCGTGGCCGTGATGCCCGAGCCCGACGCGGCCGAGGCCGTCAAGCTCAACCCGGCCGAACTGCGCATCGACACCTTCCGCGCCAGCGGCGCAGGCGGCCAGCACATCAACAAGACCGATTCGGCCGTGCGCGTGGTGCACCTGCCCACCGGCATCGTGGCCGAATGCCAGGACGGCCGCAGCCAGCACGCCAACAAGGCCAAGGCGCTGCAGGTGCTGCAGGCGCGCATCCAGGAAAAAGAGCGCAGCGAGCGCGCCGCCAAAGAAGCCGCGCTGCGCAAGGGCCTGATCGGCAGCGGCGACCGCTCAGACCGCATCCGCACCTACAACTTTCCGCAGGGCCGCCTGACCGACCACCGCATCAACCTCACGCTGTACAAGCTGGCCAACATCATGGAAGGCGACCTGGGCGAGGTGGTGGGCGCCCTGCAGGCCGCCCGCGCCGCCGAACAGCTGGCCGAGCTGGAACTGGGTGCCAACGCCTGATTTTCAAGCAAAATCGGCATTTAGACCTCGCCAAATGGCGATAGTTTGCTCTTGAAAAAGGAGTATTTGCAAGGCTGCAGACACGCGCGCCACCGCCCGCACGCCCGCCGCCATCGCCCCCCGCGCCGGGGCCGCCCGCAGCGCCTGCGCGACACCCCGACAGGCTGCCAGGGCCGCACGCACCGTTAAGATCCGCCCCAACCGCTGCCCACCCACTGCCCACTGCCCACCGTCTACCGCCACCGCACGTTGCCCCACCGCCATGCCCTACGCCAAAGACCACAAAGCCCGCACCCGCCAGCGCATCGTGCAAAGCGCGGCGCGGCTGTTTGCCGACCAGGGCTTTGCCGCCACGTCGATCGACGAGATCATGCTCGAATGCAACCTCACCCGCGGCGGGTTTTACGCGCACTTTCGCAGCAAGCGCCAGCTCTACGCCGAAGCCATGGCCCACCTCGCCACCCACCCGTCGCCCGGCCCAACGCAACCCGGCGGCGCTCCCGACGACGCCCTGGCCACCCTGTTTGAAGCCTGCCTGCGCCCGGCCGGCATGACCGGCCACGGCGGCAAGGGCTGGGCCTTTTTGGCCACCGACGCCACCCGCCCCGAACCCGAGGTGCGCGCCGCCTACGCCCGCGCCCTCGACGCGCTGGCACAGCGCCTGCACCGCGGCGCCCCCGGCGCCACCTGCAGCGACGAAGCCGTGCTGGCCGCCACCGCCATGATCGTCGGCGCCCAGGCGCTGGCCCAGGCGCTGGACGACACCCCCCACAAAACCCGCCTCGTCGAAGCCTGCCGCAGCCACCTCGACACCCTGCTCGACGCCCCCGCAGCGCCCGTGCAACCCAGCTTCCTCTGGGCCGCCGACCCGCCGGACGAGCGCGATGCGCAACGCCACCGCCAGCCGCCCGCCTCATCGCTGCATTAACACCGGCGCGCGTTCGCCCGGCCAGACCCGTTCGGGCGGAGCCCGTCGGCCCTGAGCCCGCCGAAGGGTCGAAGCCAGCGCACACCAGAACCGTTCGGGCTGAGCTGGGCCTGTCCTGAGCCCGCCGAAGGGTCGAAGCCGGTGCACTCAATATGTTCTTGAACATAAAATGCCCGCCGCTACGCTGCGCGCATGATCTTCAAAATCGCGCGACTCCTCGTCAAAACCCTGCCCGAACCCGCGGCTTTCAGGCTGGTGTGCAGCCTGGCCGGGCGCACCCAGCGCCCCGCGGTTCGCCCCCCACAACAAGAAGCGCTGGCCCAGGCCCGCCAGGTGCACTATGGCGCCCAAAGCCGCAACGTCGCCTGGGAATGGGGCCAGACGGGGCCGCTGGTCATCCTGGTGCACGGCTGGGGCGGCCGCGCCGCCCAGATCGCACCGCTGGCCGCCACGCTGGCGCAACAGGGCTTTCACTGCGTGGCCATCGACATCACCGGCCACGGCAGTTCGCCCGGCGACCGCACCGCCTGGCGCTGCTTCATCGACGACATTGCCGCGCTCACCACCACCCTGGGCCAACCCGTGCACGCCTACGTGGCCCATTCGGCCGGCGCGCTCACCGCCATGGCCGCGCGTGGCATCCACGGCATCGGGGCGGCGCGCTATGTGTGCATCTGCGCGCCCTCGCACCCGCACCCGCCCATCACCGTCATCCGGCAAAAGCTCGACCCACCCGCGGGCGTGCTGCAACGCTACCGCGAACACATCGCGCAGCAGTTTGGCGCCGACTGGGCCACCCTGGCCACCGGCACGGCCTACGCCGGTGCGGGCAGCAACCTGCTACTGTTCTACGACACCGCCGACCGCTACATCGACCACGAAGAAGGCAACCGCCTGCAGGCCCTGTGCCCCGGCGCGCGACTCATCAAGACCACGCAGTACGGCCACACCCGCGTGCTGGAGGCGCCCGAACTGGCGCAGGCCGTGGGAGAATTTCTGCAAACCTAGCCCGCCCGCACCTGCACCCGCATCCACACGCATCCTAGCCACAATTTATGGATAGAATCTGCCACTTGCCCCCGCCAAATGGTCATAGTTTGCTATTTGTTTGGTAGTATTCACAGCGCCCCATGACCACCGTTGCCCAATCGCTCGCCGCAGCCCACGCCCAGGGGCTGGACCGCCTGGACGCCCAGCGCCTGCTGCTGCACGTGCTGGGCCGGCGTGACGCTGGCCGCGCCTGGCTCATCGCCCACGACGCCGACCCCCTGCCCCCCGCCGCGCCACCGCAGTTTGCCGCCCTGTGCGCACGCCGCGCCCGCGGCGAACCGCTGGCCTACCTCACCGGCGAGCGCGAGTTCTACGGCCTCACCCTGCAGGTGGACGCCCGCGTGCTCGACCCCCGGCCCGACACCGAAACCCTGGTCGACTGGGCGCTGCAACTGCCCCTGCCCCCCAACGCCCGCGTGATCGACCTGGGCACCGGCAGCGGCGCCATCGCCCTGGCCCTGGCCGCGCTGCGCCCCGGCTGGCAAGTGCACGCGCTGGACGCCAGCCCCGACGCCCTGGCCGTGGCCCGCGCCAACGCCGCGCGGCTGGGGCTGAAGGTGAATTTTGTCCACGGCCACTGGCTGGCCGACCTGGCCGACGGGCCCGCCCCGGCGCGCGGCCCCTACCACGCCATCGTCAGCAACCCGCCCTACATCGCCGCCGCCGACCCGCACCTGGCCGCCCTCACCCACGAACCCCTGCAAGCCCTGGCCAGCGGCCCCGACGGCCTGGACGACCTGCGCCAGATCGTCCGCCAAGCCCCCGCGCACCTCGCCCCCGGCGGCTGGCTGCTGCTCGAACACGGCCACGACCAGGCCAGCGCCGTGCACGCCCTGCTCGCCGCCGCCGGCTTCACCCAGGTGCAGTCCCGCCGCGACCTACCGGGCATCGAACGCTGCAGCGGGGGGTGTTGGGCGGGTGGGGGGTGATGGAACGGCGTTTTATGAGTGAAATCGGGCTCTAGCCCCCGTCAGATGGACATAGTTTGCTATTGATTGAGTCGTTATCCATGCATTCAGCGGGCTGACCGAACCGCCACCGAAGCGCGCCCATTCCAGGCAAATCTTCGCGGTGCTCAGGCTATAGTGCAGATGCCGGACGCGCTCACGCAGCGGATCAAGCAGTCGGACCGATGGCAACGCGGGCGTGCCGGGTTTCATGGGATTTTTATACTTGGTTATTTGTCCGGTATATCGCCTTGCAACCCATGCTGCGAGCCATTGTCAGGAGACTTTGATGACCAGATTAATCCGCAACGTTCAGATTAATCTCAGGTTTTGCGGGGTACATTACGTTCGCGCTTCATCAATTTCATTCACATCACTTAAGAGGTACACATGAAAAAACTACTTTTTCTTTCTGCCATCGCTCTACTTGCTTCTGGCTGTTCGACTTACTCGGCTAGTCGCTATTCAATCTCAACAGACAATGTCATCGCGCTACGAACGCTGAATGGTAAAACCGTCAACGTTGGAGCCTTCTCCGCAACAACCCCAGGGCAAAAAGAAATAATGTGCCGTGGGGTTGGCCCGATCAAAACACCGGATGGCGAACCCTTTGCCGAGTTTGTTCGAAAAGCATTGCTGGATGAACTAAAGATGGCAAACTCCTACTCGCCGTCGGCTCCGGTGACCATTACAGGCAACCTGGACGCAATCGATTTTTCGTCTAACAGTGGAAATTGGAATCTGGCACTCACAGTCAAGACATCAAACGGCAAATCCATGTCCGTCTCGGAGAGCTACGCCTACACTTCGAGCTTCTATGGTGAAACGGCATGTAATCAAACTGCGCAAGCGTTCATGCCCGCAGTTCAAAATTTGGTTGGCAAAATCGTTCGCTCCCCAGAGTTCATCGCACTTGTCTCACAGTAAATCTCTAACATGGCGTATATAGACTCCCCCACAACGGCAACAAACTGACCGATAGATTGGCTGTTGGGGACGCGCCTGCAGTCGTATATCCGGCATCTGTTGTGGGATCGTATGCGTCCCGTGCCGACATGGAATCTGCGTCGCAGGATGCGCCAGTCGCTACGGCCGCCGTGGACAAGTCTCTCACCGCCTCGAACACAAAAATTCAGACAGCCCCATTTCAACAAAATCATGATCATGGGTCGCTCTGGCGGCCACTGGATCAGTGATTCCTTAGGCCGCTAGAGGCAACAATGTGTTCAACTCTTCCCAACCAAATCGAGATCCTATGCCAACCTTTTCATCCTTGCGCCTCCTCCTCGCCGTTCTTGTGGCAGCTTTACTGGCGGGTTGCGTCTCGCCAAAGTCGTTCCTCGACCCTTCATATACCAAGTACACCTACGAGAGCATTAAAAGACCGGCTACGCCGTTGAAGTTGACGCTGGTAACCGAGTTTCAACGCAACGGCGAACGGCTAACTCGCGCCGACGCGACGCTACGAGACAACACAGAGCGAATCCTTAGAGCATCCGGTGTGATCGTCCCAACTGTCGATGCCGCGGAAGGGCAGGTAAAGGTAGTGGTCAACAACGTAGCCGACCGCGGTGCCGCGGCAGCGAAAGGCTTCGGAACTGGGCTCACCTTTGGGCTGGTTGGGTCCACAGTCACGGACGCGTACGAGCTTACTCTCGTGATCAGCGCTAACGGAAAGACCTACTCAAGCTCCGTCATCAAGCACCAGTTCTTCACAGCCATTGGCAACACGAGTACACCAGACGGCGTTGAGACCATGCCAATTGGCGTAGCGTTTCAGCGAGTACTAGAGCAGATGCTCCTCCGTGCGCTAAAGGAGGCACAAGCTGGTTCAGCGCTAGATGCGTCCGTACCTCAAACCGATTTGATAGAGGTTCTCGCAACAGCGGCCTAACCTTTTATGGACTCCCTCTCAAGAGAAGTGGCCCCGCAAATCTGAACGGCGCTATAAGTGGAAACTCCGGGCATGAAGCCGGGCCGGGATTGGTCTGGCGAGAAGGAGTTTTTGATGGTCAAGAAATCAGCGCGGCGCACCCGCCGCACGCACACGCCGACTTTCAAGGCGCAGGTGGCCCTGGCGGCCTTGCGCGAGGACAGGCACGCCGGCAGATTGGCGATGAGTTCAATGAGCTTGGCGCGTGGCACTTCGGGACGCACCAATACAGCCTTGCCTGTTTCATCCACACCATGCACGGCAAAGACGTTCTTGGCGAGGTCAATTCCAACGGTTACGATGGCCATGATTTCCCCTATCAAGTGAGTTGATGAGAAGTTCGACCTCTCCATCTTGGCACTCAGTTGCCGTCAACCGCAACCCTGACGGGGTGTGGCTCGCGTGGGACGGGGAAGGCCCTTTCATTCGTTAGCCCTACACTCGCGCCCATGAATCCACACACCTATACTTTTACACTCAGCGAAGATTGTTACGCTGGGGCAAAGGCGATCTTGGATGGCAAACTTGCATCCAAGGCGACCGATCCGTTGGTCGTCGCCGCGGTCAATTTTCCCGCCGAGAATCCCCGTTTCCGACTTCAAGTTGACCGGAAGCTGAAAGGTGACGTATGGAATATCTCACCCGGCGCGCGCAGCAAGGAGGCGAATGAAATCATGGCCTATCGTTTGCCGGATGGCACACTGCCGGAGGACATAACGAGGCTTGTCAATCTATCCTTTCAAGAGGCCGTCAGTTGTTACGAGATCTCATGCTTTCTAGCAGCAATCGCTTTGTGTGGGCGCACCATCGAGACAGTTCTTGGTGGAGAGTATCAGCAGATAAAGGGGATTCATCCATCTCAAGACCCGTCGAAGCCGGGTCTTAACGCGATCATCAACGAATTGAGGCGCCAAGATCACGCCGTTCCTACTGGCTTGAAGGAGAAGATGGAGACAATTGCGATTCACCGAAACATGGCGATTCACGGGAACTTGGTAATTCCCACTGATGATGAAGCTCGTAGTGCTATCTATGCGACAAGAGACGTGTTGCGCTACGCCGCAGAGCGACAAAGCAAATGACAAGTGAGTTGATGAAAAGTTTGACCTCTCCATCTTGGCACTCCGTTGCCGTCAACCGCAACCCTGACGGGGTGCGGCTCGCTTGGGACGGGGAAGTCCCTTTCATTCGTTAAGCCGTATGACACCGTGTCCGCATTGCATGGAGATGGGGGTGACTTCCTTTGCGAAGAGGTGGTCAAGTCGCGAGCACCCGGCGATATGTAGCCGTTGCGGGCGTTTATCGCATGTGATCGCAAGTACCAGCTCAGGTATTTTTGTTGCGCCATTTTTCATCGTCGGCCTGTTTTTTCTAATTGGTGCAGTGAACGATGTCCCGCTCTTGGGTTGGCTCGGGGTCCCGGTGGCTTTAGGCCATAACATATGGGCTTGGAAGCGGGCGACACTCTGGCCAATCTCAGGTGACAGTGCAAAATCTTCGCGTCAAGGTGGCTTGATCGTTAACGCCCTGGCGATGCTAGGAATTTTCTGGTCATGAACGATACAACTCGAATACTGTTTAACTGATCGGCCCACGCGGACACACGACATCAGGTTGCCGCTTCGCGGCGTATGTTGCGCGCCAGTGGCCAAAGACGTTAGCTGCCTGCTGGAAGATAAGTTGATTACAGTACCGGCATGGCACCTACCATTGTTCGTGACGGTCAATTTCGCCTCTTCTTTTTTTCTCGGGAAGAGACACGCATTCATGTGCACGTTGCGCACACTGACGGCGAAGCGAAGTTCTGGCTTACACCACAGGTGGTTTTAGCCAACCATACTGGCCTTTCTGTTACGCAACTTTGACAAGCGCAAACAGTTGTGGATGCACACTTGAAGGAGATCCAAGATGCTTGGAACCACCACTTTGGCGGCTGAAGTTACCCATGTTTCGAAGCACGGTTTTTGGCTTCTGCTTGCCGACGAGGAATTGCTCGTGCCGTTCGATCAATTCCCATGGTTTCGAAAGGGGACGATCGAACAGATTTCAGAAGTTCAGTGGCCAACCCCCGACCATCTCTATTGGCCGATGTTGGACGTCGATTTATCGGTGCAGTCCATACGAAACCCATCCACATTTCCGCTGGTTTCAGGCTGCGGGCTAACAGGTTGACCGTCGCGGACACGCCGCAGCAGGATGCCGCTGCGCGGCGTATGCTGCGGCCCCAGATACGAACCGCTCGGTGAGGCCCCATTCCGTTCCCGTGGTATTCACCGCATTCGGTGCCACAAGGGGTTCGTCGGGCTTGCTCACCGCCGGGCTGTCCTGTTCACAGCGTTGACGGATTCACGGCTTGAATTGCGGCACACTTTGGCCATGCAGGCCCAACGCCCCGACGCCGATTCGCCACGACATGCGCCGGGTGTGTGCAGCCGCTTCCCTCTCCCGGCGCCTGGCGCTTGGGTGAAAATCAGGGTCATAGCCCCCCTTCAACCCCCTTCAAGCAAGTGGATCACCTTCACCCCCGGAGATCACCATGCAGGTTTTACGCGCCCTCATCACCACCACGGCCCTGGCGTCGGCCCTGGCGGGTTGTTCGATGCAGCAGCTTTATGGCACCGGCCAAGCCTGGCAGCGCAGCGAATGCAACAAGATCATTGACACGCAGGAGCGCAACCGCTGCGCGGCGAGCACGCAGACGTCTTACGAGGACTACCGCCGCCAGTCCGACGCCGCCAAGACGGCCAAATAGGTCGAAAGCGATTTATTGCGCTTAATTGCATTTAATTCTGCCAATAAAGCGTCTTTTCCAGCCCCTTCACTGCAGCAAGGCAGGCCGCGGGATCGGCACCGGATGCGACGCTGGCTTGTGGGATGCAAGGGCAATTGCCCGGCCAACGGCACGGCCCGCAAACTGAATGAACCTTTTGTGACAAACGACGTCTCACAGCCGATGGACAAAGAAGACGCCCGAAAACTGAGCCCTGCAGAGCAGCACGAGCGTCGCCGCCAGGTGGTTCGGGCCTTCAAGCGGGGGCGCACCCGGGCCCAGATTGCCGAAGACGTGGGTCTGAGCTACACCGCCGTTGGCAAGATCATTGCCCTGTTTGAATCCTCTGGCCTGGACGGACTGGCGCCGCGCACGCGTGGCCGGCGCGCGGGTGAGGACCGCGCCCTGACGCCCGAGCAGGAGGCGCTGATCCACCAGACCATCACCCACCAGCGCCCCCGGCAAGTCAAGCTCGATTTCGCACTGTGGAGCCGCCCGGCGGTGCAGCAGTTGATCGAGCGCGAGTGTGGCGTGGCGCTGCACGTGCGTTCAGTGGGCAAATACCTGGCCCGCTGGGGCTTCAAGCCGCAAAAAACCGTCAAAGCCACCGCCAGGCCGTCGGCCGCTGCGGCGGCCAACACCGGGGTGCAGCGCCGCCGGGTGGCCCCCCGCGCGGAGCCCCCCGCCGTTGGCGTCGTGGTGGACGCGCCGCCCATTCCCTGAACCTTGGCCGATGGTCGCCCAGCCGCCCGGCGGGCGATGCTGGCAAGACGCTTTTGGCCACCGACGCAGGTGGCCCAAAAAAGCCGCATTTCTGGCCTGAAATGCGGCTTTTTTCACGGAAAAATGGCTTGGCATGGGTCAAAGCTTCATTTTTCAGAGATCCATCAAGGCCCGCAATTAGTGTGAACTGATGCCGTCTGAAATTGAACATGACGTGGGCCGCATGCCCGCGCATCGTCCGCAAAAACCGCCAATGAACGCGCCCCCCAGGATCGCCGTGGCGTTCAGCACCCGAGTCTGAAAAAGACCGGCGGCCGGCCCCGGTTCGGAACCGTTCAGTCCTTATTTTCAAAGGGGTTTTTGACCCGCCTCCACCCCACCCAGACCTTGAACCCTGCCGCGGCGGCAGCGGCATCGACGCCCACGGCACCGCATCGTCCATGCTGTCGAGGGGCGGGGTTTTCAAGTTCGATGGCGTTGGGGTAGCACCACGTTTTTGTGATTTCTTGACGGAACTCAAAAAGTGTTTGACTCTATTTGAGGGCCGAAATACATTCACACAAAACTTATATGGATTTAACCATTTCGACGTGGCCAGCCGGTTGAGGGGGTGAGGGCCACACGAACGGAGAGCCAGAACGCCCCAGAAAACAGGGCGCAACGCTCGCGAAAGTATTGCAAGACGAGGGCTGTACGGGGGGCGCATCAGGGGCGCGCCTTTTTCGTACGGGATGGGGACTGAACGGGCAACTTTTTGGGGGTATTTATGCCGAAGCGAAGAGACGCGTTGAAACTGGGCTTGGCCGGTGCCGGGGCCGCGGCCGTGAACCACGTGGCGCAGGCCGCATCCGGGCCGGTGCCGCAAAGCGGGTTGATTTTCCCGCAGACGGTGCGGCCCAGCATCGAGGTGCGGCCCAGCCCACCCGCCACGCCGTTTGTGGCGCCGCTGAACGTGATGCCCATCGCCAGGCCGGTGGACCCGTCGTTTCTGGTGCCGCCACCGCTGCCGTCGGCGCACCAGCGCTACAACGAGTTTTTGCCGCAAAAGATCTATTACCAGCGCATCAGCGAGTTCCGCTGGATGTACCACCCCGAATACCCCTACAACCAGGGCAGCTGGTCCTGGGGGTTCAATGGCATCACGCCGGGCGAAACCTTTCACGCGCGCTACGGCGAGCCGGTGTTGATCCGCCGCGCCAATGCGTTGCCGCCGGTGGAGCAGGGTCACGTGGGGTTTGCCTTGCCTTCGGTGACGATTCACCTGCACAACGGGCACACCGCGTCGGAAAGCGACGGCATTCCGCAGGATTATTTCGACCCGGGCCGGTTCTGGGATTACCACCACGCCAACTTCCCCGCGGGCTTTGACCCTCGCGAGACCATGAGCACGCTCTGGTATCACGATCACCGCATGGATTTCACCGGCCCCAACGTTTATGCCGGCCTGACCGGGTTTTACCTGCTGTTTGACGAGCGCGATTCGGGCAATGAACGCGACCCCAGCAGCCGGGCCTTCCGCTTGCCCAGCGGCAAATACGATGTGCCGCTGATCCTGCACGACGTGCAGTTCGACGCCAACGGCCAGGCCTCCTGGGATTTTCTGAACCCCACGCCAGTGGGCGGTTTGCCGAACGAGACCTACGCCACCAATGGCATGCTGGGCGACCGCTTCACGGTCAACCGGATCATCCAGCCGCATTTCAAGGTGGAGCGGCGCAAGTACCGGTTCCGCATCCTGAACGGGGGGCCTTCACGTTTGTACAACCTGTCGCTGCGCTCGGACAGCAGCAACCGCTCGGCGCGGCGCGGCGAGAAGTTCACGGTCGTTTCCACCGATGGCAACATGCTGACCGAGCCGATCGAGCAAACCCACATCGAGGTGTGGGTGGCGCAGCGCCACGACGTGATCGTCGACTTCTCGGCCTTCAAGTCGGGGGAGCACGTCTACCTTGTCAACCACATGGAGATGGATCCCGAAGGCGCGGGGCCGACCGGCCGCGACAACGAGGCCGGCGATCTGATCATGCGTTTTGATGTGGGCGACGCGCAGGGGACCGACTTCAGCCGCATCCCGGACCGCCTGCGCGAACTGCCGCCGATCGACATGAGCCGGGTCCGGCGCCGCCGCCTGTTCGTGTTCGACTACGTCAACGGCATGTGGACGATCAACGGCAAGCTGATGAACCCCAACCGGGTGGACGCCGCCATCGAGCAGGGCTCGGCCGAGATCTGGACGCTGCGCAATGCGGGCAATTCGTGGGTGCATCCGATCCATACGCACTTTGAAGAGTTCCAGATCCTGGAGGTCAACGGCAAACCGGTGCCGCGCGGCAGCACCGATCGTTCGCGCAAGGACGTGGTGTCGCTCGGGCCCAACCAGGACGTCACCTTTTACGGCCGCTGGCGTGATTTTTATGGCAAGCACGTCATGCACTGCCACAACGTGGTGCACGAAGACCACGCCATGATGCTTCGGTGGGACATCGTCCAGCCGGGCCGCGGGGATTGACATGCCAACTCCGGCAAACATTGATTTTTCCAACTTCCAGACGAGGCATCCGCAATGAACAAGCGACGTGGTTTTCTGAAGTCGGCACCGGTTGTCGCCGCAGGGCTGACTGGGTTGGGCGCCACCCAGTCTGACGCCGTGGGCGTCGCCCGCGGCAATGTCGTGGCGGCCGTCACCGCTGCCACACCCATCCCGAACATGACGGTCGTGACGCACACGGGCCAGATGGCCCTGTTCCATGACGACCTGATTCAGGGGCGGGTGGTGGCCATCAGCATGATGTCCATCGAAAACGAATCGCGCTACCAGGTCACGGCGAGTCTGGCGCGTGTGGCCGACTTGCTGGGCGACAAACTGGGGCGCGATGTGCACTTCATCTCGGTCACGCGCGACCCGGTGGCCGACACGCCCGAGCGTCTGCGCGAATTCGCCGCGCGCTTTGGCAACCGTAAGGGCTGGACCTTTGTCTGGCCCGAGCCCACGTCGCTGAATGCGATTGAAAACCGCATTTACCACCACGACCGGCACGGCCCCAAATCTACCGCGATGAACCACGGCGTGCCGATGGAGGACATCAACCCGCAACGGACACTGGACGTGGTGTTCTACGGCAACAGCCGCATCGGGTTGTGGTCCACCTTCCCGGTAGACATCAGCACCGAAGACGCCGCCCGGCGGCTGAGCTGGGTCATGCCCGGCAAGACCCCTGGCGAGCAGATGGAACGGGCGGGGCCGCGGGTCCTGACCGCGAGCGGCTTCTGGGCGCCCGACAACCGCATGGCTTAACGGCAACCGCATGGCCGCGCGGGCCGTGGGTGCGACTCAGTGAAACGAAACAAGTAGGGGTTCAACGATGCGAATGAACTGGTTCAAATTGACAGTAGGTGCCCTCAGCATGGCGGGTAGCACGGCCCTGCTGATCGGAGCAGCGCCCACATGGGCGGCAGACAACTGCGTGATGCCACGGCCGCGACCTGCGCCGTCGCTCATCTCGCTGTCGCCCGACGGCCTGACGACCCACATCGTGACGCAGCCGTCACAGTTTCCGCCAGGCGACAGTTTCGGGCCCAACCCCACCAACCTGCTGCCCACGGTGTACACCGACATGTGCGATTCCGGCGGGGTGGCCATCCCCAACACGCTGCCATCCACGCCGCAACATCCGTACAACCTGCACGCCGACCCCAAGGTCGGCCGCATCGACAAGACCTCCCCCACCGATGACCTTCAGGCCATCATCAAGGAGTTGCGGCAAGTGGTGGGGCGCGACGATCCTCGGGATGACGACGAGCGGGGTCGCGGCCAGGCGGACCGCGCACGGGCCAAGTTTGGCATCGACATCCTCGAGGGCAACCCGTTGCCGCGTGCTTACAGCGGCTTTCCGCTGCTGCACTACAACGGGCCCCTGAAGACCAAGGCCGTGACCCCGATCCGTGATGCCAGCGGCAAGGTGATTGGCGGCACGGTGACGGTCAACCAGATCTGGTATGACTCGCACATCGAATCCGACACGGCGTACATCGACTCGGACATCGTGGCCGACGTGCCCTGGACCATCCATTACCGGGTGCATGTGCTGAACCGCGGGTTTGACGACTTTGCCCCCTACGCCATGGTGTTCGACGACCCGAACAAGAACGCGGGCAAGCTGCTGGCCCACGTCGGCTTTGACCAGACCTTCTTCCCGATGGACGACGGCACGCTGGTGGAGTACGACATGAAAATGTCGCCGGGCCGCTACTGGAACCTGACCTACCACTGGGGCTGGCGCCGGCATCCGCCGCGCGTGCAGGTGACCGAAAACATGAACCTGCAGTTTGGCCCGGGCATGAAGCGCAACTTCTTCGAGATTGACACTTTCGGTGTCAACCCGCGCGCCAACGAAGCGGCCAAGCAGCAGGCGATCAGCATGATCGGTGATCTGGCGCCGGCCAAGCGCATGTGGACGGCGCTGCGCGCCATTCGCGCGGGCGCCAACGGGGCCGTGCTGCGCCGCTGGGTGGACGAGCTGGAGGCGTCTTTTGACGACTGGCAGCACAAGAACCGGATTCCGCGCGGCGTCAAGACCGATGAGAACGCCGACATGAACCTGTTTTATGTGAACAACACGATTTACGGCCACATCAAGGGCTACACACGCGACATGCAGTCCGAGCTCTACCAGTGGAAGAAGCGGGGCGACACCATCAAGATCAACCTGATCAACGGTGACTACTACCCGCACTCTTACGTGCTGGTGGACTTCGGCGGCCAGCGCGGCTGGGAGAACACCTTCCACAACACCTTGCCGCTCAAGGGCGCCGGGCCGTGGTTCACTTTTGGCCGCAACCACTTCTGGATCAACACCACCGAAGGTCCCATCATGATCCCGCCCGCGACGCGACCGGCAGCGCAACCCGGACGCCGGATCACGATGGCCATGATGGGCGACAACGAGGACTACCGCGATCAGGACCGTTCGCGGCCCTGGACGCGGATTGCACGCAGGAAGCCGACACAGGTCAATGACACCGAAGGCCTGGGTTCGCACAAGGTGAGCGTGACCCTGAATTACGACCCCCCGCCGCGGCTGCGCCTGTACCAGTTCGACGCGTTCCACCACGACACCGCCGTCTGGTCGCCGCACTGAGCGGGTGGCTGGCTTCACGCACGGATGCATTGAAACCGGAGAGACACATGCAGAAACGGCACCTTGCCACGATGACCGCAGGCGTGGTTGCGGTCTTGATGACCTCATGGGCGCAAGCCCATGATGCCCACCAGGCCCACCACGACATGATGGCCAAGGGCGCAGCGGCCGGCTACAAGGTGTCCCATGCGCGCTATACCGTCCCGGACATCACCCTGGTCAGCAGCACCGGCGCGCCGGTGCGCCTGCAAGCACTGCTGCAGGAACCCAAACCGGTGCTGCTGCAGTTCATCTACACGACCTGCACCACCATTTGCCCGGTCTTGAGCGCCACATTTTCCCAGGCTCAGACGCGGCTTGCCGCGCAACATGCCGACTACCGCATGGTGTCGATCTCGATTGACCCGGAATACGACACCCCGCAAAAGCTGGCCAGTTACGCCCAGCGTTACCAGGCCAGCCCTCAATGGACCTTCCTGACGGGCAAGGCCAGCGACATCCAGGCCGCGCTGCGCGCGTTCGAATCGATCTACCCGAGCTTCAACAAGATGAACCACGAACCCGCGACGTTCCTGAAAGTCGGCAGCGGCGCCCGCTGGGAGCGCATCGACGGCTTTGTGAGCGTGGACGAGCTGATGCGGGAATACGCGGGCCTGGTGCGCTCGGGGAAGAGCCTCGCGCAGTGACACTCGCCGACCTGACTGGCGCGCTACGGCCCGGCGCGCCGGGGCCGCAGCGCTGTGGCCTGCGAAGACCCCATCGATGGCGGGAGCGGCTTGCCATCCTGCTGCTGACCGTGGGCGGCTTGAGCCCGCTCGCGGGGCTGTGCGCCGATGCCCTCGATCCACAAGCCGATGTGCAGGCCGGCAAAGCACTGTATTGGGACGGGCGCACGGCAAGCGGCACGCCCGTGTCGGCCATGACCGCCGAGGACGTTCCGGCCTCCGGGAAAAACTTTGCGTGTGTCAATTGCCATCGCCCCAGCGGGCTGGGCGCCAGTGAAGGCAACAAATACGTGCTCCCCATCACGGGGGCCATGCTGTTTGCGCCGCGCGAGCTGAACCGCAACCGGGTTTTTGGAAAGCTCTTTCACGAAACACGCAGCACGGAGTTCATGGCGCGCATGAAGCAGGGGCACATGCGCCCGGCCTACACCGACGCCACCCTGGCGCAGGCCTTGCGCACGGGCGTGGACCCGGCCGGGCGCGCGCTCGATCGCATCATGCCCCGGTACGCCCTCTCCGACCGCGATCTCGCCAACCTGGTCGCCTACCTGCGCACCCTGTCCGCCCGTCCCGACCCCGGCGTGGACGACACCACCTTGCACATCGCCACCGTGGTGACCGACACCGCAGACCCCGGCCAGCGCGACGCGATGCTCCAGGTCATGCGCGCCTACATTGACCGGTGGAATCTGGCCCTGCGCAACGATCGCAGCCGCGGCCAGTTCTCGCCGTACTACCACTCGGATTTTGTTGGCGAATACCGGCGCTGGCAGCTGCATGTGTGGGAGCTGCATGGCGCGCCGGACACCTGGGCCGCACAGATTGCCCGCGCCTACCAGACCCAGCCGGTGTTTTTTGTGGCGGGCGGCCTGGTGAACGGGCCGTGGCAACCGATGGCCGATTTCTGCGACCGTGAGCGCGTGCCCTGCCTGTTCCCCAACACCGAACTGCCCCGCACCACGAACGCCACGGACGGCTACTCGTTCTACTTTTCGCGCGGACTGGCGCTGGAAGCCGAAGTGCTGGCCACCCATCTTGCGCGCACCCTGACCGCGGGCCAGTCGGTGGCGCAGATTCATGTCAACGACCCGGCCGGCGCCACCCCTGCCGCAGCCTTCGCTGCGGCGCTGAAAAGCCGTGCCCCGAACGCCCGATTGACCACGGTGGAGGTGCAGGACCCGCAGGCGCTGGCCGCCACCGTCCAGCGCCTTGTGGCCGCGCATCCTGACCTCGGCACGCTGGCCATCTGGCCGGGGCGCGAGGCGCGTGCTGCGGTCGAGCAACTGCGCAAGCTTGGCCCCGTTCCCGTGACGATCGCCTTGCCCTCGGGCGCTCTGCCCCTGTGGCAAGAGCCCAGCGCTGCAGCCCGCAACCCGGCGCCCCCGGGCCAAGTGATCTTCACCTACCCTTACGAGCCGCAACCGGGCCATCATCCACGGTCTTATGTGGTGAATGCCTGGATGCGGTCGCAGGGTATTGCGTTGACCCACCCACGGCTCCAGATGCAAACCTACTACACCATGACCCTGGCCGAAGACGGCCTGCGCAGCCTGGTGGGCGACTACTACCGTGACTATTTCGACGAGTTCGTGGAGTCCGAGGCCGAAAGCAACCTGAATCCCGGAACCCACCCCAGCCTCGCCCTCGGACCGGGGCAGCGCTTCGCGTCGAAGGGCGCTTTCATCGCCGTCCCGGACGCCACCCTGGGCGTCAAGGCCCTGACCGACTGGATCATTCCCTGAGCGGGTGGCCCCACCGATCGCCGTGAATCGACCCGCGCCCCTGGCCTCGCGCTCTTGACTTGAGGCGCGCCGCCTGACGCGACGCGCACCCCACGCGCCCCGGACCACTCCCGCCCAGGCCTCGGCCCTGCGGGTCGCCGAGGCTTTCACGTGCCTGTCATACAGCGCCGATAACCTGCAGCCTCCTGTCCACCAACCCATCGAGGCACCATGCAGCACCGTGACATTTCCCCCGTCGAAATTTTTTCGGACCCGGATGACTTTGACAACAACCCCAGCGGCAACGCCCGTCTGCAGGACGTGGTGCGCACGCCCCTGCAACGTCGCAGCGTGCTGCGCTCGGGCGTGGGTGCGCTGGCTGCGGCCAGCCTGGGTGGCCTGAGCCTGAGCGCCTGCGGCGGCGGCAATGGCAATGACACGCCCGAAGCCACGCCAACGCCCGCTCCCACCCCCGCGCCAGCCCCGGTGCTGGGTTTCACGGCCGTGCCCAAACGCATCGACGATGGCGTGGCGGTTCCCGCGGGTTACACCGCCACCGTGATCTACGCCACGGGCGACACCCTCGACCCCAGCGTCCCCGCCTATCAAAACAACGGCAGCGACGACAACTTTGGCCGCCGCAGCGGTGAGCATCACGACGGCATGCAGTACTTTGGCCTGACCGCTGACGGCAAGCCCAGCCTGACCAGCAATGACCGCGCACTGATGTGCATCAACCACGAGGCCATCAACGGCACCGCACCGTTTTTGCACCCCAATGGCCAGACCAACATCGGCGCCACCGCCGGCCCGCGCCCCGAGGCCGAGGCGCTGAAAGAAGTGGAAGCGCACGGCGCTTCGATTGTGGAAATCGCCAAAACGGCGGGCAAGTTCGGTGTGGTGCAGGCGTCCAGCTTCAACCGCCGCATCACGCCGCGCACGCCCATGACGCTCAACGGCCCGGCCAAGGGTTCGCCGCTGATGGTCACGAAATACTCACCCACCGGCAACGAAACCCGCGGCATGATCGGCAACTGCGCCAACGGCTACACGCCCTGGGGCACTTACCTGACCTGCGAAGAGAACTTCGCCGGGTTTTTCCGCCGCTCGGCCACCGATGACGCGCAGCGCACGGCCAAGGAGATCACCGCCTTCAAGCGCATCGGCCTGAACCAGAACGCCGGTGGTGGCCAGCGCTGGGCCACCGTGGTGCCGGCCGACGCCAGCAACACCGAATACGCCCGCTGGGACACCAGCGTGCTGGGCACATCGGCCGACGGCAGCGACGATTTCCGCCACACCCACAACACCTTTGGCTGGGTGGTCGAGATTGACCCCTACAACCCGGGTTCCGTCCCCGCCAAGCGCACCGCCCTGGGACGCTTCGCCCACGAAGGCGCCTGGCCCAGCAACCCGGTGGTGGGCCAGCCGCTGGCGTTCTACATGGGCGACGACGCCCGCAGCGAATATGTTTACAAATACGTCTCCAACGCTGTGTGGTCCGCCGCCGACGCCAACCCCACGGACCGCATGGCCACCGGCGCCAAATACCTCGACTCTGGCACGTTGTACGCCGCCAAGTTCAACGCCGACGGCACCGGCACCTGGCTCAAGCTCGACCTGAGCAACACCGCCGTTTCGGGCAACACCACCTATGCGTTTGCCGACCTGGCCGACGTGGTGGTCAATGCACGGCTGGCCGCCGACGCGGCCGGCGCCACCAAGTGCGACCGACCCGAGTGGACGGCCGTCAACCCGCGCAATGGCGACATTTACGTCACCATGACCGAAAACCCGGATCGCGGCGCTGTGGGCACCACCAGCAGCAACAACAACCCCAACCCCGACCTGGAAGCCGCCTTCCCCCGCTATTGGCTGGACAACAAAGGCACGTCCACCCAGGGCGCGGCCCGCACCAACCGCGGCAACGTCAATGGCCAGGTGCTGCGGCTGCGTGAAACCGGCGGTGAGGCTGGCGCTGCCACCTTCAACTGGGACATTTACCTGTTCTGCAACCAGGCCAGCGCCGACATCGGGCTGGACAACGTCAACTACCAGGCCAACGTCAACCTCTCGGGCCTGAGCGAGTTCAACGACTTGTCCAAGCCCGACGGCTGCTGGTTCTCGCGCGCCAGCGGCATCCTGTGGATCCAGACCGATGACAACGCGTACACCGACGTGACCAACGCCATGCTGCTGGCCGCGGTGCCCGGCAACTATGGCGACGGCGGCCCGGTGGACGTGGTCAACCAGGCCAACGGCAAGCCCGGCACCGCCGGCACCGGCCCGGTGACCGTGCGCACCTTCGCCGGCCAGAAGATGAACAACACGATCTTCAAGCGCTTCTTGACGGCCCCCCAGGGCGCCGAAGTGACCGGTCTGACCGAGTCGCCCGACGGCAAGGCGCTGTTCATCAACATCCAGCACCCCGGCGAAAACACCCCGGCCAGCGCCGTCGTGACGGGCGACCCGAGCCTGTTTGAGAGCCACTGGCCGGGCAACGGCAACGGCGTGCCGGCCTACGGCCCGGGCGGCAGCACAGCGCGCCCGCGCTCGGCCACGGTGATGATCACCAAGGACGACGGCGGCGTCATCGGCCTGTAAGGCAACACCGGCACGCGGCCCTGCCGCGTGCCGGGATGATCATTTTTCAAGCTTTTTATGCCATTAGCCCCTGTCAAATGGTCATAGTTTGCTATTGATGAAGAAGCACACAGATGCCAAAACACCACAGATCCTGCACCCGCATCAAGGGCGTACCGGTGCCGGGGCGCGCAACCCGGCCAAGGATGAAATAATCGGGGGTATTGACCGACATCACCCCCTAGGAGCAACCCATGAGCGACCCGCAACAACGCATTGACACCCTGGTGAAATCCAGCGACGTCGTGCTGTTCATGAAAGGCAACGCCAGCTTTCCGATGTGCGGCTTTTCGGGCCGCGCGATCCAGATCCTCAAGGCCTGCGGTGTGGACGCGAAGGCCCTGAAAACCGTCAACGTGCTCGAAGACGAAGAAATCCGCCAGGGCATCAAGGAATACAGCAACTGGCCGACCATCCCGCAGCTGTACGTCAAAGGCGAATTCGTTGGCGGCTCGGACATCATGATGGAGATGTACGAGTCGGGCGAGCTGCTGCAGGTGCTGGGCACCCAGGCCAGCTGAGCAGGCGCGCCGCCGCCGCCGCCCCAGCCGCTTGAATCACGCCAGCGCCGCCGGGCGTTGCGGGGTCCTGATCGAGTTCCCCAGCCCCTCGTCGAGGGGCTTTTTTCGTCAATCCCCCCAAATCCTGCCGAAAATACCCGCTCCTCCGGCCTTGAGTGCGGGCATGGCTTGTGCTTGAATGAAGCTGCCAATTGCTTGAAGTTGTTCCCTTCGCAAGGAGTGTTCGATGGAATCCCGCAGTCTTGTCGCCCAAACCCCGGCTTTCCAGTTGCCGGTGGCGCAGATCCGCAGCGTCTTCAGCACGCACGACGTCGAGCGCAAGCTCGCCAAGCTGCCCGAGAGGGAATACGAAAACCTGCGCAGCACCTACCAGCGCATGCTGGAGCGCGGGCCCGATCGCTTTCAGGTCAAGCCCAGCGGGGTGCCCACCATGGCCTCGCTGTACGAGCAGCTGCCCAACTTCACCGAGGTGCTGGACGACGTGAAGCGCCACGTGGCGCTGGCGCAGGACAGCCGCGACGGCCTGGAAGTCACGCCCATGCTGCTGCTGGGCGCACCCGGCATCGGCAAGACCCATTTCGCCAAAAAACTGGCCGAGCTGCTGGGCACGGGCATGAGCCTGGTGCCCATGAGTTCCATGACGGCCGGCTGGCTGCTGTCGGGTTCGTCATCGCAGTGGAAGGGCGCCAAACCGGGCAAGGTGTTCGAGGCGCTGGTGGACGGCCAGTACGCCAATCCGGTGATCGTGGTGGACGAGATCGACAAGGCCAGCGCCGACGCGCAATACGACCCGCTGGGCGCGCTCTACAGCCTGCTCGAGCACGACACGGCACAGAACTTCACCGACGAGTTTGCCGAAGTGGCCATTGACGCCAGCCAGGTGATCTGGATCACCACGGCCAATGACGAGCGCGGCATCCCCGAGCCGATCCTGAACCGCATGAACGTGTTCGAGATCGAGCCGCCCTCGCCCGAAGCGGCGCGGCAGATCGCCCGCAACCTGTACCAGACCCTCTGCGCCGAGCACGACTGGGGCCGCCTTTTTGCGCCCGAACTGCGCGACGACGTGCTGGAGCAACTGGCCGCGCAGGCGCCACGCGAAATGCGCCGCGCGCTGATGACGGCATTTGGCAACGCACGGCTGGCCCGGCGCGACGAGATTCACCCCGACGACATGCCGCGCGCCGGCACCGCCAAAACCCGCATGGGTTTCATGCAGTAGCGCAACGGCCCGATCAGCCCTTGAATTCCCACTGGCGGCGCGCCGCCTGCACCGCATTGGGGTATTCGGGGCGGCCACGGCTGCCGTTGTAGCGCCCCAGGGCCATGAACAGGTCGCCACGCTCGCGGTCCAGGTAGTGGCGCAGGATCACGCAGCCAAAGCGCAGGTTGGTCTGCATGTGAAACAGGCGGGCGGCATCGCCATCGCCCAGCACCCGCGTCCAGAACGGCATGACCTGCATGTAGCCGCGCGCGCCGACCCGGCTCAGCGCGTATTTGCGGAAGGCGCTTTCCACCTGGATCAGGCCCAGCACCAGCGACGTCTCCAGCCCCGCACGGCGGCTCTCGTACCAGACGGTCTGCAGGAATTCCTTGCGGGTTTGCCAGTCGGGCTTGCGCTTGCGCAGACGGTCGCTCATGGCGCCCAGCCAGCGCAGGTACGCCAGGCGCGATTCGGTGTCGCTGAATTCGGGCACCGGCGGCGCGTGGTTGGCAATGGCCGAGCTGAGCGCGGAGCGTACCGAATCGACCAGCGGCTCCTCGACCTGCCCCCCAGCCCTGGCTTGCTCCGTAAACGAGAGCAAAGAAAGACCAGCTGGCAGGGACCAGAGGCATTTTCTTCTTGAAAAAGACCCTGAGGCGTGTGTCATGCCGCCAGCCGGCCCCGGACCCATGCCAGCGCCTCCGCCACGGGCACCGGCGTGGCGGCAGCGTCGCGCCGGTGCTGGTATTCAACCTGGCCTTCCTTGAGGCCCCGGTCGCCAATGGTGACGCGGTGCGGCACGCCAATGAGCTCCCAGTCGGCAAACATGGCGCCGGGGCGCTCGCCGCGGTCGTCCAGGATGACGTCCACGCCCGCGGCCAGCAGTTCGGCGTACAGTTTTTCAGCCGCGGCCTTGACGTCGGCACTGCGGTCCATGCCGATGGGGCAGACCACCACGGTGAACGGCGCAATGGCGTCGGGCCAGATGATGCCGCGCGCGTCGTGGTTCTGCTCGATGGCGGCCGCCGGCATGCGCGTGATGCCGATGCCGTAGCAGCCCATTTCCATGTGTTGCGGCTTGCCGTTTTCGTCCAGGAAGGTGGCGCTCATGGCCTGGCTGTATTTGGTGCCCAGGTAGAACACATGGCCGACTTCGATGCCGCGCTCGATCGCCAGCACGCCTTTGCCGTCGGGCGACAAGTCGCCTTCGACCACGTTGCGCAGGTCGGCCACCAGCGCCGGTTCGGGCAGGTCGCGGACCCAGTTGACGCCGGTGAAGTGAAAGCCGGCGTCGTTGGCGCCGCACACCCAGTCGGCCATGGCGGCCACCTCGCGGTCGGCCACGATCTTCACGGGCTTTTTCAGGCCGATGGGGCCGAGGTAGCCGGGCTTGGTACCAAAGTGGTCTTCAATTTCAGCCACCGTGGCGAAGCGGTAGCCCGCGTCCAGCCCGGGCAGTTTGCCCACCTTGACTTCGTTCATGTCGTGGTCGCCGCGCAACAGCAGCAGCCAGATCTGCGACTTGGCGATTTCGCCATGCGCGTCCAGCGCGTCGGTGGCCAGCACCAGGGATTTGACGGTGCGGGCCAACGGCAGCTGCAGCAGCTCGGCCACGTCGGCACAGGTGCTTTTGCCCGGGGTGGGCGTCTTTTCCATCGCCTGGCCTGGCGCGGGGCGGGGCGCGGCGGGTGCCAGGGCTTCGGCTTTTTCCATGTTGGCCGCGTAGTCGCTGCCCGGGCAGTAAACGATGGCGTCTTCGCCGGTGGCGGCGATCACCTGGAATTCTTCGGACAGGTCGCCGCCAATGGCGCCACTGTCGGCTGCCACGGCGCGGTAGCGCAGGCCAAAGCGGTCAAAAATCTTGCGGTAGGCCCCGGCCATGACCTGGTAGCTGGCCTTGGCAGACGCCATGTCGCGGTCAAAGCTGTAGGCATCCTTCATGATGAATTCGCGGCTGCGCATGACGCCAAAGCGGGGCCGCCGCTCGTCGCGGAACTTGGTCTGGATATGGTAGAAATTTTTGGGCAGCTGCTTGTAGCTGCGCAGCTCCTGGCGGGCGATGTCGGTCACCACCTCTTCGCTGGTGGGCTGGATGATGAAGTCGCGGTCGTGCCGGTCTTTCACGCGCAGCAGCTCGGGGCCCATCTTGTCCCAGCGGCCGGTTTCCTGCCACAGCTCGGCGGGCTGCACCACGGGCATCAGCAGCTCCACGGCACCGGCGCGGTTCATTTCCTCGCGCACGATCGCCTCGACCTTGCGGACCACCCGCAGGCCCATCGGCATGTAGCTGTAGATGCCGGCGCCGAGTTTCTTGATCAGGCCGGCGCGCATCATGAGCTGGTGGCTCACCACCTCGGCGTCGGCTGGCGCTTCTTTTTGGGTGGAGATGAAAAATTGGGAGGCTTTCATGCGAATCCGGTGTGTGCAGGCAGGGCCTGACCCCTTGTCGCACAGGCGGGCCTGTGCATAATGGAATCAGTTCAAAATTTGGGGTTTGATTATGCTCGACCGGGAAGGCTTCAGGCCCAACGTCGGCATCATCCTGCTCAACCAGAGAAATCAGGTGTTCTGGGGCAAGCGCATCCGGACCCACAGCTGGCAGTTTCCGCAGGGGGGCATTGACCGGGGTGAGACCCCCGAGCAGGCCATGTTCCGCGAACTGCACGAAGAAGTGGGCCTCCAGCCGGATCATGTGCGCATTGTGGCCCGCACCCGCGACTGGTTGCGTTACGAGGTGCCAGACCGGTTCATCCGGCGTGATGCGCGTGGCTTTTACAAAGGCCAAAAACAGATCTGGTATTTGCTCCAGTTGATGGGGCACGACTGGAATCTCAACCTGCGCGCCACCGATCACCCGGAATTCGACGCCTGGCGCTGGAACGACTACTGGGTCCCGCTGGACGTGGTGGTGGAGTTCAAGCGCGGCGTCTACGAAATGGCGCTGACCGAACTGGCCCGTTACCTGCCCCGCACCGATCACCGCAACCGGTATCTGCGCGGCGGTTTGCGCGCCCGCGATCAGGAAGCTGGCCCATCGCATGGCGCGGGCCAGGCGCCAGCCGATCCGGTCCTGTTCAACCGCATGCTGCGGGGCGCCACCATCGAATTGCCGCCGGGTGCAACTTTTGAGCCCGACCCGCACACCAACGAAGCCTGCCCCAACCCCGAAGGAACGCATGCTGCTCCGTAATATTGCCCTCGCCGGCCTGCTGGTGTGCACCAGTGGTCTCGGTCTGGCGCAAGCCCTGGAAGAGCCTGCCAACAAGGCCACGGAACTCCCGGCGCCACCGCCCCCGGCCTTCAGCACGAAAGGTTTGCTCGAGATCGAGCTGACCCGAAGCTCCGGGCTGACTTTTGGCGTGGACCCGGCCACCATCAGCCTCAGCCCGGACGGCGTGGTGCGCTACGTGGTCATCGCCACCAGCCCGAGCGGTGCCAGCAACGTCATGTACGAAGGCATCCGCTGCACCACCGCCGAGTTTCGCGTGTATGCCCGCCACTACCCCAAAACCGGCTGGACGAACGCTTCGTCGCAGGACTGGCGCTCGCTGTACGCCACCAACCAGTCGCGCCACACGCTGGCCATTGCGCGGGGCGGCGCGTGCGACGCCGCGGCGCCGCGCATGACGGTGGCCGAAATCATCCGCGCCCTGCGCGACACGCCGATCAAGAATTACGAATGAGCCACCGCTGCCGCGCGGTGTCGGCGCGCGATTACCTGGACAGCACCAGGTTGTCGCGGTGCACCATTTCGGGCTCGGCCGCATAACCGAGCAGCGCCTCAAACTCGCTGGAGGGCTTGCGGCACAGCAGTCGGGCCTCGGTGCTGGCGTAATTGGCCAGGCCGCGCCCGATCTCGACGCCCTGCGGGTCGCGCACGGCGATCACGTCACCGCGGGAAAATTCGCCTTGCACCGCCGTCATGCCAATGGGCAGCAGGCTTTTGCCTGACTCGCGCAGCTTGGCAGCCGCGCCCGCGTCCACCACCACCGCGCCGCGCAACTGCAGGTGATCGGCCATCCATTGCTTGCGTGCCTGCAACTTCTGGGTCTGCGCCACCAGCAAGGTGCCGATGGCCTCACCCGCCGCCAGGCGACCGAGCACGTCGGGCTCGCGGCCCCAGGCGATCACGGTGGACGCGCCTGAGCGGGCGGCGCGTCTGGCGGCCAGAATCTTGGTGAGCATGCCGCCGCGGCCCAGGCTGGAGCCTGCGCCTCCGGCCATGGCTTCCAGCGCCGGATCACCGGCCTTGCCCTCGTGCACAAAACGGGCCTGGGGGTCCTTGCGGGGATCGGCGGTGTACAGGCCTTTCTGGTCGGTCAGGATGACCAGGGCGTCGGCCTCCACCAGATTGGCCACCAGTGCGCCCAGCGTGTCGTTGTCGCCGAACTTGATCTCGTCGTTGACCACGGTGTCGTTTTCGTTGATCACCGGCACCACGCCCAGCTTGAGCAGCGTGAGCAGCGTGGAGCGTGCGTTGAGGTAGCGCTCGCGGTCGGCCAGGTCGGCGTGCGTGAGCAGCACCTGCGCGCTGCCCAGGGCGTGTTCACGCAGTTTGCTTTCGTACATCTGCGCCAGGCCCATCTGGCCCACGGCCGCGGCGGCCTGCAGTTCGTTGATTTCGTGGGGGCGGACGGCCCAGCCCAGGCGTTTCATGCCCTCGGCAATGGCCCCG
The DNA here is from genome assembly GCA_002842205.1 of Betaproteobacteria bacterium HGW-Betaproteobacteria-3. Lineage (GTDB taxonomy): Bacteria > Pseudomonadota > Gammaproteobacteria > Burkholderiales > Burkholderiaceae_C > PHCI01. The sequence goes on along the minus strand of PHCI01000001.1, from coordinate 339,673 downwards.
CTGGACACCATGATGACCTCCCGGCCCTGGCGCACCAGCGCCGAGAGCTGGCGGCACCATTCGCCAATGGCCACCGGGTCCAGCCCGCGGCCCTCGTTGGTCACCAGGCTGGAGCCCACCTTGACCACAATGCGCCGGGCATCCGGCAGCACGCGGGAACTATTTTTTTGAATCATTTTGGCCTATAGCCCCCGCCAAATGGACTTAGTTTGCTACTTTATCAGTAGTATTCAATTCACTTGCCAACGCTGTCGTCGAACCGGGGATCCACGTCGACCGAAGGTTGTTCGGCAACCTGTTGCGCCTGAACGTGCTGGAAAACCGCCTTGATGAGCGGCTCGCAGCCTTCGCGCGTCAGTGCGGAGATTTCGAACACCGGGCCCTTGAAGCGCAGACGCCTGACGAAATCCTTGACGCGCGCCGCACGTTCGTCGGCAGGCACCATGTCGAGCTTGTTGAGCACCAGCCAGCGTGGCTTGCGAAACAGCGCTTCGTCGTATTTTTTGAGTTCACCCACGATGGCCCTGGCCTGCGCCACCGGGTCCACGTTGTCGTCAAATGGCGCCAGATCGACGATGTGCAGCAGCAACCGCGTGCGCTGGAGGTGGCGCAAAAACAGATGCCCGAGTCCGGCGCCTTCGGCGGCGCCCTCGATCAGACCGGGCAGGTCGGCCACCACAAAACTCTGTTCCGGCCCGACGCGCACCACGCCCAGGTTGGGGTGCAAGGTGGTAAACGGGTAGTCGGCAATCCGGGGCCGGGCATTGGAGATGGCCGTGATCAGCGTGGACTTGCCGGCGTTGGGCATGCCCAGCAGGCCCACATCGGCCAGCACCTTGAGTTCGAGCTTGAGGCTTTTCGCTTCGCCTGGCCAGCCGGGTGTTTTCTGGCGCGGCGCGCGGTTGATGGCGCTCTTGAAGCGCATGTTGCCAAAACCACCGTCGCCGCCCTTGGCGATGGTGATGACCTCGCCGGGCGTCAGCAGTTCATACAACACGTCGCCGGTTTCGGCGTCGCTGATGACGGTGCCCACGGGCATCTTGAGGGTGATGTCATCCCCCGCGGCCCCGAACATGTCGGAGCCCATGCCGTGCTGGCCACGCCTGGCCTCATGGCGGCGCGCATAGCGGAAGTCCACCAGGGTGTTCAGATTGGGATCGGCCACGGCGAACACATGGCCGCCGCGCCCCCCGTCGCCGCCATTGGGGCCACCGAATTCCTTGTACTTCTCGTGCCGGAACGAGACGCAGCCGTTACCGCCATCGCCTGCGGCAATGTCGATAAAGGCTTCGTCAACAAATTTCATGGTTTGATTCTAGGGGCCGGACCAACAAAAAAGCCCTGCGAAAACTCCGCAGGGCTTTCTGTGCCGGAAAGCCTGAAGGCTCAGGCCGGGGTCACGTTCACAGTTTTCCTGTTCAACGCGCCCTTGATGGCGAACGACACCTGTCCGTCCACCAGCGCAAACAGGGTGTGGTCCTTGCCCACACCGACATTGACGCCGGGATGGAACCTGGTGCCACGCTGGCGCACGATGATCGAGCCTGCGCTGATCTGTTCACCGCCAAACGCTTTCACGCCGAGCATCTTGGGCTTGGAATCGCGCCCGTTTCGCGTAGAGCCGCCGCCTTTTTTCTGTGCCATTTCTCTTGCCCCTTATGCAGCAATAGAAGCGATCTGCAGTTCGGTGAACTGCTGACGATGCCCCTGGCGTTTCTGATAGTGCTTGCGACGGCGCATCTTGAAGATGCGAACCTTGTCGTGTTTGCCGTGTGCCACGACCGTGGCTTTGACAGTTGCACCGGACACCAAGGGCGTACCCACCTTCAGTTCGGCGCCGTTTCCGACAGCCAGAACCTGGTCGAGCACAATCTCTTGGCCTACGTCCGCAGCAATCTGTTCTACTTTAATTTTTTCGCCAGCAGCAACACGATATTGTTTGCCGCCGGTTTTTATGACCGCGTACATGTTGACCTCTTAATTGAAGCTCCGCGGACGAATTTCCGCAGAGCCCGAGATTATAGCACTGTTTGCAGTCACTAACATCACTTCGACGAACAAGCCGCACAATTCTGCCGCCCGGCCTGGCGCCCGGTGCGGCACGTCAGCGGCCGATGGTCGCCTGTGTGCCTTCTGCTTTCTATAATCCGCCGAGTTTGTGAGCAAAATCGCCTTGTCTGTCCATTCCTCCAGCACCGCCACCGCCCTGGCACTCGTCGCCCACGACATGATCGAGGTGGACGCGGTCATCGCCCGTCGACTCGATTCCGGCGTCCCGCTGGTGGCCGAGGTGTCGCGCTACATCATTGCGGCCGGCGGCAAACGGTTGCGCCCCGCCCTGTTGCTGCTGACCTGCGGTGCGCTGGGGTACACCGGCCATCAGCGCTTCGATCTCGCCGCCGTGGTGGAATTCATTCACACCGCCACACTGCTGCACGACGACGTGGTGGACGAATCCACCTTGCGCCGGGGCCGCGCCACGGCCAACGAGGCGTTTGGCAATCCGGCCAGTGTTCTGGTGGGTGACTTTTTGTATTCGCGTGCATTCCAGATGATGGTGGAAGTCGGTGACATGCGTGTCATGGAAATCCTGGCCGAAGCGACCAACGTGATCGCCGAAGGCGAAGTGCTGCAGCTCATGAACATGCACGACGCTTCGCTGGACGACGCGGGCTACCTGCGCGTCATCCGCTCCAAGACCGCCAAACTGTTCGAGGCGAGCGCCCGTCTGGGCGCCGTGCTGGCGGGCAGCCCGGCCGAAGTCGAGCAGGCCTGCGCAGATTACGGCCAGGCGCTGGGAACCGCCTTCCAGGTGATTGATGACGTGCTGGATTACGACGGCGATGCCCAGGAGATGGGGAAAAACCTGGGTGACGACCTGCGCGAAGGCAAGGCCACCCTGCCACTGATCATTGCCATGCAGCGCGGCACGCCATCGCAAGCCGCCATCGTGCGGGAGGCCATCGAGAACGGCTCGGTCGAGGCGCTTGCGGACATTGCCACCATTGTGCGGACCACTGGCGCCCTGGAGGCCACGCACGAGGCCGCCGCCGCCGAAGCCCGCCGCGCCATGGCCTGCGCGCGAGCGCTGCCCACCAATGCGCACACGAACGGTTTGCTACAATTGGCGGCTCAGCTGCTTGAGCGGCGTTCCTGACCCGCATGGATCAGTCAGACGCGGCATTCGGGGTGTAGCTTAGCCTGGTAGAGCGCTACGTTCGGGACGTAGAGGCCGGAGGTTCGAATCCTCTCACCCCGACCAACAAGCCAGATTTTCGCCATTTTGTCAATTGCTTGGCGGTTTACGCCACGCTTTTGCGTTGCCATGCGCCAATCTGCGGCGCAAGATTGGCGAACCCACTTCCCCCGTAGTACATTTGCCGGTCATGGCCGCTGTTGATTCCGTCATCAAAGACACCTCCACCATGGCCCTGCCGGGCCTCGGGCGTACGCTCGTTTCAGCCGGGAAACTCGGGCAAAAGTCCGCCGAGGACATCTTTCGCAAGGCCCAGACCAGCCGCACCAGCTTCATCGCAGAGTTGACCGGCTCCGGCGCGGTGTCGGCGTCCGATCTGGCGCACACCATGTCGTCGGCGTATGCCGCGCCGTTGCTCGACCTGGACGCCATCGACATCCAGCGCCTGCCCAAGGATCTGCTGGACAGCAAAATTTGCACCGACTACCGGGTGGTGGTGCTGAGCAAGCGCAGCAACCGGCTGGTCGTGGCCACGGCCGATCCCTCCGACCAGGAGGCTGGCGAGAAAATCAAGTTTGCCACCCAGATGGGTGTGGACTGGGTCATCGCCGAATACGACAAGCTGTCCCGCATGGTCGAGGCCAACGCCACCAGCGCGTCGGACGCCATGGACCACATCATTGGCGACGACTTCGAGTTTGATGAAGCCTCCGTCGATGCCGCCACCAATGACAACAGCGACGCGCTGGTCGCCGAAGTCGAAGACGCACCGGTGGTCAAGTTCCTGCACAAGATGCTGCTGGACGCCTTCAGCATGCGGGCGTCCGACCTGCACTTCGAGCCCTACGAACACACCTACCGCGTGCGCTTTCGCATCGACGGCGAGCTGCGCGAAATTGCCTCCCCTCCGGTCGCGATCAAGGACAAGCTGGCGTCCCGCATCAAGGTGATCTCGCGACTGGACATCTCCGAGAAACGCGTGCCGCAGGACGGCCGCATGAAGCTCAAGGTGGGTCCGGACCGGGTGATCGATTTCCGGGTCAGTACCCTGCCCACGCTGTTCGGCGAAAAGATCGTGATCCGGATCCTGGACCCCAACAGTGCCAAGATGGGCATTGAAGCGCTGGGCTACGACGCCGTCGAGAAAGAGCGGTTGCTGAACGCGATCGGGCGGCCTTACGGCATGGTGCTGGTGACCGGCCCCACGGGCTCGGGCAAGACGGTGTCACTGTACACCTGCCTGAATCTGCTCAACAACCCCGGGGTCAACATTGCCACGGCGGAAGACCCTTCCGAAATCAACCTGCCCGGGGTCAATCAGGTCAACGTCAACGATAAAGCCGGCCTGACGTTTGCGGTGGCGCTCAAATCGTTCCTGCGGCAAGACCCGGACATCATCATGGTCGGCGAAATCCGCGACCTGGAAACCGCCGACATCTCCATCAAGGCCGCCCAGACGGGCCACCTGGTGCTGTCCACCCTGCACACCAACGACGCGCCGACCACGCTGACGCGGATGCGCAACATGGGGATTCAACCGTTCAACATTGCGTCGAGCGTGATCCTGATCACCGCGCAGCGCCTGGCGCGCCGTCTGTGTGTCACCTGCAAGGCCCCGGCCGATATCCCCCAGGAAGCCCTGGTCGATGCCGGCTTCAAGGAAGAGGACGTCGATGGCTCGTGGTCGCCGTACCGCCCGGTCGGGTGTTCGGCGTGCAACAACGGGTACAAGGGGCGTGTCGGCATTTACCAGGTCATGCCCATCAGCGAGGAAATCCAGCGCATCATCCTTCGCGATGGCAGCGCGCTGGAAATCGCTGAACAAGCTGAACGTGAAGGCGTGCGTTCGCTGCGGCAATCAGGTTTGCACAAGGTCCGGCAAGGTCTGACCTCGCTGGAAGAAGTGCTGGCCGTGACGAACGTTTGACAGGGAAGGCAAAAAGACCACCATGGCGACCGCAACTTCAAGAGACATCAAGGAATTCGTTTTCGAGTGGGAAGGAAAAGACCGCAACGGCAAGCAAGTTCGCGGCGAAACCCGAGCCTCGGGCGAAAATCAGGTCCAGGCCTCTTTGCGCCGCCAGGGCGTTCTGCCAACCAAAATCAAGAAGCGGCGCATGCGCAGAGGGCGCTCGATCAAGCCCAAGGACATCGCGATCTTCACGCGCCAATTGGCCACCATGATGAAAGCCGGTGTGCCGCTGCTGCAGTCGTTTGACATCGTGGGTCGCGGCAACCCGAATGCCAGCGTGACCAAGCTGCTGAACGACGTTCGCACGGACGTTGAAACCGGCACCTCGCTGAGCGCGGCGTTCCGCAAGCACCCGATGTATTTTGACAACCTGTACTGCAATCTGGTGGAGGCCGGTGAGTCGGCCGGTATCCTGGAAGCCCTGCTGGACCGGCTGGCCGTTTACATGGAGAAGACCGAAGCCATCAAATCCAAGATCAAATCGGCGTTGATGTATCCGATTTCGGTCGTGGTGGTGGCCTTCGTGGTGGTGGCGGTGATCATGATTTTCGTGATCCCGGCCTTCAAGAGCGTGTTCTCGTCGTTCGGCGCCGACCTGCCCGCGCCGACCCTGTTCGTCATTGCCATCAGCGAATTTTTCGTGTCGTACTGGTGGCTCATTTTTGGCGGCATTGGCGGCGGGCTGTATTTCTTCATCCAGGCATGGAAGCGCAATGAGAAAGTCCAGCGGTTCATGGACCGTCTGATGCTCAAGATGCCGGTGTTCGGCGCACTGGTGGAAAAATCAAGCATTGCGCGCTGGACCCGGACGCTGTCGACGATGTTCGCTGCCGGTGTGCCTCTGGTGGAGGCACTGGATTCGGTTGGCGGCGCATCGGGCAACTCGGTGTACCAGATCGCCACCGAGCGCATCCAGCAGGAGGTGTCCACCGGCACCAGCCTGACCGCGGCCATGACCAATGCCAACCTGTTTCCCAGCATGGTGCTGCAGATGTGCGCCATCGGCGAAGAATCCGGCTCCATCGACCACATGCTGGGCAAGGCGGCCGATTTCTATGAGGCCGAGGTGGACGACATGGTGGCAGGCCTGTCGAGCCTGATGGAGCCCATCATCATCGTGTTTCTGGGCACCCTGATTGGCGGCATTGTCGTGTCCATGTACCTGCCCATTTTCAAGTTGGGCCAGGTCGTCTGATGCAGGAACTGGCGTGGATGAACGCCGCGCTGGGCGGCGTTTTAGGCCTGTTGGTCGGCAGTTTTCTCAATGTCGTGATTTACCGGCTGCCCAAGATGCTCGAGCGGCAGTGGGCCTCTGAATGCGCGGAGCTTGCCGGCAAACCCCTTGAGCCCGCGTCCGGGAAGTTCAATCTTCTGGTGCCACGCTCGCGCTGCCAGAAATGTGGCCATGGGATTCGTTGGTACGAAAACATCCCCGTCATCAGTTATGTGGTGCTGCGTGGCAAATGTTCGTCGTGTGGCACGCCCATTGGCCTGCGCTATCCGGCGGTGGAGTTGGCGACCGGGTTGCTGTTCGGCTATTGCGCTTGGCGCTGGGGGCTTACCTGGCCCACGGTCTTCTGGTGGGGCTTCTCGGCCGTGCTGCTGGCACTGGGCCTGATTGACTGGGACACCACGCTGCTGCCCGACGACATGACGCTGCCACTGGTCTGGGCGGGCCTGATCGCCGCGGCACTTCAACTCACCTCCGTCAGTCTGCCGTCGGCGCTGTGGGGCGCTGTCGCGGGCTATCTTTCGCTCTGGCTGATTTATTGGGCTTTCAAGCTGGTCACCGGCAAAGAGGGCATGGGCTATGGCGACTTCAAACTCCTTGCGGCGCTGGGCGCATGGTTTGGCTGGCAGGGGCTCGTGCCCATCATCCTGATGGCCTCCGTGATCGGCGCCATCATCGGCATTGCGCTCAAGTTCAACCAGGGTCTGCGCGAGGGCGGCTATGTGCCGTTCGGCCCGTTTCTGGCGGGTGCCGGCCTCACCGCCATGATTTTTGGGCCGCAGGCGATCCTCGCGGCCGTCGGACTGTAGTGGCATGCCTGGCCTGACGCGCCTCGGACTCACCGGGGGCATTGGCAGCGGCAAGAGCACGGTGGCGCAGATGCTGGCCGACCGTGGCGCCGCGATCGTCGATGCCGATGCCATTGCCCGCAGCATGACCGCCCCCAACGGCCAGGCCATTGCCGCCATTGCCAAGGAGTTCGGCCCCCGGTTCATTGCCGCGGATGGTGCCTTGGACCGCCACTTGATGCGAACGCTGGCCTTCGACGACCCCACCGCGCGGCGCCGTCTGGAGGCCATCATTCACCCACTGGTCGGCCAGGAGGCGACGCGTCAGGCCGACGACGCAGTGGCGGCTGGCGCGCGTGTGCTGGTGTTCGACATCCCGTTGCTGGCCGAGTCCACCCACTGGCGAGAGCGTCTGGACCGGGTGATGGTGATCGACTGCCCTGAGGAAACGCAAGTGGCCCGGGTCACTGCGCGCGACGGTTTGCCACAAGCCACGGTGCAAGCGATCATTGCTGCCCAGGCCCCCCGGCTGAAACGCCTGGCTGCGGCGGATGGGGTCATCTGCAATGACACCCTGACCCTCGATGCGCTGCGCGCCATCGTCGGGCAGGTCGCCCGCGACTTCGGGCTATGATTCGGACACTGGAAGCCTCAGCGTGATTTTGTACGAGTACCCATTCAATGAACGCATCCGGACCTACCTGCGGCTGGAACACCTGTTCCGCAGGCTGGGCGAACTGGTGCCGCGCGACCACCCCCTGGACCATCACTTCGCGCTGACCACGCTGTTCGAAATCATGGACGTGGCCATGCGGGCCGATCTGAAATCCGATGTCCTGAAAGATCTGGACAAGCAAAAACAGTTGCTCGCCAGCTACCGGGGCAATCCGGCCATCTCGGAGTCTGCACTGGAGCAGGTCATTCAGCAGCTCGACGACTGTTTTGTGGCCTTGAACGGGTTGCCGGGCAAGGCCGGACAGTCCCTCACCGAGAACGACTGGCTCATGAGCATCCGCAGCCGCGCCGGGATTCCCGGAGGCACGTGCGAATTTGACCTGCCAGCCTACTACGCCTGGCAGCACAACAGCGCGGCCAGCCGACAGGCCGATCTGGCGCGCTGGGCCTCCACGTTGGGGCCGCTGGCCGAGTCCCTGCACCTGCTGCTCAAGCTGCTGCGCGACTCCGGTGCGCCCCAGAAAGTCATGGCCACGGGCGGCCAGTTCCAGCAACCCCTGCCGCAAGGAAAAACCTTTCAGCTGCTGCGTCTTCAGATCGACCCGTCGATGGGGTTGATCCCTGAAATCAGCGGCAACCGGTTGATAGCGTCGGTTCGACTGATGCAACGCGGCGACGATGACCGCCTGCACGCGAGCGTGGACGACGCCACGTTCGAAATGACCCTGTGTTCCTGAGCGGGGTGCATGCCACCATGAATCCCCCGGACGTCAAACCCCGCCAGGTGACCTGCCCGACCTGCAAAGGCCCGAGCGCCTACGAACCCGGCAATCCGTTCCGTCCGTTCTGCAGCGCCCGCTGCAAGGGAAATGATTTTGGTGCATGGGCCAGCGAGCAGTTCCGACTGGCTGCCGAGGCGCCGCCCGACGATCAACCCTTTGGCGATGCCAAGCTGCAATAATTCAATGTTTTAGGCCATTAGCCCTCGTCAAATGGCATTAGTTTGCTACGGAATAAGTAGCATCCGTAAAACCACGCTCCCTGGCAAACCACTCCAGCACGGGCACGGTCCCTGGCAATATCGGCGTCACCTGAACCGGCAGGCCCTGCCAGGCAAACGACTGGCCTTCGCGCATTTGCAGCGCTCCGGTCCAGTCCAGCACCTTGCAAAAATGCAGCCGCACCAGTGCATGGGGATAGTCCATCAGCTCCTGCCGCCAGGGTACAGCTGACGCAATGGAAATGCCCAGCTCCTCATGCAGCTCACGGCGCAGGGCTTGCTCGACCGTCTCGCCCGCCTCGAGTTTGCCGCCTGGAAACTCCCAATAGCCCGCGTACACCTTGCCCGGAGGGCGGGAGGTCAGCAGGAACTGGCCGTCCGGACGCACCAGCACACCCACGGCGACATCCACCGCCGCGCGGTGCACACCGCCCTCGCGGGGCTGGTGTGCATCGGCCACCCGCGGTGTACGGTTCATGCCGCGACACCGTGCTGCCCTGCGTAATTGCGGGCGAACTGATACGCTACGCGCCCGCTGCGCGAGCCCCGCTCCAGCGCCCAGACCAGTGCCTCGGGCCGCGCGACCTCGATGGCGGCAGCGCCCACGCCAAACGATGACAGCCACTGCGCCACGATGGCCAGGTACTCGTCCTGTGAAAACGGGTAGAAGCTCACCCACAGGCCAAAGCGCTCCGAAAGGGAGATTTTTTCCTCGACGACCTCACCAGGGTGCACTTCGCCGTCGTCGGTGTGCTTGTAGGTCAGGTTTTCCTTCATGTATTCGGGCAACAGGTGCCGACGGTTGCTGGTGGCGTAGATCAACACATTGGGCGCCGCCGCGGCCACCGAGCCGTCCAGGGCAGACTTGAGCGCCTTGTAGCCTGGCTCGCCTTCGTCAAAGCTCAAGTCGTCGCAGAAGACGATGAATTTTTCGGCCCGCGCACCCACCACGTCCACGATGTCCGGCAGATCGACCAGATCGGCCTTGTCCACTTCAATCAGGCGCAGGCCGTGCGGGGAAAACTGGTTCAGGCAGGCCCGGATCAGCGAAGACTTGCCCGTGCCCCGTGCGCCGGTCAACAGCACATTGTTGGCGGGCAACCCGTCTACAAACTGCCGGGTGTTGCGTTCGATTTTCTCTTTTTGCCCGTCGATCTCCTTGAGGTCGATCAGGCGCATGGCGCCCACATGACGCACGGGCTCCAGGCTGCCGTGCCCGGTGGATCGCTTGCGATAGCGAAACGCCACCGAAGCCGCCCAATCGGGGGGGCTCAGCGGTTGCGGCAGGACCGATTCGATGCGCGCCAGCAGGGATTCAGCGCGGTCGATCAGGCGTTCGAATTTTTCGTTCATGGTTTGCGGGTTTTCAGGAGCGGTAGTCGGCGTTGATCGTCACGTATTCATGGCTCAAGTCGCAGGTCCAGACCGTTTCGGCGGCCGGCCCGCGGCCCAGCACGACGCGCACGGTGATCTCGCTTTGCTTCATCACCCGTTGCCCCTCCTCTTCCCGGTATGAAGGGTTGCGCCCGCCGTGGATGGCCACGTGCACGTCGTCCAGGAACAGGTCAATGAGGTTGGGGTCAAGGTCGTCGATGCCGGCATAACCCACCGCGGCCAGAATCCGCCCCAGATTCGGATCGCTGGCATAAAACGCTGTCTTGACCAGCGGCGAATGGGCGATGGCATACGCCACCTTGCGACATTCCGCGCCGGTCCGGCCGCCCTCGACCCTGATCGTGATGAATTTCGTCGCGCCCTCGCCGTCCCGCACGATGGCCTGCGCCAGTTGCTGCGCCACCCCCAGCATGGCGCTGCGCAGTTGTTGCCCCTGCGGGCTGTCCAGCGACGTGATTTGTGGATGACCGGCCTTGTTGGTGGCGATCACCATGAACGAGTCGTTGGTGGAGGTGTCCCCGTCGATCGTGATGCGGTTGAAAGAGCCGTCGGCCAGTTCCTGGGTCAACTGCTGCATCAGCGTCGGGGCCACGCAGGCGTCGGTGGCCAGAAACCCCAGCATGGTCGCCATGTTGGGTCGGATCATGCCGGCCCCCTTGCTGATCCCGGTGATCGTCACGGGCACGCCGCCGATCTGAATCTGGGCGCTGAACGCTTTGGCCAAGGTGTCGGTGGTCATGATCGCCTCGGCCGCACGCCCCCAATGAAGGGGGTTCGCGTCGGCCAACGCCGCGGGCAGCACGGCCGTGATGCGGTCAATGGGCAGGGTTTCCATGATGACGCCCGTCGAAAAGGGCAGCACCTGCTCGGGAGCCAAGTCCAGCAAGTGCGCCAGCGCCACGCAGGACGCGCGCGCGCGCGCCAGGCCATCCTGGCCCGTGCCGGCATTTGCGTTGCCGGTGTTGACGAGCAGCGCGCGGATGCCAGCCCCTTGCGCCAGGTGCTCCCGGCAGACCTGGACCGGCGCCGCGCAAAACCGGTTTTGCGTGAAGACGCCGGCGACCCAAGCCCCCTCGTCCAGCAACACCACCGTGAGATCCTTCCGGTTGGCCTTGCGCACGCCCGCCTCGGCGACCCCAAGGCGAACGCCTGCGATCGGTCGCAAATCGGTGGGGGCGGGGGCGAAGAGGTTGACTGGCATGGTGTCCTTTCAGTGATGGGGGGATTATGCGAAAAATGCCGCCCCAATGAGAAACGGGCCGAAGCCCGTCCTGCCTGCGCCCAGCGTCAACTCAATTCAGCTTGCCGTGGCAGTGCTTGTATTTTTTCCCGCTGCCGCAGGGGCAAGCCTCGTTGCGGCCAACCCGAGGCACTTCAGCCGCCGCGAACAAGCCCGTTGCACCCGCGGCACCCGCCGCCGCGCCTCGCCGCGTCTGCTCATCCACCGTGGTCTGGACCTCGCCGGTCTCGGTCGGTGCGGTGTAGGTGACGTTGGCAATTTGTTCTGCCCGGCTCTCCATCTCCTCCGCCGCTTGTTCAAGCTGCTCGCCGGACTGCACTTTCACCGTCATGAGCACACGGGTCACTTCGTTTTTCACCGAATCCAGCAACTGGCCGAACAACTCAAACGCTTCGCGTTTGTATTCCTGCTTTGGTTGCTTTTGCGCGTAGCCGCGCAGGTGAATCCCCTGACGCAGATAGTCCAGTGCGCTCAGATGCTCGCGCCAATGGGAATCAATGGTCTGAAGCAGGACGATCCGCTCGAACTGGGTGAAGTTTTCACCGCCGATCAGTGCCACTTTCTCCTCGAATGCGGCGTGGGTCGCCTGCAAGACCTTTTCCAGGATGTCTTCGTCCGTGATGGCACTGGCCGCCTGGATGTCTTGCTGGAGCGCAACCTCCACCTGCCATTCCTGCGCCAGTGCCTTTTCCAGCGCGGGCACGTCCCATTGTTCCTCCACCGATTCGGCCGGGACATACTGCCGCACCAGGTCGGTAAAGCAACCCACCCGCAGGGAGGCAATCTGGGCCGTGAGGTCCGAGGCGTCCAGAATGTCATTGCGCTGCTGGTAGATCACCTTGCGCTGGTCGTTCGAGACGTCGTCGTACTCCAGCAACTGCTTGCGGATGTCGAAATTTCTCGCCTCGACTTTGCGCTGCGCAGACTCGATGCTGCGGGTGACAATACCGGCTTCGATCGCCTCGCCGTCCGGCATCTTCAGGCGGTCCATGATGGCCTTGACCCGATCGCCCGCAAAAATCCGCATCAACGGATCGTCCAGGCTCAGGTAAAACCGCGAGGAGCCCGGGTCACCCTGACGGCCCGAACGGCCACGCAACTGGTTGTCGATCCGCCTGGACTCATGCCGTTCCGTGGCAATGATCCGCAGCCCCCCCTGTTGCTTGATGAACTCGTGCTCCTTGATCCATTCGGCACGAAGCTGTTCGATTTTTGCCTGCTTTGCGGCGGCGTCCAGAGATTCATCCTGCTCGACCGCTTCGACCAGCTTTTCAACGTTGCCGCCCAACACGATGTCCGTCCCGCGACCGGCCATGTTGGTGGCGATGGTGATCATCTTGGGGCGCCCGGCCTGGGCCACGATGTCGGCTTCACGCGCATGCTGCTTGGCATTGAGCACCTGGTGCGGCAGCTTCTCGCGGTCCAGCAGTTGCGAAATGATCTCCGAATTCTCGATCGAGCTGGTGCCCACCAGCACCGGTTGCCCTCGTTCGTAGCACTCGCGAATGTCGGTGATCGCGGCTTCGTACTTTTCGCGTGTCGTCTTGTACACACGGTCCAGCTGGTCATCCCGGCGACTCGGACGATTGGGTGGCATCACCACCGTCTCCAGGCCGTAGATCTCCTGAAATTCGTAGGCTTCGGTGTCGGCCGTTCCCGTCATGCCGGCGAGCTTGAGATACAAACGGAAATAATTCTGGAAGGTGATCGACGCCAGCGTCTGGTTTTCGGCCTGGATCACCACGCCCTCCTTGGCTTCGACGGCCTGGTGCAGCCCGTCGCTCCAGCGGCGCCCCGACATCAGGCGCCCGGTGAACTCGTCCACGATCACGATCTCGCCGTCCTGCACCACGTAGTGCTGGTCACGGTGATACAGGTGATTGGCGCGAAGTGCCGCATACACATGGTGCATCAGCGTGATGTTGGCGGGGTCGTACAGTGAGGCCCCCTCCGGAATGAGCCCAAGCCCGGCCAGGATCCGTTCGGCGGTTTCGTGGCCCTGCTCGGTCAGGAACACCTGCCGGGATTTCTCGTCGACGGTGAAATCCCCGGCCTTGATGATGCCCTCGCCGGTACGGGGGTCGGCCTCGCCTTCCTGGCGGCTCAACTGGGGGATGGCACGATTGATGGCAATGTACAGATCGGTGTGATCCTCGGCCTGTCCGCTGATGATCAATGGCGTGCGCGCCTCGTCGATCAGGATGGAGTCGACCTCGTCGACGATCGCGTAGTTCAAGCCCCGCTGGACGCGGTCCTGGACTTCGTAGACCATGTTGTCGCGCAGGTAATCAAAACCGAATTCGTTGTTGGTGCCGTAAGTGATATCGGCGCCGTAAGCCGCCTGCTTCTCAGCACGGGACATTTGCGGCAGATTCACGCCGACCGTCAACCCCAGAAAGTTGTACAGACGCCCCATCCACTTGGCGTCGCGGCTGGCCAGGTAATCATTGACCGTCACCACATGCACACCCTTGCCGGTGAGCGCATTGAGGTAGACCGGCAGCGTCGCGGTGAGGGTTTTACCCTCACCCGTGCGCATCTCTGATATTTTGCCGTTGTGCAGCGACATGCCGCCCAGCAGCTGGACATCAAAGTGCCGCATTTTCATGACGCGCTTGGAACCCTCCCGCACCACGGCAAAAGCTTCTGGCAGCAAGGCATCCAAAGACTCGCCCGCCTGAACCCGGTCACGGAATTCGCGCGTCTTGTCGCGCAGTGCGTCGTCCCCCAGGGTTTCCAGCGCCGACTCCATCGCGTTGATGCGATCCACCGTCTTGCGGTATTGTTTGAGAAGGCGGTCGTTGCGGCTGCCGAAGATTTTTGTGAGAACGTTGATGGCCATGAATGCGGGATCACCCGGCGTGGGCCGCAGGGCGATTCAATCCTTTGAACGATCCGGATGAGATGGGGTCGGGACAGCCAGATACAACGCCTGGGCATGGTCTGGCCACTCGACCAAACCGTGGATTTTACCTTCGCGGAGATTCAGTCGCTCAACGCCCGTGTGCGGTCAGTCCGGCCGAGAGGGTGCGCCCCGAATTCAGGAACTTCTGGGGATCCTGGGGGACGCCCTGCACCAGCACCTCGAAATGCAGATGTGGCCCGGTCGAGCGGCCTGTGGTGCCGACTTCGCCCAACTTTTGCCCGCGCTTGATGAGATCGCCCTTCTTGACCATCACGCGGGACGCATGGGCATACCGGGTGATGAGCCCGTTGCTGTGATCAACCTCCACCATGTTGCCGTAGGCCGGATGATATTCCTGGGTCACGACCACGCCACCTGCTGCCGCCAGAATCGGTGTGCCCGTGTCCGCCTGGAAATCAAGGCCGGTGTGCAGTGCGGAACGGCCCGTGAAAGGGTCAATCCTCCATCCAAACGAAGACCCCAGATTGCCCTGCGAAAGCGGCCTCTGCGTCGGGATCATCATCTTTCCCAGGCGCTGGTCAAACAGACGGGACTCGACAACGGTCATCAGATCGGTTCGCTGATCGGTCAGCAGATCCAGATCCTGCAAGGCCTGTTGAAGTTCTTCCATGCTGAGTGGACGCCCCGACACCAAGGCGCCACCGCGCCCGGGCGGCGTCTTGATTTCGGCAGGGCTTACGCCCGCAAGCCCCGAAACGCGCTCACCCAGTGCCTCAAGCTGCACCATCCGTGCCTGCATTTCGCCCAGTTTGCGCGCCATCGCGTCAATGTTTTCGCGCATGAACCGATCGCGCTGTTCGACCTCATCCTTGACGACCAGCTTCACCAACGTCCCAATGACCGGCCAACCTTCGCGCGCGCCCTTGAGAAACACCCAGTGATACAACCCGGCCGCGACCAGCATCAAAGCCAGCGCGGCGGCCAACCCCACCATCACCAACTTGCCAGCGTCAAGGTGAATCGCCCGGCTTTTGGCCAACCAGGCATCCGTGATAATCAAATGCAATTGAAATCTCCTCGATTGCAATCCAGATCCGTCATGAATCGCCACCACCACGCCATATCGTTGCAGCAGGCCACGTCGGAGTCGCCCGTGCTGGCCCGCCTGACCGACTTGGCACGCGACTCCGGCGCTCGCCTCAAAGCGATTGAAAACCTGTTGCCAGAAGCCCTACGACCCGCCATCCGGCCAGGGCCGATCGATGACGGCGCCTGGTGTCTGCTGGTCAGCAACAATGCGGCCGCATCCAAGCTCCGGCAACTCATCCCCTCACTGACCGCTCATCTGCGCGCCAAGGGATGGGAGGTTACCGCAATTCGACTCAAGGTCCAAGCCAACCCGAACCGTTGAGGGCCCGGGCTGTAAGCGAATGCAAAACGCTGGGGAGCCTTGACGTCGAACGTGGTGCCGATTATCGGATTCGAACTGATGACCTACCGCTTACAAGGCGGTTGCTCTACCAACTGAGCTAAATCGGCGATCCGTCATTTTAACGGGCTGGGTGCACTGGCTTACTTGATGCGCTTGAGAGATGGGCGGGCTCTACCAGGTGGCTTCGGTGGGTGAGGCTCGTCGCCGTCTGGCAGTTCGGACGGTACCAGTTGGACCACCTTGGAATCGACTTCGCTGCCCTGCGCGGGGCCAGGCACGGCCGCCAGTGGCGAAGAAGGCTGGGCTGCGTCCGTGTCAGGCGGGGTGCTCACGGGCACGGGAAATGCCATGCCCTGGCCATTTTCCCGGGCATAGATGGCAATCACCCGGCTGATGGGAACGGTGATCTCACGTGCCTTGCCGGCAAACCGGGCCTTGAATTCGATGAAATCGTTGCCCAGCTTGAGCGAGCTCGTGGCGTCAAAACTGATGTTGAGTACGATCTCACCATTTTTTACATATTCGCGCGGGACCTGCACGGTCTCGTCGGCCAACACCGCCACATACGGCGTGAATCCGTTGTCCGTGCACCACTCGTACAACGCCCTGATCAAGTAGGGACGGGTCGAGGTGGAGTCCAGGGCGTTCATCATCGACGGCAGATACTTTGTGCGCGCCCGGCGCCTATTTGCGCATGACCTTCTCGGAGGGCGTCAGCGCTTCGATATAGGCAGGGCGCGAGAAGATGCGCTCGGCGTACTTCAGCAACGGTGCGGCATTCTTGCTGAGGTCAATGCCATAGTAATCCAGGCGCCACAACAGCGGGGCAATGGCGACGTCCAGCATGGAGAAGTTTTCGCCCAGCATGTATTTGTTCTTGAGGAACACGGGCGCCAGTTGCGTCAGACGGTCACGAATGTGGGCACGGGCTTTCTCCAGCGCCTTCTCGTTGCTTTTGGCAGCGCGCGACTCCAGCAAGCCGACGTGGACAAAAAGCTCCTTCTCGAAATTGAGCAGGAACAGGCGCACGCGGGCCCGGTCCACCGGGTCCCCCGGCATCAGTTGCGGGTGCGGGAAGCGCTCGTCAATGTACTCGTTGATGATGTTCGATTCGTACAGGATCAAATCGCGCTCGACCAGGATCGGTACCTGGCCATACGGATTCATCACGTTGATGTCTTCGGGCTTGTTGTAGAGGTCCACGTCACGGATTTCGAAATCCATGCCTTTCTCGAACAGCACAAAGCGGCAACGGTGAGAGAACGGGCAGGTAGTTCCTGAATACAACACCATCATGGCGGGCTCCTAAAAATGTAAAAGAGTGGGGTGATCCAGACCGACGTCTGGCCATCCCACTCTGCAGGGTCCGGGCACGGTGCCCCGAACCGGTCGACCTGGTTATTTGATGTCTTTCCAGAATGCTGCGTTCAGGCGCCAGGCAATCACGGTAAAGATGCCAAGAAACAGCAGCACCCACACGCCCACACGCACACGGGTTTTCTGCGCCGGCTCAGCCATCCACTGCAGGTAGTTCACGAGGTCACCCACGGCCTGATCGTATTGAAGCGGCGTCATGGTTCCGGGCGTGATCTGCTGCCACCCCTTGAACACCTTGACCGGGTGTCCGTGCTCTTGCGCGTCTTCGTACACGGGCTGCCGGTCCCCCTGCAGTTCCCAAAGCACATGGGGCATGCCCACGTTGGGGAAGGTCAGGTTGTTCCAGCCGGTGGGCTTGGTGTCGTCCTTGTAGTAAGTGCGCAAATAGGTGTAGAGGTAGTCGGCACCGCTGCCGCCATGGCCGGCACGCGAGCGGGCAACCAGGGTCAAGTCCGGTGGGACGCCACCAAACCAGTCCTTGGCCTGCTTCGGGTCGATGGCAGCCTTCATGGTGTCGCCGATCTTGTCGGTCGCAAACAGCAGGTTGTCCTTGATCTGCTGTTCGGTCAACCCGATTTCGGTCAGGCGGTTGTAGCGCATGAAGGCGGCCGAGTGGCAGTTCATGCAGTAGTTGACGAAGATCTTGGCGCCATTTTGAAGCGCGGCAAGGTCGTTGGTCTTGTTGGGTGCCTTGTCCCAGGCGATGCCTTCACCACTGGCCGCATGAGCCCCCATGGCCAAGCCAAGGGCTGCGATGAATCCGAGAATGATTTTTTTCATGATGTAGGACTCCGGCTCAATGCGCTTCAAAGGTCACGCGTGCGGGCACGGGTTTGGGTTCGCCCAAACGGCTCCACAGGGGCATCAGCAGGAAAAACCCGAAATAAAACAGTGTTCCGACCTGCGAAACGCGCTCGCCCATCGGCGACGGTGGCTGCACACCCAGGTAGCCCAGCACGAAGAAGTTCAGGATGAACACGGCGTACAAATACTTGTGCCAGCCCGGACGGTAACGGATGGACTTGACGGGACTGTGGTCCAGCCACGGCAGGAAGAACAGGATGACGACCGCGCCGCCCATCACCACGACGCCCCAGAACTTGGCGTCAATGGACAGCATCAGGATGGCGCCGACCACAGCGGCCACCGCCACCGCCATCTTGGCAATCGAGGGCAGCCGGGTCTTGAGCACCCCAAAGGCCGCGCCGGCCACCACGCACAGGATCAACGCGTACATCATCTCGCTGGTGATGGCGCGCAGCATGGAGTAATACGGCGTGAAATACCAGACCGGCGCAATGTGCAGCGGCGTCTTCAGCGGATCGGCCGGAATGAAGTTGTTGTACTCGAGGAAGTAGCCACCGAGCTCTGGCGCAAAGAAGATGATGGCGGTGAACACCATCAGGAAAACGCTCACGCCAAAGATGTCGTGCACCGTGTAGTAGGGGTGAAACGGAATGCCGTCCAGCGGGTGGCCATTTTCGTCACGCGGGGCGTTCGGCCCCTTGATCTCGACGCCGTCCGGGTTGTTGGAGCCCACGTCGTGCAGCGCGATCAGGTGCGCCACGACCAGGCCCAGCAGCACCAGCGGCACCGCAATCACGTGGAAGCTGAAGAAACGGTTGAGTGTGGCGTCGCCCACCACGTAGTCGCCACGGATCATCAGCGCCAGATCGGGGCCAATGAACGGAATGGCCGAAAACAGGTTCACGATCACCTGCGCGCCCCAGTAGGACATCTGGCCCCACGGCAGCAGGTAGCCCATGAACGCCTCGCCCATCAGGGCCAGGAAGATGGCGCAGCCAAAGATCCAGACCAGTTCACGGGGTTTGCGGTAGCTGCCGTACAGCAGGCCGCGGAACATGTGCAGGTACACCACCACAAAGAAGGCCGAGGCGCCGGTGGAGTGCATGTAGCGGATCAGCCAGCCCCAGGGCACGTCGCGCATGATGTACTCGACCGAGCCGAACGCCAGTGCGGCGTCGGGTTTGTAGTGCATGGTCAGGAAAATGCCGGTCACGATCTGGATGACCAGCACCAGCAGCGAGAGCGAGCCGAAGATGTACCAGAAGTTGAAGTTCTTCGGAGCGTAGTACTCCGACATGTGCACCTTGTAGGCCGAGAAGGCGGTCGGAATCCGGTTTTCGAACCAGTTCGTCAGCTTTTCGGCCGCGGAGGCGTTGGGTGAGATTTCCTTGAATTCAGCCATGTCTGTTCCTAGTCAGGTGAGAAGGGAGCGCGCCACGAGGCAACGCCGCTCCATCCTTCAACGCGTCACGCTTTCTTGTCTTCGCCGATCAGGAGCTTGGTTTCCGACAGGTACATGTGTGGCGGAACCTCCAGATTGTCCGGGGCTGGCTTGTTTTTAAACACGCGGCCGGCCAGATCGAAGGTCGAGCCGTGGCAGGCACACAAGAAGCCCCCCTCCCAGTTGTCTGGCAGCGAGGGCTGCGGACCGGGCTGGAGCCGATCGCCGGGCGAGCAACCCAGGTGCGTGCAGATGCCCACGCCCACGAAAATCTCGGGCTTGATCGAACGCCCCTCGTTACGGGCGTACGGTGGCGTGAACTCGGATGGCTTGCGCAGGGAGTTCGGATCGGCCAGCAGCGGATCGTTCTTCTTGAGGCCTTCGAGCATTTCAGGCGTGCGCTTGAGGATCCACACGGGTTTGCCGCGCCACTCGACGGTGATTTTCTCGCCGGGTTTGAGCGCCGAAATGTCCACCTCGACGGCGGCGCCGGCGGCTTTGGCTTTTTCGGATGGGCTGAAACTGCTCACGAAGGGCACGGCGGCAAAGCCCGCGCCCACGGCACCGGCGCAACCCGACGCGATCAACCACGTCCGTTTGCCAGTGTCGACTGGGGTGCTACTCATGGAAATCCTCTGACTGTTCTGGAGGTATTGGGGTCAACCCGCGATTGTAGCGGAGCAGCAAGACGGGTTTCAATGGGCCCGTCCGCCTGCGCTTGACACCGCCATGCCGTTGCAGCTACCTTCCGCACGCTTACAACAAAGGAGTTACCCATGAGCATGATGAAGGAGTTCAAGGAATTTGCGGTCAAGGGCAACGTCATGGATCTCGCCGTGGGCGTGATCATTGGCGGCGCGTTCGGAAAAATCGTTGACTCCGTGGTCGGCGACTTGATCATGCCGCTGGTCAGCAAGATTTTTGGCGGGCTGGATTTCTCGAATTATTACGTCGGCCTGGCGGGCCAGGCGGCCGGGCTGACGCTGGCCGAGGCCAAGAAAACAGGCGCTGTCTTTGCCTACGGCAGCTTCATCACCGTGGCGCTGAATTTCACCGTTCTGGCGTTCATCATCTTCATGATGGTCAAGCAGATGAATCGCCTCAAGAGCGAGGCACCCGCCGCGCCGCCACCGGCCACGCCAGAAGATGTGGTGCTGCTGCGCGAGATTCGCGACAGCCTCAAAAGATAAGCCGGCGCAGCGTCATTTCACTACTTTTTAAGTAGCAAACAATGACCTTTCCACGGGGGCTCCGGGCTTATTTTATTCAAAAACCGGGCACGCCAGCCGTCGCGCCATGCGCACCGCAGCCAGCAGGCTTGCCGCGCTGGCCGCGCCCGTGCCCGCGATGTCAAACGCCGTGCCGTGATCGGGGCTGGTGCGCACCAGTGGCAGCCCCAGCGTGATGTTCACGCCTTGCTCCACGCC
The DNA here is from genome assembly GCA_002842205.1 of Betaproteobacteria bacterium HGW-Betaproteobacteria-3. Taxonomy (GTDB): domain Bacteria; phylum Pseudomonadota; class Gammaproteobacteria; order Burkholderiales; family Burkholderiaceae_C; genus PHCI01. The sequence goes on along the minus strand of PHCI01000001.1, from coordinate 318,826 downwards.
CAGGTATTTCACCGGAATCAGGCCCTGGTCGTGGTACATGGCCACCACCGCATCAAACTCCCCCGGTTGCGTGGCCGCATCGCCCCCCGGCGCACGGGCCCGCATGAACACGGTGTCGGGCGCGAACGGCCCGTGGGCGTCGATGCCTTCGGCTTGCGCGGCCGCGATGGCGGGGCCAATCACCTCGATTTCCTCGCGCCCGAACAACCCGCCCTCCCCCGCGTGCGGGTTCAGGCCGGCCACCGCAATGCGCGGCTGGGCGCGTTGCGTGGGCGGCACGACACCGTGAAGGAATCGCGCCGTGAGGCGTATCGTTTGCAACACATTGTCAAACTGCACGGCCTCAATGGCCTCGCGCAGTGACACATGGATGCTCACCAGCACGGTGCGCAACTCGTCGTTGGCCAGCATCATGCGCACCGGCATCGCCTGCACGGAAACCCCGTGAAACGCGGCCGCCTCGGCTTGCAGCAGCTCGGTGTGGCCCGGATACGCCACGCCCGCCGCGGCCAGCGCCTCCTTGTGCAACGGTGCGGTCACCAGCGCGGCCACCTCGCCGCGCAGGGCCGCGCGCGCGGCCCAGGCCACGGCGTCCGCGGCCATGCGGCCGGCCGCGGCATGAACCCGCCCCATCGCCACCAGGGGCCGCCCCTCGGGCACCACCTGCAGCACCGGCAGGCAACGGGGCGGCACAGCGGCTGCGTCGGCCGGTGTGTCGATGCGCGCCACCGGCATGGCCAGGTGCCCGGCGCCGCCAATGAAGCCCGCCGCCCGCCGCAGGGTGGCCACGTCACCCGCGACGAAACAGCCCTGCAGGTCCTGCGGCGCGTCACGAAACGCCCTGGCGATGATTTCCGGCCCGATCCCGGCGGGATCTCCCAGGGTGATGGCGATGGGCTTCATGCGCAGGCGTGGTGGTTCAGGCCGGGTTGTCGATGTCGATGAATTCATGCACCAGCCCCAGCTGCGCGGCCACATGCCCGGCGACGGCGGGCGCGCCGTAGCGCTCGGTGGCGTGGTGCCCGCAGGCCAGGAAGGCGACGCCGCTCTCGCGCGCGTAATGCGTCTGCGGCTCGGACAGTTCGCCCGTGATGAAGGCGTCGGCCCCGGCGCGGATGGCGTCCTCAAAATAACCCTGCGCGCCACCGGTGCACCAAGCTATCTTTTTGATTGCTGAAGATAACGGTGCGACAAGGGCCACCGGCCTTTTTAATACCAATTCCAGATGCCGGGCCAGCGCCTGCGGCGATTCAAAGAGGCCGCCATCGGCTCGCTCGCCCAGGCATCCCAGCGACTGCTCGCCAAAGCGCGCACGGGCGCCGTCGGCCATCTGCAAGCCCAGTTGCACGGCCAGTTGGGCGTTGTTGCCCAGCACGGGGTGGGCGTCCAGTGGCAGGTGGTAGGCGAACAGGTTGATGTCGTGCGCCAGCAAGAGCGCCAGCCGCTGCTTCATCCAGCCGGTCACGCAGCCGTCCTGGCCGCGCCAGAACAGGCCGTGGTGCACCAGAATGGCATCGGCCTGGGCGGCAATGGCGGCTTCGATCAGCGCCCGGCTGGCCGTCACGCCCGAGACGATCTTGCGCACCTCGCGCCGCCCCTCAACCTGCAGCCCGTTGGGGCCATGGTCGCGAAAACGCCCCGGCTCGAGCAACTGGTCCAACGCGGCAAGCAGGGTCTGGCGATCGGTCGTGGGCACGGGGCGGTCCATCAGGATGAAAGCGGGTTATCTCCAGCGGGAAGGCGAAGTGTCGGCAAAGTCACCGCCAAGCGCCGATTGTGGGTCAAGTTCATGGACAATCCCGGTCATGAAACGATTCTGGCTTCTTTTTTCACAGGCTGTCACGGTCCTGCTGGCGGCTTACTTTGTGGTGGGCACGCTCAAGCCCGGCTGGCTGGGCCAGAGCGCCGCGGGCCGCACGGGCGCCGTTTCCGTGATCGAAGCGCCGGCCACGGGCAACGTGAGTGCCCCGGCGGGCAGCTTTGCCGCGGCCGCCCGCAAGGCCGCACCGGCGGTGGTGAGCATCAGCACGAGCAAGGCGCCGCAGCGCGACCCCCGGGTCAATGATCCGTGGTTCCGGTTCTTTTATGGCGACCAAGGCCAGGAAGCGCAGGCCGGCCTGGGCAGCGGCGTGATCATCAGCGCCGAGGGTTACATCCTCACCAACAACCATGTGGTCGAGGGTGCCGACGAGATCGAGGTGCTGCTCAATGACGGTCGGCAGGCCCGCGCCAAAGTCATCGGAACCGACCCCGACACCGACCTGGCCATCCTGAAGATCGCGCTGGACCGGCTCCCGGTCATTGTGCTGGGCAGCTCCGACGCCTTGCAGGTGGGCGATCAGGTGCTGGCCATCGGCAATCCGTTTGGCGTGGGCCAGACGGTCACCAGCGGCATCGTCAGCGCGCTGGGCCGCAACCAGTTGGGCATCAACACCTTTGAGAACTTCATCCAGACCGACGCCGCCATCAACCCCGGCAACTCGGGCGGCGCGCTGGTGGACGTGAACGGCAACCTGCTGGGCATCAACACCGCGATCTACTCGCGTTCGGGCGGCAGCATGGGCATTGGCTTTGCCATTCCCGTGTCCACGGCCAAGCTCGTGCTCGAAGGCATCGTGAAAGACGGTCGCGTCACGCGCGGCTGGATCGGCGTGGAGCCCAACAATCTGACACCTGAGCTGGCGGAAACCTTTGGCGTCAAGGCGACCGAAGGCGCGATCGTGACCGGCGTACTTCAGGGCGGCCCGGCGGCGCAGGCAGGCCTCAAGCCCGGCGACGTGATCGTGAGTGTGGCGGGCCGGCCGGTGCGAGGCGTGTCCGAGTTGCTGGCCAGCGTGGCGGCTCTGCGGCCGGGCGAGCCTGCAAAATTCGGACTGCTGCGGCGCGAGGCCCAGCTTGAAATCGACATCACACCGGGCGTTCGCCCCAAGCCGCGGTCGCCCCTGGCACCGTTGCAGTGAACGAAATCGTTATATATTCAATAGCAAACTATGACCATTTGACGGGGGCCAAGGTCATTTTTGACTAAGAATTTGTGGTGTCGGTCGTGTCGGTCTTGTCTGGCGGCGCCTGGGTGTGCTTGATGAACAACTGGGCCGCCCAGATGCCCACCTCATACAGCAGAATCATCGGGATCGCCAGCGCCAACTGCGACACCACGTCGGGTGGTGTCACGATGGCCGCGATCACAAACGCCAGCACCACGAAGTAGCCCCGGTATTCCTTGAGCTTTTCGACGCTCACGATGCCCATGCGCGCCAGCACGATGACCACGATCGGCACCTCGAACGTCAGGCCGAACGCCAGAAACATGGACAGCACAAAGCTCAGGTAAGCCTCGATATCTGGCGCGGCCGTGATGCTCTTGGGCGCAAAGCCCTGGATGAACTTGAACACCTGGCCGAACACAAAGAAATAGCAGAACGCCACACCGACAAAAAACAGCAGGGTGCTCGACACCACCAGCGGCAGCACCAGCTTCTTCTCATGGGCGTACAGCCCTGGCGCCACAAACGACCAGACCTGCCACAGCACCACGGGCAGGGCGATCAGGAAGCCGGTCATCAGCATGATCTTGAGCGGCACCAGGAACGGTGAAATCACCGACGTGGCGATCAGCGTGGCCCCCTTGGGCAAATGCGCCACCAGCGGTGCCGCCAGCATGTCGTACAACTCGCCCGGTCCCGGATAGATGGCCAGCACGGCCGTCGCCACCCCCACCGCGATGAACGCCTTGATGAGACGGTCGCGCAGCTCCACCAGATGCTGCACAAACGGCTGCTCGGTGCCTGCGAGTTCGTCTATTTTGTTTTGGGGGTCGGACATCTTGGAGGGTTCAGCGTTGCAGGGGGCTGGGGCGTGTCAGGGGACGGCAGATCTTGATGCAGGAAAAGGGGTCGCAAGGCAAAGGGCAGTCCCCGGGGACCACCGCCCCGGCGCTTCAGCTGACTTTGTGCGGCCGGTAGCGGGCCACCCGCGCGGCCCCCGACAAGGCCTTGGTCCGAACCCCGTTGCGGGCCTTGTACCACTGCGGCATGGCGCCCTGCTTGATGCGCCACTTCTTGTCGGGTCGTTTGTATTCAGGGTAGTACACCGTGGGAGAAAAGTCGTCGAGCGTCGGCTGCGCACCCGCTTCCCCCGCCGCGCCAGCGAGGTCTTTTTCGAAGTCGCTCGCGTTGGTCTGGATGGTCTGCTCGACGTCGCGCGCAGCAGTCTCCATCGTTTCCTTCATCTTCTTGAGCTCATCGAGCTCCATGGAGCGGTTGACTTCGGCCTTGACGTCGGCCACGTAGCGCTGGGCCTTGCCCAACAAGGTGCCCACGGTACGCGCCACGCGCGGCAGCTTCTCCGGCCCGATGACAATCAGGGCCACCGCGCCGATCAGCGCCATCTTGGAAAGACCAAGATCGATCACGACTTTTGCTTGGCTTCCACGTCGATGGTGGTCTTGTCGGACGCGGCGGCGTTGGTGACCTGCGCGGCCGGCTTGTCTTCTGACGCGCTGGATGCACCGTCTTTCATGCCGTCCTTGAAGCCCTTGACGGCGCCGCCCAGATCCGAGCCCATGTTCTTGAGCTTCTTGGTGCCGAACACCATCACCACGATCAGCAGCACGATCAGCCAGTGCCAGATGGAAAATGAACCCATGGATTACTCCTAACGAATGGTGTTGATTCTAAGTGGGATGCGATTCCCACAAAACCGCGGGTTTTCGCCCGGGCTTGCCGCCGTTGCACGTGCCGTAGCCCTAACCCCGCAGCCAGGGGCGGGGCCCCCCCATCACGTGCACGTGCAGGTGCTGCACCTCCTGCCCACCTTCGGCGCCGGTATTGGCCACGATGCGAAAGCCGCCTTGCGGGTACGGCCGACAGCCGTTCTCCAGCGCCAGCTTGGGCGCCAGCGTCATCATGCGCCCCAGCAACCCCACGTGCTCGGGGCCGACATGGGCCATCGAAGGGATGTGCGTCTTGGGCACCAGGAGGAAGTGCACGGGCGCCCATGGCGCGATGTCGTGGAACGCGAAGATTTCTTCGTCTTCGTACACTTTTTTCGACGGGATCTTGCCCGTGATGATCTTGCAGAAGATGCAGTGGTCGTCGTGCATGGCTGGACTCACAATTGGGGAAGGCGGCTATCGGCAAACCGCAGCCAGCCCTTGATGCAGCGGTACAGGTACCACAGGCCGATGATGGCGTACGCCAGCGCCCCGGGCAGGCCGAACAGCAGCCACAACGGGCTGCACACCACCAGCCACAGCACCGTCCACCAGAAGGTGCTGATCATGTAGCTGTGGTGCGCCCTGTACGTGGCGTCGGCCTCGTCGCCGCGGCGGATGTAGTTGATGATGAGCGCAATCACCGCCAACGACCCCATGGACGCCCACGCAACGGTGTGCATCGCATACAGGATGTGCATGAAGGTGCGGTCCTGCGGTGTTTTCACTTCCAGCACGTCGTTCATTCGCCCGCCCTTTCACGGTTCTCTGCCTTGCGCAGCGCTTTCTCTTCGATGCCGCTCGTGCCTTCGCGGCGCTCCAGTTCAGTGATCACGTCAGCGGGCGACAGGCCGTAGTGCGCCAGCGCGATCATCGAATGGAACCACAGGTCGGCCACCTCGTTGACGATCTTCTGCCGGTCGCCGCCGTGATCGGCGTCCTTGGCGGCCATGACCACTTCGGTCGCTTCCTCGCCAATTTTCTTCAAAAATGCATCGGGGCCCTTGTGCAGCAGCCGGGCCACATAGCTGGTGTCGGCATCGCCCCCGCGGGCGGGCTTGCGGCTTTCAATGGCGGCGGCCAGGCGGGAAAGTGAATCGTTGGACATGGCGGCTATTTGTAGATGGACTCAGGGTCTTTCAAGACCGGCTCGGTCACCTGCCAGGCGCCGTCCTTGTAAAGACTGAAAAAGCAGCTGTGGCGACCGGTGTGGCAGGCAATGCCCGGTTCGTGCCCGAGCTGCGTCACCTTGAGCAGCACCACGTCGTGGTCGCAGTCGAGCCGGATCTCGTGCACCGTCTGCACATGCCCCGATTCTTCGCCCTTGAACCACAGCTTGCCGCGCGAGCGGCTGAAATACACGGCACGCCCGAGTTCAGCCGTCTGTTGCAGCGCTTCGCGGTTCATCCAGGCGAACATCAGCACGTCGTTGCTGCCGACCTCCTGCGCGATCACGGGCACCAGCCCCTGCGCGTCCCACTTGATTTCGTCCAGCCAGTTCATGCCGGGAATCTACCATGGGCAAGGAGGACACAGCCCCACGCTGGCGTATGCTGTACCGATCGTCCACCCCGCTGCGCGCAGGGTCAACCTGGCAAACGGCGCCCTATTCCCCCGGAGAACCCCATGAGAATCCGTACCTTCCTTCTGATTGCCGCCATCCTGCTCGTCGCCGGCTTCGTGGCGCTCAACTTTGATGAATTCATGCGCTCGACGGTGCTGAACTTTGGCGTCGCCGAAGTCCGGGCGCCGCTGGGTCTGGTCATGCTCGGCGCCCTGATCGCGGCTTTGGCCGTGTTCATGATGGCCTTGATGTATTTTCAGACCGCGCATCTGCTGGAATTGCGCAAGGTCACGCGCGAGGTGACCGAGCAACGTGCCCTGGCGGACAAGGCCGAAGCGTCGCGCTTTACCGAATTGCAGCAGTTCCTGCAAACACGCCTGGATCAGGTCGAGCAGGTGCAGCGGGAGCTGGCTGCGGCGGCGCAAGATCACGCGCGGCAGCTCGAAGCGAATCTGACGCGGAACATCGAGCAGACCAGCAACGGCCTGGCGGCCAGTGTGGGGGAGCTGGACGACCGGTTGGCCCGGCAACAAGCCGCATCGGGCGGCGCCGCCTAAAGCCGCACCGGAATGCCGTGCGCGGCCATTTGCGCCTTGGCCTGCTGCACCGTGAATTCGCCGTAGTGGAAGATGCTGGCGGCCAGCACCGCGTCAGCGCCACCGATCTGGATGCCTTCGGACAGATGTTCCAGTGCGCCCACCCCGCCCGAGGCGATCACCGGCACGCTCACGGCGTCGCTCACGGCGCGGGTGAGTTCCAGGTCGAAGCCGGACTTGGTGCCGTCGCGGTCCATGCTGGTGAGCAAGATCTCGCCCGCGCCGCGCCGGGCCATCTCCACGGCCCAGGCCACGGCGTCCAGCCCCGTGTTTTTGCGGCCGCCGTGGCTGTAAACGTCCCAGCCCGGGCCGCGCGGCTGGCCTTGCGCGTTCAGGTGGGCCGCGTCTTCGGCGCTGCGCCGCTTGGCGTCAATGGCCACCACGATGCACTGCGCACCGTATTTGTCGGAGGCGCGGTTGATGACGTCGGGCGTGGCAATGGCGGCCGAGTTGAAGCTGGTCTTGTCGGCACCGGCATTGAGCAGCCGGCGCACGTCTTCCACGGTGCGCACGCCGCCCCCCACGGTGAGCGGGATGAACACCTGTGAAGCCACGGCCTCGATGATGGGCAGGATCAGGTCGCGGCCGTCGCTGGTGGCGGTGATGTCGAGGAAGGTCAGCTCGTCGGCGCCCTGCTCGTTGTAGCGCGCAGCAATTTCCACCGGGTCTCCGGCGTCGCGCAACTCAACAAAGTTGACGCCCTTGACGACGCGGCCACCGGTCACGTCGAGGCAGGGGATGATGCGTTTGGCGAGCAAGAACTATCCGTTCAATTCATCGGCACGGGCCTGCGCGGCGGCAAAGTCCAGGTCGCCCGAATAGATGGCCCGGCCGCAGATCACACCTTCAATGCCCTCGTCTTCCACGGCACAAAGCTTTTCAATGTCGGCCATGTTGCTCAAACCGCCCGAGGCGATCACCGGAATGCTGAGCGCCTGTGCGAGCTTGACGGTGGCCTCGACGTTGATGCCCGAGAGCATGCCGTCGCGGCCGATGTCGGTGTAAATGATGGAGTCAACGCCCCAGTCCTCGAACTTCCTGGCCAGGTCGATCACCTCGTGCCCGGTGAGCTTGCTCCAGCCGTCGGTGGCAACCTTGCCGTCCTTGGCGTCCAGGCCCACGATGATGTGGCCGCCAAACGCGGTGCAGGCGTCCTTCAGGAAACCCGGGTTCTTGACCGCGGCGGTGCCGATGATCACGTAGCGCAGGCCGCCGTCGATGTACTTTTCAATGGTGTCGAGGTCGCGGATGCCGCCGCCCAGTTGCACCGGGATGTCGTCGCCCACGGCCTTCAGGATGGCGCGGATGGCCGAAAAATTCTGCGGCTTGCCGGCGAAGGCGCCGTTCAGGTCCACCAGGTGCAGGCGGCGCGCGCCTTTTTCGAGCCACGAGCGCGCCATGGCGGCCGGGTCTTCGCTGAAGGTGGTGGACTGGGCCATGTCGCCCTGTTTGAGGCGAACGCAGTGGCCGTCTTTCAGGTCAATCGCGGGAATGAGAAGCATGGGGGCAGGAAGTGCGTGGGAAGGGGATCAGGCCGGGCGGGGTACGCCCTCTGATACGGCAAGAACACGGTGAGCCAGACGTGGGGGCGACATCTTTCAGGGATTCCACTCAAGGAAGTTGCGGTAAAGGGCCAAGCCTTGTGCTGCGCTTTTTTCGGGGTGGAATTGGGTGGCGAAAATATTATCGCGTGCAACGGCCGCCGTAAAGCGGCCGCCGTAATCGGCTTCGCCCACACTGTGGTGCGCATCCGACGTGCGGGCATAAAAGCTGTGCACAAAGTAAAACCAGCTGCCGTCGGCCACCTGCCCCCAGACCGGGTGCGGCGCCCCGCCGTGGTTGTGGCGCCAGACCTGGTTCCAGCCCATTTGCGGCACCTTGTAGCGGCTGCCGTCGGGCTGCAGGTGCCCGGCCAGCTCGAATTTGACGACTTCGCCCCCGATCAGCCCCAGCCCCGGCGTGCCCACGCCCGCCGGGCCTTCGTCGCTGCGGTCGAGCAGCATCTGCATGCCCACGCAGACGCCAAACAGCGGCTTGCGGTCGGCGGCCGCCAGCACCGAAGCCAGCAGCCCCGAGTCGCGCAGCTCGCGCATGCAGTCGGGCATGGCGCCCTGGCCGGGCAGCACCACGCGGTCGGCAGCGTCCACCACCTGAGGGTCGGCCGTGACCACCACATGCCAGCCCGTGCCCTGCGCCGCGGCCTTGACGGCCTGCGACACCGAACGCAGGTTGCCCATGCCGTAATCGACCACAGCAACGTTTTTCATAGCAAACAATGACCAATAGACGGGGGCATAAGGCCTATTTGACCATGAAAATGCTTACAGGGAGCCCTTGGTGGAGGGGATGGTGCCCGCCGCCCGCGGGTCCAGCTCCAGTGCCGCGCGCAGGGCCCGGGCAAAGGCCTTGAACACGGTTTCGCACTGATGGTGGGCGTTTTCGCCACGCAGGTTGTCGATGTGCAGCGTCACGAAGGCGTGGTTGGCAAAGCCCTGGAAGAACTCGTGCGCCAGCTGGCTGTCGAAGGTGCCGATCATGCCGCTCTTGAACGGGACGTTCATGACCAGCCCGGGGCGGCCTGAAAAATCAATCACCACGCGGCTGAGCGCCTCATCGAGCGGCACGTAGGCGTGGCCATAGCGGCGGATGCCCTTTTTGTCGCCGACCGCCTGGTGCACGGCCTGGCCCAGGGTGATGCCCACGTCTTCGACGGTGTGGTGGCCGTCGATGTGGAGGTCGCCGTCGGCCTGGATGTCGAGGTCGATCAGGCCATGGCGCGCGATCTGGTCGAGCATGTGGTCGAAAAACCCGATGCCGGTGGACAATTTGGCCACGCCCGTGCCGTCCAGGTTGACGCGGGCGGTGATTTGGGTCTCGGCGGTGTGGCGGGTAACTTGGGCAGTGCGGTTCATGGTGTGATTGTCTCCCGTTCGGCCGGAGCTCGTCGAAGGAGGCCCGTTGGGTGCCGCGCTTTGACAGGCTCAGCGTGAACGGTTTCTAAAGCGAGGCCTTGAGGGCGGCCAGCAATTGTGCGTTCTCGTCGGCGGTGCCGACCGTCAGTCGCAGGCAATTGGCCAGCAATGGGTGCATTTTGGAAACGTTCTTGACCAGCACCTGGCGCGCCTTGAGGCCGTCAAAGGTTTTGGCGGCGTCGGGCACGCGCACGAGGATCATGTTGGCCTCGCTCTTGAAGGCGGTGACGCCGGAAAGAGTACGCAATGCCTCAAAAAGCATAGCGCGTTGTGACCGTAATTCGAGGGCTTGTGCCGCAAAAACCTCTGAATGTTCGAGGGCGAACAACGCGCACTCGCAGTTGAGCACGCTGATGTTGTAGGGCGGGCGCACCTTGTCGATCTCGGCAATCAACGCCCTGGGGCCCATCATGTAGCCCAGCCGCACGCCGGCCAGGCCGAACTTGGACAAGGTGCGCATGAGCAGCACATGCGAGTGGCGGGCCACGCGGTCGATGTAGCTGCGTGCGGCAAACGGCTGGTAGGCCTCGTCCATCACCACCAGCCCGCCCTGCGCGCCCTGGGCTTCGACGATGTTTTCGATCGCCGCGTCGTCCCACAGGCTGGCGGTGGGGTTGTTGGGGTAGGCCAGGTACACGATGGACGGCTGGTGCGCGGCGATGGCGGCCAGCATGGCGGCTTCGTCCAGCTCGAAATCGGGCGTCAGTGGCACGCCGTGAAACGCCAGCCCCTGCAGCTGGGCGCTCATCGCATACATCACAAAACCCGGCACCGGCGCCAGGATGGACGCGGGCCTGAACCCGTTGGCGGCGCTGGGAGGCACGTCGCAGGCCAGCGCCAGCAGAGAGATCAGCTCGTCCGAGCCGTTGCCCAGCATGAGGTCAAAGCCCGCGGGCATGGCGGCGTGGGCGGCCAGCGCGGCGCGCAGGTCGTTGACGCGGCCGTCCGGGTAGCGGTTGAGCGCCAGCGCGCCCAGGCGCCGACCCAGCTCGGCCTGCAGCGCGGGCGGCAGGCGGTGCGGGTTTTCCATCGCGTCGAGCTTGACCATGCCCGCCGAGTCCTGGATGGCGTAGGCGTGCATGGACTGCACGTCCTGGCGGATGCGGGTGGCGATGAGGGCGAGCAGCGATGCGGTCATTCGGATTGGTCCAGCAGTTCAATGCCGGAGCGAAAAGGATTGATCACCTGGACGGCACCGTAGTGCTGCTCGTGGCCCATGTCTTCACTGAGCACATAGCGGCACCCCATGTGCTGGGCCGAGGCGATAACGAGGCTGTCCCAATAGTGCAGGCCATAGCGGTTTTCCACCGCCCACGCGGACTCCACCGTTGCGTGGTCGATCTGCCACGGCTGCCAGGCCGTGAAGCGGCGCACTTTGGCTCGCGCATCCCCCTGCGGCAAAGGCGGTTTGAGCTTGCGTGTGGCGTTGACGTAAAACTCGTTCAGGGTCTGCGTGCTGACGCGTCCGGACTGGCGGCGCCACAGCGCGTCCAGCCACCGCAAGGCCGTCTGCTGCTTGACCGGATCGCTGCCGTCCTCGCTGTAAATCAGCACGTTGGCATCCACAAACACGGTGACGGTCATGTAGCACCCTGACCACGCTCATAAGTCTCGTCACGACTGGGATAGGGGCTGCCATCGGAGCGCCAGGTGCGGGTGTCGGCGCGCCACGCGTCATACGCGCGCACATAGGCATCGTCGCGGCGACGCATCTCCGTGATAAAGGAACCAACCAGCCGCGACACGCTGGTGTTGCGCTTGGCCGCCTCGATGCGCGCCCATTCCAGGGCCGCGTCGTCCACGGTGATGGTGACGTTTTTCATGGATCGCAGTTTACACGAAATTCGTGTTTCACGAATTTCGTGTGTTTTTTCAAGCCGCTGTAACTTCAGCGTTTGAGACGCATCTCCGCCGCCCGCGCGTGTGCCTGCAGGCCTTCCCCGTGCGCCAGCACCGACGCAATCTGGCCCAGCGTCTGGGCGCCCTGCTCGCTCACCTCAATGAGGCTGGAGCGCTTCTGGAAGTCATACACCCCCAGTGGCGACGAAAACCGCGCCGTGCCGCTGGTGGGCAGCACGTGGTTCGGCCCGGCGCAGTAGTCGCCCAGGCTTTCGCTCGTGAAGGCGCCCAGGAAGATGGCCCCCGCGTGTCTGAGCAGCGGCTCCCAGCGGTGCGGATCGCGGCTGGAGACCTCCAGGTGTTCGGGCGCGATGCGGTTGCTGATGGCGCAGGCCTCTTCCATGCTGCGGGTGTGAATCAGCGCGCCACGGCCATTCAATGACGCGGCGATGATTTCGGCGCGCGGCAAGGTGGGCAGCAGGCGGTCGATCTCGCGCTGCACGGCGTCGATGTAGGCAGCGTCGGGGCACAGCAGGATGCTCTGGGCCAGTTCGTCGTGTTCGGCCTGGCTGAACAGGTCCATCGCCACCCAGTCGGGCGGCGTGGTGCCGTCGGCCAGCACCAGGATCTCGCTGGGGCCGGCGATCATGTCGATGCCCACGGTGCCAAACACACGTTTTTTCGCACTGGCCACATAGGCGTTGCCGGGGCCGGTGATCTTGTCAACCTTGGGCACGGTCTGCGTGCCATAAGCCAGCGCGGCCACGGCCTGCGCACCGCCGATGGTGAAGGCGCGCGTGACACCGGCCACGTAGGCGGCGGCCAGCACCAGCTCGTTGCGTTCGCCCTGGCTGGACGCGGCCTGGTCACCCAGGCCGCCGGTGGCGACGCTGCCGCGAACGGGGGTGGGCACCACCATGATGATTTCCTGCACACCGGCCACGTGCGCGGGGATGGCGTTCATCAGCAGGCTGGACGGGTACGCGGCCTTGCCGCCGGGCACGTAGATGCCCACCCGGTCCAGCGGCGTGACCTTCTGGCCCAGCAGCGTGCCGTCTTCGTCGCGGTAGCGCCAGCTCTCGCCGGAGGCTTTCTTCTGCGCTTCGTGGTACGCGCGCACCCGGGCGGCGGCGGCCTGCAGGGCCGAACGCTGGGCAGAGGGAATGGCGTCGAACGCGGCCTTGAAGTCGGCCTGCGTCAGTTCCAGCGCGGCCATGGACGGGGCGGACAGGCCGTCGAACCGGGCGGTGTACGCCAGCACCGCCGCGTCGCCGCGCTTCTGCACGTCGGCCAGGATGTCGGCCACGCGCTGCTCGATGGCCGCGTCGGTATCGGCTGACCAGTGCAATCGCGCCTTGAAATCGGCCTCAAATGTGGCGGAAGTCGTCTTCAAATAGACCGGAGCAGCTATTAATTTCATACCGATTAAATTCAGAACTGCTACTTCAGGACTGCTTGCCGACCGCACCGGCAAACGCGTCGAGGATGGCGCGGATCGGCGCCTGCTTGAGCTTGAGCGCAGCCTGGTTCACCACCAGCCGCGAGCTGATGTCCATGATGCGCTCCACTTCCACCAGGTGGTTGGCCTTGAGCGTGCTGCCGGTGGACACCAGGTCGACGATGGCATCGGCCAGGCCGGTCAGCGGCGCGAGTTCCATGCTGCCGTAAAGCTTGATCAGGTCCACGTGCACGCCCTTGGTGGCAAAAAATTCGCGCGCGATCGCCACGAACTTGGTCGCCACCTTCAGGCGCGAGCCTTGCCGCACGGCCGAGGCGTAGTCAAAGTCGGCGCGCACGGCAACGCTCATGCGGCATTTGGCGATTTGCAGGTCGAGCGGCTGGTACAGGCCCTGGCCGCCGTGCTCGATCAGCGTGTCCAGGCCCGTGACGCCCAGGTCGGCGCCACCGTATTGCACGTAGGTCGGCACGTCGGTGGCGCGCACCAGCACCACTTGCACATCGGCCCGGTTGGTGGGCAGTATGAGCTTGCGGGATTTTTCCGGGTCTTCCAGCACCTCGATGCCCGCCGCCCGCAGCAGCGGCAGGGTTTCGTCAAAGATGCGGCCTTTGGAGAGGGCAAGTGTGATCACGACTTCACCCGTTCGATGTCGGCGCCAATGCCACGCAGCTTGGTTTCCATCTGGTCATAGCCACGGTCCAGGTGATAAATGCGGTCTACCACGGTTTCGCCCTCGGCCACCAGGCCCGCGATCACCAGGCTGGCCGAAGCACGCAGGTCTGTGGCCATGACGGTGGCGCCAGAGAGCTTTTCCACGCCTTCGATCACCGACACCTTGCCGTCGATCTGGATGTGCGCGCCCAGCCGGACCAGTTCGTTCACGTGCATGAAGCGGTTTTCGAAAATCGTCTCGGTCACTTTCGAGGCTCCCTGCGAGATGCAGTTGAGCGCCATGAACTGCGCCTGCATGTCGGTCGGGAAGCCCGGATATTCGGTAGTGCGAAAACTCTGCGCCTTGAGACGGCCCGTCGCGCGGACACGGATGAAGTTGCCTTCGGCGTTGCGGCCCGCCTCCACCGTCGCGCCAGCGTCGCGCAGCTTTTCGATCACGGCGTCCAGGTGGTCGGCTCGCGCATGCCGCAGCACCACATCGCCGCCCGTGGCCGCCGCCGCGCACAGGAAGGTGCCCGCTTCGATGCGGTCGGCCACCACCGGGTGGGTGCAGCCGTGCAGCCGCTCGACGCCCTGGATGCGGATCTTGCTGGCGCCGTGGCCTTCAATCTTCGCGCCCATCCTGATGAGCATTTCGGCCAGATCGGCAATTTCAGGCTCTTGCGCGGCGTTTTCCAGAACGGTCTCGCCCTCGGCCAGCGTGGCCGCCATCAGGAAGTTCTCGGTTCCCGTCACCGTCACCATGTCGGTGGCGATGCGCGCGCCCTTCAGGCGCGTGCGGCCTGCGGGCAAGCTGGCCACCATGTAGCCGTGCTCGACCTCGATCGTCGCCCCCATGGCTTGCAGCCCCTTGATGTGCTGGTCCACCGGCCGCGAACCGATGGCACAACCGCCGGGCAGGGAAACTTTTGCCCGCCCGAAACGGGCCAGCAGCGGGCCCAGCGCGAGCACCGAGGCGCGCATGGTCTTGACCAGTTCGTACGGCGCCTCGGGGTGGATGGGGTTCGCAGCCACGAATGACATGCCGCCCCGCTCGCCATGGGTCTCGGTCTGGACGCCCATGTTGCCCAGCAGCTTGCGCATCGTGGCCACGTCCTGAAGGCGCGGCACGTTGAGCAGGTGCACCGGCTCGTCGGTCAGCAGGGTGGCGCACATCTCCGGCAGGGCCGCGTTCTTGGCCCCGGAGATCTGGACCTCGCCATGCAACTTCGGGCCGCCGCGAATCAGTAGTTTGTCCATGAGAGGTCGGTCAGTGGGGCGTTGCCGCCCATTCGGACGGGGTGTAGGTTTTCATGGACAGGGCATGCACTTCATCGGTGCGGATTTTCGCACCCAGCGTGGCGTACACGCGCTGGTGCCGCTGGATCAGGCGCTTGCCCTCGAATTCCGGCGAGACGATGGTGGCAAACCAGTGACGGCCATCGCCTTCGACCGCAAGGTGATCGCAAGGGAGGCCGGTTGCGATGATGGCGTGGAGTTCGTCAGACGTCATGTGAAAGGTTTCCTGGTTCAGCCGCGGACCTTGTAGCCGGTGCGCAGCAGGTGAATGGCAATGGTGCTGACCACCAGCAGCGCCCCCCCCACGACGGAAAAACTCAGCCAGGGGGACACGTCGCTGACGCCAAAAAAGCCGAAGCGAAAGCCGTCGATCATGTAGAAAAACGGGTTGAGGTGGCTCACCGTCTGCCAGAACGGCGGCAGGGAATGGACGGAATAAAACACGCCGGACAGGAAGGTCATGGGCATGACGACGAAGTTCTGGAAGGCAGCCAGCTGGTCGAATTTTTCGGCCCACAAACCGGCGATCAGCCCCAGGGTCCCCATGAGCGCAGCCCCCATGATGGCGAACGCCAGAATCCACACGGGCGCCTCAAAACTGAGATGCGTGAAAAAGGCCGCCACCACACACACGCCCAGACCCACCACCAGCCCACGGATGACGGACGCGCCCACATAAGCCACAAACCAGTTCATGTAGGACAGCGGCGTGAGCAGCAAAAAAACGATATTGCCCATGACCTTGCTCATGATCAGCGACGACGAGCTGTTGGCAAACGCGTTTTGCAGCAAACTCATCATCGCCAGCCCGGGCACCAGAAACGCGGTGTAGCTGACGGCGTCGTACACCTTGACGTGGGACTCCAGCGCATGGCCAAAGATCAACAGGTACAGCATGGCCGTCAGCACAGGGCCGGCCACGGTCTGGAACCCAACCTTCCAGAAGCGCAGAACTTCCTTGTACAACAGCGTTTGCCAGCCGTTCATGACGCGGCCCCCGCGCCTTCGGACGGCCGGGTGGGGGCCCGGTCGCCACGATGCATCACTTCCAGGAAAACGTCTTCCAGATCGGCTTTGCGGATTTCGATGTCCTCGGCGTGCAAACCGGCTTCGCGCACGCCCGCCAAGTATTGCTCGACCTCCAGAGCATCATGGGCCGGAAACTGGACAATCCGACCCGTAATCCGCGCCTTCTCCGCTAGAAATGGAGGTAATGCGCTATCGATTTTAAACCTCAAAACATTGCTGGACGCCGCCTTGAGCAGCACGCTGGTGCGCTCCAATGCCACCACCCGCCCCTGCTTGAGCATGGCAATGCGGCCGCACAAGGCCTCGGCTTCTTCCAGGTAGTGGGTGGTCAGCAGGACGGTATGGCCTTCCTTGTTGAGCCGGGCGATGAATTGCCACAGCGTCTGTCGCAACTCCACGTCAACCCCCGCCGTTGGCTCGTCCAGAACGATCACCGGTGGCTTGTGCACCAGTGCCTGCGCCACCAGCACACGGCGCTTCATGCCGCCCGAGAGCTGGCGCATATTGGCTTTGGCTTTGTCGGCGAGGCCAAGACTCTCCAGCAGTTCGTCGATCCAGGCGTCGTTGTTGCGCACGCCAAAATAACCCGACTGGATGCGCAAGGCCTCCCGCACACTGAAAAACGGATCAAAAACCAGCTCCTGGGGCACCACGCCCAGTTGCCGACGGGCCTGGGCATAGCTGGACTGCACGTCAAAACCACGCACCGCCACGCGACCCGACGTCGGACGGGAAAGGCCGGCAAGGATACTGATCAGGGTGGTTTTGCCCGCCCCATTGGGGCCGAGCAAGCCGAAGAACTCACCCTCGGCGATGTCCAGGCTGACATCGTCCAGCGCTTTCAAGGCACGACGGTCCGCACTGCGAGGGAGGCTGTAAATCTTGGAGACAGACTGGAATGAGATCGCGGGCGTGGTCATGAGAGCCCGCGATTTTAAGCTTTCGGGCGGTCCACACCCATCGCGAAGGATATTCCACCTCTGCAGGGGGCTCGATCACACCGCAGACGGTCAGGGCGCGGCTGCCAGCAATTCTGCAACGCCGTAGAGCACCGCCAGCTCGCGCAACCGCGTGGGCAGGCCCCGCACCGCAAATGACTTGCCCATTGCCATGGCTTCGCGCCGACATTCAAGCAACACCGCCAGGACCGCGGAATCGAAGGATTTCAGCGCGGTCGCGTCTGCGACCACCACGCTCTCGCGAACCTGGCGCAAGGCCTGCAGCAGCATCCGCAGACAGGCATTGGCCTGATGCTGCGTCAATTCGGCCGGCAAAACCAGCATCAATCGCCGCCCGTCGCGTGATCGCACACCGTCACGCTCAGCCCTTGCTGGCGTTGGACTTGTTGCGCTCGGCCAGCTTGGCGATCAGCCCGTCCACGCCGCCGGCGTTGATCTCCTGGGCAAACTGGCTGCGGTAGGTTTCGACCAGCCAGACGCCGAGAACGTTGAGGTTGTAGATCTTCCAGCCGGCGCCCTCGCCCGGTGTTTTCTCCAGCCGGTAGTCCAGCTGGATGGGGTCGCCCGTGCCGCGCACCTCAGTGCGAACCAGCAGTTCGGCATCGTCCTTGCCCGCACGCGTGGGTTTGATGAAGATTGTCTGGTCGCTCACTTGGGACAACGCGCCGGAATAGGTACGAACCAGAAGAATCTTGAATTCGTCCTGCAACCGTTTTTGCTGTGCTGGCGAAGCCTGACGCCAGCCCGGGCCCACCGCCGACGCGGTCATCCGCTGGAAATTCACATGCGGCATGATTTTGCCGTCGACCAGCGCGACGATTTTGGCGATGTCGCCGGACCGCATGTCCTTGTCAGCCTTGATCGTCTCAAGGACATCCGAAGACAACCGCTTGATCAGGGCTTCGGGCGCCTCGTCGGCGGCATGCGCCGCGGACGTGAACGCCACGGCGGTGAAAATGATGAAGGCCCATTGACCGAGAAAACGACGATTCATGAGTATCTTTCCTGTGGCGGGGCAGCCCGCATCTTCATAACGCTTTCGATCAGGTCCGGGTCGACCTGGTTCCGCTCCCAAAACAACATTTTGCAACCCGTCACATCATCCTGCACGTCAGCACATTGTTCCAACAGATGCGCTCACGGCTTTGTCGAAGGCGCGGCCGCCGGAGGTGCAGTCTGGTCTTCTTCGGGCGGTTCGTTACCATCGAACACCAGTGACCGGCGCGCCTGCAGGAACACGTCCCGCTGGAAACTGTACTTGTCCAGTGCGGCCTCCTCCAGCAAGTTTCCCGCGCGCAGCAGGCTGGCCCGGGTATCGATCAGTCGAAGCCCCGTCAGGCCGTAGCGGACCGCGTCGTTGTTGATGTAGGAGACCGCACTGCCATAGCCGATGTCGGCGGGCAACGCCGCCGTATCACGCAACGTTGAAGGCCCGAGAATCGGCAGCACCAGATAGGGTCCGGACGGCACGCCCCAATACCCCAAGGTTTGCCCGAAATCCTCGCGATGGCGCTCAATGTTCAGTGGTGTCGCGAAGTCGATCAGGCCGCCCAGGCCCAACATGGTGTTGGTGATGACCCGCGCCAAACTGTCACCCGCTGCTTCGCCCTTGAGTTGCAGCACGTTATTCACGAATGACCAGGCGTCGCTCAGATTGTTGAAAAAATTGCCCACGCCCTTGCGCACGATGTCGGGCGTGACATAGACATAGCCCTCGGCGACTGGCTTGATCACGGCCTTGTCCACCGCATCATTGAACTTCGTGACCCCACGGTTGAAGGGTTCCAGCGGGTCCTTGGGGTTGGCGTTGGGTCCGGTCGCGCAGCCCTGGAGCAGCACGAGCATCAATGCCGCAAGGCCAGCCCGGGTCGTGTACCTGCCACGCAAACTGGATGAAGAGTCGTCAGTTTTCATTTTTTATCCGATGATCCCGAAGCACTTGGCCCGTCTGCTGCCTTGCTGAACAAAAACTGGCTGATCAGGTTTTCGAGCACCACCGCCGACTGGGTACTGGAAACGGTATCCCCATCGGCAAGATTCTTTGCGTCCGGTCCTGCCTCAATCCCGATATATTGCTCGCCCAGCAAGCCGCTGGTCAAGATTTTGAGCGAGCTGTCTTTTGGAAACTTGAAGCGGGCTTCCAGATCAAGCGCGACCTTCGCCTGAAACGTCTTGTCGTCAAACGCGATCTCTGCCACACGCCCCACCACCACGCCGGAGCTCTTGACGGCGGCCTTGGGCTTGAGTCCGCCAATATTGTCGAATTTTGCGGTCACGCGGTAGGTATTCTGGAAGTTGAGGGTCAACAAGTTGGCCGACTGGAGCGCAAGAAAAAGAATCGCGGCGCCCCCGATGAGGACGAACAAGCCTACCCAAAAATCATTGCTGGAGCGTTGCATCTCCCTCTCCTTCATTGGTCCGCGGGTCGACTCTTGTCTGGTGTGGACACAGATTTCACCGCAAAGTTTCAAATACTGAACATCATGGCCGTCAGGATGAAATCCAGACCCAGCACGGCCAGGGACGCCACCACGACGGTTCGGGTGGTTGCGCGGGACACGCCTTCCGGGGTGGGCTGCGCCTCAAACCCCTGCAACACCGCCACGAAAGTCACCGTCAATCCGAACACCATGCTCTTGACCACGCCGTTGCCCACGTCGCGCCAGACATCCACGCCGTCCTGCATCTGGCTCCAGAACGACCCGGGATCGATGCCAATCATCAACACCCCCACGGCCCAGCCTCCAATGATGCCCACGGCACTGAACACCGCAGCAAGCAGCGGCATGGTGATCACGCCGGCCCAGAACCGTGGGGCGAGAATGCGGCGCACCGGGTCAACCGCCATCATTTCCATGGCACTGAGTTGTTCGCCCGCTTTCATCAAACCGATTTCGGCCGTCAACGATGTGCCCGCCCGCCCGGCAAACAGGAGTGCCGTGACCACAGGGCCCAGTTCACGCACCAGGCTCAAGGCCACCAGCAGGCCCAATGCCTCTGCCGAACCATAACGCTGCAAGGTGTAGTAGCCCTGCAACGCCAGCACAAACCCCACAAACAATCCCGACACGGCAATGATCGAAAGCGAATAGTTGCCCAGGAAATGGATCTGGTCGCGCACCAGGCCGAAACGACGGAACGTCGCACCCAACAGCGCCACAAGGCGCACGAACAGCCGCGCCCCGTGGCCGATCTCGGCCAACTTGCACCGGATGGCAAAACCCACGTCGGATGGTTTGTACCAGCTCACCGCGGCGCACTCCCGCGGGCCATCCGGCCCCCAAAATCCTCTTCGACGGAAACGCCGGGATAGTGGAATCGCACCGGGCCGTCGGGCAAGGCGTTTACAAACTGACGGATCAGCGGATCGGTGCTGTGACGCACTTCGTCTGGCGCCCCCTGAGCGGCAACATGTCCGTTCGCGAGAATGATGACGTGGTCCGCGATGCCAAAAGTTTCGTCCAGATCATGCGACACGACGATGCTGGTGATGCCCAATGCGTCATTGAGCTGGCGTATCAGCCGGGCCGCTGTGCCCAGCGAGATCGGGTCCAGCCCCGCAAAAGGCTCATCGTACATGACCAGTTCGGGGTCCAGCGCCATGGCGCGGGCCAGCGCCACACGCCGCGCCATTCCGCCAGACACCTCGCGCGGCATGAGATCGCGCGCGCCACGCAGCCCCACGGCATTGAGCTTCATGAGCACAATGTCACGGATCAGCGCTTCGTCCAGATCGGTTTGCTCGCGCAGCGGAAATGCAACGTTGTCAAAAACACTGAGATCGGTAAACAACGCCCCCATCTGGAACAGCATGCCCATGCGTTGCCGTGCCACATACCAGCCGGCCTGGTCCAGGCCACTGATCTTTTCGCCGTCAAACCAGATTTCACCGCTCTGGGCATGGATCTGCCCCCCCACCAGCTTGAGCACCGTGGTCTTGCCCCCGCCCGACGCGCCCATGAGCGCCGTCACCTTGCCGCGCGGCACCGTCAGCGAAATGTTGTCCAGAATGAGACGCTCCCCATAGCCAAAGCTGAGGTTGCGCAATTCGATGACGGCAGAGGTGGGGACGGGATCCATTGAAATAGAAAAGCCGGAACATGTCCGGCCTGTGAATAATAAGTGAAAAAGGCGGGCCTTGCCCCTCGACCCCGGCAAAGCGACCCACTCCGGGCATTTTCCCTCTGATCCGGGGGTTCAACGCGGCAGGTCGCTGTATCCCATCAGGAATTCGTCCACGGCACGAGCCGCTTGACGACCTTCGCGGATCGCCCAGACCACCAGTGACTGCCCCCGGCGCATGTCACCGGCCGCGAACACCTTGGGCACGTTGGTCGCATAACCGCCCTCGAAGTCAGTGCTTGCTCTGGCGTTGCCGCGCGCATCCTTCTCCACGGCAAAGCCGTCCAGCACGGAGCCCACGGGCGCCACGAACCCCATGGCCAGCAGCACCAGATCAGCCTTCAGGATCTGCTCGCTGCCTGCGACTTCCGTCATCTTGCCGTTGTTCCATTCGACGCGTACCGTCTTCAACCCCGTGACTTTTCCCTTTTCACCCAGGAATTCTTTCGTGGAGATCGCGAACTCCCGCTCGCAGCCTTCCTCATGACTGGAACTGGTGCGCAGTTTGATCGGCCAGTAGGGCCAGACCAGGGGCTTGTTCTCTTGTTCGGGCGGCTCGGGCAGCAGTTCGAACTGGGTCACGCTCACCGCGCCGTGCCGGTTGCTGGTGCCCACGCAGTCGGAACCGGTGTCACCCCCCCCGATCACGATCACGTGCTTGCCATCGGCGCGCAATTGCCCTTTGACCTTGTCACCGGCGTTCACCTTGTTCTGCTGCGGGAGGAATTCCATCGCGAAATGGATGCCGTCCAGCTCGCGCCCCGGGACTGGAAGGTCGCGGGATTGCTCGGCGCCGCCGGTCAGGATGATCGCGTCGAACTCCTTCTGAAGTTGAGCCGGGGTGACCGCCTCCCTGGCCCAGTTGGTGACCTTGCTGTCCTTGGGCAGGTTGCCCACCATGACGCCGGTGCGGAACTCCACGCCCTCGGCCTTCATCTGCTCGACGCGCCGGTCGATGTGCGTCTTCTCCATCTTGAAGTCGGGAATGCCGTAGCGAAGCAGGCCGCCCACGCGGTCATTCTTTTCGAACAGCGTCACCGAATGGCCCACACGCGCCAGTTGCTGCGCGGCCGCCATGCCGGCCGGGCCCGAGCCGACCACGGCAACCTTCTTGCCGGTTTTGTGCAAGGGCACCTGCGGCTTGACCCAGCCTTCGGCCCACGCGCGGTCAATGATCGCGTGCTCGATCGATTTGATGCCGACCGCGTCATCGTTCACGTTCAGTGTGCAGGCCGCCTCGCAGGGCGCCGGGCAGATCCGGCCGGTGAATTCCGGAAAGTTGTTGGTGCTGTGCAGCACCGTGATCGCGTTCTTCCAGTCGCCTTGGTAGACCAGGTCGTTAAAGTCGGGAATGATGTTGTTGACCGGGCAGCCGTTGTTGCAAAACGGCGTGCCGCAGTCCATGCAGCGCGCGCTCTGGATCTTGGCCTGCTGATCATCCAGGCCAATCACGAATTCCTTGTAATGCTTGACGCGCTCCCCGACGGGCTTGTAGCCCTCTTCGAGGCGTTCGTATTCCATGAAGCCGGTGACTTTTCCCATGTTCTGTCCTGATTCTGTGACTTGCTGTACGTTCAGGCGGCGGCGACCGTGTCGGTCTTCATCGCGGCTTTCTCGTTGTTGCCCACGCTGGCGGCTTCCACCTCGCGCTGGTACATCTCGCCCAACGCGCGCTTGTATTCGTTCGGGAACACCTTGACGAACTTGCCCAAGGCCTGCGGCCAGTGGTCGAGCAGTTCGCGCGCACGCTTGCTGCCGGTCCACCGGTTGTGGTCTTCCAGCAGCTTGCGCAGCAGCACTTCGTCGGTCTGGCTGCGGTGCAGGTGCGTGTTGGCGCTGGCGGCCTTCTGGTCGGCCGACGGCAGCACCTTTTCCATGGACACCATGGCCGTGTTGCACCGCGAGGCGAACTGCCCGTCCTCGTCGTACACATACGCAATGCCGCCGCTCATGCCGGCCGCAAAATTGCGGCCGGTCCGGCCCAGCACTGCAACGGTACCGCCGGTCATGTATTCGCAGCCGTGGTCACCGGTGCCTTCAACCACGGCCGTGGCGCCCGACAGGCGCACCGCAAACCGTTCGCCCGCCACGCCACTGAAGAACGCTTCGCCGGTCGTCGCGCCGTACAGCGCGGTGTTGCCGATGATGATGTTGCGGCTGGCTTCGCCACGGAAGTCGATGCTCGGGCGCACCACCACGCGGCCGCCCGACAGCCCCTTGCCGGTGTAGTCGTTGGCGTCGCCGATCAGGTACAGCGTGATGCCCTTTGCGAGGAAGGCGCCAAACGACTGCCCGCCCGTGCCTTCAAGCTGGATGCGGATCGTGTCGTCCGGCAAACCTTCGGGTCGCACCTTGGTCAGTGCGCCCGACAGCATCGCGCCGACGGAACGGTTCACGTTGCGGGCCACTTCCATGAACTGGACCTTCTCGCCCTTCTCGATGGCCATGCGCGATTTTTCGATCAGCACGCGGTCCAGCGTCTTCTGAAGGCCATGGTCCTGCTCTTCCACATGAAAGCGCGGCACGTCGGCCGGCACATTGGGCTGGGCAAACAGCCGGGCGAAATCGAGGCCCTGCGCCTTCCAATGGCTGATGCCTTTTCGGGTGTCGAGCAGGTCGACGCGGCCGATCAGGTCGTCAAACTTTCGGATGCCAAGTTGCGCCATGATCTGGCGCACCTCCTCGGCCACGAAGAAAAAGTAGTTGACCACGTGTTCAGGACGCCCCTGAAATTTTTTGCGTAGCGCCGGGTCTTGCGTGGCGACGCCCACCGGGCAGGTGTTGAGGTGGCACTTGCGCATCATGATGCAGCCCTCGACCACCAGCGGTGCGGTGGCAAATCCGAACTCGTCAGCGCCCAGCAGCGCGCCGATGGCCACGTCGCGGCCGGTCTTCATCTGGCCGTCGGCCTGCACGCGAATACGGCTGCGCAGGCGGTTCAGCACCAGCGTCTGCTGGGTTTCGGCCAGGCCGATTTCCCACGGGCTGCCCGCGTGCTTGATCGACGACCAGGGCGACGCACCCGTGCCACCGTCGTGCCCGGCGATCACGACGTGGTCACTCTTGCACTTGGCCACCCCCGCAGCGATCGTGCCGACACCCACCTCGGACACCAGCTTGACGCTGATGCTTGAGTGCGGCGACACGTTCTTCAGGTCGTGGATCAGTTGCGCCAGGTCTTCAATGGAATAGATGTCGTGGTGTGGCGGTGGCGAGATCAGGCCAACGCCCGGCACCGAATGGCGCAGCATGCCGATGTACTTGCTGACCTTGCCACCAGGCAGCTGGCCGCCTTCGCCGGGCTTGGCGCCCTGCGCCATCTTGATCTGGATCTGGTCGGCCGACGACAGATACTCCGCCGTCACCCCAAACCGGCCGGACGCGACCTGCTTGATCTTGCTGCGCAGCGAGTCGCCGGCATCGAGCGCGTAGTCGGACTCGATCACGTCCTTGCCAACGATGTCGGACAAGGTCTGGCCCTGCCTGATCGGGATGCCCTTGAGCTCCTGTCGGTAGCGCGCCGGGTCTTCTCCGCCCTCACCCGTGTTGCTCTTGCCGCCGATCCGGTTCATCGCCACGGCCAGCGTGGCGTGCGCCTCGGTGCTGATCGAGCCCAACGACATGGCGCCCGTAGCAAAGCGTTTGACGATCTCCTTGGCGGATTCGACCTCGTCCACCGCAATGGCCTTGGCCGGGTCAATCTTGAACTCGAACAGGCCACGCAACGTCATGTGGCGGCGACTCTGGTCGTTGATGAGCTGGGCGTATTCCTTGTAGGTGCTCCAGTTGTTGGCACGCGTGCTGTGCTGCAGTTTGGCGATGGCGTCGGGTGTCCACATGTGTTCTTCGCCGCGCACGCGCCAGGCGTATTCGCCGCCTGCGTCAAGCATGGAGGCGAGCACCGGGTCATTGCTGAACGCCGCCTTGTGCATGCGGATGGACTCTTCGGCGATCGCGAACACGCCGATGCCCTCGACGCGACTGGCGGTCCCGGTGAAGTACTTGGCGATGGTGTCGCTGTTGAGGCCGATGCACTCGAACAGCTGCGCGCCGCAGTAGCTCATGTAGGTGCTCACACCCATCTTGGACATGATCTTCGACAGGCCCTTGCCGATGGCCTTGACGTAGTTGTAGACCGCCTTTTCGGCCGACAGTGCGCCCGGCAGGTCTTTGTGTATGGATGCCAGCGTTTCCATCGCCAGATAGGGGTGCACGGCTTCGGCCCCATAGCCGGCCAGCACACCGAAGTGATG
Organism: Betaproteobacteria bacterium HGW-Betaproteobacteria-3; assembly: GCA_002842205.1. Classification (GTDB taxonomy): domain Bacteria; phylum Pseudomonadota; class Gammaproteobacteria; order Burkholderiales; family Burkholderiaceae_C; genus PHCI01. The sequence continues at coordinate 293,369 of PHCI01000001.1, read as the reverse complement.
GACTTCACGCGCCGTGCCGGTTTCAACCACCAAACCGGCGGTGGTGCGCAAGCCCTCACGCACCAGATGCTGGTGCACGGCCGACAGCGCCAGCAACGCAGGAATCGCCACCTGGGTCGGGCTGACGCCGCGGTCGCTGACGATCAGGATATTCTTGCCGCTGTGGATGGCGTCCACCGCCTCGGCGCACAGCGAAGCGAGCTTGGCCTCCACGCCCTCGTGGCCCCAGGTCAGCGGATAGGTGATGTCGAGCGTGTAACTTCTGAACTTGCCCTGGGTGTGCGCCTCGATGTCGCGCAACTTGGCCATGTCGGCAAAGTCGAGAATGGGCTGACTCACCTCGAGCCGCATCGGCGGGTTGACCTGGTTGATGTCGAGCAGGTTGGGCTTGGGGCCGATGAACGACACCAGCGACATCACGATCGCCTCGCGGATCGGGTCGATCGGCGGGTTGGTCACCTGCGCGAACAACTGTTTGAAGTAGTTGTACAGCGGCTTGTTCTTGTCGGACAGCACGGCCAGCGGACTGTCGTTGCCCATGGAGCCAATGCCTTCCTCGCCAGCCTGTGCCATTGGGCTCAAGAGGAACTTGATGTCTTCCTGGGTATAGCCGAAAGCCTGTTGCCGGTCGAGCAGGGTCACTTCACTCGGCAGCGCGGCAACATTCTTGACGCCTTCCACGTCGTCGAGCTTGATGCGAAGGTTTTCGATCCACTGCTTGTAGGGCTTGCTGTTGGCCAGGCTCGACTTGAGTTCTTCGTCGTCGATCATGCGGCCCTGTTCCAGGTCGATCAGGAACATCTTGCCGGGTTGCAGGCGCCACTTGCGCACGATCTTGTTTTCCGGCACTGGCAGCACGCCCGACTCCGAAGCCATGATGACCAGATCGTCATCGGTCACGCAGTAACGCGAGGGCCTCAGTCCGTTACGGTCGAGCGTGGCACCGATCTGCCGACCGTCGGTGAAGACGATGGAGGCCGGGCCGTCCCAGGGTTCGAGCATGGCGGCGTGGTATTCATAGAAGGCACGGCGACGCTCGTCCATGGTGGTGTGCTGTTCCCACGGTTCGGGGATCATCATCATCACGGCCTGGCTGATGGGGTAGCCGGCCATGGTCAGCAATTCGAGGCAATTGTCGAACGTGGCCGTGTCGGACTGGCTGGCAAAGCTGATGGGGTAGAGCTTCTTGAGGTCGGCGCCGAGCACCGGCGACGACATCACGCCTTCGCGCGCCTTCATCCAGTTGTAGTTGCCCTTGACGGTGTTGATCTCGCCGTTGTGCGCCACATAACGGTACGGGTGGGCCAGCGGCCACTCGGGGAAGGTGTTGGTCGAAAAGCGCTGGTGTACCAGCCCCAACGCCGAGACGCAGCGCGGGTCGGCCAGGTCCAGAAAGTAGTCACCCACCTGGTTGGCCAGCAGCAGGCCCTTATAGACCACCGTGCGGCTGGACATGCTGGGCACGTAATACTCTTTGCTGTGCGTGAGCTTGAGACGCTGGATGTTGGCGCTGCAGGTCTTGCGGATCACGTACAGCTTGCGCTCCAGCGCGTCCTGCACGATCACGTCATTGCCGCGGCCGATGAACACCTGCCGAAGGATGGGCTCTTTGGCCCGCACGGTGGGCGACATCGGCATGTCGCGGTTGACCGGCACATCGCGCCAACCCAACAGCACCTGCCCTTCGGCCTTGATGGCGCGCTCCATCTCCTGCTCGCAAGCCTCGCGCGAAGCGTTCTCCTTGGGCAGGAACATCATCCCCACGCCATATTCGCCCGGCGGCGGCAGCACCACACCTAGTTTGGCCATCTCCTCCCGGTAGAGCGCGTCGGGCAGCTGAATCAGGATGCCGGCGCCATCACCCATCAGTTTGTCAGCGCCCACTGCGCCCCGATGGTCCAAATTCTCAAGAATCTTCAGACCCTGCTGAACGATCGCGTGGCTTTTTTCGCCCTTGATATGCGCCACAAAGCCCACGCCGCAGGCGTCATGCTCGTTGGATGGGTCGTACAGACCGTGTTGTTGCAGATGGGCTTGTTCGGCTGCCGTGGACATGGCGCACTCCTAGTTTTCGCAGGGACACTGAGGATAGTGCAGTGCAACAACAATGCCAAGCAAAATAATTGGGGTCAGATTCCAATTATCTGACCAAGAAATACTCTTCATTTAAATGAGGGACATATCTAAATTCATAGCGAACAAATTCCTATTGACGGGGACTTATGGCACTTTTTCCATTGATTCTTGATGCCTCGCGTGGTCGCCCTGCGGAGGCCTTGCTCATTCGTCGTTCGGTGTGGTTTTGGAGATGAGCCACAAATTCGGGCTCCCCAAGTGCCCATCCATACAAGGCGGACTGCGTCAAGTCGGTCAACTGCTGCGCAGTCAGGCCGGAATGCACCAATTCAGCGTACGCGGCTTCACGCGCAAATGGCGTATTGCCCAGTTCCCAATAAAGCGCGTGCGGCGTGACCAGTTTGTCGCGACGCAGGCCCACATAGTGACCATGACTTGACCAGGGATAGCCGCGCGCTTCGGCCACCATCCCCGCGCGCACAGGATTGAGGTCAATGTAGGCCATGCAGGCGAGCAAATAGCGGTCGGTCTGGATCAAGGTCGACTTGTAGCGCCCTTCCCACAATGTGCCGCTGCGGCCGTGCCCGTCGTTGAAGTAACGCACGTAGCGGCGCCCCACCGCCTGCATCATGTGCGGCAGTCCGTTGGCCGTATCGGGTGTGACCAAAAGATGAAAGTGATTGGTCATCAGCACGTAGGCGTGAATGCTGATCTCAAATTTCCGCGCATTTTCAGCCAGCAGTGCCAGCATGAACTCGCAGTCCGCCGGGCTGGAAAAGATGGGCTCTCGGTTGTTGCCGCGCTGGATGACATGGTGCGGGTAACCGGGAATGGTCAAACGGGGCAGGCGGGCCATAGGGCAATCAAAGGCAGTGAAGGCTCATGATAATTGGAATCTGACCCCGATTAGTGCCGATTAGTGGTTTCTCAAGCCTCAATGGCAAGCGCCCCCTGGCTGTCAGGTAGGCATGGCCGCGTCTTTCAGCGGAAAGCGCGTTTGCGCCAGCGTCTCCAAACCAAACTCTTGCAACACCGCCCGCAATCGATCGGCGGCGCTGCGTTTTTTTTGCCCGGTCCAGGTGGCGATGATGAGCTCATTTTTCAGGCTGTGCTCCCACCCCACCAGTTCGGTCACGGTCACGCTGTAGCCGTTAGCTTCAAGGTAAAGACAACGCAAAACGTTGGTGAGTTGGCTGCCCAGTTCACGCGTGTGCAGCGGGTGCCGCCAGAGCTCGGCCAGCGGTGTGCGGGCCAGGTTCAACGCCTTGTGTTGGCGCAGGCATGCCGCCACTTCAGCCTGGCAACACGGCACGATCACCATGGCCTTTGCGTGTTTTTGCAGGCCGAAGGCAATGGCGTCGTCGGTGGCCGTGTCGCAGGCGTGCAGCGCGGTCACCACATCGATTTGCTCCGGAAGTTCGCTTGATTTCGCCGACTCGGCCACCGAGAGATTGAGAAAGCTCATGCGCCCGAATCCGAGTTCATGGGCCAGCGCGCGGGACTTCTCCACCAGCTCCGAACGTGTCTCGATTCCGTAGATGTGCCCGGCTTCCCGCGCCTTGAAATACAGGTCGTAAATGATGAAGCCCAAGTAGGACTTGCCCGCACCGTGATCGGCCAGCGTGATGCCACGCGGCTTGGCCCCGGTCGCGTCCGGGGCGTCCAGCACCACGGGCGGCAGCGCATCCAGCAGCTTTTCGACGAAGTGGTAGAGGTGATAAACCTGCTTGAGCTTGCGGCGCGAGTCCTGGTTGAGTTTGCCGTCGCGGGTGAGGATGTGCAACGCTTTGAGCAATTCCACCGATTGGCCCGGGCGGATCTCGGATGCCGCAGGATGGGGCGTGGTGGCGGCAGCACCGGCACCCGCCCGACCGACATCGGACACAGCGCCGGCAGAGCCCCTGGTTTTTGATCCGGGTTGGCGCTTCATGGTTGCCTTTGGGGCGTTTCAGTGGGTTCTGGGGTGGCGCCGACATCCAAGGCGCGCCAGCCCGCGTGGCCCAGCGTTTCGAGCGTGGTCATGTTGGTTTCGAAAATCGCTTCGGCGGCGGGGAAAACCGCCACGGCGCGGTCGATGCTGGATTCTCGCAGCAGATGCAGCGTGGGATACGGTGCGCGGTTGGTGCAGTTGGTGATGTCGTCCGGTGCAGTGCCGGCAAACTGGTATTGCGGGTGAAAGCTGGCAATCTGCAGAACGCCCTCCAGGTCCAGCGAGCGCAGGGCCTCGTCCGCCTGGGCCAGAAAGTCGTTGAAATCCAGAAAATCCTGCAGGCAGTGCGGCGCGACCAATAGTGTGGTGTCGCGTGCTTGCGGGTCGGCTGCGTCCAGTGCCTGGAGTTCGGCGATCAAGTGCTGCAGCAAATCCGCAGGATCACGGGCCAGACTCACCCGCAAACGCACCTGGTCCTTGACAACCACCGCCTTGGCAAACGGACACAGATTCAGGCCGATCACGGCGCGCTCCAGCCAGCGCCGGGTATCGTTCAACACGGTGTTGTGGCAGGTGGCGTGATCGCGAGGGCTCACTGGAGTACCGTCGCCCTGAGGGGCTACGGCGCAAACTTGACTGGGGCGGTCTGGCGCTGTGTTCATGCCAGCAGCCTGCGGCCGCTGAGCCGCTCATGCTCTCGCGCGGCAAACCGGTCGGTCATGCCGGCAATGTAATCCGCCACCACGCGGGCACGCGACATGTCCGAACGCGCTGCGAAACCCGCCTGCATTTCGTTCGGATCGGCCAGGTACGCAGCGAACAGCTCGCGCACCACCTGCTGCGCCTGCTGGGTGGTTTGCGTGACTTGCGGATGCCGGTACAGATTCGACAGCAAAAACGTCTTCAACATCGACGAATTTTCGCGCATGGCATGACTGAAGCAAACCATGGGCGCATGACGTCTGACATCGTCCGCCGTGACGGGCTGCACCTTCTGGAGCATGCCTTGAGTGGCATCGATCACGTCGTACACCTGCGCGCTCAGCATGCGCCGGATGGCTTCGAAAAGCACGCGGCGCCCCTGAAGCCCGGGATGCTCGGCCAATGCCTGCCGGTGGAATCCATCGAACAGGGGCACCGCTTGCAACTGCTCCATCGTGATCAGGCCGGAGCGCACGCCGTCGTCAATGTCGTGGGCGTTGTAGGCAATTTCATCGGCCAGGTTGCACAGCTGCGCTTCGAGCGAGGGTTGGGTCCGGTCCAGAAAGCGCCGACCGACGCCGCCGGGCTCCAGGGCTTCCAGATGTTCGGCGTTGCGACGCGCGCAATGTTTGAGGATGCCTTCGCGCGTTTCGAACGTGAGATTCAGGCCATCGTATTGCGGGTAACGCTCTTCCAGCGCATCGACCACGCGCAGGCTTTGCAGGTTGTGCTCGAAGCCCCCCCATTCGTCCATGTGCGTGGCCATGCACTGATTCAGCGCATCCTGCCCCGCATGCCCAAACGGGGTATGCCCCAGATCGTGCGCCAGCGCGATGGCTTCGACCAGGTCTTCATTGAGGCGCAGCGCGCGCGCGATCGACCGTGCAAGTTGCGCCACTTCAAGCGAATGGGTCAACCGCGTGCGGAACAGGTCGCCTTCATGGTTCAGGAAAACCTGCGTCTTGTAGACCAGCCGACGAAAGGCCGTGGAGTGGACGATGCGATCGCGGTCGCGCTGGAACGCCGTGCGCGTCGGTGCGTCGGGCTCGGGATGGCGCCGCCCGCGCGACTGTGCCGCATGGCAGGCGAAACCCGCCAGATTCTCGATTTTATCGATCAAATCAGCCCTTAGCCCCCGTCAGATATATATAGTTAGCTACTATTAACATAGTAATTGATGTTCATTGGACAGAGCAAGCGTCGATCACTTCGCGCACCAGCGCATCAGGCGCCGCGCGCAGGGCCGCCTGACCCGGCCCGTCCATCACCACAAACCGGATTTCACCGCCTTCGGCTTTCTTGTCCACGCGCATCAATGCGAGATAACGCCCGGCGTTGTCCTGCTCCGCCAGCCGGGGCCCGGTCACGGGCAGTCCGGCGCGCTGAACCAGTGCCCGCAGGCGCTGCACCAACGCCGTGTCGATCAGCCCAAGACGGTGCGACAGTTCCGCGGCCATCACCATGCCGCACCCCACGGCCTCGCCATGCAGCCACTGCCCATAACCCAGGCCGGCTTCGATGGCATGGCCGAACGTGTGCCCGAAATTCAGGATCGCGCGCAAGCCGCCTTCGCGCTCGTCCTGCCCGACCACCCCCGCCTTGATCTCGCAACTGCGCTTGACCGCGTGCGCCAGCGCCTCGGGCTCACGGGCCCGCAAGGCGTCCAGGTTCTCTTCGATCCAGTGCAAAAAAACCATGTCGGCGATCGGCCCGTATTTGATGACTTCGGCCAGACCGGCACTGAGTTCACGCTCGGGCAGGGTCTTGAGTGCGTCCAGGTCGCACACCACGCGCTCGGGTTGGTAAAACGCCCCCATCATGTTCTTGCCCAGCGGGTGGTTGATGCCGGTCTTGCCGCCCACCGACGAATCCACCTGCGCCAGCAGCGTGGTCGGCACCTGCACGAATGGCACGCCGCGCATGTAACTGGCCGCCGCATAGCCCGCCATGTCCCCCACCACGCCGCCGCCCAGCGCGAACAACACGGTCTTGCGGTCACACCCGTTCTGGAGCAACGCGTCGAAAATCAGATGGAGCGTCTGCCACGTCTTGTAAGCCTCGCCATCGGGCAAGGTCACACAATGAACGGCCTGGTAATGGGCTTGAAGCGCGGCCTGCAGGCGTTGCGCATAAAGCGGGCCCACCGTGGTGTTGGTCACGATCAGCGCCGCACTGGCGGGTGGAAGCCCGGCCCAGGTTTGCGGGTTGTCGATCAGCCCGGCGCCAATGGCAATGGGGTAGCTGCGCACCCCCAGATCAATGCGGACGTGCTGGGCAGATAAAGCGGTTTGCATGGCCCCGAGTTTAGAGGCTGCGGCGCAGTGGCGCCGCCCACCCGGTTATCCGCCAGGGACGGCGCCGACCAGTTCCAATTGCATCACGATCATGTTGACCAGCGTCGCCACCGAAGGGCGTCCGGTTTCGATCACGAAATGCGCGGTCTCCCGGTACAGCGGATCGCGGTCCGCGTAAAGGTCACGCAGACGCTGCAGCGGATCCGCCACCTGGAGCAACGGCCGACTGGCGTCGTGGCGCAACCGCCGGAAGATTTCATCGGGCGACGAGCGCAGGTAGATGACATGCGCTCGCTGGTGAAGATGCTCGCGGTTGGCCTGCCGCAGCACACTGCCGCCGCCGGTGGACAAAACGCCCTGGTGCGTCCGGGTCAGGTCATCAAGGACTGCCTGCTCCAGATCACGAAAAGGGGCCTCGCCTTCGCGGTCAAAGAATTCACGAATCGAGCAGCCTAGCCGCTGCTCGATCACATGGTCTGAATCAACAAATGAAAGTTGCAACCGCCGCGCGAGTTGCCGCCCGACGGAGGATTTACCCGAGCCTGGGAGGCCGATCAGGGCAAATAAGGACACCGTTCACCGCGCAACAGCCCGGTCGCTGATCATCTTGGGCGTGATGAACACCAGCAGCTCCTGCTTGTTGGAAGTGCGCGACCGTGTCTTGAACAGGTTGCCCACCACGGGCAGGTCACCCAGCAAAGGCACCTTGGTCACGTCGTCTGTTTCAATCAGTTCGAAAATGCCGCCAATCACCACGGTGCCGCCGTTTTCCACCAGCACCTGGGTCTTGATGTGCTTGGTGTTGATGGCAAAGCCGTTCGCGGTCGCTTGGCCCACACTGTCCTTGTTGACATCCAGGTCCAGAATGATGTTGCCTTCGGGCGTGATCTGGGGCGTCACCTCCAGCTTGAGGTTGGCCTTGCGGAACGCCAAGGACGTGGCGCCGCTGGAGGTGGCCACTTGGAAGGGCAGCTCGGTGCCCTGCTCGATCAATGCCTTGGTCTGGTCTGCCGTGACCACACGCGGGCTGGACACCACCTTGCCCTTGCCGTCGGCCTCCAACGCAGAGATCTCAAGGTTCAAAAACCGGCTGGCCGCAGAATTGAAGAGGGACACCGCAAACGATGCCGCGTTAAACCCGTTCTGGCCGATTGCCGGCAAATTCACGAAGTTGGTATTGACCGTGTTCAGCGTGTTCACGCTCTCGCCGGTGGTGGATGACACGGCATTGAACGTCCCCCCCAAGGCCACTCGCGTGTTGCCGGAAAGCGAAGCCCCTGCCACCCCACCCCGAAGGCCGCGAAGGTCGCTACCGCCCAACCGCACGCCCAGCGATTTGCCAAACGTGTCTGACGCCTCCACGATGCGCGCCTCGATCAGCACCTGGCGCACGGCAATGTCCAGTTTGGAGATCAACTCCTGCACCTGCTCCAGCCGGGACGGAATGTCGGAGACAAAAATCTGGTTGGTGCGCGGCTCGGGAATGACGCTGCCGCGTTGACTGAGAATACGGGCGCTGCTTCCCCCGGACCCGCCGCCCGAACCACCGGTGCCGCTGGAAGTCAGCTGGTTCGCAATGTCCGCGGCCTTGGTGTAATTCAGCTGAAACGCCTGCGTGCGCAGCGGCTCCAGGTTCTGGATGGCCGCCTTGGCTTCAAGTTCGGCTTTTTCCTTGGCGTTGATTTCGTCGTTGGGGGCGATCCACAGCACATTGCCGCTCTTGCGCATGCCCAGGCCCTTGGCCTGCATGATGATGTCCAGTGCCTGGTCCCATGGCACATCTTTCAAGCGCAGCGTGACAGCGCCAGACACCGTATCCGACGTCACGACGTTGAAGTTGGTGAAGTCGGCAATCACCTGCAGCAGCGAACGCACCTCGATGTTCTGGAAGTTCAGGGACAGCTTCTCACCCGAATAACCTACACCCTTGGTCAGCTTGTTCGGGTCTACCTTCTGCTCGCGCACCTCCACCACAAACTGGTTGTCGCTCTGGTAAGCGCTGTGCACCCAGGCGCCCGTCGGCTCAATGACCATGCGCACGCGGTCGCCGGTCTGGAATGTGGTCACCGATTTCACCGGGGTGCCAAAATCTGAAACGTCAAGACGTCGGCGCAAACCTTCTGGCAGCGTGGACTTCATGAACTCCACCACCAGGGTCTGGCCCTGCTGCCGGATGTCCACGCCCACCTGATTGTTGGCCAGATCGACGATGATGCGCCCGGTGTTGTCATTGCCGCGACGGAAATCCAGATCCTTCAACGGAACAGAGTCGCGGTTGCGGTTTTCGGCGAACACCTGCGGCGACACCGCAGGCTGGGCCGCCACGGCAACAGGGTCCAACACCACGAGCAGGGATTTGCCCTGAATCTGGGTTCTGTAAGCAGCGGCCTGCTTGAGATTCAGCACGACGCGGGTTCGGCCCCCGGCCTCGATCACGTTGACCGTCCGCAGATTTCCCTGGCTGATGTCGACGCTGGAGCGTCCAATCGCGTTGGAAACACCGGGGAAATCAAGCGCAATGCGCGCGGGCACCTGAATGGTGAAACCCGTGGGCACCGCCGCAAGAGGCTCCTTGAGATCAATGCGGATGACTTCAGAGCCCCCTTGCATTGAGCCCGAAACGGCTTCGATCGCATTCTGGGCGTGCGACGTCAAAGCGGCCAGTGCAGCAACCGTGGCCAACCCCGCACGCAGCACCAGGTGCCACGACCTCACGTTCTCATATTTCATTTTGCCCTCTCTTGCAGCTGCAACGTTGCAGTGCGTTCGATCCATTCGCCAGCAGCGTCCTGCACGATTTCCCGGAGCGCGACCTCGGTCTCGCTGATCTTCGTGATGCGCCCATAGTTTTGACCCAGGTAATTGCCGGGTCGAACCTGGTAGAGCAGGTTGTCTACCCGCACCAGTGCCACCGGCTTGCCTTCCTTGGTCAGGCTCCCGACCATCGACACAGCATCCAGCGGAAAGGCCTCCAGTGCCTCGCGGCGACGTGCCAGCTCTGGCGCGATCAACGCCGCATTGGACGTGGCCTGACTGGAGTCGCGCTTCAAGGCGATGGTGAGCTTCTGGTTGCTGAACGGATCGACTGCCGTTTCCTGGGTGTAGGTTTGCGGGGAAAACTGCTTGGGTGGAGCGATGGGCTGGACCCGTGGCCGGATTTCGTTGCGCTGGTCTGCCATCCATTGCTGCAGGTCATCCTGATCCGAGCCGATGCATGCGGTCAGCAGCAACGCCAGTGCGCACGCTGTGAAAAGACGCAAACTCATCATTTCTTGGCTCCTTTGGGTGCCGCAGCCTTGCGCTGTGCCGCAACCTCTTCGGGATCCAGATAGCGGAAGGTCTTGGCAGTGGCGTCCATGGTGAGCATGCCGTCTTTTCCGGGTGTCACCGCCATGTTGTTCAGGGTCACAATCCGGGAGAGGTTGGCAATGTCCGAAGCAAACGAGCCCATATCGTGGAACCGCCCGGTCACCTTGACCGCAATCGGCAACTCGGCGTAATACTCCTTGACGGCCACCTGCCCCGGCCGGAACAGTTCGAATTGCAGACTGCGTCCCAGGCCAGCCTGGTTGATATCGGACAACAGGGCGTCCATTTCGGCCTTGCTTGGCAACTGTTTTTCAAGCTGGGTCACGTATTGCTGAACCTGCTCACGTTGTTTCAGGAGGGCGTCCAGATTGACCGCTTGCGCGAGCTTCTTTTTGTATTCCTCGCGCAACTGGGTTTCCTTGGTGCGTTCGGCGATCAGTTCGTCGTCCACATTGGTCAGCCAGACGAACCACAACACAGCGACCACCAGCGCCGTGACAGCCAGGCACAGCAGATACCTGGGCAACGCCGGCCATGTTGAAGGGTCATTGGGGTTGAGTCCGCTGAACTGCGACTGCAGTCTGCCCATCAGCGCGGAGAGATCGGGTTTGGAAAGTGCTTTAGTGGCCATAATTCGAACCCATCACTTCTTGGCCACGCCTGAAGCCGCCGCAGCCGGTGTGCCACCCGCCGCCGCCGAAGCCGCATCCGTGGGTCGGGTCAGCGCCACCCGCATGGTGAAGTTGGCGACCCGTCGCTGCTCACGTTGACTCAAGGCCACGTTGCTGGCCACGATTTCGATCAGTTCCGGCTTGGTCAGCCAGGGGCTGTTGTTGCCCAAATTGCGCAAGAGCTCGGAAACACGCTCGTTGGACTGGGCCACGCCCTTGAGCGTGACATTGCGGTTGTCCTGCTGCATCGAGGTGATGTAGATCCCTTCGGGCACTTGCCTGACCAGCTCATTGAGCAGATGCACCGGCAAATTACGATCCGACTGGAGGTTTTCTACCGCCTCCTGCCGCGATCGCAGGGAGGCAATCTCGGCCTGCAGGGTGGCGATGTCCTTGATCTGGTTGTCCAGCCGTTTGTTTTCAGCCTGCAGGAACGAGTTTTTCCCGTGCTGGCTGGAGAGTTGCGTCTGGTACCACAGATAAATGACCCCGGCCGCTACGCCGCCGATCATCGCCGCAGCCCCCAGCGTGGTGTAAAAGTTCTCGCGTCTGCGTTTGCGGGCCGCCTCCCGGTGCGGCATCAGGTTGATCAGGATCACTGGAGAAACCTCCGCATCGCCAAACCGCAGGACGTGAGGTACGAAGGTGCCTCTCGCCGTACCTTGCGGTCTCTGACGGTATCGCTCCACTCCATTCCCTCAAACGGGTTGACGAGGTTGCAGGCAAAGGACGTGTGTTGCGTCACCGCCTCCGTCAACCCGGGAAGCGCGGCCGATCCCCCGGCCAGCATGACGTAGTCCACCCGGTTGTAGGGCGTGCTGGTAAAGAAGAACTGAAGCGCCCGGCCAACTTCCTGCGCCATGCTGTCCACGAAGGGTTCCAGCACGCCGCTTGCGTAGTCTTCGGGCAGTTCCCCGCTGCGTTTTTTGGACTCGGCCTCTTCGGGTGAAAAGCCGTACTGCCGGACGATCAGCTGGGTCAGTTGCGCGCCCCCAAAGGCCTGATCACGGTCGTACAGCACTTCCTCGTTGCGGATGACCTGCATGCTGGTGGTGAACGCGCCCACTTCAAAGAGCGCGACCATGGTGTCCACGCCCTGGTTCGGAAGCCCCGAAATCAGCCGGCTGGTGGCCAGGCGCGAGGCATAGGATTCCACGTCGATGATCACGGGCTTGAGTCCGGCGGCTTCGGCCAGGCCCTGGCGGTCCTGGATCTTTTCCTTGCGCGACGCGGCGATCAGCACCTCCACGTCGCCAGCCGAGGTCGGGCTGGGCCCGACCACACAGAAGTCAAGGCTCACTTCGTCCAGCGAAAACGGGATGTACTGGTTGGCTTCGGATTCAACCTGGATTTCAAGCTCCTGCTCCGACATGCCGCCGGGCAGGATGATCTTTTTGGTGATCACAGCCGATGGTGGCAACGCCAGGGCCACGTTTTTGGCCCGTGTGCCGCTCTTCTTGACCACCCGGCGCACGGCCTCGGCCACTTCGTCGAACTTTTCCACATTGCCGTCGGTAACCCACCCGCGCTCCAGCGGCTCCATGGCGCAGCGCTCAAGGACGAGATTGCCCGCCCGGTCGCGGCCCAACTCCACCAGCTTGACGCTTGACGAACTGATATCCAGCCCCAGTAACGGAGCAGGCTGACGGTTGAACAACGACCCCAAAGAGATCAAGACAGTCCCCTGAAAACGACCATTCCTCGGTCGTGGCAACTTAAGAATTCACTTGAATGCTATCAGTAAGCCCCTTGTCCAACAAAGACTTTTCCTGATTTGGCACTGTTCAAACGTTGTCAAAATCCGACGGTGCAGCATGGCCACGTCCCGATGCTGCAGCGCATCCACCCGTCTCGGGCATGACGTGGCGAACCCTGCCGGTCCATCTGTAACACTGGGGGGTGCGGTTGGTTTTTATAATGGTGGCGCGACCTTGCATGGATCTTTATGCCCAAACGCCCCCCATCGAACGAAGCCGATACCCCCTCACCCACCGCTGCGCGCCAGCAAGGCGGCATCGGCAGACTGATCCTTCGCATCCTGGCGTGGTCGCTGGGGCTGGCCTTTGCCGCAGGCTCAAGCCTGCTGATCGTGATCGGCATCGCGCTGGCGGTGGCCTACCCGAACCTGCCCGACATCTCCGCCTTGTCGGACTACCGCCCCAAACTGCCAATGCGGGTGTATGCCGCCGAGGGCGAACTGCTGGGCGAGTTTGGCGAGGAGCGGCGCACGCTCACCCCCATCGGCGAGATTCCACAGATCATGAAGAACGCCGTGCTTGCCATTGAAGACGCGCGCTTTTACTCGCATGGCGGGGTGGATTACCTGGGTGTCGTGCGTGCCGGGCTGGCCAACGTGGGGCGCGCCAAAAGCCAGGGGGCGTCCACCATCACCATGCAGGTGGCGCGCAATGTCTATCTGTCGGCCGAGAAAAGCTACACGCGCAAGATCTATGAAATCCTGCTGACCTTCAAGCTGGAACACCTGCTCACCAAGGACCAGATCCTCGAGATCTACATGAACCAGATCTTTCTGGGCAACCGGGCCTACGGCTTTGCAGCGGCCTCAGAAGCCTATTTCGGCAAGCCGCTGAAGGATGTGACGGTGGCCGAGGCGGCCATGCTGGCCGGCTTGCCCAAGGCGCCTTCAGCCTACAACCCCATCAGCAACCCCAAGCGTGCGCGCTCGCGCCAGCTCTACATCATTGACCGGATGCTGGACAACGGCTTCATCACCGAAGCCCAGGCCCTGACTGCGCAAAAAGAAGAACTCCGGATCAAAAACGGATCGAACGACACCCGTGTTCACGGTGAATACATTGCGGAAACGGTGCGCCAGCTGATGTATGCCCAGTATGGCGATGACGTCTACACCCGCGGCCTCAGCGTCTACACCACCATCAAGGCGGAAGATCAGAACGTCGCCTATCGCGCGCTGCGCAAAGGCATCATGGACTTCGAGCGGCGGCAAATTTACCGTGGCCCCGAGAAATTTGTCACCCTCCCCGCCGACCCCAAGGAGCTGGACGACGCCATTGACGACGCCCTGATGGACCACCCCGACAATGACGAGGTGATGTCGGCCGTGGTGCTCGACGCCAACCCCCGCAAGATCACCGCCATTCGCCAGAATGGCGACGCCTTCGACATCGTGGGCGAGGGCCTGCGACCGGCCCAATCCGGCCTGTCTGACAAGGCGCCGCCCAACATCAAGATCCGCCGCGGCGCGATCATTCGCGTGGTGCGAACCCCCAAAAACACCTGGGAAATCACCCAGCTGCCCGAGGTTGAGGGCGCATTTGTCGCGCTCGATCCGCGCACTGGCGCCATTCAGGCGCTGGTCGGGGGCTTTGATTTCGGCAAGAACAAGTTCAACCACGTCACGCAGGCCTGGCGCCAGCCCGGGTCCAGCTTCAAGCCGTTCATTTATTCGGCGGCGCTGGAAAAAGGCTTCACCCCCGCCACCGTGATCAACGACGCCCCCTTGTTTTTTGACGCGGGCGTGACCGGCAGCCAGCCGTGGGAACCCAAGAATTACGACGGCACCTTTGACGGCCCGATGTCATTGCGCCGCGGCTTGGCCAAGTCCAAGAACATGATCTCCATCCGCATCCTGCAGTCTGTCGGCGCACAGTACGCCCAGGATTGGGTCACCCGTTTCGGGTTTGACGCCGAGAAACACCCCGCCTACCTCACCATGGCGCTGGGCGCAGGTTCTGTCACGCCTTTGCAAATGGCCACGGCCTATTCGGTCTTTGCCAACGGCGGCTACCGCGTCAACCCCTACCTGATCGCGCGCATCACCGACTACAAGGGCCGCAGCCTGGTCGAAACAACGCCCTCGCCACTGGACGAGAACGCGCGCGTGATTGATGCCCGCAATGCCTTTGTCATGACCAGCCTGCTCGGCGAGGTCACCACCTCCGGCACCGCCGCCAGGGCCCGCGCCACGCTGCGGCGCACCGACATTTACGGCAAAACCGGCACCACCAATGACTCCATGGACGCCTGGTTTGCGGGGTATCAGCCAACCCTGGCCGCCATCGTCTGGATGGGCTATGACACGCCCAAGAAGCTGGGCGAGCGCGAAACCGGTGGCGGACTCAGCCTGCCCATCTGGATCACGTTCATGCAGTCGGCACTGGCCAAAGTGCCGCAGGCCGAGCCTTCCGTGCCGCCGGGCGTGGTGAATGTCGGAGGCGAGTGGTACTACGACGAATTCGCGCGCGGCGGCGGCATCAGCACCCTCGGGATCGAGTCCACGCTAGCCCCGGTCGGCGAAGTGACGCCGCACCCGGGCACCCTGCCCAATGGCCCGCCGTCTGACGAGCGAAACCGCATTCTCGACATCTTCAAAAACTAGGTCCAGGCGCACACCGCGCCTGAAACAAGGCCAGCAGCGGGGGACTGAAGCGCCCCAACGCCGTCTGCTCACGCCGGCACGAACGCCAGCGGCCGCCCCGACTGCGCCACCGCGTCGCTCGACAGGCGGGCAAACAGCTCGCCCTGACCCTTGGTGTCTGTCCACTGCTGTCCGTCAAACTTGAAGTGGTAGCCGCCCGATCGGGCCGCCAGCCAGATTTCATGCAGCGGCTTTTGCAGGTTCACGATGATCTGGCTGCCGTTGTGGAACGTGAGGGTGACCATGCCGCCCACGCGCTGACTGTCGATGTCGGCGTCGGTGGCGTCGTTGATCCGGTCGACACTGGCTTCGATGTCCGCCAGTGCGCGCTCGGCCCGGTCCAGAAATTCAAGGTCGGTCATTACAATTCCATCATGTCGCTATCCGTCCGAATTCTAGTCAGCCGCCTTGTCCTTGCCGCTGGCGCGGTGACTCTGGTGGCCGTGCTTGCCGGTTGTGGCCAGAAAGGCCCGCTGTTCCTGCCCAAGGAACCGGCGGCGGCCCGTCGCGCCACACTGCCCGAAATCCTCTCGCCCATCGATATCCCGTCGGCCACCCGCCCTGCGCCGCCGGCCAGCGCCACCCGTCCATGACCGCTCCCACGCTTCCCGGCCACCCGTTCATCGCTTACCACGACGGCGCCCTGCGCGTCGAAGGCGTGCGCCTCGCCCAGCTTGCCAACGAATTCGGCACGCCGCTGTTTGTGTATTCCAAAGCCTCCATGCTGGCCGCACTGGCGGCCTACCAGCGTGGTTTTGCAGGCCGCAACGCGCAGATCTGCTACGCCATGAAAGCCAACTCCTCGCTGGCGGTGCTGCAACTGTTCGCCCGGGCTGGCTGCGGGTTCGATATCGTCTCCGGCGGCGAACTGCAACGCGTGATCGCGGCGGGCGGCGAACCGGCCCGAGTGATCTTCTCCGGCGTGGGCAAAACCGCCGCGGAGATGCGTCAGGCGCTGCAGGCGGGCATCGGCTGCTTCAACGTCGAGAGCGAGGCCGAACTGGAGGTGCTGAGCGGCGTCGCCACCGCGATGGGCTTGCGCGCGCCAGTGAGCATCCGCGTCAACCCCAACGTGGACCCGCAAACGCACCCCTACATTTCGACCGGCCTCAAGGGCAACAAGTTCGGCGTGGCGCACGAGCGCACGCTGGCCACCTACCAACGCGCGGCCGCGCTGCCGGGGCTGCGGGTGATCGGCATCGACTGCCACATTGGCTCGCAAATCACGCAGGAGGCGCCCTACCTGGACGCCATGGAACGCGTGCTCGACCTGGTCGAAGCCGTGGAGGCCGCGGGCATCGCGCTGGAGCACATCGACTTTGGCGGTGGGCTGGGCATTGAATACCAGCGCACCGACACCCCACCGCCCGCCGACGGCCTGTGGGCCCGGTTGCTGGCCCGGCTCGACGCGCGCGGCTTTGGCCAGCGCAAGCTGATGATCGAACCCGGCCGCTCCCTGGTGGGCAATGCGGGCCTGTGCGTGACCGAGGTGCTCTACCTCAAGCCCGGCGAGCAAAAGAACTTCTGCATCGTCGACGCCGCCATGAACGACCTGCCCCGCCCGGCGATGTACCAGGCGTTTCACGCCATCGTGCCCGTGCAGCCGCGCGCAAACGCACCGGTCAGCCCTTATGAAGTGGTGGGCCCGGTGTGCGAAAGCGGCGACTGGATCGGCCATGACCGCGACTTGGCGGTGCAGCCGGGCGACCGGCTGGCCGTGCTGTCGGCCGGGGCCTATTGCATGAGCATGGCCAGCAACTACAACACGCGGGGCCGCGCGGCCGAAGTGCTGGTCGACGGCGACCGCACCACCTTGATCCGCCGCCGCGAGACGATCGAAGACCAGTTGCGCTGCGAACAGCCCCTGGGTTGAAGCCAGGCAGGGCGTCGCCCGCGCAGCACGTCGCCCGACCCTTCACGCCCCGTCACGCCCCGTCACCGCTTCACCCGGCGTGCGGGGTCTGGTCGGCCCCATCGCGGCGGCCCCGTTTGACGGGTGAACGCCTTCAAATTCATCAATTAAATAGCAAACTATTGCCATTTGACGGGGACTAAGGCCGCTTTTTATTCAAAAAATACCACACCCGCCACCCCAGCAGCACGCCCACGATGGCGGCGTAAACCGCCACTTCGCCAAAATTGTTCTTGCCCGCACGCATCCAGAAAAAATGCAGCAAAGCCAGACCGGCGATGACATAGACGGCCCGGTGCAAGGCCTGCCAGCGCCTGACGCCCAGCGCCCGGATGGCGCGGTTGAACGAGGTCGCGGCCAGCGGCGTGAGCAGCACCAGGGCCGAAAAACCCACCAGGATGAACGGCCGCTTGGCGATGTCGCGGGCGATGTCGGCCACGTCCAGCCCCATGTCGAAGCCGCTGTAACTCAGGAAATGTGACACGGCATAGAAGTAGGTGAACAGGCCCAGCATGCGCCGCAACCGTGCCAGCGCGGGCAGCCCGGCCATCACCCGCAGCGGCGTCACGGCCAGCGTGATGCACAAGAAACGCAAGGTCCAGTCGCCCGTGGACCGGATCAGCGCCTCGGCCGGGTTGGGCCCCAGCCCATCGGTGGCCGCACGCCACACCAGCCACGTCCATGGCAGCAGCGCCAGCACGAACAACACGGGCTTGGCCAGCGGATGCAGCAGGGCCCTTTGAACCCCTTGCGCGCGGCGCGGGGCCGCCTGCGATGGACGAGGCGAAGCGTTCATACGTTTTCGCATTCAAGCGCAGAACAAGGCGGGAGCCGCAGACAGTGCTGTAGCACGGCAAGGCGAACCAACGCCGTTATGCGTTTGAAGGCGAAAACGTATCAATAGAATTTTTTCAGGTCCATGCCGGCGTAAAGCTGGCCCACCTGCGCCTCGTAGCCGTTGAACATCAGGGTCTTGCGCTTCTTGGCAAACAAGCCGTCCTCGCCGATGCGGCGCTCGGTGGCCTGGCTCCAGCGCGGGTGGTCCACGTTGGGGTTGACGTTGGAGTAAAAGCCGTACTCCTGCGCCGCGGCCTTGTTCCAGGCGGTGCGCGGTTCGGTGTCGGTGAAGCGGATCTTCACCAAGCTCTTGCCGCTCTTGAAACCGTATTTCCAGGGCACCACCAGCCGCACCGGCGCGCCGTTCTGGTTGGGCAGCACCTCGCCATACATGCCAAAGGCCAGCAGCGTCAGCGGGTGCATGGCCTCGTCCAGCCTCAGCCCTTCGACATACGGCCACTCCAGCACGCGCGAACCGACAAAGGGCATGGTTTTGGGGTCGGCCTGGGTGATGAACTCCACATATTTCGCGCTGCCCAGCGGCTCGACCTTGCGGATGAGTTCGGCCATCGAATAACCCACCCAGGGAATCACCATCGACCAGCCTTCCACGCAACGCAGCCGGTAGATGCGCTCTTCCTGGGGGCTGAGCTTGAGCAGGTCTTCGAGGGTGTACCGGGCGGGCTTTTTCACCAGACCTTCGACCTCCACCGTCCAGGGCGTGGTCTTGAGCGAGTGCGCGTTGCGGGCCGGGTCGGCCTTGTCGGTGCCGAACTCATAGAAGTTGTTGTAGGTGGAGGCGTCCTTGTAATCGGTCAGCTTGTCGATCACCACGGCACCGGCCACCGCCGACCGGGTGCCCGCCAGCGCGGCCAGTTTGCCAGGCCGGGCTGCCTGCGCGCGCGCGTCGCGCAGCGCCAGTGACGCCATCGCCGCGCCCGCCACACCCGTGGCCATCAGGCGGATCAGCTCGCGCCGACCCTGGTAAATGTGTTGCGGGGTGATCTCGCTGGAAGCGGGAAGGAGGAAACCGTCGCGGTCGTTGCGGATGAGCATGGTGCGGTCCTTGTGGTCACGTGGGTCGTGGCGCCGCAGTCATTCTTACAAAACCCCGGTGGGGACACCGTGCCGGGGCCCAGAAACCCCGCAAGAGACGAGGGGACGCGGCGTAGCGAGCGGGATGCAGCGCAAGGCGCGGGGGTCCGGAAACCGGAGCGACCTTGAAGGTCGTGAGGATGGCCGGACGGGCCCCGCAACGCCGCCCGAGCCACAGGGTGGCCCGCGCAGTAGCCGCCTAACGCAGGCCGGCCACGTAGTCGGCCAGGGCCTTGATCTCGCGGTCGTTCAGCTTGGCGGCCACGTTGCTCATCATCAGGTTGTTATTGCGCACGCCGTCACGGAAAGCCGTCAGCTGGGCGGCCACGTATTCGGACTGCTGGCCCGCCAGGCGCGGGAACTGCGCCGGCACGCCGGCCCCGTTGGGGCTGTGGCAGCCCGCGCAGGCGGCAATCTGGCGGTCGGCCACGCCGCCGCGGTAAATCTTCTCGCCCAGTGTGACCAGGTTCTTCTCTTTGGCAAAGCCGGGCTTGGCGGGCTTGGAGGTCAGCCAGTAGGCGATGTTCTTCATGTCGGCGTCGCTCAGACCCGCGGCAAAGCCCTTCATGATGGCGTTGTCGCGCTTGCCCGACTTGAACTCCTGCAGCTGCTTGACGAGGTACTGCGGATGCTGCTGCGCCAGCTTGGGGTAAGCCGGCGTACCGGAATTGCCGTCGGCGCCATGGCAGGCCGCGCAAGCCGCGTAACTGGCTTCGCCCTTGGCCAGATCGGGCTTGGGCGCGGCCTGGGGCGCAGGCGCCTCACCGGCAGCGTGAGCGGGCAGCACGGGGGCCGCGAAGGCGGCGGCGATCAAAAAGGAGGCAAGCAGCTTCATAGGTCAAAGGTCTTTTGTGAGGCGCAAAACCCCATGATTCTACAATGACGGGGCGGGTTTTCCGCTTCACCTCCATGACCACCCCCACCTCCCCTGCCCGCCCCAACCCGCCCGCCCTGTCCGCCGCCGACGCCAAAACCGCCATGGGCTGGATGCACACCGCCCGCTTTTTGACCACCGCCGCCCAGCTCCACCATCTGCCGCCGCTGGAGGTGCCCGAAATCGCCTTCGTCGGCCGCTCCAATGCCGGCAAGTCCACCTGCATCAACACGCTGACGCAACAGAACCAGCTGGCGTTTGCCTCCAAACGGCCCGGCCGCACCCAGCACATCAACCTGTTTTCGCTGGGCAAGCAAAACGTGACCGACGCCGTGCTGGCCGACCTGCCCGGCTACGGCTACGCCGCCGTGCCCAAGCAGGACAAGATCCGCTGGCAGCAGGTCATGGCCAATTACCTGGTCACCCGCGAAAACCTCATCGGCGTGGTGCTGTTGTGCGACCCGCGCCACGGCCTGACCGAGCTTGACGAAGTGCTGCTCGACGTGATCCGCCCGCGGGTCGAGGCAGGCCTGAAATTTCTGGTGCTGCTGACCAAGGCCGACAAGCTCACCCGGGCCGAGCAGACCAAGGCGCTGTCGATTGCGCGACTGCAAGTTGGCGGCGGAGAGGCCAAACTCTTTTCGGCGCTCAAGCGTCAGGGCGTGGACGAAGCGGCATGGACGTTGTGGCAATGGGCACACCCACCCGCCCCGGCGCCAGACGCCAGCGCCGCACCCGCCGCGCCCCCCGAAAACCCGGATTCTGAAGAATAATTGCACTCACCCCCCGTGCAGCGGTCTTCAGAAGCTACCTAACTGATAGCAACTGATGACCCCCAACCCCGTCGCCACCTACCTCCAGCCGCTGCCCCACGGCATCACCCTGAGTTGCCGCAGCACCGGCGAACGCGGCCGCCCGGTGCTGATGTTCCTGCACGGCTTTCCCGAAGGCGCGTTCGTGTGGGACGCGATGCTGCTGCACTTCTCGAAGCCTGAAAACGGCGGCTACCGCTGCGTGGCGCCCAATCTGCGCGGCTTTGAGCGCTCCAGCGCGCCCGCCGAGGTGAGCGCCTACCGCCCCAAGCACCTGGTGCAGGACATCGCGGCGCTGATCGCCATCGAATGCGGCGACGTGGAGGGGCCGGGCAGCACGCCAGGTGATGCGCGCAAAGGTCAGCTGGCCTGCCTGGTCGCCCACGACTGGGGCGGCGCCGTGGCCTGGAACCTGGCCAACCAGCGGCCCGAGCTGGCGCAGAAGCTGGCCATCATCAATTCACCCCACCCCGGCACCTTCTGGCGCGAGCTGTGCCACAGCCCGGCGCAGCAGGCCGCCAGCGCCTACATGAACTTTCTGGTCCGCCCCGACGCCGAGGCCCTGCTGGCGGCGGACGACTACCGCCGCCTGTGGGCGTTTTTCACCAACATGTTTGCCGATTCCGGCACCTTCGCCTGGCTCACCGACGCCGTGAAGGACCAGTACCGCGAGGTCTGGCGTCACGGCCTGCGTGGCGGCTGCAACTACTACCGCGCCTCGCCGCTGCGCCCGCCCACGGCCGACGACCCGGGTGCCGCGGGCGTGACGCTGCCGCCCGCAATGTTGACCGTCACCCTGCCCACGCTGGTGATCTGGGCCCTGGACGACATCGCCCTGCCGCCCGCGCTGATCGACGGGCTGGACGCCTACGTGCCTCGGCTGCAGCTGGAGCGGGTGGAACACGCCACGCACTGGATCGTGCACGAGCAGCCCGCGCGGGTGGCGCGCCTGCTGGCACAACATTTACTACCATAAACGTAGCAAACTATGACCATTTGACGGGGGCTTAAGGCACTTTTTATTCATAAATTGCCTTGAAACCGTCAATACAACGGTGGCTCGCCCGGTGGCCGGGTCTTGAAGCGTTTGTGCACCCAGTAGTACTGCGCGGGCATGTCGGCAATCATGGCCTGCAGCCGCTGGTTCAGCAGGGCGGTGTCGGCCACCGCGTCGTCGGTGGGGAAGTCGGTCCACGGCGGTAAAAACCGCACCCGGTAGCCGCGCCCGCCCGGCAGCAGTTCGGCCACCACGGGCTGCACCGCCATGCCCAGCATGCGTGCCATGCGCGAAGGCGCCAGCAAAGTGGCGGCGGGCACCCCGAAAAAGGGCACAAAGGCGGCGTCCTTGGCGCCGAAATCCATGTCGGGCAGGTTGAAAAACCCCATGCCGTCCTTGATGGCGCGCATCAGCGGCTTGACCGTGTCGTGCCGCGAAAACAGGCTGACGTTGCCAAAGCGCTCGCGGGCGCGGCGCAGCGCCGCGTCAATCGCCTTGTTGCTCTGGCGCTGGTAGATCGAGCAGCCGCGCCGCCGGATGTACAGCTGCACCGCCGTGCCCGCCACATCCAGCCCGACAAAGTGCGGCGTCAGCCACATGACCGGGCCCGCGTGGGTGTCGGCAAAGTCCACCTCGCCCTCCACGTGGATCAGCCGCCGCAGCCGCGCGGGCGACGCATGCCAAAGCAGGCTGTGTTCCAGAAAACCCCGCCCCAGCCACTGAAAATGGGCCTGCCCCACGGCCAGGCGCTGGGCTTCGCTCCAGTGCGGAAAACACAGCGCCAGATTGCGCAGCGCGATGCGCCGCCGCCGCTTGCTCACCCGCCACAGCACCCAGCCCAGGCCGCGGCCCAGCGCGGCCAGCACCGGCAGCGGCAGCCAGTGCAGCAGCCACAGCAGCGCCAGAACCAGGCGGATCATGCAGTACCCCCGGGGCCGGCTTGCCCGGGCGGTGTTTTGTAGCGGGCATAGCCCCACAGGTACTGCTGCGGGCATTCGCGGATCACCCGCTCCATCTCCTGGTTGACCTGGCGCACCGCCACGTCCAGGTCGTGGGACAGCGGTTGCGTCAGCTCGCGAAAATGCAGCCGAAAGCCGCGCCCCCAGGGCAGACGCTCGCCCCAGGTCAGCAGCGTCACGGCGCCGGTTTGCAGCGCCAGTCGGGCGCCCAGCGTCATGGTGTAGGCGTCGCGGCCAAAAAACGGCGCCCACAGGCCCATGCCGGCCGGCGGCACCTGGTCGGGCAGCAGCCCCACGGCCTGGCCGGCGCGCAGCGCGCGCATCATCTGGCGCACGCCGGCCAGCGTGGTGGGCGCGGTCTCCAGCCCCGGGCGGCGGCGCGACGCTTCCATCACCGAGGCCAGTGCGGCCTTGCGCGCGGGCCGGTACAGCACGGTGATCGGCCCGTAGTGCGCGGCGTAGCGCAGCGCCAGGCCCTGCGCCGTGGACTCAAAGCAGCCCATGTGCGGCGTCAGAAACACCACGCCACGGCGCTGCGCGTAAGCGGCGTCCACGCAGGCCACGTTGTCCCATTCCAGGCGGGGCACACGGCCCAGCCACACGCGCGGCGTCTCGGCCGCCATGCGCCCGGCGTGGGCCACCGCGCCACGGATGGCGCCAAAACGGTAGCCCGCCGATGCGCCGTTGGCCAGAAAGCGGCGCCGGTAGGTGGGCGACAAGGCAAACACCCCCCAGCCCAGCAACGCGCCCAGCAGGTGCAAAAACCACAGCGGCCAACGCGACAGCAGGCGAAACAGGAACAGCATCGGCAATTTGTTAAAATGGCGGCGTCGCCGAGTTAAATGAGCAACTTGCAGGGCGACGTTAAAAAATCCTGCTAAAGCGTTCGCCAAAGCTCCCGAAGCTGCAGGCAGCGCCCAAACGCCGACCCAAAGCCAACACAGGAGTTTATTCAAATGGCGAGCGACTTCCTTTTCACCTCCGAATCCGTCTCTGAAGGCCACCCCGACAAGGTGTCCGACCAGATCTCCGACGCCATCCTCGACGCCATCTTCCAGCAGGACCCGCGCAGCCGCGTGGCCGCCGAAACGCTGTGCAACACCGGCCTGGTGGTGCTGGCGGGCGAGATCACCACCAACGCCCATGTCGATTACATCCAGGTGGCGCGCGACACCTTGAAGCGCATCGGCTACGACAACACCGACTACGGCATCGACTACAAGGGCTGCGCCGTGCTGGTGGCCTACGACAAGCAAAGCAACGACATCGCCCAGGGCGTGGACCACGCCTCCGACGACCACCTGAACACCGGCGCCGGCGACCAGGGCCTGATGTTCGGCTACGCCTGCGACGAAACGCCCGAGCTGATGCCCGCGCCCATCTACTACGCGCACCGCCTCGTCGAGCGCCAGGCCCAGCTGCGCAAGGACGGCCGCCTGCCCTTTCTGCGGCCCGACGCCAAGAGCCAGGTGACGATGCGCTACGTCGACGGCAAGCCCCACAGCATCGACACGGTGGTGCTGTCCACCCAGCACAGCCCCGACCAGAGCGAGACGGCCACCAAGATGAAGGCCTCGTTCAATGAAGCCATCATCGAAGAGATCATCAAGCCGGTGCTGCCCAAGGAGTGGCTGCAGAACACCCGCTACCTGATCAACCCGACCGGCCGCTTTGTGGTGGGCGGCCCGCAGGGTGATTGCGGTCTGACCGGCCGCAAGATCATCGTCGACACCTATGGCGGCGCCTGCCCGCACGGCGGCGGCGCCTTCAGCGGCAAAGACCCGAGCAAGGTGGACCGCTCGGCCGCCTACGCCGCGCGCTACGTGGCCAAGAACATCGTGGCCGCGGGCATTGCCCGCCAGTGCCAGATCCAGGTGGCCTACGCCATTGGCGTGGCCAAGCCGATGAACATCACGGTTTACACCGAGGGCACGGGCGTCATCTCCGACGAGAAGATCGCCGCGCTGATCAACGCGCACTTTGACCTGCGCCCCAAGGGCATCATCCAGATGCTCGACCTGCTGCGCCCGATCTACGAAAAGACCGCCGCCTACGGCCACTTCGGCCGCGAAGAGCCCGAGTTTGCCTGGGAGCGCACCGACAAGGCGGCCGCGCTGCGTGCCGCGGCCGGGTTGAAATAAGCCCCAGGCCGACGCCGCGCTGCACGGGCAGGCGGCGTCGCGGGTGTCGGCACATCACCCGATGCGCACCGGCACAAAGATCCGCTCGCCGTCGCGGTGGATCAGCAGCGCCACGGACTTGCCCGATTTCGCCACCACTGCACGCACCTGCTCCAGACTGCTGACCGGGGTGCCGTCCACGGCCAGCAGCACATCGCCGGCTTCAATGCCCGCACGGGCGGCGGCGCCCACCACGTCCTCGATCAGCAAACCGCCTTCCACTCCCGCGTCGCGCCGTTCGCGGGGCTGCATGGGGCGCAGCGCCAGACCCAGCTTGCCCTTGTCGCCGGCCGGGTCGGCGCTGGCCACCTTGGCCTCCTTGTCGGCGGCATCCGCGAGCTTCGCTTCGAGCTGTTCCACGCGGCCGCTGCGCCAGACCTCAAACTTCACCTGCTGCCCGGGCAAGGCCTGGCCGATCATGGCGGGCAGGTCGCCCGACGCCACCACGGGCTTGCCGTCCATCTTGCGGATCACGTCGCCGGGCTTGAGCCCCGCCCGTTCGGCCGGGCCACCGGGTGCCACGCTGGTGACGAGCGCGCCTTCGGGCTTGTCGAGCTTGAACGATTCGGCCAGCGTCTGATTGACCTCCTGCACCGCCACCCCCAGGCGCGCATGGCTGGCCTTGCCGGTGGCGACGATCTGGTCTTTCACGCGGGTGGCCACCTCGATCGGGATGGCGAACGACAGCCCCTGATAGCCGCCCGTGCGGCTGTAGATTTGGGAATTGATGCCCACCACCTCGCCGCGGGCGTTGAACAACGGCCCGCCGGAGTTGCCGGGGTTGACGGCCACGTCGGTCTGCAGGAAGGGCACAAAACCGTCGTCCGGCAGCGACCGGCCCTTGGCGCTGACCACCCCGGCGCTCACGCTGTTCTCAAAACCAAACGGCGACCCGATGGCCAGCACCCATTCGCCCACCTGCAGATCGCGCGCGCTGCCGAACTTGACGGTCGGCAGATCCCTGGCGTCGATCTTGAGCACGGCCACGTCGGTGGACGGGTCGGACCCGAGCACTTTGGCCTCGAACTCGCGGCGATCGGTGAGCTTGACCACGACCTCCTTGGCATCGCGCACGACGTGGGCATTGGTGAGAATCAGCCCGTCTGCATTGATGATGAAGCCCGAGCCTTGCGCCCGCACGGGCCGCTCGCGCGGCGCGGACGGCCCCGCGTTGGGCCCCTGAAAGCGCCGGAAGAACTGGTAGAACGGGTCGTTCGGGTCCAGTCCGGGAATGTCCGGCAGCTGGGCGCTGGTGTCGTCACCCGCACCGTCTGGCACTTTGGCCATGCCGCTGACACTGATGTTGACCACCGCCGGGCCGTTGCGGGCGCTGATCTGCGTGAAATCGGGCAACAGCATGGACACGCCAGGCGCCGCCGGGACCGTGGCCGCCGCAGTGACGGACGCCGTGGCGGCGGCATGCGAGCTGCGGTAGACGCCAGCCCCCGTCGCACCGATCACGCCGGCCAGCACCAAAGCCAGCACCAGACGCTGGCGGGAGAAGATTCGGGTCGTCATAAAAATCCTTTCGAACGGAATGTGAACAGACACAGACGGACTGTCCGCGCCGCGACTTAGGCCGCGCTTAAGCCTGTGCTCAAGTGAGGATTTCTGGCGTAGCCGCGTGTGGCGCTGGCCGCGCGGGCTGGCTCAGCTCGCGAGCGGAAAATCGACCGCCACCGCCAGCCCGCCCAGGCGCTGCGATGGGCCCAGTGCCAGCGTCGCGCCGTGCATTTCGGCAATGGA
This sequence comes from Betaproteobacteria bacterium HGW-Betaproteobacteria-3, assembly GCA_002842205.1. Taxonomy (GTDB): domain Bacteria; phylum Pseudomonadota; class Gammaproteobacteria; order Burkholderiales; family Burkholderiaceae_C; genus PHCI01. The sequence goes on along the minus strand of PHCI01000001.1, from coordinate 266,576 downwards.
TTTGACGATGGCCAACCCCAGCCCGCTGCCCGTTGCGTCCGCGCCGTTCACCCGGTAGAACCGGTCGGCAACGCGGCCGCGGTCTTCTTCGGGAATGCCCGGGCCGCTGTCTTCCACCGTCAACCGCAGGCACGCTGCCGCGATCTGCAGCCCCACGTCAACCTGCCCGCCCGGTGGTGTGTATTTGACGGCGTTGTCGATCAGGTTGCGCACCAGGATGCGAAGCGCGTCCGCATGGCCGGCGATGGCCGTCTCGTCAGACGCGCCCATGCCAAGGTCCAGGTCCCGCGCCCGTGCCGCCGGCAGGGCGTCGGCCAGCGCCAGGCGCACCACGTCGGCCAGCACCACGGGCTGCGGCGGGATGCGCGCGGCCAGCGACGCCTCATGGCGGGCCAGCACCAGCAACTGGTCCACCAGGCGGGTGGCACGGTCGATCCCGGCCCCCAGTCGCGCCACCGCGCGCGCCCGTGTTGCGTCATCGGCCGCGCGCTCCAGCCCGAGCGCCTGCAACTTGAGCGCGGCCAGGGGCGAGCGCAGTTCGTGGGCGGCATCGGCGACAAAGTTCTGTTGCGCCTCAAACGCCCGCTGCACCCGGCCAAACAGCAGGTTCAACTCCTGGGCCAACGGCCGGATCTCGTCGGGCAGCCCCTCTTCGCCCAGCGGCGAGAGATCGTCAGCCTGACGTTCGGCCACCTGGCGGCGCACCCGCGCCACCGGCGCCAGCGACCGGCTCACCACCCACCACACCACCAGCATCAGCAGCGGCGCCATCAACGCGATCGGGGCGATGATGCGCAACGCCAGCGTGCCCGCCATGCCGCGCCGCGCCGCCATGTCCTGCGCCACCTGGATCACCTGCGTGCCGGTTTCGATGGAGAACACCCGGTAGGTCGTGCCATTGGCCTGCACGTCGGAAAACCCCAGCACGGCCCGCTGCGGCAACCCGACCCGCGCGGCCGACTGGAAGACCTGCAGACCGTTGGCCGACCAGACCTGCACCACATAGGCGTCGTTCTCCGCATCGCGGACCGCACCGGCATCGGCGTCCACGTCGGTGTTGGGAAACCCCGTGCGCAGCGTCAGGGCCGTCTGCTGCATGTGGTAGTCGAAGATCTGGTCGGCTTCGTCCAAGGCCGAACGGTAGGCCATCGTCGCCTGCACCAGCGCCGTGACCGCAATGGCCACCCCCAGCGACCACAAGAGCCGCGTGCGCAGCGAATGGGGCCAGCGCAACATCATGACCTGGGCACCATGTAGCCGACACCCCGCACGTTCTGGATCAGTTCGGCGCCGAGCTTCTTGCGCAGGCCGTGGATGTACACCTCGACCGCGTTGCTGCTGATCTCGTCTTTCCAGCCGTACAGCTTTTCTTCCAGCTGTGCCCGCGACAACACCAGCCCCGGTCGCGCCAGCAGGGGCTCGATCACCGCCCATTCGCGCGCCGACAGCACGACCGCCGTGCTGCCCACCGTGACTTCCCGCGTGGCGGGGTTGATGCGCACGTCGCCGTGTTCGTAGACCGGCTCGGCTCGGCCGGCCGCGCGGCGCACCAGCGCGCGGATGCGCGCCAGCAGCTCGTCCAGGTCGTAGGGCTTGAGCACGTAGTCGTCGGCACCGGCGTCCAGCCCTTCAATGCGCTGCTGAACTGAGTCTCGCGCGGTGGCGATCAGCACCGGCGTGCGGTCATGCCGGGCGCGCAGCGCGCGCAGCACCGACAGCCCGTCGCGCCGCGGCAGCCCCAAGTCCAGCAGCACCAGATCGTAGGTATCGGTGTGCAGGGCGGTGTCGGCCATGTCGCCGTCGCGAACCCAGTCCACGGCATGGTTTTCGGCGCGCAGCAGGTCCAGCACGGCCTCGCCGATCATGGTGTCGTCCTCAACCAGCAGCAAACGCATGAACCCCGCCTTTTTCGCCGGCAGCCCCACCGCCGTGCAACCGCTCCGTCGGCAAACTGTAAAAACAGCCCCTTAGGCCAAGCTTAAGCCACGCCTGGCGGCTGCGCTGGGCCGGTCAGCCCGAGTCTCGGTGGTGGAAAATTGCGGGGCGTCAAAGCGCCCGGCCGCCGGCCTCAAGCCCTGTGTCGGCGGGGGCGGCAGGGTCGGGGGCAGCATTCGCGGCCGCTTCGGCCGCCATCCGGGCCCGGAACAGCAGGTCGTCGGTTTCGCGCAGGCGCCGGCTGATCTCGCGGGCGATGTTCATCTGGACCATGGCAAATTGCGCCGCGTCGCGTTCATACAGCCGGTACAGGTGCGCCGGGGTGAGTTCGATCGCGGTGCAATCGGCCTCGGCCCGCACCGAGGCGCTGCGCGGAAACAGGTCGAGCAAGGCCATTTCGCCAAAACAGTCACCCTGCTCGAACCGGCTGAGCAGCAGTTCGCGCCCTTGCCAGGTGCGCAGCACCGCCACGTGGCCGCGCTCCAGCACAAACATGCTGACGGCCGGGTCGCCCTCGCGAAAGAAAAACGCCTGCGCCGCCACTTTCACCGTGGTCGCCTCGTCGAGCAGGATGCCGAGCGCGTCCGCCCGCAAGCCGCCAAAGATCGGCATCTGCTGCAAAAGCTCGATGTGTGCCGTGTGCATGGGCGCCGCCCGCCTTTCCGTTCAACTCCGGTCCGCAGTGTAGGCCGGCCGGGCCAACCGCACCCGGCTGGCGGCACGGCCTCAGGGTTTGTGCGGATCCTGCCTTGAAATTCACGCAAAAGCCCTTATGATTAGCACTCGCCAAGACTGAGTGCTAACACTGGCTTCAGTCCGCGGAAACAAGTTAACAAGCACTGACTTCGTGAGTGTTTTTTGATTTTCAACCCCCCGTTTCAGACCAAGGAGATGCTATGAAACTTCGCCCCCTCGCCGATCGCGTGATCGTCAAGCGCATTGACAGCGAAACCAAAACCGCCTCGGGCATCGTCATCCCCGACGCCGCCGCCGAGAAGCCCGACCAGGGTGAAGTGCTGGCCGTCGGCCCGGGCAAGAAGTCCGACAAGGGCGAGCTGCTGGCCATGAACGTGAAGGTGGGCGACCGCGTTCTGTTCGGCAAGTACAGCGGCCAGACCGTCAAGGTCGACGGCGACGAACTGCTGGTGATGAAAGAAGAAGACCTCTTCGCCGTTGTCGAGAAGTAATTGCTATTGCGCGAACGCCATGCGTCGTTGCTCCGTGCTCGCAATCCTCACGACCCGCAAGGTCGTTCCGGTTGCTGTGCGCGGTGCGCCTCGCCTGACGTCCGCTCGCTACGCAATTCTTTTCCCGACAAGCCCCTCATTTAATAGATTAACTCTCTCGGAGATTTAAAAATGGCAGCTAAAGACGTAATTTTCGGCGGTGAAGCCCGCGCACGCATGGTCGAGGGTGTGAACATCCTGGCCAACGCGGTCAAGGTCACCCTGGGCCCCAAGGGTCGCAATGTGGTGCTGGAGCGCTCGTTCGGCGCCCCCACCGTGACCAAGGACGGTGTGTCCGTGGCCAAGGAAATCGAGCTGAAAGACAAGCTCCAGAACATGGGCGCGCAGATGGTCAAGGAAGTCGCTTCCAAGACCAGCGACCTCGCCGGTGACGGCACCACCACCGCCACCGTGCTGGCCCAGGCCATCGTGCGCGAAGGCATGAAGTACGTGGCCGCCGGCATGAACCCGATGGACTTGAAGCGCGGCATCGACAAGGCCGTGACGGCCCTGGTGGCCGAGCTGAAGAAGGCCTCCAAGGCCACCACCACCTCCAAGGAAATCGCGCAAGTCGGCTCCATCTCGGCCAACAGCGACGAAGCCATCGGCAAGATCATTGCCGACGCCATGGACAAAGTGGGCAAAGAGGGCGTGATCACCGTGGAAGACGGCAAGTCGCTCGAATCCGAGCTCGACGTCGTCGAAGGCATGCAGTTTGACCGCGGCTACCTGTCGCCCTACTTCATCAACAACCCCGAGAAGCAGTCCGCCATCCTGGACAACCCGTTCGTGCTGCTGTACGACAAGAAGATCAGCAACATCCGCGACCTGCTGCCCACGCTGGAGCAAGTGGCCAAGAGCGGCCGTCCGCTGCTGATCGTTGCCGAAGAAGTCGAAGGCGAAGCGCTGGCCACCCTGGTGGTCAACACGATCCGCGGCATCCTGAAGGTCGTCGCCGTCAAGGCCCCGGGCTTTGGCGACCGTCGCAAGGCCATGCTGGAAGACATCGCGATCCTGACCGGTGGCAAGGTGATCGCCGAAGAAGTGGGCCTGACGCTTGAAAAAGTGACCCTGGCCGACCTGGGCTCAGCCAAACGCGTCGAAGTGGGCAAGGAAAACACCACGATCATCGACGGCGCCGGCACGGCGGGCGACATCGAAGCCCGCGTCAAGCAGGTGCGCGCACAGATCGAGGAAGCCACCTCCGACTACGACCGCGAAAAGCTGCAGGAACGCGTGGCCAAGCTGGCCGGCGGTGTGGCCGTGATCAAGGTGGGCGCTGCCACCGAAGTCGAAATGAAGGAAAAGAAGGCCCGCGTCGAAGACGCCCTGCACGCCACCCGCGCTGCGGTCGAAGAAGGCATTGTGGCCGGTGGCGGCGTGGCACTGCTGCGCGCCAAGCAGGCGGCAGGCACCATCAAGGGTGACAACGCCGACCAGGAAGCCGGTATCAAGCTGGTGCTCAGGGCCATCGAGTCGCCGCTGCGCGAGATCGTCTACAACGCGGGTGGCGAAGCCTCCGTGGTGGTGAACGCCGTGCTGGCTGGCAAGGGCAACTACGGCTTCAACGCCGCCAACGACACCTACGGCGACATGATCGAGATGGGCATTCTGGACCCGACCAAGGTGACCCGCACCGCGCTGCAGAACGCCGCGTCCGTCGCGTCGCTGATGCTCACGACCGAAGCCATGATCGCCGAGGCCCCGAAGGACGAATCCGGCGCCGGCGGCATGCCTGGCGGCGGTATGGGCGGCATGGGCGGCATGGGCGACATGGGCATGTAACGTGCTCCTTGCCTGAGGGCACATGGCGGCGTTGCAAACGCTTGCCGTGCTGCAAGCACTGTCGGCGCGTTTGCGCCTTGCCCTGTGCCCTCATGCTGCGTCGGGTGGCCTTGTTGGCGCTGCGCACAAAAAGAAAACCCCGCTCGCTTGCGCGTTGCGGGGTTTTTCTTTGCCCATCCAGAACCTGATCACTGCTATTTATATAGCGAACTATCAACTGTTGACGGGGGATAGAAGGCTATTTTTCTCTTAATTTGTGCAAAAGCCCGGCGCTGGAGCCGTCCAGGCCGTTCGCGTCGCCGCTGGCCAGGCGCGGCTCGATGTCCTGGGCCAGCAGCTTGCCGAGTTCCACGCCCCACTGGTCAAAGCTGTTGAGGCCCCAGACGGCACCGCTGGTGAACACGCGGTGCTCTTGCAGCGCGATCAGCGCGCCCAGGCTGGCCGGGTCCAGGCGGTCGAGCAGCAAAAAGGTGCTGGGGCGGTTGCCGGGGAAGTGCCGGTGGCCCTCAGGGCTGGCGGCGCCGCGCCCGCTGCCGACCATCAACGCCTGCGCCTGCGCCAGCGCGTTGGCGAGCAACCTGGCGTGGTGGCCTTTGAGCGTGTGCGACGGCGTCTTGACCGCGATGAACTCCACCGGAATCACATCCGTGCCCTGGTGCAGCATCTGAAAGAACGCGTGCTGGCCGTTGGTGCCGGGCTCGCCCCAGAGCACGGGCGCGGTGGCGTAGGGCAGCACCTGGCCGTCCATGTCCACGCGCTTGCCGTTGCTCTCCATCTCCAGTTGCTGGCAGTAGGCGGGAAAGCGCCGCAGCGCGCTGTGGTAGGGCGCGAGGTTGCGGCTGGTGAAGCCGTGAAAGTTGCGGTACCACACATCGAGCAGGCCCAGGCGCACCGGCAGGTTCTGCGCCAGCGGTGCGCTGCAAAAGTGCACGTCCATGGCGTGCGCGCCGGCCAGAAACTCGTTGAAGCGCTCTGCCCCGATGGCGATGGCCAGCGGCAGGCCGATGGCCGACCAGACCGAATACCGCCCGCCCACCCAGTCCCGAAAGCCAAAGGTGGTGCGGATGCCAAAGGCGTTGGCCGCCGCGACGTGGGTGGTGATTGCGACGAAGTGCCGCGAAATCTCCGGCGCCGCCCCATGGCCTACCGCCGCATCGGCAGCGCCCTGTTCGAGGAACCATTGCCGCGCCGACCGCGCGTTGGTGAGCGTCTCGGCTGTGGTGAAGGTTTTGGAGGCGATCAGAAACAGCGTGTTCCGGGGTTTGAGCTTTTGCAGCAGCGCGCCGAGTTCATGCCCGTCCACGTTGGAGACGAAGTGAAAACGCTTGGCGGGCGTGACAAATTCATCCAGCGCCAGCACGGCCATCTGCGGCCCGAGGTCGGAGCCGCCGATGCCGATGTTCACCACGTCGGTGAGGGTGGCGTCGGCACGCACCTGCCCGGCCCAGGCCAGCATGGCCTGGCGCGTGGCCTGCACCTCGGCCACCGCATCAACTACATCATCAATAGCAAACTTTGACCATTTGACGGGGGCTGAGGCCGGATTTCTTAATAAAAAGTGCATCGCGGCGCGGTGCTCGGTGCCATTGACCGGCTCGCCCGAAAACATGGCGTCGCGGTGCGCCTCCAGGCCGCATTGGCGCGCCAGGTCGAGCAGCAGCGCTTCGGTGGTGGCGTCGATGCGGTTTTTGGAGAGGTCGGCAAACACCTGGGGCGCCGTCTGGCTGAAGCGCGCAAAGCGCTGCGGGTCGGCGGCAAAGGCGTCGCGCAGGTCCAAGGCGCGGCCGTGGGCGTCGTAATGCGCGTGCAGGGCACGCCAGGCGGCGGTCTGGTCGCAACGCGGGAAGCGCGGGGCAGCGTTGGACATGCGCTCAGGCCGCCTGCATCAGGTGTTCGAGCTGGACGGCATCGGCGGCAAAGGCCCGAATGCCTTCGGCCAGCTTTTCGGTGGCCATGGCGTCTTCATTGAGCGCATAGCGAAAGCCCGCTTCGTCGTAGTGGACCGCGGGCAGGTCCAGCGCGCGCGCGGCCCCGGCGTCAAGGGCACGGGGCAGCGGCGCGTCGGTGGCGGCCAACTGGGCCAGCAGTTCGGGGCTGATGGTGAGCAGATCGCACCCGGCCAGCGCGGTGATCTGGCCCACGTTGCGAAAGCTCGCGCCCATGATTTCGGTGCCGATGCCAAAGTGCTTGTAGTGCTCGAAGATCCGGCGCACCGACTGCACGCCGGGGTCGTTGGCACCGGCCCGTTCGGCCTCGACCCAGCTGGCGCCAGCGGCCTTCTTGTGCCAGTCATGGATGCGGCCGACAAAAGGCGAGATCAATTGCACCCGCGCCTGGCCGCAGGCCACCGCCTGGCAAAACGCAAACAGCAGCGTAAGGTTGGTGTGGATGCCGCGCCGCTCCAGCTGCGCGGCGGCCTGGATGCCCTCCCAGGTGGCGGCGATCTTGATCAGCACGCGGTCGATGGGCACGCCCTCGGCCTGGTACAGCGCAATGAGGCGTTCGGCCCGCGTCACGGTGGCGGCGGCGTCAAAGCTCAGCCGCGCATCCACCTCGGTGGACACGCGCCCCGGGATGATCGACAAGATCTCGCACCCGAAGCGCACCAGCAGCCGGTCAATCTGCTCGTCCAGTGCGCGGCCCTGAAACCGGGCCACGGTGTCTTGCATCAGCGGCCGGTATTCGGGCTTTTGCACGGCCTTGAGGATCAGCGACGGGTTGGTGGTGGCGTCCTGCGGCTTGAAAGCGCTGAGCTGCAGGAAGTCGCCGGTGTCGGCCACCACGGTGGTGAACTGTTTGAGGGTGTCGAGCTGGTTCATGGGGTGGATTATCCCGCCGCACGCAAGGTTTGTACCTTGCCACAAGCGCAAACTGGCTGCAAACCCGCCGCAAAGGCAGTTAAAGTGCCCCTTCCACCCCCGGCGTTTTGCGCCCTGAGTTTGCACCATGAGTTTTGACCTTGTTCTTTTCGGCGGCACCGGCGACCTGGCCTGGCGCAAGCTGATGCCCGCGCTGTTTCAGGCCTTCCGCCACGGCTCGCTGCCCGAGGGCGGGCGCATCCTCGGCGTCGGGCGCGACGACCTCTCCGACGACGCCTACCGTGCGCTGATCCAGTCGCGGTTTGACCACGTGGACCTGGCCAAGCGCCCCAGCCCCGACGAGTTCGCGCGCTTTGCCGCGCTGCTGCACTTTGTGCGCATGGACTTGTCGCAGCCCGCGGATTACACCCGGCTGGCCGCCGCGCTCAACACCCGCCAGGCCGACACGCTGGTGATGTACCTGGCCACCGCGCCCGCGCTGTTCACCACCGTGTGCGAGCAGATCGCCGCCGTGGGGCTGAACCAGCCGCGCACCCGCCTCGTGCTCGAAAAACCGCTGGGCCACGACCTGGCCTCCAACCGCGCCATCAACGCCGCGGTGTGCCGCGTGCTGGACGAGCGCCAGGTGTTCCGCATCGACCATTACCTGGGCAAGCCGTCGGTGCAGAACCTGTTTGCCCTGCGCTTTGGCAACGCCCTGTTTGAGCCGCTGTGGCGGCGCGAGCACATTGCCAACATCCAGATCACCATCGCCGAAGACCTGGGCGTGGAAAAACGCGGCGCGTTCTACGACAGCACCGGCGCCTTGCGCGACATGGTGCAAAACCACGCGCTGCAGCTGCTGTGCGCCATCGGCATGGAGCCGCCCATCAACGCGCACGCCGACGCCATCCGCGACGAGAAGCTCAAGGTGCTGCGCTCGCTCAAAGCCTGGACGCCGCAGTCGCTGGCGCAGGACGTGATCCGCGGCCAGTACACCGCGGGCACGCTGGGCGGCGCGGCGGTGCCGGGCTACCGCGACGAGCCCGGCGTGCAGCCGCAGACCGCCACCGAAACCTTTGTCGCGCTGCGCACCGAAATCGCCAACTGGCGCTGGGCCGGCGTGCCGTTTTACCTGCGCACCGGCAAACGCCTGGCGGGCCGCGACGCGCGCATCGTGGTCAACTTCCGGGCCACACCGCACGCCATCTTCAACGCCCCCAATGGCGCGGTGAACCGCCTGGTGATCCACCTGCAGCCCAAGGACGGCCTGGAGCTGCACCTGCTGGCCCAGGGCGCCGACACGCGCCGCAACCACCAGGCGAGGGTCCAAAGTCTGAGCCCGGTGCAGCTCGACCTGGACTTTGACACCCGCTTTGGCGTCGAGCGCGTGGGCGCCTACGAGCGGCTGCTGCTCGACGTGATCGACGGGCGGCTCAACCTGTTTGTGCGCAGCGACGAGCAGGAAGAAGCCTGGCGCTGGGTCGGGCCGATCCTGGACGCCTGGCACGCCGACCCGAACGGCCCCCGCCCCTACGCCGCCGGCAGCTGGGGCCCGAGCGCGTCCAGCGCCATGATCGCGCGCGACGGGTACTGCTGGAGCGAGGAATGCTGAGCGGGCGGGGCCGCGCCACCCGCAGCGGCCCAGCGCAGCGGCCTGACGGCCCATGTGCACGGCAACTCGTTTTACCAATCAAATTGGCACTTAGCCCCCGTCAATAGTCAATAGTTTGCTATTGACAGGATAGTAACCGCCTCACGCGATGCGGTCTTCTTCCACCGCATGGCAGGCGATCTTCACGCCGCGCAGGTCCAGCAGTTGCGGCCGCTCGGCGCGGCAGCGGTCGTTCACGTGCGGGCAGCGCGGGTGGAAGCTGCAGCCCGTGGGCGGGTTCAGCGGGTTGGGCACCTCGCCCTGCACCGGCGTGCGCGCGCGGCCGGTGTCGTGCATCTTGGGGATGGCGTCGAGCAGCATGCGCGTGTAGGGGTGGCGCGGGCTCGCGAACAGCGTGGCCTTGTCGGCCAGTTCGACGATGCGCCCGAGGTACATCACGCCCACGCGGTCGCTCACGTGGCGAACCACCGCGAGGTTGTGCGAGATGAACAGGTAGGTCAGGCCGCGCGCGCGCTGCAGGTCTTTCATGATGTTGAGCACCTGCGCCTGCACGCTCACGTCCAGCGCCGAGGTGGGTTCGTCGCACACCAGAAACTCGGGTTCGGTGGCCAGCGCCCGCGCAATCGAAATGCGCTGGCGCTGCCCGCCGGAAAACTGGTGCGGGTACTTGGCCATGTCCAGCGGCGACAGGCCCACGGATTGCAGCAGTTCGCCCACGCGCGCCTGGAGTGCGGCCGCGTCGCGCACCGGCCATTGCGTGGCGCCCTGCCCGTCGGGGATGCCGTGCTCGAGCAGCGGCTCGCCCACGATGTGCTCCACCGTCCAGCGCGGGTTCAGGCTGGCGTACGGGTCCTGGAAGATCATCTGGATGCGCCGGCGCAGCGCCCGGCCCGCGGCGGTTTTGTAGGCGGCGTGGGCGTCCTGGCCGTCAAACGTCAGGCCGCCGCGCGTGGGGGTGTACAGCCCGACCAGCAGCCGGGCCACGGTGCTCTTGCCGCAACCGGATTCGCCCACCAGGGCCAGCGTTTCGCCGCGTTCGATCTCGAAACTCACGCCGTCCACCGCGTGCAGCAGCACGCGCGGCTTGCCTTCGAGCACGCGGTTGAGCCAGGGCGCCGACACGTCAAAGTTCTTGGCCAGGTCGCGGGCCTGGACCAGTGGCGCCGTCGAAGGGGTCGAAGCCATCAGGCAGCGCCTCCCACAGGGGCCGACGTCTGCGCGGCCTGTGCACGGGCATCATTCACGAGCCAACACGCCGCACGCGTCGCACCGGCGTCCATCAGGTCGGGGCGATCAACCTTGCAGCGGTCATGCACGTTGGGGCAGCGCGGGTTGAACGCGCAGCCTGCCGGAATGGCGTTGAGGCGCGGCATGGCGCCGTCGATCTGGTTCAGGCGCTCGCGCTCCAGCGTCATGTCGGGGATGGCCGCCATGAGGCCCGCAGTGTAGGGGTGCGCCGGGTGGTGAATGACCTCGTGCACGGGGCCGATCTCGGCGATGCGGCCGGCGTACAGCACGGCCACGCGGTCGCAGGTTTCGGCGATCACGCCCATGTCGTGGGTGATCAGCATCACGGCGGCGCCGCGCTCCTTGCAGATGCTTTTGAGCAGCGTGATGATCTGCGCCTGGATGGAGACGTCGAGCGCGGTGGTGGGCTCGTCGGCGACGATCAGCTTGGGCTCGGCGGCCAGCGCCAGCGCGATCACCACCCGCTGGCGCATGCCCCCCGAGAACTGGTGCGGGTAGTGGCCGATGCGCTGCGCCGCCGCGGGAATGCCGGTGTCCTGCAGCAAACCGATGGCGCGCTGGCGGGCTTCGTCAGCGCTGACCGGCAAGTGCGCGCGGATCGTCTCCACCAGCTGGTCGCCCACGGTGTAGAGCGGGTTCAGCGAGGTCAGCGGGTCCTGGAAAATGGCGCCAATCTGGCGGCCGCGGATGTGGCGCATCTGCGCGTAGGGCAGGTTGTCAATGCGCTGGCCCGCCAACAGGATTTGCCCGCCGGCCACCCGGCCCGGCGGCTCCAGCAGGCCGATGATGGCCGCGCCCGTGAGCGACTTGCCCGCGCCCGACTCGCCCACCACGCCCAGAATCTCGCCCGGCGCAATGTCGAACGAAATGTCGTCGATCGCGCGCAGCGTGCCGCGGCGGTGGGGGAATTCCACGACGAGGTTTTTGACTTGCAATAAGTGCATCACTCTCCCCCGAAGCGACCTTCGGCCACCTTCCCCTCAAGGGGGCGCCACCCGCGGCCCGGCGAAGCCGGTTCCACGGTGGCCGCTTGGAAATGGGTCGTGCAATCGCTCATCGGAGCTTGGGGTTGAGCGCGTCGCGCAGCCAGTCGCCCAGCAGGTTGACCGACAGCGCGATCAGCACCAGCATCACGCCGGGGAAGATGGTGATCCACCATTCGCCCGAGAACAGGTAGTCGTTGCCCACGCGGATCAGCGTGCCCAGCGAGGGCGAGGTGGGCGGCGCGCCCACACCCAGAAACGACAGCGTGGCCTCGGTGATGATGGCCGTGGCCACCTGGATGGTGGCCAGCACCATCACCGGCCCCATCACATTGGGCAGCACATGGCGACGCATGATGCGCAGCGACGACACCCCGGTGACGCGGGCCGCCTGCACGTATTCCTTGTTGCGCTCGACCAGGGTGGAGCCCCGCACGGTGCGCGCGTACTGCACCCAGCCCGTGAGCGAGATCGACAGAATCAACACGCCCAACGCCAATGACGCATGGGCGTTGGGAAACAGCGCCCGGCCCACCCCGGCAATCAGCAGCGCCACCAGAATGGCGGGGAACGACAGCATCACGTCGCACAGCCGCATCAGCAGCGAATCGACCCAGCCGCCACGAAAGCCCGCCAGCAGGCCCAGTGCCACGCCGACCACCACCGACAGCGCCACCGACGCCAGCCCCACCACCAGCGAAATGCGTGCGCCGAACATCAGGGCCGAGAGAATGTCGCGGCCCTGGTCGTCGGTGCCCAGCAGAAACTTGCGCGTGCCGCCTTCCAGCCAGGCGGGCGGCAGCCGCGCGTCCGACAATTCCAGCGTGCTCAGGTCAAACGGGTTGTGCGGCGCCACCCAGTTGGCGAACACGGCGCAAAAAATGCAGACAAACGCGATCAGCGCCGCACCCATGGCCACGGGCGAGCTGCGAAAACTGTGGCCCACATCGCTGTCGAGCCAGCGGGCAAGAGGAAGGTTCATGGCGTTCGACAAAGCCGCGCCGGCCGTGCCACCCCCACGGGCGACACGGCGGCACGTGCAGGCCCGGTGTTACTGGATGCTCATCCACTTGAAGGGCATGGAGTTGTCGGCCATCTGCACCAGCTTCACCTTCTTGCTCACGCCCCAGGCCAGCGCCTGCTGGTGCAGCGGCAGGTGGCCAATGTCGGCGGCGTGCAGATCAAAGGCCTCCTTGATCATGGCGTCGCGCTTGGGTTTGTCGGTTTCGGACTGGATTTTCAGGATCAGTTCGTCCACCTTGGGGTTGCAGTAGCTGCCCAGGTTGAACTGGCCGGCGCCCTTGTCGTCCACGCAGCGCATCAGCGCATTGAGGGCGTTGTGCGCGTCGTAGGTGCTGGGCGTCCAGCCCAGCAGGTAAAAGCTGGTGTCGCGGCGCAGGATCTTGGGGAAATAGGTGCCCTTGGTTTCGGCCTGCAGGTTGATCTTGACGTTGATGCGCGACAGGTTGGCCGCCACCGCCTGGCAGATTTGCGCGTCGTTGACGTAGCGGTCGTTCGGGCAGTTCATGGCCACCTCGAAGCCGCTGGGGTAGCCCGCGTCGGCCAGCAGCTTTTTGGCGGCTTCCACGTCGTAGGGCAGGCGCTTGTTCTGGGCCTGGGAAAAACCGTTGATGCCGGGGCCGACCATGAGCGCCGTGGGGCTGGAAGCACCGCGCATCACGGTCTTCTGGATGCCGTCGATGTCGATCGCCTGGTAGAAGGCCTGGCGCACGCGCTTGTCCTTGAACGGGTTCTTGCCCTTGACGTTGGAGTACAGCAGTTCGTCACGCTTCTGGTCCATGCCCAGGAAGATGGTGCGCAGCTCGGGGCCGGTCACGGCGCGGGTGTTGGCCGACGCATTGACACGGGCCACGTCCTGCACGGGCACCGGCTCCATCACATCGACCTCGCCCGAAAGCAGTGCGGCCACGCGCGTGGCGGCGCTGCCGATGGGCGTGAAGATCACCTCGGAGGCGTTGCCTTCGATCTTGCCCCAGTAATTGCCATTGCGCGTGAACGTGGTGCGCACATTGGGCTGGCGCTCGCGCAGCCGGTACGGACCGGTGCCGTTGGCGCGGAACGACGCGGCGTTCTCGATGCCCTTGCGGCGGTCCACCGGGCGGGTTGCCTGGTTGGTTTCGCACCACTTCTTGCTCATGATGAACACGAGGGAGATCACGTCCGGAACAATCGGGAACGGGTTCTTGGTTTCGATTTCGACCACATGGTCGTTGACCTTGCGGACTTCCTTGAAATCGTTGGTGTAGCTCTTCATGTCGGAGCCGTCGGCCTGGGTTCGCGCAAACGAAAACACCACGTCGTCGGCCGTGAACGGTGTGCCGTCGTGAAACTGCACGCCCTTGCGCAGCTCGAAGCGCCACACGGTGGGCGACGTCTGCTTCCACGACGTGGCCAGTGCCGGCGCCAGGCTCAGGTCCTTGTTGCGCCCGACCAGACCTTCGTACACGTTGCTGGTCACGCTGAGCTGGAGCGACTCGTTGAGCGAGTGCGGGTCCATGGACAGCGCGTCGCCCTGGTTGGCAATGCGGATGGTCTGCGCGCCGGCCGAAAAGCTGGCGGCGCACACGACGGCGGCGGCAATGGCAAGGATGTGGTTTTTCATTTTCATGGCGTCTACTCCTGTGGGGGGAAATCAAGAATTCAGGGGGCCACGTCAGCGGCCAGCGGCATCGCCTGTTCGGCCAGGCCCGCGTGCAGCGCAGCGCCCAGCGGCAAAATGTCGTCGTTGAAATCGTAACGGGTATTGTGCAGGAAGCAGCTGCCCTCGCCGCCTTGCCCGATGCGCAGGTAAGCCCCGGGTTTGGACTGCAGCATGAAGGCGAAATCCTCGGCGCCCATGCTGGGATCGAGGTCGCGCACCACGTGGTCGGGCCCCACCAGGGACTCGGCCACGTCGGCCGCAAAACCAGCCTCGTCGGCGGTGTTGATGGTGGCCGGGTACACCCGCTCGTAGTGCACTGTGGCCGACGCACCAAAGCCCAGCGCCACGGCACTGCACAGTTCGTGCAGGCGCTGCTCGATCATGTCCTGCACCTGCGGGCTGAAGGTGCGCACCGTGCCCACCAGCACCGCCTTGCCGGGGATGACGCTGAAGGCCCCCATGTCGCCCGCGTGCATGGCCCCGAGGCTGATCACGGCGCTGTCCAGCGGCTTGACATTGCGCGACACGATGCTTTGCACCGCCGTGATGATGTGCCCGGCCACCAGCACCGGGTCGATGGTCAGGTAGGCGTGGGCGCCATGGCCGCCCTTGCCGGTGATCTCGATGGTGATGCGGTCGGCCGCCGCCATCATCGGCCCGGGGTTCACGCCAATGGTGCCGGGCCGCATGGCCGGCCAGTTGTGCATGCCGTACACCGCCTGCACCGGAAAGCGCTCGAACAGGCCGTCTTCCATCATGGCCTTGGCCCCCGCGTAGCCTTCTTCGCCAGGCTGGAAGATCAGCACGGCGGTGCCGTCAAATTCGCGCGAGGCCGCCAGGTACCGGGCGGCGCCCAGCAGCATGGTGGTGTGCCCGTCGTGGCCGCAGCCGTGCATCAGGCCCGTGCGGGCCGATTTCCAGGCGAAGTCATTCAGCTCGGTGATGGGCAGCGCGTCCATGTCGGCGCGCAGCCCGATCATCCTGCCGCTGGTGGTGCGCCGCCCCTTGACCACCGCCACCACGCCGGTCTTGCCGATGCCCGTGTGGACTTCGTCCACGCCGCACAGCTTGAGCGCCGCCACCACGCGCCCGCTGGTGTACACCTCTTCAAAGCCCAGTTCAGGATGGGCGTGCAGGTCGCGCCGGAACGCGATGAGTTCGGGGTGAAACTGCGCAATCTGCGCAAACGCCCGGCCATTGGCCTTGAGGCGGGGTGCCAGCATCAATGACCTCCTGCGGAGCCCACGCGCAGGCGCGGGTCCACCACAAAATAGAGCAGATCGACCACCAGGTTGATGACCACGAAGATCAGCGCAATCAGGCACAGGTAGGCGGCCATCACGGGGATGTCGGCAAAGGTCACGGCCTGGATGAACAGCAGGCCCATGCCCGGCCACTGGAACACGGTTTCGGTGATGATGGCAAAGGCGATCAGCCCGCCCAGCTGCAAGCCGGTGATGGTCATCACCGGCACCAGTGTGTTCTTGAGGGCATGGCCGAAATGGATGGCCCGGTCAGACAGGCCGCGGGCCCGCGCGAACTTGATGTAGTCGGTGCGCAGCACCTCCAGCATCTCGGCCCGCACCAGCCGCATGATGAGCGTGAGCTGGAACACCGCCAGCGTCACGGCCGGCAGCACGATGTGGTGCCAGCCGTCCGCCGTGAGCAGCCCGCTGCTCCACCAGCCCAGCGCCACCACATCCCCCCGGCCGAAGCTCGGGAACCAGCCCAGGCCCACCGAGAAAAACAAAATCAGCAGGATGCCGATCAAAAACGTGGGCAGCGACACCCCGAGCAGCGACAGGGTCATGAACAGCTGGCTCATGAAGCTGCCCCGGCGCAGGGCGGCGTAAACCCCCATGGGCACGCCGATCACCAGCGCCATCACCGCGGCCACCACCGCCAGCTCCAGCGTGGCCGGGAAGCGCTCGGACAGCAGCCGCGACACCTTGGCGCCCTGGCGCAGGCTCAACCCGAATTCGCCCTGCGCGGCATTCACCAGAAAGTGCCAGAACTGCACGAAAAAGGGTTGGTCCAGCCCCAGATCGGCACGCAAGGTGCGAATCTGGTCCGGCGTGGCGTCTTGCCCCAGCAAAAACACCACCGGGTCGCCCACATACTGGAACAGCATGAACGCGATGAACGCCACCGCGACCATCACGATCACGGCCTGGAACAGGCGGCGCAGAACAAAGGCGAACATCAGGCAGTGCAGAGGGGAGCAACGATGCTATCAGAGCAAGCGGCGTGCCGACACGGGGGTTTTCGCGACCGGGGGGTTCGCGGGAGCAGCGGGGCATTGCGCGGCGCCTATCCGCCAACAAGCAGGTGCCCTTTGCCGGGTACCCACGCAAAAGCCCTCCGGACCTGAGTCTGAAGGGCTTTGGGGCCATCCTCGCGCGGGGCTCGAAACAGCCCCTGGGCATCAGAACCGGTGGCGGATACCGACCTGGGTGGTGGTGCCGTCACGGAACCGGGAGTTGTTGGCCGTCACGCCTGCGCCACCCACGCTGTCCTCGATCACTGCCGCGTAAACGTCCGTGCGCTTGGACAGGTTGTAGGTATAGGCCACCGAGCCCGACTTGACTTTGTCGTTCAGCGTCGTACCACCGTTCTGGTCCTGCCCATACCACGCCATGATCTTGCCTGCGCCCAGCGGTGCACTGACGCCGATGTGGCCGGCCGACCGGTTGCTGCTGTACCGGCGGTCGCTTTCAAACCCGGCAAAGAGCTTGACGACACGCAAGTCGTAGGACGCCCCGAGCGTCCAGGTGTTCTTGCTGTTGCTCGACGCCGCGCCGCCAAATCCGGCCACACCGGGGGTCCGCAGCACCGTCACGCCGACAAATACCGGACCATTGGCGTACTGGGTGCCCAGCGTGTAGCCGGGCTTGTTGGCCGTCGAGATGTTCCGAACCGCAGAACCCGTGACGGTACCTGCGTCCACCAACGGACGCGCAGTGTCCGACTGCGCATCGCCTTGCAGACCGAGGGCCAGATCGGCGCTGAAACCGTTCCAGTTGGGCGTTTCGTAGCGGATGAGGTTGTCAAAACGCAATTGAATGTTGTTGGAGTACAGCGACATTGCGCCGCTGGTGCCTTGGCCGAAAGCGCGGCCTGTCGGATCGCTGCGCCGGAGGGTGAAGTACGCACCGGCATAACCACGCCCCAGACTGAATTTTCCCAAGTCTTTGCTGCCCATCGACAGCCAGGTGGCACGATTGCCAATAGAGGCCAGGCCACTTTGGGTGCTGAAGCCGGCCTTGTCGGTGCTGAGGCCAGTGTCAATCAGGAAGCTGGCCTGCAAACCGCCCCCAAGGTCTTCCGTCCCGCGGAAGCCGAAACTGCTGAACGTGCCGCGCCCCGTGGAAACGCGCGCGGATGCGCCCGGGATTTTTTCAATGCCCACGTCCAGAAGGCCAAACATCGCGACGGACGATTGCGCCATCGCAGCGCCGCAGGAAGCCAGCACGGCCAAGGTGACGAGGGATTTTTTTAGGGTCATGGTGAATGTCTCAAAAATGATGGATGGGAAAAAGGCGGGTTTCAGGAATAGCACGACGGGATGCCGCGCGCTTGCTGATCGCAGCCCGTGCCATCTCTTTGTGGGGTAGACCAATGCGATTGCAACAGAGCCCCCCCCCCGCGATCCGCAAAGAAGGTCCTGGAGCAGAGTGCATTTCTGCTGCATTTTGTTGCCGCACAACGACAGCCGCACTGAAACGCGCGAACCGGGTGGGCACAAAGAAAAAGCCCCTCAGACCGCAATCTGAAGGGCTTTTCAGTCTGACACTGAGCAGGCACCCGAAGGCACCCGCGGGTCATCAGAACTTGTGGTTGATACCGACCTGGTAAGACGTACCGTCACGCACGGTGGTGTTGTTGTTCGACGCCTTGACCACGGTGGGGCTGCCGGTTCCCGCGCCACGCACGGTGTCGTTCGTCAGGGCACCATACAGATTGGTGCGCTTGGACAGCGCGTACGAGTAAGCCACCTGAGCCGACTTGAGCTTGTCGTTGATGCCCACGCCGCCGTTCTGGTCGATACCGTACCAGGCCATCAGGGTACCGGCGCCCAACGGGGCCTTCACACCAAGGTTGCCCGCGTACTTGTTCTTGTTGTAACGGTCGTCCAGTTCGGCACCCGCAAACAACTTGGCCACACCCAAGTCATAGGTTGCGCTGGCGCCGTAGACTTTGCTGTCCGTGTCGCCGCCGCCGGGCGCCGGACGGGCTGGCGAGCGTGCCACGCCAAAGCCCACGTACAGCGGGCCCTGCGCGTACTGCGTGTGCACGGAGTAACCGGTCTTGTTGGCCGACGAGATGTTGCGGGTCGCGGAACCGTTGAGTACCGCTGGAGTTGCCGGCGCAATCGGGGCAGCGGTCACGCCACCATCCACCGGGGAGCGGAGTTCGCGATCATCACCGTGCAGGCCAAAAGCCAGGTCAGCGCTGAAGCCGCTCCACACGGCGGTCTGGAAACGGATCACGTTGTCAAAACGGCTGTTGTTGGCGCTGGAATACAGCATGGTCGCGCCGTCGCCGTTCTGGCCGTACGAGGCCGCCGTCGGGTCAGCCTTGGCGGTGGAGTTGTAAGCCGCCACGCGACCACGCCCAAAGCTCAGCGTGCCAACACCTTTTTGGCCCAGCGACAGCCAGGTCTGGCGGTTGCCGATGCTGGCCAGGCCGCTGTTGCTGCTGAAGCCGCCCGTGTCAGACCGCAAGCCCGTTTCGATCACGAAGCTGGCCTGCAGGCCACCGCCGAGGTCTTCAACGCCGCGAAAACCGATGCGGCTGTTCGATTCAACATTGTTGGACACGCGGGCCGATCGTGTCGGCGTTTTTTCAATGCCGGCGTCCAGGCTGCCGTACATGGTAACGGACGATTGGGCCATGGCGGCGCCACAAGAAGCGAGCACAGCCAAGGCAACCAGTGATTTTTTCATGTCAAGTTTCTCCAAAGAAATTAGGAATTGGCAGAGTATTTGATCTCTGTTCTGATCCCCTCCTTAGGTGTTTATACCAATCAAGCACACTGCGGAACGTGAAAACTGACAAGTAAAGGGGCATTTGGGGCGTATTCCGTTGCCGATGGGCAACACACGCGCCAGTGCGACGCACCGATCCGGTCGAAACCAGGGGATGGCGCGCCGTGCAGTCGCTCGGCTTTTGCGCGGCAAATCCCGATGCCACGCCGCTGGCGGGCGTGCAAAGCCATGCGCGATGGTCGAAATGACCGCCTCGGACCTCAGGTCCGAGGCGGCAGCGTCTTAAAGCCAGTGCAGGCAGTGCACAGGCTCAGACAAGGACAAAAATCAGAAGCTGTGGCTGAGGCCCACCTGCGTGACCGTGCCGTCAATGACACTGGTGTACGAGTTGGCCGCCTTGACCCCGTCTGCGTTGCGCCCGCTCACGTTGTTGTTGGTGAACCCGGCGTACAGGTTGGTCCGCTTGGACAGCGAATACCGGTAGGCAATCTGCGCGATCTTGAGCGAATCGCCCAGTGTGGCGCCACCGTTGCGGTCTTCGCCATAAAACGCCATCAGCTCGTGCGGTCCGTAGGGCGCACGCGCTGACAGCATCCAGGAGTTTTCCCGGCTGGAATAGCGGTTGTCGTTCTCGAACGAACCGCCAAGCTTCACGAAGCCCAAATCGTAGGACGCCGCGATGATGGTGGTGTTCTTGTCGGAGCGCGAGGAGTTCGCCACCAGCCCGGTGGCGGGGCGCCCTGGCGTGCTCATGGTGCCGACGCCCACATAAATTGGGCCCTGGTTGTAGGTCAGCCCCAGGTTGTAGCCACCCTTGCTGGTGCCCGCGATGTTGCGAGTGGCCGAACCGTTGAGCACCGCTGAAGTCGCTGGTGGATTTGGCGCAGCGCTCACGCCCCCATCCACCGTCGGACGGGTCGTGTCGCTCTGTGCATCGCCTTGCAGACCGCCCGCAAGGTCCAGCTTGAAGCCGTAGAGGCTGGGGCTTTCGTAGCGGATGGTGTTGTCGTATCGCGAGTTCACGTTGGTGGCCTGGAGCGAACCGGTGCCGTCCACGTTCGAGCCAAATTTGTGATTGGTGGGGTCCACCGCGCTTTGCACAAAGAAAACACCGGCGTAGCCGCGACCCAGGCTCACGGTGCCCAAATCTTTGGACCCCAGCGACAACCAGGTGGCGCGGTTGCCTATGGTGGCAGAGCCGCTGTGCGTCTGGAACCCACCTGTATCGCTCTTCAGGCCGGTCTCAATCACAAAGCTGGCCCGCAGGCCGCCGCCAAGGTCTTCGACACCCCGAAAGCCAATGCGGTTGCTTTTGGACGCGCCGCTGGAAACCCGGCTGGAACTGCCTGCGACTTTTTCAATGCCGGTGTCGATACTGCCGTAAATGGTGACGGTGGACTGTGCCGATGCGGCGCCGGCCCATGTGCCCAGTATCGCCAAGGCGATGAGTGATTTTTTCATTGCGAGTTGCTCCAAGGTTAAGGATGAAATTTCAGAGTATTGAATCTCTCTGTTCACCTCTCCACCTCCCAAACAACCCAGCCCCAATGCGGTTGTACGCCCGTCTGCACTGGCGCGCACAGGGCCCGTCAAGCCCAGCGAAATGGTGCGGGATTTTCAGTCACGCATCGCCCTGTTTGACTCACCGCATGGGTCCACCGCGTGGTGTATGTCAGCACAATGCCGTACAAACGGTGTCGCACGAGGCCAACCATCGCGCCATTGCATCCCCACGTGAAAAAGCCCTTCGGACCGGAGTCCGAAGGGCTTTTGCGTCAATGACGTCGCGGGCACCCCAAGGTGCCTTCATCATCAGAAGTCGTGGCGGATGCCGATTTGCGTGGAAATACCATCGACGATGCCCGTCTGGCTGGTGATTTTCTTGCCGCCAGGGCCCGCTTTAGTGCGGAAAGTACCGCTCACGTTGTCGTCGTTCACAGCCGCGTACAGGTGCGTGCGCTTGGACAGGTCGTACATGTACGACACCGAAGCCACCTTGTAGTTGGAAGTCAATGCACCGCCCGGGTTGAGGGCGCTGGAGGACGCGCCACCGTTCTGGTCGATGCCATACCAGGCCACCAGCAAGCCGTTGCCCACCGGGGCGCTCAAGGTGATGTGGCCCGCATTTTTATCGCTGGAGAAACGGCGGTCGTTTTCAAAGGCACCGGAGATCTTGATCGGGCCAAAATCGTAGTAGCCGGCGATGGTCCAGACATTGCCGTTGACGTTCATGTTGGTGATCGCGGCGGGGCCAAGTGCTGAGAAGCGCAGACGCGAATCCGGAATCTTGGCGACCGACGCGCCCACATAAACTGTACGGGTCCTGAACTGCGTGTGCAGTGTGTAGCCTGTGGTGTTCTTGGAAGAAATGTTGCGGGTGGCAGAGCCGTTAAGCGCGGCCGAAGTTGCCGGGGGATTTGGAGCTGCGTTGACGCCCCCGTCGACGGTCGGGCGGGTTTCGCCAGCATCACCACGCAGGCCCAGGCCCAGGTCGGCACTGAAGCCCATGTAGTTGGGGGTTTCGTAGCGGATCACGTTGTCCAGCCGCGACTGGTTGGCGGTCGAATAAATGATGACCGTGCCCGCAGCGCGCTGGCCGTAGGAGTTGATGGTCGGGTCGGCCCACAGCTGCGTGAAGAACGCGCCCACATAGCCGCGGCCCAGGCTGAACTTGCCCAGGTCTTTGCTGCCAATGCTCAGCCAGGTGGCGCGGTTGCCGATGCCGGCCAAACCGCTGGAATTCAGGAAACCGGCCTTGTCGCTTTCGAAGCTGGTTTCCACCACGAAGCTGGCTTGCAGGCCGCCCCCAAGGTCTTCCACGCCGCGGAAGCCCAGGCGGCTGGAAGAGCCCGCCCCTGAAGAAACGCGGGTCGATACACCCGGCAGCTTTTCAATGCCGGTGTCAAAGCGGCCGTACAGATTGACGGAGGATTGCGCCATGGCGGCGCCGCACGAGGCCAGCACGGCCAGGGCCACGAGTGATTTTTTCATTAACGATGTCTCCAAGCAGGGTTACGAAGCAATATAGGGTTGGCAGAGTATTGGGTGCACCTCGGATGCGTCTCTGTTCATGCCCCCTCCACTTTGGTTTATACCTATTTCAGACTACGAAACCACAGAACATTGGTGACAAACGCGTGACCGCACCACCATTCGTTGCGCGTTCGCTACAACCCTCTTGGGGGGGGATACCCCACACTCAGAAAAAAGCCCCTCAGACCGAAGCCTGAGGGGCTGCCATTAACTTCAAGGCGCGGGGGCTCAAGGCACCCGAAACGATCAGAACTTGTGGCGGATGCCGACTTGCAGCGAATTGCCGTCGTTCACACCCGCCGCACCGGCCACCTGCCGACCGGCAGCGTTCTTGGCGCCGCTCACGTTGTCGTTGGTGTAGGCACCGTACACGTCGGTGCGCTTGGACAGGGCGTACGAGTAAGCCACCATGCCGACCTTGTACTTGTCGCCGCCCGCAATGTTGACGCCACCGTTTTGGTCGATGCCGTACCAGGCCATCAGGGTGCCCGCGCCCAACGGTGCGCTCAGGCCCAGGTGACCGGCGTAACGGTCGTTGTTGTAACGACGGTCGCTTTCGGCGGCACCGTACAGCTTGACCACGCCGAGGTCGTACGAAGCGGCCACGGTCCAGACGTGTCCGTTGGGGTTGCCACCGGTGGCAGGACGGGTCGGCACGCGGGTGGTGGACAGGCCGACGTAGATCGGGCCCTGTGCGTACTGCGTGTGCAGGGTGTAGCCGGTGCGGTTGCCCGACGAGATGTTGCGGGTGGCAGCACCGTTCAGTACGGCCGAAGTCGCGGGCGGATTCGGCGCCGCACTCACGCCACCATCCACGGTCGGACGTGCGGTGTCAGACGAGCCGTCGCCACGCAGGCCCAGGCCCAGGTCGGCGCTGAAGCCGTACAGGTTCGGGGTTTCGTAACGGATGACGTTGTCAAAACGCGACTGGTTTGCGGTCGAGTAAATCAGCAGCGTGCCGCCGCCGCCCTGGCCGTAGGAGTTGCCCGTGGGGTCAGCCCACAGCTGGGTGAAGAACGAACCGACATAGCCACGGCCGATGCTGGCCTTGCCCAGTGACTTGCTGCCCAGCGACAGCCAGGTGGCACGGTTGCCGATGGTGGCCAGGCCGCCGTTGGAACTGAAGCCGGCCTTGTCGCCGTTGATGCCGGTTTCGATCACGAAGCTGGCCTGCAGGCCGCCACCGAGGTCTTCCACGCCGCGGAAGCCGATGCGGCTGTTGGATTCCTGGTTGGTCGACACGCGGGTCGAAATGCCGGGGAGCTTTTCAACACCAACGTCGAGAATGCCGTACAGGGTGACGGACGATTGGGCCATGGCGGCGCCGCAGGAGGCGAGCACGGCCAAGGCAACTAGTGATTTTTTCATGGGGATCTTCTCCAAAAGTTGAACAAAACTTTACGGCCCCGTCATGTGTGGGATGACAGGTTGCAAATGGGGACGTTTGCCGCCCTCCACATACCGGAGCCAACCTCCCTCCAGGGAAGTTGGTCCAATTGCACCAGACCCCCTATCGAAGCGCAAAGAAATTCACCCATGCAGGGGCATTGGCGCGTCGCTTCGTTGCAATTGCGCCACGCGCGCCGTCCAGCTCATGCCCCCTCGGCGCGGGTTTGCGCGGATCGGTGACCGATCCTGACAAAAGGTGGGCAGAGCGCCTTTTGTGCCCCCGTTATCGTCAAAAGAGCGCAGAACCGGCCAGAAATTGCGCAAAATAGCGTCATGGACAAATTTCTGATCGCCGCCGACACGGCCTTGCGCACCCTGTTTGCCACGCCCCACGCCTCGCGCCCCTGCCCGCTGCTGCCGGCCGACGAAACCCATTTGAGCGCCCCCGAAAAGCGCGAAGCCGCCGCGCTGATGCGGGTGAACCACGTGGGCGAGGTCTGCGCCCAGGCGCTTTACGCAGCGCAGGCTTTTGCCACGCGCGACGCCGCGCTGCGCGCCCATTTCGAGGTGGCCGCCCGCGAGGAAACCGACCACCTGGCCTGGACGCAGACCCGGCTTGATGAGCTGGGCGACCGGCCCTCGCTGCTCAACCCGCTGTGGTATGCGGGTGCGTTTGCGCTGGGCCTGGTGGCCGGGCGTTTGGGCGACAAGGTGAGTCTGGGCTTTGTCGTGGAGACCGAGCGCCAGGTGGAGGCGCACCTGCAAAGCCACCTGGACCGCCTGCCGCCGCACGACCATGCTTCGCGAGCCATCGTGGTGCAGATGCGCGACGACGAGGCGCGCCACGCGGCCGACGCCCAGCACGCGGGCGGCGTGCCGTTGCCCGCGCCCGTCAAGGGGCTGATGCGCCTGGCGGCGAAGGTGATGACCACCACCGCGCATTACGTCTGAGACGGCTTCGCCTTCCAACGTATCACGGCGTGGGTTCGCCTTGTCCTACGCTTGAATGCAAACCCGTATGAGGCCGGGCGCGGTGCAGGGCCGACGCGCGCGCCGGGCCAGGCGGGCGCGTGGCGGCGCCCAGGCACCCGCTTGAAAACTACATTATCAATAGCAAATTATCGCCACTTGACGGGGGCTAGAGGCCAATTCAAGCCTCAATCTGCGCAAAACCCGTGGTGATCTCGGCCATCTGGCCCAGCATGATGCTGGCCGAACAGTATTTTTCGTGGCTCATGGCAATGGCACGCTCCACCGCCGTGGCGGGGATGCCCTTGCCGGTCACGGTGAAATGCATGTGGATTTTGGTGAACACTTTCGGGTCCACTGCGGCGCGCTCGCTGGTCAGGTGGACCGTGCAGCCGCGCACGTCGTGGCGGCCGCGCTTGAGGATCAGCACCACGTCGTAGGCGCTGCAGCCACCGGTGCCGGCCAGCACGGTTTCCATGGGCCGGGGCGCGAGGTTGCGCCCGCCGTTCTCGGGTTTGGCCTCGTCCGGGGCGCCGTCCATGGCAATCACGTGCCCGCTGCCGGTTTCGGCCACAAACCCCATGCCCGAACGCGTGCCTGCCGCGCCCGTCCAACTCACTGTGCATTCCATGTCCGGCCCTCTATTTGAATTAAATTGACTTCACGGCGATCAATTCGGCTGATGCAAGCCTGTTTGTCGCAACTTGCGACGCCTGGGCGACGTATTTAATGTTGCATTGCACCAAACTGCCGCTACACTGTATTCCATGCAACGGCCCTTTGCCGCTGCACCGATTGTCTCCTCCACCCTCCGAAAAGGTGGATTCAGCCCCGCGCCGCAAGGTGCGGGGCTTTTTTCTTTTGGCGTCCGGCCCGGACGGCCCCGGCCAGCCCTCTATCATCGCGCCAGAGAGGAAACTCCGGGAAATCCATGAAGCCAGCCAAAACCCAACCGCCTGCCGCGCCGCGCAAATCCGCCGCAAAACTCACGCCAGCAGATTACCTGAAGAAAATCCTGACCGCCCGCGTCTATGACGTGGCCGTGGAATCGGCCCTGGAACCCGCCAAAAACCTGAGCCGCCGCCTGCACAACAAGGTGCTGCTCAAGCGCGAGGACCAGCAGCCGGTGTTCAGCTTCAAGCTGCGCGGCGCCTACAACAAGATGGCAAACCTGTCGCCCGAGGCGCTGAACAAGGGCGTGATTTGCGCCTCGGCGGGCAACCACGCGCAGGGCGTGGCCCTGTCGGCCCACAAGCTGGGCGTGCGCGCCGTGATCGTCATGCCGGTGACCACGCCGCAGCTCAAGGTGGACGCGGTGCGTGCGCTGGGCGGCGAGGTGGTGCTGTTCGGCGACAGCTATTCCGACGCCTACACCCACGCCACCGCACTGGAGCAGCAGCTGGGCCTGACCTTTGTGCACCCGTTCGACGACCCGGACGTGATCGCCGGCCAGGGCACGATTGCCATGGAAATGCTGCGCCAGCACCAGGGGCCGCTGGACGCGGTGTTTGTCGCCATCGGCGGCGGCGGGCTGATCGCGGGCGTGGCCAACTACATCAAGGCGGTGCGGCCCGAGATCAAGGTCATCGGTGTGCAAACCACCGATTCCGACGCGATGCTGCGCTCGGTCACGGCGGGCAAGCGCGTGACGCTGGACGACGTGGGCCTGTTCGCCGACGGCACGGCCGTCAAACGGGTGGGCGAGGAAACCTTCCGCATCGCGCGCGGCCTGGTGGACGAATTTGTGGTGGTGGACACCGACGCGGTGTGCGCGGCCATCAAGGACGTGTTTGTGGACACCCGCAGCATCGTCGAACCCTCGGGCGCGCTGGCGGTGGCGGCCATCAAGCAGTACGTGGCCACCCACAAGACCCGGGGCGAGACCTATGCGGCGATCCTGTGCGGCGCCAACATGAACTTCGACCGCCTGCGCTTTGTGGCCGAGCGCGCCGAGGTGGGCGAGGAGCGCGAGGCGCTGTTTGCCGTGACCATTCCCGAAGCGCGGGGCAGCTTCCGGCGCTTTTGCGAGCTGATCGGCAGTCTGCCCAGCTTTGGCGGCGGCAAGGGCGCCCGCAACGTGACCGAGTTCAATTACCGCATCAGCGGCGCCGCCCAGGCCCACGTCTTTGTGGGCCTGACCACCCATGGCAAGGGCGAATCGGTCAAGATCGCGGCCAACTTCACCAAGCATGGTTTTGCCACGCTGGACCTGACACACGACGAACTGGCCAAGGAACACATCCGCCACATGGTGGGCGGCCATTCGGCGCTGGCCCAGGACGAGCGGCTGATGCGTTTTGTGTTTCCCGAGCGGCCGGGCGCGCTGATGAAGTTTCTGAGCCTGATGCGGCCGGGCTGGAACATCAGCCTGTTTCACTACCGCAATCAGGGCGCCGACTACGGCCGCATTCTGGTGGGGCTGCAGGTGCCGGCTTCCGACAGCCGGGCTTTCGCACAGTTTCTGAACACTTTAGGCTATCCTTTTGTGGAAGAAACCCTGAACCCCGTGTACAGAATGTTTCTGCAGAGTCAAAGTTAATCCAAAAATACACCTGCCTGTGGCCCCATGAGCGAATCGCCGTCCGTCCTTCTATTGCCCGGGATCGAGCCCACCGCCCACCCGGCGCTGGAGGCGGCGCTGCGCCTGAAGATGGACCACAAAGCCAAACCGCTCGGTGCACTGGGGCGGCTGGAAGCACTGGCGGTGAAGCTGGGGTTGATCCAGCGCAGCGAGACGATCACCCTCGAGCACCCGCAGCTGCTGGTGTTTGCGGCCGACCACGGCATTGCCGATGAAGGCGTTTCGGCCTACCCGCAGTCAATGACCCTGCAAATGGTGCTGACCCTGCTGGCCGGTGGTGCCACCGTGAACGTGCTGGCGCGCCAGCATGGTTTTGCCACGACGGTGGTGGACGCCGGTGTGGCCTCGGCCGTCCCGGACCATGACGAGCACGCGCCCGGATTTCCCCTGCTGGTGCGGCGCAAGATCGGTTTTGGCACCCGCAACATGCTGCTGCGCGCGGCCATGTCACAGGAGCAGGCCACGGCAGCGCTGCACGCAGGCATGGACGCGGTGCAGTACTTGCCCGGCAACGTGGTGGCGTTCGGCGACATGGGGGTGGGCAACACGTCGAGCGCGGCGCTGCTGCTGTCGCGCCTGGGCGGTGTGCCACTGCGCGACGCGATGGGCCTCAGTGTGGCGATAGACGACGCGCCGCTGCAACGCAAGCACGAGATCCTGGGCCGGGTGGCGGCCCGGCATCGCGGCGCCCTGCTGCCCCTGGACGCCCTGGCGGCCATGGGGGGGTTCGAAATTGCCATGATGGCCGGCGCCATGCTGCGCGCGGCCAGCCAGCAGCGGGTGATCCTGGTGGACGGCTTCGTGGCGGGCGCCGCGGCACTGGTCGCCCGGCGCCTGTGCGCGGCCGTGACCGACTACATGGTGTTTTGCAATTGCGCCGACGACGACGGCCACCGGCTGCTGCTGAGCCACCTGCAAGTCAAGCCACTGCTGGACCTGGACCTGCGGCTGGGCGAGGGCGCAGGGGCGTTGCTGGCGTGGCCCCTGGTGCAGTCGGCCGGGTTGCTGCTCAACGAGATGGCGACGCGCCCCGAACCCGCCGCAGTGTCCGGCGCCACGCCAGCAACGCCCGACGCCATGACGGGACGCTGAAGCCACGGCGGCCATGGTGCGCTTCGCGCAGGTCTGGTTGCAGGGCTCCACCGTCTCCGAGGCGGAGATTCATGATGTTTTAGGCCTTTAGCCCTCGTAAAATAGTCATTGTTTGCTATATTTAATATAGCGATTCAA
This sequence comes from Betaproteobacteria bacterium HGW-Betaproteobacteria-3, assembly GCA_002842205.1. Classification (GTDB taxonomy): domain Bacteria; phylum Pseudomonadota; class Gammaproteobacteria; order Burkholderiales; family Burkholderiaceae_C; genus PHCI01. The sequence continues at coordinate 238,134 of PHCI01000001.1, read as the reverse complement.
AACCCCCTGCCTTCGCGCTCCCGGGATCAGGCCCGGGCCATCCAGCGTTGGTGCTCGGCCAGCCGCACCACGTCGCGCCAGCTGCCGCATTGCGCCGCCACCTTGGGCCAGATGCGCTGCAGCACCTCGCATTCGGCCAGCGTGTCGGCGGCGGCCTGGTGGCGCACCGCGCATTCGATGCCGAAGTGCGCCATCCACTCGTCCAGCGAGCGGGCCCGTACGTGGGCGTGCGTCACGGCGCACAGCGGCTCGATGTCCACCCACGGGTTGGGCAGGTCGGCGCCCAGGTGCGCGCGGGCATAGCGGCCGATCAGGGTGCGGTCAAACGCCGCATGGAAAGCCAGCAACGGCGACGTGCCGGCAAAGCGGGCAAAGGCCTGCAGCGCCAGCACCGGGTCAAGGCCCTCGCGCTGGCGCTGTGCGCCGATGCCGTGCAGCAGGATGTTGTCGCGCGCCGAGGGCGTGGTTTGCCGCAGCACGACCTCAAAACTGTCGCCCGGCATGACCGTGAGGCGCCGCGTCGGCCAGTCCACCCGCAAGGCGATGGCCGCAATCGCCAGCAAGGGGTGGCGGCTGGCGTCCAGCCCGCCGGTTTCCACGTCCAGCATGACCCAGCGCGTTTCGTTGATCGGCGCCGGGCGCCCGCGCAGTGCGTCCAGCCAGCCCATGGCTACCTTTCGTAATCGAGTTGCAGGCGCTGCTGGAGCGCGCGGGCCACGCGGAACGACTCCTTGAGGATGCGCCGGTCAATGTCGTTGAGCGAGGCGACTGCAATGCGATTGGGCGCCGGTGCGTCGGGCGTGCCTTCGAGCTGCACACGCAGGCGCAGCATCTGCAGAAACTCAAAACCGCCGATCCAGCCCTCGAATTCAGCCGGCGCGAGCCCGAGCAGCGGGCCGATGGCTTCCAGCCGCTCGCGTGTGCCGACCGCCGCCACGCCGTGCGCGAGGCTGTAGATGCGCGCCGCGTCCACAAAGATGGCCGCGCCTTGGAGCTTGAGGTCGAGGGTGCCCGCGGCGTCGGTGTCCACCGCGCCGCGCCAGTTCAACGGTACGGTGCGCTGCAGCGCGTTCAGGCCCAGTTGTTTGAGAAAGCGTGGCGTGCGCCGCGCGGCTTCGGTCACCTCGTCGCGCAGCGTCTGCGCCAGGGCCGCATTACCGGCCAGGGCACGGAAATCGAAGTAAATGCTCGCGTTGAGCAGATCCTGCGGCGCGCCGTGATCGATCCAGTGCGCAAAGCGTTCGCGCCACTCGCGCAGGCTCAGGCAGCAGGCCGGCACCCCGGCCATGACGCCGCCCTTGCACAACGGGTAACCGCAGGCGTCCAGGGCCTGGTTCACGTCCTGCGCGAAGGCCAGCACGGCGGCGCGCTGCTCCGCGGTGGCATCGTCGGCCAGGATGATGGCGTTGTCCTGGTCGGTGGCAATGGTCTGCTCGCCGCGCCCTTCCGACCCCAGCGCCAGCCAGCACAGCCACGTGAGGTCGACCCCGTGTTCGGCGGCCTTGAGGTCCAGCAGCCGCATCGCCAGCACATCGTTGAGGTGGCTGATCAGCGCCGTGAGCTGGCGCGCCTGGACGCCCTGGCCGAGCAGGCTGCGCGCAAAGCGCCGGATGTCCTGCGCCACCAGCTGCAGCGTGGCCACGTCGGGCGCCGCCCGGATGGCCGTGCTGACCTGCTTCAGGCTGAGCCGCTGGATGGCGAACAGGTCGCGCTCGGACACGATGCCCACCGCCACGCCGTCGCGCGTGACGGGCACGTGGCGGATGCCGTGCCGGCTCATGAGCAGGGCGGCGTCCTGGGCGGTATGGGTGTGCGTGAGGCAGTGCACCGGCTGCACCATGACCTGCCCGATGGGCGCGTCCAGCGACACCCCGGCCAGCGTCACGCGCCCCAGGATGTCGTAGCGCGTGAGAATGCCCAGCGGCGCGCCTTCGGGCGACGTCACCAGCATGGAGCCGATGCGCCACTGCAGCATCTGGGCCAGCGCATCGCGCAGGGGCGTGGCCGGCGCGCAGCACACGGGGGCCTTGCGCGCGACCTCGGCCAGCGACGCCTCCAGCGACTGCTCGGCCAGCGTCTGCGACGCATAGGCCACGTGCAGCGCACGCCGTGACAGCTCCAGGAACTTGAGGATGCGGCCATGGAGGAAATCGGCAAAGGGTTCGCTGCGCTCGGCCAGCGCCTGCATGTCGGCCACGGGCAGGCTCAGCACGAAGGTGTCTTGCGACGCGCTGTACACCGCCGTCACCGCCCGCCGGGCCATCGCTGCGCTGACGGGGAACACGTCCCCGCGCTCGTACTGGAATGCACCCCCGGACAGCTCGGCCATGCCACGCACGCCGGTCACCGCGCCCTTGCGGATGTAAAACAATTGCGCCACCACGCCGCTGGCCGGCTCGACCAGCACCTCGCCGGGCGCGAAATACTGCTGGCTGGCGTGGCGCAGGAAGAAATCCAGGTCGGCCTCGGCCATCTGCGTGAACGGTGGGTGGCGTACCAGTTCCTGGCGCAGGTTGTCCAGCAGGCTGACCGATGGCTGGAGTTGGGCCCCCTGTGCGTCGGGTGAAGGGGTGTTGGACATCGGCGGCACCAACGACATCGACGCTCGCTCCCCGCCCGTCAGGGCCGACGCGGCGGCAGTTCGAGCGTCATGCGGGGCGGCCCGTCGGGCGCCGCGGCCAGCACCGCACTGCGCGACGACACCGACTGCAGCACCAGGCCCTCGTCCACCTTGGCCCCCACCCGGAATGGCTTGGCGGGCTTGCCATCAATGGCGATCAGCGCCGCACCGTTGTGCCGACGCATCACCACGCCCAGCAATGCAAAGCGGCTCGCCTCGGCGGGTGCCGGTGCGGGGGCCTCGGCGACCTGCTCAAGCACCCCCAAGGCGCGGGCCAGCGCTGCCGGGTCACTGGGCAGGGCGACCGGCGCCGCGGCTGCCACGGGCGGTGCGGGCGGCGCCTGAACCGCCAGCCGCAGCCACCACAGCGTCAGGCTGCCCGCCACCAGCGCCCAGACCAGCAACGTGGCGATGCGGGGCACCCAGCGGCCGGATGTATTTGTCATCATGAGATGATTATCATTGAATCGACTTCACCCTTGCACCCCGCCATGCCTCAAAGCTCCCTCTCACTGCGTCGCCGGATTCAGGCCGGTTTCACCCTGATCGAACTCATGGTGGTGCTGGTCATCATTGGTGTGCTGGCCGCGCTGATCGTGCCCAACGTGCTCGACCGCGCCGACGACGCCCGCGTCACCGCCGCGCGCACCGACGTGGGCAACCTGATGCAGGCTCTCAAGCTGTACCGGCTGGACAACCAGCGCTATCCCACCTCCGAGCAGGGTCTGCAGGCGCTGATCACCAAGCCCGCGACCGGCCCGGCGCCCACCAACTGGAAGCCGTACCTTGAAAAACTCCCCAATGACCCATGGAGTCGGCCTTACCAGTACCTGAACCCCGGCATCAAGGGCGAGATTGACGTGATGTCCTTCGGCGCCGACGGCCAGCCCGGCGGCGAGGGCAAGGATGCGGACATTGGCAGTTGGCAGTAAAAGATGTGACCCCCACGCTTGCCACTTCGTGTGCTGCGCTGCCCCCAAAGGGGGCGCTGCCTTGCTTGGGGCGGCCCGGCGCGGCGGCGGTGACCCCCACGCTTGCCACTTCCCCGGATCGCGCGGCAGCGCGATATGCAAGTGCTGCGCTGTACGAGACGCTGCCAGAGGCAGCGTCCCTTCGGGCTGTCCGGCCCTGCGCAGGCAGGCCCGGAGCCGCAGCCCTCAGCCCCTCGGGGGCGCTGCCTGGCTTGGGGCGGCCCGGCGCGGCGGCGGTGACCCCCACGCTTGCCACTTCGCGTGCTGCGCAGCCCTGCGAGCGGGCTGGCCTGGCTTGGGGCGGCCCGGCGCGGCGCTCTGGGACCCCCACGCTCCCCACTGCGTGTGGTCGCTGCCCCCCAAGGGGGCGCTGCGTGGCTTGGGGCGGCCCGGCGCGGCGGCGGGGCGGGTTCACGTTGCTGGAGTTGCTGGTGGTCATCTCGATCATTGCCATTGCCAGCGCGGGCGTGGGCTTCGCGTTGCGCGATCCGGCCGCGGAAACTCTCGATCGCGACGCCCAGCGGCTGGCCATGCTGCTGGAATCGGCGCGGGCGCAGTCGCGCGCGCTCGGTCTGCCGGTGCGCTGGCGCCTGACCGACCAGGGCTTTGAATTCCAGGGGCTGCCCGCGGGCACGCTACCCGATCACTGGCTGGACCCGGCCACCACCGCGCGCGCCGGCACCGTGGCGCCGTCGTTGCTGCTCGGGCCCGAACCCATCATCGGCCCGCAGGCGGTGGTGTTGTCCAACAACGGTCCGACGGGCCGCACCTTGCGCGTGGCCACCGACGGGCTGCGTCCCTTTGCGGTGCTCCCCGGGGCGTCGCCATGAGCCTGGCGCGTCGCCTGCGGGGCTTCACGCTCATCGAGGTGCTGGTGGCGCTGGGCATTGTCGCGATTGCGCTGGCCGCTGGTGCGCAGGCCACCGGCGCGCTGACCCTCAATGCACAACGGCAGTCTGATTTTTTGCTGGCGCAGATGTGCGCCGAAAACGAGTTGGTCAAGGCCCGGCTGGCGCGCCAGATGCCCAGTGTGGGCGACAGCACCGAGCCCTGTGAACAGGCGGGAAAGCAGTTCGACGTGGTCGTGTCGGTGCAGCCCACCCCCAACCCGAGCTTTCGGCGGGTGGACGCGCAGGTGAACGACGGCGCCACGCCCATCCTGCGGCTGTCGACCGTGGTGGGGCGGTTCTGATGCGCCTTCGCCAGCGTTGCGCCGGGTTCACCCTGATCGAGTTGCTGGTCGCGCTGTCGGTCATGGCCGTGCTGGCCATGCTGAGCTGGCGCGGGATCGACGGCATGGCCCGGATTCAGGCCCAGACCCAGGCGCGTGCCGACGATGTGCTGTCGCTGCAGGCCGCGCTGGGCCAGTGGACCGCCGATCTGGACGCCATCCAGCAGATTCCCCGGCAAAACGCCATCGACTGGGACGGCCGTGTGCTGCGCCTGACGCGCCGCCCGGCCACCGTCGGTGTCGACGGCGCGCTGGTCGTGGCATGGACGCGCCGCGTGATCGATGGCGCCGGCCAGTGGCTGCGCTGGGAGTCGCCGCCGCTGCGGTCGCGTGGCGAGCTGGACCAGGCCTGGGCCCGGGCCGGACTGTGGGCGCAAAACCCCGGCGATGAAGAGCGAAAGCGCGAAGTCCGGATCGCGCCGATCGATGAATGGCAGATTTTCTACTTCCGCACGGACGCCTGGACCAACCCGCTGTCCAGCGAAGGGATTCCCGCGCTGCCCCCGGGCGTGGTGGCGCCGGTGGTGCCGGGCAGCGCCACGCCCGAGGGTGTTCGCCTGGTGCTGGTATTGCCTGAAGGGCAGACGCTGAGCGGGAAAATCGTCCGCGACTGGGTGCGGCCGACGTTGGGAGGGGGGAAATCATGAGATGTGGCCCCCACGCTCCCTCACTGCGTGGGGTCGCTGCCCCCCAAGGGGGCTGGCCTGGCTTGGGGCGGCCCGGCGCGGCGGCCTGTGACCCCCACGCTGGTCGCTGCGCGTACTGCGCTGCCCCCCGAGGGGGCTGGCCTGGCTTGGGGCGGCCCGGCGCGGCGGCCTGTGGCCCCCACGCTCCCTCACTGCGTGGGGTCGCTGCCCCCCACGCGGGTCGCTGCACGTGCGACGCTGCTTCGCCCACCCGGCCGCGCCAGCGCGGCGCGGCGCTGCTGGCGGCGATGCTGACGGTGACGCTGGTGGCCACGTTTTCGGCGGCGGCGATGTGGCAGCAGTGGCGCAGTGTGGAGGTGGAGGCGGCCGAGCGCGCACGGGTGCAATCGGCCTGGGTGCTGACCGGCGCACTCGACTGGTCACGTCTGATCCTGCGTGAAGACGCGCGCTCGGGCGGTGCCGACCACCTGGCCGAACCCTGGGCCGTGCCACTGCAGGAGGCACGGCTGTCCACGTTTCTGGCCGCCGACCGCAACAACAACGCCGACACCTCGGCCGCTGACGGCGGCGTCCTGCAGGAAGCGTTCCTTTCGGGGCAGATCATCGACATGCAGTCGCGCATGAACGTGATGAACCTGATCGACGACGGCAAGGTGTCCGAGATGGAACTCAGTGCGTTCGGCAAGCTGTTCGACCTGTTGAATCTGCCGCAACAGGAACTGACGCTGCTGGCCGACGGCCTTCGGCTGGCCAGCCTCGACCCCGCCACCGATGCGGGCGTTGGTTCGTTTGCCCCGCTGTTGCCCCAGAAGGTCGAGCAGTTGTCCTGGTTGGGGCTGCCCCAGACCACCATCGACGCACTGCTCCCCTTTGTCACCCTGCTGCCCGTGCGCACGCCCGTCAACCTGAACACGGCGCCGGCCGAGGTCATTTACGCCATGGTGCCGACGCTCAAGATGAACGACGCCACCAGCCTGGTGACGCAGCGCCGCTTCTCCCACCTGAATGCGCTGTCCAACGCCAGCGACCGGATTCCCGCCATGAGCGGGCAGCTCGACAGCGGGCGGCATTCCGTGGTGTCACGCTTTTTTGAAGTGCGCGGCCGGCTCCGTCTGGACCAGGTCGTGATGCAGGAGCGTTCGTTGCTCCAGCGCGACGGCATCGACGTCAAAACGCTGTGGCGCGAGCGGGGCGTGCTGGACGCCGTGGGCGCCATCGCGCCACCGGCACGCTGAGCGGCCGTCCGATGGCCTTCGCGGCCGTTCACGGCACTTCTCTACAATGCCGCGACACCCCTTGCCCATGAGCACCCTGATTGTCACCCTCCCCACCCGGGCGGCCGATGCCGCCGGGTACCGCTATGTGCTGACCCCCGATGGCCGCACCATCGAACGCGAAGGCCACGCGCCCCTGGCGCTGCTGCCTGCGGCGGGCCGTGCCAATGGCGACCTGGTGGCCGTGGTGCCGGTGCAACGCCTGTCGTGGCACGCCATGGATCTGCCCAAGGGAACTTCGATCGGGTCGCCGCGCTTGCGCGCCGTGATCGACGGCCTGCTCGAAGACCGCCTGCTGGACGAAACGCCACAACTTCACTTTGCCGTGGCGCCCGGGGCGCGGGCGGGTGCACCGGTATGGGTGGCCGTTTGCGACAAGGCGTGGTTGCGCGACGCACTGAAAGCACTGGACGCCACCCGGCGCCCGCTGGTGCGGGTGGTCCCCGAGTTCTGGCCCGGCAGCGACGAGGGCGTGCTGCATGCCATCGGCGAACCCGAAGACGCGCTGCTGGTCAGCACCAGCGCCCCCAGCTTGCGCACGTTGCCCCTGAGCAACGCCGGCATCGCACTGGCGCAGGCTGCCGGCGCGCTCGACGACACCACAGCGCTGGTGGCCGAACCGGCGGTGGCGAGCCTGGCCGAACAATTGCTGCAGCGGCAAGCCAGTTTGCGGGCACCGGCACAGAGGGCCCTTCAGGCGGCTCAGTCACCCTGGGATCTGCTGCAATTTGATCTGGCCAGCTCCGGCCGCTCGCGTGCGCTCAAGCGGCTGCACGGCGGCTGGCAAGCCTGGCTGCGGGCGCCGCAGTGGCGTGCCGTGCGCTGGGGGGCCGTGGCACTGGTGGCGGTCAATCTGGTCGGCATCAACGCGCTGGCCTGGAAAGAGCGCACCGCACTGGCCCACAAGCGTGATGAAGTCCGCAGCGTGCTGATGCAAGCCTTCCCCGGCACCCGGGTGGTGGTCGATGCACCGGTGCAGATGGAGCGCGAAGTCGCTGCGCTGCGCCAGGCCACTGGCGCCACGTCGGGCGGCGACCTCGAAACCATCCTTGGCGCACTGGCACCGGCGCTGGTCGCCGGGCGCACCGTCGCGGCCATGGAATATGCCGCCGGCGAACTGCGCCTGCGCGGACTCGAGCTGGGCGAGGCCGATCTGGCCAGCCTGTCGGGCCAGTTGCAAGGCCGGGGATTTTCGGTGCGCGCCGACGGGGCCAGTCTGGTGGTCCGCCCCCAGGCGCTGGACGGTGCGGCCCCCGGCGGTAACGGGGGGCGGCCATGAAGCGGCCCTTTCAGATGCAGGTGCCGGCGCCACTGCAAGCCCGCTGGGAGGCCATGGCGGCACGCGAGAAGCGCCTCATGGCGGGCGCGCTGGCGCTGCTCGTCCTGGCACTGCTCTGGTGGGTGGCGCTGGCACCCGCATTGCAGACGCTGCGCAGCGCACCTGCGCAACACCAGACCCTGGACGCCCAACTGCAGCACATGCGCGGACTCCAGGCGCAGGCCCAGGCGCTTCAGTCCCAGCCCACCCTGCGCAAGGACGACGCCCTGCGCGCACTGGAGTCGTCTTTGAAGCAGCTGCTGGGTGCGACCGCGCAGCTTGCCGTCGTGGGCGACCGCGCCACGGTCACCTTGCGCGGCGCACCGGCAGACGCACTGGCGCAGTGGCTGGTCCAGGTCCGCGTCAACGCGCGGGCCGTGCCGGCCGAGGCCCGATTGACCCGCCGTACCGGCACGGGCGCCCCCACGTGGGACGGGACCCTGGTCTTGACCCTTCCCGCGCGATGAGCGGGCACTGATTGGCACGCCCCCCTGTGACTCCCACTTCTGCCGCTCCCGTTGCAACGTCATGGCGCTGGGTGCTGGGCGGCAGCGTGCTCGGTTGGGTGCTGGCCCTGGTTGTTTTTGCACCCGCAGCCTGGCTGGCCGACACCGTGGCGCAGGCCAGCCAGGGCCATGTGCTGCTGGCCGAGCCGCGTGGCACCGTCTGGTCGGGGTCGGCCCGGCTGGTTCTCTCGGGGGGGGCGGGCAGCCGCGACGCCGCCGCGCTGCCGGGCCGGGTCGAATGGACCCTGCGCCCGGTCTGGCTGGGGCTGGGCGCACGCATCCATGCCCCCTGCTGCACCCCGACACCACTGAGGCTCACGGTAGCGGCACGCGGGCTGGGCGCCGGGCTGCTCGTCGCCAACGGCGACTCCAGCTGGCCGGCCGCGGTGCTGACCGGTTTGGGAACCCCCTGGAATACGGTGCAGCTTGAGGGCAATTTGCAGCTTCGAACCGAAGGCCTTTCAGTAGAATGGGTCGAAGGCCGAGTGCGCGTCGAGGGCCGCGTCCGGCTGGAAGCACACCAGGTGTCATCGCGGCTGTCCACGCTGCGGCCCATGGGAAGCTACCGCATCACCGTCCAGGGAGGCTCTACGTCGACGCTACAACTCGAAACGCTGGAAGGCGCCTTGCAGCTCAGCGGCTCCGGCCGCTGGATCGGCTCGCGCCTGCGTTTTGAAGGCGTGGCGACGGCAGAACCCGAGCGCGAGGCGGCCTTGTCGAATTTGCTGAACATCATCGGGCGACGCAACGGCGCGCGCTCGGTCATTACCGTGGGTTAACCGCATGAAACGCCGCCCGATCCATTCCTCCCTGCCAATGCCGTTCCGGCCGCGGAACGCTATTACCCTGGTAGCAATATCTGTCCTGTTCGCGGGGGCTACCGGCCTTTTGAATGCGCAAACTGCACCGGCGACAGCCACCGCCACGCCAACACCCACACCGCGCCGCGGCGAACCGGTCACGCTGAACTTCAACAATGCCGAAATCGAGGCGATCGCCCGCACCATGGGCGTGATCACCGGCCGTAATGTCGTGGTGGACCCCCGGGTCAAGGGCACCATGTCGCTGACCACCGAAACCCCGATCCCGCCGGCGCGCGCGCTCGGCCTGTTTGAAGCGCAGTTGCGCATGCAGGGCTTTGCGGTGGTTGAATCGGCAGGCCTGTACAAGGTAGTGCCCGAGGCCGACGCCAAACTGCAGAGCGGCACGGTCTCGGCCGGTGCGGCCACCACGGCAGGCGGCCAGATCCTCACGCAGATCTTCCGGCTCAACTACGAAACCGCCAACAACCTGGTGCCGGTGCTGCGCCCCCTGATCAGCCCCAACAACACGATCAACGTCAACCCCGGCAACAACTCGCTGGTGGTGACCGATTACGCCGACAACCTGCAGCGCATCGGGCGCATCATCGCGGCGCTGGACGTGTCCAACGCCACCGACGTGGAGATCATTCCGCTGCGCCACGCCATCGCCACCGACCTGGCGCCGCTGGTGCTGCGGCTGATGGAGTCCGGTAGCGGCGCCGTGGCCGCTCAGGGGCAGGCCGACACCTCGTTTCGCACCACCGTGCTGGCCGAGCCCCGTGGCAACACCCTGATCGCACGCACCGCCAACGCAGCGCGCATGGCGCTGCTCAAGACGCTGGTCAACCAACTGGACCAACCCGCGGCGTCCCAACCCAACGGCAACGCCGGCAACATCTACGTCGTCTATCTGAAGAACGCCGACGCCGTCAAGCTGGCCACTACCCTGCGCGCGTCGCTCGCTGGCGAGGTCCGCAGCGGCGCCAGCAGCCCGTCCTCGCCCGGCGCGGCCGCCACCAGTCCGGGCACCGCCCCGGCGGCGGCCTCGGCCCAGCCTTCCACCGGTGGGCAGATTCAGGCCGACCCGTCGACCAATTCGCTCATCATCACGGCCCCCGAGCCGCAATACCGGCAACTCCGCGCCGTGATCGACAAGCTCGACTCGCGCCGCGCCCAGGTGTTCGTCGAGAGCCTGATTGCCGAAGTCAATGCCGACACCACCTCCGAATTCGGCATCCAGTTGCAAACCGCCATCGGCCAGGCCGGGAACAGCCTGGTCGGCTTTATCGGCACCAACTTCGGAACGGGTGGCAACAACATCCTGACTTTGGCCACCGAAGGCGCCACCGGCACGGTGCGGCCCGGCACCGGCGCCAATTTCGGCGGCGCCCGCCTGACCAACGGCAAGTACATACTGGGGTTGCTGGGGCGCCTGCTCGAAACCAATGGCGACGGCAACATCCTGTCCACGCCCAATCTGCTGACGCTCGACAACGAAGAAGCCAGGATCGTCATCGGCCAGAACGTCCCGTTTGTCACCGGCAGCTTCACCAACACCGGCAGCAACAACGGCTCGGTCAACCCGTTCCAGACAGTGGAGCGCAAGGACGTGGGCCTGACGTTGCGCGTGAAGCCGCAGATCAGCGAAAACGGCACCATCAAGCTGCAGATCTTCCAGGAGGTCAGCAGCGTGCAGGCGTCGTCCATCAACTCGCCCACAGGCCTGATCACCAACAAGCGCTCGATCGAATCGAACGTGCTCGTGGACGACGGCGGCATTGTCGTGCTCGGTGGTCTGATGCAGGACGAATATTCAGGCAACCAGGAGAAAGTGCCCTTCCTGGGCGACGTGCCCATTCTGGGCAACCTTTTCAAGACCGAAACCCGCGGCCGCAAGCGCACCAACCTCATGGTGTTTTTGCGGCCGGTGGTGATCCGCGATGGTGCGGCCAGCGACTCCCTCTCGATGGACCGCTACGACCTGATGCGCAACGCCCAGAAAGAAGCCCAGCCCATCCCGCGCACCATGCTCAACATCAACGATGCGCCGGTGCTGCCCCCACTGCGCCCGCCCACGGAACCCAAGTCCACACCGCTGGGCCCGTCGGGCATCGTGCGGCCCTCGCCCCTCGGGCCCTGAGACTGCCGTGTCCTCGCGCCACCCGCTGCCCTACGCCTTTGCGCGAACCTACCAGTTGCTGCTGGAAGACGACGGCCACGACCTGACGCTGTGGCATGCCGGTCTGCCCGACGCCGGGGCCTGGGGCGAAATCCTGCGCAAGTACCCGGTCCGCTCGGTCCAGCAACTGGAAACCGCTGCCCTGGCCCAGCGCATCAGCGCGGTGTATGCCCAGGGCGAATCCAACGCCGCCGCCGTGGTGAGCGAAGTCGAAAGCGACGCCGATCTCTCGCGCATGATGCAGGAGCTGCCGGCGGTCGAAGACCTGCTGGAAAACAGCGACGACGCGCCCATCATCCGCATGCTCAACGCGCTGCTCACGCAGGCCGCCCGCGACGGTGCCAGCGACATCCACATCGAGCCGTATGAACGCCATTCGAGCGTGCGCTTTCGCGTGGACGGCACGCTGCGCGAGGTGGTGCAGCCCAACCGCGCGCTGCACGCGGCGCTGATCTCCCGCCTCAAAATCATGGCCGAACTCGACATCGCCGAAAAACGCCTGCCGCAGGACGGCCGCATCAGCCTGCGCATCGGCACCCGCGCGGTGGACGTGCGCGTCTCCACGCTGCCCAGCGCCCATGGCGAACGCGCGGTGCTGCGGCTGCTGGACAAAACCAGCTCCAAGCTGAGCCTGGAGTCGGTTGGCATGGAAGGCGAGGCGCTGCGCCGCCTGGTCGATTTGATCTCGCAGCCGCACGGCATCATCCTCGTGACCGGCCCGACCGGCTCGGGCAAGACCACCACGCTCTATGCGGCCCTGCAGCGGCTGGACGCCAGCCAGAGCAACATCATGACGGTCGAGGACCCGATCGAATACGAACTGCCCGGCGTCGGCCAGACCCAGGTCAACGCCAAGATCGACCTGACCTTCGCCAAGGCCCTGCGCGCCATCCTGCGGCAAGACCCCGACGTCATCATGATCGGCGAAATCCGCGATTTCGAAACCGCACAGATCGCCATCCAGGCCTCACTCACCGGCCATCTGGTGCTGGCCACGCTGCACACCAACGACGCCGCCAGCGCCATCACCCGCCTGACCGACATGGGCGTCGAACCCTTCCTGCTGAGTTCGTCGCTGCTCGGCGTGCTGGCGCAACGGCTGGTGCGCAAGCTGTGCCGCGCGTGCCACGGTGCCGGCTGCCACGAATGCGGCCAGACCGGCTACCAGGGCCGCACCGGCGTGTTCGAGCTGCTTGTCACCAACGACGCGATCCGCGCGCAGATCCACAACCGCACGTCCGAGGCCGACATCCGTGCCGCCGCACTGGCCAGCGGCATGACCCTGATGCGCGACGACGGCGAACGGCTGATTGCCGCCGGCATCACGTCGCGCGAAGAGCTGCTGCGCGTGACGCGCGACTAGGTATGCTGCCCCCACGTTCGCCCACTGCGTGTAGCTCTCTGCCCCCCAAGGGGGCTGGCCTGGCTTGGGAGCGGCCCTGCGCGGCGGCCGGTATTCCGCCCCCACGTTCGCCCACTGCGTGTGGCTCTCTGCCCCCAAAGGGGGCTGGCCTTGCTTGGGAGCGGCCCGGCGCGGCGGCCTGTATTCCGCCCCCACGTTCGCCCACTGCGTGTGGCTCTCTGCCCCCAAAGGGGGCTGGCCTTGCTTGGGAGCGGCCCGGCGCGGCGGCCGGTGCCCATGGCATGACAACCTGCATCGAACATGCCCGCCTATTCCTTTGAAGCCCTGCGCGCGGACGGCCAGACGCACAAGGGCATCATCGAGGCTGACACCGCCCGCGCTGCGCGCAGTCTGCTGCGCGCCCAGTCGCTGGTGCCCATCGTGGTCGAGGCCGTGTCCACCGGATCAGCGCACGACGGGGGCTTTTCGCTCAACCCCACGCTGTTCACCTCCCGCATTTTCAACGCCACGGGCCTGGCCATCTGGACCCGGCAACTGGCGGGCCTAGTCTCGTCGGGCCTGCCGCTGGAACGTGCCCTGACCGCGCTGACCGACGAGGCCGAAGACGACCGGCAACGCAACCTCGTGGCCGCCCTGCGCGCCGAAGTGAACGGCGGCGCCTCGTTCGGCAAGGCACTGAGCCAGCACCCGCGCGAGTTCACCGGCATCTACGTGGCCGTGATCGGCGCCGGCGAGCAAAGCGGCAACCTGGGTCTGGTGCTGGAACGCCTGGCCGACGACCTGGAAGAACAGCAGGCCCTCAAGGCCAAGCTGCTGGGCGCCGCACTGTACCCGGCCATCGTCACCCTCGTGGCGCTGGCCATCGTGGTGTTTCTGGTGAGCTACGTGGTGCCGCAGGTGGCCAATGTGTTTGCCGGCGGCAAGCGTGCATTGCCCATGCTGACGGTCGCGATGCTCGCCATTTCGGGGTTCATCCGGGCCTGGGGGCTGGTGATGCTGGGCTTGCTGGTGGCCGCTTTCGTCTCGGGCCGCATGGCCCTGCGCAACGACGTCCTGCGCGAACGCTTCGACGCCACCTGGCTGACGCTGCCGCTGGTGGGCAAGCTCGCCCGCGGCTACAACTCGGCGCGCTTTGCCAGCACGCTGGCCATGCTGGCCGCTGCGGGCGTACCCATCCTCAAGGCGCTGCAGGCCGCGGCCGAAACCCTGAACAACCGCGCCATGCGTGCCGACGCGCTGGACGCGCTGGACATGGTGCGCGAAGGCGCGCCGCTGGCGTCCGCGCTGGCACAGAAAAAACGCTTCCCCGGCCTGCTCAACATGTTTGCACGGCTGGGCGAACAGACCGGCACGCTGCCCGTGATGCTGCAGCGCGCCGCGCGCCAGCTCTCCATGGAAGTGCAACGCCGCGCCATGCAACTCGCCACCATCCTCGAGCCGCTGCTGATCGTGGCCATGGGCATGGTCGTGATGCTGATCGTGCTGGCGGTGATGCTGCCGATCATTCAACTCAATCAATGGGTGAAGTAATGCCCCCACGCTCCCCACTTCGTGTGGTTCGCTGTACGAGTCGCTGCCAGAGGCAGCGGCCCTTCGGGCTGTCCGGCCCTGCGCAGGCAGGCCCGGAGCCGCAGCCCTCAGCCCCTCGGGGGCTGGCCTGGCTTGGGAGCGGCCCGGCGCGGCGGCCGGTGCCTCCACGCTTGTCACTGCGTGTGGTTCGCTGTACGAAGCGCTGCCTGAGGCGGGGGCGTTTATGGGCGTGACGCTGGAAGGCCGTCTGGTCGTGGCGATTTCGTCGCGGGCGCTGTTCGATTTCGAGCAGGAAAACGCCGTGTTCGAAGCCGGCGACGACCGCGCCTACATGAAGCTGCAGCTCGACCGGCTGGAGGAGCCTGCCAAACCGGGGGTGGCGTTCTCGCTGGTGCGCAAGCTGCTGGCCTTCAACGACGCTTCGGCGCAGCGTGTGGAGGTGGTGATCCTTTCGCGCAATGATCCGGTCTCGGGCATGCGGGTGTTCCGCTCGGCCCAGCATTACGGCCTGCCGATCCAGCGCGGCAGCTTCACGCGCGGCGAGCCGCCCTGGCGCTACCTCAAGCCGCTCAACGCCAACCTGTTTCTCTCCACCCACCTGAGCGACGTGCGCGCCGCGCTCGACGCCGGTGTACCAGCCGCGCAGGTGTACCCGCGCTCGGTGCATGCCAGCGAAGACCACCCGCACGAGGTGCGCATCGCCTTCGACGGCGACGCCGTGCTGTTCAGCGACGAGGCCGAGCGCGTGTACCAGGCCGAGGGTTTGTCGGCCTTCCAGCAGCACGAAAAGGACAAGGCAGCCCTGCCACTGTCGGCGGGCCCGTTCAAGCCACTGCTGGCGGCGCTGCACCGGTTGCAGCAGGAAGGCACGCCAAACATGCGCATCCGCACCGCGCTGGTCACCGCCCGCAGCGCGCCCGCGCACGAGCGCGCCATCCGCACCTTGATGGACTGGCACATCGAGGTGGACGAGGCCATGTTCCTGGGTGGCCTTGAAAAAGGCCCGTTCCTGCGCGAGTTCGGGCCCGACTTTTTCTTTGACGACCAGACCGGCCACATCGAGTCGGCCGCCCGCCACGTGCCGGCCGGTCATGTGGCCAGCGGCGTGCGCAACAGCTGAACCTGCGGAATCGGCGGATCGGCGGATCGGCCCGGGGCGAATCACGACCGGCCGACCACCGCGGCACGGGTAGGATGCGGCATCGCTTAGGAGCCGTCCCCATGAGTCTGTTGCAAAAAATGGCGTCGATGAAGACGCTGGCGCGCCGTGTCTGGGTGCTGTCGCTGCCGTACTTTCAGTCCGACCAGAAGTGGAAGGCCCGCGCGCTGCTGGTGGCCATCGTCGTGCTGAACCTGCTGGCGGTGTACATGCTGGTGCTGCTCAACGACTGGAACCGGCTGTTCTACGACGCGCTGCAAAACAAGGACCAGCCGGTCTTCTGGCAGCAGCTCGCGCGCTTCACCTACCTGGCCTTTGCCTACATCATCATCGCCGTCTACAAGTTCTACCTCACGCAGTTGCTGGAGATGCGCTGGCGCCAGTGGATGACGGCGCATTACCTGGAGCGCTGGCTCGCACACCACGCGTTCTACCGGATGGAGCTGGCGCGCTTCACCGGCACCGGCACCGGCACCGGCACCGGCACCGGCACCGGCAACGGCAACGGCACCGGCAACAGCCACGGCAGCGAAGCCCTGCCCGACAACCCCGACCAGCGTATCTCCGAAGACGTGAACCAGTTCACCACCGACACCGTGTCGCTGACCATGGGGCTGCTCAATGCACTGGTCACGCTGGTGTCGTTCGTCGGCATCCTGTGGACGCTGTCGGGCGGCTTTGCGTTCAAGCTCAATGGGGGTGAATACAACATCCCCGGCTTCATGGTCTGGATGGCCTTGTTGTACTGCGTGGTGGGCAGCGTGCTGGCGCACTACATCGGCCGCCCGCTGATCCGGCTCAACTTCAACCAGCAGCGCTTGGAGGCCAACTTTCGCCACCACATGGTGCGGGTGCGCGAGTACAGCGAGTCGATTGCGCTGGACCGCGGCGAAGCGGTGGAGCGGCGGCAACTGGACGCGCGTTTTTCCAGCGTGCTGGCCAACTACCTGCGACTGCTCAAGGCCCAGAAAAACCTGACCTGGTTCACCGTGGGCTTTGGCCAGGCCGCGGTGGTGTTCCCTTTCATCGTGGCGGCGCCACGGTTTTTCAGCGGCGCCATCCAGTTGGGTGAGCTGATGCAGATCTCGTCGGCCTTCGGCCGCGTGCAGGACTCCCTGAGCTGGTTTGTGGACAACTACGACCGCCTGGCCAGCTGGCGCGCCACCACCGACCGCTTGACCAGCTTTGAAGACAGCATTTCAAAGAAAAACAGGGCTGAAGCCCTTGTCGAATGGTCACAGTCTGCTTCAAATAACGTAGCAATCGAAACCCGCGACCTGACCGTGACCCTGCCCACGGGTGCGGTGCTGCTGGCGCAGGCGCAGCTCAAGGCCGGCGCGGGCGACCGCATCCTGCTCCAGGGGCCGTCGGGCAGCGGCAAATCGACGTTGTTCCGCGCGCTGGCCGGCATCTGGCCCCACGCCAGCGGCCACCTGGCCCATGGCGAAGGCTTTGCCCACGACGCGATGTTTTTGCCGCAGCGGCCGTACTTCCCCAACGGCCCGCTGCGCGACGCGCTGGCCTACCCGCAGCCGCCCGGCGACTACAGCGACGCCGCACTGCGCCAGGCCCTGAACGACGCACTGCTGTCGCAACTGGCCGACCGGCTGGACGACGAAGACACCTGGGGCCAGAAGCTCTCGGGGGGCGAACAGCAGCGGCTGGCCATTGCGCGCGTCCTGCTGAAAAAACCCCGATGGCTGTTTGCCGACGAAGCCACCAGCGCGCTGGACGAAGCCGCCGAGAAAACGCTGTACGAACGCCTGCTGGCCCAGGTGCAGGCCGCCGGCGGCGCGCTGGTGTCCATCGCGCACCGGCCGGGCGTGGCGGCGTTTCACACCACGCGCTGGGAAATGGTGCCCAACACCGACGTCAGCGCAGCGCGCTTCAAACTGCAGGTGGGCAGCGTCTGAGCGGGCCGGGGGCCAACCTGCGCGGTCAGTTGTGCGGCATGAGCGTGTGCGCCAGCGCCCGCACGCTCGCCTTGAGGTCGTTCCAGCCGGCGTCCGACTGGATGTTCACGCCACCAAAGATGCGGATCTTGCGTGACCGCATCGCAAGGTACTGCACGCCGCCCACCAGCAGCAGCGTCATGCCTTGCAGCCACGGCCGGGCCTCAAAGTCGGCGCCGCCCAGCGTGCGAGAGGCTTCCTCGCCCCACTGCTCGCGCTCGGTCTCCAGGATGGCCGTGAGCTCGTTGCGCTCGTTCATTTCGGCCACCATGATCTCCAGCGTGAGCGGCCGCGCACGCAGCTCGTCGATGAAATGCTCAAAAAAACGCGCGTACCGCTCGGGCGTCGGCAGCGCCATGAATGTGGCCGGGTCGTCGCCCAGCAAGTCCTGCACACGGGGCCAGAACTGCCCGCTGTCGCCCCAGGCGGTCAGCAGCTCGGGCAGGCCGCCAAAGTAGCGGTAGATCAGCACCTTGTCCACGCCGGCCTCGCGGGCGATGGCGTTCACGCCCAGCTTGCCAAAGCCCTCGCGCGCCAGCACCGTGCCCACCGCCTGCACGATGCGCTCGCGCGTGGCCTCGCGGTCGCGCGAACGGGGTTCGGGCGTGGTGTCGGGCTCGGCGGTGCGGGGGGGGGTTGCGGGGTTCACGCGCGGATCATAGTGGCCAGCTCGCGCCGTGGCGTGTGCGGCTGGTCCGCGCAATGGCCAATGCGGCAGAACATCTGCACCACCCGTTCGCTGACCGACTGGCCGTTGAGCTGCTGGTGCAACTGGTCGTACCACGGCTTCATCTCGTCAAACTCCTGGTTGGCCTGGCTCATCGGATGCACCTGCAGACCCAGTTCGGTCGCTTTCAGTTGCAGCCGCAGGTAGGCGCGCCCGGCTTCCACCTGGCTGGCGCGGATGCGGCCCGCGGCGCGAGCGCCCGCCTGGTCGGTGTTGAGCCAGACAAACCCCATGGCGCTGAGGCTGTGTTCTTCAAACCTCTTCAGTGCGCCGCGGTAGCCGGTGGAGCCCACCGCTGGCACCTGCGTGCGGTCGAACAGGCCCAGCGCCGCCATCGCCCGCACGAAAGGGCTCATGACGGTGATGCCGTCGCGGTGCTGCGCGATCTCGGCGGGGCCGACGCGCATGAGCCGCAGGCTCTCCATCATGGTGCGCGGCGTGCCGATCTCGACCTTGGCCGCCGCCAGGCACAGCGCGCGCAGCGCGGCCACGCGTGCGGGCTCCAGGGTGGCGCCGAACGTCACGCCCGCAGGCAGCACGGTCTTGAGCGCCTCGACCTGGCCCGGGTTGACTGCGCGTTGGGTGTCGTAGGCCACCTTGGCCGTGTGGCGCCGCAGAATTTGCGCGAACAGCGGGTCTTTGGCAGGGGGCGCAGCGCCCGGCGCCCAGTGCAGCCTTGCCACGGGGCGGTCGTCCAACGTTTTTTCGCCCGGCTCGCCCTGCGGGAACAACTGCACCTGCGGGTCAAGGCCGCGCTCTTGCAATGCGATCACCAGCAGTTCCACAAACGTGCCCTGGCTCACCATGATCTGGCGGAACCATGGGTCGGTCATGGGCAGGGTGCGGTCGCGGTCCACGTGCAGCGCGATGGCGTTGGGCTCGCGCAGATCGGCCCGCCAGGGCTGGCGGTTGTGCGAACTGGGCGCCAGCAGGGCATGCGCCAGGGCCCAGCGGCGTACATCGGGCTCGCCACCCGGGCCCTGCCACGCAGCGACGCTGGCCGCCGGGTAATCGGAAGAGCACCCGGCCAGTGGCGCCGTGGCCGCCAGGACGGCACCGCCGCCCATGAGGTGGATGAAATCTCTGCGGCTGGAAAGATGGGGCATGAAGGTCACCTTGGCAGGGGGGTTGAGTAAAAGAGCCATAAAGTCACTGACAGGTGACTTGTGAACGATGCGATGTTAGTCACCGTTGAGTGACATGTCAAGCCGCTGGCCGCCGATCTCTCGCCTTCCACCTTCTGTGAACCGCCAGCGCCGCGGGTCAGCCGTTTCGTCGTGGGGCTCTCATTTTTTTGATTTTCTTAATCAAATATGGCATTAGCCCCTGTCAAATGGTCATAGTTTGCTATGAATACAGGACTTCATTTGGCTTCACCGCGCCAGCGCGCCCAACCCCGGGCGCGCAGTTCGCAGGCCGGGCAGGTGCCGCAGCCGTAGCCCCAGGCGTGGCGGTGGCGGCGGTCGCCCAGGTAGCAGGTGTGGGAATGTTCGACGATCAGCGCCACCAGCGCGTCGCCGCCCAGCGTGTGGGCCAGCGACCAGGTCTGGGCCTTGTCGAGCCACATCAGCGGCGTGTCGATGAGGAAGCGCCGGTCCATGCCCAGCGACAGCGCGAGTTGCAGCGCCTTCATGGTGTCGTCGCGGCAATCGGGGTAGCCTGAGAAGTCGGTTTCGCACACGCCCGTGACCAGCACCTGCAGGTCACGCCGGTAGGCCAACGCAGCGGCCAGGGTCATGAACAACAGGTTGCGCCCGGGCACGAAGGTGTTGGGCAGGCCCGATTCGGTCATGGCAAACGCCGTTTCTCGCGTGAGCGAGGTCTCGCTCACCTGCCCCAGCACCGCCAGATCGAGCACATGGTCCTGGCCCAGCCGCGGCGCCCAGTCGGGGAACTGCGCGCGCAGTTCGCGCAGCACCGTCTGGCGGGCGTCGAGCTCCACGCGGTGGCGCTGGCCGTAGTCAAAGCCGACCGTTTCGACCCGCGGGTAGCGCGCCAGCGCCTGGGCCAGGCAGGTGGCTGAATCCTGGCCACCGGAGAACAATACGAGGGCAGAGGTGTGCATGCCCACGATGGTACGGCGCGGCGGCCGCCCACCCGGATCAGTGGTAGCGGCGCGCCATGGCCTCCATGGGCAGCGGGCGGATGCGGCTGGCATGACCGGCGCAGCCAAAGGCTTCGAAGCGCGCCGTGCAGATGCCCTGGGCCGCCTTGCGCGCGGCGATGAAGGCCTTGCGCGGATCGAACTCGCTGCGCTCCTGCGCCAGCAGCTGGCGCATGGCGCCGGTCATGGCCAGGCGAATGTCGGTGTCGATGTTGACCTTGCGCACACCGTGCTGGATGCCGCGCTGGATTTCCTCCACCGGCACGCCATAGGTTTCCTGGATGTCGCCGCCAAACGCGCGGAGGATCGCCAGCCACTCCTGCGGCACGCTGGAGCTGCCGTGCATCACCAGATGGGTGTCGGGGATTTCGGCGTGGATGGCCGCGATGCGGTCAATCGCCAGGATGTCGCCCGTGGGCTGGCGCGTGAACTTGTAGGCACCGTGGCTGGTGCCGATGGCGATGGCCAGCGCGTCCACGCCGGTCTGCGCCACGAAGTCCCGGGCCTGCTGCGGGTCGGTCAGCATCATGTCGTGGGTCAGCACGCCTTCGGCACCCACGCCGTCTTCCTCCCCCGCGGCGCCAGTTTCCAGCGAGCCCAGGCAACCCAGCTCGCCCTCGACCGAGACGCCAACGGCGTGCGCCATGTCGCACACGCGGCGCGTCACGGCCAGGTTGTAGTCGTAGCTGGCGGGGGTTTTGGCGTCTTCGCGCAGCGAGCCGTCCATCATGACGCTGGTGAAGCCCGAGCGGATCGACTGCTGGCACACCGCGGGCGAGGCGCCGTGGTCCTGGTGCAGCACCACCGGGAGGTCGGGGTGCGATTCCACCGCCGCCAGCACCATGTGTCGCAGGTACGGCTCGCCCGCGTATTTGCGCGCGCCGGCCGAGGCCTGCAGGATGACCGGGCTGTCGGTGGCCTGCGCGGCTTCCATGATGGCCTGAATCTGCTCCAGGTTGTTGACGTTGAAGGCCGGCACGCCGTAGCCGTGTTCGGCCGCGTGGTCCAGCATTTGCCGCAGGGAGATGAAGGCCATGGCTTGCTCCAGAAGGGGGTGGATCGGGGGGGATGATTCAGGGCGATTCCGGCGCCGGGGCCGGGTTGCCGCACCGGGCGGCGGGGCGGTCAAGCCGCACCGATCGCACGCTTGCGCCGCTCCATCATCCGCCATACAAACGGCGTGAAGATGAGCTGCATGGCCAGTTCCATCTTGCCGCCGGGCACCACGATGGTGTTGGCGCGCGACATGAAGCTGTCGTGGACCATGTTGAGCAGGTACTGGAAGTCGATGCCCTTGGGGTTGGCAAAGCGGATGACGACCAGGCTTTCGTCGGGCGAGGGAATGTCACGCGCGATGAACGGGTTGGAGGTGTCCACCATGGGCACCCGCTGAAAGTTCACGTGCGTGTGCATGAACTGCGGGCAGATGTAGTTCACATAGTCGGGCATGCGGCGCAGGATGGTGTCGGTCACCGCGTCGGTGGAATAGCCGCGCTGCTTCTTGTCGCGCCACAGCTTCTGGATCCATTCGAGGTTGATGACCGGCACCACGCCGATCAGCAGGTCGGGGTGCTGCGCGATGTTGACTTCGGGCGTGACCACCGCGCCGTGCAGGCCCTCGTAGAACAGCAGGTCGGTGTCCCGGGGCACGTCTTCCCAGGCGGTGAAGGTGCCGGGCTGCTGGCCGTAGGGCGCGGCTTCGTCGGCGTCGTGCAGGTACTTGCGGCGTCGGCCGGTGCCGGTTTCGGCATAGCTGCGGAACAACGCCTCAATTTCGGCAAACAGGTTGTTTTCGGGCCCGAAATGGCTGAAATGCTTGTCCCCGCGCTTCTCGGCCTCGGCCAGGCGCAGCTTCATCTCGGCGCGGTCGTAGCGGTGAAAGCTGTCGCCTTCCACGATGGCGGCATTCACGCCCTCGCGGCGGAAGATGTTCTCGAACGTGCGGGTCACCGAGGTGGTGCCCGCGCCGGACGAGCCGGTGATGGCGATGATGGGATGGCGGTGCGACATGGTGCGAAGCGGTCAAGTTGAGAAATTTGAAGAAAAATAGGCCATCAGCCCCCGCCAATTGGTCATAGTTTGCTATTTTTTCTATACCATCAATGCCGAAACAGGCTGCGTTCGGCAAACAGCGGCGCTTCGGCTTCATGGCGCAGCGGCTCGCGGTGGTAACGCTCGATGCGCTCCACCTCATGGCGCGAGCCAAACACCAGGCCGATGCGCTGGTGCAGCGCGCCGGGTTGGACCTCCAGCACCGGCTGCTGGCCCGTGCTGGCGCGGCCGCCGGCCTGCTCCAGGATGAAGCCGATGGGGTTGGCCTCGTACAGCAGGCGCAGGCGGCCGGGTTTGGTCGGGTCTTTGGTGTCGCGCGGGTACATGAAGACCCCGCCGCGCATCAGGATGCGGTGCGCCTCGGCCACCATGCTGGCGATCCAGCGCATGTTGAAGTCCTTGCCGCGCGGGCCGGTCTGGCCGGCCAGGCATTCGTCCACATAGCGTTTCACGGGCGGCTCCCAGAAGCGGCTGTTGGAGGCGTTGATGGCGAACTCCTGCGTGTCCGCCGGCACCTGGAGCTGCGGGTGCGTGAGCATGAACTCCCCGAGGTTCGGGTCCAGCGTGAAGCCGGCCACGCCGTTGCCCACCGTGAGGATCAGCATGGTGGTGGGCCCGTAGAGCGCATAGCCGGCCGCCACCTGCGCGGCGCCGGGCTGCAGAAAATCGGCCTCGGTCACGTCGCGGCCGCTGGCCACCGCGTCGCGCGGGGCGCGCAGCACCGAGAAGACGCTGCCCACCGACACGTTGACGTCGATGTTGCTGGAGCCGTCGAGCGGGTCAAACACCAGCAGGTACTTGCCGCGCGGGTACTGCGCCGGGATCTGGTACGGCAGGGCCATTTCTTCCGACGCCATGCCGGCCAGGTGGCCGCCCCATTCGTTGAAGCGCGTGAACACCTGGTTGCTGAGCACGTCGAGCTTCTTTTGCGTTTCGCCCTGCACGTTGACCGAGCCGCCCTGCGCGGCCGCGTGGTTGCCGAGCACGCCGCCGAGTTCGCCAAAGGCCACGCTGCGCGCGATGGCCTTGCAAGCCAGCGCGACGTCGAGGATCAGTGCATTGAAATCGCCCGTGGCGTCGGGGTAGCGGCGGCGCTCGCCGATCAGGTATTGCGTCAGGGTGAATCGTCGGGACAGGGGCATGGCCGGCTTTCGGTGGATCGGGGCTGGGGGTTCGGCTCTGCGGTCAGTGGTGGGCGCGATGCCAGTCTTGCAGCAGCGCCAGCGTGACGCCGCTCAGGTCGGGCCGCACGCGCAGCGCCGCGGAAAAGTCGTGATGCGCCGTGAACGGCGTGGGCGTGATGACGGTGGGCAGGCCCGCCGCCACCGCGGCCGCCAGGCCGTTGCCAGAGTCTTCGAACGCCAGCGCCTGCGCCGCCGGCATGCCCAGCCGCTTGAGCGTTTGCAGGTAGACCTGCGGGTTCGGCTTTTTGACCGGCGCGGTGGAGGCGTCTTCGATCACCGCGAAACAGGTCTGCCAGTGCGTGCCGATGGCCTGGCGCAGCAGCACGCCGATGTTGACTGGCGAGGTGGTGGTGGCAATGGCCATGGGCAGACCGGCGCGGCCGGCCTCTTCCACCAGCGCGAGCACACCGGGGCGCAACTGCACCGCGCCGTCCTGCACGGCCTGTTCGTAGGCTGCGGTCTTGAGGTCGTGCAGGCGCTGCAGCGTGTCGGCCAGCGCGCCGGCGTCGATCGCGGTCATGTCGGGCTGCACCTGTTGCCAGTAATGGCGGATGCGCTCCTTGCCGCCCGAGATTTCGAGCAGCCGGGTGTACAGCGCCGTGTCCCAGTGCCAGTCCAGGCCCGCCTGGGCAAACGCATGGTTGAAGGCCGCGCAGTGGACGGCCTCGGTGTCGGCCAGGGTGCCGTCCACGTCAAAGATCAGGGCGCGCAGCATGGGCGTCTCCGGGGTTGGCGAGAAACACGCGGCTGGCCAGGATGTCGGCCGGCTCCAGCGTGGTCAGGTCGGCGGCGCTGAGCACGCGGTCGCGGTCGGCAAACAGGCGGCTGGCCTGGCGTAGGCGGGCGCGGTCCAGCGCGTTGCGCACGCTGCGCGCGTTGGCAAAGTGCGGCTGGCGGATGCGCAGCGCCAGGTAACGCGCAAACACCTCGGCGGCCCCGGGACCGAAGCGGTAGTTCAGCGTGCCGAGCATCTTCTGCGCGATCTGCATCAGTTCACCGGCGGCGTAGTCGGGGAAGGCCAGGTGGTGCGCAATACGGCTGCTCAGGCCGGGGTTGGACAGGAAGAAGGTGGCCATGCGGTCCGGGTAGCCCGCCAGGATCACGACCAGATCGTCGCGCTGGTTCTCCATCACCTGCAGCAGGATCTCGATGGCCTCCTGGCCGTAGTCGCGCTCGTTTTCGGGTTTGTAGAGGTAATAGGCCTCGTCGATGAAGAGCACGCCGCCCATGGCTTTCTTGAGCACCTCGCGCGTCTTGGGCGCCGTGTGGCCGATGTACTGGCCCACCAGGTCGTCGCGCGTGACGCTGACCACATGGCCTTTGCGCACGTAGCCCAGCCGGTGCAGGATCTGCGCCATGCGCAGCGCCACCGTGGTCTTGCCGGTGCCGGGGTTGCCGGTGAAGCACATGTGCAGGCTGGACGCCTGCGAGGCCAGGCCCAGGTTCAGCCGCAGCTTGTCGATCACCAGCAGCGCGGCGATGTCGCGCACCCGGGTCTTGACCGGCACCAGCCCGACCAGGTCATGGTCGAGTTCGTTCAACACGGCCTCGACCTGGCTGTGCGCCAGCACCTCGGCCACGGTACGGGCGGCGGCCGTGCTCTCCGACGCCGCGTCCGCGTCCGCCAGCGCTGCGCCCGGCCCCGCCGCTGGCGCGGTGGCCGGCGTGCTGCCAGGGATCGAATACATCGGCATGTTCATGAATAAATTGGCCTCTAGCCCCCGTCAAATGGACATAGTTAGCTATCTTGTAGATAGCAACTCATTGCCGCTCGCCTTCGGGCCGGTCGGCCGCGTAGCTGCGCGTGGTGTAGCGGATCGAGCGGCCGTTGACCTCCTGGCGCTCCAGCATGAAGCCGGGCTCGGTCCGGGGGCGGTTGACGATGAAGCTCATGGCGATGGTCTCGACGTTGCGCGTCGAGTCAAAGGCCATCAGGCGGATGTAGTGCCGGGGGAAAGCCTGGCGGCAGGCGTTGACTTCCATCAGCACGCCGGCGGCGTCCTGCAGGTCGAACATCGGCATGCCGTACATCTCCCAGTAGGTGTTGCGCGGGTGCGGGTCGTCGGTGTATTCAACGCTCCAGGCGTAGCCGCGGCGCAGGCCGTAGTCGATCTGCAGCGTGATCTCGGCGTCGCTCAGGTCGGGCAGAAAGCTGAACTGGCCCTGGGTGATGCGGCCGGTGGGGTTGGTCATCATGGTGGTTCTCCTCAGGCCACAAGCGGTGTGACGGCGTAGTCGGATGTGTCGGTGCTCTGGTAGTTGAAGCTGATCTCGCCCCAGGTGTCGAGCGCGGCCTTGAGCGGGCCGCAGGTCTGCGCCGCCTGCCTGAGGATGGCCGGGCCTTCTTCCAGGATGTTGCGGCCCTCGTTGCGCGCCTTGACCATGCTCTCCAGCGCCACGCGGTTGGCCACGGCACCGGCCTGGATGCCCTGCGGATGGCCGATGGTGCCGCCTCCAAACTGCAGGATCACGTCGTCGCCAAACAGGTCGAGCAACTGGTGCATCTGCCCGGCGTGGATGCCGCCCGAGGCCACGGGCATGACCTTTTTGGTGTCGGCCCAGTCCATGTCAAAGAACAGGCCGCGCGGCAGGTCGGTCCGGGTGTGGCTGTCGCGGCAGACGTTGTAGTAGCCCTGCACGGTCAGCGGGTCGCCTTCGAGCTTGCCCACCGCGGTGCCGGTGTGCAGGTGGTCGCAGCCGGCCAGCCGCAGCCACTTGGCGATCACGCGGAAGCTCACGCCATGGTTCTTCTGCCGCGTGTAGGTGCCGTGGCCAGCGCGGTGCATGTGCATGATCATGTCGTTGCGGCGGCACCATTCGGCCATGCTCTGGATGGCGGTCCAGCCGATCACCAGGTCCACCATGACGATCACCGAACCCAGTTCCTTGGCCAGTTCGGCGCGCTCGTACATGGCCTCCATGGTGCCGGCGGTGATGTTGAGGTAACTGCCCTTGACCTCGCCGGTGGCCGCGCTGGCCTTGTTGACGGCGTCCATCACGTACAGAAAGCGGTCACGCCAGTGCATGAAGGGCTGGCTGTTGATGTTCTCGTCGTCCTTCATGAAATCGAGCCCGCCCTTGAGGCCCTCGTACACCACGCGGCCGTAGTTGCGGCCACTCAGGCCGAGCTTGGGTTTGGTGGTGGCGCCCAGCAACGGGCGGCCGAACTTGTCGAGCCGCTCGCGCTCGACCACCAGGCCGGTGGGCGGGCCCTTGAAGGTTTTCACGTAGGCCACGGGGATTCGGATGTCTTCGAGCCGGGCCGCCTTGAGCGGCTTGAAGCTGAAGACGTTGCCGATCAGGCTGGCCGTCATGTTGGCGATGGAACCCTCTTCGAACAGGATCAGGTCGTAGGCCACCCAGGCAAAGTACTCACCGGGCCGCCCGGGCACCGGCTCCACCTTGTAGGCCTTGGCGCGGTAGCTGTCGCAGGCGGTCAGGCGGTCGGTCCAGACCACGGTCCAGGTGGCGGTGGACGACTCGCCGGCCACGGCGGCGGCGGCTTCCTCCGGGTCCACCCCCTCCTGCGGCGTGATGCGGAACAGGCACAGGGTGTCGGTGTCCCTGGGGGCGTAATCGGGCATCCAGTAGCCCATCTGCTTGTACTTCAGGACGCCTGCGCTGTAACGCTTTTTGGCGTCGGTGATCTGGGTGGATTCGCTCATCGGGAGGGCTCCGGTCAAGGGGGTGGAGAGGTCGATGAACCCACTGTAAGATCGCATTCAAATAAGGTAAATTCACAATTTGTTTGTTTTAACTTCAGGTTTTACTGAATGAAGAATGCCACCTTTCGCCAACTTCGCGTGTTCAACGAGGTGGCGCGCCACCTGAGCTTTGCCAAGGCGGCGGCCGCGCTGCACCTGACGCCGCCGGCCGTGACCATGCAGGTCAAGGAGCTGGAAGGCCACGTGGGGCTGCCGCTGTTCGAGCGCAGCGGGCGCCAGGTGGCGTTGACCACGGTGGGCGAATACATGCTGGTCTATGCGCGCAAGATCCTCGCCACGCTCAAGGACGCCGAGGACGCTGCCGCGCGACTGCAGCGGCTGGAAGTCGGCACGCTGACCATCGGCATGGTCAGCACCGCCAAGTACTTTCTGCCTCGGCTGCTGACGCAGTTCCGCACGGAGCACGGCGGCATCGAGGTGCGGCTGGCCATCGGCAACCGCGAGCAGCTCGTGAAGATGCTGCACGCCAACGAGGTGGACATCGCCATCATGGGCCGCCCGCCCAAGGAACTCGCCACGCGCGCCGAGCCCTTCGCGGCCCACCCGCATGTGTTTGTGGCGCCGGTCGATCACCCGTTGCTGCGGCGCCCCCACAACCCGGTCGAATCGCTGCTGCCCTACGGTTTCATCACGCGCGAAACTGGCTCGGGCACCCGCGCCGCCATGGAGAAATTCCTGGGCCCGGCGTACCCCCAGCTGCGCGTGGCCATGGAGACCGACAGCAACGAAACCATCAAGCAGGCGGTGATGGCGGGCATGGGCCTGAGCTTTCTGTCGCTGCACACGCTGGGACTGGAACTGGACAACCACCTGATCGCCGTGCTGGACGTGGACGGCGCCCCCGTCGTGCGGGCCTGGAACGTGGTACACACGCTGTCCAAGCTGCTGTCGCCAGCGGCCGAAGCCTTCCGTTATTTCATTCTGGAGCGTGGAGAATCGTTTCTGGCCGAACAGTTTGGCCGCCATGTGCAACTGACGGCCGCCTGAAACTCCCGGTCCAACCTTTTTCCCGCTGCCCCACGATGAACCCCGACGCCGACACCCTCTGGCGCGCCCCACGCTGGGCCCTGGCCGTTTTGCTGGCCGTGCTCGGCATGCTCGGGCCTTTCTCCATTGACACCTACCTCCCGGCGTTCTCGGGCATTGCGCGGTCGCTGGGCGCCACGCCGGTGGAGATGCAGCAGACGCTGTCGGCCTACCTGTTCGGCTTTGCCTTCATGAACCTGTTTCACGGCGCGCTGTCCGACAGCATCGGCCGCCGCCCCGTGGTGCTGTGGGGCATCGCGGCGTTCACGCTGGCCTCGGCCGGCTGCGCGCTGTCGCATAGCATCGGGCAGCTGGTGTTCTTCCGGGCGCTGCAGGGGCTGTCCACGGGCGCGGGCATCGTGGTGTCGCGCGCGGTCATCCGCGACATGTTCCCGCCCGCGCAGGCGCAAAAGGTCATGAGCCAGGTGACGATCTACTTTGGCGTGGCCCCGGCCATCGCGCCCATCATCGGCGGCTGGCTGTTCGTGCACACCGGCTGGCACAGCATCTTCTGGTTTTTGACCGGCGTGGGCGTGCTGCTGTGGGCGGCCAACTTCAGGCTGCTGCCCGAGACACTGCACGTTTCGCAGCGCCAGCCCTTCAATGTGCCGCACCTGTTGCGCGGCTACTGGCAACTGGGCTCAAACCCGCGCTTTCTGCTGCTGGCGCTGGCCAGCGGCGTGCCGTTCAACGGCATGTTTCTCTACGTGCTGGCCGCGCCCGCGTTTCTGGGCGACCACCTGGGCCTGGCGCCCACGCAGTTCTTCTGGTTCTTTGTGCTGACCATCAGCGGCATCATGCTGGGGGCGTGGGTCAGCGGGCGCATGGCCGGCAAGATCGCGCCCAAGCGCCAGATCCGCCACGGCTTTGTGATCATGCTGTCGGTGTCGCTGCTGAATCTGGCGGCCAATCTTTTGTTCAAGGCGCACGCAGGCTGGTCGCTGCTGCCGGTGGCGGTGTTTGCGTTCGGCTGGGCGCTGATGGTGCCCGTGGTCACCTTGCTGGTGCTGGACCTGCACCCCGAGCGGCGTGGCATGGCCTCGTCGTTGCAGGCCTTCATCGGCTCCACCGCCAACGGGCTGGTGGCCGGCGTGATTGCCCCGCTGATCATGCATTCGACCGTCCTGCTGGCCCTGGCCTCGCTGCTGATGATGTGCATCGGCCTGGTGGCCTGGGTGGTCCTGCACACGCGCTGGCCCGAGATCGGGCGCGCGGTCGAGGGCTGATCAGCCGAGCGGCACCGCAAACCCGCGCTGCACGGCGGGGCGCGCCATCATGGCCTCGTACCAGCGCTGAACGTTGGGAAACTCGGCCAGGTCCACGCGGTGGCGGGCGTGGCGCCAGGCCCAGCCGAGGATGGCGAAGTCGGCCACCGACAGTTCGCCGGCAAAAAACTCGTGCCTGGCCAGACGCCGGTCCATCACGCCATAGAGCCGCCGCGTCTCGGTGGAAAACCGTGCCAGGCCGTAGCGCTGGTCGGCCTCGTCCTGGAGCGTCAGGAAGTGGTGCACCTGGCCGGGCATGGGCCCGAAGCCGCCCATCTGGAACATCAGCCATTCGAGCACCGGCACGCGCGCGCGCAGGTCCCGGGGCAGAAACTGGCCGGTCTTTTCACCCAGGTACAGCAGGATCGCGCCCGACTCGAACACGCTGATCGGCTGGCCACCCGGGCCGTCGGGGTCCACGATGGCCGGGATCTTGTTGTTGGGGCTGATCTTGAGGAAATCGGGCGCGAACTGCTCGTCCTTGCCGATGTGCACCACGTGCACGGTGTAGGGCAGGTTCATCTCCTCCAGGGCCACACTGATCTTGCGGCCGTTGGGGGTGTCGAAGGCGTACAACTGGAGGGTCATGGAAGGGGTTCCCGTCAATCTGGTGAAGCCCGTTTCTAACCGATCCGGGCGATGCGCGTGCGGCGTACGTGATTGCCAGCGCCACATCAGCGACCCGGGGCGCCTTGTCGAGCAGATCGCCGACGAATCCTGGAACGACCCCTGCGCCGCTTCGACCGCGTGACCGCCGCCGACGTGGCCCTGCGCGAACGCAAACTCGCGTTTCCCATCGGCGAGGCGCCGCCAGTGGTGACGCGCTGTGTGGTGGTGGAGGTAGCGCGCGATGGAAGGCAGGCCGTTGCCGCCATGGGCCGGGTATTTGTAAAAAATCGGCCTTCAGCCCCCGCGAAATGGCGACATGACGCTTCACTATTGGTAGCAATTCGGATTCAGATCGGCTCCAGCACCCCCTCACGCGATTCCGAACAGCCGCCCGCGCGCGGCCTGTGTGATGGCCACCACGCAAGGATGTTTGATGCGCCGCTCGACCGAGATGGCATGGAAATGCTCCACCAGCTCGTCGCTGCGGCCGATCACGCTGACGCCATAGTGCGCCTCGACCTCGGCCTCCAGAACGCGCGGCGCCATGAAGACGCCACGGCCTTCGCGGCCAAAGGCGTTCATGAGGGCGCCGTCGTCGAATTCACCCACGATGCGTGGATGCAGGTTGTGCCGCGTGAGCCAGCTCTCGAACTGCTGGCGCACCGACGATGCCGCGCCCTGGATCAGCATGGGCACGCCGTTCAGGCATTGCGGGAACGGCCCCTGGATCGCCGCGCGCAGTGAAGGCGCACACAGGAAGCTCACCGGGCTGGACCCCAGCGGGTGGTTGAACGCCTTGACACTCATGCGCCGGGGCATGGGTTCGTCGGCGATCACCAGATCGAGCCGGTGCACGGCCAGTTGGGCCAGCAGATCGGGCAACTTGCCTTCGTGGCCGATCATGCGCACGGGCTCTGTCATCTGGAGCGCAGGCTCAAGCAGCCGGTACGCGACCGACTTGGCCACCGAATCGGCCACACCCACGCGGAACTCCAGCGCACGACGGTCCCCGCCCGCCTGTTTGACGGCGCTCTCGAGCTCGGTACCCAGCGCGAAGATCTCGTCGGCATAGCCCAGCGCCACGCGCCCCTCTTCGGTCAATGCCAGCTGGCGGCCACTTTTGCGGAACAAACGGTGCCCCAGGGAGTCTTCCAATAACTTGATCTGTCCGGACAGCGTTTGGGGCGTGGTGTGCAGCTGCTCACCCGCCCGCATGATGCCGCCTGCCCGGGCCGTCACCCAAAAGTAGTGAAGGTGTTTGTAGTTCATCATGGCTCCAATTGCCGCATGGCGTTTAATTATTCGGTTTTTTCGAAGTAAAAAACTTTTAAATACGAATTTACTCGAAGTGTTGGCTACCGTACATTGAAGATTGGCGCATCCGGTGCAATATGCAGAAGCACCCGATGCATTTGTTTCACCCTGACGCTTGAGGAGAATTTCATGCGACTGACCACCCAAGGCCGCTTTGCAGTGGCCGCCATGCTGGACATCGCGCTGCGCGCGCGCAGCGGCCCCGTGGCGCTGGCCGCCATCAGCGCCCGGCAAAAGGTTTCGGTGTCCTATCTGGAGCAGATGTTCAGCAAACTGCGCCGCAGCGGCCTGGTGGAAAGCACCCGCGGCCCCGGCGGCGGCTATTCGCTGGGGCGCAATGCTGAAACCATCTCGGTGGCCGACATCATTGCCGCCATCGAACAGCCCGGTGGCCCATCCCATACCCGTGAAGCGGCCGAATCCGAAGCAGCGCTGGGCGACCTCTCCATGACGGCCGACCTGTGGGCCGCCCTGAACGCCCGCATGATGGTCCACCTGCAAGGTATTTCACTGCGCAGTCTGGTGAACGAACAGCTGGCCAAAGGGGTCAGCGTGGACGCCGCGCCCGCCAAGGCCAAGCATGCGGTTTACGCCAAGCCCCCGGCCCCGCGCATTCCGCGCGACGTGCCCAACTCGGTGTTCGCGCTGGGTTCGCGGATGATCACGGCGCGCTGACGACCGGTCCCTCAGAGGTCGAAGGTGGCTTGCGCCCTCCCGCTTTGTCCGGAAAATCGCAAGCAAAAAGTGATTCGTCCGTTCCCGGATGAAACCGATGCCGTGCCGCCGTGCGCCATCATGATGGCCCGGGTAATGGACAGCCCCAGACCCGTGCCGTCCGATTCCGGATGCGCACGCGACTTGTCCACCCGATAAAACCGGTCGAACAACCGGGGCAGTTGGGCGCCGTCGATCGGCGCCCCCGCATTGGACACGCACAAGGCCGTCGCGCCTTCGACCTGCGCAATCGTGACCTCGACCGCCGATTCCGCGGGCGCATGCCGCACCGCATTCGACAACAGGTTGCTGATGGCCCGCCGGATCATCAGGTGATCGCCCGCCACATTGGCGCGGCCGCTCAGGCGCAGGTGGACGCCCTTCTCGTCGGCCACGGCGTCATAGAAATCGAACAAGGCCTGTACTTCGCGTTCCAATGAAATGGCCTCCCGGTGCGGCAACGCCAGCCCGTGTTCGGCCTTGGCCAGAAACAGCATGTCGGACACCATGCGCGCCAGCCGCTGGAACTCCTCGGCGTTGGAGGCAAGAATCTCCCGGTAGGCTGCGGCATCACGCTGTTGCGCCAACGACACCTGAGTCTGCGTCAACAAATTGCTGATGGGCGTTCTCAGTTCATGCGCCAGGTCACCGGAGAACTCCAGCAGCCGGGAGAAATCCGTTTCCAGCCGCTCCAGCATGGTGTTGAGACTCTGGGCCAGATCGGCCATCTCCACGGGAACGGCATCGACCGGCATGCGCTGGTCGAGCTTGTGCGCGGTCACCACCATGGCGCGCTCCTTCATGATGCGCAAGGGCGCCAGCCCGCTGCGTGCGGCCCACCAACCCAGCATCCCGCTGAGCAGGGTGGCCGCCAACAGATAAAGCACCAGCGTCTGGAGCAGGTCGGCCATGAAGTGCGTGTGGTGCAGCGTGTCCAGCGCAATCAGCAGGCGCATTTTTTGCCCCTCGTTGACCAGGCTTCCCGGTGCCATCGGCCCGTCCAGCTCCAGGCTGATCCCGCGCAACTGCCGGGTGCCATCACGCCAGTCGAAGGGGGTGGTCGAGGTCTCGGACGCAGCCAGCCCGTCTGGAAACAAAATGTCCTCGCCGCCGTACACGGTCTCGCCATCGCCACGCCTCAACTGGAGGTGCAGGTCGTGATGGCTTTCCCGCAACTCATCCAATCGCGAAACCAGCAATTGCGCCTGCGGTGTTTCCGTGATGAACTTCTGAACCAACTGGGCTTTGTCTTGCAGGTAAATGCGATCAAGATCAATGAAGTGCCGGTGGGTTGCCAGCGCCATCAACACGCCCAGGCCCGACAAAACCACGGCCGACACCAGCGTGTAGAAAACGGTCAACCGCGCCGTCAGCGTCAGGCGTGCCAGCATCAGCGGGATTCCGGCAGTTCCAGCACGTAGCCCATGCCCCGCACTGTCTGCAACAAGCGCGATTCAAAGCCCTCGTCCATCTTGGCCCGCAGCCGCCGGATCGCGACCTCGATCACATTGGTGTCGCTGTCGAAGTTCATGTCCCACACCTGGGATGCGATCAGCGAGCGGGGCAAGACCTCCCCCTGCCGGCGCATCAGCAACTCCAGCAGGCCAAACTCCTTGGCCGTCAGGTCAATCCGGCGCCCGGCCCGGGTGACGCGGCGGCGCAGCAGGTCGAGCTCCAGATCGGCAACCTTCAGGGTGGTGACCTCAATGCCCGTTCGACCGCGCCGCAGGATGGTGCGCACCCGGGCCAGCAGTTCGGAGAACGAAAACGGCTTGACCAGGTAATCGTCGGCGCCCAACTCCAGGCCCCTGACGCGGTCGTCCACCTGATCGCGCGCCGTCAAAAACAGCACCGGCACTTCGCGCCCGCGCTCGCGAAGGCTTTTCAGAACTTGCCAGCCGTCCATGCCCGGGAGCATGACGTCCAGAATCACCAGGTCGTGGTCACCCTCAAGGGCGTGGTGCAGTCCGTCGATGCCATCGGTGGCCAATTCGACCACAAACCCCGCCTCACGCAACCCCTGGCGCAGGTAATCACCTGTTTTGGGTTCATCTTCGACGATCAGAATTTTCACAGTGCGTCTCCTGCCTTCGATTTTCGTCCCTGGCAGCCTTGCGCAACCGAAGCTGACAACTTTGTAATGTGCCCGACAGCTTACCGACGGCGTCACCCCTGCAAACTCCGGTTCGCTTGATTCACATCAAAGGAGCCAATGCAGTGAGTTTTCTATGTCCTCCACGGATCGTCTGGCAGGCCTTGATGGTCGGCTTGGCGGCGCTGCCTTTTTCCTTGCCCGCACAGACCACACCGGCAACCGGAGACCTGAGCTGGCGCGGCGCCAACGACGCCGTGGGCCAGCACCCGCGTGGCCACGCCGATGTTCTCCAGTGGGAGAAAAACAACCTGCCACCGGCCCCCAACCCCCAGTTGCCACCCGAGAGCCTCGCGTTACGGACTTCCGGCGAAGCCATTCGCCAGGCCTGGATCGCGCACCCGGATCTGGTCATGCCGCTGTTGCGGCTCGGGCCAGCAAATGCTGAACTCATCGCGTCCGGTCAGTGGCCGAAGCTGGACCCGCGTCTGCTGCGCATCGTCGACGGCATCGATGACGTTCTGGCCGTGACCGCGCAGAGCAAAACCGCCTGGCTGGAGGCGGTCGCGGCGCGACAGGTTTTGCAACACCATCGCCAAGCACTGGAAGCCACCGAAGCCGCCGCCGAACTGGGTGAGCGCATGGTGCGCGTGGGCAACTGGAGCGCGCTGCAACAGACGCAGGTGCAACTGGCGCGGTCTTCCGCGCAGGCGAATCTGCGGCGTGCGCAATATGCCGCCACACAGGCGCAGGCGCGCCTGCTCAAGACCTTGCGATTGACGGGGGTTCACGCCGACGTGGCGCTTGCCGACCAACTCCCCGCAGTGCCCGCGCAGGCACTGGTGCCGGGCGAATGGCAGCAACGTATTGCACAGGTGCAGGCCCAGCTGTCGCGCACCGAACGAATGCACAACCAGGCCAATCTGGCGCTGGCATGGGACGCCTATCAGACCAGCCACGCGCTGGCCAGCGGCGCCCGTGACGAGGTGCTGAAGGTACGCGAATTCATCACCGAAGAAACGGTGCTGCACTACAACGGGATGCTCAAGAGCGTATGGGATCTGCTGGGCGAGGTCCGCAACCAGTCGCAGGCAACCGTCGATGCCATCGGCGCCCAGCGCGACTACTGGATCGCCGAGACCGATCTGCAATGGGTGCTGCAAGGCGGCACCCCCGAAAGCTTTGTGTCACTGGGTAGTGGGGGTGGCGGGAATGCCAGCGCCGCCGCTGGCCATTGACAGAACAAGGAACCTCTGATGAATCTCCCCCACTCAAGACGACAGTTTTTCGCGGGCGCCGCGGCAACGGTCGCCGGACTGTCCGTGGCGCGCTCGGCATTGGCCGCGCTACCGGAGCCGGTCATCCAGACTTCGGTTGAAACGGCACCGCCGCTGATTCCGACCACGGGGCGCCCGTACAACCCGGTCGTCACGCTCAACGGCTGGACCCTGCCTTGGCGCATGAACAACGGCGTCAAGGAATTCCACCTGATCGCCGAGCCAATCGTGCGCGAAGTGACCCCCGGCTTCAAGGTCAACCTGTGGGGTTACAACGGTCAGAGTCCCGGCCCGACCATTGAAGTGGTGGAAGGCGATCGCGTCCGGATTTTCGTCACCAACAAGCTGCCCGAACACACCACCATCCACTGGCATGGACAGCGCCTGCCCAGCGGCATGGACGGGGTCGGCGGACTCAACCAGCCGGCCATCCCCGTGGGCAAGACCTTTGTGTACGAGTTCGAGGCGCGCCGCCCGGGCACCTTCATGTACCACCCGCACGCCGATGAAATGGTTCAAATGGCGATGGGCATGATGGGCATGTGGGTCACCCACCCCAAAGCCCGGCATCCGCACATCAGCGATGTGGACCGGGATTTCTGCTTTCTGCTCAATGCCTTCGACGTGGAACCTGGAACCAAAACGCCCAAGGTCAACACCATGACCGATTTCAACATCTGGTGCTGGAACAGCCGGGTGTTCCCTGGAATCGACACCTTGAACGTCCGCAAGAACGACCGCGTCCGCATCCGCATTGGCAACCTCACCATGACCAACCACCCGATCCACCTGCATGGCCATGAATTTCTTGTCACTGGCACCGATGGCGGCCCGACCCCGCCCGGCACGCGCTGGTACGAGGTCACCACCGACGTGGCAGTGGGGCAGATGCGGCAGATTGAACTGATCGCCGACGAGGAAGGCGACTGGGCCATGCATTGCCACAAGAGCCATCACACCATGAACGCCATGGGCCATGCCGTGCCCACCATGATCGGCGTGGACCACCGCGGCCTGATACGGAAAATCCAGAAAGTCGCCCCCGATTACATGCTGATGGGCGAGCGTGGCATGGCCGACATGGGCGCCATGCCAATGCCGATCCCCGACAACACCGCCCCCATGATGACCGGCACCGGCCAGTTCGGCCCACTGGAGATGGGCGGCATGTTCAGCGTCTTCAAGGTCAGACAAGACCAGAAACCGGGCGACTACAGCGACCCCGGGCCCTACAAGTTTCCGCCGGGCACCGTGGCACGGGAATACACGGGCCCTCTTGCAACCCCCGCGCGAACCGCTCCCGATGACCACAGGGCCAATGCGCTCGCGCCGCCAACGAAGCCGACAGAAACCATTTTGAATGCGCGCAAACCGTCTTCCCACGCAAGCCACTGAGGCCGTCCCTTTTTCGCATCCGTCCCATCACGTCACCCAACTTCAGGAACTCATCTGATGAAATCGACCCAGACCCGAATTCCCGCATTGATTTTTTCAATCCTGCTTGCAGCTTCTTCAGTGGCAACCGCCTCCGGAAAGCACGCTGGCGGACATGACGCGTCGCCCATCGGACAACCCGGCGTGGCTTCCCAGGTGACGCGCACGGTTCAGGTCGAAATGAGCGACCAGATGCGTTTCACGCCGTCGAACATTTCCGCCAGAAAAGGGGAAACCATCCGGTTTGTGCTGAAAAACGCTGGTCAGCTGAAGCACGAATTCAGCCTGGGCACCCCCGAAGAACTGAAAGAACACTACGAAGTGATGAAGAAGTTTCCCGATATGGAACATGACGAGCCCAACAAAGTCTCGCTGGCCCCCGGCAAGCAAGGCGAAGTGATCTGGAAGTTCACCAAGGCCGGGCCGGTTGACTTTGCCTGCCTGGTTCCCGGCCATTACGACGCCGGCATGAAAGGCCAGGTCAAGGTGCACACACGGTAATGCATTCACCCTTCACTTCTCCATCTGTTCAAAACCGCTGACCAAGGACTCCCTCATGAAACGACTTCACCCCGCCATGGCGGCCACCACGATTTTTGTCGC
Source organism: Betaproteobacteria bacterium HGW-Betaproteobacteria-3 (assembly GCA_002842205.1). Classification (GTDB taxonomy): domain Bacteria; phylum Pseudomonadota; class Gammaproteobacteria; order Burkholderiales; family Burkholderiaceae_C; genus PHCI01. The sequence continues at coordinate 200,455 of PHCI01000001.1, read as the reverse complement.
CCTCTGGGCCGCCGCACCGGCCTTCGCTCAAACGCCGATGGTGCCGGGAAAAATGGGCATGGCCGAAGCGCCTTCCATGACCGACGGCGAGGTGCGCAAAGTGGACAAGGAAGCCGGAAAGATCACCCTGCGGCATGGCGACATCAAGCACATGGACATGCCCGGCATGACCATGGTCTTCGTGGCCAAGGACAAATCCATGCTGGACAAGGTTCAGGTCGGTGACAAGGTGCGATTCATGGTAATGGACGATCACGGGAAGATGATCGTGACCGACATCCAGCCCGCCAGGTAATCCATCACCTACTGACCGCGCTCGACGCGCACGCCGGAAAAGTACGCGACGCTCCGGGCCCCGGTCGCGTCGGTGTCGCAAAACAGGGCCACCTCCAGCAGGCTCACGCCTTGCGGGTTGCCCCATTGCTGCTGGTACAGCGCGCGCAGATCGACCCGCTCGTCATGCCAGCGCCCTGCGTTCTCGTTGCCGCCGCGGGCCACGTAGTGCGGGAAGCGGCTGCGGCGCCAGAACGACTCCAGATACTTCCAGTCGCCCGTGTGCAGGGCTCGGTTGCCCCAGATGATCTCCATCGCACGGGTTTGGCCGTCGGCCGCGCGAAACTTCAGGTACAGCCGCGCCGGATGATCGTCGCCCGCCCGGGTGGTCTCGTCGATGTCGCTGACGATGGGCTGCTCCACCAGCCAGCCCCAGGCCAGCAACGGGTACTTGTCGAGCGCGATATCCGTGAACCGGTACAGCATGGAGCCACCGTGCTCGGTGGCCAGACGGATGGCCGGGCGCCCCTGCTTCGGCCCAAAGCTGATCTGCATCGGGTCGGTGCGGAAAAACGTGCGATGCCGCCAACCCTCGGGCAGCGGGTCCAGCGGCATGGGCTGGCGAAAATCCATGACCACCACGGCGGCGGCGCCATCGGCCCCGTTGCCCTCGACGGCGACGAGCACGTTGTTTCTTGGCGCTTCGGTGCAGGCCATCAGCACGGCCAGCAGGCCCGCCACCGCGGCAAAACGCAGGGGCATCCGTCGGCGGCTCATGCGGCCCCGCCTTCCAGAATGGATTGCAACGCCATGGCCACCAGCGGTGCGACGCTGACGACGTTGCTCGGGTGCGCAATGCAATCGGTGCTCCACACATGGGCGACCCCGGCGTCCCGGATCACCTGCAGCGCATCCCCCGCAAACAGCGCATGCGTCACGGCCACGTCCACCGAAGCCGCTCCGGCCTCGCACAGCAGTTGCGCCGCCCGCGCCACGGTGCGCCCGCTGCTGGCCACGTCGTCGAGCAGCACCACGGCGCGGCCGCGCACGTTGACGGCGGGCAACACGATGTCCACCGCCCGGTCGCCGTGCCGCACCTTCTGGCACACGGCATGGTCCAGGCCATGGCGCGCGGCGGCCTGGGCCACCCACTGCGCCGACTCGCCGTCCGGCCCCATCAGCAGCGGGCGGTCCCGGTGCTGCACCACCCAGTCGCCCAAGAGCGGCGCGCCGCTGAGCACCACGGCCTGGCGCACCGGCACCGCTTCGGCCAAAGTGGCGGTGCGATGCAAATGCGGGTCCACGGTGACGATGGCATCAAACAGCGACGCCAGAAACGGCCCGACGATGCGCTGACTGACCGCCTCGCCGGCGCGAAACGCCATGTCCTGGCGCATGTAGGCCAGGTAGGGCGCGACCAGCGTCAAGTGTTGCACGCCCAGTTCGCGCGCGGTGCGGGCGGCCAGCAGCAGTTCAATCAGTTTTTCATTGGGCTGGTCGAGCGAGCGCCATAGCACCCCGCGCGCTGGCAGTGCCGGCGGCAACCGCAGTTTGAGTTCGCCATCGGGAAAGCGGTGCCGCTCGATGGCGGCAGGCGTCAATCCTGCCGCACGGGCCAGGCGCAAGGCGGCTTCGGTCTCGTCCTCAAAATAAAGCAGCAGGGGTGTGGCGCGCATCAAAACTCCACAAACACATGAGGCAGGTCCTCGACCCGGCCGATGCTGTAGCCACCAAACTTGCCGCAGAGTTGACGCGCGAACGAGAGGTCGGTCTGGAATTCGGCGTGCACGCGGTAAAGCACATCGCCCACCGTCACCGCCTCGCCCAGCTTGCGCAGCAGATCAACCCCGGCCCCTTGCACCGTGGGCGCACCGGCCAGGCGCGCCACCCGTGCAATCTGCAGATTGTCGATGCCGGTCACCACCCCCGCGGTTTGCGCAAAAACTTCGAACGTCAACCGACCGAGCCGGGGATGCTGATGGTCAAACCCGTGCGAACCCTGCGCTTCGATGATGGCGTTCATGCGCGCGAGGGCGCGACCCGAATCCAGGATGTCGCGCGCGATCGCGTACCCGTCGCCGCCGCGCACGTCGGGGTCGCATTCGATCAGCCGACCCGCCAGCCGCAGGGCCTTTTGCCGCAGGTCCATGGGGGCTTGCGGGTCGTTCTCCAGCACCCGCATCACGTCACGCGCCTCCAGCACCGGGCCAACGCCCGAGCCCACGGGCTGGCGCCCGTCGGTGATCACCACGTCCAGCGAAAGCTGCAGACGCGCCGCCACGTACTCGAACAGGCGGCGCAGGCGCTGGGCCTCGGGCATGGAACGCACCTTGGCCGTGGGGCCAATCGGGATGTCGAGCACCAGGTGCGTGGAGCCAGCGGCGATTTTCTTGGACAGGATGGAGGCCACCATCTGGGCTGGCGAATCGAGCGACAGCGGCCGCTCCACCGCAATCAACACGTCGTCGGCCGGTGACAGGTTGGCCGTGCCGCCCCAGGCCAGGCAGCCACGGTGTTCGCGCACGATGTTTGACAGCGTGTCAAACGGCAGCTCCACATTGGCCAGCACCTCCATGGTGTCCGCTGTGCCGGCCGGCGAGGTGATGGCGCGCGACGAGGTCTTGGGGCACAACATGCCGTGGGCCGCCACGATGGGCACCACCAGCATGGAGGTCCGGTTGCCAGGGATCCCGCCAATACAGTGCTTGTCCACCACCAGAGGCTCGTGCCAGTCAAGCCGGCGCCCGCTGGCCACCATGGCGTCGGTCAGAAAGTAAATCTCCTCACGGTCCATCTCGCCTCGGTTGGTGGCCATCAGAAAGGCGGTCAACTCGATCTTGGAGTAGTGGTGCTGCGCGATGTCGTGCACGATGGCCCGAAAGTCGTCCTTGTCCAGCCGTTCGCCGCCGATCTTGCGGCGCAGTGCCCCCATCGACGCCGGGGGTTCGGCCTGCGACACCGAAACGGTGTGGCCGTCGGCCACGCCCAGTTGGGCAAAGGCGTCTTCGGACAACCCCAGTTCACCGCAATCGACGATGGCGGCATCATCGACCACATTCAGCGTGGCCAGAATGCGGCGTCCATTGGCCTGGACCGCGACCTTGGACAAGGCCTGAAACCCCTCGGCCCGGTACACCGAACAGTTTCGGTTGAGGTAGGCCACGTTTTCGCGGTAGGTGTCGATGGCAACCCGGCGCAGCGCCAGATCGGAGCGGCCCTCGGCGCTGCCCTGCGCCGGATCGGGCAGCCATGTGGGGGCGGTGGTTTGGCTCATCGCACAAGCCTACACCCGAATGGCATGATGCTGGGCAAGCCAACCCCGGCGCCAACCTCCATGCCACGCAACGCCGTCCCTTCCACATGACACACCCACCCGGTCGCGCCATGCGCTCACTCGTTCGGACCTGCGGTCTGGCCGTGTTGCTGTGGGCCTTGGCCAGCCTTGCAGCGGCGACCGATGACGTGCCCCCGCAGTGGCGTGAAAAGTTTGCGCTGGAGGTGGACCGCCGGCTGGACGTGCCCGCGCAAGCACAGCAACGCTACCTCGCGCTGCTGGACACCGCACTGGCCGCCGCCGGACTGGCCGACCTCCCCATGCAAACCCTGGTGCTGGTGGACCGCAACGTGCAGGTGCAGGCGGCTTTCGTGGTGCTGCGCACCTCTGAAAAAGGCTGGTTCTGGCTGGGTGCGTCCCCCGTGTCCACGGGGCGGGTAGGCTCGTTCGACCATTTCAGAACCCCGGTGGGCGTGTTTGCCCACAGCCTGGACAACCCGGACTTCCGGTCCGAAGGCACCTACAACCAGAACCACATCCGCGGTTACGGCGAACGTGGCATGCGGGTGTTTGACTTTGGCTGGACGCAGGCCGAGCGCGGCTGGGGTGCGGGCGGCCAAAGCACCATGCGCCTCCAGATGCACGCCACCGACCCCGACACCCTGGAGCCACGCCTGGGGCGGCCCGAATCGAAGGGCTGCATCCGCATCGCGGCCACGCTGAATGTTTTTCTGGACCGCTACGGCGTGCTCGATGCCGACTACGAGCAGGCACGGGCCCGAGGGAGATCACTGTGGGTCCTGCGGGCCGACCGCACCCCCGTGCCGTGGCCCGGCCGCTATCTGGTGATTGTGGATTCGCAAGCCACCGAACGGCCTGCGTGGGCACCGCTGCCGGGCACGAAACCGGCCGCACCGGGTGCGTCAACTGCGGGGCCGGTCGCGCCTGCGGCGACTGCAACGACCGGACCGGGAGGCGCAGGGGTTTGTTGATGGATCGATCAACAGCGGACGACGTGCCAAATGTGCGAGTTTTTCCACGGCATGTGCGCACAGATTCTGGCTTTGGTCATAGGTAGCGCCGCTACCAAATTTCCAGTTTCAAGCGTTGCCCGGTCACCTGCGCAAACGCCTTGTCACGGCTGACGAGCGTTGCGTCGACGGCGGCGGCATGGGCGGCGATCATCATGTCAAAGTCGCTGAGGTTGATGCCCTGGGCTTCCAGCGTGGCGCAAAACTCGCCATAGCGCATGGCCACCGTCTCATCCCAAGGCAGCACGTCCATGCGAAGCAGCACCTGGGTCAGGGCATTGCGCAATCGCACAGGTTGCCCTTTGCGGTGCACGCCGTATTCCAATTCGGCGAGCGTGATGCTGGAGATCACCACCTGGTCGACCGGCAGTTGCGTCAAGCGCGCCAACAACCCGGCATCGCGCCCCTGCATGACGTGGCTCACGACATTGGTGTCCAGCATGTACCGCTGGTTCATCGCCCCCCGCCTTCAAAGGGATCGCGCCGCGCATGGGTTTGACGGCGCTCGATCAGCAAATCTTCGTCCCTGTTCAGGGCCACCACGTCCAGCAGGCCTTGCCAGTCCGTCGGTTTGCGCGACAGCACCACATCCCCCGTGATGGGGTCGCGGTGAATGAAGACTTCAGACCCATCGAAGCGAAACTCCAGCGGCAAGCGCACCGCTTGACTGCGGCCGGTGGCAAATATCTTGGCAGTCTGATGCATGTGGAGCTCCTTTGCCGATGGTGGTATATCTCATGATATATATCCAGATCAGCACTGTCAACCGCCCGCTCACTCCACCGTCACACTCTTCGCCAGGTTGCGCGGCTTGTCCACGTCGGTCCCGCGCGCACAGGCGGTGTGGTAGGCCAATAGTTGCAGGGGCACCACGTGCAGCAGCGGGCTCAGGGGGCCGTAGTTTTCGGGCATGCGGATGACGTGGAGGCCTTCGCCGCTTTCGATCTGGGTGTTGGCGTCGGCCAGCACGTAGAGCACGCCGCCGCGGGCGCGAACTTCCTGCATGTTGCTCTTGAGTTTTTCAAGCAGGGCGTCGTTGGGCGCCACGGTGACCACGGGCATGGCGCTGGTCACCAGGGCCAGCGGGCCGTGTTTGAGCTCGCCCGCGGGGTAGGCCTCGGCATGGATGTAGCTGATTTCCTTGAGCTTGAGCGCGCCCTCCAGCGCAATCGGGTAGTGCAGGCCGCGCCCGAGGAACAGCGCGTTTTCCATGCGGGCAAAGTCTTCGGCCCAGCTGATGATTTGCGGCTCCAGTGCCAGCACGGCGGCCAATGCCACGGGCAGGTGCCGCATGGCGTTGAGGTGCTGGGCTTCTTCTTCATCGCTCAGGCGGCCCTTGGCCTGGGCCAGCGCCAGCGTCAGCAGGAACAGGCCGGCCAACTGGGTGGTGAAGGCCTTGGTGGACGCCACGCCGATCTCCACGCCGGCGCGGGTGATGTACGCGAGCTTGCATTCGCGCACCATGGCGCTGGTGGCCACGTTGCAGATGGTGAGCGTGTGCGTCATGCCCAGGCCCTGCGCGTGGCGCAGCGCGGCCAGGGTGTCGGCGGTTTCGCCCGACTGGCTGATGGTGACGACCAGGGTGCGCGGGTCGGGCACCGAATCGCGGTAACGGTATTCACTGGCCACCTCCACCTGGGTGGGGATTTTGGCAATGCCTTCGAGCCAGAATTTGGCCGTGCAGCCGCTGTAATAGCTGGTGCCGCAGGCGAGGATGAGCACGCGGTCGATGTCCTTGAAGGTCCGGTACGCCAGGTCGCCAAACAGTTCGGGCACGATGCCGACCACGCCTTCGAGCGTGTCGGCAATGGCGCGCGGCTGCTCGAAGATTTCTTTTTGCATGTAATGGCGGTAGGGGCCGAGTTCGGCCGCGCCGCTGTGGGCGTGCACGGTTTTCACGGGGCGCTGCACAGGCTGGTGGTTGCGGTCGACGATCCAGTACTTGCCCAGTTGCAGGTCCACCACGTCGCCTTCTTCCAGATAAACGATCTGGTCGGTCACGCCGGCCAGGGCCATGGCGTCGCTGGCCAGAAACAGCTCTTGCGGGCCTGAAGCGCCCTCGGCGGCGGCCCCCACACCCAGGATCAACGGCGAGCCGGCGCGTGCGCCCACCACGCGGTGCGGCTCGTCCTTGTGGAACACGGCAATGGCATAGGCGCCACGCAACTGGCGCAGCGCGGCCTTCACGGCGTCGAACAGGTCACCGTCGTACAGGCTGTCGATCAGGTGCGAGATGACTTCGGTGTCGGTCTGGCTGGCAAACACGTAGCCGCGTGCCTGCAAGGCGGCGCGCAGGGCGTCGTGGTTCTCGATGATGCCGTTGTGCACCAGCGCCACGCGCGCGGGCCTGGCAGCTGCGTCATCGCCCGGCCCGTGGCTGAAGTGCGGGTGCGCGTTGTGCACCGCGGGCGCGCCGTGCGTGGCCCAGCGCGTGTGGGCGATGCCGGTGGTGCCGGTGATGTGGTCGGCCTCCACCTGCGCCATGAGCTCGGCCACGCGCGAGGTGCTGCGCGCCCGTTTCAGGCCGTGGTCGTACACCGCCACGCCACAGGAGTCATAGCCCCGGTATTCGAGCCGCTGCAGGCCCTGCACGAGGATGGGAACGATATTGCGTTGGGAAACTGCGCCGACGATGCCACACATGAGAAACGTCCTTTTTGAACAAGTGACATCACTGTAGGCATCTTGAAAAGAAATTAATTGTCTAAATTAGTTGATTCATGGAATAAAAACCCACTATATTGAGAAATTGAATTTTTATTCCATAACTTGAATGATTTCAGAATCTATCGACACTGACGCCACCGATCTGCGCCTGCTGGATTTGCTCCAGCACGACGCCTCCCTCAGCAACCAGGCGCTGGCCGCGCGCGCCCATGTGTCGCCGCCCACCTGCCTGCGCCGCATCAAGCGCCTGCGCGAAGCCGGCCTGATCGAGCGGCAGGTGGCCATCCTGAGCGCCGACAAACTCGCGCCGCTGCTGGGCCATGGCCTGACCGCGCTGGTCGAGGTCACGCTCGACCGCCAGGGCGCCGAGCTGCTGGACGCCTTTGAAGCCCGCGTGGCCGCCGACGACGCCGTGCAACAGTGCTACCGCGTCTCGCCCGGGCCCGACTTCTGCCTGGTGGTGGTGACACCCGACATGCCCGGCTATCTGGCACTGGCGCAGCGGTTGTTCACCAGCGACGCCAACGTGCGCAACGTCAAGGCCTTCTTCAGCGTCAAACGCAGTAAATTTGAACCAAAACTGCCGATAGTCCCCGTCAAATGGTCATAGTTTGCTTCACTAACAATAGTATTCAAGCGCGCTTCACCACCCCGCCGCCGCCGCCCGCGCGGCCCGTGCATTTCCGGTAGGCTCCCGTCATGACATCCCCCCTGCCCCGCCGCACCGCGCTGGCCATCATCCTCGTGCTGGGCGTGCTGTTTGGCGCCAACCACATCGCCGCACGCGTCGCGTTTGACCACGGCACCGGGCTGGTCACGGCCGTGCTCATGCGATCGGGCATCACCGCGCTGGCGCTGCTGGGCGTGGTGCTGTGGCAGCGCGTGCCGCTGCGCCCGCCGCCGGGCCAGGGCCGCTGGCTGCTGGGGCTGGCCGTGCTGATTGCGTTGCAAAGCCTGTGCCTGTATTCGGCCGTGGCGCGCATTCCGGTGGCGCTGGCCTTGCTGGCCTTCAACGCCTACCCGGTGCTGTACGCGCTGGTGTCGTGGGCGCTGGGCGGCCCGCGCCCCACGCTGCGCGCCGCGGCCCTGATGGGGCTGATCTTTGGCGGGCTGGTGCTGGCGCTGGACGTGCCGGGCCGGCTGCAGCAGATCACCGACACCGGCGCCGCCTTCTGGTTGGGCGTGGCCCTGGCGTTGAGTGCCTCGGTGCTGTTTGCGTTGGCCATGTGGGTCACCGACCACCGCGTCAAGGCCGTGGTGGGCGCGCTGCGCAGCTTCAGCACCATGTCGCTGGTCACGCTGATGCTGGGCGCGGCGTGCGCCGTGGCGCTCTCGGGCGGCTTGGGCGGCGGCGCGCAGGGCTATGTGGGCACCGCGCTGCACTGGCCCGCCGACACCACCGGCTGGGCCGGGTTGGCGGGCCTGACGCTGCTCTACGGCGCGGCGTTTTCCACGCTGTTTGTGCTGATGCCGCGGCTGGACATGGCGCGCAACGCCCCCGCGGCCAACATCGAACCCGTGGCCGCCATCGTTATGGGTTGGCTGCTGCTGGGCCAGACGCTCAGCGGGCTGCAGATCGTCGGCGCGCTGCTGGTGATCGCGGGCATCGTGCTGTTGGCGCTGACGCGGCGGAATTGAAGAAGAACGGCGCCGCGCCCACGGGCCGGGAACGGCACAGGCGTTGCGCCAAGCCACGCCGAGGGCGACTCGCCCCGGGACTGGCGAGAGAGCGGCCAGTGCCACTGGGGTGTGAGGCACAGGGAGTGCCGGTCAGATTTTCAGCAACCGCTTCATCAAGAGTGTCGGGAAATCCTGGCGATGACCCGCCATGGCATACACATAGACGTCACCATTGAGACGCCGATAGACCAGCTTGTGGTGCGACGTAAAGACGTTTTGGTACTCAAAGATGCCGACGGCGGCAAGCTCCTGGACGGGTGCTCCAGTCAAAAGTCCTGTGTCAACCCGCACCAGCTTTTCGAAGATTTCGTTTTCGGCATGGCGCCAGTCGGCCTCGCTCCACTTGTCGAGCATGTACTCCTGAAGCGAGAGCAAGTCTTCCTGCGCATCAGGAAGAATGACGATGGCCACTACTTGCGGCGTTGGCGAGCTGCCGCCAGTTGCGCCCGTGACTCGGCAACGGAAATGCCTTTGCCCTGCAAGCGGTCTTTTTCACCCAGGGCCATGATTTTCAAAGCAGCGATGAGCGCTTCCTTTTCCTGAAACTGTTTGACGCTTTCGATCACCATGCTGGCTTCGCCATTCTGGGTGATGAAGAACGGATTCCCGTTCATCTCCAGGTCTTCGGAAATCTGGGCCGCGTGGCTTTTCAGGTAGGAGATGGACTTGATGTTGGTGACAGACGGCATAGTGACCTTTGTGCGTCGATGGGTCTAAATTTAGTGCCAAATTTAGGCGACGTCAAGGGCTGAGCGAATCCTCCCCCCTCACGTCGCAGTATCTGCCCCACCTCTATCCAGTCCAGCCCGATCGGATCGGCGCGCCAGAAGCCGGGGTTCATGCCGCTCGCCATCGCCAGGAAATTTTGATGACCAGATGAATCCGCAAGTGCTGTTTTATCACGCAGTTTTTCGGGGTACATTGCGTTGGGCATCGCGGAGGTAGCAGTGAAGGCTCAAAAGACCGTCGAGTTCGACTTGCTCAACAACGCCAAAGATTCTCTGCGCCAAGCCATTGAGTTGATCGCGACGAGAGAGATCGGATCTGACCATGCCCGCCTGAAGCATGCGATCACGGCCGCTGCCCATTGCATTGAGCTCTTGCTGAAGGAGCGTCTTCGTCGGATCAATCCTGCATTCGTCTGGGAAAACGTCGATAAGTACCCGAGCCTGGCGGCGCGGACGGTGACAGTGGATACGGCCATTTCAAGGCTAAAGTCCATTGGCAACGTTACGCTGTCCGAAAGCGAAGAGCGGGACTTGAAATCTCTCCGAACAACCCGCAACGCAATCGAGCACTACGAGTGGCGGGCGTCGGAAAAGGAGGCCGAGATTATCCTGGGCTGTGCCCTAAGCTTTGCCATCGACTTTGCGCATCGCGAACTGGCAGTTGATCTATCCGAAACCTTCAAGTCCGACGATACTTGGAAAATGCTCCTTGACGAGCTGTATGCGTTTTCGAAAGCGCATGGTGCAAGGCTCGAAGCCAAGTTTCTGGCTAAAGGAGAGTATCCGAATTGCTGCGACGAGTGCGGCGAACTTACGGTGCCAATGCGGGGTGGCAGTTGCGAGCTGTGTGGACACTGGCAGTTCATCGAAGAGTGATCCAGGAGCCTTTCCTAAAAATCAACGAATAGCTTGCTTCTGAGCCACTTCTGCCTCATCGTCAGCGCCCCCCTTTCACCCCCCTCACCCCTTCTTCTTCACCGGCCGCGGCCAGTTGGCGATGCTGGCCTGGCGGCCGCGCGACACGGTCAGGGCGCCGGGCGGGGTGCTTTTGGTGACGGTGGAGCTGGCGCCCACGGTGCCGCCCGCGCCGATGGTGAGCGGCGCCACCAGCACGCTGTTGCTGCCGATGTGCACGTCGGCCTCGATCACGGTGCGGTGCTTGTTGGCGCCGTCGTAGTTGGCGGTGATGCTGCCCGCGCCGTAGTTCACGCGTTCGCCCACGGTGGCGTCGCCCAGGTAGGCCAGGTGGTTGGCCTTGGCACCCTTGGCCAGCGTGGAGTTTTTCACTTCGACAAAGTTGCCGATGTGCACCTCGGGGCCCAGGTCGGCGCCGGGGCGCAGCCGCGCAAACGGGCCGATGAGCGCGCCTTCGCCCACGCGCACGCCCAGCTTTTCACCGTCGATGTGCGTAAAGGGGTGGATCACCGCGCCAGCGGCGATGCTGGCGTTGGCGATCACGCAGTTGGCGCCGATGCGCACGCCCTCGCCCAGCGTCACGCAGCCTTCAAACACGCAGTTGACGTCGATCTCCACGTCGGGCGCGCATTCGAGCGTGCCGCGCACGTCAAAGCGTGCGGGGTCGGCCAGGCGCACGCCCTGCTCCATGAAGGCGCGGGCACCGCGCAGCTGGTGCGCGCGCTCCAGTTCGGCCAGCTGCACCGGGCTGTTGATGCCGGCCACCTGCAGCGCGTCGTCGATGCGGTGGGCGCGCACGGGCACGCCGTCGGCCACGGCGAATTTCACGATGTCGGTCAGGTAGTACTCGCCCTGGGCGTTGTGGTTGTCCAGCCGGGCCAGCCAGCCCTTGAGCCGCCGCGCGGGCACGGCCATGATGCCGCTGTAGGCCTCGTGGATCTGGCGCTGCTCGGGGGTGGCGTCTTTTTGCTCGACGATGGCGGTCACGCTGCCATGGCCGTCGCTGCCCTGGCGCACGATGCGGCCGTAGCCCGTGGGGTCGGCAAAGTCGATGGTCAGCAGCGCCAGATATTCGCCGGCACACTGGGCGATGAGGGCGCGCAGGGTGTCGGCCTGCGTCAGCGGCACGTCGCCCGACAGCACCACCACGATGCCGTCGTCGGCCAGCACCGGCGCGGCCTGCTGCACCGCATGGCCGGTGCCGAGCTGCGGCTCCTGGCGCACAAATTCAAGGTCAAAACGGCCATTAGCCCCCGTCAAATCTTGCAAGTTTGCTTCTATTTCAGAAGCGCCATGCCCGGTGATGAGCACCACGCGGCGGGCGTTCAACCCTGCGGCGGTGTGGATCACGTGGCGCACCAGTGCACGGCCGGCCAAACGATGCAACACTTTGGGCAGGCGGCTTTTCATGCGCGTGCCCTTGCCGGCGGCCATGATGACCACATCGACGGGCGCGCCTGACGCGTTTTCACCGGGGGATTTCAGATTGTTTGCCATGCGTTGGGGTTCCTTCCTGTTGCGGATTATCGGTCTGGCCGTGGTGGTGTTGGCCGTCAGTTCCTGCAGTGCCATCAAGCTGGGCTACAACCAGCTGCCCGACATCACCTACTGGTGGCTGGACGGCTATGTGGACGTGCGCGAGCCGCAGACCGCGCGGCTGCGCGAGGAAATCACCACCCTGCACGCCTGGCACCGCCAGACCGAGTTGCCGCGCTACGCCAGCCTGCTGGACAACCTGGCGCTGCTGGCCGCCGGGCCGGTGACACCCGAGCAGTCCTGCGCGGCGTTTGACGACCTGCGCACGCGCTTCACCGCCCTGACCACCCGGCTGGAGCCCGCCGCCGTGTGGCTGGCGCAGCAGCTCACGCCCGAGCAGCTGGCGCACCTGAAGCGGCGGCAGGCTGAAAACGACCAAAAATGGCGCAAGCAGTGGCTTGACGGCACCCCCGCCGACGCCGCCGAGCGCCGCATCGAAATGTCGATCGATCGCAGCGAGGATTTTTACGGTGCACTGCAGGCGCCGCAACGCGCCGCGGTGCGCGCCACCATCGCGCAGTCCCGCTACAACCCGCGCATCGCCTGGGCCGAACGCCAGCGGCGCCAGCAGGATCTGCTGCAAACACTGGCGCAAGTCCGCAGCAGCGGCATGAACGATGCACAGACCCTGGCCGCCTTGCGCGGCTGGCTCGACCGGGCCCTGAACCCGCCCGACCCGGTGCACCGCGACAACGCCCGCAACACCCTGCGCGAAGGCTGCGAAGGCGCCGCACGGCTGCACAACAGCACCACGGCCGAACAGCGCGACCGTGCGGCCCGGCGCCTCAAGGCCTATGCCCGCGACGCGCGTGAGCTGGCGGGCATCGACGGCTGATTCAGGCCTGCAAGGCCGCCCACATTTCCTGGTCGCGCTCGGCCGTCCAGATGCGCGGGTTCTTGAGCCCCAAGGCTTCGTCGTAGGCGCGGCTCACGTCGAACGGCAGACAGTGTTCGTAGATGAACACATGGCCGAACACCGGGTCCATGGCCTTGCGGGCGTGGGCCATCGCGGCTTTCAGGTCCATGCCCTGCGCGGCGGCTTCCTGGCCGGCGCGAAACAGCGTTTCAACCCAGCGTTTGGTGTAGTCCAGTGCCTTGTCCACATTGGCGCGGCCTTTCATGGCCTCGCCGCGGCCGGGCACGATGGCTTCGGCCCCGAGCGCGCGCAGGGCTTCCAGCGTGGCGGGCCATTCGGCCAGTTGGGCGTCGCCGGTGTACACACCCGCTTCGTATTCCACCAGGTCGCCACTGAACAGCACTTTTTCTTCGGCCACCCACGCAATGGTGTCGCCGCGCGTGTGGCCGTGGCCAGGTGACCAGATCTGCACCACCACACCGCCCAGATTGATGCTGAGCTTGCCCGGCACTTCGCCCTTGGTCGCGTCGCCGCCGCCGATCACCATGGTCGGCCAGGTCAGGCCGGGCACGGTGTCGGCGCCGCGGAACAGGCGCGGGAAGCGCTCCATCTCGCTCTTCATGTCTTGCGCGCCGCGCTCCTGGATCAGCTCCAGCGTGCCCTGGCTGGCGATGATTTCGGTGGCGCCTTCGGCCGCGTAGGCATAGGCGCCCAGCACGCGCACCGCGTGGTAATGCGTGAGCAGCACGTATTTGATGGGCAGGCTGCTCACAGTGCGGATCTTGGCGATCAGGTCGCGCGCCATGGCGGGCGTGGCCGTGGCGTCGCTGACCATGATGAAGCGGTCGCCGATGATCACGCCGGAGTTGGGGTCACCCTCGGCGGTGTAGGCCCAGCAGTGCTTGCTGAGTTGCTCGAAGGTGATTTTCTTGTCGGCCAGGTCGGCCTGCGAGGCGAAGGCCTTGGGTGCGGGGGTGCTCATGAGGGGGTCTCCGGTGAAGCGGCAATTTTACCTAACCGTAATCGATTACGGATTGTTGAATTTCAAAAGCCCCGCCGACGTGGGCTGGCTCAGCGTGCATCGGCCTGCAACCAGGCCACCGCCTGGGCCGCCAGATCGTCCAGCGTGGCGGTGCCGTCCAGCACGCGCACGCCGGGCTCGCCCGCCGGGTCTTGCAGCGCCTCGAACTGGCTGGCCACCAGGCTGGGCGGGTAGAAATGCCCGACCCGTGCCGCTACCCGGCGCAGCGATTCCTCGGGCGTGATGGCCAGGTGCACAAAGCGCAGCCCCGGCACGGCGGCACGCAGCGTGTTGCGGTAGGCCGCCTTGAGGGCCGAGCAGGTGAGCACGGCGCCGTTCGGGTGGCGCGCTATTTCGGTGCCCAGGGTCTGCAGCCAGTCGGCGCGGTCGTCGTCGGTCAGGGCAATGCCTTGCTGCATCTTGTGGAGGTTGCGCTGGGGGTGAAATTCATCGCCCTCGACCAGCGGCACGCCGCACAACACCGCGATGCGCCGCCCCACTGCCGATTTGCCGCAACCGGCGACGCCCATCACAACAACGGATGTGGCCCCCACGCTCACGATGCCAACCCCTTTTCCAGCATGGCGATCACCTCTTCGGCAAAGCCGGCATAACTCATCGGCCCGCCGGGGCGCAGCCAGGTGAAGGTCCAGTTGATCATGCCGAACAGCATCATGGTCACGGCGGTCTGGTTGGCGGGGGTCAGGCGCTGAGGGTAGGCGCGGCACAGAAAGCGGGTCACGGCCGACACCACGTCGCGCTGGCGGTTCAGGATGGTTTCGCGTTGCGCCTCGCCCAGAAACTGGGTGGCGTGCAGCAGCGCGATGTGGCGCGTGGCCGAGGTCTGGTATTCCTGCAGGAAGCTGCGGATCAGCTCGTGCAGCGCCGCGCGGTCGTCCAGGTTGCGCCGCTGGGCAGTGGCTTCGGCCTCGCCGATCAGGGCCAGCAGCCGCTGGGTGTAGCGGTCCAGCAGGTCGAACAGGATGGCTTCCTTGCTGTCGTAATAGTGGTACAGCCGCGCCTTGGAGGTGCCGCCCGCAGCGGCGATGTCGTTCATGCTGGCCGCGGCGTAGCTCTGGTGGGCGAAGCATTGGGCCGCCACGTCAAGAATCTGGTCGCGCTTGAGGTCGTGGGTGGCAGATTTGGGACGGGCCATCTTGGCATTTTGCCAGCGCCCCTGTAGGGTAGCGCCCATGGCCAGGCCCGACCGCGAATTTGCCGACTACTGCTGCGAACTGCTCGCCAGCGTGGGGCCGTGCACCGCGCGCCGCATGTTTGGCGGCTGGGGCATCACCACGGGCGGGCTGAACATCGCGCTCATCATCCGCGAAGTGCTCTACCTGAAGGCCAACGCCGACTCCACTGCGAACTGGGAAGCGGCCGGAGGTCGGCCTTTCACCTACGAAGCCCGCGGCAAAACCCACCAACTGCACTATTACACCGCGCCGGATGAGGCGATGGAGTCGCCTCAGCACATGGCGTCGTGGGCCCGTCTGGCGCTGGAAGCCGCACTGAAGGCGCGCAAGCCGCCCGCGAAGCGGCCTGCCAAGGCGCGCCAGCCCGACGCCAAAAAACGCAGCTGAGTCGCGGCGGGTGCGCACGCGGGTTCCAGCGTCACCGCCGGGTCGCAGGCGGCGCACCACACCGGCACCGGGTCCCAGTCGAAATAGACCGGCGCGGCGCGCTGGACCGGCCAGGGTTCGAGCACCACGCGATCGCCGGCGGGCACCTGCAAACTGGCGCCGTCCACCAGCAGGTGGTCGTCGGGCGCGCTCGACAACGTGGCCCAGACCCGGCCGTGACGCACCCGCAGCACACTGGCTTCGCGCGGGCGCAGGGTCACGGCGTGACCCGCCTGGAGTGTCCAGCACCCGGTCAGCGCCGGGCGGGAGGCAAGGGGCGTGGAATGGGGCTGGGTGGTGTGGCGCATGAAGCACTCCTGAAAAGGTCAATTCGGGAATGAATGATCGGTGATCCACCATTGACAGTCCAATGAAATCCCGCGAAGCTATTGATTCTGAAATCACATCAATCAAACTCCGACCGAAGCCGCCCGGACACCGCAAAAAAACCATGTCAAACAGCCCCTCTCCCATGCGCACCCGCCCGGTTTCTGTTGGCCATTTGCGGGCGTTTGAAGCCGTGGCGCGGCACCTGAACTTTCGTGCTGCCGCCGACGAACTGGCGCTCACGCAGTCGGCCGTGAGTCGGCAGATCCAATCGCTGGAAGGCGAGGTGGGCGTGGCGCTGTTCCTGCGTCACACGCGGGCCGTGGAACTGACCGGCGCCGGGGCCCAGCTGCTGCGCGCCGTGGTGCCGGGGCTGGAGCGGCTGGACGGCACCGTGCGCCAGATCCGCCAGACCGCCGGGCGCAAGACGGTGGCCATTTCGACCTGGGCGTCGTTCGCCTCGATGTGGCTGATCCCCCGGCTCGAGGCCTTTCAGCGCGAGCACCCCGACATCGACATCCGCATCGACGCCACCGACACCGCCGTCGAGATGGACACCACCGACGTCGATCTGGCGCTGCGCTACGCCGTGCCCGCCAGCGTGCCCGCGGGTGCCGTGAGGCTGTTTGGCGAACAGCTCACGCCCGTGGCCAGCCCCTGGCTGCTGCAAAGCGGCCCGCCGCTGCGCAAACCGGCCGACCTGGCGCAGTTCACGCTGATCGAGGCGGGCGACTCCCACCGCACGAATTTCCTGGAGCTGCTGAGCTGGAGCCGCTGGTTTGCCGAGCGCGCGCTGCCACGCGTTGAGGCCAAGCGCTGGCTGTATTTCAACTATGCGCACCAGATCGCCCAGGCCGCCCTGACCGGGCAGGGCATTGCCCTGTCACGGGTGCCGCTGGTGGCCGACAGCCTGGCCAGCGGCGAACTGGTGGAGGTGCTGCCCGGCCAGCGCATGGATTCGCCGCTGGCGTATTGGCTCATCGTGGGTGCCCGCAGTGCCGCCCGGCCCGAGATTCGCGCGTTCTGCGACTGGCTGTACGCCCAGGCCCGCAGCACCCGCAGCGCCATCGGCGAAGGGCCGGACCCGGACCTGGCCGACGATCTGGATTGACGGGGTGGCGCCGCTCGCGCCAACACAGGCCTACAGAATTGCGCCGGCCTTCTCGCCCCGCTCGTACACCACGTGCGCGCGCCCGACGATCAGCGGGTCGAGCTTGCCGACTTGTTCCAGACTCTTGCTGGTGTAGGGCAGCTTGTGCAGCACATAGCGCATGGCATTCAGGCGGGCGCGTTTTTTGCAGTCGCTCTTGATCACGGTCCAGGGTGAATCGGCGGTGTCGGTGTCGAAAAACATGGCCTCTTTGGCGCGGGTGTAGTCGTCCCACTTGTCCAGCGACGCCATGTCGATGGGGCTGAGCTTCCACTGCTTGAGCGGATGCGCTTCGCGTTCCTTGAACCGGCGGCGCTGCTCCTTGCGGCTCACGCTAAACCAGAACTTGATCAGGTGCACGCCACTGCGCACCAGGTGCCGCTCGAACTCGGGCGTCTGGCGCATGAATTCGGCGTACTCGTCGGGCGAGCAAAACCCCATGACGCGCTCCACCCCCGCGCGGTTGTACCAGCTGCGGTCCATCAGCACGATCTCGCCACGGGTGGGCAGGTGCTGCACATAGCGCTGGAAATACCACTGCCCCAACTCCGTGGGCGTGGGTTTTTCAAGTGCCACCACGCGCGCACCGCGCGGGTTGAGGTGCTCCATGAAGCGCTTGATGGCACCCCCCTTGCCAGCGGCATCGCGCCCCTCAAAGAGGATGATCACGCGCTGGCCGGTTTCCTTGACCCAGGCCTGCAGCTTGAGCAACTCGACCTGCAGACGGAATTTCTCCTTCTCGTAGGCGCTGCGGCGCAACAGGTTTTTGTAGGGGTAACCGCCATCACGCCAACCGGCCGCCAGCGCTTCGTCGGGGTTCTGGCCGGAGGTGCCGGGATCGGTGGCGCCACCGACACCCATGGCGTCGTCCGCATCCGACTGCGGCGCCGTCAGGGCGGCGCGCAGGACGCGCCGGTCGTCGGCCGACGCGCCGTCAAGCAGGGCTCGCAGCGATTGGGCGCGCCCGGCCGGGGTGTCGGACTGCGGCAAAAGGGAAAGCGCGGCCGCCACTGCCTGGCTCTGCGCGGCCTGGGTGGCCTCGGACACCACAAACGCCTCCAGCGCGCGGGCGCGGGTGGACGGCGCGGTATCGCCGCGCGACGCGCTGCGGACCGGTTCGCGCCCGCCGGAACGCGCTTTGGGCGAAACTTTGGGCAAAATTCTGGAAGGCGCTTTGGCAGGCGCTTTGGCAGGCGTCTTGGAAGGCGGGGCGGCGCCCCCGCGGCGGGTCGTATTGCGGACAGGCGGTGTGGCGGCCATCGTGCAGGGTCTCCTTGGGCTGGGGCTGAGGCTGCACCACAACAGCGCGGGGCATCTCACCCGCCCACTGTGCACGCCCGCCGCCGCGCCGGGCTTGACGAAAGTCAAACCCCTGTCACAAAACGGTCATGCCCCAGCACAAGCCCCTCAAAGCGGCCAGACCACCCCGTTGTCGTTGAGGATGGCGTCCAGCGGCACGTCGTGCGGTTCGGGCTCGAAGTCGTCGATGAAGCCGTGGGTGTAGCCCAGGCCGATGGTGAACGGCCGCGGCTGCAGCGCGGCCAGGGTGCGGTCGTAAAAGCCGCCGCCATAGCCCAGCCGGTAGCCGCCCGTGCCGTAGCCCACACAGGGCACGAACAGCAGCGTGGGCACGATCACCTCGGTGTCCTTGGGCTTGGGAATGCCATAGGCGTCTTCTTCCATGTCGCAGCCGGGGTACCAGACGTGGAAGGTCAGCGTGCGGTGCAGCTTGTCCACCCGCGGCAGGCCGATGCGGCGCAGTTGCGGCTCGTCCATCAGCTCGCCGTCTTCCTTCCAGCGGTGCAGCGCGGGCAGCGGGTCGAACTCGCCCTTGATCGGCCAATAGGCGCCGATCACCGTGTCCGGGCGGCCCACCAGCCAGATCCGCATGACCTGCTGCAATAAATCGGCGCGCTGTAGGCGATCGGGCAGGTTCAACCGTTGCTCAACAAGGGCTTTTCGCAAGGCCTTCTTTTCCTGGCTTTTATCCATAATCCCCAAGATGCAGTTACGCCTCATTCTGACATTGATCGCACTCGTGCTGTCGTCCGGCACGCAAGCCCAGTCCCGGGGCGACGACGTCATCGTCGAAATGAGCAAGGCATTTGCCAAAAACGACGCCCCCCGTCTGGCCGCGCTGCTGCCCCAGGCCCGTGGCCATGTGCTCGAACCCTGGGCCGCCTACTGGGCGCTCAAGGCCCGGCTGGACGAAGCCTCGCCGCAGGCGGTGCAGGACTTTCTCACCCGCTACGCCGGCACCTACCAGGAAGACCGGCTGCGCAACGACTGGCTGCTGCTGCTGGGCCAGCGCCGCGACTGGGAGGCCTTTGCCGCCGAATACCCCAAATTCCGCATGAACGACGACCGCGAGGTGCGTTGCTACGCCTTGGCGGTGGAGCACATCCGCGGCAACGCCGACGGCGCGGCCGAGGTGCTGCGCAACTGGCACAGCCAGCGCAATGGCGACGACGGCTGCACCTTCGCCGCCGACCGTTTTTTTGCCGACCGCAAGATCGCCGAGATCGACATCTGGCGCAAGGCCCGCCTGGCGGTGGAAGCCAACCGCCCGAAACTGGCGCGCGAGGTGGTGACCATCGTGTCGCCCGAGGCGCTGCCGCTGCTGGCCGAGCTCAACGACAAACCGACCCAATTTCTCACCACCAAATTCAGCGCCGTGCGCAAGGTGCGCAAGGAGCTGGTGCTGCTGGCCGTGATCAAGCTGGCCACCTCCGACCCCGACGCCGCCGCGCAGTTGCTGGAAAACAAATGGGGCTTTCAACTCACCGCCGAAGAGCGCAACTGGGGCTGGGGCGTGATCGGCAAACAGGCCGCCACACGGTTGTCGCCGCTGGCGGTGGATTACTTCAGCCGCGTGCAGCGCAACGCCGACCTGACCGACGACATGCTGGCCTGGAAGGTGCGCGCGGCGCTGCGCCTGGGCCGATGGGCCACCGTGGCCGCCGCCGTGGACGCCATGAGCGACAAGGCGCAGGACGACCCGGCCTGGGTGTACTGGAAAGCCCGCGCCCTGATGGCCGCGATGGCACCCGCCGACCGTGCGGCCGTGGCGGCGCCGCCCGCCCCTGCCGCAGCGCCAGCCCCGGCTGCCGTACCGGCCTCGACGGCCATGCCCGCGCCACTCGCGCCCCCGCCCAAGCCCGAAGTGCTGCAGGTGCGGCAATGGCTGGAGTCGATCGCCTCCGGCCGCGGCTTTTACGAACAATTGGCACTGGAAGAACTGGGCCAGCGCGTGACCGTGCCGCCGCGCCCCGCACCGCCCACCGCGCAAGAGATGGAGGCCGCGCAGCGCAACCCCGGCCTGGCCCGCGCGCTGGCGGCCATCGCGCTGGGCGTGCGCCCCGAGGGCGTGCGCGAGTGGAACTACCACACCAACCTGCACACCCGAGGCGGCATGAACGACCGTGAACTGCTGGCCGCAGCCGAACTGGCCTGCCAGCACCAGGTGTGGGACCGCTGCATCAACACCAGCGAGCGCACCAAGGCGTTCACCGATGTGAGCCAGCGCTTTCCCATGCCGTTTCGCGACGCCGTGCTGCAGCGCAGCCGCGAGATCGGCCTCGACCCGGCCTATGTGTACGGCCTGATCCGCCAGGAAAGCCGCTTTGTCATGGACGCGCGCTCGGGCGTGGGGGCCTCGGGGCTGATGCAGGTCATGCCCGCCACCGCGCGCTGGACGGCCCGCAAGATCGGCCTGACGGGCTTTACCACCAGCCAGCTCACCGACCGCGACACCAACATCGCCATCGGCACCGGCTACCTCAAGCTGGTGCTCGACGACTTTGAAGGCTCGATGGCGCTGGCCGCCGCCGCCTACAACGCTGGGCCCAGCCGCCCACGCGCCTGGCGCAACGGGCCGCCCATGGAGGCCGCCATCTGGGCCGAGAACGTGCCGTTCTCCGAAACACGCGACTACGTGAAGAAAGTGCTGGCCAACACCACCAGCTACGCCGCGCTGATCAGCGGCCAGCCGCAGTCGCTCAAGGCCCGGCTGGGCACCGTGGGGCCGCGCGACACCAGCCTGCCCGACCCCAGCACCGAGCTGCCCTGAGCGCCCCACGGGCCCGGGCCTGGTGCGCTGTTCAAGCCCGGTATTTACTACTATTAAAGTAGCAAACTATGTCCATTTGACGGGGGCTAAAGGCCAATTTCATTCAGAATTTTGCTGCAGGGCCCACATCGCGGCATAGCGGCCCTGGCGGGCCAGCAGCGTGGCGTGGGTGCCGCGCTCAATGATGGCGCCGCCGTCCATCACCAGGATTTCATGCGCGTCCACCACCGTGGACAACCGGTGCGCGATGACCAGCGTGGTCTTGTTCTGCGCGGCGGCGCGCAGCTCGGCCTGGATGGCGCGCTCGTTGGCGCTGTCGAGCGCCGAAGTGGCTTCGTCGAAGATCAGGATCGGCGGGTTTTTGAGCAGCGTGCGGGCAATGGCCACGCGCTGCTTTTCGCCGCCCGAGAGCTTGAGCCCGCGCTCGCCCACCATGGCCGCGTAGCCCTGTGGTGTCGAGGCAATGAAGTCGTGGATGCGCGCGGCCCGCGCCGCCTCTTCCACCTCGGCGTGGCTGGCGCCGGGGCGGCCGTAGGCAATGTTGTATTCGACCGTGTCGTTGAACAGCACCGTGTCTTGCGGCACGATGCCAATGGCCTGGCGCACGCTGGCCTGGGTGACGGTGCGGATGTCCTGCCCGTCGATCAGGATGCGCCCCTGCTGCACGTCGTAAAACCGGAACAGCAGCCGCGCCAGCGTCGATTTTCCCGCGCCCGACGGCCCCACCACCGCCACCGTCTTGCCCGCGGGGATTTCAAAGTCCACGCCTTGCAAGATCGGGCGCCCGGCCGCGCCCACGTCATAGGCAAAGCCCACCGCCTCAAACCGCACCGTGGGCGTGCCCGCCCGATGCAGCGGCGGCGCGCCCGGCGGGTCGGCGATTTCGCGCTCGCGTTCCATGAGCGAGAACATCTTCTCCAGATCGGTCAGGTTCTGCTTGATCTCACGGTAAATCACCCCCAGAAAATTGAGCGGAATGTAGAGCTGGATCATGAACGCGTTGACCATCACCAGATCGCCCAGCGTCATGCGGCCATCGACCACGCCCTGCGTGGCGCGCCACAGCATGGCCACCAGGCCCACGGCAATCACCAGCTGCTGCCCGGTGTTGAGCAGGGACAGCGTGGTCTGGCTCTTGAGGCGGGCGCTGCGCAACTGGGCCAGGCTTTCGTCGTAGCGGCGGGCCTCGAAACCTTCGTTGTTGAAGTATTTGACGGTCTCGTAGTTGAGCAGCGAGTCCACCGCCTTGGTGTGCGCCGCCGAATCGAACGCATTGGCCTGCTTGCGGAACTGCGTGCGCCATTCGGTCACGCCCACGGTGAAGGTGATGTACACCACCAGCGCGGCAATGGTGATCCAGGCAAACCAGATGTCGAACTTGACCGCCAGAATGCTCAGCACCAGCGTGACCTCGATCAGCGTGGGCACGATGCTGTAGAGCGAGAACGAAATCAGCGACTCGATGCCGCGCACCCCGCGCTCGATGTCGCGCGTCATGCCGCCGGTCTGGCGCTCCAGGTGAAAGCGCAGGCTCAAAGCGTGCAGGTGCTCGAACGTCTCCAGCGCGATGCTGCGCGCCGCGCCCTGCGTGGCCTTGGAGAACACCAGCTCGCGCAGTTCGGTGAACAGCGAGGTGGACAGACGCAGCAGGCCATAGGCCACCAGCAGCGCCACCGGCACCACCAGCACCGTGGCCGGGTCGCCCGGCTTGAACGACAGCGAATCCACCAGGTTTTTCAGCAGCAGCGGCACGCCCACGTTGGCCAGCTTGGCGCCCAGCATGAAGGCCAGCGCCGCCAGCGCCCGCCACTTGTAGCGCCACAGGTAGGGGAACAGCCGGCGCAGCGTGGCCCAGTCAGAGCCGGGCGGGCGCGCCGGCACGCGGGCATCGGCGGCGCCCGGCAGGGGGTGATGGGCGGAAAGGGAGGAAGAACTGGCTTCGCCGTGGGCGCGCATGGGGGACAATCACAACGGTTGAATCACCGAGATTGTGCCCATGTCCACCGAATCAAGCCCCGCCACCCCCCCGACCCCGCCCGCCACCGCCAGCGTGGCCCTGCCCACCGACAAGGAACTGGTGCTCAAGGTCATCCCGATGCCGGCCGACTGCAACGCCAACGGCGACATCTTCGGCGGTTGGGTCATGGCGCAGGTGGACCTGGCCGGCTCGGTGGTGCCCGCGCGCTACGTCAACGGCCGCATGGCCACCGTGGCCGTCAACCAGTTCATCTTCAAACAGCCGGTGCGCGTGGGCGACATCCTGAGCTTCTTTGCCAGCCTCACCCGCATCGGCAACACCTCCATCACCGTGCAGGTGGAGGTCTACGCCGAACGCTTCCGCGCCCAGGGGCAATACATCAAGGTCACCGAGGCGTCGCTGACCTATGTGGCGATTGACGACAACGGCAAGCCGCGGGCGGTGGTGAGGGGTGAGGGGTGAGGGGTGAGGGGTGAGGGCGTGAGGGCGTGAGGGCGTGAGGGTCGAAGACGCGCGGGCGGGCGGCTCCCGGCGACGAAGGTTCGCCATCACTCCCTGCCCCTGTCATGGCGAAGGATCGTTCAGCACATAGCTGGTGCTGCGCCCACCCGCATCGGACTTGCGCAATACGCCGCGCGCGAGCAAATCGGTGATGTCGCGCAGCGCCGTGTCCGGTGAGCACTTGGCTATTCGCCCCCATTTGCTGCTGGTGAGTTTGCCCTCGAAGCCATCGAGCAGCCGGTTGACCAGCTTCACCTGCCGCTCGTTCAGTGGCGCTGAAGCGGGTGCGGCCCAGCGCTGCCAGAACCGCGACTTGAGCAGCACGGCGCCCTGCGTGTGCTGCGCCTGGTCGACCGCGCGATGCAGCGTCGCGAGAAACCAGGCAAGCCACTCGGTAACGTCCAACGATGCCTTTTGGGTGCGCTCCAGAATGTCGTAATACGCCTTGCGCTCGCGCTGGATCTGCGCCGACAGGCTGTAGAAGCGCTGGGGGCTGCCATCAGCACGGGCCAGGAACAGGTCGCCCACGGCGCGCGCGATGCGGCCATTGCCATCGTCGAACGGATGCAGGGTGACAAGCCACAAGTGCGCCAGCCCGGCCTTGATCAGCGGCGGATCGTTCGACGCGCTGTTGGCCCAGGCCAGGAAGCGATCGGTCTCGGACTGCAGCCGGTCGGCCGGCGGTGCCTCGAAATGCACCCGCTGGCGACCATGCGGGCCCGAGACCACCTGCATCGGCCCGGTCGCATCGTCACGCCAGCCGCCCACGTTGATCCGGATCAACCCTGAATAGCCGGTGGGAAAGAGCGCGGCGTGCCAACCGAACAAGCGCGCCCGGGTCAGCGGGGCGTTGCAGTGGGCGGTGGCGTCGAGCACCATCTCGACCACGCCTTCGACATGCCGGTCCACCGGGGCCAGCGCGCCGATGTCGACGCCCAGGCGGCGGGCGATGGACGAGCGCACGGACGCGACGTTGAGTGGCTCGCCCTCGATCTCGCTGGTCTTGACGACGTCCTCGGTCAGCACCGACAGGCTGGCCTGGTCGCGCAGCGCCATGCCGATATCGGCCAGCCGCCCCAGCAACAGCCCCTGGGCGCGGCTGACATCGGCCAAGGGCTGGGCCAGGGCCGCCAGATCAAAGCGCCAGGCGGGCCAGTCGCTGGCCTGCCAGATGTAGGTGTAATCGCCGCTATTCATGCGGAGATTATGGGGCGCATTCGCCGCATGCGCAAGCTATTCGCCGCATTTCATGCGGGGATAACCCTGCGTATTCGCCGCATTGGTGCCGTTGTGCGTTGCGCACTGCGCGTGCAATGAAGCGCGCTCACGCGGGTGCCACCGCACCCCCATGCGCTGTGGCGGGCAGCCGTTTCGTGTTCTACAGCGGAGCCGGTGGCCCCGTCCATCCTCAAAGGGACGGTGACGTGCGGCGAATGAAGGGGAGCAGGAATACTTCTCTATTCATAGCAAACTATCGCCATTTGACAGGGGCTAAAGCCCAAAAAAGCTTGAAATTCCTCAAAACTTCCCATGCCGCCCGCTGCCCGCGGCAAAGCGGGTGGCGCCTTCGAGGCCGTCGGCGATGCAGTGCTGACGTCAGTCGGTGCCGACCTCGCTGTAGCTGCCCTGGCTTGCCGCCGCCACCGCAGCGACCACCCTCGGCAGGGTTTGTTGCAGGCGCGGCCAGCTCGTGGTGGGAAGGACCACGATGGCCAGGTTTCGGTTGTCGAGGTTTTGTTGGTACTTGAGGTTCTTGTCCGTCGTGACGAACACCTGAAACCCTGCCGACTCGGCCGCGGCGATGAGTTCGCCATTCTTCAGGCTGGACCCGCCACGCTCGTACGCTGTTTCTACAACATGACCGGCAAGCGCATGGCGCAGTGGGGCTGGCGTGCCTTGGTCAAAAAGAACAAGCACTCACGCCACCGCCAAAGCGCTGCGCGCGGCATGCTCCAGCACGGTTCGCGCCTGCTCGACCGAAACGCCAGGGAACCACTCGACGAACTGGTGCAGCGAAGCGTCGTCTTCGAGGTTCTCGAACAGCGCTGCGACGGGCACGCGCGTGCCCCGGAACACCCATGCGCCGCTGAGGACGGCGGGGTCTTGCTCTACCGCGCTGCAAGTGGACCAGTCAATCATGAAAACGATGGTAGCACCGACTTGTCCCGCGTGGCCGCCGCGCCAAACGCAGCCCCCGACGGCCAACGTCGTCGGGCGCAATGGGGTGCTTCAAGCGTTGCCGCCTCTACAAAAAAACCATGATTCATAGCAAACTATCGCCATTTGACGGGGGCTAAAGGCCTAAAAAGCTTGAAACTCCTCAAAACTTCCCATGCCGCCCGCTGCCCGCGGCAAAGCGGGTGGCGCCTTCGAGGCCGTCGGCGATGCAGTGCTGGCCGCGGGCCCATTCCTGGTGCAGGGCCTCGGGCAGGGGCAGCGCCCACTGGTGGTAGGTGCTGGCGCGGTCGGCGTTGAGGGTGTTCTGGGGGAAGGCGGCCAGTTGGCGTGCCAGCGCCAGGGCGGCGTCGCGCGCCTGGCCCGGGGGCACGACGCGGTTGCACAGGCCCATGTGCAGGGCTTCAGCGGCTTCGACCTTGCGGCCGGTGAGGATCAAATCCATGGCGTGGCCCATGCCGATGAGGCGTGGCAGGCGCACGGTGCCGCCGTCGATCAGCGGCACGCCAAAGCGCCGGCAATAGATGCCGAAGTAGGCGTCTTCTTCCATCACGCGCAGGTCGCACCACAGGGCCAGTTCCATGCCACCGGCCACGGCCGCGCCGCTGACGGCGGCAATCACCGGTTTGGACAGCATCAGGCGCGACGGGCCCATGGGGCCGCGCGGGCCCGGGGGTGCGCGGCGCACGTCGTCCGCCGCAAAGTCCAGGCCAGCCCGCAGCGCCGCATCGCCCTGCGCGGCCAGGCGCGCCGCGGCCTGCAAGTCCCAGCCGGCGCAGAAATGCCCGTGCGCGCCGTGAAAGACCGCCACGCGCGCGTGGGCATCGGCCTCAAACGCCACAAAGGCGTCGAACAGCGCGTGCGCGGTGGCGTCGTCCACGGCATTGCGCACCTCGGGGCGGCTCAGGGTGACCAGGGTCACGTCGCCCAGTTTTTGTGTTTGCACCGGTGGCTCCATCACGCCATTAGCCCTGATTCCTCGGCGACACCCTATTCGGAACAACCCTGTGAATGAAGCGCGGAGATACCGCTATAAACCTGCGACAGCCCAACAACCTCGCGCCTCGGGAGACACGGTGCAATTTCTTCAACTGGTGATCGGCGGCATCTCGCAGGGGTGCATTTACGGGCTGATCGCGCTCGGCTTCGTGCTGATCTACAAGGCCACCGAAACCGTGAGCTTCGCCCAGGGCGAGCTCATGATGCTGGGCGCCTTTGGCGGCCTGGCGGCCATGACTTTCCTGAACTTTCCGTTCTGGCTGGCGGTGCTGTGCGCCATCGCGGCCATGGCGCTGTTTGGCGTGCTGCTGGAGCGGGTGGTGATCCGCCCCATCCTGGGCCAGCCGGCGTTCTCTATCGTGATGCTGACCATCGGCATCGGCTACGTGGCGCGCGGGCTGATCACCATGATCCCCGGCATCGGCACCGAAACCCACACCCTGCCCGTGCCCTACAAGGACCAGATCTGGAACGTGGGCGCGCTGGTGCTCAACGTGGAGCAGATGGTGGTGATCGGCGCCACCGCCGTGCTGTGCGTGCTGCTGTTTGCGCTGTTCAGGTACAGCAAGCTGGGCATCGCGATGCAGGCGTCGTCGCAAAACCAGCTGGCGGCGTATTACATGGGCATTCCGGTCAAACGGCTGAATGGCCTGGTGTGGGGGCTGGCCGCGGCGGTGGCGGCGGTGGCCGGGTTGCTGCTGGCGCCCATCACCTTTGTGCACGCCAACATGGGCTTCATCGGCCTCAAGGCGTTTCCGGCGGCCGTGGTGGGCGGCTTTGGCAGCCTGCCCGGGGCCATTGTGGGCGGGTTGACGATCGGCATCGTGGAGTCGCTGGCGGGCTTTTATCTGCCCGACGGCTTCAAGGACACGGCGCCCTACATCGTGGTGCTGATCATGCTGATGGTCAAACCCAACGGCCTGTTCGGCGAAAAGCTCAGAAAAAAAGTATGAGAACACCGGTGCAACACGCGCTCCTGACCACATTCGCGGGCCACCGCGGAACCGGCTTGGCCGGGCCGCTGGTGGCGCCCCCCTGGGGGGGAGGCGCCGAAGGCGCTTCGGGGGGGGTATGAGATTTATTTTCAAGACCGACTACGCGCAGGACATCCGGCTCGTCAGGCACGGCGGGCAAGCGTTCTGGTACGGCGCGCTGCTGCTGGCGTTGCTGGCCGCGCCGTGGCTCGTGCCCGAGTACTACCTGGCGCAGCTCACCTTCGTGCTGATTTACGCCATCGTCGGGCTGGGGCTGATGCTGCTGGCCGGCTTTACCGGGCAGTTCTCCATCGGGCACGCGGCGTTTCTGGGCGTCGGGGCTTATACCCAGGCCGTGCTCACCAACCTGGGCGTGCCATTCCCGCTGGCGCTGGTGCTGGCGGGGCTGCTGTCGGCGCTGGCGGGCGTGGTGGTGGGCGTGCCCGCGCTGCGCGTCAAGGGCATTTACCTGGGCATTGCCACGCTGTCGTTCGGCTTCATCGTTGAAGAGGTGTTTGCACGCTGGGAATCGGTCACCGGCGGCAACGCGGGCATTCACATCAAGGCGCCCGACCTGTTCGGCTGGAAGCTCGATTCAAGCGAGTCGTTTTACTTTTTGTGCCTGCTGCTCGCGGT
Source organism: Betaproteobacteria bacterium HGW-Betaproteobacteria-3 (assembly GCA_002842205.1). GTDB lineage: Bacteria > Pseudomonadota > Gammaproteobacteria > Burkholderiales > Burkholderiaceae_C > PHCI01. The sequence continues at coordinate 172,043 of PHCI01000001.1, read as the reverse complement.
GGTGTCCACGCTGGGCATCCTGAACCTGCTGCGCTCGCCCACGGGGCGCGCCTTTGTGGCGATCCGCGATTCTGAGATTTCCGCGCAGAGCATGGGCATCCACCTGGCGCGCTACAAGACGCTGTCGTTCGCGCTGTCGGCCCTGCTGGCGGGCATGGGTGGCGCGCTGTACGCGCACAAGCTGCAGTTCATCAGCCCCGACCAGTTCAGCATCCTGCAGTCGATCGACCTGCTGCTGATGGTGGTGATCGGCGGGCTCGGCTCGGTGCACGGGGCGTTTCTGGGTGCGTTGTTCCTGATTGCCATGCCGCAACTGATCTCGCTCACCAAAGACCACCTGCCCGACGTGATCGGCCAGGCGCCGGGCCTGCAGGGCGTGGTGTACGGCGCGGTGCTGATCGGCTTTGTGCTGTTCGAGCCGCTGGGCCTGTACGGGCGCTGGCTGAAGATCCGCACCTACCTGCAGACCTTCCCGTTCTACCGCAAGGGCATGTTCAAGCGGCAGAAAAGCTTCCAGAAATCGGATAGGTTGAGATGACCGACGTTTTGCTTTCCGCCCAAAACCTGAGCGTGCGCTTTGGCGGCGTGCTGGCCGTCAACAACGTGAGCTTCGACGTGCGCGAGGGCGAAGTGTTCACGCTGATCGGCCCCAACGGCGCGGGCAAGACCACGGTGTTCAACCTCATCAGCCGCATCTACACGCCCACCTCGGGTGAGATCACTTACCGGGGCCACAAGCTCACCGACGAGCCGCCGCACCGCATCGCCTCGCTGGGCATTGCGCGCACGTTCCAGAACATCGAACTGTTCGAGCACGCCACGGTGCTCAACAACCTGCTGATCGGCCGCCACACGCACCGCCAGACCGGCGTTTGGAGCGATCTGTTCTTCACCGCCCAAACCCGCCGCGCCGAGCTGCAGGCCCGCGAAAAGGCCGAGCAGATCATCGATTTGCTCGATCTGCAGCATCACCGCGATTCACTGGTGGCCGGCCTGCCCTACGGCGTGCGCAAGGTGGTGGAACTGGCCCGTGCGCTGTGCACCGAACCCCGGCTGCTGCTGCTGGACGAGCCCTCGTCCGGCCTGAACGTGGAAGAAACCGACGACATGGCGTTCTGGATCCAGGACATCCAGCAGGAGCTGGGCATTACCGTGCTGATGGTCGAGCACGACATGACGCTGGTGTCGCGCGTGTCCGACCGGGTGCTGGCCATGAACCAGGGCGAAGTGCTGGCCACCGGCACCCCGCGCGAGGTGCAGACCAACCCCGCCGTGATCGAGGCCTACCTCGGCACGGTGGACGACGTGTCAAACCTGCGGAGGGTGGCATGAGCGCCGCACACAACGTGGCCAGCGCGGGGGTCTGCTCATGAGCGCCGCGCCCCCGCCGACCAGCGACCAGCCGGTGCTCAAGCTGCTCAACGTCGAGAGCGCCTACGGCCCGATCAAGGCGATTCGCGGCGTGAGCCTGACGGTGCGGCGCGGCGAGATCGCCACCGTGCTGGGCTCCAACGGGGCGGGCAAGACCACCATTCTCAAGACCATCTCGGGCATCATCGACCCGCGCAAGGGTTCGATCGAATTCAAGGGCGCCAGCATCACCGCCAAAGACCCGGCCTACATCGTGCAGCAGGGGCTGTCGCATGTGCCCGAAGGCCGCGAGGTGTTCCCGCTGCTGTCGGTGCGCGACAACCTGCTCATGGGCGCCTACACCCGCACCGACCGCGATGGCGTGGCGCGCGACATGGCGCTGGTGTACGGCTATTTTCCGATCCTCAAGGAGCGCGCCGCGCAAGATGCGGGGCTGCTGTCGGGCGGGCAGCAGCAAATGCTCGCCATCAGCCGCGCCCTGATGGCCAACCCCGACCTGATCCTGCTCGACGAGCCCAGCCTGGGCCTTTCGCCCAAGCTCACCAAGGAGATCTTCGAGATCGTGGTGCGCATCAACCGCGAGCGCGGCACCACCCTGCTGCTGGTCGAACAAAACGCCAACATGGCGCTCAACGCCGCAGACTACGGCTACGTGCTGGAAAACGGCCGCATCGTCATGGAAGACACCTGCGCCCGCCTGCGCGAAAAAGACGACATCAAGGAGTTCTACCTCGGCATGAAAGCAGAAGGCCAGCGGGGCGAGCGGCGCTGGAAGAAGAAGAAAACCTGGAGATGACCTGATGTCCAACCTGTGGAACCTCGACCACCTCCAGCCGCGCACCGGCATCGTCATGCCCGGCGACACCATCCCTGCGGTCTTCTGGAACGCCGTGCAGCAGCGCGGCGACCGGGTCTGGATGCGCCAGAAAAAGCTGGGCATCTGGCGCAGCTGGACCTGGACCCATACCGGCGACGCCGTGCGCGAGATCGCCGCGGGCCTGATGAGCCTGGGGTTTGGCAAGGGCGACACGGCTTCCATCCTGTCGAACACGGTGATCGAATGGGTGCTGGCCGACCTGGCCATCCTGAGCGCTGGCGGCGTGTCCAACGGCATCTACCCGACCGACGCGGCCTCGCAGGTGCATTACCTGTGCGAAGACTCTCGCAGCACCGTGCTGTTTGTGGAAGACGACGAGCAACTCGACAAGGCCCTGGAAGTCCGCGCGCAGTTGCCCGGTCTGAAAAAAGTGATCGTGTTCGACATGGAGGGGCTGCGCAACCTGGACGACCCGGGCGTGATCAGCCTGGCGCAGCTGCGCGAGCAGGGGCGCACCTGGCTGGCCGACCAGCCCGACGCCGTGGCCCGCGCCGCCGCCGCGTGCCAGCCCGACGACCTGGCCATCCTGGTCTACACCTCAGGCACCACCGGCAAGCCCAAGGGGGCCATGCACAGCCAGCGCGGTCTGGTGTACACCGTGCGCGGCTACAACACGCTGATCGCACAAGACGAACACGACGAGCGCATGTGCTTTTTGCCGCTGTGCCACATTGCCGAGCGCATGGGGGGCGAATATTTTGCGCTGTACACGGGCTCGGTGCTCAACTTTGTCGAGAACCCCGAGACCATTCCCGAGAACGTGCGCGAGATCGCCCCCACGGTGTTCACTGCCGTGCCACGCGTCTGGGAAAAGTTTTATTCAGGCGTGATGATCTCGCTCAAGGAGGCCAGCTGGCTGCAGCAGGCGGTTTACGCCTGGGGCATTGGCGTGGGCATGCAGATTGCCGACCGGGTGCTGGCGGGCCAGGCCGTGGGGAGCGGGCTCAAGCTCCAGTTCACGCTGGCGCGCTGGCTGGCCCTGAACAATGTGCGCAAGCTCATCGGCATTCACCGCGCGCGGTTTTGCGTGACGGGGGCCGCGCCCATCTCCCCCGACCTCGTCAAATGGTACATGGCCTTGGGCGTGCCCATGCTGGAGGTGTGGGGCATGACCGAATCGTGTGGCGCCGCCACCGGCGTGCCCGCCACCCGGATGAAGCCCGGCTCCATCGGCCCGGCGGCCAGCTACAACGAGGTGCGCCTCGACCCGGCCACCGGCGAGATCCTGGTGCGCGGCACCAACGTGTTCATGGGTTACCTGAACCAGCCCGAAAAAACCGCCGAAACCCTCGACGCCGACGGCTGGCTGCACACGGGTGACGTGGGCACGGTGGACGCTGACGGCTATTTCCGCATCACCGACCGCATGAAAGACATCATCATCACCGCCGGGGGCAAGAACATCACCCCCAGCGAGCTGGAGAACGAGCTGAAGTTCTCGCCCTACATCACCGACGCCGTGGTGATTGGCGACAAACTGCCCTACCTCACCGTGATCATCATGGTCGACCAGGAAAACGTCGAGAAGTACGCGCAGGACCACGACGTGCCCTTCTCCAACTACGCCAGCCTCACGCATGCACGCGAGGTGCAGGAGCTGATCCAGGGCGAGATCGACCGCGTGAACGCCAAGTTTGCGCGGGTCGAGCAGATCAAGAAGTTCTTTCTGCTGGAGACCCAGCTCAGCGCCGAAGACGAGGAGTTGACCCCGACCATGAAGCTCAAACGCAAGCTGGTGCAGACCAAATACGCCCCGCAGATCGAGGCCATGTACCGCTGAACCCGATCAAGCCCCATCAGGGTAATCGACAAGTCCCCCGCAGCCCGCAATCATCACAATCCCGATAGCCAGATTCACAAGGAGACACCCCATGAAAACCGTCATTTCCCTCACCCTTGCCGGCCTTGCGCTGGCCAGCGGCGCCGCCCTGGCGCAGCAGGGCGTCAGCAAGAGCGAAATCACCCTCGGCTCCATCCAGGACCTGTCCGGCCCCATTGCGGGTTTTGGCAAACAGGTGCGTCTGGGCATGATGTTGCGGGTGGACGAGATCAACGAGCAGGGCGGCGTCAATGGCCGCAAGCTGGTGCTCAAGGTGGAAGACTCGGCCTACGACCCCAAGCGCGCCGTGCTGGCCGCGCAGAAGCTGGTCAACCAGGACAAGATCTTTGCCATGGTGGCCCACATTGGCACCGCCCAGAACCTGGCAGCCATGCCGGTGCAGTTCGACAAGAACGTGATCAACTTCTTCCCGGTGACGGCCGCGCGCGAGATGTACGAGCCCTATCACCGGCTGAAATATTCGTTTGCCGCCACCTACTACGACCAGATGCGCATGGCCGTGCCCAAGCTGGTCAAGGAAAAAGGCGCCAAGAAGGTCTGCACCATGTACCAGGACGACGAGTTCGGCCTGGAAGTCATGCGCGGCGGCGAAGTCGGCCTCAAGTCCATCGGCATGGAGTTCGCCGAAAAAACCTCCTACAAACGCGGCGCCACCGACTTCTCTTCGCAAGTGGCCAAGATGAAGGCCGAAGGCTGTGATTTTGTGGTGCTGGGCACCATCATCCGCGAAACCATCGGCGGCATCGCCACCGCCCGCAAGCTGGGCTTCAACCCGACCTTCCTCGGCTCCAGCGCGGCCTACACCGACCTGATCCACAAGCTCGGCGGCAAGGCCATGGACGGTTTTTACGCCACCATGACGGTGCAACACCCCTACCTGGACGAAGCCTCGCAACCCATCCGCTTCTGGGCCAACAAATACAAGACCAAGTTCAACGACGACCCGACGGTGTTCTCGGTGTATGGCTACAACGCGGTTGACACCTTCATCCGCGCCGCGCAAAAGGCCGGCCCCAACCTGACCACCGACAGCTTCATCAAGGCCATGGACACCATGGTCGTGCCGCCCGACATGTTTGGCAGCCCCGAGGCCACCTACACCCCGAAAAAGCGCCTGGGCAGCGACGTGGCCCGGCTGTCCCAACTGCAGGACGCCAAGTGGAAAGTGGTGTCGGACTACATCAAGCCTTGAGGGTTGCTTGCCTCGCCCCTTGTGGGCGAGGGGTTTGAAGCGTTGCGGGTGGCTGCAGCAGGCAGGTTCGGGCCAGTGGGGGTCAAGCGCCAAGCAGCCTTCTGGCCAACACGGACTGCATATCGCGGCGCCCATCCGCAATCAGGTAGATGATGACCTGGCTGCCTGTGACACGGTAGATCACGCGGTACGGCTTGAAGAAGGTCTGGCGATATTCCTTGATCCCAAGGCCAACCAGTTCCTTCGGATAGCTGCCGCGCTCCGGGAATTTCGACAGACTCTCCACAACGTCCATCAACGCGTCCAGCACATCGTTGGCGCTGGCCACGCAGTCGAATTCGGAGATGTAGTCGTGGATAGCCTCCAAGTCCTGCTCCGCACCCTCGGTGAGCAGAACTTTGAACTTGGCAGGTGCGCCAGCCATCAGGCTGTGGCTCGCCTGGCGCGGAGGCGGGCAACGACATCCGCCACGGGTTTGACCTTGCCAGCGGCTACGTCCTGGTTGCCTAGCGCGAGGATTTTCAGCAGCGCCAGCGTTTGTTGCGTCTCTTCGAACGAGGCGACATCCTGCAGGACTGCCTTGGCCTCCCCGTTTTGGGTGATGACCATGGGCTCACGCTGCTCCGCGAGGTGCGCCAGAACCTCGGCAGCGTTGGCTTTGAGATAGCTGATCGGCTTGACTTGTGATGAGTAGCGCATGGCCGTGCCTCAGAATTTATAAAGACTTAATATAGTCTTTATATGGTCTTATGGCAAGATGCCTGAATCGGATGCGGTCGTGCCACTGACCTGCCCCACCTACTTGTCCTCGCTCTACCAGGTGGAGAGATGCTTCTCCAAGATCCAGCGAGATGTGATCGCGCGCGGCATCTTCCCCAGCACCAAGGATCTGGACAAAATCATGCGCCATATCTGTGAGCACAAAAAGAACTCCAAGTCCATGACCGCTGTGCAGCGATAGCCGACGAAAAGGATGCAGTGTCGCGCGCGTATTCCTTGCCACGTTGCGGTCATTCAGGCTCTGGCCAGCAGAAGGCTTGAGCGTCAGCTGTTCGGGATGCTGAAGACGTTCGGCTTGCTTCAGATCTTTCCAATTTCAACCATCAGGACAGCCTCGTACCGTCCAAGCATCTGCACCAAGGTTGTGTGCTGGCTGATCGTCCAGCTCGGCGCGTTAATCGTTAATTGCGTGTTCGCCACGTTTGCGCTCAGGTCGGCGTGCGCGAAGCTGCAACGGTCACTCCAGAGCGCCGAGAGGGTGTTGGTAAGGTGGTCAAGCTCCCCAGGGTGAGCAGCTTGGTAGGCTACATCGACCCGGCGAGCGAAAACTTCTCCAACCACTTTGCACAGCATAGGCCTCCAGTGGTTGTCGAACGAAAATCCGCTTGTCTTCTTGATGACGTGCTTCTCAACCCACGGGCGATCGCCCAAGCATCCCGCCTCAACAAGCTGAATCATTCGGTCGAATTCAACTTCAAGCCAGCCGCAGAGCTCAAGGATCGCTAGCTTCGAAAGGAGTATCGGCCTGTCATTGCTCGTCGCTGGTTCTTTGAACCAGACGTCGATCGTCTGGAGTGTGGCGGCGACCATTATTGGGGTGCGAATGCCTCAACCGCAGCATCTAAGCGTTGAGTCACGTTCGCTACGCTCGACACGGCGTATCGAGCCCCTTCGGCAAAACTTGGCCGACCGAGCATGCCTTCATATGCGGCAATGAGGTCAGCGTCGGCCCGGCCTGGCAGGCTCTCACGATGGCTATACAACGCGACCAATAATGCCTCCATAACTAGCAAGGGCAGCTTCTTCTGAGCCACTGAGCCTAAGACGATCTTTGCTTTCTGTGCGACCAAGGCTAGAACGGCCGGGAGATCGTCCCATCCTCCTGGTGTCGCAGTCTTGTCGTGCATGTAGCTGTTGAGGAATTTGGCTAAGTTGCCATCGTAGTCGGCGCGGCGGTCACCGAACGCAAGCACCCGCAGCAACACCTCTACGGACCGAAATCGATCCATAGAGCCCCAGACCCGCTTCTTAACGTGCTTCCAGCTAAGATCTTCATGGTCGAACGTCTTAATCTGGTCGTTGAAGGTGCCCGAATAGATGCAGTTCCGGATTTCCTGGTTCGTCAGGCGCACACCGCCAGAGTTCAAACGATGGAAGATCGTGAACAAGTACAACATATGTGATCGTTGCGTGTAGTCGCATCGGATCACGGTTACGGGGATCGAGACATCTTCGACGCGCGTGTACAGCCGTTTTTGCTCATCAGTGCCCTGGCGAAGGTCGGAGTTTCGCTTACTCCGTAGTGACGGGTGGATGTCCGGCAAGTTACTCAGGCGCCATTCCGTTGGGGCCAGGAATTTCACGATGGAGCTCATGCGCTGGAGACCATCAATAACTTTCCACCGCTGGGTCTTGTAGTCCAGACTAAAGCACATCGACGGGATCGGCAGCTGCTTGACCAGAGAGTCGATGAAGCGTGACTGATCGTCTTGCTTCCACACGACATCGCGCTGGAAGTCGGGTTGAAGCTCGAGCTTGCCAGACGAGTGCATTCGCACTAGGTCAGCACAGGAGCGCAGTTCGTTATAAGCAACGATGTCGGGTGGTGGGATGGGCTGCTCAGTGTCCCCATCTTGGAAAGTCGCGGCATCCTGCTTTTGCTCATCCGTAATCTGCATCCTCGCTCCTTGTTACTTGTGGTTGAGCCTGATTTTCGCACCCAAGCCTACACGCATGCGTCGGGCATCAAGCAGCGAGCGGCCATTCGCGACAGACCAGAAATGGCCAATTGGAGAGATCTAGCCATCGTAATCGCAGGTCGCCTCCCATCAAGGGGGGTAGCGCCCAGGGGCGGCAGCTTGTTGGGCGCACGGTCTTGGTGGTACAGCTGCCGTCCGGGCGGAGGCCATAGAACGGCAGGTGATGGGCGCTTCGACCTTTCGAGACGATGCACCCAGCGGCTCCATTCAGCCTGAAGCAGCCGGTGGTCCGCGGCTGGAACAGGCCAATTGCCGACTTTCAGCGGCTTTCTGCCAATATCGACTTTCGCTGCGTTGTTGACGACGACTCATCAAAAGTTGTCTGTCGAGGGGCGTCGAAATCCGGCCTTGCGAGTTTGCCCCGCCGCGTGGCAAAACCCACCCGCAGCCCCCGCCCAAAGGCTCACCTGCGCCGCGCAGTCTTCGTCGCAGGTGCATCGGCAGCGCCGCCCGACTGCAGCCCCTGCACCATGCCCATCAGCACGCCACCGGCCACCGCGGCATAGCTGTCCAGCATGGCTTGCGCCACTTTCAGGCCCATGGCGCGGCCGTCGCGCAGTGCTTCCTGGGCGCGGTCGGTCAGGTCGGCCACGGCTTGGGTGGCCTGCTCGCCCGCGCCACCGCCCTTGATCTGGAACTTGTCGAGCGCCTGGCCCCAGGCACCCTGCAGGGGGCCGGCCCCGTCGGCCACGGCCTTGCGCACGGTGCTGAAGAACGCGTCTTCCATCTTCTCCATCTCTGACAGCGCTTTCTTGAGCTGGGTTTCGCGCAGGTTGGCGCCCTGGTCCACCATCTGCTGCAGCGCCGTGCGGTTGGCCTCGACCGCCTGCAACAGCGCGCCGTCCAGCCCGGCAATGGCCTTGTTGAGCAATGGCGCCATCTGGTCGGCGCCCAGCGGATTCTTGCTGGCCCCCGTGGCCGCGGCCTCGGTCACCTGCTGGACGGCGGCCTTGATGTTCTTGAGCGTCAGCTCGCGCCCCTGCAGGGCCTTGAGCGTGGCCTCCTGCACCGCCTTGCGCAGCGCCTCGCCCTGCCGGGCCGACGCATCGGCGAATTGCCCGATCAGGGCGTCCTGGTCAAAACCGAGCTTAGGCATGGTGGCTCCTTCAAGTGGGTGTGGGATGCACACACTATAGCGTCAGCACCGGCGTTGTCGAGGTTTTCCAGAGGCCCGATCAGGAAACGATGTAGGCGCCCGACCCGACCGAGAACAGCTTGCCGTCGGCTCCCAGAAACTCCATGCGGGTGCTGGCCACGCGCGAGCCCAGGCGCAGCACCTCGGCCCGCAACTCGAAGTACTCGCTGATGCCAGGGCGCAGGTAGTCGATGCGCAGATCGATGGTGCCCAGCTTGCCAAAGCGCTGCAGGCGCTGCGCGGGCGGCTCGTCCATGTGGCGCGCGCCGATGGCCGCCATCACGGCCAGGCCGCCCATGGCGTCCAGCCCGGCGCTGATCACGCCGCCGTGGATGCGGTTGTGGCTGTAACTGCCGATCAGTTCACGCCGCATGTCGATACGGCCGGTCACACGGGTCGGCCAGAGGCCGGTCACCTTCAGGCCCAGCACCTGGTTGAACACGATCTTTTCCTCAAAAATCGCCTTGAGTTCGGTGACGAACTCGGGTTCGAATTCATGCGCTGGCGAGATTTTTTTGGTCATAGGCCCAATTGTCGTGCAGCCAGTTCCTTCATGATCTCTTCGGCGCCGCCGCCGATCATCATGACCTTGACTTCGCGGTACACCCGCTCGCTCACCGTGCCGCGCATGAAGCCCATGGCGCCGAGGATCTGGACGGCCTGGTCGGCGCAGAACTGCATCGTCTGGGTGGCGTGGTTCTTGAGCATGCAGACCTGGGCTACCCAGTCCGGCCCCTGGTCGCCGCCGTCGGCGCGCGCCGTCACGGCATGCGCCCACGCCTCGGTGGAGGCGATACGCATCTGCATGTCCACCAGTTTGTGGCGGATCACCTGGTGTTCGACCAGTGCAGCGCCAAACGTCTTGCGCTCACGCGCCCAGGCCAGGGCTTCGTCCCGACAGGCCTGCGCAAAACCCAGCGCCAGCGCCGACATGGCCAGCCGCTCGCCGTTGAAGTTGGTCATGATGATGCGAAAACCACCGCCTTCTTCGCCCAGCAGGTGGTGGGCCGGCACGCGCACCTTGTCAAAGCGCAGGTGGGCGGTGTCGGAGCACCACCAGCCCATTTTCTGGAGTTCGGTGCGGTGCAGGCCGGGGGCGTCGCCCGACACGACGATCATCGAGATGCCCGCTGCACCTTTGCCGCCCGGTTCGCCCGTGCGAACCGCTACCGTGATCCAGTCGGCCCGCATGCCCGAGGTGATGAAGGTCTTGTCGCCGTCGATCACCCAGTCATCGCCCTCGCGTCGCGCGGTGGTGCGCAGGCGCGCCACGTCGGAGCCCCCGCCCGGCTCGGTGATGGCCAGCGCCGCGATCTTTTCGCCCCGCAGCACGGGCGGGATCACCTCTTGTTGCAAAGCCGCGCTGCCATGCGCCAGCACCGGCGGCAGGCCAATGTGGTGCGAGAACAGGCTGGCCAGCAGGCCGCCGCTGCCGGTGCGGCGGGCCAGCGTGATCGACACCGCGTTGCGCAACGCAAACGGCGCGGGCGTGCCGCCCAGCGATTCGGGGTAGCCCAGGCCCAGCAGCCCGGCCTGCGCCGCCTTGCGGTAGAGCTCGCGCGGGAAGAGCCCAGCCTCGTCCCAGGCGGCGACGTGGGGCGTGATTTCCCTGGCGGCAAAGCGTTCGGCCAGATCGGTCATGGCGGCAATGTCGTGCGCCAGTTCGGTCGTCATGACACCTCCGCTTGCAGTTGAACCAGCACCTGCCCGGGTGCAACCTGCTGGCCCACGGCCACCCGCACCTGCGCCAGCACGCCGTCGCGCGCGGCGCACAGGCTGTGCTCGAGCTTCATCGATTCCAGCACCACCAGCGGCGCGCCACGCGCCACGCGGTCGCCCGCCGCCGCGCGCACGGCCAGCACCTTGCCGTTGAACGGCGCGCGCAGTTCGTCGGCGGTGGTGCTGCCAGCGGTGCCCATCGGTGGTTCGAAAGACGCGTCGTCCACCAGCAGGTCGGCCCCGCAGGCCTGCACATGCCAGCGGCCGTCGGGGCGGCGGACGCCGTGCACGGCCGTTGGCACGCCATCGACGGTGACGACGATCGCACCGTCGGGCTGGCGCGACACGGTCACGGCATGCGTTTGCGAGGGCGTCTCCAGCCGCCAGCGGCCGGCAACGTCGGCACGGTCGGCGCTCCAACGCCAGTCGTGGGTGATGCCCCGCAGGCGCAGGCGCACCGGCCGGGGGTAAGGGCAGTTCAAAACCGTGCCGAATGCGAAATTATCAATGAAAATGGCACTTATCCCGCATGGAATGGTGATAGTTTGCTCTTTATTTAATAGCGACTGACGGATGAACGCTGCGTGCACCGCCAGGAACGGGATCAGCGCATCGCCCGCACAAAACACCGGGTGCCGCAGGCAGGCCGCCAGAAAGGCCCGGTTGGTGGGCAGCCCCAGCACCTGCGTGCCGTCCAGCGCACCCGCGAGCTGCTCGATGGCCTCGGCGCGCGTTGGCGCATGGGCCACCAGCTTGCCCAGCATGGCGTCGTAATACGGCGGCACGGCCAGGCCCTCCCGCAGCGCGTGGTCAAACCGCACGCCGTGCGGCACCTGCAAGCGCTGCACCGTGCCGGTGTGCGGGTTGAAGTCTTCGTCTTCGGCGCACAGGCGCACCTCGATCGCATGGCCGTTGAAGCGAACCTGCTCCTGCGCCAGCGGCAGCGGCTCGCCGCGCGCCACGCGCAGTTGCCATTCGACCAGGTCCAGCCCCGTGACGGCCTCGGTCACCGGGTGCTCCACCTGCAGCCGGGTGTTCATTTCCATCAGGTAGAAAGCCCCCGCGCCGGTCGTTGCGTGCACCGTGCTGCCTTGCGGGTGCGCTGTCGCTCCTGGGGGCGCCCCGGCGACGTTGGCTTCGTCGTTGCGATCGAGCAAAAACTCCACGGTGCCCGCGCCCACATAGCCCGCGGCCTGCGCCAGCTCGACCGCGCAACGCCCCATGCGTGCCCGCAGCGCGTCGTCCACCGCGGGGCTGGGGGTTTCCTCGATGAGCTTCTGGTGCCGCCGCTGCACCGAGCAATCGCGTTCGCCCAGGTGGATGCAATGGCCGTGCGTGTCGGCAAAGATTTGCACCTCCACATGGCGCGGATTCAGCAAGGCGCGCTCCAGCAGCAGTTCGCCCGAGCCAAACGCGGCCTGCGCTTCGCTGCGCGCGCTGTGCACCGCGGCGTCGAATTGCGCCATGTCGCTCACCAGCCGCATGCCGCGCCCGCCACCGCCCGCCACCGCCTTGACCATGAGGGGCAAGCCGATGCGCTGCGCCTCGGCCACCAGTCGCGCGCCGGACTGGTCGGCGCCGAAGTAACCCGGCAGGCAGGGCACGCCGCGCGTCTGCGCCAGGGCCTTGGCGGCGCTTTTGCTGCCCAGCTGGCGGATGGCCCCGGGCGGCGGGCCGACCCAGATCAGCCCGGCGTCGAGCACCGCCTGGGCAAAGTCGGCGTTCTCGCTCAGGAAGCCATAGCCCGGGTGCACGGCGTCGGCCCCGGTGGCCGCCGCGGCGGCCAGCAGCTTGTCGATGCGCAGGTAGGTGTCAGACGACGCGTTGCCGCCCAGGGCAACGGCCTGGGTTGCCTCTGCCACGTACAGTGCGTCGGCATCGGTGTCGGAATACACGGCCACGGTGTGGATGCCCATGGCGTGGGCCGTGCGGATGATGCGCCGAGCGATCTCGCTGCGGTTGGCGATGAGGAGCTTTTTCACGTGAGGTGCATTCGTCTGGCAGGGGGTCGGGCGGCCCGCTCACGCCACCCGGGGTCTTTTGGCGATGCCCATCGTCTTGGCCAATATGCCCAGCATCACTTCGTCGGCCCCGCCGCCGATCGACGCGAGGCGCCCGTCGCGGTACATGCGCGACACCTTGTTCTCCAGCGTGAAGCCCATGCCGCCCCAGAACTGCAGGCAGGTGTCGGGCACGATGCGGTTCAGCCGCCCCGCCTTGAGCTTGGCCATTGACGCCAGCTCCAGCACGTCGTCGCCCTTCACATACAGCTCGCACGCGCGGTAGGTCAGCGCGCGCAGGCTCTCCACCTCGGTCTTGGCTTCGGCCAGCTTGAACTGCACCCACTGCTGGTCGGCCAGCGTGCTGCCAAACAGCTTGCGCTCCTGCGCCCATTCGATGGTCCACTGGATGCAGTGGGTGAGGCTTTGCAGGCAGCTGGCCGCGGCCCACAGGCGCTCTTCCTGGAACTGCTGCATCTGGTAGATGAAGCCCTGGCCTTCGGCGCCGATGCGGTTGCGCTGCGGCACGCGCACCTCGTCAAAGTAGATGAGGCCGGTGTCCGACGAGTTCATGCCGATCTTGCGGATCTTCTGCGCCACCTCGATCCCCTTGGTGAGCTTGCCGCCGCGCCCTTCGCGCATCGGCACCATGACCAGACTCTTGTTCTTGTGGGCCGGGCCTTCGCCCGTGTTGACCAGCATGCACATCCAGTCGGCCTGCAGGCTGTTGGTGATCCACATCTTCTGCCCGGTGATCACATAGTCGTCGCCGTCCTTGCGCGCCACACTCTTGATGCCGGCCACGTCGCTGCCGGCGGCGGGCTCGCTCACGCCGATGCAGCCCACCATGTCGCCCGCAATGGCCGGCGCGAGAAACTGGCGTTTCAGTTCATCACTGCCAAAGCGCGCCAGGGCGGGGGTGGCCATGTCGGTCTGTACGCCGATGGCCATGGGCACACCGCCGCATTCGATGTGGCCCAGCGCCTCGGCCATGGCCATGGAATACGAATAGTCCAGCCCCGCGCCACCGTATTCTTCGGGCTTGGTCAGGCCCAGCAGCCCGAGCCGGCCCAGCCCCTTGAACACCTCGTGCGCCGGAAAGATCTCGGCCGCCTCCCATTCGTCCACATGGGGGTTGATGTGTTCGTCGATGTAGCGCTTGAGGGTTTTCTGGATTTCAAGGTGTTCGTGGGTGTATTGCATGGTCGGTCTCCGTCGGGTCTGTCCCGCAAGGCTTCACATCCGCGCGACGCCAAACTGCATCGGCCGCAGCGTCGTGCGTTCGGCCGTGGCGCAGAGGTCCAGGCATTGCGCCAGCACGGCGCGGGTGTCGCGGGGGTCGATGACGCCGTCGTCCAGCACCAGCCCCGAGGTGTAGAACGCATCGGCCTGGGCTTCAAAAATCGACACGATCTGCTCAAACTGCACCTTGGCCTGCACCGGGTCGGGCGTGAGGCCCTTGCGGGCCATGGCAGCGTCGGTGACGATCTGCATGGTGCGCGCAGCCTGCTCGCCGCCCATGACGGCCGTGCGCGCACTGGGCCAGCTGAACAGGAAGCGCGGCGCGTAGCCCCGGCCGCACATGCCGTAGTTGCCCGCACCAAAGCTCGCGCCGCACTGAAGGGTGATCTGCGGCACGGTGGCGTGGGTCACGGCCTGGATCATCTTGCTGCCGTGCTTGATCATGCCGCCCTGCTCGCTGTCCTTGCCGACCATGTAGCCGGTGGTGTTCTGCAGATAAACGATGGGCTGGCCCAACTGGCACTGCCGCTGGATGAAGTGCGTGGCCTTGTTGGCGCCGGCCACGTCGATCGGCCCGTTGTTGGTGATGAGGCCCACCGCATGGCCGTGAATCGACGCCTGCACGCAGACCGTGGCCGCGCCGTACAGGGGCTTGAACTCCAGCAGGTCGGAGTCGTCCACGATGCGGGCGATGATCTCGCGCATGTCCACCGGCTCGCGCAGGTTGTCGGACATGAGGCCCAGCAGTTCGTCCACCTCGAAGCGCGGCGGACGGGCGGCCTGAGGCGCGGCCACGCGCGGCCACCCGGTGCGGGCCACCACCTCGCGCGCCATGCCCAGGGCATGGCGGTCGTCTTCGGCCAGGTGCTCGCCCAGGCCCGAGACGCCCGCGTGCATCTCGGCGCCGCCGAGTTCTTCCTCGGTGGCCACCTCGCCCGTGGCAGCCATCAGCAACGGCGGGCCGGCCAGAAAGGCGCGCGAGCGCCCGCGCACCAGGATGACCACGTCGCTCAGGCCCGGCATGTAGGCGCCGCCTGCCGTGCCCGAACCGTGCTGCACCGTGATCACCGGAATGCCCGCCGCCGACAGGCGCGCCAGGTTGCGGAACAGCGCGCCGCCGTGCACAAAGCCTTCGACGCGGTACTTCATGAGGTTGGCCCCGGCGCTCTCCACCAGATGCAGGAAAGGCAGGCGGTTCTCCAGCGCCAGCGCTTGCACGCGCAGGATCTTTTCCAGCCCCATGGGCTGGATGGCCCCGGCTTCAATGCCCGAATCACTGGCCACCACCATGCAGCGCACGCCGCTCACGACACCCACGCCAGCGATCATGCCGCCACCGGGCACCGATTGAGCCGGGTCTTTCGTGTCTTGCAGATAGCCGGCCAGCTCGCACAGCGGCAGCCAGGGCGTGCCTGCGTCAAGCAGCAAAGCCACGCGCTCGCGTGGCAGCAACTGGCCGCGCTTGTCAAACACCGGCCTGGAGCGGGCTGACGCGGCGCTGGCGCGCTCGCGCAGCGCGTGGAACTGCGCCAGGCGCGCCAGCATGGCTTCGCGCCGCCGTTGCGCGGGGGCGTCTTGCGCATTCCATGAAGAGACGAACACCGGCATGGTCAATGGGCTTTCAGTCGGGGTGTGCGGAAATCAGCTGGAGGAAAAAACCTTGGGCGTCTGGTAGCGATGAAACCCGTCAAAGGCCTTGACCGCGTCGCGCTGCTGCACGTCAACGGGCGCCTGAACCGCCCCCCAACCCATGCGCACCTGCGGCCGCGCGCCGTCCACCCGCAGCACGCTGCCGCTGATGAACGAGGCCGCGGGCGAGAGCAGGAACACGATGGCGGCCGAGGTTTCGGCCTCGTTGCCGAAGCGTCCGGCTGGCACCGTTTCGGCCATCTCGCGCAGCATCGGGCCGGCTTCGGGCGGGTAGTGGTCCATGCCGCTGGAGGCGATGTAGCCCGGTGCCACCGCATTGACGCGCACGCCGCTGCGGGCCCATTCGAGCGCTGCCGTTTCAGTGAAACTCACCATCCCCGCCCGCGCCGCACCGCTGTGGCCCATGCCGGGCATCGAGCCCCAGATGTCGGCGACGATGTTCACGATGGCCCCGCCATGCGCCTGCATGGATTGCAGGTAGCACTCGCGCGCCATCAGGAAGCCGCCAGTCAGGTTGGTGTCGATCACGGCCTGCCAGCCCTTGGCGCTGATGGCCTCCAGTGCGGTGATGTACTGGCCTCCCGCGTTGTTGACCAGACCGTCGATGCGCCCGTGGGCGGCGACGATGGCGGCGACCGTGCCGCGCACCCGTTCTTCGTCGCGGATGTCGCAGGCATGAAAGCTCACGTGACCCACGTGCGCGCCCCCGTCGGCCACGATCTCGCCGGCCACCGTCTGAAGTTTGTCGAGCTTGCGTCCGATCAGCACCACGTGGGCACCGAGTGCGGCCAGTTCGTGCGCGGCGCAGCGCCCGATGCCGGAGCCGCCGCCGGTGACCAGGATCACCTTGCCCGCCAGCAGGCCGGACACGAAAACGGAACGGTACATGGTGAAAGTTCTCCTTGAGATGGCGTTGCTCAGGGCAGGTCGCGGGTGAACAGGGCAAGCGCGGCGTCGGTCAGCTCGTCCAGTGACGCGCCCTTGCGGCGGTCAAACCACTGCACCGACCAGTTGAGCGCGCCGAACATCAGAAGCCGCGCGAGCTTCACGTCGGCCTGCAACTGGCCGCTGCGGTGCAGGGCCTGCAGCACCGGTTCCCACGGCGCTTCGTATTCGCCCTGCAGTGCCGCCAGCGTCGCCCGCTGACGCGCCGTGATCGACCGCGACTCGTACAGCATGACCGGAATGAAGTCGTTGCCGGGCCCCAGCAGCACATCGAAATGATTTCGAATCAAAACGGCCAGAAGCCCCCGTGGATTGGTCGTTTGTTGCTCACTTTGATGAAGCGCCTCGTGCTGCCTTTCGATCGCGGCACGCATTCCCTCTTGCATCACCGCATGGAGCAGAACGCCCTTGCTCTTGAAGTGGTAAAACGGCGAGCCGTTGCGCATGCCCACGGCAGCGGCGATGTCGCGCGTGCTGGTGGCGTCAAAGCCCTTGCGGCGGAACAGCTTGGCCGCCGCCCGCACCAGTTCGGCACGGCGGTTGCCGTCGTCGCGTTCGTCCACGGTCTTGCGCGGCCGCCCGCGCGGGCGCCGCGCGGCCACCCCGGATTCCGGCGCAGTGGCGGGGGCGGTATGGCGCGCGGCGGGTTGGTCCATGGCATGGAACCATAGCAAACCACGCTATTTTTAGCAAGCAGTCGCTTGGCGAAAATAAGGGCCGGCAGCGGGGCCCCGAACGGTTCAGGGCCGGGCCGGCGCGGCGGGTGCAGGCGGCGCGGCACCGGTGCGCGTGATCGCTGCCCGAATCTCGCGCAGCTTGGCCGTCAGCCGGCGCTGGTTGACCTCGCCGGTGCGCAGCAGCATCTTCTGGCCGGCGGTCAGGGACTGGAGTGCGGGGTCAGAGAACTCGTACCGCACCCAGGGCCGCACCGACGGCACCGAACCCTTGACCTCCACCAGCGTCACCCGCAAGGGGTTGGCGGGCGTGGGTGTGGACAACAGCACGTCGATCACCGCGACCAGCCGGTCATTGAAATAGCGGCCGGGAAAACCCAGCTCTTCATAGGCCGTCTGAAACAGCGGGTACAGACGGGTGTAGAACGCCACCGCTCGGGCCGTATCGACCGACTCCAGAAAGATGACCAGCGGCGCATAGCGCAGGCTGTTGTCGGCTCCGATCAAGGTTTCGCCCGGCGTGGCGGGCGCCGGGTCGGTCGTGATGAAACGACCGGGCGCCGGGTTGACCGGCCACAGGGTCAAAGGCGCATGCGAACGCGCCAGGTTGTCCACGGTGGCCACCACACGCCGCACCAATTCGTCGACCTGCAGGAAGGTCAGCACGTTCTTGCGCCCCACCAGCTCCGTGACCGCCGCCACCACACGGTCTTGCGGATCGTCGGCCGACGGGGCCGCAACGGGTGCCTCCGCGGACTCGATGGGGTGGCGAATGGCCGGTTCGGGAACCGGCGCAACAGGCGCAGCCGCGTTGTCGGCGGGGATCGGGGGCAGCGCGGCCACCTCGGGGCCCACGGCGGCCACAGGCTCGGGGGCAGGAACCGGAGCGTACCCGTGCTGGTAGGCGTAATAAGCACCGCCGAGCACCACGACGATGAGCGCGAGCAGGAGACCGGCAGCAGGTTTCTTCATGTTGGATCGGCGTCAACGCGTCATGCGGCAACGGTTCATGCTAACACCCGTCACGGCCCCTGCCAACCATAGGCACACGCCCCAGGCGGCTTGTCGTGTGCGCCCGTGCAGCACACGCCCACCGTTCCCGACCCGCCGCTACCCCATGACCTTGGCCGGAAGCCAGGTCGCGAGTTCCGGAAAGAAGCACAGAATGACGATCGCCAGCACCATGCAGAGCATGAATGGAAACGCTCCGCGCAGGATCGTGCCCAGGCGCACGTCGGGCGTGATGCTGTTGATGACAAAAAGATTCAGCCCCACCGGGGGCGTGATCAGGCCCAACTCCATGTTGATGGTCAGAATCACGCCAAACCAGATCGGGTCAAAGCCCACCGCCGTGATGACGGGCATGAGAATGGGCGTCGTCATCAGGATGATGGCGGCCGGTGGCAGGAAGAACCCCGCCACCAGCAGCATCACGTTGATGGCCAGCAGCACCACCCACTTGTTGACCTGCATGTCTGCAATGGAGGTGGCCACGCTCTGCGTGACCTGCAGCGACGACATCATGTAGCCAAACAGGATCGAGGTCCCGATGATCATGAGCAACATGCCCGACTCGCGCAGCCCGTCGCGCAGGATCACCCAGAGGTCTTGGGGTCGCCACACGCGGTAGATGACGATCACCATCACCAGACAGAGCATCGCCCCCACGCCCGCCGCCTCCGAGGGTGTGGCGATGCCGCCGTACAGCGAGTACACCACGCCGATGATCACGGCAATGAACGGCAGCAGCCGCGGCAACAGTTCGAACTTTTCCCGGAGCGAATAGATGCGGTCCTGGTCCACCAGGCGCGTGCCCCGTTTCCAGCTCAGAAACAGCGCCCACAGCATGAACAGGCCCGTCAGCAGCAGGCCCGGGATGATGCCGGCCATGAACAGCCGGCCAATCGACGTTTCAGAGGCGATGCCGTAAAGAATCATGGTGACGCTGGGCGGAATCAGGATGCCCAGCGTGCCCCCGGCGGCGATGGCCCCGGTGGCCAGATCGGCGTCGTAGCCGCGCTTGCGCATCTCGGGAATGCCCATCTTGCCAATGGCCGCGCAGGTGGCGGGTGACGAACCTGTGAGCGCGGAGAACAGCGCGCAGGCACCGATGTTGGAGATGACGAGCGATCCCGGCACCCGGTGCAGCCAGCGTGCCAGGGCCTCGTACAGGTCGCTGCCGGCGCGTGACGACGCCACTGCCGCACCCATGATCACGAACATGGGCAACGACACCAGCGTGAAGTCGCTCAGTCCCGCAAAAACGGTTTCGGGAACGAAGTGGATGCTGTTCCAGCCGTCAAAGGCGACCATGAAGAACAGGGCCACAGCGCCCAGGCCAAACGCAATGGGCAAACCGGTGACGAGGACCGCTGTGGTGACGACGAAGATCAGCAGGCCGATGACCAGTGGGCTCATGACGGCTCCGTGGGCAATAGTCCGAACGGCAACTCACGCCGGGTCAGCACCAGCCAGATGTCGGCCAGGAACTGCAGGCAGAGCAGAGTCAAACCGACAGGCAGGGCCAGGTAGGGGATCCACACCCGCGCGCGCCAGATGGATGAGGTGGTCTGCCCGGTCTCCCAGGCCTCCCGCCACCACGGAATGGCGGCATAGAGAAAAAAGCCGCAAAAGACCAGCGCCACGACGCTGCCCAGAATGTGAAGGACCCGCCGTGCCGAAGCGCCGAGCATCATGGGCACCACGTCCACCGCCACGTGGCCGCGGGTCAGCAGGATGTAGGGCGCCCCCAGGAACGTGGCGGCGATGATGGAAAAAGTGACGAACTCGGTTTGCCAGATCGAGGATTGCCCCAGCACGGCGCGCACAAACACCATCTGGCAGACCACCAGCACCGACAACAGGATCAGCCCCGCTGCCGCCACCCCGAAAAAACGAGAAATCGCGTGTACCGCGACGACCCAGGCCGGTAGCCGGGCCGTCGCCACGTCCTCACTTGACACTCAGGGCCTTCTCGATCAGCTCCTTGCCGCCCGGCACCTTCTCAGAGAAGATCTTGTAGGAGGTTTTTTGCGCCACTGCGCGCCAGGCGTCGGCTTCGGCGTCGCTCAGGGTGACGACTTCGACATTGTTCTTCTTGTAGGTTTCAACGAGCTTGTCATCCAGCTTTCTGGACTCGGCGGTGAAAAAGGCTTCGGCCTTTTTGGAAGCCGCCGTCAGCGCCCCCTTTTGCGCATCGTTGAGCTTGTCCCAGCTGCGCTTGGAGATCAGCACCGGCTCGTACATGAACCACAGGGCGTTGTCCCCTGGCGCCGTCAGGCACTTGAGCTGCTCATACAGCCGGAACGACACAAAGCTGCCGGACGAGGTGTCGGTGCCCTGTGCCACGCCCTGCTGCAATGCGTTGTACACCTCGTTGGACGGGATGGAGACAATCGACGCCCCGGCACCGGCCCACATCTGGGCAAAGGTGGCACCAGCCGAGCGCACCTTGAGGCCGGCCGCATCTTCGGGCTTGCGAATGCACTTGTCCTTGCCGCCAAATGCACCCGCCAGCCAGGCGTCGGCCAGCACCTTGACGCCACCGCTCTCAATGATGCCGCGGATGTCCTGCATGAACGGCGAGGCGTTGATGCGTGCCGCATGCGCGTGGCTCTTGACCAGGCCCGGCATCAGGGTAGCGCCAAACTGCGGGTGAAAACCCGAAGCGTAGTCCAGCGGAAACGACGTCATGTCAATCTGGCCGGTCTGCATGGCTTTCCACTGCTCCTGGGCCTTGACGAGACTGGAGCCGGGGAAGACCTTGATCTCCAGCCCGACGTTCGCCGCCGCGACTTCACGCGCAATGATCTGCACCATCTCGTCGCGGACATCCCCCTTGCCCCCCGGGAACTGATGGGACGCCTTGAGACTGATGTTGTCGGCCATGGCGGCGGAGAACGGAAAGGCCGCCGCCACAAGGCAGCACAGGAGTTTGGCAAGGGGATGGCGGTTCATGAGGGTGTCTCCGGTTGGTCATCGGTGGATTGGCATTGCAGGCGGGTTGCCGTCGCCGCAGCAACAGGCCCGCCGCGAGCGCAACGCAACAACTGTCGTACTGTATTGAAACCTGCCCCAAGCCCTGTCAGTGAATACCATGATGCCTGGCCCGTCGATCCGTGCAGGCATGACCCGCAACGGGTTGCCGCATACACTCCGGGCCATGGCCGAGCCGTTGATCCCGTTGCGCGAAGAGGAGATGGATTTCAGCGCCATCCGGGCCCAGGGCGCGGGCGGGCAAAACGTCAACAAGGTGTCCAGCGCGGTGCACCTGCGCTATTCGATCCCCGAATCGTCCTTGCCTGAGGCGGTCAAGGCGCGGCTGCTCGCGCTGTCAGACCAGCGGATCACCGAAGGCGGCGTGGTCGTGATCAAGGCCCAGACCAGCCGCAGCCAGGAACAGAACAAGGCCGACGCCCGCCAGCGCCTGCAAGACCTGGTGGACAGCGTGGCCGTCGCCCCGAAGCGGCGCAAGGCCACCCGCCCCACACTCGGCTCACAACGGCGCCGGCTGGACGGCAAGACCACGCGCGGCACCGTCAAGAAGCTGCGCGGCAAGGTGTCGGGCAGCGACTGAGCGCCTTACTTTCCGATCACGTCGCCAAAAAGAACCCACTGCTTGCCGTCAAAGCGCGCAAGCTGGGCCTGTTCCACGGGCGAGAAATCGTTTGGCCCGGTGTTCAGGGTGATGCCCGGCAACAGCATGGAGAACTTGGCGTTCTTCAGGTTGGCGGCCTGGCGCATCACGTTTTCGCGGGTCAGGTCATTGCCGCACTGCTTGAGCACCTGCACCATGGCCTGCGCGGCCAGATAGCCATACACATTGCTGGCGTCGGCCACATTGCCCTCGCGGTAGTAACGGGCCATGAAAGCACGCCACTCGAGCATGGCGGGATCGTCCTTCCACTGTGGGTCATTGGCATCCTTGTAGTACTGCACCGTGACCAGACCCACCGACTTGTCCAGACCGGCCGGCGTCAGCACCGAACCCACCGAGGCGCCCACGTTGTTGAGCAGGTGCAACGGCTTCCAGCCCGAATCAAACACCTTGCGCACAGCCTGCGCGGCAAATTTCGGCGTGGTGATGTTGATGAAGGTGTCGGCCCCCGAGGCCTTGAGCGTGAGGATTTGCGAGTCCACCGTGGGGTCGGCCACTTCATACGTGGCCTCGGCCACGATCATCTTGGCATTGGGGCCCGAGAGCGCCTCTTTCACGCCCTTGAGCACGTCCTTGCCGTAGTCGTCATTCTGGTAGAGGATGGCAATTTTCGCGTTGGGCTTGTTCTTCAGCAGGTAGCGCGCGTAGATTTCGCCTTCGGTCTGGTAGCTCAGGTTCAGGCCCATGGTCCAGGGGTAGTTCTTGGGGTCGCTCCATTTGGTGGCCCCGGTGGCCAGAAACAGATGCGGCACCTTCTTGGCATTCACGTATTTGTGAATGGCCGAATTGCTGGGCGTGCCCAGCGTCTGGAACAGCGCCAGAACTTCTTCCTGCTCCACCAGCTTGCGCACCTGCTCCACCGCCTTGGGCGGGCTGTAGCCGTCGTCCAGCGACACCAGGTTGATCATGCGGCCATTGATGCCGCCTTCGTCATTGATCTTCTTGAAATACGCCTGCTCCACCTTGCCGATGGTGCCGTAGGCTGAAGCGGGGCCGCTGTAGGGCATGGTCTGCCCGAGCTTGATTTCCTTGGCCGAAGCGCCGGGACCATACTTGGCCTGGGCCATGGCGCCGCCCGCCATCAACGTGCAGGTGAGCGCGATCGAGGCCGCAGCCCACAGTGGGGGTCGGAATTTGACGAATTTCATCTTGCTTCCTTTCAAATCTTCAGACTTGCACAAAGCGGGGCCATGGCCACGCTACCTCCTGAAAAACCGCTTGCGTGCCACGCGCAAGGCGCCCGCAACGCCCGAAGGCATCACGTACATGAAGCCAATCAGGAACACGCCGTAAATGGCCCAGGGCGCCGCCTTGGAAATCTCGTCGGCCACGTTCGGAATGAACTGGATGAACAGCGCACCAAATATGGCCCCCGAAATGGACGCCAGGCCGCCCACCACCACGCCCACCACCAGCGTGATCGACAGGAAGATCGAGAACGAATCGGGTGCCACGAACTGGATGGCAATCGCCCCCAGCGCACCGGCCACGCCGGTGTAGAACGCCGAGACACCGAACGTGAGCGACTTGTACAGGGCCGTGTTGACCCCCATGGCCTGCGCGGCAATCGGCTGGTCGCGAATGGCCACCATGGCGCGGCCGACGCGCCCGCGCAGCAGGTTCCACGCTGCAAAAAACAGCAGCACCACCCAGCCCAGGGTGAAGAAGTAAAGCCAGCGGTCCTGCGACATTGGCAACCACGATGGCGGATCGGGCTTGACGATGACCACGCCCATCACCCCACCCGTCCAGTGCTCCAGGCTCTTGTGCTTGAGGATCTGCGGCATGGCGACCCCCAGTGCAAACGTGGCCAAGGCCAGGTACAACCCTTCCAGCCGCAGGGCGGGCAAGCCAAACAGGAAGCCGGCCCCCCCGCAGACCACGCCCGCCACCGGAATGGTCACCCAGTAGGGCACCCCGAACTTGTCCATCAGCACCGCGGCGGTGTAGGCCCCGATGGCATAGAAGGCGCCGTGGCCCAGTGAAATCTGGCCGTTGTAGCCCGTGAGCATGTTCAGCCCGAGCAAGGCGATCGAGTAGGCCAGCGCCAGTGTGAGCTGGAACACACGGTAGTTGCCCAGCAGGAACGGCAGCACGCAGGCTGCGACCAGCAACACCCCCACACCGATGATCTGGCGTGTGCTTGCGGCAGGCCGGGGACTGGAGGAAGCGGAGGTATTCATGGGTTCAGACCCTGGCCACATGCACTTTGCCGAACAACCCGGAGGGCTTGACCACGAGCACGCCCACGATGATCACCAGCGCCACCGTGAGCTTGAGCTCCGAGCCCAGATAGACCCCGACCACGTTCTCCAGCACACCCACGATGAACCCGCCGAGCACGGCCCCGCCCGGGCTGTCGATGCCTCCCAGCAAGGCGCCGGCGAACGCATACAGGAGGATGCCGCCCATCATGTTGGGTTCGAGAAACACCACCGGTGCGACCATCATGCCGGCCACCGCCCCGATGGCCGATGCCAAGCCCCAACCCAGCGCCAGCATCCAGCCCACGCGCACCCCCACCAGACGGCTGGACACCGGGTTTTGCGCCGCTGCGCGCATGGCCAGGCCCAGCGGCGTGTAGCGGAAGAACACAAACACCATCAACAGCACCGCCAGCGTGACGGCGGTCGAACCCAGCTCGTGCGATGACACGTAAGGGTTGCCAAACAGCGGCTCCGAAGGAAACGGGCTGGGAAAGGGCTTGATGGTGTACGAATAGATCCAGCCGGCCACGCTGTTGAAGATCACCAGCAGCCCGATGAACACGATCACCACCGACAGGATGGGCGCGCTTTCGACCGGCTGGATGACCACGCGCTCCAGCACCACCCCGCCAATGAAGGCGATCACCACCGTCAGGAAGAACGCGCCCCAGTAAGGCATGCCCGCCTGGATCAGGGTCCATGCGAGGTAGGTCGCAAACATGGCGATTTCACCCTGCGCGAAATTCACCAGATGGGTGGCCTGGTAAATCATCACCAGCGCCAACGCCACGCTGGCGTAGATGCCGCCCGTGGCCAGGCCCGAAAGGACTTGATGGAAGAGGAGATCCATGGGTGCGTTCTTTCAGTAACCGAGGTACGAGCGGCGCACCGCCTCGTCGTTGCGGATGGATTCGGCCGTACCCGAGATCATCACGCGCCCGGTCTCCAGCAGGTAGGCATGGTCGGCGAGCTTGAGCGCCAGCGACGCATTCTGCTCGACCAGCAGCATGCTGATGCCGTCGCGCTGGTTGATGGTCCGGAAGATCTCAAACAGCTCCTGCACGATCAGCGGCGCCAGCCCAAACGACGGCTCGTCGAGCAGCAGCAGGCGCGGCTTGAGCATGAGCGCGCGCGACACCGCCAGCATCTGCTGCTCGCCGCCCGACAGCGTGCCCGCCTGCTGGCGCCGACGCTCCTTGAGCCTGGGGAAATAGCCGTAGATGCGCTCAAAGTCGGCCTGCACTTCGGCACGGTCGCTGCGGGTGTAGGCGCCGATGCGCAGGTTTTCCTCGACCGTGAAATTCAGGAAGGTTCCACGGCCGTCGGGCACATGCGCCACACCCATGCGCACGATGCTCTCGGTCGGCTTGCCGTCGATGCGCTGGCCACCCAGCACGATCTCGCCCTGCGTCTTGACCATGCCGCACACGGCGCGCAACGTGGTGGTCTTGCCTGCCCCGTTGGCGCCCAGAATGGTGGTGATGCCCCCCTGGCGGACCGAAAAATCCAGGCCATGCAGCACCCGCGTGGCACCGTATTGCGCATGCAGGCCCCGGACCTCGAGCAGGTTTCCGGCCGAAGGAGACGACTCCTGCACGGCGCTCACAGGAGTACCTTCGCCCTGCGGGCTGCGGTGCGAGCTTGCTTGGGAACGGCCCGGCGCGGCGCTCATGCCTCTACCCCCAGGTAGGCACGGATCACGTCCGCATTGGCCTGCACGTCGGCCGGCGTGCCGTCGGCGATTTTGCGGCCGAAATCCAGCGCGATCACCTGGTCGGACACCCGCATGACCAGGTTCATGTGGTGCTCAACCAGCAAAATGGTGAGCTTCAGTTCGTCGCGGATGCGCCGCAACAGCAGCAGCAGGCCTTCGACCTCTTCATGGTTCAACCCCCCGGCCGGCTCGTCGAGCAGCAGCAGTTTGGGCTGACTCACCAGCGCGCGCGCCAGCTCCACGCGCTTGGCCGTGCCAAATGGCAGGTCGGCCACCGGGGTTTCGCTGACCGACTGCAGGTCCAGCAGCGCAATCACCTGATCGGCATGCAGACCCAGGCGCTGCTCTTCGCGGCGCACATGCGGCAGGCGCAACGCATTGGACAAAAACCCGCTGGACGTGCGGCTGTGCCCGCCCAGCATGACGTTGTGGCGAACGCTCATCGTCCGAAACAGCGCCAGATTCTGGAACGTCCGCCCGATGCCCAGGGCCGCGATGCCGTGCGGCGGCGTGGCCGTGAGCGGCGTGCCTTCAAACAGGATATGGCCTTCACTGAAGGTGTACAGGCGCGACAGGCAATTGAACAGCGTGGTCTTGCCCGCGCCATTGGGCCCGATCAGGCCCGCAATGGTGCCCGGTGCGACGTCAAAAGACACACCGTCGAGGGCCGTGATGCCGCCAAAGCGAACCGTGATGTTTTGAACTTGAAGCAGGGCGTTGGGCATGGCGAATGGGGTCGTCAGGCCAGGCAGGCGCGACAGGACACCGCCATTTATGACTTGGATCGAATTGATCACCTAGGGGAAAAACCCGATTTGCGAGTTTCGAGTGTCGCAAACATGACTGACCAGGGCGCTTCCCGCCCCCCTTAGACGCTCCGCCCAGCGGGTCAGCGTCGTGCCGGTCAGGGGGCTTCAGCGCGTGTCTTCAGGTTCAGCAAACCCGCTTCAAAGTCGCGCCCCAAGCTGGCGTCCAGGTTGACGAAGATCGCCCGCAGCCGAGCCAGGAAGTCATGGGTGCCACGCCTTTCCCACCGCACCTCGGTGGCCGCGGCGTCACGCGCAGTCAGCGTGAAGTGAAACGTGGTGCGCCCTTTCACCGGCATCACGGTGTCCACCTGCATCACGACCCGTGCATAGGGTTCCGAGTCGGTGACCTCGACACTGCCCCTGCCGATGTCGGGGTTGCCCGCATAGTCAAAGGCCGAGCCGATGCCACTGCTGGGGCCGCGGTAGCGCACATCGGCCTGCGGGTCCTTGCGCACGTAGGGATTCCAGGTGTTGAACTCCCGCATGCTGCTGACCATCGGATGGAGCCGGGCCGGGCTGGCCTGGATGACCACCGTGCGTTCGACCCGGAAAGCAGCCGGCCGCAAAGCCGCCCACAACAGCACGGCCACCGCCAGCCCTGCCAGCACCACGACAGCACGAACCAGAACCTTGCTCTTGTCGATGGGTGCTGCAGGCATTTTTTTCAGACTTTCGTGAAATCCGGTTTGCGCTTTTCCATGAAGGCACCAAACGCCTCGCGCGCGGCCGGTTCGCGCAACATGCGCCCGAAGCTCGCGCCTTCCTCGGTCATTTGCTGCGCCACCTGGGCGGCCTGGCCTTTCTTCATGAGGCGCTTGGTTTCGACCAGCGCGGTGACGGGCTTGGCCGCCAGCTTGCGCGCCTGGGCCTGCGCCAGCGCATTGACCTCGGTGGGCGGCACGATGCGGTTGACCAGGCCCACCTCGAGCGCCGCTTCGGCCATGAAGGGTTCGCCCATCAGCAGCGCTTCGGCGGCGCGGTGGTAGCCCATCATTTGCGGCACCAGCAGGCTGGACGCGGCTTCGGGACACAGTCCGAGGTTGACGAACGGCATCGAGAACGCGGCGTTGTCCCCCGCGTACACCAGATCGCAGTGGAACAGCATGGTGGTGCCAATGCCCACGGCCGGGCCGCTCACCGCCGCGATCACCGGCTTGGGGAATGTGGCGATGCCGTGCAGAAACCGGAACACCGGCGAGCCGTCGCCCGCCGGCGGGTTGTTCAGGAAATCGGCAATGTCATTGCCCGCGCTGAAAATGGTCTCGTGCCCCTGGAACAGCACCACCCGCACGGCGGCATCGGCCCCCGCCTGCTGCAGCGCGTCGGCCATCGTGGCGTACATCGCCGCGGTGATCGAGTTTTTCTTGTCCAGCCGGTTGAAGGTGATGGTCATCACGCCGGCTTCGGTGTGGGTGAGGATGTCGCTCATGAGGGTCTCCGGAAAAACTGTGAAAGCGTAGCGCAACGCCGCGCCAAACCCGCTACACCCGCTCAAAAATGCCGGCGGCGCCCTGCCCCATGCCGACGCACATGGTGACCATGCCGTATTTGAGCTTCTTGCGCTGCAAGGCGTGCACCACCGTGGCCGAGCGGATGGCGCCCGTGGCACCGAGCGGATGCCCGAGCGCGATGGCGCCACCCATCGGGTTGACCTTGGCCGGGTCCAGCCCCAGCGTGCGGATCACGGCCAGCGACTGCGCGGCAAAGGCTTCGTTGAGCTCGAACCAGCCAATGTCATCAAGCTTCAGGCCCGCATGGCGCAGCGCGGCGGGGATGGCCTCGATCGGGCCGATGCCCATGAGGTGCGGCGGCACACCGCGGCTGGCGTAGCTCACGAAGCGGGCCAGCGGTGTCAGGCCAAAGCGCTTGACGGCCGCTTCGCTGGCCAGAATCAGCGCGCCCGCGCCGTCGGAAGTCTGCGAGCTGTTGCCTGCCGTGACCGAGCCCCGCGCCGCAAACACGGTGCGCAGTTTGGCGAGGCCTTCGAGCGTGGTGTCGGGGCGTGCCCCTTCGTCCAGGTTCACCGTGCGGGTGCGGGTGCTGACCTCGGCGGTGGCCAGATCGACGCTGCGCTCGGTCACCTCCACCGGCGTCATCTCTGCGGTGAACTCGCCCGCGGCCATGGCCGCCACGGCCCGCGCATGCGATTGCACGGAAAACGCGTCCTGGTCCTCGCGGCTGACCTTCCACTGCTGCGCCACCTTCTCAGCGGTCAGGCCCATGCCGTAGGCAATGCCGTAGTGGTCCACGTCCTCGGTGTTGGCAAAGATGGTGGGCGACAGGCTGGGCGAGTTGCCCATCATGGGCACCATGCTCATGCTCTCGGTGCCCGCAGCGATCATCACGTCGGCTTCGCCCACGCGGATGCGGTCGGCCGCCATCTGCAC
Source organism: Betaproteobacteria bacterium HGW-Betaproteobacteria-3 (assembly GCA_002842205.1). GTDB lineage: Bacteria > Pseudomonadota > Gammaproteobacteria > Burkholderiales > Burkholderiaceae_C > PHCI01. The sequence continues at coordinate 142,865 of PHCI01000001.1, read as the reverse complement.
CGCCGACAGCCCTGAAGCACAAAAGCGGTTCACGGTAATGCCGCCCACGGTGTTGGGCAGGCCCGCCAGAATGGCCCCGATGCGGGCCACGTTCAGACCCTGCTGCGCCTCGGGAATGGCGCAACCGCAGATCACGTCTTCAATGGCCTTGGGGTCAAGCCCGGGCACCTGCGCCAGCGCCGAGCGCAGCACCGTGGCCAGCAAATCATCGGGGCGCGTGTGGCGAAAAAAGCCGCGGTGCGAGCGCCCGATGGGCGTGCGGGTGGCGGCAACGATATAGGCGTCTTGTACTTGTTTCATTGGGATTCTTTCGAAAGATCGCTCCAAAACTGGGTGGGTTCGTGGCTGAAAAAGCGTCGCGAGCGGATCTCAGGCGAGGCGGACGGAGCACAGCAGCCGGAACGTACTTCGGTACGTGAGGATTGCGAGCACCGCCCAACAACGCATGAGAGTCGCGCAGTAGCTTGGTCAGTTACGAACAGGCTTGCCGGTCGACATCATTCCCATGATCCGCTCCTGTGTCTTGGGGTGTTCGAGCAGCGCGCAGAAGGCTCGGCGCTCGAGCGTCATCAGGTATTCCTCGGTCACCAGGGTGCCGGCATCGACCTCGCCACCGGTGACCACGCCGGCGATCAGGCTGGCAATGTGAAAGTCGTGCTGACTGATGAAGCCGCCGTCGCGCATGTTGACAAGCTGGCCCTGGATCGTGGCCTTGCCGCTGCGCCCGGCCACCGGGAACTGGCGCCGGTGCGGCGCGCGGTAGCCCGCCTGGAACATCGCCCGGGCTTCATTGACGGCCACAAACAGCAACTCGTCCCTGTGGGGCACGATGACGTCGCTGTCGAGCAGATAGCCCAGCTTGCGCGACTCCAGCGCGCTGGTGCCGACCTTGGCCATGGCGGCCGCGGTGAAACCTTCGGTCAGGAACGGCAGCAAATCCTTGCCGGTGCTGGCCGCGGCGTTTTCGGCTGCGCGGCGGGCGATGTAGGCCAGGCCGCCCGCACCCGGCACCAGGCCCACGCCCACTTCCACCAGGCCGATGTAACTTTCCATGGCCGCAACGCGGCGCGCCGAATACACCGCCATCTCGCAGCCCCCACCCAGCGCCATGCCGCGGATCGCCGACACCACGGGCACGTTGGCGTAGCGCAGTTTGAGCATGGTGTCTTGCAGCGCGTGCTCGGCCTCGTCGATCATGGCCACGCCGCCCATCATGAAGCCCGGCAGCATGGCCTGCAGGTCGGCGCCCACGCTGAACGGGTCGTCGCCCGACCAGATCACCAGGCCCTGGTGGTCTTTCTCGGCCAGGTCCACCGCCATCGACAGGCCTTCGGCCACGTCGGGGCTGATGGCGCGCATCTTGGTCTTGAGGGTGGCGATCAGGACGCTGCCCGAAGGGCCGTCCTCGCCTTCGTCAAGGGTCCACAGCCGGATGGCGTCGTCTTCGTGCAGCGTGGTGCCCGCCGTGGCATAGCCCGGCAGGCCGTCGCCGCGCACGCCTTCGCGGAAATGCTGGCGCTGATAGACCGGCAGTTCGCGCCGCGGCACAAAACGCCGGGCCGACGCGCTCCACGACCCCTTGGCCGTGTGCACGCCACCGGCCTCGGCCACCGGACCCTTGAAAACCCAGTCGGGCAGCGGCGCCTTGCACAGCGCCTTGCCGGCGTCGATGTCGTCCTGGACCATGCGGGCCACGTCCAGCCAGCCGGCTTCCTGCCACAGCTCGAACGGGCCCTGGCTCATGCCGAAACCCCAGCGCATGGCCTGGTCCACGTCGCGGGCGTTGTCGGCGATGGTGCCCAGGTGCACGGCCGCGTAATGAAAGCTGTTGCGCAAAATGGCCCACAGGAACCGGCCTTGCGCGCCTTCGCTGTCGCGCAGCAGCCGGAGCCGCTCGGCCGCGGGCTTTCTGAGCATGCGGCCGTACACCTCGTCGGCCTTGTCGCCGCTGGGCACGTAGTCTTTTTCGGCCAGGTCGAAGCGCAGGATGTCGCGCCCGACCTTCTTGTAGAAACCGGCCTTGGCCTTCTGGCCCAGGTTGCCCATCTCCAGCAGCGTCTTGAGCACTTCGGGTGTGCCGAAACTTTCGTAGAAAGGGTCAGTTTTGATGCTCAGGTTGTCCTGCAGCGTCTTGATCACGTGGGCCATGGTGTCCAGGCCCACCACGTCGGCGGTGCGGAACGTGCCCGAACTGGCGCGCCCCAGGCGCTTGCCGGTCAGGTCGTCCACCACGTCGTAGGTGAGGCCGAAGTTTTCCACCTCTTTCATGGTGGCCAGCATGCCGGCAATGCCGACACGGTTGGCAACGAAGTTGGGCGTGTCGTGGGCGCGCACCACGCCCTTGCCCAGGCTGCTGGTGACAAAGGTTTCAAGGTCGTCCAGCACCTGCGGCTGCGTGGTGGGCGTGTCGATCAGTTCCACCAGCACCATGTAGCGCGGCGGGTTGAAGAAGTGGATGCCGCAAAAGCGCGGCTTGATTTCTTCGGGCAGCGCCTCGCTAAGCCTGGTGATGCTCAGGCCTGAAGTGTTGGACGCCACGATGGCGTGCGGCGCCACGAACGGCGCGATCTTGCGGTACAGGTCGAGCTTCCAGTCCATGCGCTCGGCGATGGCCTCGATGATGAGGTCGCAGTCCCGGAGCTGCTCGAGGTGCTCCTCGTAGTTGGCCTGGCCGATCAGCACGGCATCTTCGGCCACGCCCAGCGGCGCGGGTTTGAGCTTCTTGAGGTTCTCGATGGCTCGGACGACGATGCCGTTCTTGTGGCCCGGTTCGCCGCCGGGCCGCCCCAAGGCGGAACCAGCCCCCTCGGGGGGCAGCGAACCACGCGAAGCGGGGAGCGTGGGGGCCTTGTTGTCGGGCAGGTCAAACAGCACCACGGGCACCTTGACGTTGACCAGGTGCGCAGCAATCTGCGCGCCCATCACGCCTGCGCCGAGCACGGCGACTTTCTTCACATTGAATCGGGACATACGTTTACTTCCGGTTGATGGGCTTCATGGCTTGCGAACCCAGGTCTGGGTGCGCCCAAACGGGCCGATCGAGCCACGCACTTCGAGCTTGCTGCCGCCCTCGATGGGCGTCATGCGCAGGGAATAGGTCTTGCCGTTTTCGGGGTCGAGGATCTTGCCGCCCTCCCAGACGTCCTTGTCGTCGGCTTTTTTGGCCCCACGGATGATCTCCAGCCCGACGACGGGTTTGTCCTTGCGGTCGTCGGTGCATTCGTCGCACACGGCGTCGAGCTTGGCGTTTTTGCGCAAGAGTTTGCTGATGCGCCCCACCAGGACGCCGCCCGCTTCCGAAATGACGATCTCGGACTTGAGCTCCTTGGTCTTCTCGCCATAGGTGTGCCAGGTGCCCACGGGCGACATCTGGGCCACGGCGGCGGCACTCAAAGAAATCAAAAAGATAGCAAACAATGACCGTTTCATGGGGGCTAACTCGCTAAAACACTTAAAAAATATCAGGCAAACACCGCGTCGGTGTCCATCAGCACCTTGCTGCCAGCCCGGGCGGTGCGCATGAGCGACGCCGTTTCGGGGAACAGTTTGGCAAAGTAAAACCGTGCCGTCTGCACTTTGGCCAGGTAAAACGGGTCGGTATTGCCCGCCGCAATTTCACGCAGCGCCACCTGTGCCATGCGGGCCCAGAAGTAGCCAAACACCAGGTGACCGGCCACGCGCAGGTAGTCCACGGCCGCCGCGCCCACTTCGTCGGGGTTCTGGAAACCCTTGAAGCCGATTTCGGTGGTGAACTTGGTCATCTGGTCGCCCAGATAGGCCAGCGGGTTGATGAATTCGGCCATTTTCTCGTTGACGCCTTCTTCGGCCACCAGCTGGCCCACCAGTTTGCCAAACTTCTGCAGGGTGGCGCCGTTGTTGCTCAGTACCTTGCGCCCCAGCAAATCGAGCGACTGGATGGTGTTGGTGCCCTCGTAGATCATGTTGATGCGGTTGTCGCGCACAAACTGCTCCATGCCCCATTCCTTGATGTAGCCGTGGCCGCCAAACACCTGCATGCAGGCGTTGGTGGAAATGTGGCCATTGTCGGTAAGGAAGGCCTTGACGATGGGGGTCAACAGCGACAGCATTTCGTCGCTGTCCTTGCGCACCTTTTCGTCGGTGTGGTGATGCGCCTTGTCGAGCAGCACCGAGCAGAACATGGCCAGCGCGCGGCCACCTTCGGCGTAGGCGCGCGCGGTGAGCAGCATCTTGCGCACGTCGGGATGCACGATGATCGGGTCGGCCGGCTTGTCCTTGGCCTTGGGGCCCGACAGGCTGCGCATCTGGATGCGGTCTTTCGCATACGCCAGCGCGTTCTGGTAGGCCACTTCGGTCAGGCCCAGCGACTGGTTGCCCACGCCCAGGCGGGCCGCGTTCATCATCACGAACATGCCCTGCATGCCCTTGTTGGGCTGACCCACCAGGGTGCCGTAGGCGCCGTCGAGCACGATTTGCGCGGTGGCATTGCCATGGATGCCCATCTTGTGCTCCAGGCCGCCGCAGTAAATGCCATTGCGCTCACCCAATGAGCCGTCCTGGTTGACGCGGAATTTCGGCACGATGAACAGGCTCACCCCCTTGATGCCGGGGGGCGCGTCGGGCAGGCGGGCCAGCACCAGATGGATGATGTTGCCGGTCATGTCGTGCTCACCGGCACTGATGAAGATCTTGTTGCCGGTGAGGCGGTAGCTGCCGTCAGGCTGCGGCTCGGCCTTGGTGCGCATCAGGCCCAGGTCGGTGCCGCAATGCGGCTCGGTCAGGCACATGGTGCCGGTCCACTCGCCCGTGGTCATCTTGCGCAGGTAGGTGGCCTTCTGCTCGTCGGTGCCGTGCGTATGCAGCGCGGCATAGGCGCCATGCGTCAGGCCCGGGTACATGGTCCAGGCCTGATTGGCCGAGTTCATCATTTCGTACAGGCACTGGTTGAGCACCAGCGGCAGGCCCTGGCCGCCGAACTCGGGATCGCCACTCAGGCCGGGCCAGCCGCCTTCGACGTACTTGGCGTAGGCCGCCTTGAAGCCGGTGGGCGTGGTCACCTCGTGCGTGGCCGTGTCGAGCTTGCAGCCCTCGGTGTCACCGGTCACGTTCAGCGGGAAGATCACCTCGGCCGCGAATTTGCCGCCCTCTTCGAGCACGGCATTGGCGGTGTCGGCGTCCAGGTCGGCGTATTTCGGCAGGGTCTTCAGGTCGTCCGTGACCTTGAGCAATTCGTGCATCACAAATTGCATGTCGCGCAGCGGCGGGTTGTAGATGGGCATGGTGGTTACTCCTTGATGCGCTGGATGGATTTTCTGGCCCTGGCACCGCGCCCACCCGAAGCGGGTGGGCGCGGTGCCGGGGCGGCGAAGGGGCCTTGCCCGTAACGGGCAAGGATGTGGTCAAAACCGGTGCTGGCCCGCGTGATGGAGCCGGGGTTCTTGAGAAAGCGGGCCTCGTAATGCAGCGCGAGGATCAGGCCGTGGATCTCGAACAGCATCTGCTCTTCCTCGACATCGGCCCGCAGATGCCCCAACTCACGGGCCATGATGATGGTGCGGCGCAGCGCGGTGTGCCAGGTCATGACCGAGCTGGCCAGCGCGTCGCGCACGGGGCCGGGCCGGTCGTCAAACTCGACGGCACCACTGATGTAGATGCAGCCCGAGTCGATTTCCACCGAGGTGCGCTGCATCCAGTTGGCAAACATGGCGCGCAGGCGCGGCAGGCCCCGTTCGGCGCTCAGGGCCGGGTAGAACACCTCTTCCTCGAACCGGCGGTGGTATTCGCGGATGACGGAAATCTGCAGCTCTTCGCGCGAGCCAAAGTGGGCAAACACGCCCGACTTGCTCATCTGCGTGACTTCGGCCAGCGCCCCGATGGACAGGCCTTCCAGCCCGATCTGCGTGGCCAGACCCAGCGCGGCGTCCACGATGGCGGCCTTGGTCTGCTGGCCCTTGTGCAACACGCGGCCCTCGCGCAACGCGGGCGTGGCACGGTGGGGCGGTTCGGTGGCAGTGGGGGATGTCATGTCAAATAAAACGAACGATCGTTCTATTTTGCAGGAATTCATCCCCCGTCAACCACCTTGTGGGCTTTCTAGAGCGCCGTCACTAGGGTAAACACGGGTAAACCCGTGGTTTTTTCAACGCTTGAACGGCACCACTGCCTGGCGCTGCTCGCCCAGGCCTTCGATGCCCAGCGTCATGAGGTCGCCCTTTTTCAGGTAAACCGGCGGCTTCATGCCCAGCCCCACACCCGGCGGCGTGCCGGTGGTGATGATGTCGCCGGGCAGCAGCGTCATGAAGGTGCTGAGGTAGCTGACCAGCTTGGCCACGCCGAAGATCATGGTCTTGGTGTTGCCCGTCTGCATGCGCTTGCCGTTCACGTCGAGCCACATGGCCAGCTTGTGCGGGTTGGCGATTTCGTCACGCGTGACCAGCCAGGGGCCGATCGGGCCAAAGGTGTCGCAGCCCTTGCCCTTGTCCCACTGCGGGCCGCGCTCGAGCTGGAACTCGCGCTCGCTCACGTCGTTGATGGTGCAGTAGCCGGCCACGAAATCCAGCGCCTCTTTTTGCGAAACATAGCGCGCGCGGGTGCCGATGACGATGCCCAGCTCGACCTCCCAGTCGGTCTTGACCGAGCCCTTGGGCAGCATGACCGGGTCGTTCGGGCCCTGGATGCAGCTGGTGGCCTTCATGAACACCACCGGCTCTTTCGGGATGGGCATGCCGGATTCGGCCGCGTGGTCCGAGTAGTTCAGCCCGATCGCCACGAACTTGCCCACCTGCGCCACCGGGCAGCCCATGCGTGGCGTGCCGCGCACCCGCGGCAGCTGGTCGGCCTTGAGTTTGCGCAATTTGGCCAGCGCGGCGTCGCCCAGCTGCGCGGGACCGATGTCGGGCACCACTGCCGAGAGGTCGCGCAGCTGGCCGTCGGCGTCGATCAGGCCGGGCTTTTCCTTGCCCGGGTTGCCATAGCGAACGAGTTTCATGGGTTCTTTCCTTTCGTGGGTCGGAGGGTGAGGCGGCCAACGGCCGCTTCGGGGGCGGGCATTCGCCGGTCAATAGGTCGCCCGGCCGCCCGACAGGTCGAACACGGCGCCGGTGGTGAACGACACGTCTTCGGTGCACAACCAGCAGACCATGGCGGCGATTTCTTCGGGCAGGCCAAAGCGCCCCATCGGGATTTTGGACAGCATGAACTGGATGTGCTCGGGCGTCATCTGGTCAAACATCGCGGTCTTGACGGCGGCCGGCGTCACGCAGTTGACCACCACGCCGGTGTCGGCCATTTCCTTGCCCAGCGACTTGGTGAGCGCGATGACGGCCGCCTTGCTGGCGCTGTAGGCGCTGGCGTTGGGGTTGCCTTCCTTGCCGGCCACCGAGGCGATGTTCACGATGCGCCCGTAGTTGCGCTGGCGCATGTGCGGGGCGATCTCGCGGCAGCAATGGAACAGTCCGTTGAGGTTGACCTCCATCACGCGGGCCCAGGCGTCCACCGGGTAGTCCCACAGCCGGACGTTGGGCCCGGTGATGCCGGCCGAATTGACCAGCGCGTCCACCGTGGGGTGGCGTTGCAGCGTCTCGCGCAGCGCGGCCTGCACCGAGGTGTGCGCGCACACGTCCACCTGCACGGCGCAAGCCGCGCTCCCCAGTTGCGCCACGGCCAGTTGCAGCGCCGTGAGGTCCAGGTCCCACAGGGTGACCCGGGCGCCCGAGGCCACCATGCGCTGGGCGATGGCAAAGCCGATGCCCGAGGCGCCGCCGGTGACGACGGCGTGGCGGTTGTTCAGATCGAGCTGGTTCATATCGTGATGCCTCCGTCCACTGCATAGGCCTGTCCGGTGACAAAAGCCGACTCGTCGCTGGACAGAAACACCACCAGCGGCGCGATCTCTTGCGCCTGCGCCAGGCGCCCCATGGGCTGGCGCGAAATAAACTGCTTGCGCGCCTCCACCGGGTCGGCGTTGGCGTTGATGCGGTCCTGCAGCGAAGGCGTGTCCACCGTGCCGGGGCAGACCGCATTGCAGCGGATGCCGTGGCCCACGTAGTCGGCCGCCACGCTCTTGGTCAGCCCGATCACCGCGGCCTTGGTGGTGCCGTAGATGAAGCGGTTGGGCAGGCCCTTGATACTGCCGCACACGCTGGCCATGTTGATGATGCTGCCGCCGCCCGCGGCAATCATGCGCGGCAGTGCGGCCTGGATCGTCCAGAACTGCGCGCGCACGTTGAGGTGAAAGGCAAACGCCAGTTCGTCGTCGGTGGCCTGCAGCGCCGTGCCGTTGTGCACCACGCCCGCGCAGTTGAACAGCACGTGCAGCGCGGGCAGCTCGGCCACGGTTTTCTGCACCGCGTCCTTGTCGAGCACATTGAGCGCCCGCGTGGTGATGTTGGGCACCCCGGCCAGCGACTCGAGCAACTGCACGTTGACGTCGGTGGCCCACACCTGCGCGCCTTCGGCCGCCAGGGCGCGCGCGCTGGCGTTGCCAATGCCCTGCCCCGCCGCCGTGACCAGCGCCACTTTTCCCGAGAGTCTCATCCGGTCTCCTTGGTGCCGTGCCAGCCACCCCCCCACCCGCCTTGCGCCGTTGCGGGTTTCCCCCAAGGGTCAGGCCGGATGCGGTGCCAGCACACTGCATGGGATTATGAATGCGCCGGGCCGCAGGCGCCCGATCCACCGGCCAGCCCCACTGCACACCATGAACCCCTTCATCCGGCTCCACCCCCAGGACGACGTGCTGATCGCACGCACCCAGCTGCTCGGCGGCAGCAGCGTCGAAGGCCTCGCCGTGCGCGGGCTGATCCCGCCCGGCCACAAGATCGCCGCCCGCGCCATCGCCGCCGGCGCGCCGGTTCGGCGCTACAACCAGATCATCGGGTTTGCCAGCCAGGCCATTGCGGCGGGCGAACACGTCCACACCCACAACCTCGACATGGGGCCGAACAAGGGCGACTTCGCACGCGACTACGCCATCGGCGCCGACGTGCAGCCCGAACCGCCGCGCCAGCACGCCAGCTTCCTGGGCATCCGGCGCGAAGACGGCCGCGTGGCCACGCGCAACTACATCGGCATCCTCTCCAGCGTCAACTGCTCGGCCACGGCCGCGCGGGCCATTGCCGACCACTTTTCGCGCCAGAACCACCCGGCGGCGCTGGCCGAATTTCCCCAGGTGGACGGCGTGGTGGCGCTCACGCACGGCACCGGCTGCGGCATGGACACCGACGGCGTGGGCCTTCAGATTTTGCAGCGCACCCTGGCCGGCTACGCCACCCACGCCAACTTCTGGGGCGTGCTGGTGGTGGGCCTGGGCTGCGAGGCCAACCAGATCAACGCCTGGCTGGCGCACAGCCGCCTGCGCGAGGGCGACACGCTCAAGGTCTTCAACATCCAGGACACCGGCGGCACGGCCAAGACCGTGGCCAAGGGCATTGCCCTGGTGAAAGACATGCTGCCGCGCGCCAACGCCGTGAAGCGCGAGCCGTGCAGCGCCGAGCACATCACCCTCGGCCTGCAGTGCGGTGGCTCCGACGGCTACTCGGGCATCAGCGCCAACCCGGCACTGGGCGCGGCGGTGGATTTGCTGGTGGCGCATGGCGGCAGCGCCATTCTGTCGGAAACGCCCGAAATCTATGGCGCCGAACACCTGCTGACGCGCCGCGCCGTGCGCCCCGAGGTGGCCGAAAAACTGATCGCCCGCATCCGATGGTGGGAGCACTACACGCAGATCAACGACGGTGAGATGAACAACAACCCCTCGCCCGGCAACAAGGCCGGCGGCCTGACCACCATTCTTGAAAAGTCATTGGGCGCCGTGGCCAAGGGCGGCACCCGCAACCTGCAGGCGGTGTACGAATACGCCGAACCGGTGACCGCGCGCGGCTTCGTCTACATGGACACGCCCGGCTACGACCCGGTCAGCGCCACCGGCCAGGTGGCGGGCGGCGCCAACCTCATCTGCTTCACCACCGGGCGCGGCAGCGCCTACGGCTGCGCGCCGTCGCCTTCACTGAAGCTGGCCACCAACTCCAACCTGTGGCGCAGGCAGGAGGACGACATGGACATCAATTGCGGCGAAATCATCGACGGCAGTTGCTCGGTGGCCGAAATGGGCCAGCGCATCTTCGAAATGGTGCTGGCCACCGCCTCCGGCAATGCCAGCAAGAGCGAGCGCCACGGCTACGGCCAGAACGAGTTTGTGCCCTGGCAGGTCGGCGCCGTCATGTAAAGAGACCGGGCCTCTGGCTGCTGCGCCCACCGATATCGGCGCGCCCGCTACACCATGGGGCCCGTCTCTGCGTTCCATCCTCCACCAGGTTTTTTTGGAATTTCAATGTCAAAACTGCTTCAAGCCCCCGCCCTTCGGTCTTACATTGCTCATATTTTGGAAGCGTCTGGCAGCGCACCCGCGGAGGCCGCCACGGTGGCCGCCAACCTGGTGCTGGCCAACCTGAGCGGCCACGACTCGCACGGCGTGGGCATGGTGCCGCGCTATGTGGACGCGGTGCGCGAAGGCGGCCTCCAGCCCAACACCGCGGTGCGCGTGACGCTGGACAGCGGCACCCTGCTCGCGCTGGACGGCCAGCGCGGCTACGGCCAGGTGGTGGGCGAACAGGCCATGCAACTGGGCATCGAGCGCGCCCGGGCGCACGGCAGCTGCATCATGACACTGGGCCACGCGCACCACCTGGGGCGCATCGGCCACTTTGCCGAGATGGCGGTGGCGCAGGGGCTGGTGGCGCTGCACTTTGTGAACGTGCTGTCGCGCCCCGTGGTGGCGGCCTGGGGCGGCGCCGACGGCCGCTTTGGCACCAACCCGTGCTGCATCGGCGTGCCGCTCAAGGGCCGCGAGCCGTTCATTCTGGACTTCGCCACCAGCCGCGTGGCGCAGGGCAAGATGCGCGTGGCCCACAACGAAGGGCGGCGCGTGGCGCCCGGCTACCTGATCGACCCGCAGGGCCGCCCCACCACCGACCCCGGCGTGGTGGTGGTGCCGCAAGACGGTGGCCAAGGCCCAGGCGACGGCAGCGGCAGCGGCGAAAAAGGCGCTGGCGGCGGGGCCCATCCGCCCCAGGGCCTGTTTGGCGCGCTGCTGACCTTTGGCGAACACAAGGGTTACGGCCTGGCCGTGGCCTGCGAACTGCTGGGCGGCGCCCTGAGCGGCGGCGGCACCTGGCACCGCCCCGCCGACACCGCCCGCGCCGTGCTCAACGGCATGCTCACCATCCTCATCGACCCGGCGCGGCTGGGCACGCAGGCCACGTTCGAGCAGGAGGCGGCGGCGTTTGTCGACTGGCTCCAGGCCGGCCCCGTGGCGCCCGACCACGACGCCGTGCGCCTGGCCGGCGAGCCCGAACGCCAAGCCCGGGCGCACCGCCACCGCGCGGGCATCGCCATCGACGACACCACCTGGGCCGAAATCCAGGCCGCCGCCCAGAAGGTGGGGGCACCGCCGATTCAGGGGTTTTGACGGTTTTTTAGAGATTTTTAGAGGTTTTTAGGCCTCCAGCCCCCGTCAAATGGCGATAGTTTGCTATTGAATTTAAAGCATCAAGGCCAGGCTGGCGTCCAGGTGCTCGGACGGCAGCCGCTTGAAGCCCGAGCGTGCAAAGCGCTGCAGGCGCCCCACGGCAAAGGCGGTGAGCGCGCCCGCCGCCACCTGGGCATCGACCGTGGGCGTGGCCGAGCCATTGGTTTGCGCCGCGCCGCGCAGGCTCTGGCGCAGCGCGGCTTCGATCTTGTCGAAGAACTGGTTCATGCGCTGCTGCAGCCGCTCGTTCTCATAGACCAGCGCGTCGCCCACCATCACCCGCGTCATGCCGGGGTTTTTCTCGGCAAACTGCAGCAGCATGGTGACCACCTTGGCGGCCTGCGCGGCGGGGGGCTCGTCGCGCTCGGTGATCTGCGTGACCAGCGAGAACACGGTCTGCTCGATGAACTCGATCAGCCCCTCGAACATCTGCGCCTTGCTGGCGAAATGCCGGTACAGCGCGGCCTCGCTCACCTCCAGCCGGGCGGCCAGCGCGGCGGTGGTGATGCGGTCGGCACCGGGTTGCTCCAGCATGCTGGCCAGCGCCTGCAGGATCTGCACGCGCCGCTCGCCCGGCTTGGGGCGCTTGCGCGCGGCAGCCGCGGGTTCGGTGGCAGGGGTTTCTTCAGGGGGGCTCAGCGCGGCGTCAGACATCGTGTAACAGGTCGTGTTGGCGACGATTCTCGCACAGCGTTGGCAAGGGTTTTGCCGGAGTGCGCCACGGGCCAAATACCCCTAAAAACCTCGGGCCTCAATGCGACCGGATCATCGTGCCGTAGGCCTGGTCGGTCAGGATTTCGAGCAGCATGGCGTGCGGCACACGGCCGTCAATGATGTGCACGGTGTTGACGCCGCTCTTGGCCGCGTCGAGCGCGCCAGCAATCTTGGGCAGCATGCCGCCCGAGATGGTGCCGTCGGCAAACAGCTCGTCGATGCGGCGCGCCGTCAGGTCGGTCAGCAGCTTGCCGGCCTTGTCGAGCACGCCCGGGGTGTTGGTCAGCAGCACCAGCTTTTCGGCCTTGAGCACGCTGGCCAGCTTGCCCGCCACCACGTCGGCGTTGATGTTGTAGCTTTCGTTGTGCTCGCCATAGCCGATCGGGCTGATGACGGGGATGAAGGCGTCGTCCTGCAGCGCCTTGACCACGCTCGGGTCGATGGCCACGATGTCGCCCACCTGGCCCACGTCGTGCTCTTTGGCCGGGTCGTGGTTGTCCACCATCTTGAGCTTTTGCGCGCGGATCAGCCCGCCGTCGCGCCCCGTCAGGCCCACGGCCTTGCCGCCCGCCTGGTTGATCAGGCCCACGATGTCCTGCTGCACCTCGCCAGCGAGCACCCACTCCACCACCTCCATGGTTTCGGCATCGGTCACGCGCATGCCCTGGATGAACTCGCCCTTCTTGCCCAGCCGCTTGAGCGCCGTCTCGATCTGCGGCCCACCGCCGTGCACCACCACCGGGTTCATGCCCACCAGCTTGAGCAGCACCACGTCCTCGGCAAAGTCGGCCTGCAGCGCCGGGTCGGTCATGGCGTTGCCGCCGTACTTGATGACCAGCGTCTTGCCGTGAAACTTGCGGATGTAAGGCAGCGCCTGCGCCAGGATCTCGGCCTTGTCGCGCGGGGAGATGTGGGTGGTGTCGGTCATGGTGGTGGCCCGGAGTCAGGATGAGGTGGGCAAATTGTGCCGTATCGGGAAGCCGCCTAGAATTTGCCCCATGAGGCTCAGTGAACACCAACGCCGCATCCTCCGCGAAGCCGGGCTCAGGCACTTCGGCGTGGTTCCGCTCGTCTTTGGCTCCCGGGTCGACGACGCCCGCCGTGGCGGCGACATCGACCTGTACATCGACAAACCCATGGATGCAGCACTGGCGTATCCGTGCGAGACGCGCATGTGGGTCGAATTGCAAAAACGTCTGGGCGAACAAAAAATCGACATCGTCACCGCCCGCCCCGGCGAGGAACGCCCGATTGACCGCACCGCGCGTGCGCAGGGGCTCCCCGCATGAGCCTGCCGACGAAGCAGCGTCGGATTGAAGACCTCATGGCGCGCATTGAGGCGCAGCGCGGGCCGCCGTGACCCGTCGGCCTCACCGTGGGTGACCGCGTTGCCGAAGCTTGTGTCAAAATATGGCTATCCATAATTTTGCACCCCGTCCCATGAAAACTGTTGCCGTCTTTGAAGCCAAAAACCGGCTTTCCGAGCTGCTTGCCGCCGTCGCCCTGGGTGAAGAAATCACCATCACCCGCCATGGCGCGCCCGTTGCCCGCCTGGTCGCGCTGAATGCCGGTGCGCAACCCGCACCCGAACAGCGGGCACATGTGTCTGCCGTCATGCGGCACTTGCGCGCAGTCGGCGCCGGTGCAGAGCTGGGTTGCACGGTGCCGCAAGCCATTCAGCACGGTCGCGATTGATGCCGTTTGTTCTGGACAACTCGGTCGTCACGGGCTGGTATTTGCCAGACCAGGCGACGGCCTACACCGAAGCCATCGCCACCCGACTTGAAAATGACAAGGCACTGGTGCCCGCCCTGTGGCAAATGGCGTTGGCCAACGTCCTCAAAACCGCCTGCACACGCGGCAAGCTCAGCCTGCATGCGGCGAGGCAAATCCTGGACGCCCTGGGCACCTTGCCCATCGAAATTGACGCCAGCACCCCTGGGCAGCGGCAACTGTTTGAACTGGCCATGCGCCACCAACTCAGCAGCTACGACGCCGCCTATCTGGAACTGGCCATGCGTCATGGCCTGCCCATTGCCACCCAGGACCAGCCGCTGAAAGACGCCGCCATGGCCGCAGGCGTTGACGTGTTGTAGCCGACCCTGGGGCCCAAGAACACCCGCTTGACCACACCTCATGGCGCGCATTGAGGGGCAGCGCGGGCAAACCTGACGCCGCCATTCACCCGTTTTTTACACAGCCCCCGCCCCGAAAGCGCTGTTTGAACTGGTCATGCGTCATGGCCGCAGGCGTTGACGTGTTGTCGCCGCCCCTTTGGTCATGACCGCAGGCGCCACTGTGTGGCAGACTGCGCCGACGACAACGACAACGACATCGCGCGCCCGACCGATACCGATGGACGCGCCCTTAGAATGATCGTTTTCAGGGACAAAAACTCAAAACCATGAGCGATGCAACCGACACCGTTGACGACGCCGCGGGCGAAACCACCTTGCTTGACCTGCTGGTGGTGCTGGCCGAGAACCTGAAACTGCTCATCGTGGGCCCGCTGCTGGCAGGTGCATGCGCCCTGGGGCTCAGTTTCGTTTTACCCAAAACCTACGACAGCGTGGCCATTCTGCAGGCCGACGCGTCCATTGCCAGCCTGATGACGTCGGCCGCCGTGCTGGACCCGGTGATCGAAAGCCTGGGTCTGGGCAAGGACGAAACGCCCGGGGCGGCGCGCGACCGGCTGCGCGAGCAGGTCAAGGCGTCGGTCGGCCGCACCGACAAGCTGCTCACGCTCACCGTGTCGGCCGCCACGGCAGAGCAGGCCCGGGCGATTGCCACGGCGGTGCTGGAACAGACTTACGCGCAAAGCAAACCCAAGGGCGTCGAACGCGCCCGGCTGGAGGACCAACTTGCCACCGTCCGCGAGCGCGCCAAAATCGCCGACGCGGCAATCGCCGCCCTCGGCAAACAATTGGTGGCCTCGGCGCCATCGAGTGCCACTAGCCTTGTTGAAGCAGCGCGTGGTTACGCAGAGCTGTTGAATACAAGTGTCGCGACGTTCACGCAGACTTTCAGCCTCACGGAGAAAGTCGAAGGACTGAGTCCGTCGCGCGTTGTCCAGCCCCCTACCTTGACGAATCAGCCCAGCCGCCCCAAAAAGACCCTCGTGGCCGTGGGCACCACGCTGGCCACCGGCGTGTTGCTGCTGCTCTTCGTCTTTGCCAGGCAGGCATTCAGCAGCGCCAACGACGCCGAATCGGCGCGCAAACTCGCACGCATCCGCCAGGCACTTGGCATGAAACCGGCCGACTGAGATGATCAACCTGCACTCCCTCACGGAGTTGTTGCGGTTTGACGCCTTTCTGGCCGGCCTGGTGGCATTTGCCATTTGCACCGCCCTGGTTCTGACCAAATCGTGGCACGGCGGATTTTCGATGGACAGCACCTACGGGGTGCAAAAGGTGCACCTGGCGCCCACGCCGCGCATCGGGGGCGTGGGCATTGCCATTGGCGTGCTGGTCGGGTTTGCCGCCTCGTCGCAAGACCCTTTGGCCGCGGAGAAGCGGGCCATTTTGTCCGGCATCATTTTGGCGGGCATTCCGGCTTTTGTTTTCGGCCTGCTGGAAGACCTGACCAAGCGCGTGAGCGTGCGGGCCCGCCTGCTCGCCACCATGGGCTCGGGCTTGCTGGGCTGGGGCGTGACCGGCGTGACGCTGAATGAGGTGGGCATCCCCGGCGTGGACTGGTTGCTCGGGTTTACCGCCGTGGCCGTGCTGTTGACGGCGTTTGCGGTGGGCGGCATTGCCAACGCCATCAACATCATCGACGGCTTTAACGGGCTGGCCGCGGGCGCGGTGCTCATCATGCTGGCGGCCTTTGGCATCATCGCCCGGCAGGTGGGCGACATTCCGCTGGCCTTCAGCTGCCTGATGATTGCCGGGGCCGTGCTGGGCTTTTTGCTGGTGAACTGGCCGCTGGGCAAGATTTTTCTGGGCGACGGCGGCGCATATTTTCTGGGCTTTGCGCTGGCCTGGATCGCCATTCTGCTGCCCGACCGCAACCCTTCGGTTTCGCCATGGACCAGCTTGCTGATCTGCGCCTACCCGATTCTGGAGGTGGCCACCAGTTACATCCGCCGGGCCCGGCGCGACGGGCACCACCCCGGCCAACCCGACCGCCTGCACCTGCACCATCTGATCCACGGGCGGCTGGTGCGCCCCTGGTTTCGTGGCGTGCCACGCCATTACCACAACGGCCTGACGGCCCCTTTTTGCTGGGCCCTCGTGGCCGTGCCCGCCGGCCTGGCCGTGGTCACCCGCGGCCACGCGCCCTGGGCCCTGCTCGCCGCCGTGCTGCTGTTTGTGGCGGTGTATGCCGCCACGTATTGGCGGCTGTTGCGGTTCAGGTGGTTTTAGGAATTGGAATGTGACCCCATTAACTTGACCCCATTAACTTAACTCACCTAACTCAGGCTGCTTCCAACCCGATCACCAGCCGCTTGCCAAGTAACTGGATGGCTTGGGCAATGCGTGGCAATTTTGAGCCATAGTGCGGGTCAAGCAGGCGTCGTACTTCTTTTTCATCGATGCCCAATTGCCTGGCAAGTTGCACTTTTGTGATTCCCGCTTCGCTCATGGCCATATACAAGGCTGCTTTTGCCACTGTTTCGGCGGGGGGAGCAACGGAATATTCGCCGCGTCTGGTCTTGCTTGGCGTCGGGAAGGCACCACCTTCAAGCATGTAGGTCGCAAACACCTCATCCATCGCATCAGCGGCTTGCGTCAAAGCATCTTCCTTGCTCTCACCTTGGGTAATCAACGGTGGCAAGTCGCGGCAAGTCACGATAAATCCACCCTCTTTGGCAGCTTTCAGTAATACGGGATATTCAAAACGTTCCATGACACACCTCACAAATCATTTGGACTGACGCCTAGCTGGGAACACATGCCGTGGAGCGTGCCTGTTTTTAGCTCATCTTTTGGGTTGCGCACGATCGTGAATGCGCTGCCAAAATAGAGCGTTTGATGACTGCCTTTGCCACGTGAAGCATTGAGCGTCACGGCAACGCCTTGCTTTCTGCCGTAGGCCTTCAATTTTCGGATGAATTCGTTCCCAGTCACACCGCCATTATCGGACGAAAACGACCGATCATGCAACAAGTTTTTGCTTTCGGAAGGCTGATGTGCAGGTCAGTGGTCTTCCGGCACATGGTCAAAATTGGACCGGCGCTAACGACGCGCAAGGTACGGCAGCGCGATCACGGCGCGTAGCGGCACGTGCGGGCGCCCCGCCAGCCCTCACGATTTTTGATGCCCCTGCACGGGCGTGCCCGTCATGTCGCTGAGCAACGTCTCCAGCCGGTCCATGAGGGCTGAGCGGTCAAACTCGCGCACGCCGTAGGCCTTGCCGCGCTCGCCCATGGCGGCACGCTCGGCGCTTGACAGGTCGGCAAGTGCCGCGACGTTCGTAGCCAGTCCGGCACTGTCCCCGGCCGCGCAAACCCATCCGGCCCCCGACTCTTCAATGACGCGCGCGCCTTCGCCATCAAGCATGCCCAGAATGGGCACGCCTGCCGCCATGTAAGTCTGCACTTTGCCGGGGATCGTCATGGCAAACACCGGGTCGCGCTTCAGCGAAACCAGCAAGGCGCCGGCACCCCGAAAAAATTCAGGCATCCGCTCCAGCGCGTGGCGCCCCAGCAGCGCAACGCTGGCCGTCAACTCGCGCCGGAGAATCTCGGCGCGCACCGCGTCGGCCGCGCGGCCATCGCCGACGATCAGCCAGCGAACATCCTCCCGGTGGCGCAGCAGTTCTGCGGCCGCCAGAATGGCCGGAAAATCCTGCGCGTCCCCCATGTTGCCGGCAAACATGACGTTGAACGTATGGCCGTGGGGCGCCAGCTCGGGCGCGGGCTCTACCGCAGACAGGGCACTGTCAAAAATGCCCTCGGCCCAACCGGGGAAGTAGCGCACCCGCTCGACGTCACCCAGCCACCGCTCAATGCCCGGAAAGAACGCCCGCGACTGCACGAGGATGCGGTCGCACCGCCGGTAAATGAACCGGACCAACGCGCCCACCCAGCCCAACACGCGCGGTGACCGGACCACCCCCACGGCCGACAAGGTGTCGGGCCACAGGTCCAGCACCCACATGGCCAGCGGCGCGCGCTTGATCCAGCGCAGCAGCAGAGCTGGCAGTGCCGCCGTGACGGGTGACGTCTGGAACACAAAGATGGCGTCAAATTGGCGGCCCCGCAGCTTGAAGGGCCCTAACACCGTGCCCCAGAACGCGAAACTCAGGTAATTGAGCGCCAGCCGCACGCTGCCCTTGCCACGCGGACGCATCGGCACACGCACCACCTGCGCGCCGCAATAGGATTCGAACGCGGAGGGATCTTCACGGTAAGCTGGAAAGATTTCACCCTCGGGGTAATTGGGGCGCCCGGTCAGCACCGTGACCTCATGGCCGCGCGCCACCCATTCGGCCACCAGTTCGTTGATGCGAAAATTCTCGGGCCAGAAATACTGACTGACAACCAGCAGGCGCATGCAGACCCGTCGTGCGTTCAGTACTTCTTCCACACCACGCGATTGACGTAGTCGGTGTAGCTGTGAATGATCCGAAGCACCTTGTCAGACACATTGGGCATGCTGTAGTCGGCCACCTGCCGCAGGCTGCGATCGGCGCCCCGGGCCTGCGTTGCCAAAATGGCCAGACCCTGACGCACGCGGTCAACCTCAAGCCCGACCATCATCACCGCAGCCTCTTCCATGCCTTCCGGGCGCTCATGCGCCTCGCGCAGGTTCAGCGCCGGGAAGTTCAGGATGGACGACTCCTCATTGATGGTGCCGCTGTCAGACAGTGCGGCCCGCGCAGAAAGCTGCAGCTTCACGTAGTCGTGAAAGCCCAGGGGCTTGAGCAAGCGCACCAGCGGATGGAATCGGGCGCCGGTGGCATCGATGCGCTTTTGCGTGCGCGGGTGTGTGGACACCACCACCGGAAGACCGTGGTCTTCGGCCACCGCATTGAGAACGTCCACCAGCTTGTCAAATGCGCGGTCGGAATCGATGTTTTCTTCCCGGTGGGCGCTGACCACAAAATAACGATCAGCGTCCAGCGCCAACCGCTGCAGCACATCGGACGCCTCGATTTGCGCACGGTAGTGCGTCAGCACTTCCAGCATCGGGCTCCCGGTCTTGATCACCATGTCGGGCGGCAACCCCTCACGCAGCAGGTACTCACGCGCGATGCTGCTGTAAGTCAGGTTCACATCGGCCGTGTGGTCCACGATGCGGCGGTTGGTTTCCTCAGGAACACGCTGGTCAAAGCAGCGGTTGCCCGCTTCCATGTGGAAGATCGGGATTTTTCGCCGCTTGGCCGGGATCACCGCCAGGCAACTGTTGGTGTCACCCAGCACCAGCATGGCCTCGGGCTGCACGCTGCCCAGCACCGCATCCACGGCGATGATCAGGTTGCCGATGGTGTTGGCGGCACCCGTGCTGTGGGCCGCACTGTCCAGAAAATGGTCTGGCTTGCGAACGCCCAGGTCGTCAAAGAAAACCTGATTGAGTTCGTAGTCGTAGTTTTGCCCCGTGTGCACGAGCACGTGGTCGCAATGCGCGTCCAGCCGCGCCAGCACACGCGACAGGCGGATGATTTCGGGCCGCGTCCCCACCACGGTCATCACCTTGAGTTTTTTCATGTGTCCACCTTCATGGAGATCGTGTCCGGATTGGCGCGGTCATAAATTTCATTGGCCCACAGCATCACGATCAAATCGTCGTCGCCCACGTTGGTGATGTTGTGCGTCCAGCCGGGCACCGTCTCCACAATTTTCGCCTCGCCACCGCGGGTCACCAGCGCATGCTTCTGGCCCGTAACAATGTGCCGGAACCCAAAATGGGCGGTTCCCTTGATCACCAGAAACTTCTCGGTTTTGCTGTGATGGTAATGCTCGCCCCGCATAACCCCGGGATGCGCCGTGAAGTATGAAAACTGGCCGCAATCGGGCGTCTTGAGCATTTCCACAAACACCCCGCGGGCGTCGCCATGGCTTGGCACGGAATAGGCAAACTGCTCTGGCGGCAGGTAGCTGATGTAGGTGCTGTACAGCGCCCGCACCAGGCCCGCGCCCACTGGCGGCGTGATGAGGGTGGCGCGGCTGTCCGCAAAGCTTTGCAGCACGCGCGCCACCTCGCCCACCGTGGTCTCATACACAGGATTCACCTGCGAAAACCCGCTCTCCGCCACCGGGGCCGGTTGCCCGGGCAACTGCACCAGGTGCCCGACCACATCGTCCACGTACACCAGGCGCAAGGGTGCGGCAGGGTTGTTGACCTGTATCGGCAGCCCGTGCGCAATGTTGTGGCAAAAGGTGGCCACCGCCGAGTTGTAGTTGGGTCGGGCCCACTTGCCAAACACATTCGTCAACCGGAACACGTGCACGGGTGAACCGGTTTCGTCGCCAAAGCGGCGCACCGCAAGCTCGGCCGCCAGCTTGCTGCGGCCATAGGCATTGTCTTGCGCCGCCTGGGTGGACGAAGCCAGCACCAGCGGGATACGGCGCCCGGTTGCCTTCAGCGCCTGGCACACCTGCTCGGTCAGGCCCGTATTCCCCGCTTCAAATTCGGCCGGGTCTTGCGGACGGTTGACACCCGCCAGGTGAAAAACAAAATCGGCACGCGCCAGCGCTTGGTCGCGCACGGCTTCAGGGGTGTTGCGGGTGATGCCCGTCACCTCTGCATGCCCCAGCTCGGTCAGGCGCACCTGCAGGTTTTTGCCGATGAAGCCGTCGGCTCCGGTAACAATAATACGCATATCGAATCAGTTATTTGCAGTGGCGGGGGTGGCCGTCAGTGTGTCATCAGCGCTTGCACATCGACGATAAGACGTGGCACCAATGCGCAAAGCTCTGTGATGAGAAGTGGCTCCGGCTTTAGCTGGCCGATGCGAACGAGGTTATCCAGCGCGGGCAGGCTCATGAGCGTCTCCAATTAACGCAAGAATGGGCTGCGACAACACACGATTGAGAAACGAATCGGGCTCGGCGCGACGCCGCTCAAATTCTTCGGGCGAATAACAGGTTGGATTAATTTTTCGACCCAACTGCGCCTCTACGGGTACGAGGCAAGTCAACACTTTGCCCAGCAGAAGATCATTTCCCACCAGCATGACATCTATATCACTTCGGGCGGTATCTGTTTGCTTTGCTACCGAGCCATAGACCCAAGCGGCCAGCAGATCAGGCATCAAGGGCGACAGGGCGTCTCGCAAAACGGGAATGGTTCCAAGCGTCTTGCGTGTCAACGCCACCAATTCAGCAAAAACAGGGGATTGTGGGTTGGCCTGGAATCGACGCATATTGCCAACCATCTGTGAATCCACCAAACCCGCCGCAGCCAAACGATTGAGTTCTCGCTGCAAAGAAGCACTACCCAAACCCGTGAGTCGGCGCAGTTCGCTCAGGTGGTAAGCGCGCTCAGGTTGCCCAAACAGCCAAATAAAAAGCCGCGATTGACTATCCGTAAAAAGTCCAGAAAAAATAGACATGCCAAATACTAGCACAATCAGGCCAAATATTGGCACGATTCTGTTCAGTCCTCTGCCAGTGCGTGCTCGCCACGCGCAATACGTTGCATGAATTCGAGCTTGAGCAGCAGCGCCTTCATGCCCTTCACATCCAGGCGCGTGGTGTTGTGCGAGTTGTATTCTTCGTGGTGCAGCGCCTGCGTCAGGCGGTCTTCCCCCACCTCGACAAACTTGGCGTAGTTGAGGTCGCGGCCATCGGGAGGCACGCGGAAATACGCCCCCAGATCTTCGGCACACGCCATCTCTTCGCGGCTGAGCAGGGCTTCGTTGAGCTTCTCGCCATGCCGCGTGCCGATCTCGCGCACCGTGTGCCCCGGTTTGCCCATCAGTTCCAGAATGGCCTGGGTGAGCACCTTCACCGTGGCCGCTGGCGCCTTCTGCACAAAAATATCGCCGTTGCGGCCGTGCTTGAACGCGTACAGCACCAGCTCGACCGCGTCGTCCAGCGTCATCATGAAACGCGTCATGGTCGGGTCGGTCACGGTAATGGGCTGGCCGGCCAGCACCTGCTCGACAAACAGCGGGATCACCGAACCGCGTGACGCCATCACGTTGCCATAACGCGTGCCGCAAATCACCGTGCCCGTCCCTTCCAGGTTGCGGCTGGCCGCCACCATGACTTTCTCCATCATGGCCTTGCTGATGCCCATGGCGTTGATCGGGTACACCGCCTTGTCGGTGCTCAGGCACACCACGCGCTGCACGCCTGCGGCGATGGCCGCCTCCAGCACGTTCTCGGTGCCCAGCACATTGGTGTGAACCGCCTGCATGGGATGAAATTCGCACGACGGCACCTGCTTGAGCGCCGCGGCATGAAAAACACAGTCCACGCCCCGCATGGCCTGCGCGACACTGCGCCGGTCACGCACATCGCCAATGTAGAACTGGAGCTTGGCGCTGTTGTAGCGCTTTCGCATGTCGTCCTGCTTTTTCTCGTCGCGGCTGAAGATGCGGATTTCCTTCAGGTCGGACTGCAGAAAACGGCGCAACACGGCGTTGCCAAACGAACCGGTGCCGCCGGTAATGAGGAGGGATTTGTCTTTGAACATGAATGTATCGGTTTGGAGCTTCAATGGGCCAGGGCGGCCGCACACAGTGCGTCTTTCTGCAGCGGGGTCGGGTAGTTGATCAGCACCGCGCGGTACTGCCCCTTGAACACAAAAAGGCTTCCGGCGGCCGCGCCCACCACGCCGCAGGCGCCCACAAGGGCGCCAATGTCGTCCAGCGACCCCGCCCCACCCAGCACCGTCAGCGGCACACTCAGCGCAGCGCGCATTTGCCGGGCCAGGGCCAGATCGTAGCCCGTCATTTCGCCATCCAGGTCCACCGAATTGACGAGAATTTCACCGGCCCCCGCCGCCTGCAGCGACTGCGCCAGCGCCACCGGATCCAGCTTGTGCGACATTTTGGCGTTATGGGTGCACACCTCGTAGCCCTTGGCGAAAAGACCTGACTTCTTTCGCACGTCCAGCACGGCCACCACGCTCTGCCGCCCGATGGCGTTCGATATCGCCGTGATCAACGCCGGATCGGCCACCGCCGCAGCGCTGACGGCCACCTTTTCGACGCCCAGATCAATGATGCGGGCCGCCTGTTCGGGGGTGGTGATGCCGCCGCCGTAGCACAACGGCATCCGGCATTCGGCCGCCAGCTTGGCGATCAAGGCGTAGTTGGGCTCGGCACGGTTGGCCGTGGCGTCAATGTCGAGCACCACCAGTTCGTCGGCCTCTTTTTCGTTGAATATCTTGACGGCGTTGATCGGGTCGCCCACGTATTTGGGGGCCTTGAAGCCCCGGGTCTTGACCAGCCCGCCCTGGTGGACCAGCAGGCAGGGAATGATTCTGGGGCGCAACATGGTTCAGAGCTCCGCAAAGTTCTGCAGCAGTTGCGCACCGAAATGGTGGCTCTTTTCCGGGTGGCACTGCACACCGTGAATATGCCCGGCCGAGACCACGCAGTCAAAGTGCAGGCCGTATTCGGCCGTGGCGGCCACATGCGCCTTGTCGTCACAGGCAAAGTAATACGAATGCAGGAAGTAAAACCGCGGCGCCGCATCGAAGCCACGGAAAAGTACGCTGCCCGGCTTGACCGACAGATCGTTCCAGCCCATGTGCGGCATGGGCAAGTGCTGCGCCTCTGGCGTCGTCGCAAACGCCCGCACGCGGCCCGGTATCCAGTTCAGCCCTGGCAAAGTGCCCTCTTCAGACCCGGTGCCCAGCATCTGCATGCCCACGCAAACCCCCAGCACCGGAACCTGTCGGCCATGCACCATGGCTTCAACCGGCTCGCGCAGGCCCGACTGGTTGAACCGCTGCATGGCGTGGTCAAACGCCCCCACGCCCGGCAAGATCAACCGGGTTGCGTCTGCCAGATCGGCAGGGCCGTGCGCCCGCTCGGCCGGTATGCCCAGGCGCTTGAACATGGTCATGAAGGCCTGGATGTTGCCCACCCCGTAATCCACGATCCGGATCATCTGAAATACCTTTTTTCCAGCCCGAGCCAGCGCATGGCATTGGCCCCCAACCCGATCAACCATCGCTTGTTGCGGTAGTCGCGGTAGGTCTTCTTCGGCTGGTCAAAGATCTGCTGCAGTTCGTCAACCGTCAAGTCCAGCTTGTGGGCGACGTATTCAAACTCCTGCCGCAGAAAGTGCTCGTCCATCTCGGGCTGGGCAATACGCGCCAGCGCCGCTTCGCGCGTCATCTGGCCCGTCATGATCAGGCTTGAGAAATGGGCGCGCCGCTTTTGAAACCCAAACCTGCGCGGCAACCAGTAGTCTTCATAGAAGCGGGTGAAACGTGACTCATGGTGCTTGTGCTGGAAACGCTGCCAGCCAAAGCGCTGCGCCAACTCGGCCTCGGCGTCCTTTTTGACAAAGGGCACGAGGTTCAGCGGGTGATGGATCTTCATGCCCAGCACCTTCTGGTAATACAGCTTGTAGACCAGAATGTCGGTGAGCGGAAACGACGCCAGGGGTCGTTGACCAAAGCGCTGGTGAATGTCGCCAAACAGCCGCCGGTCGATCCCCAGATAGCCACCCCATTCCTCGGGCTCCCGGCAGCATTCGGTTGAAAAGTTGGAACCCGTGATCACATGCTTGATGCGGTGCTGGCGCGCAAACCTGTACATGCCCGAGAAGAACGCGGCGTCTTGCGGCAAGTCCTGGTCCGGGATGCCCGAACGCAAAAACGCCACCTGCAAATCCTTCATCTCCTCCCAGTGGATGACTTCGGTATAAAGCTCCAGGCCCAGGCCATCCACCAGCTTTTCGATGTTGCCCACGGCCTGGTCGGTGTTCCAGCCCGCGTCCACATGGAACAGCAAAGGCCGCAACCCCATCTTCTCTTTGGCCACGTAGGCCGCGTAAGAACTGTCGAGCCCGCCCGAAAGGCCGATGATGCAGTCAAAATCCCGCCCCTTGCCAAAGGCCCGGATCTGATCGGCCAGCGCCATCAGCGCCGCGTGGCCGCGCGAATCGGTGTGCCAGTTGGGCGCGATCGTCTTGTCGAAGTTGTTGCAGTAGTCGCACCAGCCCCGCGCGTCGAACACGATGTTCGGGTCGGAGGTGTCCATGATGCAGTGGCTGCAAATTTTGCGGTTAGCATCGCGCATTATGATTAAATTGTTTTAATTAAATTAATTTATAAAATCAAGAGAATTGAAAATTTTTTGAAAATTAAATCACAATTATTCACATCGTAAAAACGTAAACTCTTCATTTGAAGATCTCGATCCCCAAACACAAATAAATCCTAATTTCTCGAGTATTTCTACGGCCTCTATTGTCGCAATATTTCCAAATTCTCTCCATCTATGATGAAATTCAATGCATATTATATTAATTTGTGATGCATATTTAACAAATTCTTTTGATTTTAACAATTCATATTCAGCGCCTTCGATATCTATTTTTAATATAGATATATTATTCACTTTGATTTTGTCAAATAAATCTTCAATGCCAAGTAACTGTATTTTAAGTTCAGTAGTTCCGACATGATCAGCATGCGCAATAGAACCACTTACATGTGTAGTTATATTAGGTAAAAAAAACTGCGCCTCACGCGTTGTACCGCCAAGTCCATATTCGTGGAGTATGAATTTCCTTGGATTCAATGCTTTGACGTAAGCAATCGCCTTTGGCGTTGGATCAAATCCATGAACGATGCATCCATATGAATTAATAATAGATTGAGAAAATGAAATATCCTCACCAAGTCCAACATCAACAATTATAGATTTTTTATTTATCAAATTAGAGGGTATCGCCCATCCGCCATATTCTAAATTTCCATGATATTGAAGATTAATTTTCTTTTTGACTGATATATTGGGCTCTAGTCCAATGATTTTTTTAATAAAAATTCGAACTATGCGATACCAGCGCAGTACATTAGACATATTAATAATAACTTATAACCTATAATTTCAGAAAATAATCAAATTATTTTGAAGAAAAAATTAATATTGCAACAATTATTCACAATGAAATATTCGGTAGTGCTTTTTCAATAAGACTTGTCGTTCAATACATCATCTCAGGCGTGAAGGCTTCTAGCGCCTCAATCATTTAAACCAGCACCCGTTGCGCCAACTGGCGGTAGTCAAGCAGCTTTGCCGCAATGGTCGCCGAGCGTTTCGACATCCGATCCAACTCCTGACGGGACGCGAGTGCCAACCGCGTCAGCGCCTGCGCCAGTTCTGCCTTGTTCGCCACCAAAACCCCATTGTCGTCAACAAATACACGGTGGCTGGGCACGGCGTCCAGCACAACTACGCAACGACAGCACAGGCTCATTTGCATTGTGGCCGACTGACTTCCGGGCTGCACGTACACGTCGCCCGCACACAGCAGTGACCGCAATTGCGTTGCCGTGATCCAGCCGAGGTTTTCTATCCGGGGATCGCCATCGATCAGCGGCGCCACTTCGGCCAACACGTCAGGCATGATCTGGCCGGCTATGACAAAGCGAAGGTGTTCGCCTGGCAGGTTCACGAATGCCTTTAGCGAGTCGGTCAGGCGTTTCGCTTGATCGATCTTGCCGGTCTGCATAAAGACGATCGAATGTTCGTTCCAGCCATGTGCGACCCTTTGCTCAATGCGAGTCGCCGCGTACTCTGCATCGTCATAGACCATGCCCCCCAAGGGATAGAACTCCAGCTGCGCAGCGGGAATGCCGTACATCTGGCGGGCAAATGTGATCGACTCCAGGGAAACGCAAAGAATGCTGCGTATCCTGGACAGACACCTTCGAACGATAGGTCGATAGAAGCAGAAGTGCAGCCCCCACCTTGAAAGGAACGTGCGGGCGCTATTGTTGAAATCTTCATGGCAATCGGCGTACAGCAACAACTCGGGATGTCGCTTTGCATAACGCGCCACAGTAAGCATTTCCCAGGCACACAAGCCGTGAAACAGGATTGCGTCAGGTGCAAGTCGCTCCAATTGCTGCGCCACTCCAGGGAAAGTCCGTAACTTTGCCATGAGCGCCCGCGGTGCCCAACGCCGATACGGGAGGCGGATCAACCGGGCGCCATCGGCTGTCTTTGTTTCTGCGGGCGACACCCGCATGGGTTTACGGTCGGCACCATAGGTCTCAGTGGTTGCCAGAACGATAACCTGATGACCTTGAGCCACATGCTGAGTCACCAGCTCGTTCTCCTGGTAGGCGAACCCGTCGGTGTACGGGCCACACAGGCAGACATGAACAATACGCATCAGGCTTCCCCGAGGCCCAGTGTTTGGCGCAGTTTTGCCAGATGGTGCTCACGTCGATAAACATTCCGGGCGACTTGCGCATTGGCGTGACCAATTCGTGCTGCTTCCACAGGGTTCGAAGCAAACCGTGTGAGAGCGTTGGTCAGTTCCGTCGCGCTGCGAGCAGCGACCTCCCATCCGTTCTCGCCGGGTGTGAAGATGTCAAAAATTCCGCTGTGATCAGTGGTGATCACAGCACATCCTGCGGCGTATGCCTCCAGAATGCTGATTGGCTGCCCCTCGTAAGGATAGTAGGTGGGCAGGCAAAACAGGTGCGCTTGCCGCAGGAGCTCCCGCTTGGCCTCGCCATGCACCGTGCCGTGGTAGGTTATGTTGGGCAAATGCCCGATGCTTGCCTTAAATGCCTGAAGAGCAGCCTCGCTTTCAAACCCACCGGCGAAATCGAAGTGGCATTGCGCCGCCACCTCCGGTGGCAATGCACCAATGGCCTGCACGAGTTCCTCGTAGCCCTTCCCGGGCAACAGATTGCTCAAGAACAGTACACGCCGCTTGCCGGTGAGTGTCCATTTTTCAAGCAGCTCTTCATCGCTGACAAACAACGCGTCAGGCGCGAAGTTCTTGATCACATGTATTCGATGGCGCGACACCAGCGGCTCGTAAATTCCCTCATGCCGATGACCCAACACGATCACTCCGGCCACGCGGCCGAGGAACCAGCCATTGAGCCGTCGCAGCCAGGGATGCTGTTCCGAAAGCAGCACACGCATTCCGGCCCCACCATGAAGGTGTAGATAAGTGTGACGCAGCCGATCGCCCAAGACGGCCAGGATCAATAGATCTTTCAGATTTCCGGCGACAGATTCGGCAGGTGTGAAATACACGCAATCGGCAGATGACCGTTGACGCAGTGTGTCGAAAACCACCTTTGCGATCTGAAACACGCGTCCCACGGAGCTGACCCCCTGTCGAAACGTGTTCTTGCTCAAGTTGACGAGCCGCAACCGGTGCCCGCGCACGACGAGATCATCGTACAAAGCCTGGCAGGCTACAGACTGCCCAGTGGTAGGAGGGGGCAAAGGTGCAATGAACAACACCGTGCATGCACCCGTTGTAGCGTTTTGAGAGTCAAATATTTGCGACATGCCGATGACGTTACAGCTTGAACAATTGCACTCCGCGCGGACCCGAGCGAATGACGCGTAGAGGATGCAAACGAGCACACAACATGCCAGTGACGCCCACCAACATGGGAATCGACACATCAGTAAACGACTTGGCAGCGAGCAGAAAAACCAGTGTCTGCATCAACATCCCTGCGCCCATCGCGTGCAATGCAATGTCTCTTTGCGGCCTGCCTGCCAACGCATGGGTTGCCGCGAAATACGTTACCGAAACCGATACGAGAAGGGCCAGCAAAATCACCAAGCCCAATATTCCGAGATCCACCCAGACCGACAGGATGTTGTGCGCGTAACTGCCCGCATTACCCAGCTCACCATAGCTACCATAGGCGCCCAACACGGGATGGGTCGCGATCGAACCCAGCGCGAACCGGATCTGCTCGCCACGTTCCAGCACCGAGCCGTCCGATTCAAACCCTTGCAGCAACAACAGCACGCGGTTGTCGGGAAACCACTCGCCAAGTAGCGGCAGGATGGCCATCAGGAGCGTCGCCGTCGCAGCCAGCAACACTGTCATGATCAACAGCGTCCGGCCCTTTCTGCGCATCAACATCCACTCGAACGTTGCGGCAAACACCAGCAGGCCCGCGACCTCCGACCGCGCCCCGAGCAGAAAAATCACCATCGTGGCGTTGAAGTAGTGCAGCATCCGCTTCCATCGCGATGACGTGAAAGCCGCGACCGGCACAACTGTCAGCAGAAATGCCCGCCCGAGACCTTGGTAATTTGCCACCCGGGTGTCGTCGGAACTGGCCAACAGCAACGTCAGCGTGTCGGCCACCGCGGCCTGGTAAACCAGCAGCGACATCGCTACCACCGTCACCAGAAGAACTTGGCGCAGGCCACGGGATTGGAGTGGCGCAAGCCGGAACACCGCGAACGCCGCCAGCAGCTGAATGATCGACGCCGTATGCGACACGCTGACCTGCGGCGCCGTGCCGATCCCCCAGTGCGTGAGCACCATGACACCAAAGCACAGCATGAATATGCCGTAAAGAATCTCGGCCCAGCTCAGGCGCAAGCGGTCAAGACTCCCATGCGGCAATCCGCACAAGCCCCACAGCAAAACCCACATCAGCGCGATAGCGGCCGATTCGTTGGAGTAACCGCCCAACAGCAGCGGCATCAGGCCAACAAGTGCCATCCAATGGTACAAAAAGTACCCCGGCACCAGAAACACGAAGGCCATCGTCATGGCCTTGCTGAAGGGCGCGTTGCGCGGCGCCGCGAGCGGGAGCACAACGGACTCAGTCATGACCATATCTTGTGCACATCGCGCTCTTCTGCACAACAAGTATCAGAAGAAATTTCGGGTTCAACCAGTGCAAGCACCGAAATGATCTGCGCTGCAGGAGTTGCAGCGAAAAGTCCTTTGGTAATAATCACGCTGCCAAAACTCTTTGATACAGCACGCGGTCAGCGGAACGCGTTAAGTTTGAGTTGTGCCAGAGTAGCGTAAAGGTTCCATCAACGGCTGCGCAGGTTCGCTTAAGCTCTCGCAAAAGATGCGCCGCCTGTTCCCCGGTACCCAGGCCCAAGTAGGTTGGCTCAATTACCGTGGCCTCCATTGCTATCAGCGGTCGCAGTCTCAGTGCAACGGATTGGCGCGACAGCGGATCAAATGCCGGATACTCAAAACATGTGCCACAGCGAAATCCGGGCTGATCGGCGTACCCGAGCGTTGCATCGTAATGCATTCCGGCCTCGGCCCAAGCTCGCAGCGTTGTGGGTTGGGACCAGCGCAGGTAGTGCATCCTTCCACCCCATTGAGATTGGGTTATTCCTTCTTCGGCGCAGACACGGCGAAGCCGATCTGCCTCGGAGGTCAACGCTGCGGGACTGCGAAAAGTTCCAAAGCTGGGATGCAGGCCGATCTCGTGGCCTCGTTCGTGAATACGGCGCATGAGTGCGCGAATTGCGGGATGCTCGATCTCGTAGTCCGCATCGAACGCCGGGTTGGTACGCCCACTGATGAAATAGAAAGCACTGCGCAGACCGTTCATCTCGGACACGTCCATCATCCAGTCGAAGCAGTTCGAAGGGTCCAATGGGCTGATGCGTTGTCCGCTTCCTAGCCACGCAAATGGCGCAATCAGCATGTTCAGCGGTTCTCGTCGCTTCACCACGTCACCACCCATTCGCTTCAACAGACGTGACCAGGTTGCGAAGGCATAGCGGCCAGGTTGATCGACGTCGTGCGCAACCTTGACACTTGGCTGATGACGAATGCAAACCAGCCCCGGCCACGTGGCTTCGATCACTTGACGAAGTACATACAACCATTCGTCCACTAACGGACGAGCGATATAACCGTGGCGCACGGCATGCGACGCGCTGGCCGGAAAGCGCTCGAATTGATCGAGGTCTGTTCGATCTACCTCTTCGCTCCGTGTAAGCATCCAATAAACCAGTCCCGGCAGGTCGTAATTAATCAGGTAGCCATTGGCCGTGCGGTTGATCATTTGATTCGTTGTATCGGCCTGCCCTGGCACTGGTAGCGCGCCAGGTAGCGCACAACTCCAAGGATCCGTTGGCAACCAACTTCCGCATGGCAGATTCGACGTGCCCATTGGGAGCGCGCAGAATTTCGTACAGAAATCCACACTTGCAGTGGAATCAGGAGTGGCGGCGGGCTGCATCCGGATCAATCCGTCGTCGTGCATTGAGAAGCGCCACGCGCCACCAAAACGTTCTGCCCACACCGCTTCCAACCAGCGAAGTGCCGCTGATGAATACCATGCCGGTGTCATCGGACAGTCATTTTCAAGCTGTGTTTGAAAAGTAGCATTGATTGTCATACGGTAGGCGGTTTTCGCCAGCGCTTGGTCAGTCGGCGCAGCAAGAAATACGGTGCATGATGAAGGCGGTCAACCCGCTGCACATTGCACATAAAGCAATCGGGCGAATCGCACACATTGAACCGAGGGTTGCTTCGCAGAATTTCCTTCTCTATCCCGTAACAAGCAGCCGCGGGAGCGAGAACGCTATAGGCGTGTCCGACAAACCCACTTCGCAACACCCCATGACGAACGTAGTCCGCGTAGAACTTCCAATAGGAGTTGGAACAAAAGCCCCCGTCTCTTCGCTTGAACACCTGAACCTTGCCGTTCTCGTCAACATAGCGGCTTTGGCTGAACAACCATGGCGGTAGCATTCGCCACTGCAGATTCAAGTCCGCTTCGGCCAAGTGGGCCGTAGTAAAACCAGGGCTTGAGCTGACACACCCAATAAGCGCCATTTTCCCCCCCAACGCAATGAGGCGGCGCACCGGCTCATAAGCCCCGTCGTGTGGCCCGTGCCCTTCAGTTAACAGTTCTGCATGTGGCCCGATTGCGACAAACGATGTTTGAGGATGAGCACTTCGCAGGGCCTGCGGATGCGCCAATAATGCGTTCGGCAAAGCACCAGCGTACGATGGCGTTTGCCTAGTGAACGGCTCAGAATGCTGCAATTTCCACGGTAGCACACCTGAGGTGAAAGCCAAGCCCATAACAGTACCCTGCTGACCAACCACATCGAGTAGTGCCTCAACAAACGCGCCGCGTCTGAGTTTCCCAACCGCCGACAGTGTTGCACGCAACATCAAAGTGTCGCCAGGCTGAATGCCCAGCGCTCGCAAGTCATCGACAACCCGCTGGATTGTGATGGATTCACTCATGGCTTCGATCCTTCGGCCTGGCAAAACGCCATCCTGCCAACCAATCGATCAAATACAACAGTACCATCTGCACGACCATCGCCAAAAGGTAGTGTTCGAATGACCATTGCCAATTCCAAGCCACCCATGCTAGCCCGACCGTTGTGACTGCGCGTGCGCCATGCCATAACGGTGCATACCACCACGCATTGACTACCAAGCAGGTTCGATCCAGTGGGGAGGTAATGAACGACAACCCTGCGGCCGCAGCCATTACCATCGCGTATTGGCCAGCAGGCTGCCACTGGTCGCCAAAAAAAAACGGGTAGGCCCAGGGCGACAGCAGTGCGATAAGCGTATACAGCGGCACGCCTATCCGCGCCAGTTGCCATGCAGTAGTCCGCCAAAGGTCGTCGAACGCATCGCCATGAGAGCGGCGCTGCGCTGCGCGCTGAAAGTAAACCTGCCCGATGGCGTTGCCCAGCAGGCCAGACGGCAAGTACAGCGTAGAGATAACCAGTCCGAACTGACCTAGCGTGTTGGCGCCGTACGCTTTAACAATAAAGATCATCGGTACGGCAGAAGTAATTATTGACAGCAGATTCGAAAACGACATCGAACCGGCCAGCCGGGCGTAGGGTCGGATTGCTCCGTTAACGTGAACCTGTCCTTGGTTTGGACGCGAACCAAGGCCGGTGCGCAACGTGCGCCACAGCCACAGCGACTTGGCCCCGGCACCGACGGCGGCGCTGGCCATCAGGCCACCGATTTGGGGCAACCACGGTGCACCAGCCAATGCGCTAACTACATAGCCACCTTTGCCTAGCACCTCAGAAAAGCCAGCGTTGCGAAAGTCCTGCCGCCGCTGCACCGCCTGCTGCAGGCCGATTGACAGGCAGAGCAGCCACGCCGTCATCGGCGCCAGCGCCAGCCATGGCGCCAGCGCGGCGTCGCCCAGCAGCGCGGCCAGGTCGTCGCCGACCAGCAAGGCCGCCAGCGTGGTGAGTGCCGCCGTCGCCGCACCGAACCAAGCGATGGTGCGCAGGATCGCGTGAGCCTGACCGTCGTCCTTCGGCAACATCACCAGATATTCGAAGCGCCAAGTCAGCAAGATCGTCAGTCCTGCAACTACTTGCATGAATAGGTTCAGCGTGGCGAAGTCGGCAGGGGCGTACAGCCGCGTCAGCAGGGGCATCGCCAGGATGCCCAGCGCCTGCGCGAAGCTGTTGCCAGACATCTGCCAGGCCACATCTCGCAAGTAGCGCGACTGCCGCAGTTTCTGCTGAACGCTGGAGAGCATGGTCATTGGTCAACCGGGACCAATATCTCCGCAAGCGTGCGCGTTACGAATGCTTGATCGCAGACCACGAACTCCGCGTCCATCGGTAGGCTCATGACATCAACTGTGGCGTGCAAGCCGCTGCGGATTACGCACGAAACAGCAGCAGCTTTAATACATTGTGGTTTTGCACCGACCACAGTAGCAATTTTGATCATTTTTTAATAACGTTCACTAATTTTTCGACAATACGATTCTGAGACATCTGATCCTGATTGGCACTCATCGGCAAACTCATCGCACGAAGCGGGAGTGATGGAAAAAAATGAGCGGCCACAAGACGGGACCCCTCTATGCTGAGATGGTCATCATCGGCATACATCAGTTTATTTTCGACCAACCCCTTACAACGTTTGGCATCACAAAACAGCGGTTGCGGATCCCAAACTAACATCGTTGGAAACTCTGCTTGCGCCTTTGTCAGGATGGCCCTGTACTCGCTCATTCTTTCTCGGTATTCTTTAACCGACACGGCACAGGAGGCCATTGAAATCAAAGTCAGGGGACGACCAAGACAGTTGCGTGGTGGAACACCCAGTTCCGGGGGTTGCAAGAAATAACTGACAGACCTGCCGGAATCCGACAGCCGACGAAGGGTGGCAAAAAGACCATCCGAAAACGGGTCCACACCCACTTTGTATTTTCGCTCGACTGGCTGCCCATAGGCAATTGGCGGGTAGTCGTAATCCGCCTCTGCTGGCCCGTATCCTTTGCCTGTGAGGTAGATCGGCCCTCTTGTGGCAAGAATTACATGTCTGATTCGCTTGTCGCCCAGAATTGCAGACAGAATTTTCTCGACGGCGAGTATGCACTTGTGGCGTTCACTGTCTGATTTACCGATTACGGCCCCCGCAAGGGGCGGACAACCTGAATTGGCTAACAGCAATACGCCATACCCTGCGCGTTCAGCCTGTTCCGCAAAGCCGGGGAAAAGAACATGCGCATGGGAGTCGCCAATGATGCCGATCATTCGAGGCCCGGGGTTGTGCTGGCGGCAATAGGCTGGTGCCGCACCCGTCGAGAAAAGACGCAGGCAAGACTCGTCAGTCGCTGGCTCACGTTTCATTTGTGCTTCTGCAGCTTTGACATGGCGTACAGCCGGGCGATCCGGAAGTCCTTCGGACGCCACCACACCAAACGATGCCAAGAACAACACAACCATGGTGCTGCCGAGGCCAACCACTGCTGGACGAATTCTGGGGGAATGACGCAGCGGCTGTTCGATGAATTGATTCGTCAGCGTAGCGAGCAATAACGCGGCGCCTGCACCAAACCACAAGAGTGCTTCAGTCGGCGCACCGGATTCCATGATGCGAATGTACGACAACAGAGGCCAGTGCCAAAGATAGAGCGGGTAGCTGATCAATCCAATCCAGACCATTGGTTTGAGCGCAAGAAAGCGACTCCCGACCGAGCCGCTTCCGCTGGCGATCAGCGCAGTAACACCTATCAGGGGAATGAGCGTTAGCGCGCCGGGGTATGGTGCCTTGCTGCTAAACAAGAAAAGTGCAGAAACGATGGCAGACAAGCCTGCAAACGAGAGTAGGTGACGCACCCAAAAACGATCCAACCTGGAAGGTAATGCATTGACTCCAAATCGGTGGTGGTAATAGGCCAACGCAGCGCCGAGGAGGAGTTCCCAGAATCGAGCAAGCGGGTGGAAGTAGAGTGCATCAAGGTTACGACTGGCGAGATGAATGGCGAAAGCGAAGGAGCCAACAATCAGTATTCCAATGACCAAGCCGATACGCCAGCGAAAGCGCCCAAGCACAATAAGCAAAGCTGGCCACACGAGATAGAACTGTTCCTCGACGGAGAGGGACCAAAGATGAAGCAAGGGCTTGGAGTTGGAAGCAACATCGAAATAACCAGCCTCGTTCATTAGCTGGAAGTTGAGCAGAAAGACAATGGCCGATGATGCGTGCTTGCCCAGCCGTCGATACTCATCGGAAAAAAGCGCGAAAGCCCCGAATACTAGGGTCACCAACAGCACGACCGCGAGCGCGGGGAAGAGGCGACGAATCCGACGCGCATAGAAATCGGTGAAGCTGAACGTGCCCGCCGTCTGCTCGCGAAACACGATGAGTGATATGAGATAGCCCGAGATCACGAAGAAAATGTCCACGCCAAGAAAACCCCCAGGAAGACTCTGGGGGCTGACGTGGTAGAGGACGACACTGAGCACAGCCAGCGCACGCAGGCCGTCTATATCGGGACGATATTTGAGGATGGTCACTCTAAAAATCTGCTGCGCTTACGCTGCCTGATGCGTGCGCAGAATCTCTGCGATCATCGTCTGATCTGCAAGACTCAAATACGGCCCCATCGGTAAACTGATCACCTGCCCCGCCACTTCATCACCGACAGGCAATCGGGCGTCAACGCTAGCTACTGCCGGCTGCTGGTTCAGCGGAATCGGGTAATGCACTGCTGTGGGGATACCCGCTTTTTTCAGCTTCGCTTGCACGGCATCGCGGTCTTGCACACGGATGGTGTATTGGGCATAGACGCTGGTGTTGTGGGGTTCGATGTAGGGGGTGGTAATCGGGGGCATGGATTGCCGCGCTTCGCTCGCAATGACGGAAGGCGAGAATAAGTCGTTGTAGCGGGCGGCTACTTGCTGGCGCAGGGTGATTTCTTCTTCGAAGACGGCCAGTTTGGGCAGCAGGATGGCGGCCTGCAGCGAATCGAGCCGGCTGTTCACGCCCACGCGGATGTGGTGGTAGCGGCGGTCTTGCCCGTGCCGGGCGATTTGCCGGATGACTTTGGCCAGCGCGTCGTCATTGGTAAAGATGGCGCCGCCGTCGCCATAGCAGCCCAGCGGTTTGCTGGGAAAGAAGCTGGCGCAGGCGATGGTGCTGAGGTTGCAGCTTTTGCGGCCCTTGTAGGTGGCGCCCAGGCTTTGGGCGGCGTCTTCAATCACCGGTATGCCGTGCCGGGCGGCAATGGCGTTGATGGCGTCGATGTCGGCGCATTGGCCATACAGGCTCACGGGGATGATGGCTTTGGTGCGCGGGGAAATGGCGGCTTCAAGCAGGGCCGGGTCGAGGTTGTAGGTGCGTGGGTCAATGTCCACGTACACGGGCCTGGCGCCCAGCAGGGCCACGGTTTCGGCGGTGGCAATGTAGGTAAAGCCGGGGGTGATGACTTCATCGCCCGGGCCGATGCCCAGGGCCATTTGGGCAATTTGCAGGGCGTCGGTCCCGTTGGCAACGCTGATGCAATGTTTGGCGCCGGTGTAGGCGGCAAGTTTTTCTTCGAGTTCGGCAACCTCGGGGCCCAGGATGTATTGGCCGTGGTGTAGCACGCGATGGATGTTTTTCTCCAGCGCGGGTCGGATGCGGTCCTGTTGCGCGGCCAGGTCACAAAACTCGATCGGGGGTGTTTGGCTTGGTAAGCCCAAATAATCTTCAGGTTTGATGGTGAACGCGGGGTAGCGCTCACACAGAAATTCGTCTCGCGTTAATAGCTTGATGCTGCCCGGGGCAAACCGGCCCAGGGCACGAATGAGTTGTTCGTCCTCGGGATCGGGGCTGTCAAATACGTTGCCCTCGTTCGCTAGCGCGGCAAGCCAATGCTTGTCTTGTGCAAATAGTTTTAACGTCTGGCGCGCACGGGCTGCACATTGGCGGTTGCTAATTTGGCGACCTTGACTAACTGCTATACGCTGTATTTCTCGAACCATGTTGAATTCCATGGTTTGAACGCTGCCCGTATAAAGCCAGAGTTTGTAACCTTGATCTTGACAACGCTGTAGTGCAGAAGCCGAAACTGGAGCAAAAGGCATGCGGCTAGCGCATACGTCAAGCACGATATTGATGTCAATGAGTAAGTTCATGTTTGATTAAACTGGGCGGCCCTGTTCCTGCCGCAGTTGTGCACGCAGTTCAATGGCATCCAGGCGCTCTTGATACTCGGCACTCAGTTCTGGCAAGTCAGCGTCAGGCGGCAAGGGCGCGTTAACAATGGCAGCATATTTTTCCAGCATGTTTCGGGCACGAGCCAATACTTCTGGTGGCAGGTTGTAGGCGTTGGGCTGGTTGACGATTTCATCGTCAGGCACTTCAACCATAAGGCGCACGCGCTGGTGTTTGAGCTGCAGGGGGTAGGCAAACTCCAGGTGCCCCTGGTCGTAAATGGCTTCTACTTGCATGCTTGGCTCTCCAAAACAGTTAGCTCGTCATTTTGCAACTGATACCGCAATCCCGTGGCGGCACAAGTGGCGATGCCTTGGCCGGTGAGGGGCAGGTCAAGCTTTTCACCATGCTGGCTCATCCAGCCGATTTGTCTGGCAGGCACGCCCGCCATCAGCGCATAGGGTTTGACGTTGCGGTTGATGACGGCGCCAGCGGCCACAAACGCAAATTCGCCCAGGGTGGTGCCGCAGACGATGGTGCAGTTGGCGCCCAGGGTCACGCCGCGCTTGACCAGGGTGTTGCGGTATTCGTCCTTGCGGCTCACCGCGCTGCGGGGGTTGTACACATT
Source organism: Betaproteobacteria bacterium HGW-Betaproteobacteria-3 (assembly GCA_002842205.1). Taxonomy (GTDB): domain Bacteria; phylum Pseudomonadota; class Gammaproteobacteria; order Burkholderiales; family Burkholderiaceae_C; genus PHCI01. The sequence goes on along the minus strand of PHCI01000001.1, from coordinate 104,747 downwards.
GGTGAAGACCATGCTGGGGCCGCAGAACACGTCGTCTTCAAGGGTGACGTTGTCATAGACCGAGACGTTGTTCTGGATCTTGCAGTTGTTGCCCATCACCACGCGGTTGCCCACGAACACGTTTTGGCCAAAAGAGCAGTCACGGCCAATCTGCGCGCCGCCGCAAATGTGCACCCAGTGCCAGATGCGGCTGCCGTCGCCAATTTGGGCGCCTTCGTCGATGATGGCGGTGGCGTGCGCGGTGTAGCCCATGTCAGTAGTCCAGCGGCAAGGCCACGCGCCTGCCGTCGCGGGCCGAGAGGTACATGGCAATCAGCAGCTCCAGGGTCTTCAGCCCCTGGCGGCCGTCGGTTTCGGGTTCGGCCTCGCCCCGCAGGGTTTCGATCACATTGCGGTAATACAGCGGATGGCCCAAGCCGTAGACCGATGTCGTCTGGTAGCTGCTGTTGCCAATCTCGGCGTCTTCGGGTCGGGTGTCGGCAAATTCCCAGTGCTGGATTTCGTTGACCGCCACACCGCCAATGCGAACCGTGCCTTTCTCGCCCAGGATGGTGATGCTGCCTTCCATGTTCTTGGGGTAGGTGAGCATGGTGACGTTGACGGTGCCCATGGCGCCGCTGCGCCAGCGCACCGCTGCGACGCCGCTGTCTTCGACTTCAATGTCGCGGGCCAGGGTGGCGGTGTAGGCCATGACGCTTTCCACCGGGCCGACCATCCAGTCCAGCAGGTCAATGTAATGACTGGCCTGGTTCATGAACGCGCCGCCATCAAACTCCCAGGTGCCACGCCAGCTGGCGCTGTCGTAATAGGCTTGCGGGCGGGTCCAGAAGACGTTCATGGCCACCGAATAAATTTTGCCAAAACGGCCTTGCTCCACCGCGTGTTTGAGCAGTTGCAGGGTGGCGTTGCGGCGGTTTTGCTTGACCACAAAGAGGCGCACGTTGGCGTCGTCGCAGGCCTTGACCATGCGCACGCCGTCGTGCCATCGGGTGGCCATGGGTTTTTCGGTGATCACATGGCGGCCCGACTGGGCCACCTGGATGGCCTGGTCGGGGTGCAGGCCGCTGGGGGTCGTCAAGATCACCAGGTCTGCAGTGGTTGTTTCAAGCAGACGGGTCAGGCTCTGGTGCCCCGTGGCTTGGGTGCGGGCCACTGCGGCGTCCAGCGCGGAGGCGTCCACATCGCACACGTCCACCAGCTCCAGATGGTCCGGATGGCTTTCAATGGCGCCGAAATGGTTGCTGGCAATGCGGCCGCAGCCGATCAATGCCAGGCGGATTTTTCGGCCAGTAATCGAAGCGTAGTGGTACATGGGGTTTGAATTTTTGAATTTGGAGGTATGCCGCCCGCAAACTACAGGCGGAAGACGGTAAACCCTGCCGCAGCGGCTTCGTGGCGGTTGTACAGGCTTTTGACATCGGCCAGCACCGGCTGGTCGCCCCTGCAATACGCGCGCAGATCGGCGAGCGCCAGTTGGCGGTATTCATGGTGGCCCACGGCCACCACCAGGGAATCCACGGGGTGGGCGTGGTCCACCGGGCCCAGCGCCAGGCCGTATTCATGGGCGACCTCTTTGGCGCTGGCCCAGGGGTCGGCCACCACCACCTTGATGCCCCAGGCCTGAAATTCATGCACCATGTCCACCACCTTGCTGTTGCGGACGTCGGGGCAGTTTTCCTTGAAGGTGATGCCAAGCACCCCGACGGTGCTGCGCGCCACGTCGATGCCGTTGCCAATCATGCGCTTGATCACATTGCGGGCCACGTAGCGCGCCATGTTGTCGTTGATGCGGCGCCCGGCCAGGATCACCTGCGGGTGGTAACCCACCTCTTCGGCCTTGTGGGTAAGGTAATAAGGATCGACCCCGATGCAATGCCCGCCCACCATGCCCGGACGAAAGGGCAGAAAGTTCCACTTGCTGCCCGCGGCTTCCAGCACCTCGATCGTGTCGATGCCCAGCCGGTCAAAAATCACCGAAAGTTCGTTGACCAAAGCGATGTTCAAGTCGCGCTGGGTGTTTTCAATCACCTTGGCGGCTTCGGCCACCTTGAGGCTGCTGGCCTTGTGGGTGCCGGCAGTGATGATGCTGCCGTAAAGGGCGTCTACCGTATCGGCCACCTCCGGCGTGCTGCCACTGGTGATTTTCTTGATCTTGGTGAGGGTGTTGATCTTGTCGCCGGGGTTGATGCGCTCGGGGCTGTAACCGCAGAAAAAATCGACATTGAATTTTTTGCCAGAGAACTTTTCCAGCACGGGCACGCACACCTCTTCGGTGGCGCCGGGGTACACGGTGGATTCGTAAATGACGATGTCGCCCTGTTTGAGCGCCTTGCCAACCGTTTCGCTCGCCTTGACCAGTGGCGTCAGGTCGGGGCGGTTGGCCTGGCCCACGGGGGTGGGCACCGTGACGATGAAGATCTGGCAGGCCTTGAGATCGTCCGGGTCGCTGCTGAAGCGCAGCTGGGCGGCTGCCACCAGGTCTTGCGGGGCGACTTCGAGCGTGCCGTCGTGCCCGTCTTTCAGTTCGGCGATGCGGGCGGCATTGATGTCGAACCCCACCACCGGGCGCTGCTTGCCGAACTCCACCGCCAGTGGCAGCCCGACATAGCCCAGACCGACGATGGCGATTTTCTGATGACTTGGGTTCATGACGTTTTATTTATTGGTTATCGCGAAGCATCTTGCAGGGCAACGGCACGGCCAACGACCGCGCGCGCTGCGCTGACTAAAATGCCCCCCTACAGCACACATGAGCAAGACCCGGCCGCGTGACAGAACCCCTCATCCACGATCGTCAACGCCGAATTTCAGGCGTTGCTGAAAAACTGACCCTGGTCTTTTCAGCGATCGGCACCGCCGCCGCGCTGGCCTGGGTTCTTTGGTTCAGCCGCTACGGCCTTGATTTTACCGACGAAAGCTTTTATCTCGTCTGGATGGCGAACCCGTTCAATTACAGCGTCTCGGCCACGCAGTTCGGGTTTGTCTATCACCCCTTGTACGAGTTGCTTGGCGGGAACATCGCTGCATTGAGGCAGGCCAACATGTTGATCACTTTTGGTCTGGCATGGGGGCTGTGCCATGCCTTCCTCAAAACCGTGTTTCAAACGCAGGCGCTTGAAACTGCACCACGCCTTGCTGTTGGCGCCGCCCTGGCCATCAGCGCCCTTGCGTTCCTGGCCACCTGGTTGCCCACGCCCACATGTACTACGTGTTGCTGGCGCCCGGGATTGATCGCCAGGCAGTGCTGAACGCACTCAAGCGTGACGGGATTTATTCGGTCTTCCACTATGTGCCGCTGCATTCATCGCCCGCCGGCCTGCGCTATGGCCGGGTGCATGGCACGCTGGGCCAGACCCATGATTTGTCAGAGCGCTTGATCCGGCTGCCGCTGTGGGTGGGGTTGATGGAGGCACAGCAAGCCCGGGTTGTTGACGTGCTCGCCGCGACCCCCACGACGGGCTAACCCAGTGGCGAATTCGCGCGCAGTTTGGCGCTTGCCATAGGGCGCGCCATCATGTCCCTGGCCGAAAGCTGGGGCGGCCCATCCAGCGGCCACTGGATGCCGATCGCGGGATCATTCCACGCCATGCAGCGCTCATGTTCGGGGGCGTAATAGTCGGTGGTTTTGTACAAATAATCCGCAGACCCACTGGTCACCAAAAAACCATGGGCAAAGCCCGGTGGCACCCACAGTTGCCGCTGGTTGCCTTCGCTCAGCTCTGTGCCCACCCATTGGCCCCAGGTGAGCGAGCCTTCGCGAATGTCCACCGCCACGTCAAACACCGCGCCGCGCACCACCCGCACCAGCTTGCCCTGCGGTTGCTGCACCTGGTAGTGCAGGCCGCGCAGCACGCCCCTGGCGCTGCGGCTGTGGTTGTCTTGCACAAACTGCACGTCCAGCCCCGTGGCCTGGTTGAAGGCCCGCTGGTTGAAGCTTTCCAGAAAAAACCCGCGTTCGTCGCCAAACACCTTGGGTTCGATGATGAGCACGTCGGGGATGGCGGTGGGGGTGATCTTCATGGCAGGCCGTTGTCTGCGTCAGGCGAGCACCACCAGGTGCTGGGCTTGTGCGCCCTGAACCGCGGCCAGCGGGACGCCTTGGTCGAGCGTGACGAATATTCCGCGGTTTTGCACCGCCAGTGCCAGCAGATAGGCGTCGGTGATGTGCCGGCCCGTGAGCAGGCGGCCCCATGCCAACAAGCCCGGGCTGAGCAGGCTGACGGCGTCGGGCCAAAATTGATGCGCAGGGTGTTGGGTGGCCTCCATCAGACGCGCCGCCACCTCGGCCGCGGGCGCACGATTGGGGTAAGCGGTTTGCGACAGGATGCGGATGCAGCCGTTCTGGGTGAGTGGGCACGACGCCCATCCCTCATCGAGGTGCTCGCTGAGCCACTGCGTTGCCACAACATGGTGCACATGGCCCGCATCCAGCAAGGCGATGAGCACATTGACGTCCAGCAGCGCCGCCATCAAATGCCTTCGCGCTCGCGCAGGGCATTGACCCGGTCGTTGGTCACCATCACGCCGCTCGCAGGCAAGGGCCTGAACCCGCCTACCGTCGGCGCCGATGGTTGTTGATCGACGCGCGCCGTCAGTGCCAGCCGCGCCAGGCGGGAGATGACCTGCCCTGCCGTCAGGTGCTCCCGGCGAGCCATGTCTTTGGCGGCGGCCAGCACGTCGTCTTCAATGTCGAGGGTGGTACGCATGTTGGATGTCCTCAAGAGGTGATGCAGTGATTCTAAATCATCAACGCATCTATCAAACCGCCTGAGACCGTGGAATCGATGCGCAGCGCTTTCAATGGAGGGTGGCACGGGTCGCGTCAAATCGCCCAATTGGCCGTTTGCAGTGCATCCACGCGCTCGAACTCGCGCAGGTTGTTGGACACCAGCGTCAGCCCCTCACTGCGCGCGTGGGCAGCGATGTGCAGATCATTGACGCCGATGGGTTTGCCCTGTTTTTCCAGTGCGCTGCGTATGCTGCCATAGTGCTGCGCCGCCTTGGCACCATAAGGCAACACCTCCAGACGGGCACAAAAGTCTTCCACGGCGGCCAGTGAGCGCGCTGGCGCGCGCCCGAACGTCCACCGCTTTCGATCCCCAAAGGTGGACAGCGTATGGTGCATTGGCGCCCTTACCGCGCGTCCCCTTCTTTCAGCAAGCGCAGCAGGTATTGCCCATAGCCACTCTTGGCCAGGGGTTGCGCCAGGGCTTCCAGTTGGGCTGCATTGATGAAGCCTTGGCGCCAGGCGATTTCTTCGGGGCAGGCGATCTTGAGGCCCTGGCGGTGCTCCAGCGTGGCGATGAACTGGCTGGCCTCTAACAGGCTGTCGTGGGTGCCGGTGTCGAGCCAGGCGTAACCCCGGTGCAAGATCTGCACGTTGAGCTGGTCGCGCGCCAGATAGGCCTCGTTGACGGCGGTGATTTCCAATTCACCACGGGCGCTGGGCCGCACGGCCTTGGCGATGTCCACCACCTGGTTGTCGTAAAAATACAGGCCGGTCACCGCGTAATTGCTTTGGGGGTGCGCGGGTTTTTCTTCAATGCTGCGGGCCTTGCCGGCCTTGTCAAAGGCCACCACGCCATAGCGCTCGGGGTCTTGCACATGGTAGGCAAACACGGTGGCGCCGTGGGGCTGGGTGTGCGCTTGGGACAGCAGTTGCGCGAAGTCGTGCCCGTAAAACAGGTTGTCGCCCAGCACCAGCGCGCTGGGGGCGTTGCCCACAAAGGTTTCGCCAATCAGGAAGGCCTGCGCCAGCCCCTCGGGGCGGGGCTGCACGGCGTATTGCAGGTTCAGGCCCCACTGGCTGCCGTCGCCCAGCAGTTGGGTGAAGCGCGGCGTGTCTTGCGGCGTGCTGATGACCAGAATGTCGCGCAGGCCCGCGAGCATGAGGGTGCTCAGCGGGTAATAGATCATGGGTTTGTCGTACACCGGCAGCAGCTGCTTGCTGAGGGCCAGTGTGGCCGGGTGCAGCCGGGTGCCGGAGCCGCCGGCGAGGATGATGCCTTTGCGTGGGGTCATGGTGCCTTGGGAAAGGTAGGGGTTTCAGAGAAGATGGTGGTTCAGTGTGGAGCGCCGTGCGCGGGCGCTTCGACATGCGCCAGACCGAGTTCATGGGCCACCGCATGCAGCCGCTTGTCGCGCGTCCAGAGCCGGGTGCCGCCCAGCCGGGCCGCTGCCAGCAAATGGACGTCCACGTAGCCAATGCCGCGCCCCATCAGGGCCTGATTGTCGATCAGGAAAAGAGCTTCCGGGTCGGTGGCGACGGGGGCGGCCGGCAGCGCCTGCAACAAGGCGAGCACTTCGGCACGGGCGCGCAGGTTGCCGCAGGCCAGTTCGCCCACCACCCAGGGGTGCACCAGCACCTGCCCGGCCAGCAGCGCCGCTGCCAGCCCGGCGTCGCCGTGCCGCAGGTGGTCGATCCAGACCGAGGTGTCCACCAGGGTCATGGCGCGGCGTCCTGCCGACGCGGGACGGGTTGGAGCCCGGGTTCGGTGCCGCCCAGCCGGGCCAGGCGGCGCGCGCTTTCACGCTGCACCAGGGCCAGCAGGGCCTCGCGGATGAGTTGCGTGCGCTCGGTCAGGCCGCTGATTTGCTGCGCCTGCGCCAGCAGGTCGTCGTCCAGGGTGAGGGTGGTGCGCATGGGAATCCCTTGGTTGCATCAAATTCATCATCAAATGATGTTGAATTTTAAGCCTGAAATCCACCGCAAGCTATGGCGCTTGCGCATCCTGCAAGGTTTCGGCCAGCATGCGCTCGACCCCCTGCGTCCAGTCGGGCAGCGTGAGGCCCATCGCGGCTTGCAGTTTGGCGGTGTCCAGGCGCGAGTTGTGCGGGCGCCGGGCGGGTGTGGGGAAGGCGCTGGTGGGGACGGCATCCACCGTTTTAACTACTAATTTAGTAGCTAACTTTGACTGTTTGGCGAGGGCTATGGCCATTTTTGAATAAGAAAACCAATTTGTTTCACCGCCCGCCGCCACGTGGTACAGCCCGGCCAGCGCGGGGGCATTGGTGGCCTGGACGGCCTGGCGAATGGCATGGGCCGTGACGTCGGCCAGCAGCTCGGCCCCGGTGGGCGCGCCAAACTGGTCGTCAATGACGGTGAGGCGTTCGCGCTCCTGGGCCAGGCGCAGCATGGTTTTGGCAAAGTTGCCGCCGCGCGCGCCGTAAACCCAACTGGTGCGAAAGATCAGGTGCCGCGGGTTGGTGGCCTGGATCAAGCGTTCGCCTTCGAGCTTGGTTTGCCCGTACACGTTGAGCGGGGCCGGGGCGTCGGTTTCGCGCCAGGGGCGGGTGCCGCTGCCGTCAAACACGTAGTCGGTGCTGTAGTGCACCAGCCAGGCGCCCAGGGCTTGCGCTTCTTGCGCCAGCACGCCCACGGCCAGGGCGTTGACGGTGCGCGCAAGCATGGGCTCACTTTCGGCCTTGTCCACGGCGGTGTAGGCGGCGGCGTTGACGATCACGTCGGGCCGCACCGCCCGCACCGTTTGCGCCAGACCTGGCAGGTTGGCAAGGTCGCCGCACAGGTCGGGGCTGTGGCGGTCCAGTGCCACCCGTTCGCCCAACACACCGAGGCTGCGCTGCAGCTCCCAGCCCACCTGGCCGTTTTTACCGAGGAGCAGGATTTTCAACGTCACAGCGCCCATTCTTCCAGGGCCAAGCCCGGCACGCGCAGGAATTCACGGGCGTTGTTGGTGACCAGTACCGAGTCTTCTGCCATGGCGTGCGCGGCAATCAGCAGATCCATGCCCCCAATCGGTTGGCCGGTGCGCTCCAGTGCGACCCGGATGCTGGCGTAATGTTGCGTGGCCGCAGGTGGCCACGCACGGACGTCAAACCCCGCCAGCCACGCCTCCACCGCCGCAGAAAAACGGACTGACGCGAGTTTGGCCGCGCCAAAGCGCAGTTCAGCGGCCACAATGGCCGAAAGCCAGAGTTGGTCGCGGTCCAGCCCGGTAAAACGTTCCAGCATGGCCACGGGGTGGCGGCGCAGCACGTAGCTGCAAATGTTGGTGTCAAGGGTGCGGCGCATGCGACCCGTCAAGACCAGTCGCGATGTTGCGCTGGCGGATCGTTGCGGTCGGCGAGAAAAGTCTCGGGCAAAGGATCGGTGGTTTGATACAACGCGTCCAGCCACTCCACCAGGCTTTGCCCCGGGGGGTTCTCGGGTTGCACCCAAAGAGCGCCCCCTCCCACGGATTCGATCCGTACCTCGTTCGCATTCAGGCGGAATTTGGCGGGCAGCCGAATGGCCTGGCTACGCCCGCTCATGAACAATTTGGCGGTGGTGCTCATGGCCTTCTCCACGGTGTGATATTACATTGACATATTACACGGAATTCACGCCGCGTACTGCGTTTGCACCCATTCACGGTAGGCCCCGCTTTGCACATGGGCCACCCAATCCGGGTGGTCCAGATACCACCGCACGGTTTTGCGGATGCCGGAGGCAAAGGTTTCGGCCGGCTTCCAGCCCAGTTCGCGTTCGATCTTGCGGGCGTCGATGGCGTAGCGGCGGTCGTGGCCGGGGCGGTCTTTCACGTAACTGATTTGCGCGGCGTAGCGGCTGCCGTCGGCCTTGGGGCGCAATTCGTCGAGCAGCGCGCAGACGGTGTGCACGATGTCGATGTTGGGCATTTCGTTCCAGCCGCCCACGTTGTAGGTTTCGCCAGGGGTGCCGGCCTGCAGCACGCGACGGATGGCGCTGCAGTGGTCCTTCACGTACAGCCAGTCGCGCACCTGCTGGCCGTCGCCATACACCGGCAGGGGCTTGCCGACCAGCGCGTTGACGATCATCAGCGGGATGAGTTTTTCAGGAAAGTGAAACGGCCCGTAGTTGTTGGAGCAGTTCGTGGTGAGCACCGGCAGTCCGTAGGTGTGGTGCCAGGCCCGCACCAGATGGTCGCTGGCGGCCTTGCTGGCACTGTAGGGGCTGTTGGGCGCGCAGGCGTGGGCTTCGGTGAAGGCCGGGGCGCCGGGCGCCAGCGAGCCGTACACCTCGTCGGTGGACACGTGCAGGAAGCGAAAGGCGGCCTGGTCGGCTTCGGGCAGGCCGCTCCAGTAGGCCCGCACGGCTTCGAGCAGGCGAAAGGTGCCCACCACGTTGGTCTGGATGAAGTCTTCAGGCCCATGAATGGAGCGGTCCACATGGGATTCGGCGGCAAAGTTCAGCACCGCGCGCGGCCGGTGTGCCGCCAGCAGGCGCGCCACCAGGGCGGTGTCGCCAATGTCGCCGTGCACAAAGGTGTGGCGCGGGTCGGCCTCCAGCGACGCCAGGTTTTCGAGGTTGCCGGCGTAGGTGAGCTGGTCCAGGCTCAGCACGGGTTCATCACCCCCGGCCAGCCAGTCCAGCACAAAATTGGCGCCAATGAAGCCGGCGCTGCCCGTGACAAGGATCAAACTGTCCCCCTGATCGTTTTGTGGATGAAAGCCGAGGCCGTATTATCCTTTGCACCTTGCCCACCCGCCCCGCTCGGGGGTTGACCGCCCCGCACGGCAAGCGGCCCCCCACTCGCCACCGCCCAACCCATGAACACCCCCATGCACCGCTCCGCCGCCCCCATCACCAAGGCCGTGTTCCCGGTGGCCGGCATGGGCACGCGCTTCTTGCCGGCCACCAAGGCCATCCCCAAGGAAATGCTGCCGATCGTGGACAAGCCGCTGATCCAGTACGCGGTGGAGGAAGCCTATGCCGCTGGCATCCGCGAAATGATTTTCGTGACCGGCCGCCACAAACGCGCGATTGAAGACCACTTTGACACCGCGTTCGAGCTGGAGGCCGGCCTGGCCGAGGCCGGCAAGAGCGGCCTGCTCGCGCTGGTGCACTCGATCAAGCCCGACGACATGGACTGCGTGTACGTGCGCCAGCCGCGGGCGCTGGGCCTGGGCCACGCCGTGCTGTGCGCCGAAAAACTGGTGGGCAACGAGCCTTTTGCCGTGCTGCTGGCCGACGACCTGATGGTGGGCACGCCCCCGGTGCTGGCGCAAATGGTGCAGGCCTATGCCGCCGCCCCCGGCACCGTGCTGGCCGTGCAGGACGTGCCGCCCGAGCACACGCGCCGCTACGGCATTGTGGACGTGCGGGGCAGCACCGGGCAACGTGCTGCCGTCCATGCCTTTGTGGAAAAGCCCGCCCCCGAAGCGGCGCCGTCCACGCTGGCGGTGGCCGGGCGCTACATCCTCACGCCCGCCATTTTTGACAGCATCCGCGCGCAGCCGCGCGGCGCGGGCGGCGAGATCCAGCTGACCGACGGCATTGCCGCCCTGCTGGGCACCGAGCCGGTCTGGGCCTACCGCTACAGCGGCACGCGCTATGACTGCGGCAGCAAGGAAGGCTATCTGGAGGCCACGGTAGACCTGGCGCTGGCCAACCCCGAACTGGCCGACAGCCTGCGCGCCCACCTGGAGCGCGTTCGCCACCGCTGACCCGCCACGGGGCTCCTGCGGTTTTGCATTCAAGCGTAAAACAAGGCGGGAGCCGCAGACCCTGCTGTAGCACGGCAAGGCGAACCAACGCCGTGATACGTTTGAAGGCGAAACCGCATCAGAAGTGGATGCCACGCATCATCTGCTGCATGGCAATGGCTTCGGCCGAAAGTTGCGGCTTGGCCGCCTTGTCGCCCTTGGCGGCCGATGAGTCCGGGAACATGCGAAAGCTGGTGTTCATGGCGATCTGCGCAACGCGCGGCACCAGCGCGTGCAGCACCTGGCCGGCAATGCCCAGCCGGGTGGCAATGCGCACCGGCTTGAAGATGCAGGCCTGCGCCACCAGGTCGGCCGCCTGTTCGGGCGACAGCGTGGGCACGTTGTTGTAGAGGTTGGTGGGCGCGATCATGGGCGTGCGCACCAGCGGCATGTTGATGGTGGTGAAGCTGATGCCCACGTCGGCAAACTCGCTGGAGGCGCAACGCGTCCAGGCATCGAGCGCGGCCTTGGACGCCACATAGGCCGAAAAGCGCGGGGCGTTGGTCAGCACGCCGATCGAGCTGATGTTGACCACATGGCCGCGCTTTTTGGCCGCCATGCCGGGCAGCAGCCCCATGGTGACGCGCAGGCAGCCAAAGTAGTTGAGCTGCATGGTGCGCTCGAAATCGTGGAAGCGGTCGTAGCTGGATTCGATGGCGCGGCGGATCGAGCGGCCGGCGTTGTTGATGAGGAAGTCCACCCCGCCGTGGTTGGCGGCCAGCAGCTGGGTGAAGCGGTCGCAATCGGCCATGTCGGCAATGTCGGCGGTGTAGGCCACGAACTCATAGCCCTTGGCCTTGGCTTCCTTGCAGGCTTCGTCGAGCTTGTCCTGGTCGCGCCCGCAGATGATGGTGGTGGCCCCCGCCTCGGCAAACTTGTGCGCTGCCGCCAGGCCAATGCCCGACGAGCCGCCGGTGACCAGCACGACCTTGCCGCCCACGGTGCCGCGCAGCGAGCGGTCGATGTGCAGGTCGGGGTCGAGGTGGCGCTCCCAATAGTCCCACAGGCGCCAGGCGTAGTCGTGCAGGTTGGGGCAGTCGATGCCCGAGCCCTTGAGCGCGGCCAGCGTGTCGCGGCAGTCAAACCGCGTGGGGTAGTTGACGAAGGTCAGCATGTCCTCGGGCAGGGCCAGGTCCTTGAGGATGGCATTGCGGATGCGTCGCACCGGTGCCAGCGCCATCAGGCTCTTTTTGACGGCCTTGGGAATGAAACCGAGCAGTGCCGCGTTGACAAACACGTTCATCTTGGGCGCATGCGCCGCCTTGCTGAAGATGTCGAGCACGTCGCCCACGCGGTAGCCGGTCGGGTCCACCAGGTGGAAGCATTTTTTGGCGATGGCGGTCTTGTGGCTGATGTGGTCGAGCGCGTTCACCACAAAATCCACCGGCACGATGTTGACGCGCCCGCCTTCCAGCCCCACGGCGGGCATCCACGGCGGCAGCAGTTGGCGCATGCGCTGGATCAGCTTGAAGAAATAGTAGGGGCCGTCTACCTTGTCCATTTCGCCGGTGCTGCTGTCGCCCACCACCATGGCGGGGCGGAACACGGTCCAGGGCACCTTGCATTCCTTGCGGACGATTTTTTCGCTCTCATGCTTGGTCAGGAAATACGGATGTTCGTAGTTCTCGGCTTCCTCGAACATGTCTTCACGGAACACGCCCTCATACAAGCCGGCCGCCGCAATCGACGACACATGGTGGAAATGGCCGGCGTCGATGGCCTTGGCAAATTCGACGGTGTGGCGTGTGCCCTCGATGTTGACGGCAATCTGGCTGGCTTCGTCGGCGCCCAGGTCATACACCGCGGCCAGGTGGTAGAAGTGGTCGATCTGGCCCTTGAGCTTTTTGATGTCATCCGCGGCCACGCCAAGCTTTTTGGCGGTGAGGTCTCCGTGCACCGGGATCACCCGGGCGGCCGAGGCGCCCCAGAATTCCCGCAGCGCAGGCACCTTGGCCGCGCTTTCGCCGCGAATCAGGAAATACACAACCGCGCCCTTGCGCTCGAGCAACTTCTTGACGAGGCGTTTGCCAATGAAACCCGTGGCGCCGGTGACGAAATACTGCATGGGGACCTCCAACTGATGAGTCTTGCATTCTTGCCCAAAGGTCCGCGGGCGTGGTTCAGCACAAACCCGTGCAGGCGCTAGAGTTCGCTCCCTCACGATTTAGAACGCTGCATCTAGAACGGGTGCGCCTGGCAGCGTAGAGTGGTTGCAAGCGGCAGGCCGGGTGGCCTGCCAAAATTCCCCCGAACCGACTGGAGCACCCATGGTCAAGAAACTTCAAAAACTGAGCGCCGACAAAAAATCCGGCTCGCACCTGACCGGCACGGTCAAGGAGTCGGCCCAGCAAATCTGGCTGGCTGGCCTGGGGGCTTTTGCCAAGGCCCAGGAAGAGGGCGGCAAGGTGTTTGACGCCCTGGTCAAGGAAGGCCTGACGATCCAGCGCAAGACCCAGTCGGTGGCCGAGGAAAAAATCACCGAAGCCACCAGCAAGATGACCAGCATGGCCACGGACATCAGCTCACGCGCCTCGGGCCAGTGGGACAAGCTGGAGAACATTTTTGAAGACCGCGTGGCCAAGGCGCTGAACAAGCTTGGGGTGCCTTCGGCCAAGGACGTGGACGCCCTGATCGCCCGCATCGACGCGTTGAACGCCAGCGTGCAAAAACTCTCGGGCAAGGCCCCCGCCAGTGCCAAAACGGCACCCGCACGCGCGGCCCGGGCTGCGGCGACCAAGCCGGCGGCCAAAAAATCTGCCCCCCGGCGCGCCACGCCCCGCAAACCGGTTTGACGGGTGCAGGACCCGGCATGATTTCGGGTGAAAACAACAGGGGCTGGCGCAAGGCCCCTTTTTTTCGCCCATTGCATTTGTTGCGGCGCAGCAGAAACTTGCCTTCGACGCCCCTACACTGACAGTCCATGAACCGACGCTCTTCACGCTCCACCCCCAGGATCGCCCTGGCCCTGGCCGGGGGCGGGCCGCTGGGCGCCATTTACGAGATCGGTGCGTTGTGCGCACTGGACGAAGCACTGGACGGCCTGAACCTCACCCAACTGGACCATTACGTCGGCGTGTCGGCCGGCGGCTTCATCGCCGCCGGGTTGGCCAACGGCATGACGCCGCGCGAGCTGTGCGCCGGTTTCATCGAGAACGATCCCGATTCACCCGAGGTGTTCGATCCGTCCTGGCTGATGATGCCGGCCTGGGGCGAGTTCGCGCGGCGCAGCCTCATGCTGCCCGGGCTGGCCGCTTCGGCGTTGTGGCGCCTGCTGGTGGAGCGCCGGTCTTTCATCAGCGCGCTGGAGCGCCTGGGCCCCGCGCTGCCGGCCGGCGTGTTCGCCAACGACGAGGTGGACCGCCGCCTGGCGGCGCTGTTTTCGCGCGGGGGCCGCACCAACGATTTCCGCCAACTCAAAACCCGTCTCACGCTGGTGGCCACCCACCTGGACAGTGGCGAATCCGCCCCGTTCGGCCGGCCGGGCTGGGACCACGTGCCCATTTCCCGGGCGGTGCAGGCCAGCTCGGCGCTGCCGGGGCTGTTCCCGCCGGTCACGATCGACGACCAGTCCTATGTGGACGGCGCGCTGAAGAAAACCATGCACGCCTCGATCGCCATGGACGAGGGCATCGACCTCATGCTGTGCCTGAACCCGCTGGTGCCGTTTGACGCCACGCCGCATCCGGCGGGCCACGCCGCGCAAGACGGGCAGCGTGCCATCCCCCGCATTGCCGACGGCGGACTGCCAGCGGTGCTGAGCCAGACTTTCCGCTCGATGATCCATTCACGGCTCGAACTCGGCATGCGCCACTATGCGCAGGCCTACCCGAACGTGGACATCCTGCTGATCGAGCCTGACCACCGCGACCCCGAGCTTTACCTGGCCAACACCTTCAGCTACCGCCAGCGCCGCTCGCTGGCCGAGCACGCCTACCAGCAAACCCGGCAGTTGCTGCGCTCGCGCAAGACCGGCTGGGCGGCCACGCTGGCGCGCCACGGCATCCGGCTCAACCATGCCGTGCTGGACGACCCGAACCGCCGCCTGCTGACCCCGCCACTGCCCGCCACCCGGATCGGCCAGGCTGTCGGCCAACTGCAAACCCTGCTGGACGACCTGGGCCAGCGGGTGGCCACTGCGCAGAAGCCGGCATGACGCCACGCCACCACAAAGGGTAAGCCTGCATGGTCAAGAAAGCGCCCCGCCGAACGGCCGAACGGATCCTGGAGGTCACGCTCGACCTGTTCAACCGGTTCGGTGAACCCAATGTGTCGACCACGCTGATCTCGGCCGAACTCAACATCAGCCCGGGCAACCTCTACTACCACTACCCGGCCAAGGACGAGCTGATCAACAGCCTGTTTGACCGCTATGAGCGATCCCTGAGCGAGCTGCTCAACGCCAGCGACGGCGTGCGCGACGTGGAAGACGCGTGGTTTTTCATGCACACGCTGTTCGAACTGATCTGGCAGTACCGCTTTTTGTACCGCGACCTGAACGACCTGCTCAGCAAGAACCGACGGCTCGAAACCCATTTCCAGTGGGTGCTCAAGAACAAGACCCGTGCCGTTCGCACGCTGCTGGACGGCATGAGCCGAAGCGGCGCCATCCACATCGACTCGCGCGAAGTGGAGGCCACCGCTACCTGCATGGTGGTGGTGCTGACCTACTGGCTGAGTTACGAATACGTGCGCGACCCGCGCCGCGCACTGGAGCCCGAAAGCGCCCAACTGGCACTGCTGCGCGGCGCGCATCACGTGCTCAACCTGCTGGTGCCCTACCTGGAAACCGGACAGCGCATGCATTTGCTGGGGCTGGTCGGCGCCTACCAGAACCCCGCAACCTGATTCCCCACAAGCCCGACGCAAAAAAGGAGACACACATGGCCAAATGGACCGCCTTCCCCCACACCGGTGACTACCCGTTTGACGCAACCAGCGTCAAAAAGCACTGGTCACGCCTGCATGCCGGTGATCAGGAGCCCCTGCCCAAGGACGCCAAGGTGCTCGAGGCCTGGGCCCTGTTTCACAGTGGCGAGTTCCAGAAGGCCGCCGAGGCCGGGATCAAGCTCGGCGGCGACGGCCTTACGGTGGCCAACAAGGCCACCTCCATTTACGCCAACTACCTTGAGAAGAAAGAGAAGACCAAGCTCGAACTGTTCATGGAGGTGGCCGAACGTGCGGGGGCACAAGCCGCCGCCGACCCCAAGAACGCCAACGCCTGGTACTGGCAGGCCTACGCGCTGGGCCGCTACAGCCAGGGCATCAGCGTGGCCAAGGCGCTGGCGCAGGGGCTGGGCGGCAAGGTCAAGGACGCGCTGGAAAAGGCCATCAAGCTGCAGCCCAAACACGCCGACGCACACATCGCGCTGGCCGCGTTCCATGCCGAAGTCATCGACAAGGTGGGCGCGCTGATTGGCGGCATGACTTACGGCGCCAAGAAAGACACGGGGCTCAAGCTGTTTCAGGAGGCGATCAAGCTCAACCCGGGTTCGGCCATCGCCATGGTCGAATACGCCAACGGCCTGGTCATGCTCGAAGGCGACAAGAAAATGAAGGAAGCCACCAAGCTCTACGAGCAGGCGGCCGCCGCCAAGCCCATGGACGCCATGGAGCGGCTGGACGTGGACATGGCCAAGGCCGAGCTCGAAGACTGACGCTCAGGCGGCCAGGCCATCGGCCGCCTGGAACATCGCCTGGCGGGCCTGGCTGACAATTTGCCCCTGCCAGAGCGGCGTGTCGGTGTAATAGGCCGAAAGCAGGTCGGCCTTGATGGCTTTCGCCTGGGCCTGCGGCGCTTCGGGGTGAAGGTGCAGCCAGTGTTCGGCGCGCAAGGCCTGCAACACGTCCATCAGCGGCATCGTGCCGTATTCCATGGCAATGCCGGTGTACTGCGCCTGCGGGCATTCGTCGTAAACGGCTGTCCACATCAGGCCGGTCAGCAACGCCGAACTGGACGAACCGTCGTAGAACGAGGTCACGCCCTCCCCCCACCAGGCCCGTGCACGCTGCAGCGCAGCCGGGTCGTCGGCGCAGGCAAAAATGCGCTCGCCCACGCCATTGGGCCCCAGGCCCGTGTGAAGATCGATCCAGCCCAGCCGCCGGGCCTTCGCGCCGTGGCGACGCAACACGCCGCGCAGTGTGATGTTGCTCCAGGTGGGGGCCACGCCGCCGTAAAAAATACCGTCGGGAAACTCGTGCTGTCCGCCGGAAATGACGGCTTGAAGCGCGGCCCAGCCGTAAGTCGCCACGTACTGCGAGAAGGCCTTCACGTTGCCTTCGCCGGGAGGCCACTCCGGGGGCAGCAGCAAGGGGTTCAGCGCGCGGTAGCCTTCGTTGACGGGCAGCGGCCGCGTGTAGTCATGGAAATTGCGGTTCAGATCGACGTTTTCATGGGTGGCTCGCCGCAGGTGCGAAAACCCGTAGGGGTTGAGCGCGTGGATGTACAGCACGGCCACGCCGCGGTCGCGCAGGTGCGCGCGCCACTCGGCGTCGTGCAGCGCATACACCTGCACACCACTGCCACAAAACCCCTCCACCCCATGGCAGGCGCTGCTCACGATGAGCAGTTGCGTGGCATCGGCGGGGCCGTCCAGTGCCACGTCCATGGCCAGCACCTCGCCATCGCGGCCCGGCAGGGGGTGCGGGTGGGATTCGATGGCCAGCCCGGCCGACGCGGCGGCTTCCAGAAACTTGACCCGCGCCTGCGCATAACTGCGCGCAAACGCGGTTTCAATCCCGATCATGCGGGGGCTCGTGCCAGCCACTGCTCGGCCAGGCGCACCCAGTAGGTGGCGCCCAGCGGGATCAGGTCGTCGTTGAAGTCGTAGCTCGGGTTGTGCAGCATGCACGGGCCCTCGCCATGACCCATCTGGCGGTGCGCGCCATCGCCGTTGGAAATAAAGCAGTACGCACCGGGCTTGGCCTGCAGCATGTAGGCGAAGTCTTCGGCGCCCATGGTGGGCTCCTGCACGAGCACGTTGTCGGCCCCCACGATGTCTTCCATGACCTTGCGGGCAAACTCGGCTTCGGCCACTGAGTTGACCGTGGGCGGGTAGTTGCGCACGAACTCGAACTCGCACGTGGCTTCGTGTGCCGCGCACACGTGTTCGGCCACCTGCTTCATGCGGCGCTCGATCAGATCGAGCACCTCCAGCGTGAAGGTGCGCACCGTGCCCTGCAGTTCGCAGCGGTCGGGCACCACGTTGCTGGCTTCACCGGCGTGGATCATGGTGACCGAGATCACGCCGGCGTCGATCGGCTTCTTGTTGCGGCTGATGATGGTCTGGAAGGCCTGCACCATCTCGCAGGCGACGGGCACCGGGTCGATGCCGTCGTGCGGCAGCGCAGCATGGCTGCCCTTGCCACGGATGGTGATCTTGAATTCGTTGCTGGACGCCATCACCGGTCCCGGGCTGACCGCAAACCGGCCCACCTGATGGCCCGGCCAGTTGTGCATGCCGAACACGGCCTCCATGGGAAATTTGTCGAACAGGCCGTCGGCGATCATCTCGCGGGCACCGCCACCGCCTTCTTCCGCGGGCTGGAAGATCAGGTACACCGTGCCGTCAAAGTTGCGGTGCTTTGCAAAATGTTGCGCCGCAGCAAGCAACATGGCCGTGTGGCCATCGTGGCCACAGGCGTGCATCTTGCCTTTGTGCCGGCTCGCGTGGTCAAAGGTGTTGAATTCCTGCATGGGCAGGGCGTCCATGTCGGCGCGCAGCCCGACCGCCCGGCTGGACGTGCCATTTTTGACAATGCCCACCAGCCCCGTGGTGCCCAGGCCGCGGTGCACCGGAATGCCCCAGGCTTCGAGTTGCCGGGCCACCACGCCAGCGGTGCGGACCTCCTCAAAACACAGTTCGGGGTGGGCGTGAATGTCACGCCGGATGGCGGCAATACCGGCCGCTTCGGTCACGATGGAATCAATGATTTTCATTCCCGCAGTCTAGCCATGCCCGGGGCCAGGTGCCAAGGAGGGTTTTACGTGAAAATGCACACATGCTTTCCCCTTCCGCCCTTGAATTGGCCCAGACGCTGGTGCGCATCAACACGGTCAGTGCGAACTCCAACCTCGAACTCATCCACTTTGTGCGCGACGCCCTGGCCGGGCTGGGCGTGCGCAGCCGCCTGACGTACAACGCCGACCGGTCCAAGGCCAACCTGTTTGCCACGCTGGGCGAAGGCAAGCCCGCGGGCATCATCCTGTCGGGCCACACCGACACCGTGCCCTGGGACGGACAGGACTGGACGGTCGACCCGCTGGGCGCCACGGTGCAGGATGGCCGACTCGCAGGGGGCGACCGGGAGCCGCGTCTTTACGGCCGCGGCAGCGCCGACATGAAGGGCTTCATCGCCATCGCGCTGGCCCACGCGCAGCACTTTGTGGACAGCCCGGCGCCCTTTGCGATCCACCTGGCCCTGAGCTACGACGAAGAAGTGGGCTGCTTTGGCGTGAAGGAACTCATCGCCGACATGCGCGACGCCGGGGTGCGCCCGCTGGCCTGTCTGGTGGGCGAACCCACGTCGATGGTGCCCGCCATTGCCCACAAGGGCGTGTACCGCTACAAATGCTGCGTGCGCGGCAAGGAGGCGCACTCGTCGTTGACGCCGCAGTCGGTCAACGCCATCGAGATGGCCGCGCGCGTGGTGGGCCGCCTGCGCGACATGGCCGAAGACCTGGAGCGCACCGAGCCACGCTACGCGGGGTTTGACGTGCCGTTTTCGACCATCAGCGTGGGGCAGTTCCACGGCGGCATCGCCGACAACGTGGTGCCGCGCGACGCCGAGTTCCGCTACGAGTTTCGCGACCTGCCCACGGCCGACGCGGCCCGCCTGCAGGCGCAGGTGGTGGCCCATGCGCGCGGGCTGGAGCCGGCCATGAAACAGGTCGCCCCTGAAGCCGGTTTCCGCTTCGAGACCATTTGCGAAATCCCGAGCTTCCTGGGGTCGCGCGACGACGCCATCACCCGGCTGGCCCAGCGCCTGTCGGGCGAGCCCGGCACCACGCTGGTGGCGTTTGGCACCGAGGCCGGGCTGTTCAAGAACGCCGGCATCCCCACCGTGGTGTGCGGGCCGGGCAGCATCTTGCAGGCGCATCAACCCGACGAATACGTGAGCCTGGCGCAGCTGGAACGCTGCGAGACGTTCATGAAGCAGTTGGCCGCCACGCGCGAGTTCCACTAGGATTTCCCCCATGCCCGCCACCGACACCACTGCCGACACCGCCGTGGACTCCCGCCCGACGCAACACGTTCTGGGCGCCTGCCCGCACGACTGCCCCGACACCTGCGCCTTCGTCACCACGGTGCAGGACGGCGTGGCGCTCAAGGTGCAGGGCAACCCCGATCATCCGCACACCGACGGCGTGCTGTGCACCAAGGTTTCGCGTTACACCGAACGCACCTACCATCCGGAGCGCATCCTGCAGCCGCTCAAACGCAGTGGCCCCAAGGGCAGCGGCCGGTTCGAGCCGGTGAGCTGGGACGCCGCGCTGGACGACATTGCCGCGCGGCTGCGGGCGATTGCGCAGCGCGATCCGCAGGCCATCCTGCCCTACAGCTACGCCGGCACCATGGGCCTGGTGCAAAGCGAAAGCATGGCGGCGCGGTTTTTCAACCGCCTGGGCGCCTCCTGGCTGGACCGCACCATCTGCGCCACGGCCGGCGGCGAAGGGCTGACCCAGACCCTGGGCGGCAAGGTGGGCATGAAGGTGCAGTTTTTTGCCGAGTCGCAGCTCATCGTCATCTGGGGCAGCAATTCGATCGCCAGCAACCTGCATTTCTGGCGCCACGCGCAGGCGGCCAAGCGCAACGGGGCGCGGCTTGTCTGCATCGACCCGCGCCGCAGCGAAACCGCCGAAAAGTGCCACGAGCACATCGCGCTGCGCCCCGGCACCGACGCCGCACTGGCGCTGGCCGTGATGCACGAACTGATCACCCACGACTGGCTCGACCACGACTACATCGCCCGCCACACCGTGGGCTGGGAGGCCCTGCGCGAGCGTGCCCTGCAGTGGCCGGTGGCCCGCGCGGCCGACATTTGCGGCGTGCCGGCACAACAGATCCACGAACTGGCGCGCGCCTGGGGCACCACGCAGCCTGCGGCCATCCGCCTCAACTACGGCATGCAGCGCGTGCGCGGCGGCGGCAATGCGGCGCGCGCCATTGCCTGCCTGCCCGCGCTCACGGGCGCGTGGCGGCACCGGGCGGGGGGGCTGCTGCTGTCCAGTTCGGGGCAGTTTCCGATGGACAAGGCGGCACTCCAGCGCCCTGACCTGCTGGCCACCGGCCTGCCCGGGCGGCGCCCGCGCACGCTCAACATGGTGCAGATCGGCGACGACCTGCTGCGCGAGGGCTCGCCCCCCGGCGCGCCGGGCTGGGGGCCGAAGGTCGAGGCGCTGGTGGTGTACAACAGCAACCCCGTGGCCGTGGCCCCCGATTCGGGCAAGGTGGTGCGGGGGTTCTCGCGCGAGGATTTGTTCACGGTGGTGCTCGAACATTTTCAGACCGACACCGCCGACCACGCCGACTACATCCTGCCCGCCACCACCCAGCTGGAGCACCAGGACATCCACCTGAGCTACGGCCACACCGACGTGCTGCTGAACCGCCCGGCCATCGCCCCCGTGGGGCAGGCGCGGCCCAACACGCAGATCTTCCGCGACCTGGCCCGGCGCATGGGCTTTGCCGAGCCCTGCTTTGCCGACGACGACGACGCCCTGTGCCGCGCCGCCTTCGGCGACCGGGTCGATTACGACCTGCTGCTGCGCCAGGGCTTTGCCACGCTGGACCTGCCGGACGCGCCGTTTGCGCAGGGCGGCTTCCCCACGCCCAGCGGGAAATGCGAGTTTTTCAGCCAGCGCCTGGCCGACGCCGGGCTGGACGGCCTGCCCGACCACGTGCCCAATTACGAACCGGCCGGTTCGTCTGCCACCTACCCGCTGGCCATGATTTCACCGCCCGCGCGCAACTTCCTCAACTCGACCTTCGTCAATGTGAAAAGCCTGCGCGACATCGAGGGCGAACCGGTGCTCGAAATCCACGCCGACGACGCGGCCGCGCGCGGCATCACCAGCGGCATGGTGGTGCGGGTGTTCAACCCGCGCGGCGAATACCGCTGCAAGGCCGAAGTGTCGCCCCGTGCCCGTCCCGGCGTGGTCAACGGCCTGGGCATCTGGTGGCGCAAGCTCGGGCTGGACGGCACCAACGTCAACCAGCTGACCAGCCAGCAGCTCACCGACCTGGGCCGCGGCCCGGTGTTCTACGACTGCCGCGTGCAGGTGGCGCCGTCGGCATGAGCGCCGCGCTGGGCCGCTCCCAAGCAAGCTCGCACCGCAGCCCGCAGGGCGAAGGTGCTCCGGTGAACTGGCCCGCTGCCGTGCGCGCACTGCTGGCGCTGCTCACCGCGCTGGCGCTGCAGGGGTGCTCCACTTCAGCCTACTACTGGCAGTCGGTCACGGGCCACCTGCAGATGATGGCCGCGGCCCGGCCCATCCCCGACTGGCTGGCCGACGACACCGCCCCGCCCGCACTGAAAGAGCGACTGCAGCTGGCCGAACGCATCCGTGCCTTTGCCGTGACCGAGCTGCACCTGCCCGACAACGCCAGCTACCGCCGCTATGCCGACCTGCACCGCAGCGCCGTGGTGTGGAACGTGGTGGCCGCGCCCGAGCTGTCGCTCACGCTCAAGACCTGGTGCTTCCCGGTGGCCGGTTGCGTGGGTTACCGGGGCTATTTCGCCGAAGCCGACGCCCAGGCCGAGGCCGACGCCCTGCGCGCGCAAGGCCTGGAGGCGAGCGTGTACGGCGTGCCCGCCTACTCCACCCTGGGCTGGATGAACTGGGCCGGCGGCGACCCGTTGCTCAACACCTTCATCCGCTACCCCGAAGGCGAGCTCGCCCGGCTGATCTTTCACGAGCTGTCGCACCAGGTGGTGTACGCCAAGGACGACACCGCGTTCAACGAATCCTTTGCCACGGCCGTGGAGCGTCTGGGCGGCACGCGCTGGCTCGCGCTACGGGGCTCGGATGCGGCCCGCGCCGAATACGCCGCGTTCGACGGCCGGCGCCGGGCGTTTCGCGCCCTGGCGCTGGCCACGCGCCGTGAGTTGGCCGCAATTTACAAGGAAAATCCGGCCTCACCCCCCGCCAAACAACAACAGTTAGCAATGAAAACAGAAGCAATGAAGCGTTTTCGGGAACGCTACGAAGCGCTCAAGGCCGACTGGGGCGGGTTTGCCGGATACGACCTCTGGGTGGCGCGGGCCAACAATGCGTCGTTCGGCGCCCAGGCGGCGTACGACGAATTCGTGCCCGGCTTTGAAGCCCTGTTCGAGCGCGAGGCCCGCGACTGGCCGCGGTTTTATGATGCGGTTCGCCAACTGGCGAAGCTGCCCAAAGACGAGCGCCATCGCGCGCTGACCCAGCCCCCACCCACCCAGGAGACTCCCGGTGCCTGACATCCACATCGTTCGTGACCACGCCCTCGGCCTGACCGAAGCCCGCAAGGTGGCGTTCAAATGGGCCGAGCAGGCCGAAGAAAAATTTGACATGCAATGCACCTACGAGGAGGGCAAGACCAGCGACCTCGTCAGCTTCACCCGCTCGGGCGTGAACGGCACGCTCAAGGTCACCTCCAGTGGTTTTGAGCTGGACGCCCGGCTGGGGTTTTTGCTGGGCGCGTTCAAGGACAAGATCGAAGGTGAAATCGTCAAGAACCTCGACACTCTGCTGGCCAAACGCAGCAAGGTGGCCAAAGCCGCCAAAGCGGCCCATCCGCGCGGTGGCAAGGCCTGAGCGGCTGCGCCGGCCCGGACGACCCACGCGAGCTTTGCGCCACCGCACGCCATGCCCCCTTCGACCACCGCCCCACTGACGGGCCTCAAGGTGCTGGAACTCGGCCAGCTGATTGCCGGCCCGTTTGCCGCCAAGACGCTGGCCGACTTTGGTGCCGACGTGGTCAAGATCGAAACCCCGGGCAGCGGCGACCCGCTGCGCCAATGGCGGCTGCTGAAAGACGGCACCTCGGTGTGGTGGCAGGTCCAGTCGCGCAACAAGCAGTCGGTGGCGCTGGACCTCAAAAGCCCGCAGGCGCAGGACATCGTGCGCCAGCTCGCACGGGACGCCGACGTGCTGATCGAAAACTTTCGCCCGGGCGCCATGGAAGGCTGGGGCCTGGGCCCCGACGACCTGCTTGCGCTGAACCCGCGCCTGATCATGCTGCGCATCAGCGGCTACGGCCAGACCGGGCCCTACCGCGACAAACCCGGCTTTGGCGTGGTGGCCGAAGCCATGAGCGGCCTGCGTCACCTGACGGCCGAGCCGGGCCGCGTGCCGGTGCGCGTGGGCGTGAGCATTGGCGACACGCTGGCGGCGCTGCACGGCGTGATCGGCATCCTGCTGGCGCTGCAGGAACGGCAAAAAAGCGGCCTGGGCCAGGTGATCGACGTGGCGCTGTACGAAGCCGTCTTCAACTGCATGGAAAGCCTGCTGCCCGAATACAGCGCGTTCGGCGCCGTGCGCGGCCCGGCCGGCAGCGCCCTGCCCGGCATTGCCCCGAGCAACGCCTACCGGTGCAGGGATGAAAATGACAGCGCCCCACGCGAAGCGACCAGCGTGGGGGCCTACGTCCTCATTGCAGGCAATGGCGACAGCATCTTCAAGCGGCTGATGACCGTCATCGGCCGCAGCGACCTGGGCGCCGACCCGGCGCTGGCCGACAACGCCGGTCGCGTGGCGCGCGTGGCCGAGATCGACGCGGCCATCGGTGCCTGGACGGCGCAACACACCGTGGCCGAAGTGCTGGCCGCGCTGGACGCCGCTTCGGTGCCGGCCGGGCGCATCTACACCGTGGCCGACATCGCGGCCGACCCGCATTACGCCGCACGCGGCATGCTCGACACGGTTCATATGGACGACGGCACGCCACTCGCGGTGCCCGGCATCGTGCCCAAGCTCTCGCGCACACCGGGCGCGCACCGGCGTAACGCCCCCACCGTGGTGGGGCAGGACACCCACGCCGTGCTGCAGGGCATGGGCCTGTCGGCCGAGCAGATCACCGCCCTGCGCGCGCAGGGCATCGTGGCCTGAGGGCCGCCGCCGCGGCGCCCCACAAAGCTCATCGCACCGCCACGCCACGGAGACACTTCGCATGATCGACCACCTCGACCATCTGGTGCTGACCACCCACAGCGAGGCGGCGTGTGTGGACTTCTACACCCGCGTGCTGGGCATGCAGCTTGAGAGTTTCATCGGCGGCACACCCCCTGTGGCGCGCAAAGCGTTCAGGTTCGGCCACCAGAAGATCAACCTGCACGTGCGCGGCCAGGAGTTCGAGCCCAAGGCGCACCTGCCGGTGCCGGGCGCGCTGGACTTGTGCTTCATCGCCAGCGTGCCGCTGGCCCAGGTGATCGAGCGGCTGCACGCAGCGGCTTGGCCGATCGTCGAGGGCCCGGTGCTGCGGACCGGCGCCACGCAGAAAATCCGCTCGGTCTATGTACGCGACCCGGACTTGAACCTGATCGAGATCTCCGAGCCCGCCTGAAAAGGCGGCGGGGGTTTCAGGGGCGCTTGAATACTATCTAATAAATAGCAAACTATTGCCATTTTACGGGGGCTTGAGGCCTATTTTGCTTAAAATATGCCGGTTGCCCCTGCCAGCGCCCATCAGCTCAACGAACCGATCAGGTCAATGTATTGCTGCCGGGCGTCGTCGGCCCCCGTGCCTTTGAGGCCGTTCCACGCGTCCCACTTGGCGCGGCCCACCATGTCGCCAAAGCCAGGCTTTTTCTCGGTGTTGTCGCCGGCCGTGGCCTGCTTGTACAGCGCGTAAATCTTGAGCAGCGTGGCGTTGTCCGGGCGCTCGGACAGGCTTTTGGACTGGGCTACGGCGGCTTCAAATGCGGCGTTCAGGTCGGCCATGAAATGCTCCTTGGGTGGCGGGTGACGGGGTGGATGCGGACGTGGACCCCTTGGGGTAACTGCGCGGTATCTTACGGCCCTCAAACGCCCCAGAATAGGGGCCCAACCCCTAATCCTCGTTCCGCCTGGTGGAGACAAACAACATGGTGACCCGAATTTCAGCCCCCGACGTTGCACGCCGAGCCTCCCGCAAGGTGGCGGGGCAGGTGGCGGCCACGGTCGGCCCCGCCGCCGAAAGGGCTGGCCAGACCGCCCGCAAAGCCGCCCGCGTGGTGCAGAAAAACGCCACCCGGGCCGCCAGTGGCATGCTGGGAATGTCGGGCGAACGCATGACCAAGGTGGACACCGCCTGGCTGCGCATGGATTCCGACAGCAACCTGATGATGATCGTCGGCGTGTGGGTGCTGCAGCCCGGCGTGGACTACGACACCCTGTGCGCGCGGGTGGAAGAACGCCTGCTGAAATACCACCGCTTTCGCCAGCGCGTGGTTGAAGACGCGGCCGGTGCCACCTGGGTGACCGACACGCGTTTTGACATCCACCACCACGTGGTGCGCGACAAGCTGCCCCAACACACGCGCGCCGACGCGCAGGCGGCCCTGCAGCAGCGCGTGGGCGAACTCGCCATGCAGCCACTGGACCGCCAACGCCCGCTGTGGCAGTTTCATCTGGTCGAGGATTACACCGGCCCCGACGGCAAGAAGGGCAGCGCCATGATCGTGCGCATCCACCACTGCATTGCCGACGGGATCGCGCTGATTTCGGTCACGATGTCGCTGGTGGACGGCGGACTGCCGCCGCCCGAGCGCCGCGAGAAGGCCGACCACGCGGGCGGCGCCGAGGACTGGATTGCCGACACGCTGGTCAAGCCGTTCACCGACATGACCGTCAAGGCGCTGGGCGCCGCGGGCACGGGCGCGGCCAGCGCGCTGCACCTGCTGACCGACCCGCAAAAGGGCATGACCGGCTCCATCGACACCGCCAAGCTGGTGTACCAGGTGGTGAGCGATCTGGCGGCGCTGGCGCTGATGCCCGACGACTCGAAGACGCGCCTCAAGGGCAAGCCCGGCACGCAAAAACGCGTGGCCTGGTGCCAGCCGATCCCGCTGGCCGAAGTCAAGGCCGTGGGCAAGGCGCTGAACTGCTCGATCAACGACGTGCTGCTGAGCTGCGTGGCCGGTGCCATTGGCGAGTATCTGCGCGCCCACGACGATGATCCGGCAGGGCAGGAGATCCGCGCCATGGTGCCGGTGAACCTGCGCCCGATCGAGCAGGCCTACAAGCTGGGCAACCGCTTCGGCCTGGCGCCGCTGGTGCTGCCGATTGGCCTGGCCAACCCCATCGAGCGGGTGTACGAGGTGCGCCGGCGCATGCAGGAAATGAAGGGCAGCTACCAGCCGCTGCTGGCCTTCAGCCTGCTGGCGGTGGCGGGGCTGCTGATCAAACCCGCGCAGGACGCGATGCTCAACCTGTTTGGCAAGAAGACCACGGCCGTCATGACCAACGTGCCGGGGCCGCGCGAGAAGATCAAGTTCTGCGGCTCCACGGTGGAGCAAAACCTGTTCTGGGTGCCGCAGTCGGGCGACGTGGGGCTGGGGGTGTCGATTTTGAGCTACGGCGGCGGCGTGCAGTTTGGCGTGATCACCGACAGCACCCTGTGCCCCGACCCGCAGGCCATCATCGACGAGTTCGAACCCGAATTTGCGCGGCTCTCCATGGTCACGCTGATGCTGCCCTGGGGTGACTAGATTGCTTCAATATAAGTAGCAAACTATTGCCATTTGACGGGAGCTCAAGGCTTTTTTCTCAAGTATTTTCGTGAAAACGCAGTGCGGCCACTTCGAGCAGGCCGTCAAAAATGAGGTTGTCCACCAGGTCGAACGGCACCGACATGCTCGGCGCCATCTTCCAGCCTGCACCGCCCGTCATCACGCACACGGGTTCACCGCCAAACTGGCCGCGCACATGCTGGACCATGCGCTCGACCGCGCCCGCAATCGCGTAAGTGCCGCCGCTGGTGAGGGCGTCGCTGGTGTTGGTGGGGAATTCGCGCACGTCACCGGTGGGCACGTGCAGGCCGGCGGTGCCCGATTCGAGCGCGCGCAGCATGATGCCGTGCCCCGGCAGAATCAGCCCTCCCAGAAACCGCCCCTCGGGGCTGATGGCCTCCACCGTCACGGCCGTGCCCACCATCACCACCACCATGGGCCGTGCCGGGCCCTGGGCCCGCATGCGGTGCCAGGCGCCGATCATGGCCACCCAGCGGTCGGCACCCAGGCGCGTGGGGTGGTCGTAGCCATTGGTCAGGCCGGCTTCGGCCGCGCTGGGCACCACCCATTGCGGGGTCACGTCCCACAGTTCCATCTGCTCTTCGACGCGGCGGCGCACGGCCTCGCCGGCCACGATGCAGCCCAGCATGCGGCCGGGCGCAGCCAGGCCGGCCCAGTCGCCGTCGGCCAGTTTGTCGATGTTCTCCAGGAACTGCGCACCCTGCGCCAGCAGGGCCGCACCGGGGCGGGGCTGGTCGTACAGCGCCCACTTGAGCCGGGTGTTGCCGACGTCGATGGCAAGAAAGGTCATGCGCGCGATTATTACGGGTTTTGCAAGCTGGACTTTTTCAGGCCAGGCGCGACAAATCGGGCCGCAAAATCGGCCGCACACTTTCATAGGCCCGCGCGGCGCGCAGCACCCCCGCGTCGCCAAACATCGGCCCGACCAGTTGCAGCCCGATCGGCAGGCCGCCACGCGTCAGCCCGCAGGGGATGGTGCAGGCCGGCTGCTGTGTCAGGTTGAACGGGTAGCTGAACGGCGTCCAGCCCAGCATGGCCTGCGGGTCCATCGCGCTGTGACCGGCCGGACGGGCCTCGAACGCCGCAATGGCCACCGAGGGCGTGGCCAGCAGATCAAAGCGCTGCATGAACTGGCGCATGTGCGAGCCCAGTGCCCCGCGGCGCAGGTTCAACTGCTGCACCTCGAGCGCGCTGTAACGCTGGCCCAGCAGGGCTTCGGCGCGGAAGTCGGGGTCGGTCACGGCCTGCTGCTCGGGCGTGAGGGTGTTCCACACCGTCCACGCGCCCACAAACCACAGGCCGGTGGTGATGTCCAGCGGGTCGTCAAAACCAGGGTCCACCTTTTCGACGTGGGCGCCCAGGGCTTCGAGCTGGCGCACGGCGGCGGCCACGGATTCGGCCACCTCCGGGTCCACCCGTGCATAGCCCAGCGTGGGCGACCACGCGATCTTCAGGCCGCGAATGCCGTCGTCCAGCCCCACGGTGTAGTCGGTGGCGTCGGGCGGCAGGGAAGTCCAGTCGCGTGCGTCGGGGCGCTTGAGCACGTTCATCATCAGCGCGGCGTCGGCCACGCTCATGGTGTGCGGCCCCAGATGCGCCACCGAACCGAACGGCGACAGCGGATAAGCCGGCACCCGCCCAAAACTGGGCTTGAGGCCAAAGTTGCCGCAAAACGCGGCCGGAATGCGCACGCTGCCGGCGCCGTCGGTGCCCACCGACAGCGGCCCCATGCCCGCGGCCACTGCCGCCGCCGTGCCACCGGACGAACCGCCCGGCGTGCGCGACACATCCCATGGGTTGCGGGTGATGCCGGTGCGGGGCGAATTGGTTTCGCCCTTGCAGCCGAATTCGGGCGTGGTGGTCTTGCCCAGCAGCACCGCCCCGGCCTCGCGCAGGCGGGCCACGGCGGGCGCGTCCACCTCCCAGGGCTGGCGGGCGTCCACAGTGCGCGAGCCGCGCAGCGTGGGCCAGCCGCGGGCGAGGATCAGGTCCTTGATGGAAGTGGGCACGCCGTCGAGCTCGCCGCACGGCGCCCCCGCTTGCCAGCGCGCTTCGCTGCGGCGCGCCGAGGCCAGCGCCGCCGCAGGATCGACGTGGCAAAACGCGTTGAGCACGGGGTTGAAGCGCTCGATGCGCTGCAGCACGGCCAGCGTGGCGTCCACCGGAGACGCCTGCGCGGTGCGGTAGAGCTGCAGCAGCTGCGTGGCGGTGCAGTCGGCCAGATCGGATGGATAGGTCATCGTGTTCTCCTTGGAAGGCGCACGGGCCGGACGCTTCCCGGGCAGAATGCCACCACTCCACCCTCGAGGCAAGCGCCCCGCCCATCGCCATGAACCCAGCGCCATCGTCCATCACCGATTGGGACGCCGAAACGCTGTCGCGCCGCATCCATGCACGCGACGTGTCGTGCCGCGAGGTGATGCAGGCCTATCTGGCGCGCATCCACCGCGTGAACCCCACCTACAACGCCATCGTGAGCCTGCAGCCCGACGACGTGCTGCTGCGCCAGGCCGACACGCGCGACGCGCAGTTGGCACGTGGCGAGTCCATGGGCTGGATGCACGGCATGCCGCAGGCCGTCAAGGACCTGGCCCACGTGGCCGGCCTGCCCACCACGATGGGCTCGCCGCTGATGCGCCACTTCATCGCCAAAGAAGACGGCCTGATGGCCGCGCGCATGAAGGCCGCGGGCTGCCTCGTGATCGGCAAGACCAACACGCCGGAGTTTGGCCTGGGTTCGCACACCTTCAATGAGGTGTTCGGCGTCACGCGCAACGCCTGGGACCCGACCCGCTCGGCCGGCGGCAGCAGTGGCGGCGCGGCCGTGGCCCTGGCGCAGCGCCTGCTGCCGGTGGCCGATGGCTCGGACTTCATGGGCAGCCTGCGCAACCCCGCGGGCTGGAACCACGTGTTCGGCCTGCGCCCGTCGCAGGGCCGCGTGCCGATGGCGCCAGCGCAGGATCTGTGGCTCTCGCAGCTGGGCACCGAGGGGCCGATGGGCCGCACCGTGCAGGACGTGGCGCGGCTGCTGGGCATTCAGGCGGGATGGTCCCCGATCAGTCCTTTATCCATAGCAAACTATGACCTATCGACGGGGGATATTGGCCAATTTGATGTTAAAAACCTGCGCATCGGCTGGCTGGGTGACCTGGGCGGCCATCTGCCCATGGAGGACGGCATCCTGCCCTTGTGCCGCAGCGCGTTGGGCCGCCTGACCCGTGACGGCGCCGCGCTGGACGACGTGGCGCCGGGCTTTGACCCGGTGAAGGTGTGGGACGCCTGGCGGGTGTGGCGCCGCGTGCTGGTGGCCTCGCGCATCGCGCCGTTTCTGCTGAACCCGAAGAACCGCGCGCAGATCAAACCCGAAGCGCTGTGGGAGTACGACCAGGCCCAGGGCCTGCCCGCCACCGAATTCCTGGCCGCCAGCGCGCAGCGCAGCGTGTTCTACCAGCAGATGTGCGCCCTGCTGGCACGGTATGACGTGCTGGCCCTGCCGGTGGCGCAGGTCTGGCCGTTTGACGCCCGACTGCGCTGGCCGCAGCAGATTGGCGACACCGCCATGGACACCTACCACCGCTGGATGGAGGTGGTGATTTACGCCACCTTTGCCGGGCTGCCCTGCATCAGCGTGCCGGCCGGGTTTGGCCCGCAGGGCAACTCAAAAGGCCTGCCCATGGGCGTGCAACTGATCGGGCCACCGCAGGGTGAGCGCGCGCTGCTGGACATCGCCGCCGCCTACGAGCAGCGCGCCCAGGAGCTGCTTCAAAGCTCGCCAAGCCAGCAGGCGCGCTGAATCGCCGCCATCTTGTTGTCCACCTTGAGCTTGGCCATCGCGTTGGCCAGGTGGTAATTGACGGTGCGGTCGGTGCAGTCGAGCACCAGAGCGCTTTCGCGGGCGGTCATGCCCGCGAAGGCATGGGCCAGGCAGTCACGTTCGCGCGGGCTCAGCACGCCGCGTGCCTGCACCAGGGTGCGACGCACCAGCGGCCAGATGTTCAGCGCCGACCACGCCAGCGAGGCCGCCTCGGCCCGGTCGTGCAGTTCGCGCGGGCTGAACAGGAAGCACTCGAAGGCACGGCCCGCGGGCAATGGGAACTCGATCCGGATCACCGTCTGGAACCCGCGTGCCAGCCACAACATGCGCCAGTTCCCCGGCGCCACCGGGTCTGACTTGGCAATGTGCTGCCAGGCCACGAGCGGCGCGTCGGAGCCGCTCCACGGCGCGCCGAAATCCTCGCTGCGGGCCAGGGCCTGGGCGGCCACGGCCTGCACGGGGGGATGCACCGCCACCACTTCGCGGTCGCTGCGGCCGCCGAAGGGGTCGGGGCCGAGCACCACCACCGCCTCCACGGCGAACTCGCGCAGCGCCGACACCCACTCGCTGAGCAGGCTGTCCAGGGCGGGACTGTCAAAGTTAACAGGGGTCAGCATCGACGTTTCGTAAAGGAAGCGGGACAATAGCACGAGGTCTTTACTTTCCGTAACGTAACAACACATACTGTGTCCACCACGCTCCTTCCAAAGCTGAACGACATGCCCAAGGGCGACCGCTTCTCTTTTCTTGAGCGGGTGGCGGTGTATGTGGCGTCCCGGATCGGTCTGGTGACCACATCGCTCACGCCCATCCTGCATCCAACGCCCCTGCGTCTGCGCTGGCTGGGCGCGTTGACTTTTGTGGGCCACCTGCTGTTTGCCTGGGTCTGGGGCGTCTGGCTGGTGCAGCCCTACGAGAATTTTTACCTACGGGGGGTCATGGCCTCGCTCGGGCTGTTGCTCATGACCGACACGGTGAGCCGGGACCCGACCCGCCGGCTCTCGGTGCTGGCCTTCACCCTGGTGTTCTGGATCCAGCTGCCCGTGTTCTTCAGCTGGATGTACTTCTGCAACGACGGCAACACCGTCTGGCTGGCCAGCTATTGCGCCATGATCCTGATCTCATACCACGTGACCGACTGGCGGGTCGCCACGCTGGGGGTTGCCAGCGGCACGGCCATCGCCTGGGTGCTGTTCCTGATGGTCGATCCGGCTGCGGGAACACTGTTGGACAAGACCTTTCCGGTGAATCTGGTGGTCATCGGCTTCAGCTGGGCCAGCGCGCTGGTGCTGGGCGTCTCCTCGGCCAACCGGCGCCAGGAGCAATTGCAGAATACGCTGGCCACCATCGGCATCATGGCGCACGAGCTGCGCACGCCGCTGGCCACCATGGCGCTGGTGGGCGACGCCCTGCGCGGCGAGGCCCGCGGCCAGGCGGGGACCGAGTCCGAAGTCCGGCTGGACAAACTGGCCCAGCGCATGCACGCGCTGGTGCGCAACATGAACCACCAGATCGATCTGCAGATCGCCAACGCCCGCCCCGGCCGGCTGCCGGTGTACCGCGAGCAGGTATCGGCCGCCGACGTGGTGCGCGAGGTGGTGCACACCTACCCCTACCGCAGCGCGCGCGAGCGCGAGCACGTGGTGGTCCGGATCCGCCGTGATTTCCTGTTCACCGGATCGCGCGATCTGTTCCTGCAGGTGATCGTCAACCTGGTCAAGAACGCGCTCAAGGCACTGGCCACCAACGGCGCGCCCATGCAGCCGGGGCAGTTGACGCTGGAAATCGACGTGTCGCGCGAGCGCGGGCGAATCACCGTGACCGACCAGGGCCCGGGGATTGACGCGCATCTGCGGGCCCGCATTTTCGAACCCTTTTTCTCCACCGACCGCAGCACCCGCCACGGCCTCGGCCTGGCGTTCTGCAAACGCGTGGTGCAGGGCGCGGGCGGGACGATCCGGGTCCGCTCCGAGCCGGGCGCTGGGGCCGCCTTCGTGATCGACCTGCCCCTGGCCCGCGTGCCAGCCACTCAAAATTCGAGCCTGTTTACCGAACCATGAGCTTTCCCCTGTACCAATCTCCCGGCACCATCGTTTTTCTGGACGATGATGTGGACTACCTTGAAATGCTCGCGCTGGTGTTGCCCCGGCCATGGCCCGTGCGCCTGTACCTGCGCCCCAGGGATTGCCTCAACCAGCTGCAGCAGGAGCCGCCCTTGTGGGAGGCCGATCGGTGGGCGCAGCAGCAGCTGATCGACCGCTGGCGCGAATCGGGCACGCCGTTGATCCCGCAGATCCTGCGCTATTGGGCCGACTCGACCGAGCGCTACGCCATCGCCCGGGTGTGCGTGGTCGATTTTTCCATGCCCTCGATGGACGGGCTCCAGGCCCTGGGCGAACTGGTGGACTGGCCCGGCATGCGCGTGCTGCTGACGGGCCAGGCCGACGAGCAGGTGGCCGTCAAGGCGTTCAACCGCGGGCTGATCGACCAGTTTGTGGCCAAACAGACGCCGGACATTTCGCGACACCTGATCGAAGTGGTCAG
This sequence comes from Betaproteobacteria bacterium HGW-Betaproteobacteria-3, assembly GCA_002842205.1. Taxonomy (GTDB): domain Bacteria; phylum Pseudomonadota; class Gammaproteobacteria; order Burkholderiales; family Burkholderiaceae_C; genus PHCI01. The sequence goes on along the minus strand of PHCI01000001.1, from coordinate 71,218 downwards.
CCGCCTGCTTGAAACCGGCCACCAACGCATGTCGCAGACCTGGCGCACCACATTGACGCCCCGACAAAACGCCCTGCTGCGCGTGCCCTCCATCGGCGCGGCGTTGCGCGAACTGGTCGCCAAGCGCTGGGTCCAGTATGTGGTGATTGGCCAGCCGTTCGGCGTGTTGGGCATGGACGCCGACGGCCACGTCGGCTGGCTGCAACTGGAGCCGGTCGAAGATCTGGCCGATTTGGCAGCCCTGGCGCAGGCGGCTGGCATCGGCAGCGCCGGGGCCGACGACATCCGCCATGGCCGCAAGCTCACCGACGTGGAGCTGCACCAATCCCTCGGACTGACCGGCGCGGCCACCCTGAATCCGGCCTTTCCGGTGGGCCGCGAAGAACTGCTGTTGGCGGCCCTGTTCACCGTGCCGCCGCAGTTCTGCCCTGATCCATCCAAGAGCTTCGGCCACTGGCTGAGCCAACAACCGGGGCGCACGGTGGTGGACTGATCCTGGCGCGGCGGGCGGTGCTATTCCCCGTGCCGACGGCGGGCGATCGGCCAGTCCCAGGGCTTCACGAGCGGCGCCACGGCGCGTGCGGCCTCTTCGACATGCGCCAGTTCAGCCTCGGTCAGCGCGGCGCTGAGCGTGAGCCGCACCAGCGAGCGGTTGCGGCTGGTGGCCGGCGCGCAGAACACGGCACCGAACACGCCCTGCGCCTCCAGTCGGTCGCGCAACACCATCGTGTCCGGCTCCGGGCCGGCTTCCAGCGCGATGATCTGCTCGGTCCCCTGATGAATCGGGTAGCCCATGGCCGTCAGGCTGGTGCGCAGCCGGGCGGTGTGGGCGTGCAGGCGCGCGCGCGCATCGTCCAGGCCCTGAATCACCTGGAGCGTCGCGGCCAGTCCGGCGATCTCGTGCGGCAGCAGGCAGGAGCTGAAGATGTTCGGAAAGCTCTCGGACAGGATGTAATAGCGCAGGGCGGCCGGCATCGTGAAGAAGCCAGCACGCCCGGCAAAGGCCTTGGCCAGGCTGGCGGTGATGAAGTGCACGCGGTGCGTCAGCCCGAGCGCGGCGCACAGCCCGGCGCCGGTCGGCCCGTGCGTGCCCAGCGAATGCGATTCGTCCACCAGGAGCATGGCGCCGTGCCGCTCCACCACCTCCACCATGTCTTGCAGCGGACACAAGGCGCCCGTGGTGCTGTACACCGAGTCCACGATCACCAGCCCCGGGCCGTGGCGCGCGAGGGCGCGGTCCAGGTGCGCGGGGTCGTTGTGCCGGAACGGGTGGCCCGTGGCGCGCGCTGCATGCACGCCCTCCCACAGCGAAGTGTGGGCCAGGGCGTCCACGTACACCGGGGTTTGGGCGTCGGCGATGGCCTGGATCAGGCCGGTGTTGGCGGCATAACCGGACTGGCAGATGAACCCGTCTTCCTTGCCCAGCCAGTGGGCCAACGAAAGCTCCAGCGCGTGGGCCGGGTGACTGGACTGCAGAAAAGCACCCGACTGGATCACGAAGTTGCTGTCCTGGCGCAGGGCCGCCACCTGTGCCGCGACGATGGCGGGGTGGCCGGTCAGCCCGAGGTAGTCGTTGCCATCGAGGCGCACCGCATTGGGCCCCGGCGGCTGGCCGTGCAGCATGCAGGTGCCACCCCATGTTTCATTCCAGCGCGGCGTGAAGTCGCGGGCGATGCGCTGGGCCAGATGCGGCGTCAGGGGTGGGTCGGGCCGACGGTCGGCACCTCGGGTGGCTTGGGGGTTGGACTGTTCGGCGGTTTCGAGGACGGTCATGAAGGCACCTGATGGGAAGCGGCGGCTCCATTGAAATTCCAAAACAACACTTGTGGGTGCCGCACCCTGTCAACATTGACAGGGGTAACCCAAAAATAATTGCAGATTCTTTGTCAAGCTGCGCCGAACCCTTGTTTTTGTGAAAAATTTACATGCTTTCGACTGACACCCCGCCCTTGGACGGATTTTGGACCGCCCCGCGAGCGTGCTGCGCGACTCGGCAATGCGGCCGCCCTCAGCCCTGGCGCCAGGGCAGGCCGCGAAACCGCCAGCCGCCCTTGCGGCCCCGGTGGGCCTGGTCATCCGGATCGCCCTCAAAGCCCTCAAGAATGTTGTAGGCCTCGACGCCCAGTTCGGTCGCGCGGCGCGCGGCCGCGATCGAACGAACCCCGCTGCGGCACAGCATGAGCGCCACCTTCCCGGCCGGGACGGCCGCTTTCAAGGCGGCATCAAAAGCCGGATTGACGGCCATGCCGGGCCACTGCTTCCATGCCAGCGGCACGGCACCGGGGACCAGACCGACCCATTCGCGCTCGGCGTCGGTGCGCACGTCAATCAGGACCGCCTTGCCCGTCTGCCACCAGTCGAAGGCCAGTTCGGGCGTGACATCGCCCGCGTAGCCTTCGGCGGATCGCGGTTCATGCATCGGCTGCGGCAGACCCGCGGCACCGGCGTCGTGCCGCAGACCCGAGGCCAGATTGGCCGGCACGGCCTCGTCGATGCGGCGTGGCTTGGGCAACTGCAGCCCGTCCATGAGGGTCACGAATTCCTCCATGGTCTTGCCCGCCACGCGCGCATTGCCTGCCTTTTCGGCACCGATGGTCGAGTGGGTCCGGCCGTGGTAGTCGTGCCCGGGCCACACCAGCGTGTCGCCCGGCAGGGCAAACAGCACCTCGGTCAGGCTGCGGTACAGGGCCTGGGCGCTGCCGGACTGGAAATCCGTGCGGCCGCAACCGTTGATCAGCAGGGTGTCACCCGTAAATACGTGACGATCGTTCCCACTGGTCCAGACATAGCTCATGCTGCCTGCCGTATGACCAGGTGTGTGCAGGGCTGTCACCGATTCGGCGCCAAAGGGCAGCCTGTCGCCGTGGGTGAGCTGGACGGCCGCCGTACCGATGCCACAGCCTTCGGGCGCGGCGGTGCGGGCACCGGCATGTTCGGCCAGCAAGCCGGCGCTGGTGATGTGGTCGGCATGGGCGTGGGTCTCCACGGCCCAGATGAGGCGCAGCCCGTATTCGCGAAGAATGGCCAGGTCGCGGTCCACCTGCGTGTCCACGGGGTCGATGATGAGTGCCTCGCGGCTGGCGGCGTCGAACAGCACGTAGGTGTACGTGCTCGAGGCGGGATCAAACAACTGGATGGGGTTCATGGCGCGCTCCTCATGCGATCCGGCGGGGCATCCGCCGACCACCCCATTGTCCCTCCACACGAACCCGTCTGCTGCGCACAAGGCCTTGCCCTGCTGCGGGCTGACCCCGCAGATTGACCGCGCCAATTCCCGGGGCCACGTCGCCGACGGGTGGGCCCAACCTTCAGGTGACGCTCAGGTGTCGGCCTCGTCGCGGGCGTGCCACAGGTCGACCACCATCATGACCACGCCAATCAGTGCAACCGCGATCATCGCGGGCTCTTTGACCTTGATGATGAAGCTCGCGAGAAAAGCGATCATCAGCACGGCACCCATCAGTCCAAACAACAGTTTCATGAGATTCTCCTAAGCGTCGGCTCCAGACGGTCGTCGTGGTCAGACCTTCTTCGCAGGGTTGTATTCACTGGGTCGCTTCGTGAACAGTGCGCACCAGCCAGCGCGCCGTGCGCAGCAGCCTGGCGTCATCGCCCCGTTGACCTACCAGTTGTACGCCAATCGGCAGTCCGTTCTCGCCGTGCAACAGTGGCAAGCTCAGGCAAGGCATGCCCAGAAAGGTCCACAGCGTGCACATCAAGGGGTCTCCGGTCGCGGCCAGACCCTCGGGCGCGGTGCCCAGCGTGGCTGGCGTCACGATCGCGTCAACATGGTCGAACAGGGTCGCCAGACTTTCCAGCAGCACGGGCACCCGGGCCAGCGCCTGGCGGTAGGCCACGGCAGTGACCGCCTGACCTCTTTCGATTTGCCCGCGCAGCGACGCCGAAAGCTGGTCGCGACCGCGCTCGTATTCCACTTCAAAGGAGCCCGCCAGATCGGCCTCCATCACGGTCTTGTGCCAGACGATGGCATCGGCCGCGCTGGCGGGCAGTTCAAATGGCGCGATCCGGCCTGCCAGCAATTCCACCAGCTCGCCAAAAGCAGCCTGCGCATCGGGTGCCACCTGCCCCCAGAATGGCGTGGGCACCCAGGCCAGCGTCGGAGGCAGCACGGCATCCGTCGCGGCCATGCGGGTCAACGGGGGCGCGCCGCGAGGCCGCGTTGACGGGTCTTGCGGGTCATGGCCGGCCAGCACCTCGGCCAACAGGGCCACGTCGTCCAAAGTGCGTCCAAAGACACCCACCGCGTCCAGTGGCGGCGACTGCGTCAGGATGCCGGTGCGGGGGATCAGGCCCGTACTGGGCTTGAAACCGTACACCCCACAAAACGAAGCCGGCCGGATGACCGACCCGTTGGTTTGCGTGCCGATGGCCAGCGGCACCATGCCCGCCGCCACCGCAGCCGCCGAGCCGCTGGAAGAGCCCCCCGGGGTGTGCGCCGCATGATGCGGATTGCGGGTCGGACCCGGCGCGTAAGTGGCCAGTTCGGTGGTCACGGTCTTGCCCATGACCAGCCCCCCGGCCGCGCGCAGGCGCCGCACCACGGCAGCGTCCTCGCGGGGTGTGCGGCCGGCATGCAGCACGGTGCCGTCTTCGGTGGGCAAGTCGGCGGTGTCGATGATGTCCTTGACGCCCACCGGCAACCCGAACAGGGGGCCATCGGCCACGCCAGCGGCATGGGCTTCGTCGGCGGCTTGTGCCTGCGCCAGGAAATGCGGGCGGTCCAGATGCACCCAGGCCTGAACCTGTGGCTCGACCGCGTCCACCCGTTCGAGCAGCGCCCTGGCGTAGTCGACCGCGGACAGCGCGCCGCCCGACAGGCGCGTGCGCGCGTCCACCGCCCCCAAACCCGCCAGCGAAGAGGGATCGGGTGTCACGGCATCAACGCCCATACAGGACGCCGGGCAGCCAGCTCACCAGCGCAGGGAAGATGTACATCAAGGCCATGGCCACGAACACCATGGACACAAACGGCAGACATCCCTTGAAGATGGTGCCCAACAAAACCTGTTTGGGCGCGACGCCTTTCAGGTAGTAGGCCGACATGGCCATGGGCGGCGTCAGGAACGAGGTCTGCAGGTTCAGAGCGATCAGGATGCCGAAGAAGATCGGGTCCACGTTGAAGTGCTCCAGCAGCGGCAGGAAGATCGGCACGAAGATGATGATGATCTCGCTCCATTCCAGCGGCCAGCCCAGCAGGAAGATGATCAGTTGGGTCAGCAGCAGGAAAGTCACCGTGTTCAGGTTCAGACCCAGGACGAACTCCTTGATCAGCGCCTCTCCTCCGAGGTAGCTGAAGATCGACGAGAACAGCCACGAACCCACAAACAGGTAGCAGACCATGGCGGAGGTGCGTGCCGTGAGGTACACGGCCTCACGCAATTTGCCCCAGGACATGGCACGGTAGGCAAACGCCAGCAAGACCGAGCCCAATGCCCCAATGGCGGCAGCCTCGCTGGGCGTCGCCAGACCGAACAGGATGGCGCCGAGCACCGACATGATCAGTGCTGCCAGCGGCAGGAACGCCTTCAGCAGTAGCAGCACAACGGCGAAGAACGGCATGACGTCCTGGTCCTTGGGCAGACGCGGCATCAGGTTGGGATTGATCACGGCACGAATGACCACGTACGCCATGTACAGCCCGGCCAGCAGAAAACCGGGGATCAGCGCGGCCGCATAGAGCTTGACCACCGAGACCCCCGCCGTGGCGCCGTAAACGATCAGCATGATCGACGGCGGGATCAGAATGCCCAACGTACCGCCGGCACAGATCACACCGGCCGAGATGCTCTGGTCGTAGCGTGCTTTCAACATCGCCGGAAACGCCAGCAGACCCATCAGCGTCACCACGGCGCCCACAATGCCGGTGGCCGTCGCAAACAGGGCGCACGTCACGAGCGCGGCGATGGCCATCGCGCCTGGCACGCGCCGGAATGCAATCTGCAGGCTCAGAAACAGCCGGTCCAGAATGTTGGACCGCTCGATCATGTAGCCCATGAACAGGAACAGCGGGATCGCCACCAGGATGTCACTGTTCATCACGCTGAAGGTGTTCTGCGTGAAGAGGTAGAAAACGCGGTTGTCAAAAAAAGTCTGGTCGGGCGTAAAGTAGGCGTAGAAACCGAAGCCCACGCCCATCGCCATCAACGTGAAGGCAATGGGGAACCCCAGCATGATGATGAAGATGAACAGCCCCAACATCAACAGGGCGAGTTGCGGGTTGCTCATGGTTTGGCTCCGGCTGCATCGGCAGCAGCGTGCTGGAGTTGCGCCTCCAGTTCCTCAACGTCATGCATCCTGGCGGGCCATTGACCCTCTTGGAGGCACAGCACGGCGCGCAGCACTTCAGCGATGCCTTGCAGCGTCAACAACACACCCGCTGCCGGGATCAACATCTTGAGCGGCCAGATCGGCACGCCGGCCGGGCTGTTCACGCTGACCTCCTTGATGGCATACGCCTCGTGGCCATAGCCCCAACCCGAGATCACCAGGGCGAGTACCCCGGGGAAATAAAACAGCACGTAAAGCAGGATCTCCAGCCGCGCCTGGTTGCGAGGCTTCCATCGCCGGTAAAAAATATCAGCCCGCACATGGCCACCCCGCGACAGTGTGTAGGCCCCCGACATCAGAAACAGGGCCCCGTAAAGGATGTAGCTGAAGTCAAAAGCCCAGCTGGTCGGGTCTCGCAGCACGTAGCGCACGAAGACCTCATAACTCACGCCCAGCGTGAGAATCACAATGCACCATGCAAAGGCATGGCCCACCGACTTGCTCAGCATGTCGATGGCGTGGATAACAGTGCGGATCATTGCATGAATTCCTCAAAAATAAGGGAGGCCCTTGGCCTCCCTTGACTGCTGGAGCAGCACTCAGCAAGCGTCAGGCCATGCCCGGAATCTTGCCATGAATGTGCTCATACCCCATCCGGTATTCGGCGTCATTGAGGAAGTGGTAACGGCCGACGCGCTTGGACCAGGCACGCTGGCTGTCCACCACGCGCTTGAAGAAGGGATCCTCATCCGACAGCTTCTTGGTCAACACGTCCCAGGCCTTGAGCTGGGCCTCGAAGATGGACTTGGGCGTGCGGATGACGTTGACCTTGTCCTTGTTGATCAGGTCGTCCAGGTCGCGCGAGTAGTTGTCCATGGCGGTCCAGTAATTGGACGCCGTGGCCGCCTCGGCCGAATAGCGCAGGATGGCTTGCAGGTCTTTGGGCAGGGCGTCGTGCTTCTTGCGATTGAACACAATCTCAAAGAACTCCATGGCCTGGTGGAAGCTGCCCATCATGTAGTTCTTGGCCACGTCCTGCGCACCGAAGCGGCGGTCTGACGTCGGGTTGTTGAACTCGAAGGCCTCGATCACACCGCGGTCCATGGCCGGTACGATTTCGCCGCCAGGCAATTGCGTGACCTTCAGGCCCATTTCCTGCATCAGGTCAGCGGCCAGACCCACGGTGCGGTATTTCAGGCCCTTCATGTCGTCGGCGCTTTTGACCGGCTTCTTGAACCAGCCCAATGGCTGCGTGGGCATGGGCATCGCGAAGTAGCCGACCAAGTCCAGGTTGATCTTCTTGAGCAGTTCGTTGTACATCTCAAGGCCACCGCCACGGTAGATCCAGGCCAGCGTCTGCGGTGCATCGCAGCCATTGATCGGGCCGGAGCCAAACAGCGACGCCACCTTGCTCTTGCCATACCAGTACACCGGCACGGTGTGCCCGGCATCGAGCACCCCCTTGTTCACGGCATCGGTCACCTCAAAGGGCTTGACCACCGCGCCAGCCACCAGATAGTCGATGCGCAGGCGCCCGCCGGACATTTCATTGACGCGCTTGACGTATTCCTCGGCCATCTCGTTGAAGATGTCCTTGGCGCCCCATGCACCCTGCATCTTGAGAACGACCGGGGATTGGGCCACCGAAATCATCGGGGCCGACATGGCGGCAGCGCCGGCCAAGCCCGTGGCTGCGGCACCGAGGAAACGGCGCCGGGCGGGCTTGACCTCGCTCGTGGGTGTGGCGTCGGTGAGAGTGCGGTCTGTCATATCGTCGTCTCCTTCGTTGTAGGGCGGGGGGTAATTCGAGGGTCCAAAGTCTGGACATTGCAGAAATGCACAGAAGCAACACCATAGAACGTTCGCCGCGATTTCGCGTTCGGGATTACCCGGGATGCTCCGTGAAATGATCTCACACGTGAACTAAATTATGCTCACACGCCCAGCGGCGACAACCGGCACAACGCGCAGGTCAGGCAACCCGTGCTCAAAAGCCGTTAATATTGACGTTTACGTAAACGTCAACGATGCTTGGCGTCTGCGAGGAACCCTTCATGCCCTCATCCGAACGTGCCCGCCAGCTCACCCTGTCATCCTGCCAACCGCCAACGGACGGCAAGGGCAGGCCGTTTTCGCTGGACGGGATCAATCCGTCGGACAAGCCCTTCGGCAGTGACGACAAAGCCGCTGACAAAGCCGCCGTCGAGGCACTTGCCATCGAGCTGGATGCCCTGCAGAACCTGTTCTACGCCGATCGGCGGTTCAAGCTTCTGGTGATATTGCAGGGGATGGACACTTCGGGCAAGGACGGGACGTTGCGCGCGGTGTTTTCACGCATGTCGCCCCTCGGCGTGCATACCGTGGGCTGGAAAGCGCCGACCGAGCCGGAGCGCGCGCGTGATTACCTGTGGCGCATTCACCAGCAGGTGCCGGCCGCGGGCGAGATCATGGTTTTCAACCGCAGCCATTACGAAGACGTGCTGGTGCCCGTGGTGAACGGCTGGATCACGCCCGGGCAGGCATCCCAGCGCTATGCGCACATCAACGACTTTGAGCGAATGCTGGCAGAAACCGGCACCATCATTCTGAAATTCATGCTCCACATCAGCCTGGACGAGCAGCGCGAACGCCTGCAGGAACGCGTTGACGACCCGGCAAAGCACTGGAAATTCAGCATGGGCGATCTGGAGGTGCGAAAGCAGTGGGATGCTTACCAGAAGGCCTACGAAGCGCTGCTGGGCGCCACCAGCGTGCCGCACGCGCCCTGGACCGTGGTGCCCGCCAATTCCAAAACCCACCGCAACCTGATGATCGCAACCGTCCTGCGAGACGCCCTCCAGTCGTTGAGCCTGCGCTATCCGACGGGCGATCCTGCGCTCACCGGGCTGAAAATCGTCTGACACCGCCCCAAACCGAAAGACCGCCATGACCGATCTCTCCGCCGAATTCAAGGCCCTCGCCAACTACCGCCCCTCGCACAAGGTGCGCTTCGTCACGGCCGCCAGCCTGTTCGACGGGCACGACGCCGCCATCAACATCATGCGGCGCATCCTGCAGGGCATGGGCGCCGAGGTGATCCATCTGGGCCACAACCGCAGCGTCGAAGAGGTGGTGACGGCCGCATTGCAGGAAGACGTCCAAGGCATTGCCATCAGCTCCTACCAGGGCGGGCATGTCGAATATTTCAAATACATGGTGGATCTGCTCAAGAGCCGCGGCGGCGAGCACATCCAGGTGTTTGGCGGCGGCGGTGGGGTGATCGTGCCTGCCGAAATCAGCGAGCTTCAGTCGTATGGTGTGACGCGTATCTACAGCCCCGAAGACGGCCAGCGCATGGGGCTGCAGGGCATGATTGGCGAGATGGTGATGCGCTGCGACCGCGACATCGCCTCGTATGCCCCAACCCGCATCGAGGCGATCCAGGGTCACAGCGAGATGGCCTGGCGCGCCCTGGCGCAATGGATCACCGCCATTGAGAATTCAAAGGAAAATGAGGCCTTAGCCCTTGCCATTCGGTCATTTCAAGCTATAAAAAAAATACCCGTCATCGGCATCACCGGTACCGGCGGCGCGGGCAAGTCCAGCCTGACCGACGAGCTGATCCGTCGTTTGCGGCTGGACCAGGGCGACACGTTACGGGTGGCCGTGATCTCCATCGACCCGTCACGCCGCAAAAGCGGCGGCGCCCTGCTGGGCGACCGCATTCGCATGAATGCCATCAGTCCCTGGGCCACATCGTCCGCTGCGAAGCAGCAATTTTCGGACAGCCGCCGTAACGGGCTGCCCCAGGCAAGGCCAGCCCCCTCCGAGGGGCTGAGGGCTGCGGCTCCGGGCCTGCCTGCGCAGGGCCGGACAGCCCGAAGGGACGCTGACTCTGGCAGCGTCTCGTCCAGCGCCGTACACGAAGTGACAAGCGTGGCGGCCAGAGTCTTCATGCGCAGCCTGGCCACGCGCGACACCAGCAGCGAAATCAGCGCGGCCTTGCCTGACGTGCTGGCCGCCTGCAAGGCGGCAGGCTTTGACCTGATCATTGTCGAGACCTCGGGCATTGGCCAGGGCGATGCCGCGATCGTGCCGCACGTGGACGTGCCGGTGTATGTGATGACCCCTGAGTTTGGCGCGGCCAGCCAGCTCGAGAAGATCGACATGCTCGACTTTGCCGAGTTCGTGGCCATCAACAAGTTCGACCGCAAGGGCGCAGCCGATGCCCTGCGCGACGTGGCCAAGCAGGTCCAGCGCAACAAGGAGGCCTGGACCACCCCCGCCGACCAGATGCCGGTGTTCGGCACCATGGCCGCGCGCTTCAACGACGACGGCGTGACCGCGCTGTACCAGGCCCTCAAGGCACGATTGATCGATCTGGGACTCCCCCTGCAAGAGGGCAGCCTGCCCCGCGTGGACGTGCGCCACAGCACCAACCAGACGCCGGTGGTGCCCGCCGCCCGCACGCGGTACCTGGCCGAGATCACCGACACCGTGCGCGGCTACAAGAAGCGGGCCCGCGCGCAAGCCGCGTTGGCGCGTGAGATCCAGCAGCTCAAGGAAGCCGCGCGGATGCTGAAGGTCGACAAACCCGACCGCGCCCCCGCCGCCGAAGCGGCACTCGACCTGGCCGCGCAGCGCCTGACGCGCATGGACCGCGACGCGCTGCACTTGCTCAAGCAGTGGCCCGAGATGCAGGCAGCCTACGCGGGCGACGAATACGTGGTGAAGATCCGCGACAAGGAGATCCGCACCGCACTCACCAGCAAGTCGCTTTCGGGCACCACCATCCGCAAGGTGAGCCTGCCGCAATACGAAGACCACGGCGAAATCCTCAAGTGGCTCATGCTGGACAACGTGCCGGGCAGTTACCCCTACACCGCCGGCACCTTTGCCTTCAAGCGCGAGAACGAAGACCCCACCCGCATGTTCGCCGGCGAAGGCGATGCCTTCCGCACCAACACGCGTTTCAAGCTGCTCAGTTCGGGCATGCCCGCCAAGCGCCTCTCCACCGCGTTCGACTCGGTCACGCTCTATGGCAATGACCCCGACCCGCGGCCCGACATTTACGGCAAGGTTGGCAATTCAGGTGTGAGCATCGCCACACTGGACGACATGAAGGTGCTGTACGGTGGCTTTGACCTGTGCAGCCCGACCACCAGCGTGTCGATGACGATCAACGGTCCGGCGCCCAGCATTCTGGCGATGTTCATGAACACCGCGATCGACCAGAACATCGAAAAATTCAAGGCCGACAACGGCCGAGAGCCCACTGACACCGAGGCCGCCAAGATCCGCGAATGGGTGCTGGCCAACGTGCGCGGCACGGTGCAGGCCGACATCCTCAAGGAAGACCAGGGCCAGAACACCTGCATCTTCAGCACCGAGTTCAGCCTCAAGGTGATGGGCGACATCGCCCAGTATTTCGTGCACCACAACGTGCGCAACTTCTACAGCGTGTCCATCAGCGGCTACCACATCGCCGAAGCCGGCGCCAACCCGATCAGCCAGCTCGCATTCACGCTGTCCAACGGCTTCACGTTCGTGGAGGCGTACCTGGCGCGAGGCATGCACATCGATGACTTCGCCCCCAACCTGAGCTTCTTCTTCTCCAACGGCATGGACCCGGAATACACCGTGATGGGCCGGGTGGCGCGTCGCATCTGGGCCGTGGCCATGAAAGAGAAATACGGCGCCAACGAGCGCTCGCAAAAGCTCAAGTACCACATCCAGACCAGCGGCCGCAGCCTGCACGCGCAGGAGATCCAGTTCAACGACATCCGCACCACGCTGCAGGCGCTGATCGCGATCTACGACAACTGCAACAGCCTGCACACCAACGCGTTCGACGAGGCCATCACCACGCCCACCGAAGACAGCGTGCGCCGCGCCATGGCCATCCAGCTCATCATCAACCGTGAGTGGGGTCTGGCCAAAAACGAGAATCCGTCACAGGGTGCCTTCATCATCGAGGAACTGACCGAGTTGGTGGAAGAGGCGGTGCTCGCCGAGTTCTCCGCAATAGCCGAGCGCGGCGGCGTGCTGGGGGCCATGGAAACGGGTTACCAGCGGGGCCGCATCCAGGACGAGTCCATGCACTACGAGATGCTCAAGCACACAGGTGAGCTGCCCATCGTGGGCGTCAACACCTTCCGCAACCCGCATGGCGACGCGGTCATGGAAAAACTGGAACTGGCCCGCTCCACCGATGCCGAAAAGCAGAGCCAGCTCCAGCGCCTGCAGGATTTCCATGCGCGCCACGCGGACGAATCTCCGGTACAGCTCAAACGCCTGCAACAGGCCGTGATGGACAACGCCAACGTGTTCGAGGTACTGATGGACGCGGTGCGCGTTTGCTCGCTGGGCCAGATCACCAACGCACTGTTCGAAGTCGGTGGGCAGTACCGGCGCAACATGTAAACCGCATCAACGAATCCACCACAGAACCCCCGCGAACAGGCCCGCCTGAGCCACGAGTCCGGGCAACAGGGCCAGAGCAAAGGCGCGGCCACCGCTGATGGCGGCCACCACCGCCTTGTTCAACCCGTGCACCGCCACGGCCGCCATCAACGCCGACCTGTGAAGTGCGGGTAGCGCGATGTCGGCTGCGCCATGCGACATCACCGCCGCTGCGGCAGCGTGCAGATCCATCAGCGAAGCCAGCAACGTGGCCAGCATGAAGCCGGTGTCGCCCAGCCAGAGCGTCACCGCATACACCACGGCCTGGATGCCCGTGAGCATCGTCGCCACCATTGCAGCGGACCGCAGGCTGAACAATCGCTGTGCAGCCTGCGCTGTCGGCAGCGGCGCAGCACGCAACTGCAGCCACCCGAACACGCCCACCACCACAGACCCGACAAGCACCGGTGGCCACAGTGAAGCCAGCCACATGGGTCGCACCGCCGCGGCCACCACCAGCAACTGCAACGTGGTCGCCACACACGACAGGAGCCCGGCACCGGCTGCGGCACCGGGCCTGATCCGGCCCTCACGCACCTGGGCGCCAAGCATGGCAATCAGCGCCGTGCTGGACGCAAAGCCCGACACCAGCGCTGACAGCGCCGCGGCGTGGCGCGCCTGCAGCAGCCGCCGCGCCAGATGCGCCAGTGCCTGAATGAACAGCAACAGGACAAACAGCTGCCCCAGAACACGAAGGTTGAGAACGTCCCCCCAGAGAGGCCGGTTGGGCATCAGCGGCAGCGCAATCAGGGCCAATGCCGCCAGAACGATGCCGTCGCGAATTTCTCCGGGCTGGAGCCATTCGTTGGCAAAGCGGTGCATCCACTCACGCGCGGCCAGCAGTGCGGCCACCACCACGGCCATGCCCGCCGCCAGCGCTGGTTGCAGCGCGCTCAGCACCCCGATCAGGTAGATCAGGAACAACGCGATTTCGGTCGTCACGCCAGGATCGTCGGACTTGTCGCGGGCATGGGAAACGACGGCCAGCGCCGCGACAAACGCTGCCCCGACTGCCACCAGCAGCCACGACCCCAGCAACATTGCTGTTGCTCCGGCCAGCGCCGCCAGTGCGAAGGAGCGAACGCCCGCGGGTGCCCGCTGCGGCCCTTCGCCCTTGCGCCGCTCGCGCTCGATACCGATCAACAGGCCACAGCCCAGCGCCACGGCCAGGGTGATGGCGGCGTCCGCGGTCAGGAAGTCGGGGAGGTTTGGCATGGGTCAGATCGATTTTGCGCTGTGCGGCCACCATGGCTGTCATGCAGGTGATTGGCATCCCCGACACAAGACCGGTAGCCTTGTGCATTCGCCCGCAATCCCTTGACACTCTGGAGAACCGCATGAACGATCTTTTTTCCCTGCAGGGCCGCACTGCCTTGATCACCGGTGGCTCACGCGGCATCGGCCGCATGATTGCAGCAGGGTTCCTGAAAGCCGGTGCCCGCGTCTACATCTCGGCTCGAAAGGCCGCCGCGTGCGACCAGACGGCCGCCGAACTGGCTGCGTTGGGCCCCTGCGTCTCGCTGCCTGCCGACGTGTCCACGGTGGAAGGCGCCCGCGCGCTCGCCGCAGCCTACATGGCCCGCGAGCCACAACTGGACATCCTGGTCAACAACGCCGGGGCGGCCTGGGGCGCCCCGTTTGACGAGTTTCCCGAAATCGGCTGGGACAAGGTGGTGGACCTGAACCTCAAATCGCCCTTCTTCCTGACCCAGGCGCTGGCGGCGCCGCTGCGCGCGGCCGGCCAAACCCGCCCGGCGAAAGTGATCAACATCGCCTCGATCGACGGCGTGTCGGTCAACCCGATGGAAACCTATTCCTACGCCGCCAGCAAGGCGGGCCTGATCCACCTGACGCGGCGCATGGCGCTGCGCCTGGTCAAGGACAACATCTTGGTCAGCGCGATCGCACCCGGCGCCTTCGCGTCCGACATGAACCGAGATGCGCGGGACCACGGTGACGAGGTCGCCCGTCGGGTGCCCGCCGGGCGCGTGGGCACGGACGACGATATGGCTGGCGCGGCCATTTATCTGGCATCCCGCGCCGGCGACTACGTGGTGGGCTCCACGCTCGTGGTCGACGGCGGCGTGACCCACGCGCGTTCCTGAACGCAAATCCGGAGCACTGCAGAACACCGTTGGCGGTGGTAAGGTCTGCGGTTGACCCGTTTTCAGTGGCGCTTTCGGAGCAATTCTTCCATGACTTCATTTGACTTTGACCTGTTCGTCATCGGCGGCGGCAGCGGCGGCGTGCGGGCGGCCCGTATGGCAGCGCAGCGCGGCGCCCGCGTGGCGGTGGCGGAATCAGGAGCCTTGGGTGGCACCTGCGTGAATGTAGGCTGCATCCCCAAGAAGCTCTACAGCTACGCAGCCCATTACGCCGAGGCCTTCGAAGAGGCACGCGGTTTCGGCTGGAACATCTCAGCGCCCACCTTCGACTGGTCCCGCCTCAAGGCCAATCGGGCCAAGGAGATCTCGCGCCTCAATGGCGTGTACCTGAACCTGCTGACGGGTGCCGCTGCCAAGGTGATCAACGGCCGCGCCATGCTGTTGGACGCCCATACCGTGGAAGTCAATGGCGCCCGCCATACGGCCGCCCACATTCTGGTCGCCACCGGCGGCTACCCTGTGGTCCCCGAGATTGAGGGCCGCGAACTGGTGGTCACCTCCGACGATATGTTCGACCTCGATCCGTTTCCCAAGCGGCTGGTGGTGGTGGGTGGCGGCTATATCGCCTGCGAGTTTGCTTCCATCTTTCACGGCTTGGGCGCACAGGTCACGCAGTTGGTGCGCGCGCCCCAGGTGCTGCGCGGCTTTGACGACGAAGTCCGCGATTTCATCGCGGCCGAAATGCGCAAGGCCGGGGTCGATCTGCGCACCAACGCCGGCGTGGCGGCGGTGCGCCGCAGCGCCGCCGGACTGCAGGTGCAGCTCAAGGACGGCCAGATTCTGGAGGCCGACACCGTGCTCTACGCCACCGGTCGCGCCCCCAACGTGGCGGGCCTGGGGCTCGAAGCGGCAGGCGTGGCCCAGGGCAAGGACGGCGCCATCGTGGTGGACGCCCATTACCAGACCTCCGTGCCCTCCATCCACGCCCTGGGAGACGTGACGGCCCGGGTTCAACTCACCCCCGTGGCGCTGGGCGAGGCCATGGTGCTGGTGGACCGCCTGTTTGGCAACGGCCAGCGGGCCATGGGCTATGACTACATCCCCACGGCGGTGTTCACGCACCCCAATATCGGCACCGTGGGCTTTTCCGAGACCGAGGCCCGTGAAAAATTCGGCGAAGTCACCGTGTTCCGCTCGGACTTCAAGCCGCTCAAACACACCCTGAGCGGCAGCAGCGAGCGCACCCTGATGAAGCTGGTGGTGGAAACCGCCAGCGATCGCGTGGTTGGCCTGCACATGGTGGGGCCTGACGCCGGCGAAATCGTGCAGGGCTTTGCAGTGGCCATGAAAGCCGGCGCCACCAAGGCGGTGTTTGACAGCACCATCGGCATCCACCCCACCGCCGCAGAGGAGTTTGTGACCATGCGCACCCCGGTGGGTGCTTGACGCCGGCACACCTCCACGCCCCATGAATGACCTGCTGCAGCACGATTTTCTTCTCCTGCCCGACCTGATTCGCCACCACGCGACGCGCGCCGCCCAGCGCCTGGCGCTGGACGACGGCGCACATCACCTGACGTACGGCGAACTCGACACATTCATGGACCGGGTGGCCTCAGCGCTCCAGCGCGACGGGCTGCGCCCTGGCGATGCGGTGGCGCTGTGCGCAAGTTCCTCGACCATTTACGCGGCGGTATTTCTGGGTGCCCTGCGGGCGGGCGTGGTCGTCGCGCCGCTGGCGCCAGGCGCCACGCCGCAAAGCCTGGCGCGCATGGCGGCCGACGCACAGGCCAGACTCTTGTTCACCGATGCCGGTACGTCGCAAACACTGGGCATCACCGCAACGCCCGGCATCCCACGGGTCACCCTCGATGGCTCGGCGGCCGGGCGCGCGCTGGCCGACTGGCTGGCCCCCAAACCAGCGGGAGTGGCTCCGGTGGCCGTTGGGCCGGCAGCGCCGTTCAACATCATTTATTCGTCCGGAACCACCGGCGAGCCCAAAGGCATCGTGCAATCGCACGGCATGCGCTGGACCCACGTGCGGCGCGGTGCCGCCTACGGGTATGGGTCCGACACGGTGACCCTGTTGTCCACGCCGCTGTATTCCAACACCACGCTGGTCGTTTTCTTCCCGACCCTTGCATTTGGCGGCACGGTGCGCCTGATGCCCAAATTCGACGCCCTGGCTTATCTCACACTGGCGCAGCTGCACCGCGTGACGCACACCATGCTGGTGCCGGTGCAATACCAGCGCCTGATGGCGCAGCCTGAGTTTGACCGCTTCGATTTGTCGAGCTTTCACATGAAGTTTTCCACCAGCGCGCCCTTTGGTGCACCGCTCAAGGCCGATGTGCTTGCGCGCTGGCCGGGCGGTCTGGTCGAGTTCTACGGCATGACCGAAGGCGGTGGCACCTGCATCCTGGACGCGCATGTGCACCCAGACAAGCTGCACACCGTGGGGCGGCCGGCTGAAGGCCATGACATCCGGCTGATCGACGAAGCCGGGCAGGAGCTCCCACCCGGCGAAACCGGCGAGGTGGTCGGCCATTCGGGCGGCATGATGACCGGCTATTTTGGCCGTCCTGAACAAACCCGCGAGGCGGAATGGTTCGACCCCGCGGGGAAGCGTTTCATCCGCACTGGCGATGTCGGCCGCTTTGACGCCGATGGATTTCTCACGTTGCTGGACCGCCGCAAGGACATGATCATTTCGGGCGGATTCAACATCTACCCCAGCGACCTCGAAGCCGTGCTGCGCGAGCACCCGGCCGTGCTGGAAGCCGCCGTCGTGGGCGTGCCATCCGAAGCCTGGGGCGAGACGCCGCTGGCATTTGTGGTGCGACGAGCGAGCCATGCTGCCGAACCCGATGAACTCATGGCCTGGGTCAACGCACGGGTTGGCAAAACGCAGCGGCTGTCGTCCGTGCACCTGATCGACGATCTGCCCCGCAGCGCCATTGGAAAAATTCTCAAACGGGAATTGCGCGACCGCGTCTTGCCCTCCCGCTGATCCACGTGGCCCAGGCCGTCTGGGTTGCCCGCAGCGGGTTCGCTGCAACGTTCCCGGCGTGCTTTACACCTGGATCATGCCTGCGGACAATCACAACTTGCCCCATGCTTCTTGCCCGAAGGACGACCATGCCCCACCCCACCCTCGAACACTGGCACCAGATTGTCAAAACCCGTGACGCCCGCGAACTGGCCAACATCTTGGCCGAGCACGTGGTGTTCGAGTCGCCCGTGGTCCACACGCCACAAGTTGGCAAGGCCATCACCCTGGCGTACCTTCAAGCCGCGCTGAGCGTGCTCAACAACGAACATTTCCACTACCTCCACCAGTGGGAATCGGCGCAATCCGCGGTGCTGGAATTCCAGACCATTTGCGAGGGCATCACCGTCAATGGGGTGGACATCATCCACTGGAACGATGCAGGGCGGATCGACCACTTCAAGGTCATGGTGCGGCCCCTCAAGGCCATCAACACGTTGCATGCGTTGATGGGGCAGGTTCTGCAGCGGGGGAGGGGGCAGCCGTAGCACAATCGCGTCATGCCCTACCTGCCTCCCTTCATCGCCCCCACCCGATTCACCCAGGCCGACGCCGCGCTAGCGCAGGTGCAGCGCATCTATCAGCAGCAGGTGGAACATCTGCGCGAAGCCATGCGCCAGTTTGTGGCAGGAGCCTTGCCGCAGGCCAGCACCGCATCCATTCGCCGCGTGCGCGGTTGCTACCCGTTTGTGCGCGTCCACACCGACACGGTGTCGCGCGTCAAGGCGCAGGAAATGTCGCGCCTGAGCTATGGCTTTGTGGCCGGCCCGGGCAAGTTCGAGACCACGCTGACCCGGCCGGATCTTTACGACCGTTATTACCTGGCGCAGTTCCAGCTGCTGTTGCAAAACCATGGCATCGAACTGGAGGTGGGCACCAGCGCACAACCGATCCCGGTGCACTTTGCGTTTGCCGAGCACGATCACGTCGAAGGCAGCCTGAGCGCCGAGCGCCGCCAGCTCATGCGCGACGTGTTCGACTTGCCGGATCTTGCCGCCATGGACGACGGCATTGCCAACGGCACGCACTCGCCAAAACCCGGCGAGCCGCAGCCCCTGTCGCTGTTCACGGCACCGCGCGTCGACTATTCATTGCAGCGGCTGCGCCACTACACCGGCACGGCACCCGAGCATTTCCAGAACTTTGTTCTGTTCACCAATTACCAGTTCTATATTGACGAGTTTGTGCGTCTGGGCCACGAGGCGATGGCCGACGGCACCAGCGATTACGACGCCTTCGTGGAGCCCGGCAATCTGGTCACCCGCCGTGCGGGGCTGGCGGCCGAGCCGGGCGACGAGCGCGGTGCGGCGCCCCTGCGCCTGCCGCAGATGCCGGCTTACCACCTGGTGCGCGGCGACCGCTCGGGCATTACCATGGTCAACATCGGCGTCGGCCCGGCCAACGCCAAGAACATCACCGACCATATCGCCGTGCTGCGCCCGCACGCCTGGATCATGCTGGGGCACTGCGCGGGCCTGCGCAACAGCCAGCAACTGGGCGACTACGTGCTGGCCCACGGCTACGTGCGCGAAGACCATGTGCTCGACGAGGAACTGCCGCTGTGGGTTCCCATTCCGGCGCTGGCCGAAATCCAGGTGGCCATCGAAAAGGCCGTGGCCGATGTGACGCAGGTCTCGGGCCCTGACCTCAAACGCATCATGCGCACCGGCACGGTGGCCAGCACCGACAACCGCAACTGGGAACTGCTGCCCGACAACACCCCGCAGCGCCGCTTCAGCCAGAGCCGCGCCGTGGCGCTGGACATGGAAAGCGCCACCATCGCCGCCAACGGCTTTCGCTTCACGGCGAAATCAAATTGCCGGGCATGGCCAACCATTTCTACCGCGAACGCGTGGACCAGCACCTGCGCATCGGCATCCGCGCCATCGAACTGCTGCGCACCCAGGGCATTGGGCAGCTGCACAGCCGCAAGCTGCGCAGCTTTGCCGAAGTGGCGTTCCAGTAACCGTCGGCGTCAAGCCAGAGAGCGGGTTGAGCGGTGGGCGAAGCAATGTTCGCCAGCGCACCGTGCGTGGACGTCGAAAGGCCTACCCTGAGGCCACGCCATGCTGCTGAACTTCCGCCCTCGTCTCCCCGGTGACTCGCGCCTAACCCATTTCACGACCGCTGCCGCTGTGGCCGTTCTGCTGGCAGGCTGCGTCAGCCTGTCAGCGCGCGACACCGCACCACCCGTTCTGCCGGTGCCGGCCGGCTGGTCGGGCGAGGCGGCTCCCACGGCACAGACCGCCACCGACCTCGCCCAGTGGTGGCAGCGCTTCAACGACCCGTTGCTCGCCGCGCTGGTCGAACGTGCGCTGCAGGCCAACACCACGGTGCGTGGCGCGCAGGCGGCGCTGGTGCAGGCGCGGGCACTGCGCGATGTGTCGGCGGCGGGGCTTGGCCCCACCGTGGGCAGTTCGGCGTCGGCGCAGCGCGGCACGTCGGGAGGCACCAGCACCGGCAGCAGCTTTCGCGCCGGGCTCGACGCCAGCTGGGAACTTGATGTGTTCGGCGCCAACCGCAGCGCGCTGCAGGGCGCTGACGCAACGGCATTCGCCAGCGCCGCGACTCTGGGCGATGTGCAGCGCTCCATCGCTGCCGAGGTGGCGTTGGTCTACATCACGCTGCGCACCATCGAGGCGCGGCTGGCGATTGCCAACGACAACCTCGCACTCCAGCTTGAAACGCTGCAGATCACCGACTGGCGTTTGCAGGCCGGCCTGGTGTCGTCGCTCGAAGCCGAGCAGGCCCGGGCGGCGGCGGAGCAGACACGCGCACAACTGCCCGCGCTGCAAATCACGCTGGAGCAGACCCGCCACGCACTCGCGGTTCTCACCGGCCAGCCGCCCGCCGCGCTGGCTGACGTGCTGGCCGCGCCCGGCGCGTTGCCGCAGGCACCGGCCGACCTCGCGGCGGCCATCCCGGCGGACACGTTGCGCCAGCGGCCCGACGTGCGCGCGGCCGAGTTTCAGATCAGCGCCGCATGGTCGCGCGTGGCGCAGGCAGAAGCGGCGCGTCTGCCCAATTTCAAGCTCGGTGGTTCACTGGGCCTCTCCGCGCTAACGCTCGGCGGGCTCACCAACGGCGCGTCGGTGGTCAGCAGCTTGCTCGCAAGTGTGTCGCTGCCGATTTTTAACGGCGGCGCTTTGGCGGCGCAGGTGCGCGCCCAGCAGGCCGCGCTCGACCAAGCCAGAACGGGCTATGAAGCCACCGTGCTCTCGGCGTTGCAAGAAGTAGAAGACGCGCTGGTGGCCCTGCGTGGCGACCGCGAGCGCCTGGCGCGCCTGCAACTCGCCGCCGGTGCCGCCGCCAATGCAGCCCTGCTCGCCCGTCAACGCTACGGCAGCGGGCTGGTGGACTTTCAGACTGTGCTGAACACACAGCAAACCCAGCTCAGCACGCAAGACAGCGTGGCCAGCGCGGCCGCGGCCGTCAGCGCCGACCACGTGCGCCTGTACAAGGCGCTGGGCGGCGGCTGGCAGCCCGAAGCGGTGCAAGCGCTGTCCCTTTCCCCCGACCAAGCGAACCCGCCATGAGCCCAGTTCCCCCAGCTGCAACGACACCCCCTCCAGCACCCACCCCGCCACCGGCAGCGGTCGAGCCCGCCGCGGCACAGGTCGACCCGTCGGTGGCCGAACTGCTGGCTGAACCGAGTGCACGCGCCTGGTACCTGCGGCCCATGGTGTGGGGTGGCGCCGTGGTGCTGCTGCTGGCCGCCGGCGGCGGCTGGTACTGGTGGAACCAGCGCGCCGCCGCCGCCGCGCCCACCTACACCACACAGACCGTGGCGCGCGGTGACCTCACGCTCACCGTCACCGCCAACGGCACCATCCAGCCGACGCGTTCCATCAACATCGGCAGCGAGCTGTCGGGCACGGTGCTCAAGGTCAATGTGGACGTGAACGACCGCATCAAGAAGGGCCAGGTGCTGGTGGTGCTGGACACCGCCAAGCTACGCGACCAGATCGTGCGCTCCACCGCCGCCCTCACCGCCGCCAGCGCGAAGGTGGCGCAAACGGCGGCCACCATCCGCGAAGCCAAGGCGGGCCTGGGGCGGCTGGAAGAGGTGGCCCGCCTGTCGGGCGGCAAGGTGCCCTCCAAAGCCGAGCTGGATGTCGGCCGCGCCACGGTGGACCGCGCGGTAGCCGACGACGCCAGCGCCCGCGCTGGCGTGACCGAAGCGAAGGCTGCGCTGTCCACCGACCAGACCAACCTGTCCAAGGCGTCGATCAGCGCGCCATCCGACGGCGTGGTGCTCAGCCGCTCGGTCGATCCGGGCAACGCCGTGGCCGCCTCGCTACAGGCCGTGACGCTGTTCACCGTGGCCGAAGACCTGGCCAAGCTGCGCCTCTGGGTGTATGTGGACGAGGCCGACGTCGGCTCGGTCGCAGTGGACCAGAGCGCCACCTTCACCGTGAGCGCCTACCCGGCCCGCAAATACCCGGCGCACATCACGCGCGTGGGCTTCGGCTCCACCATCACCGACAACGTGGTGACCTACCTCACCTACCTCGACGTGGACAACACCGACTTGAGCCTGCGACCCGGCATGACGGCCAGCGCCACCATCATTGCCACCCAGCGGCGCGACGTCCTGCTGGTGCCCAACAGCGCGCTGCGTTTCACGCCCACCGCAGCGGGCGACGCGGCGCCCACGGCCGCCAAGGCCGGCATCACAGCCACCCTGATCCCGCGCATGCCCGGCGGCACCCGGCGCCGCGCCGCGGCCACCGGCGCCAGCACGGCCGACGCGCGCCAGGTATGGGTGCTGCCGGCCGGCGGCAAGGGCGTGGCCGTGGCGGTGGCGGTGGTGCCGGGCATCAGCGACGGCCGCATGACCGAGATCACCAGCGGCGACCTGCAGGCCGGAATGCTTGTCATCACCGACCAAAAGATCTCGGTAAGCAAATGACCGCCCTGATCCAATTGCGGGGGGTGACCAAGCGCTACGGCAGTGGTGTGGCCGAACTCATGGCGCTCAAGGGGATTGACCTCGACATTGCGGCCGGCGAGTTCGTGGCCATCATGGGGCCGAGCGGTTCAGGCAAATCCACCGCCATGAACATCATGGGTTGCCTGGACACGCCGACGGCGGGCGCCTACCTGTTCAAAGGTGTGCATGTGGAGGCGCTCACCCGCGACCAGCGCGCGCGGCTGCGGCGCCGGTACCTCGGCTTTGTGTTCCAGGGCTTCAATCTGCTGGCGCGCACCTCGGCACAGGAGAACGTGGAACTGCCGCTGCTCTACCGCGGCGACAGCGCGGCCGTGCGCAAGGTGGCGGCCACGAGGGCGCTGCAGTCGGTGGGCCTGGGCGGCTGGGAGCACCACACGCCAGCGGAGCTGTCGGGCGGGCAGCAGCAGCGCGTGGCCATTGCGCGCGCCATCGTCACAGAGCCAGCCGTAGTGCTGGCCGACGAACCCACCGGCAACCTGGACACCCAGCGCAGCCACGAGATCATGGGCCTGCTGCTCGGCCTGAACCGCGACCACGGCATCACCGTGCTGATGGTCACGCACGAACCCGACATGGCAGCGTATGCGCGGCGCATGGTGACCTTTGTGGACGGCGGCGTGGCCCGCGACGTGGTCAACGCCAACCCCACCACCGAAGCACCGCCACACCCCGCGGTGGCACCGACGGCGCAGGCGATCTGATGCTCTATAGCGTCTTCCTGCTCGCGCTGCGTTCGGTGCAACGCAACCTGCTGCGCTCGTTCCTCACCATCCTGGGCATCGTGATCGGGGTGAGCGCGGTGATCACCATGGTCACGCTAGGCAACGGCGCCACGGCGGCCATCGAAACGCAGATCACCAGCCTGGGCACCAACCTGCTGATGATCAACCCTGGCCAGCGTGGCCCCGGCGGGGGTGGCGGTGGGGGTGGCGGCGGCGTGCCGCGCTTCACCGAAGCCGACGCCGAAGCCATTCAGGCGCAGATCGGCGGTGTGGCGGCGGTGGCGCCGCAGGGCCGCGCCAGCGTGACGGTGGTGGGCAACGGCCGCAACTGGGCCACCAGCGTGACCGGCAGCACCAACGCCTGGTTCGAAACCGGCAACTGGAAGCTTGTCAGCGGCCGCCTGTTTGCACCCGACGAGCAGCTCGGCGGCGCGGCGGTGTGCATCGTGGGCGAGACGGTGCGGCGCGAGATCTATGGCGGCCGCGTCGGCCAGACCGGCCTCGGCGAACAGCTGCGCATCAAGCAGTTCTCGTGTGAGGTGATCGGCGTGCTGGCGTCCAAGGGCCAGGGCGGCATGGGCGACCAGGACGACGCAGTGGTGGTGCCGCTGCACACGCTGCAGCGCCGCGTCACCGGCAACCGCCGCGTCGACTCGCTGCTGGTGGCCATGCAGGACGGCAGCGACAGCGCGCCGCTCAAGGCCAGCCTGCGCCAGCTGATGCGCGAGCGGCGCAAGCTGGCCGAGGACGACGACGACAACTTCAACATCTTCGACACCCAGCAGCTGGCCGAGACGCTGTCGAGCACCATGGGCGTGCTCACCAGCCTGCTGGGCGCCGTGGCCGCGGTGAGCCTGCTGGTGGGCGGCATCGGCATCATGAACATCATGCTGGTGAGCGTGACCGAACGCACGCGCGAGATCGGCCTGCGGCTGGCCGTGGGTGCGCTGGAACGCGAGGTGCTGCTGCAGTTCCTGATCGAGGCGGTGGTGCTATCGGCGCTGGGCGGCGTGGTGGGCATCATCATCGCCACCGCCGCGTCGTACGGCCTGTCGGGCGTGATGGAGGTCCCCTATGTGTTCGACCCCACCATCAACGTGCTGGCGCTCGTGTTCTCGGCCTTCATCGGCGTGGTGTTCGGCTACTTCCCGGCCCGCCGCGCAGCCCGCATGGACCCGATCGAGGCGCTGCGGCACGAGTGATGTTTCGCGCTCATTTGCTATATTAGTTATTGCAAACTATGTCGATTTGACGAGGACCAACTGCCAATTTGGCTTGAACAATTTCAGTTTCAGCCCCCCCGCGGCTTTACCTTCGATGTTGCGAGCTTGGCGTTGACGCGGGCGACTTCCCCATCGGCATCGAACGCCAGCGCCACGCCCATGCGTCGCTTGGTGAAGCTCTCGGGCTTTTGAGCGCAGTGCTGACCGGCAGGCCCAGGATGGCGCGGGCGTGCAGCTCAAACTCGTTCTGCCACGGGGTGATCATCGTCACCATGCCGGTGTCATGCGGGCGGGGGCCGATTTCGTTTCCGCGTGCCCTACGGCACCCTGCTCACGGCGAAATCAAATTGCCGGGCATGGCCAACCATTTCTACCGCGAACGCGTGGACCAGCACCTGCGCATCGGCATCCGCGCCATCGAACTGCTGCGCGAGCAGGGCATCGGGCAGCTGCACAGCCGCAAGCTGCGCAGCTTTGCCGAAGTGGCGTTCCAGTAGATCGCCGACATCGGTTGATCGATTCCGCGGCCCGTTTCTGACCGCGGCTGTGATGCGGTCGGGGCTGGCGGTGTGGTGGGCGCCGCCACCGCCACCGCGATGCTGTACCAGGCGGTCCGGATGAATGGTTCACACCGGTACGGATCGACGAACATGTCAGAACGCCGGGCGCGTTTCTTCGGGCCCGATCTCGGCTCTCATCAACGGCAGATGCTGCGAATATTCACGCTGCATGAAATCGACCAGGGCTTCGCGGATCTTGCAGCGAAGATCCCAGTTCTGGCCGGAATCGGCCGACGTCACCAGCACACGCACCTGCATGCTGCGCTCGCCCGCTTCCAATACCTGCAACTGACACAGTCGGCCATCCCACTCGGGTGCTGATGC
This sequence comes from Betaproteobacteria bacterium HGW-Betaproteobacteria-3, assembly GCA_002842205.1. Taxonomy (GTDB): domain Bacteria; phylum Pseudomonadota; class Gammaproteobacteria; order Burkholderiales; family Burkholderiaceae_C; genus PHCI01. Next base: position 45,552 of record PHCI01000001.1, on the reverse strand, counting down.
GCAAACGCGTTGCGCCTCGTCGCGCAAGGGTTGCAAAGGCATCCGGTAGTCAACCCACAACAACACACCACCCATGATCTGGGCACTGGTGCGGGTCCAGTTCTGGAAAGGGTTTTCGATGAACCACTGCAGCGGGATGATCAGGCGGCGTTCGTCCCAGATCCTGAGCACCACATAAGTGCCGGTGATCTCCTCGACGCGGCCCCATTCGCCCTGCACGATCAGCACGTCGTCGAGCCGCACGGGCTCAGCCAGCGCCAGCTGAAGTCCGGCAATCAGGTTACTGAACACCGGCCGCGCCGCAATGCCCGCCACGATGCCCACCACGCCCGCCGAGGCCAGCAGGCTGGCACCGACCTGCCGGGCCCCGGGGAACGTCATCAACATGAGCGAAAGACCCGCCACGAGCACGCCAAAATTGGCGATACGCACCAGCATCCGCGTTTGGGTCTGGATTCGGCGCGCGTTGAGGTTGTCGACCACGTCCACCGAATGCTGAAGCGTTACGCCTTGCGCCAGTCCATCGAGCGCACGAAGGGCCAGCCAGGTCACCGCAGCCAGAAGCAGCAGCGCGTTGCCATGGCGCACCTGATTGATCATCAGCAAGGTATCCGGTGCAGCTTGCCAGACCACCTGTAGCGCGGCCAGCGGCAGCACCACGCGCGAGGGTCGCCAGCAGCGGCGTGCCACTGCACTGGCGATCAGGCTGTCGCGCGTGATGCGCCGGATGACGGTTGCCCCCACCTTGTGTACCAGCAACGCCAGCACAACCGCTGCCGCGGCAAGCCACAGCACGCCCCATGAGGTGTCCACCTCCTCGAGCAAGTCCATCATGTCGTTCGCCAAGGTCATGCCCCCAATCCGCTCTCTCGCGCCGCGGTCATGGGTGCAGCCGCCAGATCCGGATCCAGCGCCATCGCCTCACCCATGCGGATTGCACGGGTTGCGGCCCAGTCGCCAATGAAATGCAGGGTGTTTTCGGGGAACAACATCACCACGGTGGAACCCAGCAGAAAACGCCCCATTTCGGCGCCCTTGGCCAGCACAATGCGCTCGTCATCGTAAAACCATTCGCGCACACGGTTCGAGCGCGGCGGGTTGACCTGGCCGTGCCACACCGTGGCCATGCTGCCCACGATGGTCGCGCCCACCAGCACCAGCGCGAACGGGCCGTGCGCCGATTCGAACACGCACACCACGCGCTCGTTGCGCGCAAACAGCCCGGGCACACCCCGTGCGGTGGTGGGGTTGACTGAAAACAGCTCGCCGGGCACGTAGATCATGCGGACGAGCCGCCCCTCGCAGGGCATGTGGATGCGGTGGTAGTCCTTCGGGCTCAGGTACAGCGTGGCGAACGCGCCACCCTCGAACTGCGCCGCCAGTGCCGCATCGCCACCCACCAGCGCGCGGGTCGAATAGCTGTGGCCCTTGGCCTGGAAGATCTGGTCGCCCTTGATCGGGCCGAACTGGCTGATGGCGCCGTCCACCGGGCACACCCAGGGCGCATCGGCCAGCGGTCGCGCGCCCTCCCGCAGCGCGCGGGTAAAAAACTCGTTGAAGGTGGCGTAGCTCAGCGGGTCAGGATTGGCCGCTTCGGCCATGTTCACGCCATAGCGCCGGATGAACCATGGAATGACGTGGTGCGTCCACCAGGTGGCACGCGAACCGGCACACCAGCCCGCAAACACGGTCAACGCCCGCTTGGGCAAAAAATACTGCGGCAGCACCGCGAGACGTTCGGACACGGTGGCTTCCCGGAGTCGCAAAGAGACGAATTTTATCTGCGGGACCCTGCGGCCAGGACCTTATGGCCTTTGTCTCCGGTGTGACTGGCATTGGCCGGGGTCAATCCTAGACTGAAAATTCACCACTACCGTCAGGAGACACCCATGAACCGAACCCTTGCTGTCGGCCTGCTGACCGCCGTTTTGACGCTGGGTGCCTGCACGTCGATACCACCGTCCCGTCCGGCCGCCTGGGGCGCACCCGAGGTGCTGGTGGCGCCCTCTTCGTTCAGTGGTGTGCACGGGCTGGCGGTGGACACCCAGGGTCGCCTGCTGGCGGGCTCGGTGGTGGGCAACACGCTGTGGGAGGTGAACCGCACCACCGGCGCCGCGAAGGTGCTGATCGCCGGGCCCGAAGGCCAGGCCGATGACATCGCCATCGGCCCCAGGGGCGAGATGGCCTGGACCAATTACCTCATGGGCATGCTGCGCTACCGCGAGAACGACGCCGCCCCCATGCGAATTCTGGCCAGGGATTTGCCGGGCCTGAACTCGCTCGACTTCGACCGCCAAAGTGGCAAGCTGTATGCCTCGCAGGTGTTTCTGGGCGACGCGCTGTGGGAGATCGACGTGGCGGGCAAGGCGCCGCCGCGGCTCATCAAGAAGGACATGGGTGGCTTCAACGGCTTTGAAGTCGGCCCCGACGGCATGCTCTACGGCCCGCTGTGGTTCAAGGGCCAGGTGGTGAAGATCAACCCGGCCAATGGTGATCTGACGGTGATCGCCAGCGGCTTCAAGGTGCCAGCCGCCGCCAATCTGGACGGCAAGGGCCATCTGTATGTGGTGGACACGGCCACCGGAGAGCTGGTGCGCGTGGCGCTGGCCAGCGGCGCCAAAACGGTGGTCAAGCAGCTCAAGACCGCGCTGGACAACCTGGCCATCGCACCCGACGGCACGGTGTATGTGTCCAACATGGCCGACAACTCCATCGAAGCCTTCAACCCGGCTACGGGCGAGGTCAGGGTGCTCACCAGCGGCAAGCTCGCTGTGCCGGCAGGCCTGAAGATCGATGGCGACACGCTGTACGTGGCCGACGTCTTCGGTTTTCGCGAAGTCAACGCCCAAAGCGGCGCCGTGAAGGACATCTTGCGCATGCAGGCCTCCGACATGGAGTACCCGTTTGCCGTGGGCGTTTCGGCCAGTCACTTTGCGTTGACGTCATGGTTCACCGGCTCGGTGCAACTGGTGGACCGTGCCAGCCGCAAGACCACAGCCTGGCTGCACGGCCTGAAGGCCCCGATGGACGCCATTCCCATGGCCGACGGCAGCATCGTCTATGCCGAAATCGCCACCGGCAGCATCACCCGCGCCAGTGGCGACAAGTTCGCCACCCGCAAGGTCGTGACCGATGGGCTGGCTGGTCCGGTGCAGATGGTGCTGGGCCAGGACGGCGCGCTCTACGTGACGGAAGCAGCCGGCAAGCTGACCCGGGTGGACCTGGCCACTGGCGCCAAACGCACCGTGGCCGATGGCCTTGCCTTGCCCGAAGGCCTGGCGCAAACACCCTGGGGCAGCTTCATCGTGGCCGAAAGCGCAGCGCAGCGGCTGGTGGAAATCAACCCGGCAGACGGCAGCCGCCGCACTGTGGCCGACGCACTGCCCATCGGCATGGCCGGTGGCCCCGGCATGCCGCCGCCCTATGTGGTGACGGGCGTGGCGGTCGGGCCGGACGGCACGGTGTACCTGACCGCCGACCGCAACAACGCGCTGTACCGCATTCGCGCCCGACCCTGACCGGCATCGCCCGCGAAGTCCGACCCCGCGCCGGTGCGGGCGGGCGCCTCACGGCACAATGCGCGCATGCCAGAACCTCTCTTTTCCGCAGCGCACCTGTCCAAGCGCTACGGTGACACCACCGTGGTCAACGATGTGTCGTTTGACATGGCCCCAGGCGAATGCCTGGGTGTCATCGGCCCCAATGGCGCCGGCAAGACCACCACCATCCGCATGTGCCTGGGTCTGACGGTGCCCGACACCGGCGGCGTGACCTACATGAGCGCTGATGGGCGTTGCCTGCAAATGCCGCGCGACGCCCTGGCCATCAAGGGCGAGTTGGGTGTGGTGAGCCAGTTCGACACGCTGGACCCGGACTTCACCTGCGCCGAAAACCTGCTGATCTACGGCCGCTACTTCGGCATGAAGGACGCCGTGATCCGTGCACGGGTGCCGCAGTTGCTGGAGTTTGCAGCCCTCACGCACAAGGCCAACGTCAAACCCGGCGAGCTTTCAGGCGGCATGAAGCGGCGCCTGAGTCTGGGGCGGGCGTTGGTCAACAACCCGCGCCTGCTGATGCTCGATGAACCCACCACCGGCCTTGACCCGCAGGCGCGCCATTTGATGTGGGAGCGGTTGCAGCTTTTGCTTCAACAGGGCAAGGCCATCCTGCTGACCACCCACTTCATGGACGAGGCCGAACGCCTGTGCTCACGCCTGCTGGTGCTGGACCACGGCCGCAAGATCGCCGAGGGAAAGCCGCGCGAACTGATTGCGCAGCACCTGGAGCCCGACGTGGTGGAGGTGTATGGCGTGGGCGCGCTGGCACTGGTGGACTCGCCCCTGAAAGCGCACGCCGAACGGGTGGAAGTCAGCGGTGAAACCGTCTTCTTCTACACACGCCACGCGCGCCCCCTGCTGCTCGCACTGGAGGCCTGGCCCCAGCTGCGCACGCTGCACCGGCCCGCCAATCTCGAGGACCTTTTCCTCAAACTCACGGGGCGCCAGATCCGGGAAGATGGCTGAGCACTGCGGCTGTCAACCCGATCGACCCAGCGCCCCGGCGTTGCGCGAAAAGCGCTCCGTCCAGCTTTCCATGTTGCGCAGGGCCTCCTGGACGAACGGACTGTGCCGGATCAGGTAAAAGAAGGCCTGTTGCAACCAGGCGCCGGGCGCGCGCATCGGCCGGTTGATGTGGAGCAGCAGGATGATTCGATCCTCATCGGTATCGTTCCAGACCTCGTGGTATTGCGTGTCGTCGAACACAAAGAACTCGCCTGGCCTCCAGCGGTATGGCTTGTCGTTGACCGCGATCACGCATTGGCCTGCGTCGGCTGGAATCTTGAGGCCGAGGTGACAGGTGATCATGCCCTTGGTCACGCCACGATGCCGCGGCAAATGCGTGCCAGGCTCGTGCACGGAGAACAGGGCCGAGATCAACCCCGGGATCGAGTCCACCAGCGCAGCGGTTTTCGGGGCATGAACGCAGTTGCGGTCCATCCGGTAGCCGTAACCCCAGAGGAAAAAGGTACGCCAGCTCCGGCGATGGTCCAGCCGTTGATGGTCGGTCGAAATGTCGCCCAGCGGCGGGATGTCATGGCGCTGGCTGAGAATGGCCATCGCCTCCTCGTGAATGGTTTGCCAGTTCGCCTGCAGGGTGGCTGTCCAGTCAAACACCGCGGGGTCGAACACATCGTCGTCCGGCACCATGGAATAACGCACCACGATCCGGTTGATCACGTCGCGCAACCGTCGCCCGTATACGTCCACGACATAGCGCATCGGACTGCGCACGGCGTGAGTCTGCTGCGCGGGGCCGTGCTGGCGCTGTGCGCGGGCGCGTTGTCGCCGATCTTCTGCCCGGGGGGCATTTGCACTCCATCCTGGCGTCGGTTCGGGCGCTTTCATGGGGACTCCTTTAAGATGCGAAGCCTGCAATGTTGTCCGGCCAGGCTCCCTTCGATGGAATCCCGTCCGATGCCAAAGTTGCTTTTTCTGGCAGGGAGAAAACGAACCACCCTGTTTCTTTTTCGGAAACAATGAGCACGATCACGCTGTCCCCCGCGCCCGCCGCACCCTCGGTCTGGGCACCACCCCGGTTGTCCATGCGGTGGTGGCCGGTGTTTCTGCGCAACCTGCTGGTCTGGCGCAAGCTCGCCATCCCCAGTCTGGTGGGCAACATTGCCGAGCCGTTGATGTGGCTGGTGGCGTTTGGCTACGGCATGGGGGCGCTGGTCGGGCAGGTGAAGCTGGGCGGCGTGTCGGTGCCCTATATCCTGTTCCTGGCCAGCGGCTCGATATGCATGAGCGCCATGAACGCTGCCACGTTCGAGGCGCTGTACTCGGCCTTCTCGCGCATGCATGTGCAGCGCACCTGGGAGGGCATCATGAACGCGCCGGTGAGCCTGGATGACGTGGTGATGGCCGAAATGCTATGGGCGGCCTTCAAATCGCTCTTCACCGTCACGGCCATCCTGGGCGTGATGCTGGCGCTGGGCATCAGCTACAGCCCCAAGCTGGTTGTGGCCTGGCCGGTGCTGCTGCTGACGGGCATCACCTTCAGCTGCATTGCCTTGATCTTCAATGCGCTGGCCAAGGGCTATGACTTTTTCACGTATTACTTCACGCTGTTCCTCACGCCCATGATGTTTCTCTCGGGCGTGTTCTTCCCGCGCGACCAGTTGCCTTCGGTGGTGCGGGTCGTGTCCGGCTGGTTGCCGTTGACCCATGCGGTGGAGATCGTGCGCCCGCTGTTCATGGACCAGTGGCCAGCCCACGGCCTGCTGCACCTGCTGGCGCTGGCGGCCTATGCGGGCGTGGCGTTCTGGGTGGCGCTGGCTTTGACGCGCAAACGTTTTCGCACCTGATGGCGGTGCGCGGCGGCCGGCATCAAGCCGCCCGTGCCGATGCCTTGATCAGGTCAGCCGCTTTTTCGGCCACCATGATCACCGGTGCGTTGGTGTTGCCGGAGACGATGCGCGGCATGATCGACGCGTCCACCACCCGCAAGCCGTCCACGCCATGCACGCGCAGCCCGGCGTCCACCACGTCCAGTGGACCGTTGCCCATGCGGCAGCTGCCCACGGGATGGTAGATCGTGTCGGCATGGTTGCGGATGAAGTGCTCGATTTGCACGTCACTTTGGGCCTGGGCCGACGCGGCCAGCTCGCGCCCGCGGTAACCCGCCAGGGCGGGCGCCTGAAGGATGTCGCGCATGCGGCGAAACCCCTTGACCAGGCGTTGAAGATCGTCCGGCTCGGCCAGGAAATTGGGGTCCACCTCCGGCAGTTGCCCGGGGTCGGCGCCCGCCAGCGTCACCCGGCCCCGGCTCCTGGGCTGCAGCAGACAGACATGGCACGAAAACCCGTGGCCCAGGGTCGTCGTGCGACCATGGTTGACGAGCTTGCCGATCACAAAGTGCAGTTGCAGGTCGGGCAGCAGTTCGGCGGCGTCCGACCGGATGAAGCCACCGGCTTCGGCGAAGTTGGTGGTCAGCATGCCGCTGCGGCTGCGTCGCCATTCCAGAATGCCCCGCGCCACATTGAGCAGGCCACGCGGCGAAATGCCGAACAGGTCGGTCACGCCAGGGGCGTCGTAAACCTGCACCACGTCCACGTGGTCGTGCAGATGTTCGCCCACCCCCGGCAGATCGTGCAACACCGGAATGCCATGGCGATGCAGCTGCGCGCCGGGGCCGATGCCCGAAAGCATCAGGATTTGGGGCGACTGCAACGCCCCCGCGCACAGCAGCACCTCGCGCAAGGCGCGCACCTGCGTCAGCACGCCATCCCGCCGGTATTCCACGCCCACGGCCCGCCGCCCGTCGACCAGGATTCGCGTGACCTGCGCATCGGTCAGCACCTGCAGGTTGGGGCGCGACCGGTTGGGCGTGAGGTAGGCCTTGGCGGCGCTGAAGCGCTCGCCGTTGCGGTGTGTAACCTGATAGAGGCCCACGCCTTCCTGCGTGACGCCGTTGAAATCCGGGTTGTGTGCATGCCCGGCCTGCTGCGCTGCCGCGATGAACACCGGACCGAAGCGATTGGGGCTGCGCAGGTCCATCACGTTGAGCGGGCCGCCGGTGCCATGGAAGTCATCGGCGCCACGTTCGTTGTGTTCGGCTTTCTTGAAGTAGGGCAACACATCGGAGAATCCCCACCCGGGGTTGCCCTCGGCCGCCCAATGGTCGTAGTCGGCCGCCTGCCCCCGCGCATAGATCATGGCGTTGATCGAGCTGGAGCCCCCCAGCACCTTGCCGCGCGGCTGATAGCCCCGGCGACCCTTCAGACCGGGTTGTGGCACGGTTTCAAATGCCCAGTTGGCCTGGCCATTTTTGGCGAGCAAGGCCAGTCCGGCCGGGCAGTGAATCAGCACGCTCGCGTCGGGTGGCCCGGCTTCCAGCAGACAGACCCGCGCGGCGGGGTCTTCACTGAGCCTCGCCGCCAGCACACACCCCGCAGAGCCGCCGCCAATGATGATGTAGTCGAACATGCGATTCGTGGCCTCCAACGGCGTTTCCACAGTGCTGCCAGCTTACCGCGGATGTCCGGCCCTAGGGTGTCGCATGGCAGACCCTGGCGCAATGCACGGCTTTGCGCCAGATCAAGGCGCGACCACGTGCTCGCCCGAAAATGAGGGTGTTACCCCGCTGTACCGGAAACAGTCCAAGGAACCTTCATGGCCAAACCGCTTTCCACCCTGCTTTCTTCAACGCCTGCGCCACCCGGCGCCACCACTGCGGCGGCCCCTTCTGGTGAAGCCATGTTCGGCTTTCTGGACGATTGCCATCGCGAAATGCAGCGTCAGCTCGGTTTGCTGGCCGCCTTGGCGCGCGACATTGAAACCGACGGATTGACGCCCGTGGTTCGCGCCCGCGTCCGGGAAGTGCAGACTTGGTTCAATGTGCAGGCCCGCGAACACCATCTGGACGAGGAACACAACGTCTTCCCGGCGCTGCTGGCCAGCGCCGATGACGAGGTGGTTCAGGCCGCGCGTCGGCTGACCCAGGACCACGCGTGGCTGGAGACCGACTGGATGGAGATCGAACCCTCGCTCGCTGCGGCCGCCGACGGCTACACCTGGTTCGACCCGGCGGTGCTGCGGTACGCCGTGGAGGTGTTCCAGCAACTGTACCTGGACCACATCGTGCTGGAGGAAACGCTGGCCTATCCGGCCGCACGCAGTGCCATTCCACAAGCCGAGATCGCGGCCATGGGCGTCGAGATGGCCCGCCGTCGCGCCCTGCGGGAAAGCCGGACAGTACGCCGGTCGTAGTTTGCGCGCCAGGCCAGGTCAGACCGGGCGGCGTCCGGGTACCATTGCGGAACAAAGCTGCACGCGCCGAACCCACCGCCGTGCGGTGCAACACACCCCTTCAGGAGTTTCAATGAGCAGCATCGCAGCGGCCGGTCAGGCCATTCGCACCGTCGGCATCGTGGGTGCCGGCACCATGGGCAACGGCATCGCCCAGGCTTGTGCCTCGGTTGGCCTGAACGTGGTCATGGTGGACATTGCCGACGCTGCGGTCGCCAAGGGGCTTGCCAGCGTCAGCGGCAGCCTCGACCGTCAGCTCAAAAAGGAAAAAATCACCCAGGCCGACAAGGACGCCACGCTGGCCCTGATCCGGGGCAGCACGAATTACGACGACCTCAAGGCCGCGCAACTCGTGATCGAGGCCGCCACCGAAAACTTCGACCTCAAGGTCAAGATCCTCCGGCAACTCGACGCCAGCCTGATGCCCGACGTCATCATTGCCTCCAACACCTCGTCCATCTCCATCACGAAGCTGGCCGCCGTCACGGGGCGGCCGGATCGCTTCATTGGCATGCACTTTTTCAACCCGGTGCCGATGATGGCACTGGTGGAGATCATCCGAGGTCTGCAGACCAGCGATGCCACCCATGATGCCGTCCATGCGATGGCCACCGCGCTGGGCAAAACGCCCATCACCGTGAAGAACGCGCCGGGTTTCGTGGTCAACCGCATTCTGGTGCCCATGATCAACGAGGCTTTTTTTGTGCTCGCCGAAGGGCTGGCCACGGCCGATGACATTGACGCCGGCATGAAGCTGGGTTGCAACCAGCCCATTGGCCCACTGGCGCTGGCCGACATGATCGGCCTGGACGTGTGCCTGGCCGTCATGGAGGTGTACCTGTCGGAGTTTGGCGACTCCAAGTACCGCCCCTGCCCACTGCTCAAGGAGATGGTTGCGGCCGGGCGCCTGGGCCGCAAGACCGGCCGCGGTGTTTACGTTTATTGACTACGCTTGCATGACCGCCTCGCATCACCCTGATGGCAGCATTGACTGCGAAGTCCGCGGCGACGTCCTGCTGATCGGCATCAACCGCCCGGCCAAACGCAACGGCTTCACACCGAAGATGTTCCGCGAGCTGGGCGAGGCCTACACCCGCCTGGACGACGATCCGGTGCTGCGCGTGGGCGTGCTGCACGCGCTGGGCGAGCACTTCACGGCAGGCTTGGACCTCCCCACCATTGCACCCCTCATGAAGGCCGGCCGGAAAGCCGTGCCCCTCGGGCTGGTGGACCCGCTGAACCTGGGCATGGAGGGCTACCGGCGCCGCACCAAGCCCATGGTGGTGGCGGTGCAGGGCATCACCTACACGCTGGGCATCGAGTTGATGCTGGCAGCCGACATCGTCGTGGCCGCCGACAACTGCCGGTTCTCGCAACTGGAAGTCCGTCGCGGCATCATGGCCACCGGCGGCGCCACGCTGCGCATGGCCGAACGGGCAGGCCTGGGCAATGCGCTGCTGCACCTGCTCACCGGCGACGAGTTTGACAGCGCCGAGGCCCTGCGTTTGAACTTCGTGCAAAAGGTAGTGCCCGCGCCCGAACTGCTGCCGCAGGCCCTGCGCATTGCCCAAACCATTGCCGCACAAGCCCCGCTGGCGGTGGTGGCCACACGCCTGAACGCGCTCAAGGCCGTGGAGCACGGCCCCACCGTGGCCATGCACGAGTTCATCGCCACACAACAGCGCCTGTCACAAAGCGACGATGCCGCCGAGGGCGTGCGCTCGTTTGTCGAAAAACGCCCGGCCCGCTTTACCGGCCGGTAAGCTGGCGATTGCTGGCCCATCGCCTTTTGACGGACTCGGGTATTTAAATTGCACACAATTTAATTGATCGCTATAATTTAACCCATGCCCCCCCGCCACGCCAAATCCGTCCCGTCCGGCGAAGCCCTGCTGCTGGACAACCAGCTGTGTTTTGCGCTGTATTCGGCGTCACTCGCCATGACCAAGCTCTACAAGCCGCTGCTAGCCGCGCTGGGGCTCACCTACCCGCAATACCTGGCGCTGCTGGTGCTGTGGGAACGTGACGGCCTGATGGTGTCGGAGCTGGGCGATCGCCTGTCGCTCGATTCGGGCACGCTCACCCCGCTGCTCAAGCGGCTGGAGGCCCTGGGTCTGGTGACCCGCCTGCGTGACGTGGCGGACGAACGGCGTGTGCACATCGCGCTCACGGCCGCCGGGCGCCAGCTCAAGACCCGTGCCGCCAAGGTGCCCGGCTGCATTCTGGCCGCCACGCAGTGTTCGGTGTCCGAGGTGGTCGAACTCACCCGGCAAGTTCAGGCCCTGCGTGAACGCCTCGTGGCCTGAGAGGCTGAGAACCCCCTCGAAACCCGCCCCATTTCAACCTGACTCAACCCGCTTCACCCGAAGCACCCAACCCAAGGAAGCCCACCATGACCACTTCGCTCGACAAAGTCATCTACACCGCCCGCACCCACATCACCGGTGGGCGCGAAGGCACCGCGCGCTCGGACGACGGCCTGCTCGACCTCAAGCTCTCCCCGCCCAAGGCCATGGGCGGCGCCGGCACGGCCACCAACCCCGAGCAACTGTTTGCCGCCGGCTACTCGGCCTGCTTCATGGGTGCGCTCAAGCACGTGGCCGGCATGAAAAAGGTGGCCGTTCCCGCCGACGCATCGATCGACGCCGAAGTGGACATCGGCCCCATTCCCGCGGGCTTTGGCATCGCGGCGCGGCTGACGGTGCGCCTGCCCGGCGTGGACCGCGCCGTGGCGCAAGACCTGGTGGACACCGCGCACCAGGTATGCCCCTACTCCAACGCCACCCGTGGCAACATTGACGTGACCCTCACGCTGGCCTGAGCCTGCCGCCTTTTCTGTCGCCCCCGCGGCGCGCACCGGTTGCCCGGGCGCGCCGTTTCGTTTACGGTGCATCCATGACCACACTCGACTTCCAAGTCCGCAAGGACGACCTGGTTTGGGGTCGCATCCCGGTCTGGGGCTTTGGCACGGCGGTGCAGTCGCTGCCCCCAGGCGTGGCCGTGGGCGAGCAGCTCTACGGCTACTTTCCCATGGCCTCCCACGTGGTGCTGAGCCCGACGCGGCCAACCGAAGCGGGCTTCATGGACAGCGCACCGCGCACCGTTGCACGCGGTTTACAACCAGGTACTACGCTGCACTCATGACCCCGGTCGCGCTGTGGCTCACGGTCGAGCAGCATCTTGGCCCCGAAGCAGTGCAGGCCGACTCAAGGGAACGTGGTCAACAGCGTTTGGCGTTGCCCCGCATTCAACGCCTCCAGTTACACAACGCCTTGCGCCAGCATGGCATCGGCCACCTTCACAAAACCTGCAACGTTCGCGCCGTCCACATAGCTCACGTACCCATCGGCGCGCGTACCCTGGTGTATGCAAGCCTCGTGAATCCCGCGCATGATCTCCAAAAGGCGCTCGTCAACCTCTTCCCGTCGCCATGACAAGCGCATCGCGTTCTGAGTCATTTCAAGCCCAGACGTCGCCACGCCCCCCGCGTTGCTGGCTTTACCGGGGGCATAGAGGATCTTGTGCCCTTCGAAGACGCGCATGGCCTCCACCGTGGTTGGCATGTTGGCCCCTTCCGCCACGCACAACACACCGTTGGCCACCAGTAGTCGCGCATCGGATTCGTCCAGTTCGTTCTGGGTGGCACATGGCAGCGCGACATCCACCGGGACGTGCCAAGGGCGTTTACCTTCGTGAAACTGGATGCCAGTGCGGCGGGCGTAGTCGCTGACCCTTTTATAGAGGTGGTTCTTGACATCCATCAGTTCTGCCAGTTTTTCTGATGTGAACCCGTCTTCGTCCACCACCGTCCCGCTGGAGTCGGACACCGTCACGACTCGCGCCCCCAGCGCGATAGCCTTTTCTACCGCGTATTGCGCCACGTTGCCGGAACCCGAGACGCTGACACGGAGCCCCTCCATTGAGCGGCCGATGCGGGCCAACATTTCCTGCGCAAAATACACCGTGCCGTAACCTGTTGCTTCAGGACGGATCAATGAACCGCCAAAGCTCAACCCTTTGCCGGTAAAGACGCAGTCGGAACGGTTGCTCAGCTTTTTGTACATGCCGGCCATGAAGCCCACCTCCCGCCCACCGACGCCAATGTCGCCCGCCGGCACGTCGGTATCGGCACCGATGTGCCGGAACAGTTCCGTCACGAACGCCTGACAAAAGCGCATGATTTCCCCCGGGCTCTTGCCCTTGGGATCGAAGTCCGACCCTCCTTTGCCGCCCCCCATGGGCAGCGTCGTCAGCGCGTTCTTGAACGTTTGCTCAAACGCCAGAAACTTCAGGATAGATAAATTCACCGAGGGGTGAAAACGCAGACCTCCTTTGTAGGGCCCAATCGCGGCGCTGTGTTGGATGCGAAAGCCCCGATTGACCTGAACCTCGCCGTGATCATTCACCCAGGAAACCCGAAACATCACGACACGCTCGGGTTCGACCAGCCGATCCAGCAGGCCATGTTCGGCGTATTTTGGATGCCGCGCAATGAACGGCCAGACACTCTCGATGACCTCGGTCACGGCCTGCAAAAACTCGGGCTGCCCGGGGTTGCGATGGGCGACATGCGCCATGAACTCATGGCTGTCTGCGTACTTCATGAAAGTCCTTTTGCAAGAAAATAAATGGGAACGCCCTATTTTGGTGCGACATCACCTCTGTTTGGCATTGGATCATGATTTTTTCTCATGATTTGACCGATCTGGGTCGTGATGGATCTGATGCGATGCCAAACGCACCCGATTGCCCCCTCCCGCCTGCGGTCGCGGGCGATCCGGCCGCCGACCGTGCCCCGTCGCAGATCACGGCAGGCGACAATGGCGGCATGCAGCCACACCCCTACGCCACGCTCACCCCCGACGTGGTGCTGGACGCGCTGGCCGCCGTGGGGCTTTATGGCGACGGGCGCCTCACCGCGCTCAGCTCGTATGAAAACCGCGTGTACCAGGTGCAACTGGAAGACCCGCACGACGGCCACAGCGCCGTGGTGGCCAAGTTTTACCGCCCGGGCCGCTGGAGCGATGCGCAAATCCTGGAAGAACACGCCTTCTCGGCCGAACTGACCGCCGCCGAAGTGCCCGCCGTCGGCCCGCTCACCCTGCACGGCACCACCTTGCACCAGCACGCGGGGTTTGCCTTCAGCGTGAGCCCGCGGCGCGGCGGCCGCGCGCCCGAACTCGACGACTTTGAAGTGCTGGAATGGATCGGCCGCTTTCTGGCGCGCATTCACACCGTGGGCGCGGCACGGCCTTTTGTGCACCGCCCGACGCTGGACCTGCAAAGTTTCGCCATCGAACCGCGCGACTGGCTGCTGGCCCACGACAAGGTGCCGCTGGACGTGCAATCAACCTGGGCTGCCGAATGCCAGAAAGCAATTGATTTAATAGCAAACTATGACCTACTGACGGGGGCTAAAGGCCAAAAATACTCTGAAATCCGCAGCCTGCGCCTGCACGGCGACTGCCACCCCGGCAACATCCTGTGGACGCCCGAAGGCCAGCCCGGCGCCGGCCCGCACTTTGTGGACCTGGACGACGCCCGCAGCGGCCCCGCCGTGCAAGACCTGTGGATGCTGCTCAGCGGCGACCGTGCCCAGCGCACCGCGCAACTGTCGGCGCTGCTCGACGGCTACGAGCAGGTGCGCGACTTTGACCGGCGCGAGCTGGCGCTGATCGAGCCGCTGCGCACGCTGCGCCTGATCCACTACAGCGCCTGGCTGGCACGGCGTTGGGACGACCCGATCTTCCCCATCAACTTCCCGTGGTTTGGCAGCAGCGACTACTGGCAAGGCCAGGTGCAGATGCTGCAAGAGCAGATCGAGCAGATACAGGAAGCACCGCTGGTGGCGTGATGCGTCACCGCATGTCCCGCGGGTTCACCACCGCTTACAAAAAGCCCCTCGACAGCGTCCGGTTGTCATGGACGTGCCACACCGTGCGGCCTAAGATGGTCGTTCCGATCCCAGGAACCCAGCCCCGAGGAACCATCATGGGAAATCACGATTACCTCATCGAGAGCAACCATCCGGTCAGCAGCCGTTTTTTCAGCCGCGCCGATGTCCGCGGCACCTATCCCGACTGGCATCAGGCGGTGGCCATCGCCGCCAAAAGCACGCCCAGCACTTTCGGCGACGAGATCCGCGTCGTTCACGTGCCCAGTGGTGAAATTGTGTTTCGCCTCACCCCGCAGGCGGCCCCGGCCAGCCGTGGCGGCTGGCGGGATTTCGACCCGGACTGAGCGGCTGAAAACCGTTCACCCATGTCCGCACCGAGCCCTCCCCTCGGGGAGAGCGGCGCCTTACCGACCGACGGGTGCCGGGGGTTGGGGCGATTTGGGCGCGTTCGGGTCGTAAAGCACGGCACCCGTTCCCACGCCCACCCCCGCGCGCGCACCGCCGCCGATGTCGGTGCTGGCCCCCACGCCCACCCCGCCGGTGACCTGCCCGCCCGAATTGACGCCCACGCCGACGCCCACCGGGCCGGAACCCACACCCACCCCCGCATTCACGCCGCCGCTGCCCACCCCGATGCCGATGGACACGCCAGGAAACAGGGGCACGCCAATGCCCACGCCCACCCCGGTGGAGCTGCAAGCCGCCAGCAGCAGCGCACTGGCCAGTGCGGGCATCGCGACCCGCCGGCGGGCCCAAGGGCGGGGCAGAACGAAGACGAAGGTTTTCATGCCGTCATCGTACCAAGCCCGCCGCCGCGCGAGAAGCAACAAAGTGTCATGAGCGATGCCCGGCAACGGGCCGCGGGCGAACGCCGCCCCGGCACTGGCACCGGCGGCACGGCGGCGGTCATGCCCGCCCGTCAGGCCAGCAGCGCGTTCACGCGCTTGACATAGGCCGCCGGGTCGTCGGGCAGGCCACCTTCGGCCAGCAGCGCCTGGTCGAACAGGATGTGCGCCAGGTCATGAAAATGCACCGAACCGTCCAGTTTTTTCACCAGCGGATGGTCGGCGTTGACTTCCAGCACGGGTTTGACCTCGGGCGCGGCCTGCCCGGCCTGCTTGAGCATGCGCGCCAGCTGCATGCTCATGCCGGCGTCCTGCACCACGAGGCAGGCCGGTGAATCGACCAGGCGGCTGGTCACGCGCACGTCTTCGGCCTTGTCCTTGAGGGCTTCCTTGAGTTTGGCCAGCACGGGCTTGAAGGCTTCGGCGGCTTCTTCGGCGGCCTTCTTTTCGGACTCGTCCTGCAGCTTGCCCAGATCAACCGCGCCCTTGGCCACGCTTTGCAGCGGCGTGCCGTCAAAGTCGTGCAGGAAGTTGAGCGCCCATTCGTCCACACGGTCGGTCATGAGCAGCACCTCAATGCCCTTTTTCTTGAAGACTTCGAGCTGCGGGCTGTTGCTGGCCGCCGCCAGCGTGTCGGCGGTGATGTAATAAATGGCGTCCTGGCCGTCCTTCATGCGGCCCTTGTAGTCGGCCAGACTCACGCTCACGGCGTCGCTCGTGGTGGAGGCAAAGCGCAGCAGCCTGGCCAGGCGTTCGCGGTTGCCAAAGTCTTCGCCCAGCCCCTCCTTGAGCACAGCGCCGAATTCGGCGTAGAACTTGCCGTATTGCCCGACCTTGGCCTTGTCTTCCTCGCTGATGACATCGGTCACGGCATCGGCGGCGCCATCCTTGGGGGCTTCGGGCAGGCGATCGGCCTTGGCCAGGTCTTCGAGCATGGACAGCACGCGCCGGGTGTTGCCCTCGCGGATGGCTTTCACGTCGCGGCTTTCCTGCAGCAGCTCGCGGCTCACGTTGAGCGGCAGGTCGGCCGAATCGACCACGCCCTTCACAAAGCGCAGGTAGCTGGGCAGCAGGGCTTCGGCGTCGTCCATGATGAACACGCGCTTGACGTAAAGCTTGATGCCGGCCTTCTTGTCGCGGTTCCACAGATCCTGCGGCGCCTTGGCGGGCAGGTACAGCAGCTGGGTGTATTCGGTGCTGCCTTCGACGCGGTTGTGCGTCCAGGTCAGCGGCGCATCAAAGTCATGGCTGATGGTTTTGTAGAACTCAACGTATTGCTCGTCCGTGATGTCCTTCTTGGGACGGGCCCACAGCGCGGTGGCCTGGTTGATGGTTTCCCATTCACCGGTCTTGACCATGGCGCCCGGCTGGCGGCCGCCTTTTTCGTCGTTCGGGTCAATCAGCTCGCCGTCTTTCCACTCTTCCGCCTCCATGCGGATGGGCAGGCTGATGTGGTCGGAGTATTTGTTGATGATGCCCTTGAGCTTCCAGGCGCTGGCGTAGTCGAGTGCGTCGTCGCGCAGGTGCAGCGTGACGCTGGTGCCACGCTTCTCCCGCGTGATCGCCTCAACCTCGAAGTCGCCCGTGCCGGCGCTGACCCAACGCACGCCCTCGTTGGCCGGGAGGCCCGCGCGGCGAGACTCCACGGTGATCTTGTCGGCCACGATGAAGCCCGAGTAAAAGCCCACGCCGAACTGGCCGATAAGCTGGGCGTCCTGCTTCTGGTCGCCCGAGAGCTTGCTGACAAAGTCGCGCGTGCCGCTCTTGGCGATGGTGCCCAGGTTGTCGATGGCCTCCTGCTGACTCAGGCCGATGCCGTTGTCGGCGATGGTGAGGGTCTTGGCCACGGCGTCAAAGCTCACGCGGATTTCCAGCGTCGGGTCGTCGGCCAGCAGGGCCGGGGCGTCGAGCGCCTCAAAGCGCAGCTTGTCGCAGGCGTCGGACGCGTTGGAGACCAGTTCGCGCAGGAAGATCTCTTTATTGGAGTACAGCGAGTGCGTCACCAGATGCAGCAGTTGCGCCACTTCGGCCTGGAATGAAAGGGTTTGTTTGCTCATGTTGGGTGGATCGACAAGATTGGAAAGACAAAACGAAACGCCCCTGGATTTCGGGGCGTCTGGCAGATTTTCAAGCCGGGATTATCACGGAGCGGCCGTCAGAAGCGCTCGTTCGGGCCCAGGTAGCGCCACTGCCCCACGGGCAGGTTGCCCAGCGACACCTGGCCGATGCGGATGCGCTTGAGCCCCACCACGCGCAGGCCCACCAGTTCGCACATGCGGCGGATCTGGCGCTTTTTGCCTTCGCGCAGCACGATGCGCAGCTGCTCTTCGTTCTGCCAGCTCGCCTTGGCCGGCAGCAGCGGCTTGCCGTCCAGTTCCAGGCCGTGACGCAGGCGTGCCAGCTGTTCGGGCGGGAAGCGCCCCATCGCGTTGGTGGGCTCATCGCCGAAAGTCACCCGCACCAGGTACTCCTTTTCGACGCCGGAATCCTCGCCGATCAGGTGCCGCGCCACCCGGCCGTCCTGCGTCAGCACCAAAAGCCCGACCGAATCGATGTCGAGCCGCCCCGCAGGCGCCAGGCCCCGCAACTGCTGCGGCACAAAGCGCACCCCGTGACGCCCGGCGGTGGCCGGGTGCAGCGGGTCGCCGGGCCAGTGGCTGGATTCGTTGAGCAGGCTCACGGCCGGCTCATGGCCGTCCTCGGCCTGTCCGCTCACGTAACCCATGGGCTTGTTCAGGAGGATGGTGACACGCAACTCCTGTTGGCCCTTCGCTTTTTTGTCCACGCTGATCTTCGCGTCGGGCGCCACCTGCATGCCCATGCGCGCCAGTTCGCCGTTGACGTGCACCCAGCCGCGATCGATCCATTCGTCGGCCTCGCGGCGCGAGCACAGGCCAAGCTCGGCCATGCGCTTGTTCAGGCGGGCGGTGACCGGGGTCGCCACGGGGGCTGCCGCCGGGAGTGGGCCGGGTTTGGCGTGGTTTTTGTCAAATATCATTTTTATAGCTAACTATGACCATAACACGGGGGATGAAGCCCTATTTTTCATGAAAAATGCTGGAACGGAGGGCGGCCAGGTCCAGCACCCGAAGGCCGCCGTATTCGACGCGGATTGTGCCCTGCGCCTCCAGCGCCGCCAGCGCCTCGTTGACCCGCTGGCGCGACAGCCCCACCAGGTAACCCAGCTCCTGCTGGGTGATGCGCAACACCTCGCCCACGCCCGGGTACAGCACCGGGTTGAACAGCGCCGCCAGGCTGCGCGCCACCCGCACGTCGGGGTTGTTCATGCGGTCGATCTCGCGCGCCGCGATGAACTGGCCCAGCCGTTCGTTGAGCTGGTTCATCACAAACCGGTTGAACCCGATCGAATGGTCCAGCAGCCAGTGAAAGGTGTCGACCGGCAGGCCGGCCACCACACTCTTGCGCAGGGCCTGGATGTTGTAGCGGTAATCCTCGCGCTTGAGCGCCGTGCCTTCGCCGAACCAGCCACCAGGGGGCACGCCGGTGAAGGTCATGGTCACACCCTGGGCACTGTCGGTGCTCATCTTGAGCAAACCCGCCACCACGCCAAACCAGTAAGTCACCGGGCGGCCGATGCGGCACACGTAGTCGCCCGGGCGCGCGTCGGTCACCCGCAGGCCGTCGAGCGCACGCTCACGCTCGGCCGGCAGCAGCAAGGCCAGCCACGGAATGCCGGCCAGTTCCAAGGCATTGGGGTCGCGTCGGCGTTCGTGCAGCGTCAGTTCGGTGGCCATGGCTTGAGAATTCGGGAAAGTCCTTAGGGGGCAGACCCCTAGATTGTCGTCGAAACGACAAAAAAGCGTCAAACATCGTCTTACTATTCGACACCCATTCAATCCAAGGAGTGGGCGGCGCCATGCGCCTCGGGCAAGAACTCTGAAGACAAGGATTCGGGATGCAGACCACGTTCCCCCAACTGTTGCTCAAACACGCCTCGACGCGCGGTGCGGCACCGGCCATGCGCGAAAAGGAATACGGCATCTGGCAAACCCACAGCTGGGCCGACCTGGCCACCCTGGTCGAGCAAATTGCCTGTGGCCTGCACCAGGCCGGATTGCAGCGCGGCGAACACATGGTGCTGGTGGCGGCCAACCGCCCCCGCCTTTACGCCACCATGCTGGCGGCCCAGTCGCTGGGCGCCATTCCGGTGCCGCTTTACCAGGACGCTGCCGCCACCGAGTGCGCGTTTCCCATCACCAACGCCGAAGTCCGCTTTTGCATGGTGGAAGACCAGGAGCAGGTCGACAAGATGCTGGAAGTGCGTGAAACCTGCCCCCAGCTCAACCACATCTTCTACGACGACCCGCGCGGCCTGCGCAACTACGTCGAAGACGGGCTGGCGTCCCTCGACGAACTGGTGGCCGCCGGCAAGGTGTTTGCGCAGCAGCATCCGGCCTTTTTCAAGGCCGAGGTTGACAAAGCCCGCCCCGGCGACGTGGCGGCCATGTTCTTCACCTCGGGCACCACTGGCAACCCCAAGGGCGTGGTGCACACCCACAACACCCTGATCGACCGCGCTCAGGCCGGTGCCGAGTTTGACAAGCTCACGGGTTCCGAGGAGGTGCTGGCCTACCTGCCCCCCGCCTGGATCGGGCAGAACATCTTCAGCTACGCACAGTGGCTGGTGTGCGGCTATGTGGTGAACTGCCCGGAGTCGGCAGCCACGGTCACGATTGATCTCAAGGAAGTGGGGCCCACCTATTACTTTGCGCCGCCGCGTGTTTTTGAAGGCCTGCTGACCAGCGTGATGATCCGCATGGAAGACGCTGGCGCCATCAAGCGCAAGTTGTTCCACTACTTCATGGACCTGGCCAGGCGGGTCGGACCGACCCGTATGGACGGCAAGCCGCTCGGCATGATGAACACCGTGCTGTATGCCCTGGGGGACCTGCTGGTGTATGGCCCGCTGCGCAACAACCTCGGCATGAGCCGCGTGCGCGTGGCCTACACCGCCGGCGAGGCCATTGGGCCCGATCTGTTCAGCTTCTACCGCTCCATCGGCGTCAACCTCAAGCAACTGTACGGCTCGACCGAAACCGCGGTGTTCGTGTGCCTGCAACCCGATCACGAGGCCAAGGCCGACACGGTGGGCGTGCCTTGCCGCGGCGTGGAGATCAAGCTGGCCGAGAACGGCGAGATTCTGGTCCGGTCGCCCGGACTGCTCAAGGAATACTACAAAAACCCGGCCGCCACGGCCGAGGTGCTGACCGCTGACGGCTGGTACCACACGAGCGACGCCGGATTTCTGGACAAATCCGGCCACCTGAAGATCATCGACCGCGTCAAGGACGTGGGCCGCATCAAGGGGGGTGCCAACGACGGGGCCATGTTCGCGCCCAAATACGTGGAGAACAAGCTCAAGTTCTTCCCCCACATCAAGGAAGTGGTGGCCTACGGCGACCAGCGCGAAAGAGTCTGCGTGATGCTGAACATCGACTTTGACGCCGTGGGCAATTGGGCCGAGCGTCGCAACCTGCCCTACGCCGGCTATACCGACCTGGCGCAAAAGCCCGAGGTCTACCAACTGATCAAGGAGTGCGTGGAAAAAGTCAACGCCGACCTGGCCGCCGACGAGTTGCTGGCAGGCAGCCAGATCAGCCGCTTCCTCGTGCTGCACAAGGAGCTGGACGCCGACGACGGTGAACTCACCCGCACCAACAAGGTCCGTCGCGGCTTCATCGCCGACAAATACCAGCCCCTGGTCGATGCGCTTTACACCGGCAAGACCGAGCAGTTCATCGAAACCGTGGTGAAGTTCGAGGATGGGCGCACCGGCAGCGTGAGCGCCACGCTCAAGATCTCGGACGCCAAGACCTTTGCCCCGGTGAAAGCCGCCGCCTGAACGATGACACGAACATCATGAGCACCACCACCGACCTGAGCGCCGCCCGCGCAGAAACTGCGGCGAGCGCAAAAAAAATTGGCGATGTCATCCTTGAGGTCAAGAACATCAGCCTGCGGTTTGGCGGCGTGAACGCGCTGACCGACATTTCATTTGACGTGAAAGAGCACGAGATTCGCGCCATCATCGGGCCCAACGGCGCGGGCAAGAGCTCCATGCTCAACTGCATCAACGGTGTCTACACGCCGCAGGAAGGCACGATCACCTTTCGCGGCCAGACCTTTGACCACATGAATTCACGTCAGGTGGCCGAAATGGGCGTGGCGCGCACGTTCCAGAACCTGGCGCTGTTCAAGGGCATGAGCGTCATCGACAACATCATGACCGGCCGCAACCTGCGCATCAAGAGCAACCTGTTCATGCAGGCATTGCGCGTGGGCCCCGCCGCGCGCGAAGAGGCGCAGCACCGCGAGTTCGTGGAGCACATCATCGACTTTCTGGAAATCCAGGCCCATCGCAAGACGCCCGTGGGGCAGTTGCCCTACGGCCTGCAAAAGCGCGTGGACCTGGGTCGCGCGCTGGCCATGGAGCCACAGGTGCTGCTGCTCGACGAACCCATGGCCGGCATGAACGTCGAGGAGAAGCAGGACATGAGCCGCTTTGTGCTGGATGTGAACGACGAGTTCGGCACCACGGTCGTCCTGATCGAGCACGACATGAGCGTCGTGATGGACATTTCCGACCGCGTCGTGGTGCTTGACTACGGCAAGAAGATTGGCGACGGCACTCCCAACGAAGTGCGCAATAACGAAGACGTGATCAGTGCCTACCTTGGCACTTCGCACTGAGGACCCGCATCATGGCTTTTTTTCTGGAAACCACCCTCGGCGGGCTCATGACCGGCATGCTGTACGCACTGGTCGCGCTGGGCTTCGTGCTGATCTTCAAGGCCTCGGGCGTGTTCAACTTTGCCCAGGGCGCCATGGTGCTCTTTGCCGCGCTGGCGATGGCCCGTTTTTCCGAATGGATCCCGAAATGGACCGGCCTGGAAAGCCTGTTGCTGGCCAATATCGCCGCCTTTCTGATCGCCGGCGCCATCATGTTCGCGATGGCCTGGCTGATTGAATATCTGGTGCTTCGGCATCTGGTCAATCAGGAGGGCACCACGCTGTTGATGGCCACACTCGGCATCACCTATTTCATCGAAGGCCTGGGCCAGACCGCCTTTGGCAGCAACGTCTATTCGATCGACATCGGCATGCCCAAGGACCCGGTGTTCATCTTTGAATCGGCCTTTCCGGGTGGTGTGCTGGTCAACAAGGAAGACGTGATTGCGGCGGTGATCGCCGCTGCGCTGGTGGCCCTGCTGTCGGTGTTTTTCCAGAAGACCGCCACCGGCCGCGCACTGCGCGCCGTCGCGGACGACCACCAGGCGGCGCAGTCCATCGGCATTCCGCTGGGGCGCATCTGGGTCATCGTCTGGTGTGTGGCCGGCATCGTGGCGCTGGTGGCCGGCATGATCTGGGGCTCCAAGCTGGGCGTGCAGTTTTCGCTGTCCACCATTGCCCTGCGCGCCTTGCCGGTGATCATCCTAGGCGGACTGACGTCGGTACCCGGCGCCATCATCGGCGGCCTGATCATCGGGGTGGGCGAAAAGTGGTCTGAGGTGTACCTCGGCCCCTACGTGGGTGGCGGCATCGAGATCTGGTTTGCCTACATGCTGGCCCTGGTGTTCCTGCTGTTCCGGCCACAGGGCCTGTTTGGCGAAAAAATCATTGACCGCGTGTGATGCGCGCACGTCGTCGTTAAAAGATTGTTTGAGGACCACAGATGTTCTACAGAGAAAACGGCCAGTTCAAGACCACCTACGCGTCGGACCAGCAGATTTTTCCGATCGCGCAAGACCGCTGGGCCGTGATCGCACTGGTCGCCTTCGCCTTCATCGGTGTGCCGCTGCTGGTCGACGAGTACATGTACCGCGCCATCCTGATTCCGTTCCTGATCCTGGCACTGGCGGCGCTGGGCGTGAACCTGCTCGTGGGGTATTGCGGACAGATTTCGCTGGGGTCGGGTGCGTTCATGGCGGTGGGCGCCTATGCCGCCTACAACACCTACATCCGCATTGACGGCATGCCGCTGCTGCTGGCGCTGATTTCCGGGGGCGTTTTTGCGACCCTCGTGGGGATCTTTTTCGGCATCCCCAGCCTGCGGGTCAAGGGCCTGTACCTGTCCGTGGCCACCCTGGCCGCGCAGTTTTTCTGCGACTGGGCTTTTTTGCGCGTGGGCTGGTTCACCAACAACAACGCATCCGGCTCGGTGTCGGTGTCGAACCTCCAGGTCTTCGGTCTGCCGGTTCAAAGTCCTTTGCAGAAGTACCTGTTTTGCCTGGTACTGCTGGTGGTGTTCGGTGTGTTGGCCAAGAACCTGGTGCGCAGCGCCATCGGACGCGAATGGATGGCCATTCGCGACATGGACGTGGCCGCCGCCGTCATTGGCATCCGGCCCACTTACGCCAAACTCAGTGCCTTTGCCGTCAGCTCGTTCATCGTGGGCGTGGCGGGCGCGTTGTGGGGGTTCATCCACCTGGAGTCCTGGGAGCCTGCCGCGTTCGGGATCGACCGCTCGTTCCAGCTGCTGTTCATGGTCATCATTGGCGGCATGGGTTCCATCATGGGCAGCTTCTTCGGTGCCGCCTTCATCGTGGTGCTGCCGATTTTTCTCAACCAGTTTCTCCCGGTGCTGGGCCATCTGGTCGGGGTCGAGATTTCGACCGCCGCCGTCTCGCACGCCGAGTTGATGATTTTCGGCGTGCTGATCGTCTGGTTCCTGATCGTCGAACCGCACGGACTCGCCCGCCTTTGGAGCGTGGCCAAACAGAAGTTGCGGCTGTGGCCGTTTCCGCATTGAGGCTTTCGGGTCATCCCTGACACACCCTTTTCAGGAATTCGCGTCCACTACGAGGTCATCCATCCCTTTCCCTTGTGCTTCACCTTTTTACAGGAGACAAACCATGAAGCTTCGTCAACTCGCCCTCGCTGCCACCGTCGCGGCAGCAGGTTTTTCCAGTGCACTCGTTGCACCCGCGGCTTTTGCCCAGGCCAAGGAACAGTTCTTCCCCGTGCTGGTGTACCGCACGGGCGCCTATGCCCCCAACGGCGTGCCGTTTGCCAATGGCTATGTGGACTACCTCAAGCTGGTCAATGCACGTGGCGGCATCAATGGGGTCAAGATGAGCTGGGAAGAATGCGAAACCGGCTACGCCACCGACCGTGGCGTCGAATGCTACGAGCGCCTCAAGGGCAAGAACGGTGGCGCCACGGTGTTCCAGCCCTTGTCCACCGGCATCACCTTTGCCCTGACCGAAAAAGCCCCCGGCGACAAGATCCCGCTGATCACCGCCGGTTACGGTCGCAGTGAATCGGCCGACGGCGGCGTGTTCAAGTGGAACTTCCCCCTGGTGGGCACGTACTGGGTGGCGGCCGACGTGCTGGTCCAGCACATCGCCAAAAAAGAAGGCGGCATGGACAAGCTCAAGGGCAAGAAGATCGCACTGGTCTACCATGACAGCCCCTATGGCAAGGAGCCCATCCCGCTGCTGCAGGAACGGGCCAAGATGCTCGGGTTTGAGTTGATGCTGCTGCCCGTCACCCACCCCGGCGTGGAGCAGAAATCCACCTGGCTCCAGATCCGCCAGAACCGTCCGGACTACGTCCTCAACTGGGGCTGGGGTGTGATGAACTCCACCGCCCTGAAGGAAGCACAGGCCACGGGTTACCCGCGCGAAAAGATGTATGGCGTGTGGTGGGCCGGTGCTGAGCCCGACGTCAAGGACGTCGGCCCAGGCGCCAAGGGCTACAACGCCGTGATGATGCAGCATGGCGCCGAGCCACAGTCTGCTGTGGTCAAGGAAGTTCTGGAAAAAGTCCACGCCAAGGGCCAGGGCACCGGACCGAAGGAAGACGTGGGCCAGGTGCTGTACATGCGCGGCATGCAGGCGGCCATGCTGGGCGTTGAAGGCGTGCGCGCGGCACAGGAACGCTATGGCAAGGGCAAGGTCGTCACTGGCGAGCAAATGCGTTGGGCCCTGGAGAACCTGAACCTCACGCAGGCCAAGCTGGACGCGCTGGGCTTCAAGGGTGTGATGCGACCGCTGTCCACCAGCTGTGTGGACCACATGGGCGCCAACTGGGCCCGCATCCACACGTGGGACGGCAGCAAGTTTGTCTGGTCCTCGGACTGGCTGCAGGGTGACGAACAGATCATCAAGCCCATGGTCAAGGCGGCCGCCGACAAATACGCCGCCGAGAAGAAGCTGACGCGCCGCACCGGCGCCGACTGCCAGTCCTGATATCTCGCGGCCCCAGTGCCCTGGCGCTGGGGCCGCGAGCGCGGCTCGCCCGAGCCGCCAGTCGACAGGGCTGTCCCCAGCCCTGTCGACTGGCCAACCTACTGAAGCGCTATGGAAACACCCAACATCGTTCTCAACGTCAACGGCATCGAGGTCATCTACAACCATGTGATCCTCGTGCTCAAGGGCGTCTCCCTCAACGTGCCGGAAGGCAAGATCGCAGCCATTCTGGGTGGCAACGGGGCGGGCAAGACCACCACGCTGCGGGCCGTCTCCAACCTGCTGCGCGGCGAGCGCGGGGAGGTCACCAAAGGCTCGATCGAACTGCGCGGCGAACGCATCGAGAACCTCTCGCCGGCCGACCTGGTGCAGCGCGGCGTGGTCCAGGTGATGGAGGGGCGCCATTGCTTTGCCCACCTGACCATCGAAGAAAACCTGCTGACCGGCGCCTACACGCGCAAGGACAAGGCCGAGGTCGCGCGCAATCTGGAGAAGGTGTACACCTATTTCCCACGCCTCAAGACCCGTCGCAGCTCGCAGGCGGCCTACACCTCGGGCGGTGAACAGCAAATGTGCGCCATCGGCCGCGCACTGATGGCCAACCCCAGTGTGGTGCTGCTCGACGAACCGTCCATGGGACTGGCACCGCAGATCGTGGAAGAGGTTTTCAACATCGTGAAAGACCTCAACCAGCGCGAGAAGGTGACCTTCCTGCTGGCCGAACAGAACACCAACATGGCGCTGAAGTACGCCGACTACGGCTACATCATGGAATCGGGCCGCATCGTGATGGACGGCCCTGCAGCAGAGCTGGCCAACAACGAAGACGTCAAGGAGTTCTATCTCGGCGTGGGCGGTGGCGAACGCAAGAGCTTCCGCGATGTCAAGAGCTACAAGCGCCGCAAGCGCTGGCTTGCCTGACGCCCGCCGCCCGCAACAACTCTCATGGAAACGTCTCCCGTGACACAGCATTACGACGCGCTGGAAACCCGCTCCCCCGAAATCCGCGAGGCCGCGCAGCTGGCAGCGCTTCCGACCCAGATCGCCCATGCACAAGCCCGTTCGGCGGCTTTTGCCGAAATTCTGGCGGGGGTGGACGCCCGCGCGGTGAGCACGCGCGCGGCCTTGGCACGCCTTCCCGTGACGCGCAAGCATGAACTGCTGGAACGGCAAAAAGCCCTGCGGGCCGCGATCGGAGCCCCCGGCGCTTTCGGTGGTTTCAATGCCATTGCCCTCGGCGCCGCCATGCCACGGGTGTTTGCCAGCCCAGGCCCGATTTACGAACCCGAAGGCGCGGCCCGGGATTACTGGCGCCTGGCGCGTGCCATTTTTGCGGCCGGGTTCCGCCCTGGCGAACTGATCCACAACTGCTTCAGCTACCACTTTGTGCCCGCAGGCTCGATGATGGAAACTGGCGCCCATGCCCTGGGTTGCACGGTGTTTGCCGGGGGAACCGGCCAAACCGAACAGCAGGTGCAGGCCATGGCCGAGCTGCAGCCAGCCGGCTACATTGGCACCCCCAGTTTCCTGAAGATCATTCTTGAAAAAGCCGCCGAGATGAAGGTGGCACTGCCCAGCCTCAAGAAAGCCATGTTTGGCGGCGAGGCGTTTCCGCCTTCGCTGCGGGACTGGTATCTGGCGCAGGGCATCGACGGCTACCAGTGCTATGCGACCGCCGATCTCGGGCTCGTGGCCTACGAGACCCCGGCGCGCGAAGGGCTGGTGCTGGACGAAGGCGTGATCGTCGAGATCGTCCGCCCCGGTACGGGCGACCCGGTCCCCGCAGGGGAAGTCGGCGAGGTGGTCGTGACCACCCTCAACCCCGACTACCCGCTGATCCGTTTTGGCACGGGCGACCTGTCCGCCATCCTGCCCGGACCCTGCCCGACCGGTCGCACCCAGACCCGCATCAAGGGCTGGATGGGCCGGGCCGACCAGACCACCAAGATTCGCGGCATGTTTGTGCACCCGGGCCAGGTGGCCGAAATTGCGCGCCGCTTTCCGTCCGTCCTCAAGGCAAGGCTGGTGGTGACGGGTGAAATGGCCAACGATGTCATGACGCTGCGGGTAGAGGCGGCTGCAGCGCCGCCGGAGCTCGCCGGCAAATTGGGCGAGGCTATCCGCGACGTGACCAAGCTGCGTGGCGATGTGGAGCTGCTGGCCCCCGGCAGCCTGCCCAACGACGGCAAGGTCATCGACGACGCGCGCAGCTACCAGTGACGGTGCGGCGTGTGCCCGCCCCGACCGGTTCATTGACGAGGGCCTCATGACACCCGCACATCCGACCTGCATCGTCACCGGCTCGGCCAGCGGCATCGGTGCGGCCACTGTGCTCGCGCTGGCCCGCGCGGGCTATCACACCTTCGGGCTGGATCTGAACGCCGAGGGCGCCGAGCGGGTCGCGCTGCAAGCCGGGCTGGAGCACGCGGGCACGCGCCACGCCCATGCCCACTGCGATGTGGCCGACGAAGCCGCGGTGGTTGCCGCCTTTGTCCGTGCCGCGGAATTCCTGGGGCCGCTGGACGCCCTGGTCACCAGCGCCGGGGTGGTGGACACCACGCCGTTCATGGACATCACGGTCGCCCAGTTCCGTCGCATCCATGAGGTCAACGTCATCGGAACCTGGCTGTGCATGCGCGAGGCCGCACGCCACATGCAGCCAGGCGGCCGCATCTGTGCCATCGCCAGCATTGCCGGGCTGCGCGGTGGTGGCCTGTCGGGCACGGCGGCCTACGCGGCCAGCAAAGGGGGCGTGATCGCCCTGGCCAAAAATGCCGCACGCGTGCTGGCCGCCCAGGGCATCCGTGTCAACACGCTGTCGCCCGGTGCCACCGACACCCCGATGATCGCCACGCCTTTGTCCGACCCCATGCACCGCGCTCGCATCGAAGGCCTGGCCGCACAAAAGCGCATCGGCCGGGCTGAAGAAATTGCCTCGGGTGTGGTCTATTTGCTGTCCCCCGCCGCGAGTTTTACCCACGGCGCCAATCTGGTGGTGGACGGCGGGATCGTGATGCCATGACCCCCCGGACGCCCGCGCTGCGCATCGTGGATTCGATCACCGAACTCACGCCCCTTGACGCGGGCTGCATTGCGATCAGCGGCTCGCACGGCGGCGTGAGTTCAGCGCGGTTTGCGCTGGCCGCGCGCCCCTTGCTGAGCGTGTTCAACGACGCCGGCATCGGCAAGGACGGTGCCGGTCTGGCCGGGCTTGCGCTCCTGCAGGCGCAGGGACTGGCCGCCTGCGCGGTGGCGCACACCAGCGCGCGCATTGGTGACGCCGCCAGCACCTTGAACGATGGCATCATCAGCCATGCCAACGCCGCTGCGCTTGCCATGGGTGTGCGCCCGGGGCTCGCCTGCAGCGCGGCAACTGCGCTTTCTTGTTCTGCACCCAGGGAGACTTCATGAACGTAAATTTCAATAAAAATAGGCGTCTAGCCCTCGCCATTTGGTCGATGTTTGCTATATTCTCAGTAGCACTCACAAGCCACGCCCAAACCACCTGGCCCACCAAGCCGGTGCGCATCGTGGTGCCGTTTGCACCCGGTGGCACCACCGACCTGCTCGCACGTGCGGTTGCACCCGATCTCTCCAAGGCCTTTGGCCAACCCTTCATCGTGGACAACCGGGCTGGCGCCGGGGGCAATGTGGGTGCCGAGGCCGTCGCCAAGTCACCCGGCGACGGCTACACCCTGTTGATGGGCACCGTGGGCACGCACGGCATCAACACATCGCTCTACAGCAAGCTGCCCTACGACCCGGTCAAGGATTTCGTGCCGATCACGCTGGTGGCGGGCGTGCCCAATGTGATGGTCATGAACGCCGAAAAGGCCAAAACGCTGGGCATCCAGAACGTCCGTGATTTCATTCAATATGCCAAGGCCAATCCCGGCAAGCTGAACATGGCGTCCAGCGGCAACGGCACCTCGATTCACCTGGCCGGTGAGCTGTTCAAGAGCATGAGCGGCACGTTCATGCTGCACATTCCTTACCGGGGCTCCGGCCCGGCGCTCCTGGACATGGTCAGCGGCAACATGGACGTGATGTTTGACAACCTGCCGTCCTCGATGCCGCAGATCAAGGCCGGCAAGCTCAAGGCGCTGGCGGTCACCAGTGCCCAGCGCTCGGCGGCTTTGCCGGACGTGCCCACCCTCGAGGAGGCCGGTGGCCTCAAAGGCTTTGACGCCACGTCATGGTTTGGCCTGCTGGCCCCCGCGGGCACCCCACCCGATGTGGTCAACCGCCTCCAGCAAGAGGTGGCCAAGGCCCTCGGCACCCCCGCCATCAAGGAACGGCTGCTGGCCCAGGGGGCCATCCCAAGCGGCAACACGCCTCAGGAATTCGCCCGATTCATCGACAGCGAAATCCGAAAGTGGGCGGTGGTGGTGAAGGCGTCGGGCGCCAAGGTGGATTGAGCCACGGGGCGCCTCATGCGGTTTGGCATTCAAGCGTAGAACAAGGCGAACCCACGCGGCGATACGTTTGAGGGCGAAACCGTCTCAGGCCACTCAAACCCCCCAGACGATTTCTGCCTCTGCCTTAGCGCAACGGCGCAGCATGTCGATCATGGGCGCCGCGCGCTGACGCAGGGACACGGCTTCGAACACCGGTGCGGAAGCGCCCTCCGCGTGGGCCTTGTCTGTGGCAGCACGGCGTTCGGCTTCCTCCTGCACCACGGCCGCTTCCAGCGCGGCGATGGCCGCCGGCATGTCGGCGGGCAGGAGGATGCCCTTGGGCTGCGGCGTCTTGCCCAAGATTTCCAGCACCTGGCGGCCGTTGGGCTCCAGCATGATGAGATCGCCCGTGGCTTTGGATTTGAACTTGTAGAGCATGTGACATTACCGGTAGATGTAGTCGCGCTGAAATGGGTAGTCTGATTGTGCGCCCCGCAACGCGATGCCCTCCAGCTGGCCATCGGGCCGGGTGGCCAGCATCTGGTGCAGCGCGATCCAGCCGTGCTCAAAACACATGGCACTGCCCGCCAGGTACAGACGGTAGGCGCGCAGGATACGCTCCGCATTTTTGTTCCCCGAGGTGGCGCGCAAAACCTCCCGGGCCGCGTCGAGCCGGGACTCCAGCGCGTCCGACCAGGCCCACAACGTGCGGCCATAGTGGGGGCGCAGGCTCTCGGTGTCCACCATCTCCAGACCTGATCGCGCCATTTCGCGCAGCACGCGGCTGACGTGCAACAGTTCACCACCGGGGAAGATGTATTTTTCGATGAAATCCCCCATGCCGGCGCCCAACTGGTCGTTGTCGGTGCTGCCGGCGGTGATGCCGTGGTTGAGCACCAACCCGCCCGGACGCAGCAGCCGCCAGATCTTGCCAAAGTACGCCGGCATGTTGGCCTTGCCGACGTGCTCGAACATGCCGATGGACGAAATACGGTCAAACGATCGGGTTTCTTCCAGTTCGCGGTAATCGCAAAGCAACGCACGCACCCGCCCCTGCAGGCCGCGCGCCTCGATTTCGCGCTGCATGTGGGCGTGCTGGTTCTGCGACAGCGTGATGCCGGTGGCGTCGACGCCGTAGTGCTCGGCGGCCCAGAACATCAGGCCGCCCCAGCCCGCACCGATGTCCAGAAAACGGTCACCGGGGCGCAGCATGAGTTTGCGGCACACATGGTCGAGCTTGGCCTCCTGGGCCTGCGCCAGCGACATGGCAGTGTCCCGGTAATACGCGCACGAATACACCCGCCGCGGGTCCAGCCAAAGCGCGTAGAAATCATCCGACACGTCATAGTGGTGGCGAATCTGCGCTGCATCGCGCTCCAGTGAATGGGCCGCCAGCGACTTGGCGCGCCGCAAAAGGTGCCCCCACCACTGCATCTCCGACGCCGCCGGATGGCCGGGCAGCAAACTGGCCGCGACAGACATCAGATCGCGCATGCTGCCCTGCAGGCTGACCTTGCCTTCGACAAACGCCTCACCGATGCGCCCGATCTGGCCGGCGGCCATGGATGACAGGCTGGACCAGTTGCCAAACGACAACGTGACGGCGGCGCTTTGCGCACCGATGCGCTGCCCCGCGGGCAACTCCACGGCCACCGGGACCGGCAAGCCCTGCAGGAGCGCCTCGACTTTCCGCGCAATGGGGTTCATGGACCGTGTTATGCCGCCTGGCGCGCGCCGCGTCAACCGGTGCCGCGCAATGGCATTGCAAAACGCCGGTGAACTTGCCCGAAACGACGGGGGCTTCCCGGTATGGTTCCCGGTTGACAATATTTTGTTTAAGCCTAAACTATATCGCCATGAACATCCTGTGCATTGGTGGCGGCCCGGCCGGCCTGTATTTCGCGTTGCTGATGAAGCAGCTCAATCCACGGCATCGCGTCACGGTGGTGGAACGCAACAAGCCTTACGACACCTTTGGCTGGGGCGTGGTGTTCTCCGACGCCACCATGGACAACATGCGCGAATGGGACCCGGTCACGGCGGCCGAAATCGAGAAGGCGTTCAACCACTGGGACGACATTGAGTTGCACTTCAAGGGCGAAGTCATCCGCTCGGGCGGGCACGGCTTTGTCGGCATTGGCCGCAAGAAATTGCTCAACATCCTGCAGGCGCGTTGCGAGCAATTGGGGGTCGACCTGGTGTTCGAGACCGACGTTGTGTCCGACGCCGACTTCCCCGAAGCCGACCTGATCATCGCCAGCGACGGCATCAACTCCAACATCCGAACGCGCCATCAGGACGTGTTCAAGCCCGACATCGTGGTGCGCCCCAACCGCTACATCTGGCTGGGCACGCACAAGCAATACGACGCGTTCACCTTCCTGTTTGAAAAAACCGAGCACGGCTGGTTCCAGGCGCACATCTACAAGTTTGACGAAAACACCACCACCTTCATTGTGGAATGCCCCGAACACGTGTGGCAGGCCCATGGTCTGGACCGGGCCGACCAGGCCGAATCCATTGCGTTTTGCGAGAAGCTGTTCGCGGGCAACCTGCAGGGCGAAAAGCTGATGACCAACGCACGCCATCTGCGCGGCTCGGCATGGCTCAATTTCCAGCGCGTCAAATGCGAGCAATGGGCGCACTTCAACGGGCGCAGCCATGTCGTGCTCATGGGGGACGCGGTTCACACCGCCCATTTCGCCATCGGCTCGGGCACCAAGCTTGCCATCGAGGACGCGATCGAGTTGACCCGCCAGTTCCGCGACCTGGGCGACACCCCTGCGCACATCCCCGAGGTGCTGGCGCGCTACCAGGCGCTGCGCAGCGTGGAGGCGTTGAAGCTGCAAAACGCGGCCTGGAACGCGATGGCGTGGTTCGAAGTGTGCGGGTTGCGCTATTGCGACCGCATGGCACCGCCCCAGTTCATGTACTCCATGCTCACGCGCAGCCAGCGCATCAGCCACGAGAACCTGCGGCTGCGCGACCGCCAATGGCTCGAAGATTACGAAGCCTGGTTCTCGGGCGGCCCGGTGATCCCGCCCATGCTCACGCCGCTGAAGGTGCGCGACCTGACGCTTGCGAACCGCATCGTGGTTTCGCCCATGGCGACTTACAGCGCGGTCGAAGGCACGCCGCAGGACTTTCACCTGGTGCACCTGGGCGCGCGTGCGCTGGGCGGCGCGGCGCTGGTCATGGTCGAAATGACCAGCCCGACACCCGAGGGGCGCATCACCCCGGGTTGCACGGGCCTGTGGAACGACGAGCAGACGGCCGCGTTCCAGCGCATCTGCCGCTTCGTTCACGGTCAGGGCACGGCCAAGATCGGCCTGCAACTGGGCCACAGCGGGCCCAAAGGTTCGACCCAGGTGGGCTGGGAGCAGACCGACGAGCCGCTCAAAGACGGCAACTGGCCCTTGCTGGCCGCCAGCGCCGTGCCTTACGGCACGCAAAACCAGGTGCCTCACGCCATGACGCGCGCCGACATGGACCTGCTGACGCAGCAGTTCGTGGCGGCCACGCAGCGCGCGGTGGCGGCGGGGTTTGACTGGCTGGAACTGCATTGCGCTCACGGCTACCTGCTGTCGAGCTTCATCACGCCGTTGACCAACCGGCGGACCGACGAATACGGGGGCGACATCACCCACCGCTGCCGCTATCCACTGGAGGTGTTCCGCGCCATGCGCGCGGTGTGGCCCGCGCACCTGCCGATGAGCGTGCGCATCTCGGCCCACGACTGGGCCCCGGGTGGCAACACCGACGACGACGCCGTGGTGATCGCGAAACTGTTCAAGGACGCGGGCTGTGATCTGATCGATGTCTCGTCCGGCCAGACCACGCGCGACGCCCGCCCGGTGTACGGCCGCATGTACCAGACACCGTTTGCCGACCGCATCCGCAACGAAGTCGGCATCCAGACCATCGCGGTGGGCGCCATCAGCGAGGCCGACCATGCCAACAGCATCATTGCCGCGGGCCGGGCCGACCTGTGCGCCATCGCCCGGCCGCACCTGGCCGATCCGGCCTGGACCTTGCACGAGGCCGCCAAACTGCAAACGCAGGCCGTCGCGTGGCCGCGCCAGTATCTGAGTGGGCGCGATCAGCTTGACCGCGAAGTTTCAAGACAAAAACAAGCCTTTTCCCCCGTCAATTCGTCACAGTTTGCTACTAGTTCAGAAGCAAACAACAGGCCGGACTGAGCATGGACCTGGAAGCGCGCGCCCACGCCGAACACCCCGAAGCCCTGCGCCTGTGGCTGCGCATGCTCACCTGCACCCAGCTCGTGGAAAAGCAGGTGCGCAGCCGTTTGCGCGAGCGATTTGACACCACGCTGCCGCGGTTCGACCTCATGGCCCAGCTCGAACGCGCGCCCGACGGCCTGCGGATGAACGAGCTGTCGCGCCGCATGATGGTCACCGGCGGCAACGTCACCGGCATCACCGACCAGCTCGTTACTGAGGGCCTGGTCGAACGCGTGGACGTGCAGGGCGACCGCCGCGCCTACCGCGTGCGCCTGACGGCGTCGGGCCGACGGCAGTTTCGTGACATGGCCGCGCAGCACGAAGCCTGGATCGTCCAGGCGTTTACCGGCCTCACCGGGCGCGACGTCACCACCCTGCACCGGCTGCTGGGCAAGGTCAAGGCCCAGCACCAGAGCCACCCCGCGAGCGGCATTCCGCAGCGCGACGAACCTTCCAAAACAACGAAAGCACTCACCCCATGAAGCACTACATGGCCGCCGGCAACCCGATGCAGGCGCAGTTTTCCGCCAAAGGCAGCCATGCCGCACGTCACTTTGCCTGGCATTTCGATCACGGTGTCGGCACCGTCACGCTCAACCGCCCCGAGCGCAAAAACCCGCTGACCTTCGAGTCCTACGCCGAGTTGCGCGACCTGTTCCATTCGCTCAAGTTCGCCACCGACGTGAAGGCCGTGGTGATCACGGGCGCGGGCGGCAACTTCTGCTCGGGCGGCGACGTGCATGAAATCATCGGGCCGCTCACCCGGATGACCATGCCCGAGCTGCTGGAGTTCACCCGCATGACGGGCGAGCTCGTCAAAACCCTGCGCAACTGCCCGCAGCCGGTGATCGGCGCCATCGACGGCATTTGCGCCGGTGCGGGCGCGATGATGGCGCTGGCCTGCGACCTCCGCCTGGGCACCGTCGACACCCGCACGGCCTTTCTGTTCACGCGCGTCGGCCTGGCCGGGGCCGACATGGGCGCCTGCGCGCTGCTGCCGCGCGTGATCGGGCAGGGGCGCGCCTCCGAACTGCTGTTCACCGGGCGCGCCATGACCGCGGCCGAAGGGTTGGCGTGGGGATTTTTCAATGCGCTGCACGACCGCACCGACCTGCTGCCCCGAGCGCAGGCACTGGCCCGCGAGCTGGCCGAGGGCCCGACCTTTGCACACGGCATGACCAAGACCATGCTGCAGCAGGAATGGGCCATGACCATCGAGCAAGCCGTCGAGGCCGAAGCCCAGGCCCAGGCCATCTGCATGCAGACGCAGGATTTCCGCCGCGCCTACGAGGCGTTTTCGGCCAAGCAAAAGCCCGTGTTTGGCGGGGATTGAGCCATGGCCCCCGATACCACCCATCTCGCCCTGCCCTTTTTTGACGCGCCACACCGCGCCATGGCGGCGCCGCTGGTGGCATGGGCCACCGCGCAGCAGGTCGATGAGTCCGACGACCGCCAGGCCTGCCGCGAGTGGGTGCGCCGCCTGGGCGACGGCGGCTGGCTGCGCTACTGCGTGCCGGCCGCGTTCGGCGGCGCGTTGCCGCAACTCGACTCGCGCGCGCTGGTGATCCTGCGCGAGACGCTGGCGTTCCATTCGCCTCTGGCCGACTTCGCCTTCGCCATGCAGGGCCTGGGCAGTGGTGCCATCACATTGGCGGGCACGCCCGAACAGCAGGCCCACTACCTGCCGGCCGTGGCCCGTGGCGACAAGATTGCCGCCTTTGCCTTGAGCGAACCCGACGCCGGTTCTGACGCAGGCGCTATGCAAACAATAGCCAACTTTGACCATTCCACGGGGGCTGAAGGCAAAAACGATTCAATATTTTTGAACGGAACCAAAACCTGGATCAGCAACGGCGGCCTCGCCGATTTCTACTGTGTGTTTGCCAAGACCGACATGGCCGCGGGCACGCGCGGCATCACCGCGTTCATCGTGGACGCCGACGCGCCGGGGCTGGACGCCTCGGAGCACATCGCGGTCATGGCACCGCACCCGCTGGCCACGCTGCGGTTCACGCAGTGCAAGGTGCCGGCGGGCGCGCAACTTGGGCCCCTGCACGGCGGCTTCAAGCTGGCCATGCAGACGCTGGACATCTTTCGCGCCTCGGTGGCCGGTGCGGCACTGGGTTTTGCCCGCAGGGCCCTGGCCGAAGCCGTGGCGCACGCGCGGCAACGCCGCATGTTCGGCCAGACGCTGGCGGACTTTCAGCTCACGCAGGCCAAGATCGGCGAAATGGCAGCGCTGGTGGATGCCGCTGCGCTGCTGACCTACCGCGCCGCCTGGCTGCGCGACGTGGCCGTCGCATCGTCCGACACCTCGCAGAATGCCAACGCCTGGCGCGAGCGCAGCGTGGCCGCTGCCATGGCCAAGATGACCGCCACCGAAAACGCCCAACGTGTGATCGACATGGCCCTGCAGATGCATGGCGGCTTGGGCGTCAAAGTGGGCACCCGCGTGGAAAGCCTGTACCGCGACATCCGGGCACTGCGCATTTACGAAGGCGCCACCGAGGTGCAGCAACTCATCATCGGCAAAACCGTTTTGCAGGGGTGAACCATGCCCGAAACCTTCCATTCATCAGCGCCCAGCGCCCAGACCGACCGCTTTGTCCACGACCGGCTGCCGCCGCCGCAACAGTGGCCCACCCTGCGCCATGACCTGCCCGAGCTGCAGTTGCCGCCGCAGTGCAATCTGGTCACGGAGCTGCTGGACAAGGCCGCCGACAAGGGTTGGGCCGACCGGCCGCTGCTGCGCTCCGAGCGCATCACGCTGAGCTACGCCGATGTGAAAGACCGGGTGGACCGCATTGCCCAGGTGCTGACCGAAGACCTGAATCTGATCCCCGGCAACCGCGTGCTGCTGCGCGGGGGCAACTCGATCGGCATGGC
This sequence comes from Betaproteobacteria bacterium HGW-Betaproteobacteria-3, assembly GCA_002842205.1. GTDB lineage: Bacteria > Pseudomonadota > Gammaproteobacteria > Burkholderiales > Burkholderiaceae_C > PHCI01. The sequence continues at coordinate 8,269 of PHCI01000001.1, read as the reverse complement.
GCTGGCCTGGCTGGCCGTGGTGAAGGCCGGGCTGGTCGCAGTGGCCACCATGCCGCTGCTGCGGGCCAAGGAGCTGGGCGAGATCATTGCCAAGGCGCAACCCACCGTGGCGCTGTGCGACGCCACGCTGCTGGGCGAATTGCAGACGGCGCAGCAAAACCACCCGGTGCTGCACACGATCGTGCCCTTCAACCTCATGAACGAGCCGGGCTCGCTGGCGGTGCGTTCGGCGCAGAAGGACGGCCGCTTCACCGCCTGCCCCACGTCGGCCGACGACATCGCGCTGCTGGCCTTCACCTCGGGCACCACCGGCACACCCAAGGCCGCCGTGCACACCCACCGCGACGTGCTGGCCGCCTGCGAGGCCTGGCCGCGCCACGTGCTCAAGGCCACCCCCGACGACATCGTGGTCGGGTCGCCGCCGCTGGCCTTCACCTTCGGTCTGGGCGGGTTGCTGGTGTTCCCCATGTGGGCGGGCGCCTCCATTTACTTCCCCGACATTCCCTACACGCCCGAAGCCATGGTGCTGCGCATCCGCGACGTGGGCGCGACCATCTGCTACACCGCGCCCACCTTCTACCGCCAGATGGCACCGTTCGCCAAACAGCACGGCCTGCCCAGCCTGCGCATCTGCGTGAGCGCCGGCGAGGCGCTGCCCGACGCCACGCGCCAGCTCTGGAAAGACGCCACCGGCATCGAGATGCTCGACGGCATCGGTGCCACTGAGATGTTCCACATCTTCATTTCGGCGGCAGGCACCGACGTGCGGCGCGGCGCCGTTGGCAAGGTGGTACCGGGCTACACCGCCAAAGTGGTCGATGACCAGGGCCGCGAAGTGCCGCGCGGCACGGTCGGCAAACTGGCGGTGATCGGGCCGACCGGCTGCAAATACCTCGACGACGCCCGCCAGACGCGCTATGTGAGGGACGGCTGGAACTACCCCGGCGACGCCTTCGTGCAGGACACGGACGGGTACTTTTTCTACCAGGCGCGTGACGACGACATGATCATCACCGCAGGCTACAACGTGGGCGGCCCCGAGGTCGAAGACGCACTGCTCCAGCACCCGGCGGTGGCCGAATGCGGTGTCATCGGGCGACCCGACGCCGAGCGCGGCATGATCGTCAAGGCGTTTTGCGTGCTCAAACCCGGGCATGCGGGCGACGCGGCGCTGGTCAAGGCCTTGCAGGACCACGTGAAGGCCACGCTGGCCCCGTACAAATACCCGCGCGAAATCGAATTCATGGCCAGCCTGCCACGGACCGAAACCGGCAAGCTGCAGCGCTTCAAGCTGCGACAGGCCTGACACGGCTTTCAAGGACCCCTTTCAGATGCACAAACTTCTCCAACCACCCGACTGGACCCAACCCAAGGGCTATGCCAACGGCATCGCCGCACGCGGCACACTCGTCTTTGTGGGCGGCCAGATCGGCTGGAACGCGCAACAGCAGTTTGAGACCGATGATTTCATCGCGCAAACCGCCCAGACGCTGCGCAACGTGGCGGCCGTGTTGCGCGAAGCCGGTGCCGCACCGGAACACATGGTGCGCATGACCTGGTACATCGTGGACCGCGTCGAATACCACGCACGGCTGGCCGAGTTGGGCGCGGTCTACCGCGAGGTGATGGGGCGCAACTTCCCGGCCATGACCTGCGTGGAAGTGGCCGCGCTCATGGAGCAGCGCGCCAGGATCGAGATCGAGGTCACGGCCGTGGTCCCGGACGTCACCTGACGCTGCGCCGCGCTACTTGACGACGCCGGTGACTTCGATGGTGACGCGGCGGTCTGCCTGCAGGCACTGGATGAGCGCAGCGCGTGGCTGCGCATCCGCGCAGTTCTGGGTGACCGGTTCGCGCTCGCCCACACCGCGCGCCTGCACGGTTTGCGCTTGCACGCCCAGGCTGGCCAGATAGGCCTTGACGGTGTCGGCCCGCGCCTGAGACAGGCGGTCGTTGTAGGCGTCGTCGCCCAGGCGGTCGGTGTGTCCGGCAATGGTCAGGGTCTGGATCGACTGGTAACCCTTGAGGCGCTGGGCCACATCGGCGAGCCGTTGGCGTCCTCCGGGCAGCATGTCTTCGGCCCTGGACTTGTCAAACTGGAACAGGGCGTCGGCCAGGATCACATAGGTTTCGCGTGTGAGCGTCTGCACGGCTGACGCAGGGGCGACCGGCGCGACTGGCGCCACCGCCGCGGCAGCCGACAGTGCTGGCGGGCAGCTGGCGGCTTCTTGCGCCGCTACCCGCAGCGCGTCTTCCACCATTTGCACATGGGGTGTCGCCTGGCGCCAGCCGGTCTGCTCCTCGGCATGTCCCGCGCGCACCAGCCGGACCTCGGCACAGGCCACCGTGCGGGCGGTGCAGCTCAGGGTGGACGCCTGGGATTTGTATTGCGCCAGCGCTGCCCAGAGGTCGGGGCGCAGCCGTGTGCTGCGCGCCACCAGCGGGGTCTCCAGCCCGACCTGCGCGGTCTTGTCCGCCTCCAGGGCCTGGACAATCGTGATGGATTCGGCCAGCGATGCCTCGATGTAGCCCGTGCGGTCGTTCTCGTGGTACTGCGATTTGGCGGTATCCAGCCAGCACTGGGCTTTGGCCAGCGGGTAACTGCCTTGGGGAATGCCACCCTCGTTGAGCGCACGCAGCCGTTGCTGCACCGACTCCAGGGTCTGGCGGTCGGCCAGGATGCGACGGTCGGTGATGCGGCTGGATTGCGGGTTCAGGGCAGCCTGGCCCCCCGCACCCGGCGAGGCCTCGCCAGACGCCAGGAAGCTGCCACAGCCCGCCAGGGCCAACGCGAGCACGCTCAGGGGAAGAATTCTGTTCATGGCCATCCTCTTCATGGTTGGGCGGGTGCCACGGCAGGGCTCAGGGTTTTGTTCACGGCCGGATCGTTCTTCTTGAACAGATCCTCGTCAAACTTGTAGCGCATGCCGAACACCCAACCGCGGTTGGTGTAGTCGCCACCGGTCAGGTCACCGTCACGGAAGCCGCTCCAGTTGTAGCCCAGGGTCACCAACAGGTTGTCCATCACGACGTAGCCCACTTCCAGTCCATAGGCATACTGGCGCGCGCTGTTCTGGCCTTGCAGCACGGACACCAGCGTGCCGACGGACCAGCGGTTGGTCACGTCGTAGGTGACGCGCCCGCCCACCAGCCCGGCGTTGTAGCTGTCGCGCACGGTGCCCAGCAGCAGTTCGTTGACGCGCTTGAAGGCGGCACGCCCCGATAACGTCCAGACGCGCGTGGGGTGGTAGTTGGCCCGCACGTTGGCAATGTGGGTGGTGCTGTCGGTCAGCGCCACACGGTCGTTGTCGATCCGGTGTTCGTACAGCCCGAGGGCATCGAATTTGTTGGTGTCCACGGGCCGGTAGGCGAACCCGACCTGGAACCGGTTTTGCGTGCGGTCGGCAGCACCCCCGGCGCGCGGCAGCACGCGGCTGGCGAAGTCACGTGCCAACAGGGTCCAGTTGCGGTCGATCTTGCGGGCCAGACCGGCCGTGAGCAGCCAGTTGGTGTTCTGGGGGTCTTCGCGCCACTCGATGCGGCCAGAGCCTTTCCACAACTCGCTGCCGGTGTACTCCAGCCCAAGACCTGCTGCCGTCGCATTGCCCGTGGTGGCCGCCAGGCGCTCCACGTTGGTCAGCAGGCGCAGGCCTTCGGCCACGCGCCAGCCATTGCGCAAACCCACGGCAGTCTGGACATCGCGTCCATTGGTGGCATCGCGCAAGCGGTATTCGCTGTAAAGCGACCCGTCTTTCATGTATTGTGTATCGACCCCGACGTTGAAGGTGTTGGCCGTGTCGCCAACGCCCAGGCCGTAGGCGCCGCCAAATGTGCGGGCATGCTCATACCGGGAATACAGGCGGGTTTTCTCGTCGAGTTGCCAGTCGGCACCCACGCGGTAGAGGGTGGTGTTGTCGGCACCGGTTTCGCGTTGCAGTTCGCCCAGCAGATTGACGGTGTCGGTCAGCTTGTAGCCGACCCGGCCAAACACCGACGTGCGGTCCAGCGACGTGGGGGCGACCGGCAGGGTCGAAGACAGACTGGTCGGCGAACACACCACGGGCAGGCCGGTGGCGGGATCGATTTGCTGGTTGCCTTGCTGACTGATGCCAAAACCATTGTTGAAGCCCGTGCTGCTGCCCGTGGCACCATTGGAGCAGACGTTGCCAGTCAGGCCGTTCAGCGTGACGGCGTCCTGATTGACATGGCGGACCCCGCCGCCAATCGTCAGCCGGTCGGTGAGCTTGAGATCGATGCCCAGTGCCGTCGCATCACTGCGGGTGTCCAGAATGCGGTCGTCCGAGCGCGTGGCTTCGGCATTGATCGAGACCTGCTTGTTGACCTGGTACACACCGGCAACACCGGCTTCGCGCTTGCCCCCCGTGATGCCCGCCGTGGCATTGTTGAAGTCGTTGCTGGCCTCGATGGCATAACCGCGCAAACGCAGGTCCTCATCCGAGTGGCGAATTTCCACCCGCGCGGCCGTCCCGGTCAGTTCACCGGATTTGCCGACAAAATTGTTGCTGTTGTTGGTGTTGAAGCCGTTGGCATTGGTGTTGACCACGCTGCGGGTGCGGGCCACCTCGGCAATCAGCTCGGTGTTCTTGCCCAGCTTCAGACGCGCGTTGGCCCCCTGGACTTCATAGGGTGCGGCCGGATTTTCATCGCGCACCGCAGCGATGCCCACCGTGGCGCTGTCAGTGAGCTTGAGGGCGCCATCGGCACCGTACACCCAGAAGCTGGCGCCGCCCTGCTCGACTTCGTAAGTCACCCGGATGGAAACCGGATTGAGCTGGTCATCGAAGCTCGGGATCGGTGCGCGGAAGAGAATCTTCCCGTCAAACGGTTCGAATTCGTAGTCGTTGGTCCGCGTCAGTTCGGTGGTCTTGAGCACCAGTGACGGCCGGTTGCGGTCACGCACGATGATTTCAATTTTCTCGGACCCTTTGATCCCGCTGGGGTTGGACACCGCGTAAGGGCCGGAAACCCCTCGCGCTGGGAACTCATCGATCACCTGCCGGTAAGACTGTTGCGCTGCAAATCCGTTGGCGGTGATCCGGCCTTCTTCGTAATGGCCGCGGGCACCGGTCAGCGACCGGCTGTACTGGCTCAATTGCCGCGCGGGGTTGGTGTCCTGGGTGGTGTAGTCGCCCCACAGCAGGTAACTGAGCTTGTCGTCCACGCGCACATAAAGCTTGCTGTTGCTCTGGGCGTCCACCCCGCGCACGCTCGAATCCCCGTACACCGGGTAGAAATCATTGGGGTTGACGTCCTTGAACAGCGTGTTGCGGGGGTATTTGTCGGAGTCGTAGGCCAGCGTCAGCAGATACTCGCCCTTGATCTTGCCCTTGAGGTACAAGGCCGCCCGGCCGCCCGCCTGCGACTTGCCGCCATTGAAGTCTTTGGTGAACCCCCGCAGTTCGGTGTCGAAGCCGTCATCATCGCCCGCCGGGGCGATCTTGCGCGGATCAAAGCGGTCTGAACGAATGCGGCCTTCGAGCAAGCCGACCGCGATCATCTCGCGCAGGTCGGGCACATACCGCACCACGGCCCGTTGCACCACACCGCGGACCGAAACCCGGAGATTCACGGCGTCGGGTCGGTACGGCGCAATCAGTTTGAACTGCAGCTGGCCATTCTTGACCATCACCTGGACACCGGGCTCGATGCGGTCCACGTCCCCGCGGTCAGCACCCGACTCGGAGGTCAGGCGGCCGGGCAGCAGAATCCGCGCCCCGCCATCCACTTCAATACTGACATTGACGTCCTCACGGATCACCTGACCTTTGCCATCCACCAACTGCACGCTGACGTCGGTGCCGCTGACGCCGTCCGCCGGCAGGTTGTCAGCGGCCACCTTGATCGATATCTTGTCGACCGGTGTGGTCAGGCGCTCGGCAAACGAGGTGAACGGGCGCGGGCCAATCCCCTCTTGTCCACCAGACTCGAACAGGTTGCGGCTGTCCAGCGTATCTGCACTCGTGGCCGCAGGTGCCGTCTGCGCCATTGCTGCACCGTGCAGCAACACCACCGCCAGCGCAACCGGAGTGCGCCGCTTCACGTCCTGATCCAACAACCAGCGCCAAAGCCTCATTGCGCCCTCCCGGGAAGCACAGGCGTCGGCCCGCTTTGCCGCGGCAAGGGCAGGATCTGTTGTTGCCCTCCCAAAGCATTGTTATCAATCTTCAGTGGGCGACCGCTTTCGGTCTCTGGCACGTCCTCCCCACCCTGAGCGCGGCGGGCCTTGATCTGATCCAGAACTTCTGCGCTGCGCGAACCTTCAATGAAATCCGCGCGGGCCAGTTCGCCGCCCTTGAGATCGACAAACAGGCTGTCCCCGACACCGGCATTGCGGTTGCTGGAAGGCACCATGCGGGCACCCCGGGGCAGGGTCGAGCGGTCAACCTTGATGACATGGGTCTGGCTCTTGACGCCACAGAGGCTGTACTTGCCTTCACTGTCGGTGATCACATAGGTGCCATCGAGCATCACCAGTCGCACGCCAGGAATGCCCAGCTCACGCGAACCGCTGGCGTTGTCCTGCATGTGGTCACCGTCCCAGTCGGCGTAGACCTTGCCAATGATGCAACCCTCGTTGCTGAAGACGCCCCCCTGCACGTTCACTTTGTATTGCGCCGTGTTGGACCGGACGAGCACACCGCCAGGGCCTGTGAAGACCGCCGTGGCGCGGTTGACGCCTCCTCCTTGGGCAGACCCCACGCCAATCCGGACAAAATACGTCAGCTCTGCCGTGGTGTTGGCCGCGACATCCCCCACGTTGAACACCAGATTGCGACCCACGCCACCGTCAGGGTTGGCAATCACGGCATTGTTGAAGCGTGCCGTCCCCAGGATGTAGCGGAATCCAGGCGGAAGAACGTCTTCGACCTTGACCCCAGCCACCGATGCCCCCGTGGTGTTGCGGATGCGAATGGTGTATTGAACCGAATCGCCAAGTTCCGCGACCGTCTTGTTGCCCACCTTGCTGATCAACACCGCACCGGAGGCCAGTGGGTCCAGGGGAATGTGGTTGTTCAGCACCGCCCCCGAACCCGGGAAGGTGAACGCGAACTGCAGGAAGTACTGCGTTCCCACGCCGCCCAGCGGACCCACCCCGGTGACCCCTTGAACCGGTGGGGTCGACTGGGCCTGAATCGCGTTCACGCCCGCTGGCACACTGAACGTGCCTTGCGGCGCCGCGACACCCCCTTGCGCGGCAGGCACATTGGCGTAGCCGTTGGGCGGCGTCACCTCAAGGCTGTAAACACCTGATGGTGCGTTTGACAGAAGAAGGAACTGGTACGCGCCGATCGCCGGGGTGAGTTGGGATGCATTGGCTGCGCCCCCAAGCAAATGCAGGGCAGGATCAAAGCCCGCAGGGCCTACCAACCTGACCGTGGCCCCCGCGATCGGGGTGCGCTGCAGCGCGTCGTAGACCACCCCACTGGGGTCCAGCGGCAGGTTCTGGTTGACGGTGTTGTCACCGGCATAGAGGGTGACGCCATCGATAAAGCCCGCGACGGCCACGGTTTGCGATGGCGAAATCGCGCTGGTCAGCGAATTGCTGCCCGTAGACGGCTGCCCACCTTGGGTTTGTGTGGCCTGGTTGAACGGCGTCCCGTAAATCGTATTGCCCGTAGGATCCCGGAACTGGACGCGATAGTTGCTACCCGGCAGTTGTCCTGGGATGGTGTAGCGGCCAGCGGCGTCCGTGGTCGCAGTCCCGACAACGGCTGTGGCAGTGCCTGTCACGGTGATCAGTTCCACGCGGAACCCCACCAGCGGCGGATCGCCGCCATCCAGAAAGCGATCGCGGTTGATGTCGTAATACGCAATCCCTGAGACTGTCGCGTTTGGTGCCAGCGCAAGCGTGACCGTCGCCGTGCCCGTGTTGTTGCCTGGCGTGGTGTCGGTGGCCCCCGTCGGCACGCTCACATTGGCCACGTTGACGATGCTGCCGGTGACGTTGGCCACCACGCTGACCTGGAAGGTCACCGTCACCACCCCGCCCGCCGGGATCGTCACCGAGCCGCTCAGGCCCGTGGCCGTGGCCGTGAAGCTGGTCGTGCCAGCGCCCGCGCTGACCGCACTGGCGACGTTGGTGAGCGTGCCCAGGCCCGCGGGCAGGGTGTCCGTGAAGCTCGCCCCCACCGCCGGGCTCGGGCCCGCATTGCCCAGCACCAGGCTGTAGCTCAGCGTGCCGCCCGCGCTCGGCGTGCTGGTGCTGGCTATTTTGATCAGACTCAGGTCCACCACCGGCGTGACGCTG
>PHCI01000021.1 GCA_002842205.1 Betaproteobacteria bacterium HGW-Betaproteobacteria-3 | reverse complement strand
ATCGGCCCCCACGCTTGTCGCTTCGCGTACTGCACTGCCCCCCAAGGGGGCTGGCCTGGCTTGGGGCGGCCCGGCGCGGCGGCCATCGGCCCCCACGCTGGTCGCTTCGTGTGCAGCGCCGACCGCCCTGGCCTGGGAGTGCGGGGCGGGCGACTCATGGCCGATGCCGATGCTGTGGTGCACGCGGTGAAAGCGCGGGCTGATCCACAGGCGCTCGAACACCGGGCCGAACCACAGGCGAAGGTTCGCGTGCTGGAAGTTCTCGCTGAGTTGGGTGATGGCCACCACCGCCACAAACTGCCCGGGCGCCACGCCGATCAGCTGCGCGGCGATCACGATGAGGGTGTCGCGGATCAGGTCATCGAGCAGGTGGTTTCGGTTGTCGGTCCACATGGTCATCTGCCGCTGCGAATGGTGCAGGGAATGCAGGCTCCACCAGGCCGCAAAGTGATGCTGGCCGCGGTGAATCCAGTAGTTGATGAAGTCAAAAACGACCAGGTAGATCAGCAGGGCGGGCAAGGGCTGGTCGGTCACACCCGGCCACGCCTGCTCCAGGTGCAGGGTTGGCAGGCCCGCCACGCGCAACAGGCCGAAAAGGAGGTCAAAAAACGGGTCGATGGTGAAGAACAACGCCACCCGGAACAAGCCGAGGCGATGAACCAGCGTGTAGAGGATGTCGGTGCGGATGGCCGCCCGGTCGGTCACCGGTTCGACCGGGCGCCAGCGCTGCAGGGGACCAATGACGACCAGCATCACGGCCATCTGGAGCAGCCCCACCAGCAGCCAGCCGGTGCCGGCAAACACGGTTTCGAGCCTGCCGCCCAGCCCTATGGCAAAGGCCACGGGCTGCACCAGCGTCTCAAAAAGCCACAGTTGCGCGGTGGCAAAGGCGTCGATCAGGCCGTCCACCATCAGGGGCACACCTCAATGCGTGGCAATCCACGCCTTGTAGTCAGGGTGGTTGCGCAGCGTGTCGAAACAGAAACCTTTTTCCTTGAGCCCCACGATCAGGGGTTCGAGCACGGCGGGCGCCCACGGGTCCTTGCGCGACCAGATGCCCAGGTGTGCCATCAGGATGTCGCCGGGCTGGATGTCGCGCAGGGCCTTTTTCAGCAGCGCGTCGTTGCTGAATTTTTCGCTGGGCAGCTCATCGCCCAAAAAGCCCGCCGGGGCCCAGCCCACATGCTTGTAACCACAAGCCTGGGTGGCGGCGAGCAGTTTGGCCGAAGTCTTGCCCCCCGGCGCGCGGAACAGTGGCAGGGGCTTCTTGCCGGTGAAGTCTTCAAGCCGCTCGGCCGCGTAGGCCACGTTGTCGCAGTATTTTTTGGCGTCCCAGGTGAAGTCGCGTCCGGCGAACGCACCCTCGGTCGCACGGACGCGAAAACGCGCGGCCACGCCACGCTCGTCGCCACGCCAGTACACGTGGTCGTAGGTGTGCGAGGCAAATTCATGGCCTTCGGCGGCACGCGCTTTCCACCAGCCCGACCAGTGGTTGCCCAGGCTGCCATCACCCACCACGGTCCGTTCGTTGGCGGCAAAAAACGTGACCTTGACTTTCTGGCGCCGCAATACGTCGGCAATCAACGGGGCCACTTCCATGTGGCCGGTGTCAAACGTCAGGTAAAGTGGTTTTTCACAAACATTTTGGGCCATAGCCCCCGTCAAATGGACGAAGTTTGCTATTAAAAACGTGAGTACAAGTCGCTTACCAACGCGGGGCATGATCGAGTGTCCAGACGCCATGGGGTGAGTTTCCTACGTTGACCTGCCGGACGATCCGGCGCGATTCGACGTCAATCACGGTGAGCTTGCGCGCCCATCGCGACGTGACCATCAACAGTTTGCCATCGGCCGACACATCCATGCAATCGGGCCCACCGGGCGCAGGCATGGTGGCCACCACCTCCAGCGTCTGCAGATCGATCCGGCTGATGCTGTTGGCCACCCGGTTGCTGACGAACACATGGCGCCGGTCCCCCGCAGACCGAAAGGCATGGGCGCCGGCGCCGGTCTGCAGGACTTTCACACGGACGGGTTGCTTGCCGGACACGTCAAACACCTCCACCGCGTTGCCGCCGGTCAGGCCGACCAGCAGCAACCGGTCGTCCGGCGTGCCGAACACGTCGGCCGGCATGGGGCCGGTCTTGATGCGCCACAACAGGTTCTGGCTGGCCAGGTCAATGGCCACCAGTTCATCGCTGTCCTGCATCGACACGTAGGCCGTGGTGCTCTTGCGGTCGATCCATACGTGGCTGGGTGTCTTGTGGGTCGAAATGCGCCGCGCCAGGGCCAGGTCCTTGCCATCCCAGCGGTAGATGTCCACATGGTTCAACCGGTTGCCCACCGAGACGAACCATTTCATGTCGGGCGAGAAGCGCAACTGGTAAGGGTCCAGAATGCCGCGCACCGTGCGCTGCACCTCGGCGGTTTTCGGGTCGATGAAGGTCAGCGTGTCGCTCAGCGCATTGGCCACGATCACCGACTTTTCGTCTGGCGTCATGTACAGGTGGTGCGGCTCCTTGCCGGTCGGGATGCGCCGGGTTTCCGTCCACGACACCGGGTCGATCACGCTGACCGTGGCGTCCAGCGAGTTGAGCACGAACACGGGGTTGGCTGGGGCGGCACTGGCCACTCCCACACAGGCGCCAAGCAACAAGGCAAGACGGGTCAAAAGGCGGGTAGAAAGGTTCACAAAACAGGTCGGTTGGCGGCAGCATTCAAGTGTAGCCGCCCGCACCGGCTCGCCCGATCCCTTACGATGCCGCGATGGAGTGGATCGAAGTCAATGGCGTCCGTCTGGAAATTCAAAAAATCCCGGCGCCCGCGGGTGCGCCGCCCCGTGCGCCCATTGTTTTTTTGCACGAGGGCCTGGGCTCGGTGGCGATGTGGCACGCGCGTGACGGGTTTTGGCCGGCCCAGGTGTGCGAAGCCACTGGCCGCGCCGGGGTGGTGTATTCGCGCCGGGGCTATGGCGCGTCCGATCCCGTGCCCGATGTGCGGGGCCCGTCGGCCGAACGTGATGGCCAGCGCGTTGGCCAACTGCTGCCCGATTACATGCACCACGAGGCCTGGGTGGTTTTGCCGGGCCTCATCCACGCGTTGCAGCTCGAGCACCCGGTTCTGCTGGGCCATTCGGACGGCGCCAGCATCGCCCTGCTGCACGCCAGCCGCCACCCGGTTGCCGCCTGTGTGGTGATGGCACCGCACGTGAAGGTCGAGCCGATCTCGCTGCAGTCGATCGAGCAGGCGCGCCTTGCCTTTTTAAGTGGCGCCTTGCGCCAGCGGCTGGTGCGCTTTCATGCAGACGTGGACGGCGCCTTCTGGCAGTGGAACGACGTGTGGCTGAGCGAGGCATTCCGCAGCTTTGACATCCGTGCCGAATGCCGCCACATCACCGCGCCGCTGCTGGCCCTTCAGGGCATGGACGATGCATATGGCACCATGGCGCAAATCGACGAGATCGCCCCGTTGAACGGCACCATCACAAGGGAAAAGCTGCCCAACTGCGGCCATTCGCCCCACCGGGACCAGCCTGCACGCACCACGGCGCTGGTCACGCACTTTCTGGCCACGCAGCCCTGAACGCGGATTTCCTCTCGCACCCTCAGGGCGCGAGCCGCGCCAGATCCTCCCGCGTCAACCAGCGCCACTGGCCGGGCGCCAGATCGGGCGGCAAGGTCAGCGTGCCGATTTGCGAACGATGCAAGCCCTCCACGCGATTGCCCACCGCGGCCAGCATGCGCTTGACCTGGTGGTATTTGCCTTCGGTGAGCGTCAGCTTCAATGCATGGGGCGCCGTGGCCTCGCACGCGGCCGCCCGCACCGGGGCCGGATCGTCGTCCAGCACCACGCCCGCCAGCAGGCGCTGGACCTGGTCTGCCGTGACCTCGTGCTTGAGTGTTACCTCGTAAATCTTGGGCACATGGTGCCTTGGGGAGTTCATGCGATGGATAAAGGGGCCATCGTCGGTCAGCAGCAGCAGACCGGTCGTGTCCTGGTCCAGCCGCCCCACGGCTTGCACGCCTTGCACCGCCCCCTTCTGGGGCCGAAGCCGCAAGGGACTGGGCAGCAGCGTATAGATACTGGGCCAGGCCGAAGGTTTGCGCGAGCATTCGGTGCCCGCGGGCTTGTGCAGCATCAGATAGGCCGGGGCATGGTATTGCCACGCCACCCCCTGCACTGAAAAGGCCAGGCCCTGCGGCTGCAGTCGCCGCAAAGGGTCATTTTCCACCTGCCCATTGACGGTCACATGCCCCTGCTGGACCAGTCCGGCACAAATCCGGCGCGTCCCAAAGCCCTGGCTGAACAGGATTTCCTGGAGTTCAAGCAATTTCATTCCCGGATTGTCGCGGAATACCAACGCCCAATTGCCCAACTAGTTGGCAATTCCGACCCCGCTGACGGTGTAAGCCACAAGTTCAAGGAATTACTTCACACCGATCGCTGTAATGGGTTGTTACACTGAGCCGAAATCAAGGGGGTTTTGTGGTCGCATATTCCGGAGGTCTGCTGCTAGCTCTGGTCGCCGCGCTGCCGATATGCGTGCTGCTCGGCGGGCTGGGCCATGCCTGGTGGCAGCGACGCCAGGCCCGCTTGCGCCGTCGCATCCCCCGGCGCTGGCCGCTGAGCCCGCGCGTGCTGGCCAACAGCGAAGAGCGACGCGTCTGGCGCTGGCTGGCCCGCGCGTTCTTTGATCACCACGTCATGATCAAGATCCCGGTCACCCGCTTCACGCTGCCGCGCAGCAAGGAAAACGGCCTTCACTGGTACGAGCTGCTCAACGGCGTGTATTGCACGTTCACCGTTTGTGCGTCGGACGGCCATGTGATCGGCTGTGTGGACGTGCCCGGCCGGTTTGGCCTGGCACGCAAGAACCAGAAGCTCAAGCAGACACTGCTCAACCAGTGCGGCATCGCCTACATCGTGGTCGAATCCAACAACCTGCCGCGCCTGCCCGACATCCGCACCGAATTCCTGGGCGAAATGGCCTCGATGACGCGCGACCGAGAGCGCGACGAGGCCGCCATTGCCGAGGCGCGCACCAATCTGCGGGCGTCCCTGATGCGCCAGCGTCAGACGCGCCACAGCGATCTGAGCCCGCTGTCCAGTGATTCGGGCGGCGCTGCGGACTCCAGCACTTTCCCGGATTCCACCCCCTACCCCTCCCAGTTTTCGTCCACCCAGTGGCAGCAGAACGATTCGTTCGTTGCGCCCCTGGACAGCCGCAAGGCAGAGCTGCGCTGAATCTCCTGTCTCACCCCAGAAAATGCCTTGCCACAAAGGTGTACAGCGGGATGCCGAACAGGATGTTCAGCGGGAACGTGACCCCCAATGACAGGCCGAAGTACAGCGACGGATTGGCTTCAGGGATTGCATAGCGCAAAACGGCTGGCACGACGATGTACGAGGCGCTGGCCGAGAGCACCATCAGCAAGGCCGCGTCGGCCGCCGGCAATTGCAACACGACGGCCAGCGCCAGTGCGATCGATGCGTGAACCAGCGGGCCGATACTGGCGTAGGCCATCAGGACCGGCGACTTGCCCCGCACTGAGCCAAAGTTCTTGGCCACCATGAGGCCCATGTCGAGCAGGAAGAAGGCCAGCATGCCCTTGAACAGGTCGCTGGAAAATGGGGCCATCACGGCTTTGCCGGCATCACCGCTGAGATAACCGATGGCCATCGCCCCGAGCAGCAACAGGTGGGCACCGTCCGTGAACGACTCGTGAAGAATCCTGCCCAAGGGCATGCCGCGGTTTGGTCGCCCGAACGCAGCCACGGCCGTGCCACCGGACGAAGCGATCGTGACGGCATCGGCTTGCGCGTGCCGCAACGTGTTGGCCAGCAATACGGCCACGATGATGGCCGGCGACTCCATGACCACCAGCGCAACAGTCAAGTGGCCTCCGGGGCTCATGGCGTTGGCTTCGAGATACTGCATGGCCGTTACGAAAGTCACGGCACTCACCGAGCCGTAGGACGCCGCAATCGCCGCGGCGTCAAAGCGTGACAACCGGTTCTTCAAAAACTGGTAGCCCAGCACCGGCACGGTGAAGGCCATCAGCATCGCCGCCGCCAGACTGACCATGACCGTGGCGCTCAGGCCTGAGTGCGCCAGTGCGAACCCTCCCTTGAGACCCAGCGCCATCAGCAGGTACAGCGACAAGAACTTGGAGATGGCCTGGGGGATCTCGAGGTTGGACTTGAGCGTGCCCGCCAGCACGCCAAAAACAAAAAACAGGATTGCGGGGTCGAGCAGATTTTGCATGGAGTCTCTCTTTCTGACACCGATGCTATGAATTCCAATTAATCTAGTAAAATCGATTTTTCTATTTAAATACATAGATAAAAATCTATGAATATCACATTCCGGCAGCTGCGGCTGTTCCTTGCCCTGGCCGACACAGGAAGCGTCAGCCGCGCGGCTCGTGAATGCCACGTCACGCAACCCACCGCGTCCATGCAGCTCAAAGAAGTCACCGATTCGGTCGGGGTGCCGCTCTATGAAGTGATCTCCAGGCGGGTGCACCTGACGGATGCGGGCCGGGATCTCGCCCGAACAGCCAGATCCATTGCGGACGGCTGGGCCGCGTTCGAGCAAAGCATCGACGCCACCAAGGGTCTGACGCGCGGCAAGCTCAGGGTGGCCGTCGTCAGCACCGCCAAGTACTTTGTGCCGCGCCTGCTTGGCACCTTCTGTGCCAGATACCCCGAGATCGACATCGCACTGGAGGTGTTGAACCGGGATGGCGTCGTTCAACGGTTGCGGGATAACCAGGACGATCTCTACATCATGTCAATGCCCCCCACCGACATCGACGTCGAAGATCAGGTCTTCATGCCGAATCCACTGGTGGTGATCGCTGCCAACTCACACCCTTTGGCCGGGCGCCGCAACCTCGAACTGGATGATCTGAGCAAACTTCGCTTCATCCTGCGCGAGCGCGGTTCCGGCACCAGGATGGCGATCGACACGCACTTCAAGCGCCTCGGGTTCAAGCCCAACCTGCGGCTGGAGCTGGGCAGCAACGAAGCCATCAAGGAAGCCGTTGCCGGGGACCTGGGCGTTTCTGTCGTCTCCAGCCACGCCTTGCATGGTCAGGCGGCCGAGCACGGCGTATCGGTTCTGGACGTCACCGGCTTTCCCATCGAATCCAACTGGCACGTCGTCCGACAAAAGGGCAAGCAACTGTCGCCCATTGCCAAGGTGTTCCAGGAGCACCTGCGCATCCAGTCCGGGAAGTGGGCGCGACAGGAGGCCTGACGGTCTGTGACCATTGAGGTAAAGAGCGGAGCCCCAAGCTCACTCGTCGACAGAGCGGAAAATTACACGAGTAGGCGGGAACCGGTGCAATCGGGCAAGAAAAACCCCCAACCGAGAACGGTTGGGGTTTCGTTATTGGTGGCGGACGGTTCCCACCCGAAAAACTGGCTATCTAGATTAGTTAGCACTTCTGCGGGTTGCTGCGGGCGGGAGAGAAAATTGCAGACAGCGTCTGCATTTTCGCGGGGTCATTCCACGGCTCCGCGGCTATCCAGCCGATATCCCATAGCCCGGTAGCCGCGCTGCCTCTTGTCCCACATCCGAAGCAACGCCGGGTGGCCAGTGTCAACGAAGTCAATGATCCGAACGTCGGTTTTGCTGGCGTGTTCCCGGTGCAGGCGTCCTGCGTACTGCTGTAGCGTGCCTTTCCAGGACACAGGCATGGCCAGCACCAGTGTGTCGAGCGGCGGGTGATCGAAGCCCTCGCCAACCAGCTTGCCGGTTGACAGGAGAACACGGGGTGCGTCGGGCGGCAGTGCATCCAAGTCTGCCACCAGCGTCGCTCGCTGCTTTTTTGACATTCGACCGTGCAATACGAACGGTGTTGGTTGCAAACCGTCGAGTTTCACCTTGATGGCATCGAGGTGTTCCGTGCGTTCAGTCAGAACCAGCACCTTGCGTCCCTGCGCGACGGCATCACGCACCTCGGCGGCGATGGCCTCCGTTCTGGCCTGATCGTTGGCGAGATGCCGAAACACGTCCTGGATGCCTGCATCGGTAGGCAAGTCGATCCGCGTGAAGCGTGAACGAGGCAAAACTTCCAAATCGTGAGGCGCACCGGCAGGCTTGGCCGCCGTGTACCGGATCGGTCCGCACTGCATGAAAATGATCGGTTGCTGGCCATCACGACGGATGGGTGTTGCTGTCAAGCCCAGCACGTACTTGGCCTTGGTCCGCTTCAGGATGGCATCGAACGATGCCGCGCCAACGTGGTGGCATTCGTCCACGATCACCTGACCGTAGTCTTCGACCAGTGGATTGACTTCCCCTTGCCGGGATACCGACTGCATCACGGCGATATCGATCTTGCCAGTGGGCTTGGCCTTGCCACCGCCGATGGTGCCAACCACACCTTTTCCCACGCCCAGAAAAGCCTGAAGGCGTTCCTGCCATTGCTTGAGCAATTCGGTTCGATGCACCAGCACCAAGGTGTTCACACCCCGCCGCGCAATCATCGCTGCAGCGGTGACCGTCTTGCCAAAGGCCGTTGGGGCGCACAGCACGCCGGTGTCGTGATGCAGTACCCCAGCAACTGCGGCATCCTGGTCCAGACGCAAAGTGCCGACGAAGGAGACATCGATTGGCTCCCCGCTGAAGCGCTCATCGCGCAGGTCACAGGCGATACCGTTTTCCCGCAGTAAATCCAGCGCGGCATCGAGACAGCCCCGGGGCAAGGCAATGTGCTGCGGATAATTTTCGGCATTGCCGATGACGCGCGGCTTGTCCCACACGGACATACGCATGGCCTGAGCCTTGTAGAACTCTGGATTCTGAAATGCCGCCAGCCGAATCAGGCGGTTGGCCAATGCCTGTGGCAATTGAGCCTTCTCGAAATAGATCAGATTGGCCAGCGTGACCATCAACGACTTCGGCATCGGGACGGACAACTTTTTGGCTGGCGTGGCCCCGCGTTTCCATGGTGTGGCAAGATCCTCTTCGTCGATGAAGGTGACGTCCAGTGGATGAACACCACCCGTGGCACGCAGAATGGTTGGCTCGATATCGTGTACTACCATGGGCAGGATGGAGGCGAGGAAACCCCACTGATCCGGATACGGGCGCAGATCGGCATCCACGAATACGCTGCAACCATTCTCGCGTGGCCATTTCTGCAGCGGCAAGGCGATCAGGTTGCCGAAGCCACCCTTGGGCATCGTGTCCTGGTTCGGAAACAGGCGGTCGTAGGATTCCAGCTTCAGTTGCCGAGTGCGTGAGCACGTATGGCTGATGATCGCAGTGCCCAAACGCCGGGCATCACGGGCCGAAACTCGGCTGGCAAAAAATACCCACACGTGCGCACCTTTGCCGGATCTCGAAATCTCCAACGCAGCCGGTACACCCAGCTCCTCACAGGACTGCATGAAGGCGCGGGCATCGTCGCGCCAATCGGCCTCGTCAAAATCGACCGCCAGAAAGTAGCAGGTGTCATCCTCCAGTAGCGGATAAACGCCGACCGTGTGCTCGCCAGCCAGATGATCGTAGATCACCGCATCGGACAGAGGTATCAGCAGGCGGTTGCTGCAATCGCCGCACTTGATGCGCGGCTTTTCACAGACACCGGCCCGCCACTCGTTGGCGCAGGCTGGGGCATAGCCTGACTTGCCCGAGGTCTTGCCTTCCCAGCGGATTGGGTACACATCCGTGCGCCCGCGAAACAGATGGCGGAACAGCGCCACCTTTTCAGCCGTGGAAAGGCGGGATGGTTCTGGTTCTTGAGCCGCAATTGCGGCTGGCTGTGGCAACCGCCACTCAATGCCGTGGGTTTCGAGCAGCGCAATCAGGCGGGCATTTTCGGCTTGAATGGCTTCAAGCTCTGACGAGTCGGCCATTGACCGTTAATCCCCATCGATGTCCGGTTGACTGTTGGGCTCAATCTGGTTGAGCAGCCGGTCAAAATCGCTCTCAAACAACCGATCCTGCACGATGCGGTATTTCTCGAATTCGCTTTCGGCGTGGGCCTTGGCGATTTCCGCCGTGACTTTGCCTGCGTCCTGCAAAACCTCTCGGTCGGTGGCCTGGATAAACCGGTTCAGGCGAGTCTCCCAATCCTGCATGGTCATGGGAATCTTGCGCTGCGCCATGTCCTCGGCCACATCCAGATAGGCGTTGACCAGGCGGGAGAGTTGCGCCATCTCGTGCTCGGTCAGGTAATTCTTGGCGACCACGACATCGAATTTCTGGATCTTGCCTTGCGGCGCATCCTTCCAGATGGTCAAGCCCATGTTGGGCTGGTCGGCATCGGCGCGGTGATAGACCACCTCGGCCGCCGTCTGCCCGTGGATGGCCCAATGCAGTTTGTTCTGCACCGTGGCGAAGAATCGTTTCGTGGCCTGTGCCGTCACGTCGTAGTCCATCGCCGTGGCGTAGATGTCTGTGATCTTCTGGTAGAACTTGCGCTCCGAGAGGCGTATTTCGCGGATGCGCTGCAGCTGCTCTTCGAAATATTGCTCAGTGAGGACTGAACCACCGGCCTTGATGCGTTCGTCATCCATCACATAGGCCTTGATGGTGAACTGCTCGATGATGCCCGTGGCCCACTTGCGGAACTGCACCGCACGCTCGGAATTGACCTTGTAGCCCACCGCGATGATGGCAGGCAGGCTGTAGTGCTGGGTGTTGTAGCTCTTGCCGTCGGAGGCAGTTATCCGGAATTTCCGGATAACTGAATCTTCCTGCAGCTCGTTGTCGCTAAAGATTTTTTTCAGGTGCTCATTCACCGTGCGCACGTTCACGTCGTACAGCACGCCCATCATTTTCTGGGTGATCCAGACGTTCTCTTCGGCGTACACCGCTTCCACGCCCCCTTGGCCGCTGGCGGCGATGAACGTCAGGTATTCCGCCGCCGAGGAGCGGACGATGGAAACCTCGGATTTCTTGGGCGGCTGGGGTGGTTTGCGCTGGGTCATATCACGCCGCCCACGCCTTTGAACTTCTCAACAAAAGCCGCGATTTTCTGGAACACGCTTTGCTTTTTGGTCAGGTACTGCGGGTTCAGCGGGCTCATCTTCGGCAGAACAGCGTTGAGCTCCGTGCCGCTATCACTGGCGAACTCCCGCTTGAGTGAGGTGGTGATATAGCGCCGAGCCGCTTCGGTATTCAGATTTTCGGCGCTGATCAGCGCTTGCGCCTCGCGCTGCTGTTCGGCTTGGGCAAAGGTGAAGAAGGCATCCATCACACTAGCCTTGTCGCCCATCGGGTCCAGATCGGTCTGATTGATGAAGTCCACCAGCAAGCTCTCTTTGGCCCGGTTGCCCAGGCTGGCGCGAATGACCCGGCGCACTTCACCGCCTTCGATATAGCTGACGAAGTTTTCGCTGATGAAGCGGTAGAACAGCGTGCCGAGCACGTATTGCTTGAAGTCCCAGCTGTCGACAGCGCCACGCACATCGTTGGCGATTTGCCAGATTCGGCGTTGCAGTTCGGCGCGTTGTTGGATGCCGGTCATGCTTGGTTTCCTGTCGAATCGTTCACTTTGTCTTCATCCGCGCCGCCCGCGCGCACCCATTCATCTACCTCGGAAAGCTGAAATTTCCACAGCCGCCCCACACGATGCGCGGGCAGACCCTTGCGCTCCCGCCAGCGGTAAACGGTGTCCTTGGCCACGCCCAAGTGCTGGGCGACATCCTCGGCGGTAACCCACGGTTCGATATTCATGGCATTGGCGCTCGGTTGGTGCCTGTCAAAGTCGATGAAGATCGTTTAAAGTCTACCAGAGGGCCACGCTGCCGACCACCTTGAAATGCCTTTGTGTGGATTGGTCGGACGTGCAGGCGATGGAGGAAACCGTATGAAACCGAAAGTGCAGCCATTGGGGGTGGCACTCGCCCGCGAGCGCCGGGATGGCGGGCAGGTGGTAGCGGGGGTTTGATACCTGACCGGGCTACGCGCCCTCAATCACCCGTGCCACATCACCGTGGCATTCGGCGCAGCTGCCCACCAGCAGCAAGTCGCCACCCTTGATGGTGCCACTGAAATTGGTGATCGTTGTCTCAAAACGGCACTGGCCGCACCAGACGTTGGACAGCAGCCGCTGGCGGATCTCGGCAGGGATAGTCTCCCAGCGTTGGCGGGCGGGTTTAGTGAAAGTGGGCAGTGATTCGATGGTCATGGTTCAGCGTACCCAGCGACGGGCATCTTTCAAGAGCAGCAGCAATTGCTGCTCACGCAGTGGCGAGGCGATGAACCCGAACCGGGTGTAGAACTTCGCGGCATCCTCATCGATGGGGTGGGTCAGCATGGCTCTGATGTCGGCCTGCTCGGCGATCAGCATCGTGCGGCGAATCGCATCCTGTAGCAGGCCAAAGCCGATGCCTCGCCCCTGATCCGCCACCGAGACAGCGAGCCTCGCCAGGATCACCACTGGCAAAGGGTACTGCCCCATTCCCTTGCGGATGCGCTCCGGCGCTTCCAGCGTGTCGACTTGGCCCACGGTCAGGCTGAAGTAGCCCGCCACGCGGCCATCCTCCTCGGCAACCACAAAGGTCTTGGCTGAGCCACTGCCCTGCGCCTGACGGGCATGGCGCAAAAGCCAGTCGTTCAGCGCGGGCTTGCCGCAATCAAAACTCTCCAGCCGATGCTGCGCGACCAGAGGCTCTGGTGCGCGCAACGTCACTTCGTATCCCAGGGCGCCTTGCGGGCAAACAGGTCACGCAAACCCTCATTGGCCTGTTCGGGGCGATCCAGCAGATCCATCAGGGCCTGGTACTGACTCCCCGAGACCATGAACAATCGCTGATCGAGCAGGGTCTGCTCGGCAGCAAGGCAAGCGCTGTCGAGAATGAAGTCGGTCAGCGACTTGTGGGCCACCTCGGCGGCACGGCGCAGCACCACCTCTTGCTCGGGGGTGGCGCGTAGCCCAAGTCGGGCAGAGCGGGCGGAAGTCGACGATGCAACGGCAGTCATGGCAGCACCTCTTTTGTTAGATCAATTGTCGCCATGTTAGTACAAATGACGCACATTGTCGAGTTGCACGGGTGGCCGGTGGTCTTGGTTGACGATGAACCGCAGCTCGTAAGTTTTTTGATTTTGCGAGACCATCATCTGCGCCTACCCGCAGGCCAAACGGAGATTAGACGGCTCTGGTGGAGAAAGAGGCCGATTTCCAGCGTTTCGGCTGATGGCCACCCGCAGCACAGATGGCCGGAACCCCGTGTGGCGCGAGGATTTCAGGCAAAGAAAAGGGCCCGGAGATTATCCGAGCCCTTGTGTGTGGTGGAGCTGGCGGGATTTGAACCCGCGTCCGCAAATCTTCCTCGTACAGATCTACATGCTTAGCGGTCTGATTTGAGTCTCGCCACCAGGGCCGCGCAGCCGCACGCTGCCCTGGACGCCAGCACCCTATTGTCTCGTTCCAGCCCAAGGTACCCGGGTCAGAACCAGCCGATGTGAATAACCTTACAGCCTGGACAACCTGGTCTTGCGATCAGGCTACCCTTGCCCAGCCCATCGGCCTGCTGTTGTAAGGCTCACTGGTGTTTAAGCAGCGAGTGCGAAACGTTCGTCGTTTGCAGTTAGTTTGTTTGAATCTGTTTTACGAGCGCATTCAGCTCGGCATGCACCGACACGATTCCAACCCACGTCGAAACCAGTACAGCCCCAAGACCCGTATTTTAGGCCTTTGCCAGCAATTGCAAGAGTTGCAGGGGTGAATCGATCACCGCGTGCGCGCCCCAAGCCTGCATATGGCCGCCGTTGCCCAGGTAACCATAGGCTGCGGCGATGGTGAACATGCCCGCTGCGTGGCCTGCCACGATGTCGCGCTCATCGTCGCCCACGTACACGCAGCGCCCGGGCGCCAGCCCCAGGCGTCGGGCCGCTTCCAGCAGCGGCGCGGGGTGCGGTTTGGCGTGCGGTGTGGTGTCGCCGCTGATCACCGTCGCCGCCGTGCGGAACAGCGGCATGCCGCGCGTGAGCGGCTCGGTGAACCGGGCCGATTTGTTGGTCACCACGCCCCAGGGCAGGCGCCGCGCCACCAGTTGGTCGACCAGCCGCTCCACGCCGTCGAAGGCATACGTGCGTTGCGTCATGCAGTTTTCGTAGTTGACGAAAAACTCCTCACGCAGTGTGGCGTAGTCCGGATGCTCGGGCGGCATGTCAAACGCGACACCGAGCATGCCGCGCGCACCGGCGCCGGCCATCGGGCGGTAGCGATCGGCAGGCAGGGAGGGCAAGCCGCGGTCGGTGCGCATCTTGTCCGCAGCCGCACCCAGATCGGGGGCGCTGTCGATCAGTGTGCCGTCCAGATCGAACAGCACGGCGTCGATGCGGTCCAGCGGCAGTGCGGCCATCACAGCTTGCGCATCGCCAGCAGGTAATTGACGCTGGTGTTGCTGCTCAGCCAGTAGCGGCGCGTCAGCGGGTTGTATTCCATGCCGCGGGTCTGCGACAGCGACAGCCCCGCCTCGCGTGCGTAGCGGCTCAATTCGCTGGGACGGATAAAGCGTGCGTATTCGTGCGTGCCGCGCGGCAGCAGGTTGAGCATGTATTCGGCGCCCACGATGGCGAACAGGAAAGCCTTGGCATTGCGGTTCAGGGTGGAAAAGAACACCCAGCCCCCGGGTTTGACGAGCGTGGCGCAGGCGCGCACCACCGATGCGGGGTCGGGCACATGCTCCAGCATTTCCATGCAGGTCACCAGGTCAAAGCCCGCAGGATGTTCCTGCGCCATGGCCTCGGCACTGATCTCGCGGTATTGCACGTTGGGCGTCTGCGCCTCCAGCGCGTGCAACCGGGCCACTTTCAGGGCCTTGGTCGACAGGTCAATGCCGGTCACCTCAGCGCCCTTGCGCGCCATGGCATCGGCCAGAATGCCGCCGCCACAGCCCACGTCCAGCGCGCGTCGGCCCGCCACCGGGCACAGCGAATCGATCCAGTCGAGCCGCAGCGGGTTGATCTGGTGCAGGGGCCGGAATTCGCTCTGCGGGTCCCACCAGCGGTGGGCCAGATCGGAAAACTTGGCCAGTTCGGCGGGATCGGCGTTCAGTGTTTCGCTCATACGGCGATTGTCTCAGAGCCGGCGACGGCGCGGCGCCAAGGGCGTGTGTCGCGTGGGCCTTGCCCACCCAGCGGCCTTGCAGGGACAACGGCAAGCGCCCAAAAAAATGCCCCGCAAAAGCGGGGCACCGGAGGGGCGGAACGGGCTGCAGAGGCAGCCCGAAATCCGATCAGGACAGGCGCTGGGCCTGCATGAAGTCGTCGAAGGCGGCTTCCGAGAAGCGGAACCAGAGGTTCGCATCGCGGCGGAAGTTCGAGTAGTCGGCGTAGATCTTCTTCCAGGCGGGGTTGCTGGCGCTGAGCTCGGCATAGACTTCCATGGCGGACTTGAACGAAGCGTCCATCACGTCCTTGGGGAAGCGGTGCAGCTTGGTGCCGCCAGCCACGAGTTGCTTGAGCGACGCGGCATTGCGGCCATCGTACTTGGCCTGCATGTCGGTGTGGGCAAAGGCCGCGGCGTTCTCGATGATCGCCCGGTATTCGCTCGACAGGCCGTCGTAGGCCTTTTTGCCAACGTACAGCGACAGCTGCGGGCCGCCTTCCCAGAAGCCGGGGTAGTAGTAGTGCGGCGCGACCTTGTTGAAGCCGAGCTTCAGGTCGTCGTATGGACCGACCCATTCAGCGGCGTCGATCGTGCCTTTTTCCAGCGACTGGTAGATTTCGCCGCCAGGGATGTTCTGGGGCACCACGCCCACACGCTCGAGCACCTTGCCGCCAAAGCCGCCGACGCGGAACTTCAGGCCCTTGAGGTCGGCCACGGAATTGATTTCCTTGCGGTACCAGCCGCCCATCTGCGCGCCGGTGTTGCCCATCGGGAAGTTCACGATGCCCACGTTGGAATAGAACTCACGGGTGAGCTTCAGGCCATTGCCTTCGTACATCCAGGCGGTCATCTGGCGGCTGTTCAGGCCGAAGGGAATGGCGCAGTCGAGGGCGTAGGTCGGGTCTTTGCCGAAGAAATAGTACGGGGCGGTGTTGGCCATTTCAACGGTGCCGTTGGACACGCCGTCGAGCACGCCGAACGCGGGCATCAGCTCGCCAGCCGCGTGGGTGGTGATCTGGAACTTGCCGCCGGTCATTTCGCTGACCTTCTTGGAGAACACGTCGCAGACGCCGAACAGGGTGTCCAGTGATTTGGGGAAGCTGGACGCAATGCGCCAGCGGATGGCGGCCTGGGCATGCACGGCCGGCGCAACGCCAGCGGCCAGCACGCCGGCAATGCCTGCATGCTTGATAAGTGAACGACGATCCATGGTGATTAACTCCGGTGTGTCTGATGGATGAACCCGAACGCTCATGGCGCACGGAGACCTGAAACAGTCAGGGCCGATTGTAGAAACCCTGCAGCGCCGACCCGGTGGGGGTTTTCCCTCGCGGCCACCCTGCTATGGCGATTGCAGCGTCCGGCACCGTGCAGCGCGGTCTCAGGCCACGACTTTCAGACTGGGCCGCTGAACCGACAAAAAGGCACCAAATCGATGCGCGATGGCACGCTCGATGCCAGCCGCGTCCAGCCCCTGCAGCGCCAGCAGCCGCACCGGATCGCCATGCTCGATAAAAACGTCAGGCAGCCCCAACTGCAGCACGGGCTTGACGATGCCGGCCGCGTTCAGCGCCTCGGTCACCGCGCTGCCGGCGCCGCCCATGATGGCACCCTCTTCCAGCGTCACCAGCCCCTCATGGCGGGCCGCCACGTCCAGCAGCAGGGCCACATCCAGCGGTTTGGCCCAGCGCATGTTCACCACGGTGGCCTGCAGTGCCTCGGCCGCCTGCAGGGCCGGGTGAAGCAGTGTGCCAAACGCGAGGATGGCAACGCCCTTGCCTTCGCGCCGGATTTCACCTTTGCCGAACGGCAGGGCCGTCAGGTCGGCGGTGGTGGCCGCGCCGACACCGGCGCCGCGCGGGTAGCGCACGGCCACCGGCTGGTTCTGTTCGAACGCGGTGGTCAGGAGCTGGCGGCACTCCTGCTCGTCCGCCGGGCAGGCCACGGCCATGTTGGGGATGCAGCGCAGATAGGCGATGTCGTAGGCCCCGGCATGGGTGGCGCCGTCGGCCCCCACCAGGCCGGCACGGTCCAGCGCAAACACCACGGGCAGGTTTTGCAGCGCCACGTCGTGAATCAGCTGGTCGTAGCCGCGCTGCAGGAAGGTCGAGTAAATGGCCACCACCGGCTTGAGCCCCTCGCAGGCCAGCCCCGCTGCAAACGTGACGGCGTGCTGCTCGGCAATGCCCACGTCGTAATAGCGGCCGGGAAAGCGGCGTTCGAATTCGACCATGCCCGAACCCTCGCGCATGGCGGGCGTGATGCCCACGAGGCGCTGGTCTTTTTCGGCCATGTCGCACAGCCACTGGCCAAACACCTGGGTGAACGTGGGTTTGGGCGGCGGGGCGCCGACCGCCGGCTTGACGATGCCCACCGACGGGTCGAACTTGCCGGGCCCATGGTAGGTGATGGGGTCGGCCTCGGCCAGCTTGTAGCCCTGGCCCTTTTTGGTGACCACGTGCAGGAATTGCGGCCCGTTGTGGGTGGCCATCAGGTGCTTGATGTTCTCCAGCGTGGGGATCAGGGAATCCAGGTCGTGGCCGTCGATCGGGCCGATGTAGTTGAAACCGAATTTCTCGAACAGCGTGGCCGGCACCACCATGCCCTTGGCGCCCTGCTCCAGGCGCTTGGCCAGTTCGAGCAGGGGCGGCGCGACCCGCAGCACGTTCTTGCCCACATTTTTGGCCGCCGAATAGAACTGCCCGCTCATGAGCTGGGCCAGATAGCGGTTGAGTGCGCCCACCGGCGGGCTGATGGACATGTCGTTGTCGTTGAGCACCACCAGCATCGGGCAGTCGGCCACGCCCGCGTTGTTCATGGCTTCGAACACCATGCCGGCGGTCATGGCGCCGTCGCCGATGACGGCCACCGCGTGGCGCGATTCACCCTTTTGCCGCGCCGCCAGGGCCATGCCCAGGGCGGCCGAGATGCTGGTGGACGAGTGCGCGGTACCGAAGGTGTCGTATTGGCTTTCGTCGCGGCGCGGAAAACCCGACAAGCCGCCAAACTGGCGCAGCGTGTGCATGCGCTCGCGCCGCCCGGTGAGGATCTTGTGCGGGTAGGTCTGATGGCCCACATCCCACACCAGCCGGTCGTGCGGGGTGTTGAACACGTAGTGCAACGCCACCGTGAGTTCAACCGTGCCCAGATTGGAGCTGAGGTGGCCGCCCGTCTGGGCCACGCTGTGCAGCAAAAAGCTGCGCAGCTCGTCGGCCAGGGGCTTGAGCTGCGCGCGCGAGAGCTTTCGCAGGTCTGCGGGTTCGTGGATGTCTTGCAGCAGCGAGGGAATCAGGTTCGACATTTGCTATCTTGTTTATAGCTAACAATTACCATTTGACGGGGGCTAATGGCAAAAATTTACACAAAAATCACACATGGGCACCCTCAGCTGGCCCGGTGGACCACGGCGTCGGCCAGCGCGGCCAGAGCGCGCGTATCGGCCAGACCGCAAGCCGCCAGCGCCCCCCGCGCCTGCCCCAGCAAAGCCTGAGCATACGCGCGCGAGGCCTCCAGCCCCAGCAGCGAGACGTAGGTCGGCTTGTCGTGCGCGGCGTCCTTGCCGGCCGTCTTGCCCAGCGTGGCGGAGTCACCCGTCACGTCCAGAATGTCGTCCACCACCTGGAAAGCCAGTCCGATGGCCGCACCGTACTCCTTCAGCGCGGCCTCGGCAAGTGCGCCCGCCGCGCCGTGGTCCGTCTGGCAAGCGGCGCCCATCATCACGCTGCCCTGCAGCAGCGCGCCGGTTTTGAGGCGGTGCATTTCGCGCAATTGGGCTTCGCTCAGTGGCTGGCCGACGCTGGCCAGATCGATCGCCTGCCCCCCCGCCATGCCGTCATGGCCCGCCGCGCGGGCCAGCAACCGGCACAGTACAGCCTGCATGGCGTCGGGCACGCTGCCGTCGGTCGGGGTCAGCAGCTCGAACGCCAGCGCCTGCAACGCGTCGCCAGCCAGCAGCGCGGTGGCGTCGCCAAATTTCACGTGCACCGTGGGCTTGCCGCGGCGCAGCACGTCGTTGTCCATGCAGGGCATGTCGTCGTGCACCAGCGAATAGGCGTGGATCAGCTCCACCGCACAGGCCGCGCGCAGGGCCGCGTTCGGGTTGCCGCCCACCGCGTCGCAGGCGGCCAGCACCAGCAGCGGGCGCAGCCGCTTGCCGCCGTCCAGCACGGCGTAGCGCATGGCCTCGCCCAGGCCGCCGGGCCCGGCCGGGGAGATCCAGCGGGCCAGCGCCTGCTCGACCGCGTCGAGGTGGCGCGCGCTCCAGGCGCGCAAATCGAAGGGAGGGAGTTCAGTCACCCGCGCGTCCCCGGCTTAAACCGCGTCGGACGGCAAGTCCGACAGCACGCCGTGGTCCAGCACCTTGATCTGGTTTTCAACGGCTTCGAGCTGGTCGCGGCAGAACTTCAGCAACTGGGCGCCGCGCTGGTAGCCGCCCAGCAGTTGCTCCAGCGGCTGCTGGCCCGATTCGAGCTGGCTCACAAGTTGCTCCAGCTCCTGCAGCGCAGCTTCATAGCTGGCCGGTGGTGCGGGAAGGGATGGGGTTGCAGAAGCCTTGGCCATGGCGCGTTCACATTCAATGGGGGAAAGCCGCAAAAGGCTGATTTTAGGCGGCGCGCGGGTCGCCTGCCCCGGCGACGGGTTGGCCACCGCAGCGTGCGCCCCGGGATTCGCGGCGCACGCCGGCCGCCAGGCAATTCCTTCGGTGACGACAGGGCATGGCCTCACCGACCCACCCGGCGGGTACAATCGCCCCTCTTTTGCCGGTTTGACCGGCCCCCTTGCATCCCCGCGCCCCGGCGCTTACCACCTGCCCCTTCATAGGGGGAGTCTCTAGGTCAGGACGTGATGTCTGATTTAAGTCTTCAACTGCAGCAGGCCACAAGCCAACTACCAGTTTCCAGCTACTTCGATGAGGCGCTGTTCCAGCGCGAGATGGCCACCATCTTCCAGCAAGGGCCCCGTTATGTGGGGCACGAACTGGCGGTACCGAATGTCGGCGATTACCACGCCCTGCCCCAGGAGGGCGAGGGCCGCGCGCTCGTGCGCACGCCGCAGGGGGTGCAACTGATCTCCAACGTCTGCCGCCACCGCCAGGCCGTCATGCTCAAGGGCCGCGGCACGCTGGCGGGCGCGCACGCGCCCAGCGGCGGCCACATCGTGTGCCCGCTGCACCGCTGGACCTACGCCCCCGGGGGCCAGTTGCTGGGGGCGCCGCATTTTTCGCACGACCCCTGCCTGAACCTGAACAACTACCCGCTGCAGTCGTGGAACGGCCTGCTGTTCGAGCAAACCCCCGACGGTCTAGACGTGGCCGCCGATCTGGCCGCCATGGGCCCGCGCGCCGACCTGGATTTTTCCGGCCATGTGCTCGACCGCATCGAACTCCACGAATGCCACTACAACTGGAAGACCTTCATCGAGGTCTATCTGGAGGACTACCACGTCGGCCCGTTCCACCCGGGGCTGGGCGGCTTTGTCACCTGCGACGACCTGCGCTGGGAATTTGGCGAAAACCATTCGGTCCAGACCGTGGGCGTGGCCAACCGCCTGGGCAAGGCCGATGCCACGGGCGGCTCACCGGTTTACGAGCGCTGGCAAAAGGCCCTGCTGGCCTACCGCAACGGCCAGCCGCCCCGCCAGGGCGCGATCTGGCTCACCTGCTACCCGCACATCATGGTCGAGTGGTACCCGCACATGCTCACCGTGTCCACCCTGCACCCCATCAGCCCGCAAAAAACGCTGAACATGGTGGAGTTCTATTACCCCGAGGACATCGCCGCCTTCGAGCGCGAGCTGGTCGAAGCCCAGCAGGCCGCCTACATGGAAACCTGCGTGGAAGACGACGAGATCGCGCTGCGCATGGACGCGGGCCGCAAGGCGCTGATGCAGCGCGGCGACAACGAAACCGGCCCCTACCAGAGCCCCATGGAAGACGGCATGCAGCACTTCCACGAGTGGTACCGGGCCCGGGTCGCCCTCTGATTTATTCCTGTTTCAATAGCAAACTATCGCCATTTGGCGGGGGATACAGGCATATTTTGTTCATAATTTCACATGAACACCCCTGACGGCGACCCGCGCCCCGCACAACCGGCCCACCGCAACCCCGCGCTGTGGATGGTGCTGGGGGCGTTCTTCTTCGCCACCATGGCGGTGTGCGTCAAGTTCGCGTCGGCCTGGTTTCACAGCGCCGAACTGGTTTTTTACCGCGGCCTGCTGGGCATGGTGTTCATGGCCGTGCTGGCGCGGCGCCAGCGCATCCGCCTGACCACGCGCTACCCCGGCATGCACGCCTGGCGCAGCCTGGTGGGCGTGATCTCGCTGGGCGCCTGGTTTTATGCGATTGCCGGTCTGCCGCTGGCCACGGCCATGACGCTCAACTACATGAGCAGCGTCTGGGTCGCCGCGTTTGTGGTGGGCGGCGCGCTCATCGCCTGGAACCCGCGCGACGGCACCCGCGCCGCGCTCCAGCAAGGGCCGCTGGTGCTGACCGTGCTCGCGGGGTTTGCCGGGGTGATCATGATGCTGCGCCCCAACCTCGCGCAAGACCAGCTCTTTGCTGGCCTGGTGGGCCTGCTCTCGGGCTTCACCGCCGCCTTTGCCTACATGCAGGTCATGGCGCTGGGCAAGCTCGGCGAGCCCGAGACCCGCACCGTCTTCTACTTTGCCGTGGGCTCGGCCATCGCAGGCGGTCTGGGCATGGTCGTGAGTGGCGTCTCGCCCTGGGACTGGCGCCACGCGCTGTGGCTCATCCCGGTGGGCGTGCTGGCCTCGCTGGGCCAGTTGTGCATGACCCGCGCCTACAGCCAGGGCGCCACGCTGGTGGTGGCCAACCTGCAATACTCGGGCATCGTGTTCGGCGCGCTGTACGGCCTGCTGCTGTTTGGCGACGACCTGCCGCTGCTCGGCTGGGCCGGCATGGGCATCATCCT
Source organism: Betaproteobacteria bacterium HGW-Betaproteobacteria-3 (assembly GCA_002842205.1). Classification (GTDB taxonomy): domain Bacteria; phylum Pseudomonadota; class Gammaproteobacteria; order Burkholderiales; family Burkholderiaceae_C; genus PHCI01. Next base: position 51,602 of record PHCI01000021.1, on the reverse strand, counting down.
GCTCAGCGGCATGGCGGCCACGGTGCTGCGCGCCCGCGCCGTGCCCCGCGCCCCGGCCGACGACCGCTGAGCCGATTCAACCCCACCGGAGCGCCTTCATGTACACCACCCTGATTTCCGCCGCACAACTGCAGGCCCTGCAGGCCACCCACACGCCGCTGATGGTGTTTGACTGCAGCTTTGACCTCATGCAGCCGCCAGCCGGGTTGCAGCACTACCGCGACGTGCACCTCGCCGGCGCCGTGCACGCCGACCTCGACACCGCCCTGAGCGCCAAAGGCAGTGCCGACGCCGCCTCAGGCGGCCGCCACCCGCTGCCCTCACGCGAAAAATTTGCCGCCTGGCTGGGCCGCACGGGGTTTTCCAATGCCCTGCAGGCCGTGGTGTACGACCGCAACGGCGCCAACTACTGCGGCCGTCTGTGGTGGATGCTCAAGTGGGCAGGCCATGAAGCCGTGGCCGTGCTCGACGGCGGTCTGCAGGCCTGGCAGGCGGCGGGTGGCGCCGTGCGCGCTGGCGACGAGGCGCCGCGCGCGCCTGCCACCTTCGCACTGGGCGCCCCACTTCGACAGCTGGTCACCACCGACACCGTGCTGCAAAAGCTGGGCCGTGCCGACCAGACCCTGGTAGACGCGCGCGCCGCGCCACGTTTTCGCGGCGAAGTCGAACCGCTCGACCCCGTGGCTGGGCATATCCCCGGCGCGCTCAACCGGCCGTTTTCGCTCAACCTCGACGCCAACGGCCAATTCAAGTCACCCGCCGCGCTCAAGACCGAATTTGCAGCCCTGCTGGGCGGGCGCGACGCCGCCAGCGTGGTGCACCACTGCGGCAGCGGCGTGAGCGCCGTGCCCAATGTGCTGGCCATGGAAATCGCGGGGTTCGGACCCACCGGGCTCTATGCGGGCAGCTGGAGCGAGTGGTGCAGCAACCCCAGCCGACCCGCGGCCCAGGGCTGAAACCCACGGCCCTTCAGAGCCACCGTGGCAAGCCGATAGACCGGGGTAGGCCCTGATTTGAGGCCCGATGGGTCGCCGCGGTGCTGCTGGCTTGCGACCGCCCCGGGGTAGCCGGGGGTAGGATAGGGACGGCATCCGCCCTACGATGCTGACCGACGCCACCGCATTGCCCACTTTCGCATCCTTCCGCTCCCGATCTGCGCCCATGCCGTCCTCTACCGAGCCCCCGCCGCAGGCCAGCGCCGCAGACGCCATCACGCGCCGCCACGCGTTGGTGGTGGACATTTTCCTCAAGTGTCTGCTGGTGGCGCTGCCCATTCTGGTGGTCATTTCGTGGCTGCTGCACGACACGCCCGCCGAAAAGGCCACCCTGCTGGCCATGCTGGCGGTCACCGTGACCATGTACCTGCTGCACCGGCGCGGCCATTCGGTGCTGGTGACCTACGTCATGGTCGCGTCGATCATCGTGCTCAGTGTGCTGGGCATCATTGCCTACGGGTCGGTGCGCAGTGCCGGCGCGTTTGCGTTTGTCGCGGCGGTGGCCGCAGCCGGCCTGTTTTTGCCGCGCAAGGGGTTGATTGCAGCGGTGGCGATCAGCGTGCTGGCGCTGGGTGCCCTGACGTGGGCCGAAATCGCCGGCTTGATGCACCGCGACAACATGGAGGTGACGGTCAAGGTCTGGATCGTCCACACATTGATCCTGGTCGTGGTCGCGCTGGGCATTTACCACAACCAGCAAACGGTGCTGTCGGCCCTGGAAGACGCGCGCAGCGCCCTGCGCGAGCGCGAACGGGTGGAACGCGAACTGCGCGCCAGCCAGGACCAGATGGCCCGCATCTTTGACCACAGCCCCACCGTCATCACGGTGCAGCGGGCCTCCGACTGGACTTACCTCAAAATCAACCAGGCGTTCGAACGCGTTTACGGTTACCCGCGCGAAGACATCCTCGGCCGCAACGACGTCAACTTCTGGGCCTCTCCCGAGACGCGCGACGCGCTGCGGCGCAAGTTCTCAGCCGAAGGTGGCCGACTCGACCATTTTGCCGGCCGCATCCGGCGCAAGGACGGCGGCACCATGGACGTGCTTTTGTCCGCCGAATACGCCGGCGAGGGCGAAGACCGCATGGTCGTGTCCATCATCACTGACGTGACGCGCGAGATGCAGGCGCGGGCGCTGCTCGTCAGTTCCCAGGAACGTTTTGCCAAGGCCTTCATGCTCAGTCCCATGGGCAAGACCATCACACGCCTGTCGGACCGCCGGCTCATCGAGGTCAACGACGCCAACGAACAGGTGCTCGGCTACACCCGGGACGACGTGCTTGGCAAGACCTCGGTGGAAGTCGGGGTCTGGATCACCGAACAGGATCGCGAGGACTACGTTCGCGCGCTGCAACTGAAAGGGCGTCTGGTCGCCTACGAAACCCGCATGCGCAGCAAGACCGGCGAGGTGGTCCCGGTGCGGCTTTGGGTCGAACGCATCGACATCGACGGTGAACCCTGCGTGCTGACCGACCTCGTCAACATTTCCGCGGAAAAGCGGCGGGAATCCTTGCTGCTGGACGTGGCCCAAGGCGTTTCCGGCGAGACCGGTTCGGCGTTCTTCCACTCGCTGGTGCTGCAGCTGGGCCGGGCCATCGAGGCCGACGTGGTGGTGGTGGGGGAAGTCACGCGCCCCGACATGATGCACCCGCTCGCCGCCACAATGGATGGTGTGCTGACGGACTACGGCGACTACCCACTGCCAGGCACACCGACCGGCGCGGTACTGGCGCAACACGGCCTGTACGTTGACGAAGACGGGCTGGGGCTCAAATACCCCCAAAGTGCCGCCGTCCGCCGCTACCACTGCCAGGCTTACATGGGCGTGGCGCTGCGCGACGCCGACGGCACCGCCATCGGCGTGCTGTGCGCGTTGTGGCGCCAGCCCATCCAGCGTTCCACCGACCAGGAAGCGCTGTTGTCCATCTTTGCCAGCCGAACCAATGCCGAACTGATCCGCATGCGGCGCGACCGCGACATCCAGCAGCTCAACGAAACGCTGGAGCAACGCGTGCGTGAACGCACCGCCGAGCTGCAGACGCTGAACGCCGAGATGGAGTCGTTCTCGTACTCGGTGTCGCACGACCTCAAGTCGCCGCTGACGGCCATCAATGGCTTCACCCAGTTGCTGACCCGCCAGCTGGGCCCCCGGCTGACCGACCACGAGCAGCGCCTGTTCCAGCGCATCCTGGCCGCCACCGCGCGCATGGAGCAGCTCACCAGCGACATGCTGACGCTGGCCCGGGTCAGCCGGGGCGAGCTGACGTTGCAGCGCGTTGACCTCAGCGCCATGGTGCGCACCATTGAGGAACAGCTGCGCCAAAGCGCACCCGAGCGCGAGGTCGAATTCACCGTGCCCCCGGGCATCACCGCGCACTGCGACCCCCACCTGGCCCGCATCGTGCTCGACAACCTGATCGGCAACGCCTGGAAGTACTCGCGTCGCCAGCCGCAGGCGCGCATCGAATTTGGCGCCCTGCCCGCCACCGCAGACGGCCGTAAAACGCTGTTCGTCCGGGACAATGGCGTGGGCTTTGACATGGCCTACGCCGACAAACTCTTCAAGCCGTTTCACCGGCTGCACGGCGCCAGCGAATTCGAGGGCACCGGCATCGGCCTGGCCACGGTGCACCGCATTCTGGAGCGCCATGGGGGCGCCATCCGGTGCGAGTCCACACTCGCGGTTGGCAGCACGTTTTTCTTCTCTTTTGACACACCCGCTTCATGAACGCCACACCCTCCCTGCCGGACCCAACCGCGACGGTGCTGGAAGCACAGCAACAACGAGCGCTGACCCTGATCCTGCGGATTTCCCTGCTTGGCCTGACCGCGCTGATACTGGCCCGTCTGGTGAGTGGCGGCGCCATGACCCCGAGGTCCTTGCCTGGCACGATTTCCATGAGCCTGCTGTGGCTGTCCATTGTGGCAAGCTGGGCACTGCTGCGCCGGGGACATTTCAGCGGGTCGGCCTTCCTGTTTGTCATGTCCGTGCTGGCCCTGGGGGCCTACGACTCCTGGGGCTACGGCATGGTGCGCAGCAACGGCATACTGGTCATGTTCGCCGGCATCGTGGCGGGGGGCACGTTCCTGAGCCTGCGGGCCTTGATTGCGGTCGTGGCAATCGGGCTGGCGCTCATTGGCGCGCTCGCTTATGCCGAGGTCGCCGGGCTGATGCCGTCGCCCATCACCATCATCAGCCTGACCACGTGGTTGAGCTTCCCCCTGATCCTCGTCATCACCGCGCTGGGGGTTTATCACACGCGCCAGATCGCCATCCAGGCACTGGCGCAGGCCACCGACGATCTGGCCCGGCGCAAACACGTTGAAGACAAACTAAGCCGCTCTGAAGCGCGTTTTTCCAAAGGCTTCCATTTCGTGCCGGTAGCCATGGTCATTTCGCGGCTGCGCGACGGCAAATACCTTGAGGTGAACGAAGCCCAGACCCAGGTGCTGGGCTACACCCGTGAAGAACTGCTGGCGTCCAGTTCGGCCGACGGAAACGTCTGGCCGACCCCGCAGGACCGCGAGCGCTACGTGGCCGCACTGCGCCAGACCGGGCGCATCAGTGCCTACGACGTGCGCTTTCGCAGCAAGAGTGGCGGGCTGACCGACTGCCGCATCTGGGCCGAAGTGATCGAAATTGACGACGAAGAATGCGTGCTGGCCTGCACCATCAACATCACCGAGCAAAAGCAGCGCGAAGCAATGCTGCTCGACATCGCCCGTGGCGTGTCAGGCCAGACTGGCAAGGCGTTCTTCCGCTCGCTCGTCACCCACCTGGGCCACGCCATCCAGGCCAACGTGGTGATGGTCGGCGAGATCAGCGACAACGCCGCCCTGACCGTCCACTCGCTGGCCATGATGGTCGACGGTGAGATCGCCGCCAACATCACCTACGACCTGGCCGGCACGCCCTGCGCCACAGCCCTGCACGGCCCGCAGCTGTGCAAATACCAGGACGACGTGGACCGCCTGTTCCCGACCGACGTCTTCCTGTCCGAGGGGGGGTTCAAGGCCTACATGGGCGTTTCGCTGCGCGACGCCGACGGCACACCGGTCGGCATCCTCAACGCCATGTGGCGCCAGCCGCTGGCGCCGTCGGCCGACCGCGACGCGCTGATCCAGATCTTTGCCAGCCGCTGCAACGCCGAACTCACCCGGCTGCGGCGCGACCGCCAGATCCAGGACCTGCACGACGCGCTGGAGCAGCGCGTGAAAGACCGCACCGCGCAGCTGGAGTCGCTCAACGCCGAGCTGGAGTCGTTTGCGTACTCGGTCTCGCACGACCTCAAGACCCCGCTGACCACCATCAACGGCTTCACCCACCTGCTGCAACGCCGCCTGGCCGACCGGCTGGGCGAGGACGAGCAGCGCCTGTTCCAGCGCGTGCTGCTGGGCACCGCGCGCATGGAGCAGATCACCACCGACATCCTGGCGCTGTCGCGGGTGAGCCGCAGCGAGCTCAAACCCACCGACGTCAACCTGAGCCTGATCGCCGCCCAGATCATGGAAGCCGAGCGCCAGCGCCACCCGCAGCGCCAGGTGCAGGTGCAGATTGAGCCCGACGTGACCGTGCGCTGCGACCTGCCCTGGGCCCGCATCGTGCTGGAAAACCTGATCGGCAACGCCTGGAAGTACAGCCAGCACACGCCGCAGGCGCACATCGCGTTTGGCGCCCTGCCCCGCAGCGCCGACGGGCCCACCGTGCTGTTTGTGCGCGACAACGGCGCGGGCTTCAACATGGCGCACGCCGACAAACTCTTCAAGCCGTTCCACCGCCTGCACGGCGTGAACGACTTTGAGGGCAACGGCGTGGGCCTGGCCACGGTGCACCGCATTCTGGAGCGCCACGGCGGCGCCATCTGGTGCGAGGCCGCCGAAGGCCAGGGCGCCACCTTCTACTTCAGCTTTGACGGGCCGCGCCCGGTGGCCGCCACAGCAACCTGAAAGGCCCGGCGCCGGGCCGCGGGCCACGCACCCCTTTATACGGTTTTGCATTCAAAAATATAGCCCGTTCGCCCTGAGCTTGTCGAAGGGTCGAAGGGTCGAAGGGCTGCAGGGGCTTCGACCCTTCGACAAGCTCAAGACAGGCCAAGCTCAGCCCGAACGGTTCTTGTTGAATGAACGCAAACGCATATCAGCGGTAGCTCGCCAGGTGAATGCTGGTCTCGGTGTTGCGGATGCCGCTGATCAGCCGGATGCGCTCCAGCACCTGGGACAGCCCGGCCATCGACGCCGCCTCCAGCTCGGCCAGCAAATCCCAGCGGCCGTTGGTGTCGTGCAGCGCGGCCACGCCCGGCTCGCCCAGCAGGCTGGCGATGACCACGCGGGTCTGGTTGCCCTCGACCTGAATCCCCATCCACGCGCGGATGCGCTCGGGTTGCGCCTCGGGCCGCAGCCGCACGGTATAGCCCACGATCACCTGGTCGTCTTCCAGTCGGCGCATGCGGTTGGTGACTGTGCCGCGCGACACCTTGAGCTTGTGGGCCAGGTCGGCCACGTTCAGGCGGGCGTTCTGGCGCAGCAGTGATATCAGGGCCTGGTCGGTGTCGTCCATCGTGTGGTTTGTTGATTTGGCAAATTTATCTGCTATTTTGGCAGTATTTTTTATATTTCAGCAATTTATTGACACTTTTCATTGCCAAGGGCATCGCGCAAACTTCTTTCAACCCGTTGAAGGAGACCTGCCATGACCGCCCGCCTCACCCCCATTGCCGCCGCTTCTGCCGCTTCTGCCGCTTCTGCCGCCACTGCCGCCACCGCAACCCGGGACGCGCCGGCCATCGCCCGCGCCCCCACCCCGGTGGGCGTCACCTACCTCAGCGTGGACACCGTGGTCGAGATCGTCCGCCGCAAGGGCCTGGCCGCCTGCCTGCACGGCATGGCCGCCAGCATCCGCGAAGACTTTCTGCGTTGGAACGACTTTGACAAATCCGCCCGCGTGGGCAACCACTCGGCCCACGGCGTGATCGAACTCATGCCCATCTCAGACGCCACCCACTACAGCTTCAAGTACGTCAACGGCCACCCCGCCAACCCCCGCATCGGCCTGCCCACGGTGATGGCCTTTGGCGTGCTGGCCGACGTGGCCACCGGCCGCCCGCAGCTGCTGAGCGAACTCACCCTGACCACCGCGCTGCGCACCGCCGCCACCTCGGCCGTGGCCGCGCAGGCCCTGGCCCGCCCCGACAGCCGGGTGATGGCGCTGATCGGCAACGGCGCGCAAAGCGAATTCCAGGCGCTGGCCTTCCACCATCTGCTGGGCATTGAAGAGGTGCGGCTGTTTGACGTGGACCCGCAGGCCACCGCCAAGCTCGTGGCCAACCTGCAAGGCACAGGCCTGGGCGTGACCGTGTGCGTCAGCACGCCCGAGGCCGTGCGCGGCGCCGACATCGTGACCACCGTCACCGCCGACAAGGCCCGCGCCACCATCATCACCCCCGCGATGATCGCGCCCGGCATGCACCTCAACGCCGTGGGCGGCGACTGCCCCGGCAAGACCGAACTGCACCCCGACGTGCTGCGCGCCGCCCGCGTGTTTGTTGAATACCCGCCGCAAACCCGCGTGGAAGGCGACATCCAGCACATGCCCGCCGACTTCGCCGTCACCGAACTCTGGCAGGTGCTGGCCGGCACGCAGCCCGGCCGCACCCGGGCTGACGACATCACCGTGTTCGACTCGGTCGGCTTTGCGCTGGAAGACCTGTCGGCCCTGCGCTTCCTGCGCGACGCCGCCACCGAACTGGGCCTGGGCGAAACCCTGGCGCTGATCCCCGACATGGCCGACCCCAAAAACCTGTTCGGCTGTCTGCTGAACCACGCCGGAGCCGCGCCGCAATCGCTGCGGCGCGTGGCCTGATCAGGGGCCGTGGGGCGCCGCCTGGGCGCCCTGCGGCTTCAAGGCGGTGTTTTTTAAAAATTATGAACAAAATATGCCTCTAGCCCCCGCCAAATGGTCATAGTTTGCTATTGATATAGAAGTATTCATGGGCCACGGCGCGGCGATCCTCCAACGCCCTTCGTCAACGCCTGAACAGCCGGTTGTATTCGAACCTCCGAACCGCCCGAGCCTGGATTGCCGCAGCCTGCGGGTGTGCCGGATTGATGAGCGCGGCGAACTCCTCCGGCACGATGACCGAAGGCACCAGCAGGATCGCCGACTTCTGGTCGGCCAGCCACCGAGAGCCAACCATCGTACTGGCCATGCCCGCCGGGATGGCATCCCATTGCGGCGGCAGCTCGGCGGCCGCCATCGTGAGGCGCGCCTTCCAGACCGCCGCCGGCACATCGATTTCAACCAGATACCGGTCCAGAGGCAGACCGGCATCGTCGATGTGCGCAGCCGTCTCCAGAACGGCAATGGCAATGGTCGGTGCGCTGTACACCACCGCCTCCGACTCATGGTTCCATCGGCCCGGACTGATCGAAGCGCCCTTCCCGCTCAGGTCGGTTGCTGAATATTGGCGGGTTTGCGCCGCAATCCGCCACAGCTTCACTGGTAGGCTCCGCTTCGAATCGCCCCCAGCAGCTTCGTCACCATGGACACACCCGTCGGCGTGTCCAGCAGCTCGGATGGCTTGCGACCGCCCAGGGCCGGCTGAGGGCGCTCAATCCACTGGCCAAGCCATTTGGCCGTGTTGAATTTTTTCGCCTCCGGCGCCGTACTGTCCTCCACAATCTCGTTGGCAATGGCCAGCAATCGGGCCAGGGCAATCGCTGCAGCCCCGTCGATCATCTCGTTCCTGGCAAGTTTTCTCGCAGCGGTGGCCTTGGGGATGCCCACCGTTTCTGCCAGGTGTGAATAGGAGACATCCATGCGTTTTGCCAGATCACCCAGGAAAGCGGCATCGACGCCCGCGCGCTCGGTCTCCAGCAACTGCATCGGGGGCGCCTGGTTCACCCCGCGCACGAAAACATCCAGCCGCTCGGGCATATACGCCAAAACGCCACCTTGATCCACCCTCTGATGGGCGGGGCGCGCAACCCCTTTCGGGTCGATCGGGATGTTTCGCACCCGTCCAACCTTGGCCACGACGTCGTAACCCGCCGCAGGTTCAGCAACCGACGGCACCCGGCTCTTCTTGACTTTTGCGCCCGCTGAGGACGCCGCACTTTGAACGGCCACAGTCTGCTCCTTGCCAAATGAAACTGAAATAGTCTCATTTGGGATCTAGGATACAACAACCGCGCGAATGTTCCAAAGCCAGCACTTTCTGCCCCCAATCGCTACCGCCCCGCCGCCTTCATCGCCGCCACGATCCGCACCGTCTCCACGCTCACGGTGGTCACGCGCAGCAGCAGGTCGATCACCTTTTCCTTGTGATCACAGAAGCGGTAGGTGTCGAACTTCTCGCGGATGGTTGCGTCTTTGGGTTTTTTCTCTTTGTACTGGTCCAGCACCCAGTCGAGGGCGCAGCGGTTGCCCAGTTGGTAGGTCCAGGCCTCGGGCGGCACGCCGCGCAGGGTGGTTTCGGTGTCGAGCGTGAGGGTGCCGGCCACCGGGTCGGACTTGAGCAGCGCCTTCGGCTGCAGCCCGGCAGCGCGGGCCTTGGCGTCGGGCTCGTCGTGGCGCGCCAGCGCGAAGGGCGCCACGGTTTCATAGCCGATGTGCAGCGCCATCAGCGCCTCGCCCCACGCCGCCCACTGCCAGAACTGCGCATAGAACGGGATGCGCGGAAACTCGCGCTTCAGGTTCTGCGCGTATTTTTCGCGGTACAGCGGGTCATGCAGCACGGCGTAGCAGTAGTGGAAGATGGCTTCCTTGGTGATCTTCTTCCCCTTGCCTGCACCCGTTCGGGCTGAGCCTGTCGAAGCCGCTTCTTTGTAGTGGGTGGTGAATTGCTTGAGGGCCCAGTCGGTGATGTTGTCAGAGAGGCTTCCATTGGGTGCGAAGCGCTGGATCGGAATGCAAACAGACCCAGCTGCCGCGCCGACGAAATGCAGATCAGGTACTTGTTCAACGGCGCAGGTCATCCACGGCTTCTGCGCCGTTGAATCGGTGAGAACAATGCAACGGTTTTTGGCACCACCGGCACCAAAAATCGAAGGCAGCTGGTATTGCATTTCGTTGAGTTTCGGATGGAAGTACAGCCGCCGCTTCACGAACGGGCGGTAGCACGCTTCGATGGTGGCCGCTTTGTCAAACGCGTAGGGCGTTCCCTTCTGCAAGTCGGCCTTCACCGCTCGCGTCCACTTGATGGTGCTTCCCAGGTCGCCCGTGCCACCGCCCTTCTGTCGCTTCACTTCCGCGTTGTAGGCATCGATCAGGTGGCGGGTCTTTCGCTCAAGATGTTCATCGTGCTCGTCGTACACCCATTCATCCCGGTTGGTCACAACGCCCAGCGAAAACAGTTTGAAAATCGCCCGCTCCTTCGCCGCCGTCTTCGCCGCCTTGGTCTCCTTGCTCGCCAGCGGCAGCAGCGTCTCAAAGTCGTTGTTCGTCAGGTTGACCCAATTGGCGTTCTTGTCGGGCTGCACCTCGTCAAACGCCAGGCCGCGCATGGGGTGGCTGGCGAGGAAGCTGAGTTTTTCCTCGGCGGTTTCCAGCTCGGGGCGGCGCAGGTAATGCACGCGAGCGGGCTTCTTGTCTTTGGTCGACTGCGCCCGCTTGACCATGAAACTGATCGCCACGCCGGTCTGGATGCCGAACACGTTGTGCCGGGTGCCGCTGAGTTTGGGGTTGGCGCGCACGTCGCCACCCAGATCAACCACGTAGATGTCGGCAAACTCCTGCGCCACGGTTTTGCGAAAACCGTCAAAGGTGCGGCTCTCAATAAAGCTGCGGTTGGTGACGAAGGCCAGCACGCCGTTCGCATCCAGCCGGTCGCTGGCCCAGCGGAAGAAGCGGGCGTACATGTCGTAGAGCTTGGTTTTCTGCGCGGTGCTCTCGGCGATGTAGGTGGCCTTGATGCGCTGGTCAATGTCCGGGTATTCGCGGTTTTTGTTGTTGTCGTTCTCATTCGCCTGGTTGGCGTTGTAGGGCGGGTTGCCAATGACGACGCTGATGCGGCGGCTGTTCTGGCGCTTGATGCGGGCCACGTTTTCTTCACTCACGCTGCCAAACAGGTCTTGCACGCTGCCGCGCTGCGCGGTGTGCAGGCCCACGTTGTCCAGGGTGTCCACAAAGCACAGGTTGGGAAATTCGGCGTATTCGCCAGTGATGGCGGCGTAGGTGGCTTCGATGTTCAGGTTGGCCACGTAATACGGCAGGATGGCGACCTCGTTGGCGTGCAGTTCGTGCCGGTATTTGTGCTTGAGCTTGGCGGGCTGGCCGCGAAAGTGCTCCAGCAGTTCGCTGATAAAGGTGCCGGTGCCGGTGGCCGGGTCGAGGATGTCCACGTCCTTGTCGATCAGGTTTTTGCCAAAGTGCTTTTCGCACAGCCAGTCGGCACCGTCGATCATGAAGCGCACGATCTCATTGGGGGTGTAGACCACGCCCAGCCGGTCGGCGGCCTTGGTGTTGTAGACCTTGTAGAAGTTTTCGTAAATGATTTTCAGGAAAGTCTGCTTCTCGCCGTGACTGCTGATCTGCGCGGCGGCGGCGCGGATGGCGGCGTAATAGGTTTCCAGGCCCTTGAGCGTCTGCTTCTTGAGCGCACCGGTGAAAAACGCGCCTTCCAGCGCATACAGCTCACGCGCCACGTTGTTGTGCTGGTGAAAATCGCTGTCGTCGAACACCTTGGCGAAGATTTCTTCGGTGAGGATGTGCTGGATGAGCATTTCGCGCACGTCGGCGTCGGAAAGCAGCGGGTTGATGGCTTCCTGCGCGTGGGCAAGGAATTTGGTCTCGGCCGCGCGGAATCCCGGGTTTTGGGTGTGTTCGTGCGCGATCATGTCGCGCAGGGCATCCAGCACGGCGGGCAGGTCGGTCTTGAACTGCGCTACGGCGGCACGAAAGCCCGCGATCTCGGGCCGCTCGAAACTGAAAAAAAGCTTGAGCAGTTTGGACAAGGCCTGCGTGTCGGTCATGTCGCAGCGCAGCACCTCCTGCCGGTTCTGCCACAGCACGGCCAGCGCATCGTCGCTGAAGATGATGTTGTCCTGCGGGTAGCCCTTCTTGAATTTCTTGCTGACCTCGGCATCGAGGTCGTCATCGGCGTCCTTGGCCTCCCAATAGCCCAGCGGCATGCGCAGTTCGTGCAGCAGCGCGCCATCGACGGCGATGTTGGTTTTGGTGGCGGTTTTGAGCGGGTATTCGGCGAGGAAGATCAGGTCGTGCTGACGGCCCCAGGCCTTGAGCAAATCCTTGAAGGCCTCGCGGATGATGGTTTCGCGGCTGGAGCCGCTGACCTTTTTGATGAGGTCGAGCTGCTTGAGGTAGTCGTGAATGAGGATCTGGCTCATGGCGGGGAGTGTAAAGAAAGAGGGTTGCGACGGCGCCAGCGTGTTGGCGTCAGTCCGGCAGCCGCTTGACCCGCACGGTGGAGGTTTTTAAGGTGACGTGGCTCCGGAGCGGTTCAAGCACACCCTCAACGCGCGTGCGCCAGCGCGCCAACGGCCGTGACCAGCGCGATGCCGACCAGCAGCCAGGCGATCTGGGCGGCGGTGTCGCGGGCGCCCAGGCGTTTTTGCAGTTGGGGGATCAAATCGGCCAGCGCCACATACACAAAGCTGCTGGACGCGATGGCCAGAAAGTACGGCAGGCTGTCTTCGAGCTGGCCCACCAGAAAGTAACCCAGCACGCCGCCCAGCGCGGTGACGGCACCGGCCAGCGACACCTTGACCACCGCGGCGCGGCGGTTGCGGCTGCCGCCGCGCAGCACCACCAGATCGCCCATGTGGTGCGGCACCTCGTGCGCCAGCACGGCCAGCGAGGCGATCACGCCCAGGCGCAGGTCGGCCACGAAGGCCGAGGCGATCAGGATGCCGTCGCCAAAGGCGTGCACGCTGTCGCCCGCCAACACGGCCCAGCCGCCGGCGCGCGCTTCGGGTGCGGGATGGTCGTGGTCGTGGTCGTGGTCGTGGTCGTGGTCGTGGTCGTGGTCGTGGTCGTGGTCGTGGTCGTGGTCGTGGTCGTGGTCGTGGTCGTGGTGGTGCTCATGGCCGTGGTGCCACAGCTCGGCCTTGTCGAGCAGAAAGAAGAACACCAACCCGGCCAGCAGCGTCAAAAACAGGTCGTGCGCGCTGACCTGGCTCTCGAACGCTTCGGGCAGCAGGTGCAAGAAGGCGGTGGCCAGCAGCGCGCCGGCGGCCAGGCTGAGCATGTGCTGGGTGTAGCGCGCCAGCACGCCAAAGCTCAGCACCGCGGCGACCCACACACTGCCCACGCCCGCCGCAATGGTGCCCATCAAGATTGCTATTAACAGCATAGCTAACTATGACCATTCCACGGGGGCTAAGGCCATATTTCTTTCATAAAATCACAAAAAAAGGCCGCCCGGAGGCGGCCTTGCCGGCAGCGGGCTGCGGCCTCAGGCCACGCCGTGCTGCTTGAACCAGGCCAGTGCGCGCGTCCATCCGTCTTCGGCCGGCCCCTTGCGGTAGCTGGCCCGGTAGTCGGCATGGAAGGCGTGCGGCGTGTCGGGGTACACCACAAATTCCGACCCCTTGGCCGCCGCGTTGCCTTTGGCGCCCGCTTCGGCCAAAGCCGCCTTCATCTTATCAACCGTGTCAAGGGGGATGCCGGTGTCGGCCGCGCCGTACAGGCCGAGCACCGGGCCGTTGAGGCTGCCGGCCACGTCGATCGGGTGTTTGGGCGTGAGCTCGCTCACCTGCCCGACGATGCGGCCGTACCAGGCCACGGCGGCTTTCACGTTCTTGTTGTGCGCGGTGTAAAGCCAGGTGATGCGGCCGCCCCAGCAAAAGCCGGTGATGCCCACCTTGGCGGGGTTGCCGCCATGGGCGCCGGCCCACTGCAGGGTGGCGTCCAGGTCGCCCAGCACCTGCGCGTCAGGCACCTTGGACACCAGCTCGGAGACGAGTTTGCCGATTTCGGTGTATTGGGACGGATCGCCCTGGCGCTGGTACAACTCGGGTGCGATGGCCAGGTAACCGGCCTTGGCAAAGCGGCGTGCCACGTCGGCGATGTGCTCGTGCACGCCAAACACCTCCTGCACCACCAGCACCACCGGCAAGTTGGTCTTGCCCGCGGGGGCGGCGCGGTAGGCGCGCATCTTGAAGCCGTTGACGTCGATGCTGACTTCGCCGGCGGTCAGGCCATCGGTCGATGTCTTGATGGCCGTCTGCGCCATGATGGGCAGGACGCTGGCCGCGTAGCCCACGCCCAGCGCGGCCTTGATCGCCGTGCGCCGCGTGGCGCCAGCCCCGGTGCTCTGGCCGGGCAACAGGCTGTCGAATTCGTTTTGCAGGTCTTCACGAAGCATCGGGGGTCTCCTTGGATTGGCATGAACAGGGGGAACGCGGCGGCACCACCACCGTGCCGCGGCCGCCGCGCCGACGCAGTTTAGACGGCCCCGCGCAATCGCGCTGGCACCGCCGCGTATGCGCGGGGCGTTGGGGGGTTTTTGACCCGACGCCCGGTCTGGCAAAACCAGCGCAGACCGGTACAATACGGATACCGTAAGGAAGTAATACCATGCTCCATACCTCCAAACTCACGTCAAAGTTCCAGGCCACCGTCCCGACGCCGGTGCGCCGCGCCTTGCAGCTCAAGGCCGGGGATGTGATCGGGTTCGAAATTGAAGGCAGCGAAGTCAGGCTGCGTCGCGCCACGGTGCTCGATCTGGCCTTTGCACAGGCGCTCGGCGGGACGCTGACCGAGTGGTCCAGTGCCCAGGACGATCAGGCTTTCCAGAACCTGTGAATCATGCCCCTGGCCTTGCAACCGTTCGACGTGGTGGTGGTGCCTTTCCCGTTCACCGACCGGGAGGCCAGCAAGCGCCGCCCGGCGTTGGTGCTGACCCGCAGTGATTTCAATCAGAGCGCCCGGCACAGTGTGCTGGCCATGATCACGAGCGCAGACCAGTCCAGTTGGCCGGGTGACCATCGGATTGAAGACCTTGACGCAGCGGGCTTGCCCACCGAATGCGTGGTCAGGCTCAAACTGTTCACGCTGGACCATCGCCTGATTTTGCGCAAGGCCGGGCAGTTGGCGGCCAGCGACCAGAAAAAAATCCAGGCCGCATGGAAGGGCTTGCTGGCCGTCTGACCGGCGCGTGGCGACCCGCGCGTCAGTGCGCCTCGTCCCAGTTCTTGCCCACGCCCACCTCGGCCAGCAGCGGCACCTTGAGCTGCGCCACGCCCGCCATCAGGCGCGGGATTTCGGTGCGCAGCCAATCGACCTCGCCTTGGGGCACCTCGAACACCAGTTCGTCGTGCACCTGCATGATCATCTTGGTGCCGCGCTTCTCCGCGTCCAGCACCTGCTGCACGGCGTTCATGCTGAGCTTGATGAGGTCGGCCGCCGTGCCCTGCATGGGCGCGTTGATGGCCGCGCGTTCGGCGCCACCTCGGCGCGGGCCGTTGGGGGAGTTGATTTCGGGCAGGTACAGGCGCCGGCCGAACACGGTTTCGACGTAACCCTTGCTCTTGGCCGACAGCCGCGTCTCGTCCATGTAGCGCTTGACGCCGGCAAAGCGCTGAAAATAACGTTCGATGTAGGCGGCGGCGGCCTTGGTCTCGATGCCCAGGTTGCGCGCCAGGCCAAAGCTGCTCATGCCATAGATCAACCCGAAGTTGATGACCTTGGCGTAGCGCCGCTGCTCGCTGCTGACCTGCCCCACCGCCACGCCAAACACCTCGGCCGCCGTGGCCTTGTGCACGTCCAGGCCCTCGTGAAAGGCGCGCAGCAGCGCCTCGTCGTCGCTCAGGTGCGCCATGATGCGCAGCTCGATCTGGCTGTAGTCGGCGCTGGCGATGCGGCTGCCCGCGGGCGCCACAAAGGCCTCGCGCACGCGCCGGCCTTCGGGCGTGCGGATGGGGATGTTCTGCAGGTTGGGGTCGTTGCTCGACAGCCGCCCCGTCACGGCCACCGCCTGCGCGTAGTGCGTGTGCACGCGGCCGGTGCGCGGCAGCGCCATCTGCGCGAGCTTGTCGGTGTAGGTGCCCTTGAGCTTCGAGAGGCCGCGGTGCTCGAGGATTTTTGCCGGCAGTGGGTAGTCTTCGGCCAGTTTTTCCAGCACCTCCTCGTCGGTGCTGGGTGCGCCGCTGGGCGTTTTCTTGACCACCGGCAGGCCCAGCTTGGTGAAGAAGATCTCGCCAATCTGCTTCGGGCTGCCGAGGTTGAACGGCTGGCCCGCCAGGGCGTGGGCCTCGGTCTCGAGCTGCATGATGCGCGTGCCCAGCTCGTGGCTTTGCGCGGCCAGGGTGGGCGCGTCGATCAGCACACCGTTGCGCTCGATGCGGTAGAGCGTTTCGCTGCTGGCCATTTCCAGTTCGTAGATGAAGCGCAGCTTGGCGTCTTTTTCCAGCTGCGGCCACAGCGCGCGGTGCACGTCGAGCGTCTGGTCAGAGTCTTCGCACGAATACTCGGCCGCCTTGGCGACGTCGACCTGCGCAAAACCAATCTGGTGCGCGCCCTTGCCGCACAAATCCTCGTAGCTGATGCCGCTGCGGCCCAGGTGTCGCTCGGCCAGGCTGGCCAGGCCGTGCGGCTTGTGGACTTCAAGCACATAGCTTTGCAGCATGGTGTCGTGCGCATAGCCCTGCACCTCGATGCCGTGGTTGGCGAACACGTGGCGGTCGTACTTGACGTGCTGGCCCAGCTTTTGATGCGCCGGGTTTTCGAGCCAGGGCTTGAGTTTGGCCAGCACCTCGTCCAGCGGCAACTGCGCGGGCGCGTCGGGCCCCGCGTGTTTGAGCGGAATGTAGGCCGCCTCGCCCGGCGTCACGCTGAAGCTGATGCCCACGATCTCGGCGCGCATCTCGTCGAGCGAGGTGGTTTCGGTGTCCACCGCCACCAGGTCGGCGGCCTGCACCTTGGCCAGCCAGGCGTCGAAGGCGGCCCACGTCAGGATCGTTTCGTACGCCACGGTGCTGACTTTGGACGGCGCGGCGGCGCTGTCCTGGGACGGTTCGTCGAACAGGCCGGGCGCCGCACTGGCCCGTTCGCCCTGAGCCGGTCGAACGGTCCGCGCAGGGTCGGCCTCCACCGACGCGTCGCGCGCCGAAGCGTTTGCGCCCGCAGCCTTGCCCTCCAGCGCCCTGGCCAGCCCCTTGAACCCGAATTTCTCGTAAAAACCCTGCAAAGCCCCCGTCTGTGGGTCATGAATAGCTATAGACTCCATAGCAGGCAGGCCCTCGACGTGGCCGTCCAGATCGCAGTCGGTCTTGATGGTCAGCAGTTGCCGGCCAGTCGGCAGCCAGTCCAGGGCCTTGCGCAGGTTCTCACCCGCCATGCCCTTGATCTTGTCGGCGTTGGCCACCACGGCGTCGAGCGAGCCATATTCCGTGAGCCACTTGGCCGCTGTCTTGGGGCCAACCTTGTCCACCCCGGGCACGTTGTCGATGGCGTCGCCCACCAGCGTCTGGTAGTCCACCATCCGATGCGCGGGCACGCCGAACTCGGCCTGCACGCCGGCCACGTCGCGCCGCTTGCCGTTCATGGTGTCGATGATGGTGATGTGTTCGTTGACGAGTTGCGCCAGGTCCTTGTCGCCGCTGGAGACAATCACCTCGATGCCCTGCTGCGCGGCGGTGACGGCCAGCGTGCCGATCACGTCGTCAGCCTCGACGCCGGGCACGTCCAGCACGGTCCAGCCCATCAGGCGCACCACCTCGTGGATCGGGCCGATCTGCGCGCGCAGGTCGTCGGGCATGGGGCTGCGGTGCTGTTTGTACTCGGGGTAGATCGCGTCGCGGAAGGTCGGGCCCTTGGCGTCGAACACGCAGGCGGCGTAGTCGGCGGGCACCTCCTTGCGCAGGCTCTGCATCATGTTGATCATGCCGCGGATGGCGCCGGTGGCCGGGCTGGTGGGGTCGCCGGGCACGGCGCGCAGGTCGGGCATGGCGTGAAAGGCACGGTACAAATAGCTGGAGCCGTCCACCAGCAGCAGGGTCTTGCGCGCGGGCGCAGCGCCGGGTTTGTCACCAGGTGTTTCGGCAGAGGTGGGGCGGGAGGCGCCGGAAGTGTCGTTCATGTCGGAATTGTGCACTTGCAGCCCAGTCATCGGGCGCCGGAACCGCTCGTCAGGCCTGCAGCCCGCCTACAATGAACCCATGCGCCTTGCCTGTCTGACCCTCCTTCTGGCCCTGAGTGGCCCGTTTGCTGCTGCCCAGACGCCGCCCCCCGCTTCGCGCCCTGCGGCTTCGGCCGCGGCGGCCACCGAGCCGGTGGACGGCCGCACCCACCAGAAGATCGAACGCATCCGCATCGAGGACGCGGGCAGCCGGGTGGACGAAGTCCGCGTGGGCGGCCAGACGCAAAGCATCACCGTGCAACCCAAGGCCGATGTGCCCCCCTATGAAATCGTGCCGCAAGACGGCGCACGCGGCCAGCGCCAGACCGACGGTGGCGGCATGCCCGGCAAGCGCGTGTGGAACGTCTGGGGCTTCTGATCCCTCTGTTTTGATCCCCCTGGTCTGAGATTTTTCGCTGGCGATGGCTGTATTCACTCCTGTGTCCCTTGACGAGGCACGCCCTTTTTTCGAAACGCTGAACCTGGGCACGCTGCAATCGCTGCGCGGCATCGAAAGCGGCATCGAGAACACCAACTATTTCGTCACCACCGTGCGCGACGGCACGGCCACCGAATGGGTGCTGACGCTGTTTGAGCGCCTGACGGCGGAGCAGTTGCCGTTTTACCTGCACCTGATGAAGCACCTGGCGCAGCGGGGCATCCGCGTGCCCGACCCGCAGGCCAACCGCGACGGCGACATCCTGCACCGCCTGTGCGGCAAGCCCGCCGCGGTGGTCAACAAGCTGCGCGGCAAGCACGAAACCCAACCCCAGGCCCCGCATTGCGCGGCCGTGGGCGCCATGCTCGCGCGCATGCACCTGGCCGGGCGCGACTTTGCCCGCCACCAGCCCAATCTGCGCGGCCTGCCGTGGTGGAACGAGACCGTGCCCGTGGTGTTGCCCCATCTGGACGCACCGCAGGCCGCGTTGATCCGCAGCGAACTGGCTTACCAAAACCACATTGCGGCCACGTCGGCCTGTGCCGCCCTGCCACGCGGGCCGGTGCACGCCGACCTGTTCCGCGACAACGTGATGTTCGAAGACGGTGCGCTGACCGGCTTTTTTGACTTTTACTTTGCCGGCGTGGACAGCCTGCTGTTCGACGTGGCCGTGTGCCTGAACGACTGGTGCATCGACCTGGCCAGCGGCGCCCACGACCCGCAGCGCGCCAACGCCCTGCTGCAGGCCTACGAGGCGGTGCGCCCCTTCAGCGCCGCCGAGCGCCAACTGTTGCCCGCCATGCTGCGGGCCGGCGCGCTGCGCTTCTGGATTTCGCGGTTGTGGGATTTCCATTTGCCGCGCGAAGCCTCCATGCTCAAGCCGCATGACCCTACCCATTTCGAACGCGTGCTGCGCGAGCGGGTGGCGCGGCCTGTCACACTCCAGGGCTGTCCCGCTTTTTCTGCACCATGAAACTCAACATCGTCCCCGCCCGCACCGGCCTGCAATGGGTCAAGCTGGGCA
This sequence comes from Betaproteobacteria bacterium HGW-Betaproteobacteria-3, assembly GCA_002842205.1. Taxonomy (GTDB): domain Bacteria; phylum Pseudomonadota; class Gammaproteobacteria; order Burkholderiales; family Burkholderiaceae_C; genus PHCI01. The sequence goes on along the minus strand of PHCI01000021.1, from coordinate 32,069 downwards.
TTGGCACGTTTTTCAAGCAGCCACTGGCCCTGTCGGGCCTGTTCTTCATGTACATGGCGGCGGCGTCGGTGCTGTCGCTGGTGCCCCTCGTCGGTGTGGTGGTGGCGTTGGCCATCGTCCCGGCCGCCACGCTGGGCCTGATGGCCGCCACGCGCGAGGCCACGCAGGGCAACTTCCCCATGCCGTCCATCCTCATCAGCGCCTTTCGCGCCGGCCGCCAACGCCTGCGCGCGATGCTGACCCTGGGCCTGATCTACGCCGTGGCGGGCCTGCTCATCAGCCTGCTGACCGGCTGGCTCGCACCCCTGCCCGAAAAGCCGGACCCAGGCCAGGAAGCCATGTTTTCGGTGGCCTACCAGCAGTCGGTGCTGGTGATGCTGGCGCTGTACCTGCCGGTGTCGCTGCTGTTCTGGCATGCGCCGGCCCTGGTGCACTGGCACGGCGTGGCGCCGGTGAAAAGCCTGTTTTTCAGCATCGTGGCCTGCCTGCGCAACACCGGCGCGTTTGTGGTGTACGGCCTGGCATGGGCGGGGGTGTTCCTGCTGTCAGGCCTGGCGGTCACGCTGCTGGGGAGTGTTCTGGGCAATCCGCAGTTCATCGCCGTGGTGATGGTGCCCACGGCACTGCTGCTGGCGGCCATGTTCTCGGCCTCGCTGTATTTCACCTTCCGCGACTGCTTTGCAACTGACGACGATACCGCAGCCTGAGCCCACCGCTCAGCTCGGGTTTTTCAGCCGGTAACCGGCAATCGCCTTCGCCAGATCCACGTACGCTTCGCAGGTCTTGTTGCCGCAGATCTTCTCGAGTTCTGCAAGGTGTTTCTCAGCCTCGGCAGGCTTTTTGTCCATCAGGTAGGCCTCACCGATGTATTCATGGGCGCCCGCGTGGCGCGGGTTGAGCTTGAGGGCGATGCCGTAGTGCTCAAACGCGCGGGCCAGGTCGGGTTTGGCCTGCAGCCGGTAGCTGTAGCCCAGCAGGTTGTGCACGTCGGCATTGCGCGGCTCTTCACGGGCGGCGACCTTGAGCTCGGCCACGGCCTGGCCCCATTTGCGGGCCTTGATGGCCTCGCGTGCGGTGTCCAGGCGTTCGGCCACGGTGGGTTCGGGCGTGGAGGGCGTGTCGTTGGCGTGCGCTGGCGAACCCAGGGTGCCCGCCAGCAATGCTAAGACCAGCCCGATCAAACGGTTGTTCATGGCGCGTTGCTCCTTTGAAAGATGGCCCTGATGCGCCCCGGGAGGCCGGCGCAGCATCATTGTTCACCCACACGCCGGAATCTGCTGGCAAGGGCCTGGAGTGGTCGGCATGGGCCTACACCGGCGTGAGTTTGGCCACCGACAGCGCCAGCCATTTGACGCCGTGGCGCGGGAAGTTCACCTGCGCGCGGGCCTCGTTGCCCACGCCTTCGAGCGTGGTCACGGTGCCTTCGCCAAACTTGGTGTGAAACACCTTCATGCCGGCTTTCAGGCCGTGCGCGGGCTCGGCCTTCTGCACCGGAACGGGGGGGCTTTTGAAGGTGTCAGAATTGATGCCAATTCCGCTGTTTCCCCACGCCGGTTTTGGATAGTTAGCTCCTGAATACGAAGCATTCCGGTCCCCAAAGCCGGCCGTCGGCATCGCGCCAAAGCCGGGGTTTTTGGGCGTGATCCATTTCAACGCCGTTTCGGGCAGCTCGTCAAAGAAGCGGCTTTTGAGGTTGTAGCGGGTTTGCCCATGCAGCATGCGGGTTTGCGAATGGCTCAGGTACAGGCGCTTGCGCGCGCGCGTGATGGCCACGTACATGAGGCGGCGCTCTTCCTCCAGCCCCTCATAGTCGTTCATGGAGTTTTCGTGCGGGAACAGGCCTTCTTCGAGCCCGGTGATGAACACGCAGTCAAACTCCAGCCCCTTGGCCGAATGCACCGTCATGAGCTGGATGGCCGCCTGCCCCGCCTGCGCCTGGTTGTCGCCCGACTCCAGCGCGGCATGGGTCAAAAAGGCGGCCAGCGGGCTCAGGGTTTCGCCAGTGTCCTGAACCACCACACCCGTTCGGTCTGAGCCTGTCGAAGACCCCGCCAGCCCTTCGACAAGCCTGTCCTGAGCATCGCCGAAGGGCTCAGGGCGAAAGCCCGGGGCTGGCTGGCTGGCCATCGGCAGCAACGGATCGAGCCCCTGGCTCACCGGGCTCTGGCGCAGCTCGTCCACCGGCAGCGCCACGGCGTCGCGGCCAAAGCCTTCCTGGGTGACAAAGCTCTCGGCGGCGTTGACCAGTTCTTCCAGGTTCTCGACCCGGTCGGCGCCTTCTTTTTCAGCCTTGTAGTGCGCGATCAGGCCGCTGTGGTCCAGCACCAGTTCGACGATCTCGCGCAGTGTGAGGCCCTGCGTCTGCTCGCGCAGCACGTCAAGCCGGGCCACGAACGCGCCCAGGTTGGCACCGGCCTTGCCGGGCACGGCGCTCACCGCGTCGTGCAGCGGGCAGCCGGCAGCGCGGGCCGAATCCTGCAACTGCTCGATGCTGCGCGCGCCAATGCCGCGTGGCGGGAAGTTCACCACGCGCAAAAAGCTGGTGTCGTCGCGCGCGTTCTCCAGCAACCGCAGGTAGGCCAGCGCGTGCTTGATCTCGGCGCGCTCGAAAAAGCGCAGGCCGCCATACACCCGGTAGGGCACGCCGGCGTTGAACAGCGCGGTTTCGATCACGCGGCTTTGCGCGTTGCTGCGGTAGAGCACCGCGATTTCCTGGCGGTCCACGCCTTCGCGCACGAGTTGGCGCATTTCGTCCACCATCCACTGCGCTTCGGCGAAGTCGCTGGGAGATTCGTACACCCGCACCGGCTCGCCCGGGCCCTGGCTGGTGCGCAGGTTCTTGCCCAGCCGGTTCTTGTTGTGGCTGATGAGCGCGTTGGCTGAATCCAGGATGTTGCTGAAGCTGCGGTAGTTCTGCTCCAGCTTGATCTGGTGCTGCACCTGGAATTCGCGCACGAAGTCGGCCATGTTGCCCACGCGCGCGCCGCGAAAGGCGTAGATGCTCTGGTCGTCGTCGCCCACGGCCAGCACCGAACTGCCATGCGAAGTGGCGCCTGCCCCAGCCTGCCCCGCCAGCATCTTGATCCACGCGTACTGCAGTTTGTTGGTGTCCTGGAATTCGTCGATCAGGATGTGGCGAAAGCGCCTCTGGTAATGCTCCCGCACGGGGTCGTTGTCACGCAGCAGTTCGTAGCTGCGCAGCATGAGTTCGCCGAAATCGACCACGCCTTCGCGCTGGCACTGGTCTTCATAAAGCTGGTAAATCTCGACCTTGCGGCGGGTTTCGTCGTCGCGCACGGGCACGTCGCGGGCGCGCTGGCCCTCTTCCTTGCACCCGGCAATGAACCACTGCAACTGCTTCGGGGGGAAGCGCTCTTCGTCCACGTTGAACTGCTTGCACAGCCGCTTGATGGCCGACAGCTGGTCTTGCGTGTCCAGAATCTGGAAGCTCTGCGGCAGGTTGGCCAGCTTGTAGTGGGCGCGCAAAAAACGGTTGCACAGGCCGTGAAAGGTGCCGATCCACATGCCGCGCACGTTGACGGGCAGCATGCTGGTCAGCCGCGTCATCATTTCCTTGGCGGCCTTGTTGGTGAAGGTCACCGCCATCAGCCCGCCGGGCGACACCTGGCCGGTTTGCAGCAGCCAGGCGATGCGGGTGGTCAGCACCCGGGTTTTGCCCGATCCGGCACCGGCCAGGATCAGCGCATGTTCGGGAGGCAGCGTGACGGCGGCGAGCTGCTCGCCGTTGAGATGCTGCAAGAGGGGGGACACTGGCACGACTTCTGAAAACATGGGAGCATTGTAGGAAGCATGAAAAAAACGACGCCATTCCCCACCTTTGCGACACTGCTGTGCGCTGCCTTTGTCGCGACGGCACCGGCCCTGCACGCCCAGTCGTCCTGCTCCAGCGATGGGCAAACCGCGCCCGTGGCCTTGCTGGACCGTGTGATCAATGCCGATTGCGAAGCCTGCTGGTCGGACCCGGCCACACCCCGGCCCACGCACGGGCAACTGGCCCTCGACTGGATCGCGCCCGGCAGTCAGGGCGCGGACGCGCCGCTGTCGGCCGCCGCCACGCGCGACACCCTGGCACGCCTGCAGGCACTGGGCCAGCCGGTGCCCGCCCAGGCCGCGTCCTGGCGCCACGCGGCACGGGCCCAGGCCGGCGGCCGCCTGCGCGTGGCCCACGGCCTGCCGTTCGCGGGCTACATCGGCGCGTCCATCGGGCTGCAGCCTGCCCGCGTGCGGCCGGGTGCAGAACTCACCGCGTGGCTGGCGCTGGTGGAAACCATTCCGGCCGGCACCGAAGGCACGCCGGTCGAGAGAAATATGGTCAGAAACCTGCTTTTGTCCCCATGGAATGGCGATAGTTTGCTATCAAATAAGGGTAATAAACGGTTCTTTGAATCGCGCCCCATGGGTGTTCCCGAGGGCGCCAATCCCGACCGGCTGCGCGTGGTGGGCTGGGTGCAGGATACGAAAGGCCGTATCACCCATATCGCGCAATCGCGATGTGCACCGCCGGGTTGAAGCGGGTAAACTCAATCACCGGGCCCAAGCTTCTTGCGCCCGGTATTTTTTTGGGCGGCCGTTCCTCATGGAAATTTTTGACTACGACAACATCCTGCTGCTGCCACGCAAGTGCCGCGTGAACAGCCGCTCCGAGTGCGACGCCAGCGTCACATTGGGCGGGCGCAGCTTTCGCATCCCGGTGGTGCCCGCCAACATGAAGACGGTGGTGGACGAAACCATCTGCGTCTGGATGGCGCAAAACGGCTACTTTTACGTGATGCACCGGTTTGATCTGGACAACGTGCAGTTCGTGCGCGACATGCTGGCGCGCGGGCTCTACGCGTCGATCTCGCTGGGCGTGAAGCAGGCCGACTACGACACCGTCGACCGGCTGCTGGCCGAAGGCCTGATCCCCGAATACGTGACCATCGACATCGCCCACGGCCACGCCGACAGCGTGCAGAAGATGATCGGCCACCTCAAGCAGAAGCTGCCCACAACCTTCGTGATCGCGGGCAACGTGGCCACCCCCGAAGCCGTGATCGACCTCGAAACCTGGGGCGCCGACGCCACCAAAGTGGGCGTGGGGCCGGGCAAGGTCTGCATCACCAAGCTCAAAACCGGTTTTGGCACCGGTGGCTGGCAGCTCAGTGCGCTCAAGTGGTGCGCACGCGTGGCCACCAAGCCCATCATTGCCGACGGCGGCATCCGCGACCACGGCGACATTGCCAAGAGCATCCGGTTTGGCGCGTCGATGGTGATGATCGGCTCACTGCTGGCCGGGCATGAAGAATCGCCCGGCCAAACCGTGGAGGTGGACGGCAAGCTGTTCAAGGAATACTACGGCTCGGCCAGCGACTTCAACAAGGGCGAATACCGGCACGTGGAAGGCAAGCGCATTCTGGAACCCATCAAGGGCCCACTGGCCAACACGCTGATCGAGATGGAGCAGGACGTGCAAAGCTCCATCAGCTACGCCGGGGGCACCCGGCTCATGGACGTGCGCAAGGTGAACTACGTGATCCTCGGCGGCGACAACGCCGGCGAACACCTGCTGATGTAGATCAGCGTTGCACCCCACGCGCGGGGGCCGCGAGTTTTTTGGGCATGAGCGAAAGACGCACCGGCCCGGCCGCCGCGCCGGGCCGTCCCAAGCAAAGCCAGCTCGCTTTCGGGGGCAGCGCATTACACGCAGTGACCAGCGTGGGGGCACCCACCTTTCAGCCGATCAGTTGCCGGGCCAGCTGATGCAGGCGCTGGGTCGGTTGGGTCAGGGTTTCCAGCACGCTGAAATGATTCAACCCCGGCAGCGCCTCGCACACCGGCACCACGGCCGTTCCCCAGGCCTGCTGGATCAACGTGTTGTGCCGCAAAAACTCAGCGCTTTCGTCGGCCCCGGCCACGGTGAAAAGCACGCCACGTGACGGTGCCGGCAGCCACGCCGGGCTGACTTTCAACACCTGTTCGGGCGTCAGGCGCAGATCGCCCTGGACAAATGGCGTGTGCATGATCGACTCCAGCTCGTACAGCCCGGAGATCGACAACGCGTCCTTGACCAGTTGCGTCGGCAGGTCGCGGGACACCGCCTTCCAGGCGCAGGTGAGCAGCATGGCGGCCAGGTGGCCCCCGGCCGAATGGCCGATGACGGTGATGCGCGACGGATCGCCCCCATAGCGGGCCGCATGGCGCCAGGTCCAGGCCAGCGCGCGCACCATTTGCAGCGTGATTTGCGGGATCGTCACCGCCGGACACAAGGCATAGTTGGGCACCATCACGCAGGCACCGGCCGCGGTGAGCGCGGGCGCCACGAACGAATGGTCGGCCTTGTCGAGGCTGCGCCAGTAGCCGCCGTGGATGAACACCACCACCGGGGAGTTGGGTTGGGCCGCAGGGAAAACGTCCAGGGTTTCATTGGGCCCGTCGCCGTAGGCCAGGTCCAGTTCGCAGGGCCCTGACGCACGCGCCTGGCGGGACGATTCCGCCCAGCGCGCGAAATGCACGGCGTGCTCCGGCACCAGGGCGCGGTTGTTGTACATGCGGTCAAGCCAGGCGGGGTCGTATGCGGGCATCGATGGTCTCCGTAGGGGTGGATGATCGGCGCCCCATCTTAGTGGGCGAATGCGCGGTTGAGATGCCCGCATTTCAGGGAAAACCCTCCATGGCATTTGATCCAAATCATGTATTCTGTATACAGAGTACAAAGCATCATGGCCGCCCAGCTCGTCAAACTTGAAAGCGCCCCCGACCTCGTGGACCAGGTCTACCGGACGCTGCTCGACGCAATCAGCGACGGCTCCCTGGCACCGGGCCAACGCATCACGCAGGAAGACATCGCCGAACAACTGGCGGTGTCACGCCAGCCCGTGCTGCAAGCCCTGCGGCTGCTCAAGAAAGACGGGTTCGTGCTAGACGCGCCCGGCCGTGGCGTGCAGGTGGCCCCGCTGGACGCCGCATGGATCGGCAAGGTCTACGAGGTGCGCGGCGCACTGGATGCGCTGGCCGTGCGGCTCGCCGCCAAGCTGCGTTACCGGTTGGACCCGCGCCTGATCGAGCAGGGCCGCAAGGTCGTGCGGCAAGCCGCCAGCAAACCCAGCATCAAGGCGTTGATCGACGCCGACATGGCGTTTCACAACGCCATTTATGCCGCGTCGCAAAACCCGCTGATCGCCCAGAGCGCCCAACTGCACTGGCAGCATTTGAGGCGCGTGATGGGCGCCGTGCTGCAGTCGTCGCTGCAGCGCGAAACCGTCTGGGACGAACACCAGGCCATTGCCGACGCCATCGCCGCAGGCGACGCCGCACGCGCGGCGGAACTCATCGAACATCACAGCCAGCAGGCCAGCAGCAACCTGACCGCCCGTCTGGCCGAGCAACTGATCCACGCCTGACCACCCGAAGGAGAAACCCATGCGACTGTCCCCCGAGCAACGCGCCCAATTTGACCGCGACGGTTACCTGTTCTTCCCCAGTCTTTTCACGCCCGAAGAGACCCGCAACCTCACCAAGGCCGTCCCCGATCTGTACGATCGGCGCGAGGCCTACAACGTGCGTGAAAAAGGCAGCGACGCCGTGCGCACCAACTTTGCCGCGCACATGATCAGCGAGCCCTTCGCCAAACTGGCACGGCACCCCCGCATGATCGAACCGGTGGAAGACCTGTTTGGCGAACCGCTTTACATGCACCAGTTCAAGATCAACGGCAAGATGGCTTTTGAGGGCGATGTGTGGCAGTGGCACCAGGATTACGGCACCTGGCTCAACGACGACATGATGCCCACCGAGCGCGCCATGAACGTGGCCATCTTCCTTGACGATGTGAACGAATACAACGGCCCGTTGATGTTCATCCCTGGCAGCCACAAAAAGGGCGTGGTCGAAGCCAGACATGACCTCACCACCACCAGCTACCCGCTGTGGACGGTGGACAACGACCTGATCCGCCAACTGGTGGAGCGCGCCGGTGGCAAGAACGGCGGCATTGTCAGCCCCAAGGGTCCGGCCGGCTCGATGATCCTGTTTCACAGCTGTCTGGTGCACGCGTCCGGCAGCAACCTGTCTCCGTTCAACCGCGTGAGCGTGTACCTGAGCCTGTGCGCCGTGTCCAACCACATCCGGCGCTTCAAGCGGCCCGAATACATTGCGCACCGGGACTTCACGCCCATTGAGTGCCTGCCCGACGATTGCCTGCTCAAAGACTACCCGGTGGACCTGCCCTGGAAAAACGGCCTGCCCGGCAGCGCGCTGGTCACCTCTTCGGACCCCATCGACGCCATCAAGAAAGCGGCCTGACATGAACCTCTATGCCAAACTTCAGCAACGCGCCGCCGACCACAAGCCCGTGCGCATCGGGCTGATTGGCGCCGGCAAGTTCGGCTCCATGTACCTGGCCCAGATTCCACGCACACCCGGCGTGCATCTGGTCGGCATCGCCGATCTGTCGCCCGACGCGGCCCGCACCAACCTTGCCCGGGTCGGGTGGCATCCCGAGCGCGTGCAGGCCCGGTCATTGGACGACGCTGTCAAAAACGGAACCACCCACATCGGCGACGACTGGCAGGCGCTGGTCAGCCATCCGGCCATCGACATCATCGTGGAATGCACGGGCAACCCGGTGGCGGCGGTGGACCACATCCTGAAGGCGTTTGAATACCGTAAACACATCGTCAATGTGACCGTCGAGGCCGACGCTTTTTGCGGGCCACTGCTGGCGCGCAAGGCCAGCCAGGCCGGTGTGGTGTATTCACTGGCCTTTGGAGACCAGCCGGCGCTGATCTGTGACCTGGTGGACTGGGCGCGCACCTGCGGCTTCCCGGTGGTGGCAGCAGGCCGTGGCCACAAGTGGCTGCCACACTTTTCCGAATCCACCCCCGAGACGGTGTGGGGCCACTACGGGCTCACACCCGAGCAGGCTGCGCGCGGCGGCCTGAACCCCAAGATGTTCAACAGCTTTCTGGACGGCTCCAAGCCGTCGATTGAAAGCACGGCGGTGTCCAATGCCACCGGCCTGGGTGTGCCCAGCAATGGCCTGCTCTACCCGCCCGCAAGTGTGGAAGACATCCCTTATGTGACGCGCCCCATCAGCGAAGGCGGCGTGCTTGAGCGCAAAGGCATGGTCGAGGTGATTTCGTCACTGGAGGCCGACGGCCGCAAGATCCCCTACGACATCCGCATGGGCGTCTGGGTCACGGTCGAGGCCGAGACCGACTACATCAAGAACTGCTTTGAAGAGTACAACGCCCACACCGACCCGAGTGGCCGCTATTTCACGCTCTACAAGCGCTGGCACCTGATCGGACTCGAGGTGGGCGTGAGCGTGGCCAGTGTCGCCGTGCGGGGCGAGCCGACCGGCGTGGCCACTGGCTGGAACGCCGACGTGGTGGCCACCGCCAAGCGCGATCTTCAGCCCGGCGACATGCTCGACGGCGAAGGGGGTTACACCGTCTGGGGCAAGCTGCTCCCGGCGGCCACCTCGGCCCGGATGGGTGGGCTGCCGCTGGGCCTGGCGCACAACGTGAAGATGGTGCGCGCCGTCAAGAAAGGCCAGTCGCTCAGCTGGGCCGATGTGGCCATGGACACCACCACCCACGCCTATCAGGTGCGCCGCGAGATGGAAGCAATGTACGCCGCGCCCGTCTTGAAGGCCGCCTGATCCCGCCACGTGTTGCCCGGCCTGGCACGATGGTGCCAGGCCGGGCAATTGGAGAATTCATGAATATCGCATTTCTGGGCATCGGGTTCATGGGGTTCCCGATGTCGCGTCGCCTGTGTGAAGCAGGCCACACCGTTCATGTGTGGAACCGTTCACGTGACAAGGCCGAGCGCGTCGCGCCGTTTGGCGCCACAGTGCACGATTCGACCCGCGCTGCCGTGGCCCATGCCGAGCTGGTCATCAGCATGCTCGAAAACGGCAGCGTGGTCAGCGACGTTTTGTTTGCGCCGGACACCGGTGCCGCCGAAGCCATGTCGCCGGGCACCCTGGTGGTGGACATGGCGTCCATCAAGCCGCGCGAGGCACGCGAGCACGCCGCACGCCTGTGCGCCTTGGGCATGGCGCATCTGGACGCCCCCGTCTCTGGCGGTACCGTGGGCGCCGAAGCCGGCACCCTGGCCATCATGGCCGGTGGCAATGTTGCAGATTTTGAGCGGGCACAACCCGCACTCAAGGTGCTCGGCCGCAGCACGCATGTGGGCCCGCACGGTGCCGGGCAACTGGCCAAACTCGCCAACCAGATGATCGTGGGCATCACCATCGGTGCGGTCGCCGAGGCACTGCTGCTGTGCGAGAAGGGCGGCGCTGACATGGCGAAGGTCCGCCAAGCCATCACGGGGGGATTTGCCGACAGCCGCATCCTGCAGGTGCACGGCCAACGCATGGTCGAGCGTGACTTTGCGCCCCGTGCGCGCATGTCGGTGCAACTCAAGGACATGCGCAACGCATTGGCCACCGCGGAAGAAATCGGCTTTCAGGCGCCCATCACAAGGCTGTTTGAGGAGCTTTACGCCGACGCCATCGCGCACGGCCTGACCGACCTTGACCATGCGGGCCTGTTCGTTGAGCTGGCCCGGCGCAACGGCATGCCATACCCCTCTTCGAGCGCAGAGACACCCCATGACCTCCACACCTGATTTGCTGATCCGCAATGCCCTTGTTTTTGATGGAAGCGGTTCGACGCCAGCTATCAAGGATGTAGCAGTCATCGACGGTTTGATAGGGGCTATTGGCACAAATCTCTCCAATAGTTCGTCAGAAACCGTGGATGCAGACGGTCTCGCACTGATGCCAGGCATCATCGACAGCCACACGCACTTTGACGCCCAGGTCACCTGGGACCCTTACGTTCGCCCGTCGCCCGCCCTTGGTGTCACCACGGCGGTCATCGGCAACTGCGGTTTCACGATCGCCCCCTGCAAGCCACAGGACCGCGACATCACCATGCGCAACCTCACCCAGGTCGAAGGCATGTCGCTGGACGTGCTGCGCCAGGGTATCGACTGGGGCTTTGAGACTTTCCCTGAATACCTTGCCTTCCTTCGGCGCAAAGGCAGCGCCGTCAATCTGGCGGCCTATATCGGTCATTCGTCGGTCCGCACCTGGGTCATGGGGGCCGAGGCTTCGCAACGCGCGGCAACCGATGCCGAGATCGCGCAGATGGCGCAAATCGTGCGTGAAGCCATGGCCGCGGGTGCAGTCGGTTTTGCCAGCAGCACCAGCCCCGCCCACAACGGCGAAGGCGGCCTGCCCATGCCGTCCCGGCTGGCCAGCGATGCAGAGATGATGGCGCTGATCAAGGCCATGGGCGAAGCCGGGCGCGGCGTTTACATGGTCACCAAGGGCGGCCAGATGCCCGTGTCGTTCCTCGAAGACATGGCCGCGCAGTCCGGGCGGCCGGTAATGATTGCGGCACTGCTGCACAACAGCACCAACCCCGGCACCGTTTTCAACGACCTGGACGCCATCACCGCCGCCAACACGCGTGGCCATCGGTTGACGGGTCAGGTGTCGTGTTGCCCGTTGACGATGGATTTCACCCTCGCTTCGCCTTACCCCGTCGAGGGTTTGCAGAGCTGGAAGCCCGCACTCGGTCTGGCAGGCGATGCGTTGAAGACGGTGCTGCTGGACGCTGGCTTTCGCCAGCGCGTACGCGACGAAATCGCTGCGCCCAGCACATTTCGGCTGTTCAACGGCGAATGGGACAAAGTCCAGGTGGTGGAAGTCGCACGCCCCGTGCATGCGCGCTACGAACAACGCACGGTGGCGGACATCGCGGCCCAGGAAGGCCGCGATCCGCTGGACGTCATGCTGGACCTGGCCCTGTCCGAAGATCTGCAAACCGTTTTCACGGCGCAACTCCTCAACAGCGATGAGGAAGCGGTCGGTCGCATGTTGAACCACCCACACAGCCTGGTGTCGCTCAGCGACGCCGGTGCGCACCTGACCTTTTTCAATGACGCGGGTTTCGGTCTGCACCTGCTGGGTCATTGGGCACGAGACCTCGGCGCGATGACCATGACCGACGCCGTGCGGCGGCTCACCTCGCAGCCGGCCCGTGTGTTGGGGTTGACCGACCGGGGATTCATTCGGGAGGGTCTGGCCGCCGACCTGCTGCTGTTTGACCCCGCCGCCGTCGGCCGCAGCCCCAAGCGCCGCGTGTTTGACCTGCCGGGCGGCGCGGCGCGGCTCACCACAGACGCCACCGGCGTGCAGGGTGTCTGGGTCAATGGCCAACGGGTGGCCGATCAACGCGGTCTGAAAACTGACGCCCCCCTCGCTGGGCGCCTGCTGACACAGTTTGCGGCATAATCGTCGGCTACCCGCACCTTGGCTTGCTGCTAAAATAGCGCTGCTTGTGGGGGGGTAGCTCAGCTGGGAGAGCGCCGCGTTCGCAATGCGGAGGTCGGGAGTTCGATCCTCCTCCTCTCCACCACAGCATATTTTCGAAAAGTGGGTTCTTAGCTCAGTTGGTAGAGCAGCGGACTCTTAATCCGTAGGTCGAGTGTTCGAGTCACTCAGGACCCACCACTTTTTCACAATCAAGCCCAGCGCTTGATTCAAATGGCCTCCACGTGGAGGCCATTTTCATTTCCGTCGAGAAAACGGACGTTATGATCACCCCGACGGCTCGCGTGCGACCCTGGCGTCCAACGCGCGTTCCCTCGCATCGGAGGCGATACCGTGGGTGTAGTAGCTGAAGAGTCCGAGTAACTCTCCGGTACCTATGTCCTGGGCGGCAGCAGCTTCGATGGCGAGGTCCAGATATTCAACAACCGTCTTCAATACGGAAGGTTCGCGGTCGTGTGGCGAAAGGTCCGTAGTTTCTTCATTCGGCTCAAGTGTTTGCTTCGTTTTCATCATGGGTCCAGACTTCATAAATCCGTGCTTTCAGCTGCAAAACGCTGGCCAGCAGGGAAACAGCCCCCTCGCCATGGTGATATGGCGAGGGGGCGTTTGACCTGGTCGGGATCAATTTTCCACAGCGCTGCGGTCACGGCAGGTTTTTCAGAACACCTTTCCCCGGCACGGTGTTATTGATGTTGTATGTGTCGTTGAGTGTCGGTGGGAAGAGCAACCAGTTCCGAAGGTGGTAAGTCGTGCGCCCGTTCCGATCCAGACCACGCGGATAGGACGTGCCGTGGACACGTCCATAGCCTTTCGAATTCTGGTCGTTGAGCTCGCGGTTACCGCCGTCGGCAAAGCCCGAAAGCTCGCCCGTCGGATCCAGTGCGCCATTTGCGACCTGCTCCGCGGGCCGTTCTGTGCCGCCGGGGTTGACGACCAAGTCGCACAGGAAAGCCTTGGGCAAGCCATCGTTGTCCTGAAATCGTGTCGGAATCTCGGACTGGTAGTGCAGCACCAGGCGCGGTTCCTTGTCGCCAAACAGCAGGTTGTAGTTTCCCCAGAAAATCGAGGTGCCTGCCGGAAGTAACCCGATCGGCCAGCGTGGGCGCGGCGCAGGGCGCTGCGCTACCGGCGTCGAAGGACTGAGGCTATTGATGTCCACACCATCGATGGCGGCCACGCGGCGCCAGAACTGACCCCATTTGGGATTGCGGACCGGCAGTTTGCCCCGAGGGTAGGTAAAGGTACGTTGCCCCCGTTCGACCGCCTGCATGATCGATAACACGTCCATGTCCTGCTGCACACCGCCCCAGATGCCCCCGTCACGCACCTTGCCCGGACTCTCGGCTGTAACCCCCGTGGTTCCGCCGCTGTAATTGGGGTGCTCCCGACCCGCGCGAAAGACCACGGTGTACCCTTCAGTTTCAGCCAAGTACGTGGGAGCCATGCGGGCATAGCCCATCCCCGTACCATCCGGGCTTGGGGCAATCGCCAGTCTCGGAGAAAAAAGGCTGATTTCGTTGTTTGGGTCCGGGCTTCCGGGGTAGCGAAAGGTGGTTCCGTTGCTGAGTTTCATGCCATCCGCAGCAGGATCGTCGAGGTCCAGCGCCCACATGCGCCGCATGTAATTGATAAAGGCCCACAGGTCATCGGCGATGGCCTGGTTCGAGAGTTTCATGATGTCCCGCAACCAGTATTCGACCGAGAAGCGGTCTCTGACTTCGTTGCCCCCGACGCCGCTGGGATTCAAAGCCTTGACCGCCGGGTTTGACGTTTCGAACAATCCGCTTGGATTCAGAAAACCCTGCGTAGGGTCGGCCCGATCGATCCCTTCGGCCATATACCCCATGGCAAAGCGAAAGCCTCCAAACGGCCTGTCATTAATCAGGTTGTAAGGTCCATCGTAGTCCCCGAATCGTCCAATCCTGTCCGCGTTCGACGGCTCCAAACCGGGAATCCGTCCGCCTCCGTGCCGGCCACTGCCGTCCCGTCGGCCGTCAGCGAGTGCTGTGGCAGGTACCGCCAGACCGCCCGCGGTGATCGCCAAGCCTCCTGCCCCAGCCCCGGCAGTCAACAAGACCTGTCGCCGTGAAAGCGCCGAAGGTACGCCGCCAACATTGTCATCGTCATCTTTTTTCATCGCTTCATCTCCACTTTATTGACATTGAAAATGTCCTCTGTTCAACGGAGGACGACTCTTTTCGCCTGCGCAAAAAGTCTTTGAATCAAGTGAATTCAGAAATACAAGAAACGTAGATTGGAAAAATAATTTGCTACCCGGACTGCCCCGAAAGACCGCCAGTGTTTGGAACGATCGGTTACAACAAAAGAAAAAAATGCACCGTGCAAGCCGGTGCCCTCTTCCGCGCATTTGATCGAACAGTTTCGTCAACCTCCGTTCCATTCTTCATCTTGTCAGGCTTTGTCGCCACCTGTGACGAAGCGCAGCGCCCATGGACCTTCATTAGCCCACAGATGGCACGCCGTCACATGGCTTGGCCTGAACCCCGTCGACCTGGGTCCGGTGATTCAAGTCGACAAGGGCTCTGTCAAGTACTGGCCTGGACGACTTCAAAAGCGGAATTCAACGCCCAGCAAGGCAGCTACATACCGCTCCTGCCCCGGGAAGATGCCGGCCGCATTGCCTGCGCCATCGGTACTCCGACGGAAGCGCTGAACCTCCACGTTGACATTGACGTTGGGCGTCAGTTGATGCTGGACATACGCAACCCACAGCCGTCGTTTGACGTTGTCGTTGCCGACAAATGCGTTGGCGTTCTCCCAGCCCCGACCGAAACTCGTGCCAAAGGTCGTTTTGCCGGCAAAGGTGTAGTCGGCGTTGACATACCACTGTTGCCCGCGGACGGTATCGCACCCGCCCACATTGCACCGGGCGCCAAAGCCCATGAAGCCTTCCGCGATGCCAAAAGTTTTTTCGTAATTGGTCGTCAGACCAAATACACCGACCGGCGCTTTGGCCGTCAGGCGACTGCCCAGGTTGAAGCCTTTGATGTGGGCCGAATCCGACGAATTCCCCAGATCCTTGATGCGCTGATTCAGACCCCCAAGCCAGATCAACGCCGAGCCGGTTGTGGTCCCACCCAAGGCAAACGGGTTGGAGGCCCAATTGATGTCACCCTGGAGCAAGGGGCGCGTCTCGACGGCCGAGCCGATGGACGTGAAATTGGTGAAGGTCCCGTTGCTCAAGCCAATAAAGGGGGTTCCTCCGCCCGGCGTGCCGAATGCCGTCTCAATCGGATCGTATACACCCAGGCGAACCTGAAACCCGCTCACCCGTGGGCTGGTGTAGCGCAGTCCCGCCGAAAAGTCAGACCAGGTGTAGCCCGTGCCGATGTGGCCGCAGTTGGGCCCATTGCCATCCGGACCGGTACACAGATACCCCACCCCCCGCATGCTGCCGGTGTCATTGGCAATTGGCAGAGAGCCGTAGATATTGAAATTCCGCCCCGCAGAAAACGTGCCGTACTGTGAACTGATCGAGAGATCGGCCCCTCGCACTTCGATCTGCTCGCCCGTTCTCTGGGATTTGTTTCCGTTGATGCTGGCCGCGAGTTGGAAGTAGCCCGAGACATTGATCCCGTTGTATTCGGGTGCGTGCGCAGTCACCTCCAGTTTGGAAGGGTTGAAACCAGTACGCACGCGCTGGGTGCTCTCTTGTGGCCGCCCCGTTGCCGCCGAGAAGTTTTCATTGCCGCTCCAGACACTGATGAGCCCATTGACATCAGCCTTCCAGCCGTTTTTCTCAATCGCGATCTGGGCATGGGCAGGCCCCATCGCCATGCAGGCCAACGCCACACATCCGAGCATCGTCCTGGTCAGGGGGCCGGCCTTTCGTCCTCGCCACACGGGTTGCTGGTGGCGCCCGAAGGCGTGAGTCAGTACCGAATCAAGTTCCCCGAAAATCCTGTTTTTTGCATTCATTTCATGTCTCCTGAACTGCGCGAACCGATGTTGGATCGCGCGGGTTGTTGATGTTGATGAAAACGGACCCCGCGGTTGGGGTCAGACTTGCGCGCCTGGATCCATCAGGCGCTTCAGTTCCCCCTTTTGATCGAGAATCTCCAGGTCCTCGCATCCACCGATGTGCTCGCCATCGATAAATATCTGGGGAATCGTCTTCGAACGTGGAAGTCGCTTGAGCAACTCCCGGCGGTTTTCGTCGTGGCTGATGTCGAGATCGGAATAGGCGAGATTCCGTTCACTCAACAGGGTTTTGGCACGTGCGCAGTAGCCGCAGTTCGGGCCTGAGAAAATTTCTATCATGGGCATGAGACCGATCTCCTGGGGTTGTCCCGACGAGCGCTGCGCCCGACTTCAGTGGTTGACGTGAAGGATCGGATCGAGACCGCTGAACACGGGCTCCAACGCCACGCCCAAAGCATCGCCAAACTTGCTCACGGCGATGTAGACGGTGATGGTGAAAACCGCCTCGACGATCTGCGGTTCGGTGAAGTGCTGGTGCAACCGGGTCCACAGGTCCTTGGACAAACGGTTGGCGTCGATCCCGATCTGGACTGTCAGATCCATCAGGGCCTTCTCGGCGTCAGTGAAATGCGGGCTGGTCTTGTATTTGTCGCCACCGATGTCGGCAATCTTGGCGTCGGAAATACCCAGGCGTTTGCTCAGCGTCTCGTGCTGGACCACGCAGTACTGACAGTCGTTCCGGTGCGTCGCCTTGAGAATCAGCAACTCCTTGGTCACCCAGTCAAGCTTGCCATCCTTGAGGATGGCCATGATCAGATCGGTAAAAACGGTACCGAGCTCGGGGGTATGGCCGAATACCTTGAAGATGTTGAGCAGCATCTCGAACCGCTGCTCGGCCTTGTCATAAAAGGCGAGCGTCTCCGGGTTGGCCTGGGCACGTTCTACATAGGATACGGACATCATGGTCTCCTTGTTTTGTATGGAACATTTGTTCCAAATTGACTAAAAAAATGGGTAAATCTTTGAAGATGGTGTGGCTGTGCAGGGTTGGCTGGGGCTCTCCTTTCGTATGGAATGATTGTTCCAAATAAGTCAAAAAAAACAACTAATTCAAGGTCGCCATCGCCCCTTCGACGATCGAATGCAAAAGCGTGGGCTCCGGTCGACTGCGCCCCAACACGAGCAAGCCGACCAGGGTCGCGAGCAACGTTCGCGCCAACTCATCCGGATCGCGATGTGCAGGAATCTGCCCTATGTCCTGGGCTTGCCGCAAAAGCCGCCGAAAGAAGTTTTCTATGTCCGCCTGGCTCTCGGCGACCAAGGCGCCGATTTCCGGATCGTGCGTCGCCAACTCAA
Source organism: Betaproteobacteria bacterium HGW-Betaproteobacteria-3 (assembly GCA_002842205.1). Classification (GTDB taxonomy): domain Bacteria; phylum Pseudomonadota; class Gammaproteobacteria; order Burkholderiales; family Burkholderiaceae_C; genus PHCI01. Next base: position 14,419 of record PHCI01000021.1, on the reverse strand, counting down.
GCGCCGTGTTCGTCAGGAAGCATCCGCCATGCGCCGGGTCATTCATCACCGTCTCAACCCAGCCGTCGAACAAAGCGCGAATACCCGCCTTGCCCGGATATTTCAGCTCTATCTCGAACAGCTGGGCGCTGCGAAATTCACGGTCATACATGCGCAGCGCAGCAATGAACAGGCTTCTCTTGTCACCAAACGTGCTGTACATGCTGCCCCGATTGATTCCCATCTCGTCAATCAGGTCCTGGACTGACGTGGCTTCGTATCCACGCGCCCAAAAGACCTTCATCGCCTTGTTCAAGGTTTGCGGAACGTCAAAATTCTTTTCCCAAGGCATTGATTCAGTCTCCTGTGACCGCGAATATAAATTTAGCGAAACGATCGGTCAAGACAAATCGTGACGAAAGCGCTCCCACCCGCGGTGGCGACTCCGCCACTTGGAATCTCCGTTCCTCGGCGCCAGGCGGTCGATCTGACGCCAGAAATGGCCTCAACCTCAGACTTGCACTCTACAATCCCGATCACTGACCTGGTCAATACCAAGGCGGAATGCTGGACACAGCGCATCACTGAAAATGAAAAAGGGAAGTCCGCTATCTTTTTGGATAGTGGGCTTTTTTCGTTTTTGCGTCCCAGCCACCGGAAGAACCATTGCGGGACAAATGAATCACGACGTCATGAGCAATCCAAGAACGAAGCAGGATTCAGCAACCCCATGAAGCACGCCGAAGTTCCCACAGCGTTCCTGCTGACCCACAACGCGGATGAGCGACGTACATTGCGCGCCGCACTGATGGGCATGAATGTGATCCCGGAAGACATGCCGTTGGACGAGGGCGCCGTCAAATCGCTCGCCCAGTCCTTGCGCCAGCGCCCAAGGACGGTTGCCATCATCAACCTCAGGGGGCTCGCCACGGTGCCGCAAACCATCCTGGGCCTTGAACGGGTCTTCAACGATCCCGAGCTGCGAAAGCGAGTCCTTTTGACGCGGCATGGCAAAGGACATGTCTGGGAATCCGATCGAAAATGGGTCCAGCGGCTGGGATTTTGTGGGTTGTTGGCCGAAGTCTCCCCAGCGAGCCTGACCGCTGAAGCCAGCGCCGACTTGCATGAAATCGCAGCCTTACTGAAGATTCCACCGCCGCCCCCGGACAAACTGGCGGCGTATTTCAGTGCCATGGGTGTTACCTGCAATGGCGCAAGCCCCCGAGGGCTGATCCGTCAGACCACCGGTCTGACGGCAGAAAACCTCGCGTCGGCCCTGGCCTCCAATGCCAAGGCATTGCAACGGACCTACAAACTAAAAACCTATCCGGCGTGTTTTGTTGGCAGCGAAGCCGTTTCATGGCTGGCATCGCAATATTCGATTTCGCGGGAAATTTCTGTCGCTCTGGGCCTGGCGTTGCAGCAGCTGGACTTGGTCCATCATGTGGTGCATGAGCAGGCCTTCGCCGACGCACAGTTCTTTTACCGCACCACCGTGTCCACTTCGTCTGACCGGCTTGATCCTGGCAATGTGTTCAAGCTGCTCAGATCCGGGACGGTTGTGGAGATCCGTGACCGGATGTACAGAGGCAAAACCTATCCGGACTGCTTGGTAGGCGCAGAGGCCATCGACTGGCTGTGCACGTATTACCTTTTAAAGCGCCATGATGCCGAGATCTTCCTCAACCGGTTGCACGGTTTTGGGTTGATCCATCACGTGACCGACGATCATCTCGTGCGTGACGACTACTTTTTTTACCACCTGACGATGTGAGGGTCTGACGGCCACAGTTCGCCTCCGAAGGGCGCAACTGGCCGTCGCAGCGTTGCCCGTGTCGGGTCATCTTTCAGTCGCGCTCGCTCTGATTGGGCGCGGAAGCAGATTCGCCACGCCCCTCGGCGTAGGCCTGCATCATCTGGTGCAAGCCTTGCATCTGCTTGCGAAAATTCATGCACCCGGTGCATATCATCAGATGGGTTTTCAGCGAGACGTCCTCGCGCAAGGTCAGCTTTCTCTCCATCTCCAAAGAACAAAGCTCGGTCGCCCCCGTACAGTTCAGCATGTTTTCACCCTTTCTCGGACCCAGCCGTTTTCCAGACAGACGCGAAGCTTCATGCGCGCCCGGTGCAGGATGACATGCAGGTTGCCGGTCGAGATATTGAGCTGCGCGCAGACCTCATCGGCGTCAAAGCCCAGCACCTCCCGCATCATGAACACCTGCGCCGTGCTCGACGGCAAATGATCAAGACAGGTTTCGAAAACGACCCAGAACTGTCGCGACTGGATGGCGTCTTCAGGGCTGGGCCACGCCACCGGACGCATTTCCGCACGCCACCGGCCTTGTTCATTGAACAGGGATTCCAGGCGCTCCTGCCACTCCTCGCCCTCCTCCATCAGGCAGGAAAAGGTCACCGTCCTTTTGGCCTGCCGCAGGTGGTCGATGATGCGGTTTTTCAGGATGGCGAAAATCCACGTTTTAAGTGTCGACTTGCCTGAAAAAGATGAAGCGTTGCGCAGTGCCGCTTCAATCGATTCCTGCACCAGATCCTCCGCCAGTTCGGGATTTCCGACCTGCAACCGGGCAAAGCGGAACATGTCGGAACGGATGGCGAGCAAAGACTCCACGCCAATTCCGCGTAAGGAGGACCGTTCGTCCGCGACCGGAAGCAGTGCATCTTCGGTCATTCAACCCTCTATCGCCCGCTGCAATTCATTGCGGGCTGCGCTGTAGCTTGAAACACAGAAAGGCACGAGATAATTCATCGCAATCGGCCAGATACTGACCACCTGATGGGACCAAATCTGCTCGCCGTTGTTGATCACATTGAGAATCGTGCCGACGATCACCGCAACCTTGATCGCGGCCCGAACGATCCTGGGTTTGAACATCACACTGACAACGGGTCTTCCAGAGGTTTTTTCCAATGCCATGGCATTTCGCCCACAAATGCTTGTTGAACCGCCCAATGTATCTGAAACGATTATCCCCGCAAGCCGCCGGTCATGCACCGCGGAGCGACCATGCGCGCACCGACTGACTGCGGGCAATCCGAGCTGGCGGCGCAAACGAAACAAACGAGGAAAGTCGGGAACGACTGTAAGGATTCGGCTGGATTCCCGTCAAAATGGCATACCTCCTTGAAAGCCTCCATGCACGCAACCCTCCAATTACTGACCAAGACAAATTTTCCGCCGTTGCGCCGCCGCGCGGTCGAGACGCTGCAGGTGAATCTGGGTTACCGCTGCAATCAGAGTTGCGTCCATTGTCACGTCAACGCCGGTCCCAACCGAACCGAAGAGATGTCGCCTGAAACGGTAGACATGCTGATTGCCCATCTGGACGCCAACCCGGAAGTCCGCACCCTGGACCTCACCGGTGGCGCCCCCGAGCTCAACCCACATTTTTGTCGCCTTGTCGTCGCCGCGCGTGCGCGCGGTGTCAAGGTCATCGACCGCTGCAACCTGACCATTCTGGAGGAGCCTGGCCAGGAAAATCTGGCAGAGTTCCTTGCAGCCCACCACGTGGAGATTGTCGCGTCCATGCCCTGCTACCTTGAGGACAATGTCGACAAGCAGCGCGGCAAAGGCGTGTTTGACGCCAGCATCCGCGGGCTGCAGCAACTCAACGCCTTGGGGTATGGCCAGCCTGGCAGCGGCCTCGTCCTGGACCTCGTCTACAACCCCCAGGGAGCCAACCTGCCGCCCCCGCAGGAGGCGCTGGAGGCAGAATACAAGCGTCATCTGATGTCGCATTTCGGTGTCGTTTTCAACCAGTTGTTCACCCTGGCAAACATGCCGATCCAGCGCTTCGGGTCAACCCTGGTCTCCAAGGGTGAGTTCAACACCTATATGCAGTTGTTGCGCTCGGCCCACCGCGAAGCCAATCTGGACAATGTCATGTGCCGCAACACCCTGAGCGTGGATTGGCAAGGCTATCTGTACGATTGCGACTTCAACCAGCAACTCGGTCTGCCCATCCGTCAGGATGGCCACCCCCGGATCCATATCAGCGCCCTCGAAGCCAACCAGCTTGACGATCATGCCGTCCGTATTGCAGACCACTGCTTCGGTTGTACGGCGGGTCAAGGGTCGAGTTGCGGGGGTGCGTTGAGCAACGTCCCCGCATCCGCCGACATGCGTCAATCCGTGTGATGGCGCCAAACCCATAGCCGCTGGATCATTGGGCTTCACCGGATTCGGTTGCCACCGACCCGGAGGTCCTTGATCTGATCTGCGCAAGTCCAGACTTCAGGCACCATTGATGCAGAGTCCCACGATATCCGGGATAACCTCGCACGGCGCCGGGCGCGTGTGCCCGCTCCGCTATGTTTACGGCGCCAACACCATCGCCTCGGCTCCCGTGAAAACCACGCAAACCCTGTATGTCGTGGGCGGTTTGTACGGAAATTTGCAGGCACTCGACAGTTTGGAGACCATGGCAAATGCAGAAGCACAGCCCGCAACGCTGTGCTTCAATGGCGACTTCAACTGGTTCAATATTACGGACGAGAACTTTTCGGAAATCAATCGACGCGTGCTTTCGCATGATGCGATTCTTGGTAACGTCGAAGCCGAGTTCGATGCCCCAACCCATGAAGCGGGTTGTGGCTGCGCTTATCCGCCCAACGTCGGGGGCGATGTGGTCGAGCGCTCCAACCGGATTCATGCCAGACTGCGCGCCACGGCAACGCGTCATCCAGAAATTTGCTCCCAGCTTTCGCGTCTGCCCATGGTTGCACGCTACACCGTCGCCCAATGCCGCGTCGGCGTGGTCCACGGCGATGCCGAGTCTCTGGCAGGCTGGCGCTTTGACACCCACGAAATGAATGCACCGCAAGCATGGCCGTGGCTGCAGCAGATGTTTGACGCTGCCGCGGTCGATGTTTTCACCAGCACCCACACTTGCCTTCCCGCTTTGCGTGGATTGGAGAAAACGTCGGGAACAACCGGCTGGATTGCGAACAACGGCGCTGCCGGCATGCCGAATTTCACCGGCGACCCGAGGGGATTGATCACGCGGATCGGCATTGCACCTTCGCCGCATGAAACACTGCGCGAAGTTTGCGTGGCAGGCGCTTACCTTTCATTGTTGCCGGTCCGATTCGACGCGACGCGCTGGCAAGCCGATTTTGTCCGCCAGTGGCCGCCCGGAAGCGACGCCTGGGTTTCGTACTTCCGGCGCATATCGGAAGGCCCCGCGTTTGAAGTGGGAAGTGCCCTGCGGAGTCCGCTGTAACGCCATTTTGGCGCCCGTCTTGGCCGACCGTCTGAGCAGCTTTCAGGCTTTGCGCCTTGTAGATTCGACCTCCAGGGCATCAAGGTCCGACGCCCAGTCGACGTTGATCAGGCTTGTCACCTCCAGCCGCCGGTTTTGCAGCGCACGGTCGAAATCCTTGTAGCGTGCCAACCGCCGATCCCGTCGATGCATCAACTCGGCTATGACCGGCCGGTACATCCGGACAAAGTGGGTGATCCACGCGCAGGAGCCGACATGGCCGGGCACCCCTTCGAGCCTGAATCGATCCACCATCCCGAGTGTCGTTTCGGCATCAAACCAATGACCGTCCGTGACCCACAGATTGACTGTGAAAAGGGCAACCGGCAACCCGCGATCGTCCAGCGAAATGGCCAAAAGATGGGAAGGGGCCGTCGTGCCCCAGTTGGGTTTGTTTCCAGTGAAGTAGCGACGCTTGCCCGAAGCCGTGGCGTGCCAGAACAGGTGAACATGCCCATGTTCGGTCTCCGCCGAGCGGTGGCAATGATAAAAGAACTGGGATCCGCTTCGGCCATCCACCACGTCATTCGGTGGATAGTGGTCATATTCGACCACGGCCGCCTTTTTCACCCAACTCTGCAGCAGTGAGCCGGCACGGTTGGTGACCCGCGAAAACGCCTTGAGACTGGTGTGCGCAGAGCGCAAGGAATCCGCAATTTCCGTGTCGCTTGCGGCAGCCCAATGCCGCCGCAGCAGGTTTGAAGACGTCATCATGAAATTCGGGCGGATCCGTCTGCTGCCGAACCCGCCCGAGCCTTACTTTCTTGCAATGAAGATCTATCAAGCGACCCTATTTGGCCTTACCGGAATCTTGCCGGATCTTGAATGGGCCGTCATTCGTGCCTGTTTTCAGGCGTCAAGCCTTACTTCTTGGCGCCGCAAGCGCCGCACTTGGCTGCACCGCAAGCGGCCTTGGCGCCACACTTGGAGGCACCACAACCAGCCTTGGCCTTGACCTTTTTTGCCTTGGCATTGCATGCGCCGCACTTGGCGCCACATGCACCGGCTGTGGCCTTGGCGCCGCACTTGGCGCCGCACTTGGCTGCACCGCAGCCGGCAGCAAAAGCCTGGCCCGACATGGCGGCAGCGGTCACCACGGCAGTTGCGATCACTTTGGAGAGTTGGCTCGAGAGGTTGCTCATAAGATTTCCTTGGGTTCAAGATGACACAGATGATTTCCACCCTGACTGACGGATCAGTCGGTGGCGCGATGCTCCGGCACTGCAGACAGTGTCGGCGACATATTTATCGGTGCGACAAGAACACGACACAACGTGTATCAAGTCAAATTCCGAATAAGTTTATCTGTAGACGACTATTTCACAAAATAGTTTCTACGGGTAAACCAGTAATCCAAAGACAGTGAACCCGGCCCACGGGCGATCAGAAAGAGCAGTGCAACCGCCCAAGTCGCATGGGTGGCATACGCACCGGGATAGACGAAAACCTGGATGACCAGCGTGATCGCGAGTAACCCCGTCGCCGACACCCGTGTGGCCAAGCCGAGCAAAAGCATTACGGGCAAGAGATGTTCGGCCAACGCGGTCAATGGCGCTGCCATCGATGGGGCCAAGAACGGCAATTTGTATTCATCCTGAAAGAGCGCCACGGCCGAGTCTGCGAGATGCGGCCACCCGAGCTTGATTTCCCCGGTCACGAAATTCAGGGCAAAGCCTTCAATTTTTGTTTGACCGGAACTCCAAAACACGGCTGCCATGGAAAACCGCGCGAGGATGGCGATCAGCGAGTCTGGAATCCGCTCCAGAATTGTGACGAAAGAAATCCAGAATGCTGGTGGGGAAAAGGGCCCTTCTTTTTCCATCTGATCCTTTCTGTACCGCGCTCTTGTGCTCATTTTTTAATTCTCCAACGAAAGTTTTACCGATACAACCAACTGATTATAAAAAACAAAGCTCAGCACCTCGGTCAATCCGAATTCCGGGCACCTAACTCCAGCATGATCCGCCGCCTCGCCCAACGGCACCCCACTGCTTAACGCACTGACAAAACTCGCCGTGTCGGCAGAAACCGGCATGACAACCACGTCCATCCCCTTGCGGAAGACCAGCGCACTTTCGGGCTCGTTGATGTCGAGTCCGCCCAGATCGGTTTCCTCCAGAGTCTGGTGCGCCGCCCAGACAGAAACTGCGGCGAATCCCGAGCCCAAAACCGTCAGGGACGGATGCAACACGAACTGCAGACTTTGGATCGCGTCACCACTGTTCAACGCAACGACCACCGCCGCTTCGGTGACGGGTTGCAAATCGGCTGCGTGATAGGCCTTCACCCGGGCCATCTCCAGCGCGGCCACATCGTTCAGGTACGGAACGGCTAGCGCGGGTTCAAACGTGGAGAGGAATTCCGGAAACCTGGCACCGTAAAACGCAAGTATTCTCGAAGTCGGTGGAAAACTCCTGATGAACACCCCTGCCATCGCGCGAAAGAATTCCACTCCTACCAATGCCTGAACCACGGGGAATGTCTGAGCCAACGCGTCGATCAGGCTGCTCATGACATTGTTGCGGTGCACGGCGAACCTGACCGCTGCATCCGAGCTATTCCAGGCCGTCAACCCGGACGCAACCGGCCGCCCCGGGTCCAGCAGGGCGGCCGCCCAATCTGATTGGGCGTTCGCGAAATCGGAATCGATCACGCGACCGCATCCACGGGAAACTCGGAGATCGATAGACCCTCGGACAGAGTGCGCTCAACCCGTCCGGCTTCCGCCATCAAAACCGACAACGCCGGGACGTCGTTGTCCCATTCGATCAAGGTCGGTACAGCACCTATTTGATGAATCACCCGGGCATACAACTGCCACACCAACGGATCCACCGACGATCCATGGTTGTCAATCAGGAGTGCGTCGCCCGCGCCATCGGCATCACGCGCGAAGCCTGCCAGGTGGATCTCCCCGACGGCATGCAAAGGGAGTTCATTGATTGCCTGCCACGGATCTCGCCGATGGTTCGTACACGAAACATGGACATTGTTGACATCCAGCAGGAGACCGCATCCGGTGCGTTGGATGACCTCGGACATGAATCGCCCTTCGCTCATGGTCGAAGCTTCAAATTCGACGTACGTGGCCGGATTTTCCAGAAGCATGCGCAAATTCAGACGGTCTTGCACTTGATCGATGTGATCGCAAATCCTCCGCAAGGCTCCTTCATCGTACGGCAGAGGGAGCAAATCGTTGAAAAAAATACCCCTGTGACTGGACCAGGCAAGGTGCTCGGAAAACACTGCCGGCCGGTATCGCCCGATCAAGCAATGCAACCGGTCCAGATGCGCAGCATCCAAGGCATCCTCTCCACCCAGGGACATGCCAACCCCGTGCAATGACAAGGGGTAATTTTCGCGAATTTGCGCCAGAAAATGGTGGAAAGGCCCTCCATCCACCATGTAATTTTCTGCGTGAACTTCAAAAAATCCAACGTCCGGGCGACTCTCGACAATCTCCGTGAAATGCTGGGGCTTGAGGCCCAAGCCAGAGCGCGGGGGCAATTGCTGAGTCATTTGGTGCACACCCCATTCAGTTTGCGGCGCAACCCTCGCGTCTTCGCGGGAAGACCTTTGAGCTCTTCAGATGCGCGGCAAGGCAAGCCTTACCGGCGGCTGCGATGAAGTGCGCGATCAGGCTTCCTTGGACTTGAAGGCTTTCAGCTGGCCAAACCCGGTATTGGACGTTTTGGAAACAGTATTCAGGCAGGTTCCCTTGGGCACCAGAGACCATGCGTTTGCCTGATGATCGACCTTGGAGGTGCCCGCGCAGGTGGTTCCTGGGCCTGCTGCGCAATCGTTCTTGCCCTTGAGGGCTACGCCGAAGCACTTTTCGGTTCCTGCACTCTGGGCAGCAACCGGCATGGAAGCAAACGCCGCACTGAGCGCCAAGGCCAACGCAATGGCCGGCGTCTTTGTGGAAATTGAACTCATCACGACCTCCTGAACGAACAACGCAAAATGATGCAGCAAAGGAATCCCATTGCAACAGGTGAAAAGCAAGGCCTTTACATCGCGCCTCGCACCGTATTGTCGGCACTTACCGAGGATTCCTTACCCATGGTGATACATCTCACGCGTATTTAGAGACGATGCTCTCCAAGCGAGCTCGCACCTCCACGGCCATTGTAGATGGCGGCGTCACCAAAGCGGACCGAAGTGCCTCATGGGCTGTGGAAATAGGCCACGACCGTGAAATTTTCCCGATGGCGACCGACAACAATTCCTGCGCCCTGTGCGCATTGCCCTGCAGGTTTGCAATGGCCATCTCTGCCGTCACGCAAGCCTGATGGGGGTTCCAGCTGTCCCAATCGGTCACCAAGGCCAACGTGGCGTAGGCGATCTCGGCTTCACGGGCCAGGCGCGCTTCCGGCATATTGGTCATCCCGATCACGGCGCCACCCATGCTTCTGTACCAATGGGATTCGGCCCGCGTAGAGAACGCTGGCCCCTCGATGCAGACATAGGTGCCACCGCGATGCAGCTTTTGGCCACGCCACAACGCAGACGGCGAAACCTCTGCATGCGCGTCGGCAAGCACCTGCGACAACACGCTGCACACCGGATCTGCCATGGCCACATGCGCGACGGCGCCGTCCCCAAAAAATGTGGACTCACGGCGGCGTGTCATGTCGATAAACTGGTCGGGCAATACCATGTCGAGGGGCGCGATGTCCTCGCGAAGTGAACCCACCGCCGACACCGACACCAGGTACTGGACGCCTAATTTTTTCATCGCATAAATATTCGCCCGAAACGGGATTTGGCCCGGAATCAAGGCATGGCCACGGCCATGTCGCGCCAGGAAAACGACATCGACGCCGTCCAGTTTTCCCACCAGAAAAGCGTCAGAAGGTGCCCCGAAAGGGGTTTGAATGACGTGTTCCTCAACATCGGTCAGACCGTCCATGCGGTACAAACCGCTGCCGCCAATGATTCCAATACGAACAGATTTCACGAATTCTCCTGAAGGTCAACCCATTAGACGAACGAGGCGGCTGTTTCTTGCATCCGCCGGGTACCCGTCACGCGGATCTGCCGGGAATACGCCGCCGTCTTCGTCTTCCATCTTACGAGGGGATGCGCCCACCCGCAGTGGGGGCCACCGATCCGGATCAACCACCGTCCACGCCTGCGAGCAGGGGAACTGAAGGCGCCGGACGGGATCAGACACGCGCACCCTTGATGGTCCGGAGACACATCGACCTTCGAAAATACAACATCATGGAAAACCCCCTTCACTGGATGGCCCGCTGGATCGGGCAGCGACTCGGCCAGTACCTGACGACACCCAGGCATAACCACGGCACCACAGCGCCCGTGGATCCCGAGCGACTCCTGGCATGCCTCCAGCCAGGCGATGTGCTGCTCGTTGAAGGGCAAGCCAGGGTCAGTGTGGCCATCAAGTACCTGACCCAATCCACCTGGTCCCACGCCGCACTTTATGCGGGCCCATTACCCCGCCAGTTTGATCCCAATGGCCGGAACCTGTGCTTTCTTGAAGCCGATATCCGCGACGGTGTCCGGGCCGTCAGTGTCGATGAATTTCGGGGTTTGCACTGCCGGGTGTGCCGTCCGATCGGACTGCGCGAAGGGGAAATCCGCGCCTTGATCGGGTTTGTCACGGATCGGTTGGGCCAGCGTTACGATCTTAAAAACGTCATCGATCTTGCCCGCTACCTGTTTCCCACCCCCCCGGTACCGCTCCGCTGGCGACGCCGCATGCTCGCGCTAGGAAGCGGCGATCCCACACGGGCGATCTGCTCTACGCTGATTGCGCAGGCGTTTCAGTCCATCCGCTACCCCATCCTGCCCCTGGTGGAAACCATGCCCTCCAACGACCCCATGTGCCCGGAGTGTCATGACGAGATTCTTCACGTCCGCCATCACAGCCTGTTTGTGCCGAAAGATTTTGACGTGTCGCCTTACTTTGCCGTCGTCAAGCCGACGCTGAGCGCGGGTTTCGACCATCGCAAGTTGACCTGGCATGACGAAGAATTTGCACCGTCGCCGGTGCGTGGCGGCACGCTGGAGACCGCATGAACCCCACGTCGCAGACCGCAGAATGGGCCGCCGCGCCATGATTGACCGGCGGACTGTCCTTGTCCTGTCCGCGTGCGGCGCCATGGGTCACGCCGTGGGCCAAACGATGGCGGCGGCGTCGCAAGTTCCATTGCTTTCAACCGCTGCGCCGGGCACCGCAGTGGCCCCCGGCTGGCAACACCAGGAAATTCCGGGCGTTGCGCACCCAAATTCGTTCGCCGTGGTCGAGGTCGAGCAGGCGAGCGTCCTGCAGGTTCGCTCCACGGGCTCGGCGTCGACCTGGATCGCCCGCCTGAACGTCGATCCCGTGGCAACGCCATACTTGACATGGCGGTGGCGCGTCGCGCATGCGCTGCGAAAGTCCGACATCCGGTCGCGTGAGAACGACGACTACGCAGCGCGCGTCTATGTCTTCTTTGACTTGCCGGTTGAGCGGTTGTCGTTTGGCGATCGCCTCCGGATCCAGACCGCCCGGCTGATGTCCAAAACCGACATGCCGACGGCGGCACTTTGCTACGTCTGGGGCAATGTCCAGGAAGTCGGAGAGTCCGGCTGGAATGCCTACACCGACCGGCTGCGGATGATCGTCGTGGACAGTGGCAACGCCCATGCCGGCCAATGGCGCCAAGTGCAACGCCATATCGGTCAGGACTGGGCCGAGGCCTTTGGCGGGCCAGTCCCCCGGGTTTCTGGCATCGCGCTGGGCTGCGACACCGACAACACCGGCGACAACACAGTGGCCTGGTTTGGCGATCTGGCTTTTGTGGCAGCGCCATGATCCGCGTCGCATGCCCCCATCGTCGAATCGGGTGCGCGTCCGTGCCGAAGCCGTGTGCGATCCGACATCGCGTCACCCCATCAAGTTTGTCCATTGGTGCATACCGTGTGCACCCCACCGAAGGAGATCCGCATGACCCATCGAACACCCGGCGCTGAATCGAAGCCCAAACCACATTTCCGTGCCCCATGGCGTGGCGGCGTACTCGCCATCGCACTGGCCCTGTGCGCGCAATGGGCCTTGGCGATGACCCCGGACCCGGAGCAGTACAACGGCTTCGACGTCTCCAATGCGAGCATCCCGGTGCAGTCCATCCTGCGCGGCGGCCCACCGAGAGACGGCATCCCCTCCATCGACGCCCCGAAGTTCGTGGCCGCCGCGCAAGCGGGACTTCAGGACGCCGACCGCGTTCTGGGTCTGAACCTGAATGGCGTCATTCGCGCCTACCCGGTGCGCATCCTGAACTGGCACGAAGTGGTCAACGACCGGCTGGGCAATCAGCCTGTGGTGGTGACCTATTGCCCACTGTGCGGAACCGGCGTGGCGTTTCACGCCGCCGTCGGCGGCCAGACGACGGTGTTCGGCGTCTCGGGTCTGCTCTACAACAGCGATGTGTTGCTGTACGACCGGGCCAGCCAGTCGCTTTGGTCACAGATGCTGCAGACGGCGGTGAGCGGCCCGCGCAAGGGAACGCAATTGCAGCAAGTCCCGCTGACCCATACCACCTGGGCCGACTGGCGCAGCCGCTTCCCCGCCACCGAAGTGCTTTCCACGCAAACCGGCTTCCAGCGCGACTATGGGCGCGATCCCTACCGTGGTTACGACCGTGTCCAGCAACTGATGTTTGATGTAGAACACCAGGACAACCGCTTCCCGGTCAAGGAATGGGTTGTGGGCGTGGAAGTCAACGGCAAACACAAGGCCTATCCGTTCAGCGAACTGGCGCGCGCCGTCAACAGCAGCGGGGAGCTGGTGGACCGCGTGGCCAACAAGACACTGCGGGTCCGGTATGACCGGGCGCACGGCACCGCAGAGGTCTTTGACGAATCCGGCAAGCTTTGGCCGTCCACCATGTCGTTCTGGTTTGCCTGGTTTGCTTTCCACCCCAAAACCGAGGTCCTACGGTCGCCGTAAAGCCCCGGGGTGTCATCCGTGCTGATCCCGAGCCTGTCGTTCCTGTGCGTGGTCCTGATCGGCTTTGCGTCGCACCGCGCGAGCCTGTGCAACGTGCGGGCGGTGGGCGAGGTCCTGCAGCATCGCAGCGCCTACATGCTCTGGAGCCTGCTGCGCGCAATGCTCTGGATGGCTGCGCTCACCGGCACGCTGACCCTCATGTTTGACACCCCCACAGCCCCGCTGCTCACGCAGGCCGCTCTCGGATGGGCTCTCCTGGGCGGGCTGCTGTTTGGGCTGGGCGCAGGGCTCAACGGTGGGTGCTCTCTGTCCACGGTCCAGCGCCTGGTCGACGGTGATACCGCCATGCTCGTCACGTTGATCGGATTCGGTGTCGGCGTTGCGCTTCTCAGCCTGTCCATCGGGAATGGTTCCGGCATGACACTGACCGCGCATGCCTCGCCATGGAAGCGCTGGCCGCAGTTTGCTCCCTGGGCGCTTGCGGGTCTGCTGGTCTGGGTGGCGTATGAACTGCAAAGCCTTTGGCGCCTCGCGCAGTCGCAGGATGGTCCGCGCTGGCATCGCCATCTTTGGGCGCCGTCTTACCACCTCTCTGTGGCGGCAGCCGTGCTGGGGCTCGCCGGTGGCCTTTTGTATGCGCTGCAAGGCGCATGGTCGTATTCGAACTTCCTGCGCACGGAAATCGCCCATCTCGTCGTGGTGCATCCGGCACCCAAACCCTGGCAGGGCGTCCTGGTACTCGGATTGATCGTGGGCATGGGGCTGTCGGGCTGGCAGCGCCGTTCATTTCAACTGAGATTTCCGCAAAGCGCCCCCACCACGCTGCGCCATCTCGCCGCTGGCGCGTCCATGGGGATGGGTGCCGGACTGGTCCCGGGCGGCAACGACACGCTGCTTCTGAGCAGCCTGCCGGCCTTCAGCGCCAGCGCGGCGGTCGCATACCTGGCCATGCTCGCGGGCATCGCGTTGATGCTCGTGACCCGCGCTCGCCTGGGTCAGCCGATGCACACCCTCCAGTGTTCTGCGGCAAGATGCGTGGAGATGGCCGATCACCCCGTCCCCTCGCCTGCACGTCGTCAGGTCAAACCGTAGGCCCGAGGCGCTGCAAAGTAAGCGGTCAATAGACCCCACCCCTTGCGCTGTCCCGCAGTTCAGGTCTTGGGCGTGGCGATGCGCCAGGGCAGCAAGGCCTCGTAGTCATCGACGG
>PHCI01000020.1 GCA_002842205.1 Betaproteobacteria bacterium HGW-Betaproteobacteria-3 | reverse complement strand
CCAGGCCAGCCCCCTTGGGGGGCAGTGCAGTACGCGAAGCGACAAGCGTGGGGGCCGATGGCCGCCGCGCCGGGCCGCCCCAAGCCAGGCCAGCCCCCTCGGGGGGCAGCGCAGTACGCGAAGCGACAAGCGTGGGGGCCTCAACACGCCTCGGAGGCCACAACTTCGGTGTCCTGCTGCCCTGGTGGGACATGCTGTTTGGCACGGCCAATTTCGAACTGCGTTACGCCGCGACAGGCGTGCGCGATCAGGTCGAGCCGGGGCCAGACGGCCGGGTTCGTGAGTACGGCCACGGCTTCTGGGCGCAGCAACGGCTGGGGTTGCGGCGGTTGCTGGGCAAGGGCTGAAGCCGTGCCGCAAGCCGCAATCCCCGGCCGTCAATCGATCGCAGGTATGCTCCGCGCATGAGCCTCCTTTTCGACGCATTCTGGCGCGCGGCCGCCTACTGTCTGCACCCGCGCGTGATTGCATTGTCGTTCCTGCCGCTGGTCCTGATGGTGGCGCTGTCACTCGGGCTGGGCTATTTTTACTGGGACGCTGCCATTGGATGGGTGCGCGCCCTGCTGGAGTCGTGGTCCATCGTGCACACCCTGTGGGGCTGGCTGGAGAACATGGGGGCAGGGTCGCTCAAGACCGCGCTGGCCCCGCTGATCGTGATCTTCGCCGTCACGCCGCTGATCGTGGTGCTGTCACTGCTGGTGGTGGCGGTGGTCATGACGCCGGCGCTGGTGGCGCTGGTGGCCGAGCGGCGGTTCAGCGCGCTGGAGCGGCGCAAGGGCGGCTCCGTGGTGGCCAGCGTGATCTGGTCGCTGGGTTCGACCCTGCTGGCGCTGATCGCGCTGGTGGTGTCCATCCCCCTGTGGCTGGTGCCGCCCCTGATTCTGGTGCTGCCGCCGCTGATCTGGGGCTGGCTTACTTACCGCGTGATGTCCTACGACGCCCTGGCCGACCATGCCAGTGCCGACGAACGGCGCGAGATTTTCCGGCGTCACCGGGGCTCACTGCTGGGCATTGGCATTCTGACGGGCTACCTGGGTGCCGCGCCCAGCCTGGTGTGGGCATCGGGCGCACTGTTTGCAGCGGCCTTCGTCATTCTGGTGCCGGTCGCCATCTGGATATACACGTTGATCTTTGCCTTTTCGGCACTGTGGTTCTCGCATTTCTGCCTTGCGGCGCTGGAAAAGCTGCGTGCCGAGACGGCGCTCGCGGCGCCGCCACCCCAAGCTTCGCCGCCACTGGCCCTGCCCGACGAATCCACCGCCCAGCCGCCCCATGAATCCTGAACCTCGTCCAGACTTTTTCCTCCTGATCATCGGTGACGAGATTCTCTCGGGCAAACGGGCCGACAAGCATCTGGCCAAATGCATCGAGCTGCTGGGTGAGCGCGGTCTGGCACTGAGCCATGCCGAATACGTGGGCGATTCGCCGGCCCAGATCACCGCCACGCTCCAGCGTGCATTTGCGTCGGGAGGCGTGGTGTTTTCCTGCGGTGGCATTGGCGCCACACCCGACGACCACACGCGCCAGTGCGCGGCCAACGCGCTGGGCGTTGATCTGGCGCTGCATCCGCAAGCCGCGCAACTGATCCACGCGCGCATGGAGGCCATGGCCCGCGAGCAGGGCACCCCCTACGACCCGGAACGCCCCGAGAACCTGCACCGCCTCAACATGGGCGTGTTTCCCGTGGGCTGCAGCATCATTCCCAACCCCTACAACCAGATTCCCGGCTTCTTCTGCGCCAGCCCCGGGCAGCCCCAGGGCGCGGCGGAACCCCGCGGGGTTTACTTTGTCCCCGGCTTTCCGGTCATGGCCTGGCCCATGATGGCCTGGGCGCTCGACACGCACTACCCGCACCTGTTCCACGTGGCGGTGCAAGTCGAGAAATCGGTCATCATTTACGGGGCCATGGAGGGCATGTTGACCCCGCTGATGCAGGCCATCGAGCGTGAGCACGCGGGCATCAAGGTGTTCAGCCTGCCCAGCGTGGACCACCCCCAATACGGCCGCCATGTCGAATTGGGCGTCAAGGGCGCGCGCGAGGCCGTCGAGTCGGCCTACCAGGCGCTGCGGGCCGGTCTGGTGCCGTTCAATCCGGAATTGGGCCCTGAGTTGGTGCGTCCGTAAACGCACCAAATGAAGGCAATTTTAAATTGCACCGTATTGGTGCATACGCGATTTTCCCCGGTTTTACCGCCTCTTCTAAGGAGGTTGCGCCCAATGACCATCCGTTCTCGGGGCAAAATAGCCCCTGATGCCGTCGTGCGAATGCACCACGTTTGGCACAAAAACTGCATTCCTTTCTCGTCCCCATTTCTACCAACCATCCAAACAGGAGAAACCTGATGGCAAAGACCGTCGCAGACGTGATGAAACTGGTGAAGGAAAACGAAGTCAAGTTCGTTGATTTCCGCTTCACCGATACCCGCGGCAAGGAACAGCACGTGACCGTGCCGATCTCGGCGTTCAATGAAGACAAGTTCAGCGACGGGCATGCCTTTGACGGCTCCTCCATCGGCGGCTGGAAGGGCATTGAAGCCTCGGACATGCTGCTCATGCCCGATCCCAGCACCGCCAACATCGACCCGTTCTATGAAGAAACCACGCTGTTCCTGACCTGCGACGTGCTCGAGCCGGGCGACGGCAAGGCCTATGACCGCGACCCGCGCTCCATCGCGCGCCGTGCCGAAGCCTATTTGAAGGCCTCCGGCCTGGGCGACACCGCCTACTTCGGGCCGGAGCCCGAGTTCTTCATTTTTGACGGCGTGCGCTGGAGCAACGAGCCCGGCAAGGTGATGTACGAAATCGAGGAATACGAAGCCCCCTGGAACAGCGGCAACAAACTTGAAGGCGGCAACCGCGGCCATCGCCCCACGGTCAAGGGCGGCTACTTCCCGGTGCCGCCGGTGGACAGCACGCAGGACATGCGCGCCGAGATGTCGTTGATCCTGGAATCATTGGGCATCCCGGTCGAGGTGTTCCACCACGAGGTGGCCGGTGCGGGCCAGAACGAAATCGGCACCAAGTTCAGCACGCTGGTCCAGCGCGCCGACTGGACGCAGATGCTGAAATACGTGGTCTGGAACGTGGCCAACGCCTATGGCAAAACGGCCACCTTCATGCCCAAGCCCTATGCGGGCGACAACGGCTCCGGCATGCACGTGCACCAGTCCGTCTGGAAGGACGGCAAGAACCTGTTCGCCGGCGACGGCTATGCCGGCCTGAGCGATTTCGCCCTGTACTACATCGGCGGCATCATCAAGCACGCACGCGCCCTGAACGCCATCACCAACCCCGGCACCAACAGCTACAAGCGCCTGGTGCCGCACTTTGAAGCGCCGGTCAAGTTGGCCTATTCCGCCAAGAACCGCTCGGCCTCGATCCGCATTCCGTACGTGGCCAACCCGAAGGGCCGTCGTGTCGAGGCCCGGTTCCCCGATCCACTGGCCAACCCTTACCTGTGCTTCTCGGCCTTGTTGATGGCCGGCCTGGACGGCGTGGAAAACAAGATCCATCCCGGCGAAGCCGCCACCAAGGACCTGTACCACCTGCCGCCCGAAGAAGACGCGCTGGTGCCCACCGTGTGCCACAGCCTCGATCAGGCGCTGGAAGCCCTCGACAAGGACCGCGCCTTCCTGACCAAGGGCGGCGTGTTCACCGATTCCATGCTCGACGCCTACATCGACCTCAAGATGGCGGAGGTCACGCGCTTTCGCATGGCCGTGCACCCGGTCGAATACGACATGTACTACTCGCTGTAGAGCCAGCGAGCCCTGTGGCTTGAAAGGGACGGCTTGGGCCGTCCCTTTTTTTGTGGGCATGCCGCACGCTTGGCGATGCCCCGGGATTGGGCGATACTCAAAGACAGCCCTGCATGTCGTGATGGGAAGAGCCTGCATGAAACACGTCTTTGTCATTTCCGTGATCACCGCGCTGCTGTCCACCGGCAGCCTTGCGCAAGAGCGCATTTTCCGTTGCGGCAACGAATACACCAACAATGCGACCGAGGCCCAGGCGCGGGGCTGCAAACCGCTTGAGGGGGGCAACATCACCGTGATCCAGGGCACCAAACCCGCCCCCCCCGCCCCGGCTCGCCAGGCCAGTGGCTCGCAGGGGGCAGGCCGTGTCGACAGCGTCGAGCAACGCAACCGCGACGCCGACGCCCGGGCGATTCTGGAGGCCGAGCTCAAAAAAGCCGAAGCACGCCAGGCCGAGCTGCGCAAGGAATACAACAACGGCGAGCCCGACAAGCTGGGCCCGGAAACGCGGAACTATCAGAAATACCTCGACCGCGTGGCCGAGATGAAAGCCAACCTCGACCGCACCGAAAGCGACATCGCCGGCATCCGCCGCGAGCTGGGTCGCATGAGCCCGCCCGCATCTACGTCAAAATAGGCCGCTTGAAAAAGCCCCTGCCCCCAGCTTCCCCGTTCCAGGCCTTCGACATGCTCGCCACCCTGGTGGCGGTGGTGAACGTGAGCGGGCGCGTCATTTTTGCCAACGCGGCCCTGGAAGACGCGGTGGGCACCTCGCGCCGCACCATCGAGGGCTCTGATTTCCCCGACGCCTTTACCGAGCCGGTGGTGCTGCGCAACGCGCTGGAAGGCGCGGGCAGCAACGAATTTGCCGCGCTGCGCTACGACGCGTGGCTCCAGCGGTTGAACCATGAACCGCTGCCGGTGCACGTGGTGGTCGCGCAAACTGAAACGCCGGGCGAAATCATCATTGAACTGCTGCCGCTGGAGGCGCAGTCCCGCCAGGACCGCGAGGAGCGGCTGATCGACCAGGCTCAGGCCAACAAGGAGCTGATCCGCAATCTGGCGCACGAGATCAAGAATCCGCTGGGCGGCATCCGGGGCGCGGCGCAGCTGCTCCAGATGGAGATCGAGTCGCGTGAACTCACCGAATACACGCAGGTCATCATCCACGAGGCCGACCGGCTGCAGACGCTGGTGGATCGGCTGCTGGCCCCGCACCGCCGTCCCCACGTGGTGGGCGACGTCAACATTCACGAGGTGTGCGAGCGGGTGCGCTCACTGATCCTGGCCGAATTCCCGCGCGGGCTGCGCGTGGTGCGCGACTACGACACCTCGATCCCCGAGTTCCGCGGTGATCGAGAGCAGTTGATCCAGGCCGTGCTCAACATCGCGCACAACGCGGCCACGGCACTGGCCGAGCGCATTGCGGCGGGCGACGCGCAGATCACGTTCCGCTCGCGGATTGCGCGGCAAGTTACTTTCGGCAAGCAGCGCTACCGTCTGGCACTGGAATTGCATGTCATCGACAACGGGCCCGGTGTGCCGGACTCGATCAAGGACCGTATCTTCTATCCCCTGGTGTCAGGGCGTGAAGGCGGTTCAGGGCTGGGGCTGACGCTGGCACAAACATTTGTGCAGCAGCATCATGGCCTGATCGAGTGCGACAGCGCGCCCGGACGGACGGATTTCAAGCTATTGATCCCGCTGCCATAGCAGCCAACCACCAAGGTCACGGACCACCCCATGAAGCCGATCTGGATAGTAGATGACGACCAATCGATCCGCTTCGTGCTGGAGAAGGCGCTGCTGCGCGAAGGCCTCCCCACGCGCAGCTTTACCAACCCGCGCGAAGTGCTCGCGGCGCTGAACACCAGCAGCGACGAAGACGGTCCGCAGGTGCTGGTCAGTGACATCCGCATGCCCGGCGGATCGGGCCTGGAACTGCTTGAGAAGGTCAAGGCCCGACTCCCGGGCCTGCCCGTCATCATCATGACGGCCTTCTCCGACCTGGACAGTGCCGTCTCGGCCTTCCAGGGCGGCGCATTTGAATACCTGCCCAAGCCGTTTGATGTGCCCAAGGCGGTCGAGCTGATCCGCCGCGCAGTCGAGGAAAGCCAGCGCGAGGAGGTGGCCGAAGAACGCCTGGCCGACACGCCCGAGATGCTGGGCCAGGCACCGGCCATGCAGGACGTGTTCCGTGCCATTGGCCGGCTGTCGCAAAGCAACGTCACGGTGATGATCACCGGCGAATCGGGCTCCGGCAAGGAACTGGTGGCCCGCGCCCTGCACAAACACTCGCCGCGCGGCGAACTGGGCAACAACGGCCCCTTTGTGGCGATCAACACCGCAGCGATCCCCAAGGATTTGCTGGAAAGCGAACTCTTTGGCCATGAGCGCGGCGCCTTCACCGGCGCACAGACCATGCGCCGCGGCCGCTTCGAGCAGGCCGACGGCGGCACCCTGTTTCTGGACGAAATCGGCGACATGCCGTTTGACCTGCAAACGCGGCTGCTGCGGGTGCTGTCGGACGGGCACTTTTACCGTGTCGGTGGCCACAGCGCGGTCAAGGCCAACGTGCGCGTGATCGCGGCAACCCACCAGGATCTGGAGCAGCGGGTCAAGGACGGGGTGTTCCGAGAAGACCTGTTTCACCGCCTGAACGTCATCCGCCTGCGGCTGCCGGCGCTGCGCGAGCGCCGCGAAGACGTGCCCATGCTCACGCGCCACTTTCTGCAACAAAGCGCCAAGCAGCTTGGCGTGGAACCCAAGCGCATTTCGGACGCGGCGCTGGTCCAGTTGGGAAATTTCAGCTTTCCGGGTAACGTGCGCCAGCTCGAAAACATCTGCCACTGGCTGACCGTGATGGCGCCCGCGCAGGTGGTCGAACCCAAGGACCTGCCCCCTGAAGTGCAGGCCGTTCCCAGTGAAGCGCTGCCGGTGTCGCGCCCGTCGGCCGTGCCGGTGGCGGCGCCCGACAACGCGGCACGAGCCACCCCGGTCGGGATGACGTCGGCTGAAGACGACGACCTCGCGGGGCTGTCGCCCGCTGTCGGCGGTCTGGTGATTCCCGCGGCCACTGGCGCCTGGGAGCAGGGGCTGGAAGCCGAGGCGCTGGAACTGCTTGCGGCCGGCCGTCACGACGTTTGGGACGCCCTCACACGCCGCTTCGAGTCGCGGCTGATCCTCACGGCCCTGGGCAACACGCGCGGGCGGCGCATCGAGGCCGCGCAAAAACTGGGCATCGGGCGCAACACCATCACGCGCAAGATCCAGGAGCTGGGTTTGGAATAAAAATAGGCTTCATCCCCCGTCAATGATTGATAGTTTGATATCAAATCAATAGCTAACCGAGTTCCACAAGCACCGGCGCATGGTCGCTGGGCTGCGGGTTCTTGCGCGGTGCACGGTCGATGGTGCAGGCACTCACCTTCGGCTTCAGCGCGTCGCTGACCAGAATGTGGTCGATGCGCAGGCCGCGGTTCTTCTGGAAGCCGAGCATGCGGTAGTCCCACCATGAGTAGCTCTTCGGCGGCTGCTCGAACAGCCGGTAGGCGTCGTGCAGGCCCAGGTCGATCAGGGCGCGCAGGTGGGTGCGCTCCTCGGTGGTGCAGTGGATGGTCTCGCGCAAACCCACCGGGTCCCACACATCGCGGTCGTCGAAGGTGATGTTGTAGTCGCCCATCAGCACGAGCTTCGGGTGCGCGGCCAGTTCCGCTCGCACCCATTCGCGCAGTGCGTCCAGCCAGCGCATCTTGTAGGCAAATTTGTCCGAGCCCGGCGCCTGCCCGTTGGGGAAATAGGCGCCGATCACGCGCACGCCATCCACCGTCGCGCACAGCACGCGGGCCATGTCGTCGGCAAAGCCGGGAATGTTGCGCACCACGTCGGTGGCCGGCGTGCGGCTCAGCAAGGCCACGCCGTTGTAGGTTTTCTGGCCAAAAAACTGCACCTGATACCCTGCCGCTTCGATCTCGGCACGCGGAAACTTTTCGTCCACGGTCTTCGTTTCCTGAAGGGCCAGCACATCGACCGGCGCATCGGCGGGCTGCGCTGCCAGCCAGTCCAGCACCTGCGGCAGGCGCACGCTGAGGGAGTTGACGTTCCAGGTTGCGATTTTCATAAGAAATAGGCCCGTAGACCCTGTAAATTGGTGATAGTTTGCTATCAAAAATAAACTAATTGATGTTCTGGCCCGGGACTGTCCGCTGCAGTGTCACAAAGCTGAACGGAACACCGCCCGCCGACACATGGCGTTCGCGCGCGGTCTCAATCCATGCAGCATCCAGGACGGGCGCGAACGCATCGCCCTCGTGGTCGGCGTCAATCTCGGTCACCACGGCCGTGGTGGCCAGGGGCAGCGCCGCGCGGTAGATTTCGGCGCCACCGATCACCCACACGTCGGGCGCGGGTTCGCACAAGGCCATGGCCTGCGCAACCGAGGCGGCGCGGGTGGCGCCCTCGGCGTGCCAGTCGGGGTTGCGCGTGATGACGATGTTGCGCCGCCCTGGTAGCGGCCGGAACTTCGGCGGCAGGGATTCCCAGGTCTTGCGTCCCATGACCACCGGGCAGCCGAGCGTGGTGCGCTTGAAGTGCGCCAGGTCTTCCGGCAGATGCCAGGGCAGGGTGCCGTTGCGGCCGATCACGCCGTTGCGGGCGCGGGCAAAGATCAGGTGAAGCTTCATGCGGGTTTCCGGGTGGGCAGCAGCACGGCCGCGATGGCGGCCATCACAAACACGATGGCCACGTAGTCGTGCCAGCTGGGCCATTCTCCAACAATCAGCGTGGCGCTGAGCGTGCCGATCAGCGGGACGGCCATGATGCTCATGGCGCTGGTGGCCGGTGGCAGGTCGCGCGCCAGGCCAAACCAGATGATCTGCGCAAAGCCGTAGTTGATGACCACGCCATAGGCCAGGCTCATCCACATGGCGCCGCTGAAGCGCAGCGTCGGCACCGGCTCGCTGGCAAAGGCAATGCCCCACAGGCACAGGGCCGACAGGATCATCATCCAGACCGTCAGTGCCTCGACCGGCTGGGTGATCTTCGTGCGCCGCATCATCAGGGTGCCGATGGCCCAGCACAGCGCGCCGAGTTCCATCCAGACAATGCCCATCGGCCGCCCGGACAGTGCCAGCAGTTCGTCGGACACCAGCAGTCCCACCGTCACGGCCACCGCGGCGGCGGCCAAGGCGGCGCGCCGCGTGAGCCGTTCGCGAAAGACGAGCGCGCCCAGCAGCACGGTCCAGATCGGCATGGTGAAACCCAGAATGGCGGCGCGGCCTGAAGCCAGCTCCTTCACGCCCAGAATCGAAAACCAGTGCCAGCCCAGCATGTTGGGCGCGCCCAGCGCGACGATGGTGCGCCATTCGGTGGCGGCAGGCCGCAGCCGCACGCCGCGCAGGCGGTAAAAAAGGCAGAGCCACAGCGCGCCACCGGTCATCGTGATGGCGCGAAAGTACAGCGGTGTGACTTCGCGCAGCGAGAGCTTCATCATGGGCCAGTTGATGCCCCACATGAGGGTGAGGGCGACCAGGGCCCAGAGCTGGCGGCGGGTGACCACAGGGCGGGTCAGACGGCCACCGGGGCCTTGATGGCGCCGTGGCACTGGTAGTCGAGCACCTCGAAGTCTTCGTATGCGTAGTCGAAGATGGACGCCGGCCGGCGCTTGATGTTCAGCGTAGGGTAGGGGAAGGGCGCGCGCGAAAGCTGCAACGCCACCTGTTCGTGGTGGTTGCTGTAGATGTGGCAGTCGCCGCCGGTCCAGATGAAATCGCCCACGGTCAGGTCGCACTGCTGCGCCACCATGTGCGTGAGCAGCGCGTAGCTGGCAATGTTGAAAGGCACGCCGAGGAAGATGTCGGCGCTGCGCTGGTAGAGCTGGCAGCTGAGCTTGCCCGGTTGACCCGCCACCTGCGATGGCTCCACATAAAACTGGAAGAACGCGTGGCAGGGCATCAGTGCCATTTTGGAAAGCTCGGCCACGTTCCAGGCGCTCACGATGATGCGGCGCGAATCTGGGTTGGTCTTGAGCGTGTGGATCACATCGGCGATCTGGTCAATGTGCCCGCCATCGGGCGTGGGCCAGCTGCGCCATTGCACGCCGTAGACGGGACCGAGGTCGCCGTCGGGTCGCGCCCACTCGTCCCAGATGGTGCAGCCGCGCTCCTGCAGCCACTTCACGTTGCTGTCGCCGCGCAAAAACCATAGCAGCTCGACGATGATGGCCTTGAGGAACACCTTCTTGGTGGTCACCAGCGGAAAGCCTTCGTTCAGGTCAAAGCGCATCTGGTGGCCGAACACGCTTTTGGTGCCCGTGCCGGTGCGGTCGGTCTTGGGCGCGCCGGTGGTGTACACATGGCGCATGAGGTCTTCGTACTGCGAGCGCACGGGGCGGAGGGGATGGCGATGCATGGTCAGTATTCTCCAAGCAGCGCGTCCAGTGCGGCTTGAATTTCAAATTGACTGTCGCGCAGGTTGGCGACCGGTTGGCCAAGTCCACGCTTGGGGAAGGTGGCCATCATGGGCGTGTCGATGACCACTTCTTGGCCGGTAACGTTGACCACCGGGTGTATCTGGTCGATCCGCACCGGCATGAATGCAGCCGTGCGCAAGGGGACTGCGACAAAGGTGTCCAGCATGTCGAGGAATGTGTTTTGAAGGTCCAGCACAAAAGGGGTGTGTTTGCGTTCAGATCGGTCCGGATTGGCGTAGACATCGAAATGTGCCACGGTCTATTCCTTGCGGCCGTCGCCAGCGCTCTTTCCGAAGGTGCGGTATTTCGCGCCCCAGATGCCATCCTCGGCGACCCGCTCGTTGTAGGCCTTGAAAGCGTTGCGATTGTCATCCCGCCACTTTTCCCAATAACGACGCTTGACCTCTTCGGCCAGCAAGGCGTCCACCGTTTGAGAAATATTCATGCCCATGGCCCTGGCGGCTTCGAGCACGCCGGAATTGAGCGAGAGATTGGTGGCCTTTTTGGGGGCTTTGTCGAACTGGAGCATGCGCATTCTCCGCAGTGTGATGCGTAAATTATATGCGCATGATTCATGCGCTGAAGGCGCTTGCGGCCCACACGTGCCTGCCGGGCCGCTGTTCAGGCGCCCCGCAGAAGCTGGACCGCGATGCCCCACATGGTGACGCCAATGATGAACTCCAGAACCTTCCACGTGACGGGTTTCTGGAACAGCGGGCGCAACAAACGTGCGCCGTAGCCAAGGCTGAAGAAAAACAGGAAAGACGCCGCGATGGCGCCAGCGGCGAATTCAAGCGCCTGTCCCTGGAACTGCGTCGACAGCGTGCCCAGCAGGACGACGGTGTCCAGGTAAACGTGCGGGTTGAGGAAGGTCAGGGCCAGGCAGGTGCTGAGTGTCTTCCACAGCGGGGGGTCATTTCCCGCGCCTGGCACCAATGTGGCCGATGAGCGCAGTGCCGCGATAAAGCTGTGCGCGCCGTACCCAAACAGGAACACCGCGCCGGCATAGCGACTGGCCGTGGTGACCCACGTCCACCGGGTCACCACCGCATGAAAACCGGAAACCCCGCCAGCGATCAGCAGCGCATCGGACGCCGCGCAGACCAGGCAGACCCAGAACACGTGGTGCCCTTTGAGCCCCTGCTTGAGCACGAACGCATTCTGCGAACCAATGGCGAGAATCAGGGACAGGCTGGCCGCAAATCCATAGAGCGCTGGGGGCATGCTGAATGGCGGGGTGTTCAGCCCCGCACCACCCGCCCGGGGTTCAGGATGCCCTGCGGGTCCAGCGCCTGCTTGATGGCGCGCATCAGGCCCAGCGCCACGGGCGATTTGTAATGGGGCAGCTTGTCCACCTTGAGGCTGCCGATGCCGTGTTCGGCCGAGATCGAGCCGCCAAACGCCAACACCGAATCGAATACCAGGGTGTTGACCTGCGCTTCACGGTCGCGCAAGAAGGCGGCAGCGTCGCCGCCTTCGGGGGCCTGCACGTTGTAGTGCAGGTTGCCGTCGCCCAGATGCCCGAAGTTGACCAGCCGCACGCCGGGGATCTCGCGCTGCAGCAGGGCGTCGGTGGTGGCGCAAAACGCCGGAATGCGCGACACGGGGATGGAGATGTCGTGCTTGATGTTCAGGCCTTCTTCGGCCTGCGCCAGCGGGATGCTCTCGCGGATGTGCCACAGCTGGCGCGCCTGGGCCAGGCTTTCGGCCACCACGGCGTCGCTGGCGCAGCCCTGTGCCAGGGCCAGTTCCAGCAGGCGTTCGAATTGCGCGCGGGCGTGGGCTTCGGATTCATGGTCCGAGTTTTCGATCAGCACACAGTACGGCGCTGCCGGGTTACCCAGAAACGGCACGCGCAACTGCGGCATGTGCCGTCCGACCAGGCTGAGCGCGAACTGGCCCATGACCTCAAACCCCGTGAGCCCCGCGCCCAGGTGCGTGTGGGCCAGGCCCAGCAGCGCCACGGCCGCGTCCAGCGACGGCAGCGCGGCCCATGCGGTGAGCCGCACGGTCGGCCGCGGATAAAGCTTCAGGGTGGCGGCGGTGATGATGCCCAGGGTGCCTTCGCTGCCGATGAACAGGTCGCGCAGGTCGTAGCCGGTGTTGTCCTTGCGCAGCCCGCTCAGGCCGTCCCACACCTCGCCCTGCGCGGTGACCACCTCCAGGCCCAGACACAGGTCGCGTGCGTTGCCGTAGCGCACCACCTGCGTGCCGCCGGCATTGGTGCCCAGATTGCCGCCAATGGTGCAACTGCCTTCGGCGGCCAGACTCAGGGGAAACAGATAGCCCGCGCGGTCCGCGGCCTCCTGCAGGTTTTGCAGCACGCACCCGGCGTCCGCGGTGACGGTCAGGTTGGCGGCGTCCACGGCGCGCACGGTGTTCATGCGTTGCAGGCTCAGCACCAGCTGGGTGCCGCTGGCGTCGGGCACGGCGCCCACCACCATGCTGGTGTTGCCGCCCTGGGGCACGATGCTGGCGCCGGCCTGGGCGCAGGCTTTCACAACGGCGGCCACCTCGGACGTGTTGCCCGGCCGCACCACGGCCAGGGCCTTGCCGCGGGCGCGTTTGCGCCAGTCCTGCTCGTAGGCCGACAGGTCGCCATCGGTCAGCACGTGGTTGGCGCCGACAATGCGGCGCAAGGCGTCGAGCAGCGGGTTCATGGCGTGGCGGGTGAAACGGCTGCGTGCCCGGCCGCCCTGAGCCGCGCGTCGCGCAGCCGCAGCCGCACATGCTGCGCACAGGCGACGAAGAGCACCACGCACAACACCACTTCGGCCATGGCGAAGTACGCACTGGGCGGGCGGTCGCTGGTGGCGCGCACCACGCCCTCGGTGAAATACAGCCAGACCATCAGGCTGACCCAGCGGTAGGTGTACATGCGGTTTTTCAGGAGACCGGCCAGCGGCACGCACAACGGCAGCACCTTGAGCGCCAGCCACGAGCCCCCCGGCCGCACCGGCGCCAGCCACAGCTCCCACGCCAGGCCCAGCGCGATCAGTCCGATCAGGCTGGCCACGGCGAACTGGCGCGTCAGCGTCACGGCGCGCGTGGGCGCTGTCGGGGGTGTGGCATCCTGGGCTGTCATTGGAATGGCATCATAGCGGCGATGAACGCTCAGCAACTGATCCAGGATTTATCCCGCTTTCCGTGGGTCAACACCGCGCACACCCTGCGCGAGCGTTTCCGCGAAGACCGGCTGGGCCTGACGGCCAGCAGCCTCACCTTCACCACCACGATTGCGCTGGTGCCGTTCTTTACGGTGGCGTTGGCCGTGTTCACCGCATTCCCGATGTTTGGCAAGCTGCAGGACGTGCTGCAGCAATGGCTGATTCAAAGCCTGGTGCCCGACAGCATCGCCCGGCAGGTGCTGGGCTACCTCACGCAGTTCGCCAGCCGCGCCAACCGGCTCGGCGCGGCCGGGCTGGCCATTCTGCTGGTGACGGCGCTGGCCTTGATCCTGACCATTGACCGCACGCTCAACAACATCTGGCGCGTGCGGCGGCCACGACCGCTGGCGCAGCGGGTGCTGGTGTATTGGGCCGTGCTGACGCTCGGGCCGCTGCTGCTGGGCGCCAGCCTGGCCACCACCTCGTACGTGGTGTCGGCGTCCAAAGGCGTGGTCGGCACGCTGCCCGGCGGGATCCGGGTTTTGCTGGACGTGCTGGAGTTTGTGGTGCTTGCAGGCGGGATGGCTGCGCTCTACCGCTACGTGCCCAACACGCTCGTGCGCTGGCGCCATGCGTGGGCCGGTGGGGTGTTTGTGGCGGTGGGTATCGAGGTGTCCAAAAAAGTGCTGGCGATCTACGTGGCCAAGATTCCGACCTATTCCATGGTCTATGGCACGTTTGCCACGGTGCCGATCCTGCTGGTCTGGATTTACGTGTCGTGGGTCATCGTGCTGCTGGGCGCGGTGATTGCCGCCTACCTGCCCAGCCTGCTGGCCGGCGTGGCCCGGCGCGGGGGTGGGCACGGTTGGCATTTTCAGCTGGCACTGGAGCTGCTGCAGCGCCTGCACGACGGCAGCACCCATGGCGTCAAGGGGTTGACCTCCGCGCAACTGGCGCAGGCACTGCGGGTGGACGAGCTGCAGATGCAGCCCGCGCTGCAGGTGCTGCTGGGGCTGGACTGGGTCGGAGCGCTGACCGCGACCGATGAACTGCCCGATGTGCGCTACGTGCTGCTGGCCCGGCCAGACATCACCCCGCTGGCGCCGCTGCTCGGGCAACTGCTTCTGGAGCCCGGGGATTCGGTCCGGAATTTATGGGAAAAAGGGCGCTGGTCCTCGTTGACGCTCGCGGATGCGCTCCAAAAAAGCTAGCGTTCAAGGCCGCCACCGGGGAGGCGTCAGAACGGAATCCGGCCGGTCCAGAGGTCCTTGTACATGACCCAGTCGCCCATGAAGCTGTAGAGCGGGCGCTTGAAGCTGGCGGGCTTGTTCTTTTCGAAGCCGAAATGGCCCACCCAGGCAAAGCCATAACCCACGAGCAGCCCGTAAAGGAAGTATTGCGGTTTGCCGGTATAGACCAGCATCGCCAGGCACACCAGCGACAGGGTCGAGCCCACGAAATGCAGGCGTCGGCAGGTGCGGTTGCGGTGTTCTCCCAGATAGAACGGGTAAAACTCGGCAAAAGTCTTGAGCGACCGGATGTCGACCGGTGGGGCCGATTCGGGCGTCGCGGTGGTGGTGTTCATGGGCTGCCTCCTGATGGATGGGCCCAGTTTAGGCCACGCTGAACGGTGCGCGCAAGAAACCCCTGAAACGTGCGCGACCCCCGCGGGTGGGGGGTTCGCTGAGCCGGTAGTGCGGGAAACGCTGCAAGAAGCGCCCGATGGCCACGCGGCCTTCCAGCCGCGCCAGGCTCAGGCCCGCGCACTGGTGGATGCCAAACCCGAACGCCAGGTGGCGCGCGTCTTCGCGGGTCAGGTCAAGCAGGTCGGGCGCGGCGAACTGCGCCGGGTCGCGGTTGGCCGCGCCGATGCACAGCGTGACCAAGGCGCCGGCGTCCAGCATGGTGCCGCCCACCTCGCAGCGCGCCAAGGCCCGGCGGTTGCCCAACTGGTTGGACGACTCAAACCGCAGGAATTCATCGACGGCATGTGTCAAAACAGCCTCTTCCCCCCGTGGATTGGCAATAGTTTGCTTCAAATTCAATAGTAATCTGGATTTTTCCCCGGGCCATTCCTGCAGCGCCACCAGTGAGTTGCCGATCAGGTTGGTGGTGGTCTCGTGCCCTGCGTTGAGCAGAAAAATGCAGTTCTGGAGCAGTTCGGTGGCACTGAGCTGCGCACCATCGGCCTCACCCTGGATCAGGCGGGTGAGCACGTCGCGCGCCGGGTCGCCCGGGTGCCTGCGGCGTTCGGCCACCAGCTGCCGGAGGTAGGCCAGAAACTCGGTCACGCTGCGCTGGCCCAGCGCCAGTTGGTCCGGCGTCAGGGCGGGCTCCAGGGCGCCGAGGATGGCCAGCGACCAGCCGCGCAGCGGTGTGCGGTCGGCATGCGGCACGTCCAGCAGGTTGCCGATGATCTCCACGGGGATGGCCGAGGCAAAGTCCTCGATCAGATCGCCGCCGCCGCGCGCTTCAATCCGGTCCAGCAGCTGGTCCACCAGCGTGACCAGACCGGGCTCCATGTCGGCAATGGCGCGGCGCGTGAGCGCCCCCATGATCAGGCCGCGCACCCGCGTGTGCAGCGGCGGGTCGTTGAACACCAGGCTGGTGGTGTGGTGCTCAAAAAGCGGCGAACCCGCACCGTACTTGGGGGCGTATTCCACCTGCTTGTCAGAGCTGAAGTGGCGCGCGTCCCGGTACACCGTCACCAGATCGGCGTGGCGGGTGAGGAAGTACGCGCCGTCCGGCAGGCGTTTGACGGGCTCGGTTTCGCGCAGCGCTGCGTACACCGGATACGGGTTGGCGTAAAAATCCGGGGGCAAGGCGCGCAGATCAAAACCTGCTGCGATCTCGCGGGCGCGAGCGGCGGACATGGGGGGCGTGATGACCATCGCCGCGTTATACACCGCCCATCACGCAGGGTGTAGCCCACCGCCAATGGCGCGGTGGGTGTTGCGGGTGGGTGTTGCTACAGGTTCCCCGCAAACAGCTTGCGGATGAACATCTTCTTGAAGCTCGTTGCGTCTTCCAGGCCAAGCCGCTCCAGATAGGGCCCGGGCGCCTCGCGGTTTTCCCACAGGCTTTTCATGACCATCGTGACCAGTTCCACCGGGTGGGTTGTGGCGCGCTTCATGCGCTTCAAGGCGCGCACGATGTGCAGTTCGTCGGCCGTCAGATCGGTGCCGAACGGGAAGTCGGGCAACAGCCCGGCCTGACTCCAGGGGTGCAATTTGGCGTCCAGCATCTCGGGCAGGTTCTGGCGGTAGCGCTCGGGCACGCTGTAGCCCGTCTCCAGCTTGCCCGCGGCCTGGGCCTGCGCCACCAGCTCGGCCTGGAAGCGTGAATCGGCAACGGCGATGAGCCGCTTGACCACTTCGCCGTCGGACTGGCCGCGCAGATCGGCCACGCCGTATTCGGTGATCACGACGTCGCGCAGGTGCCGCGGGATGGTGGCGTGCGCGTAGTTCCAGACGATGGCGCTGCGCACGCCGTCCTTGTGGTCGTGCGTGGCGCGCAGCATCAGAATGGAGCGCGCGTCGGGCAGCGCATGGGCCATGGCCACAAAGTTGTACTGCCCGCCCACACCCGAGACCACCTGCCCGGTGTCCAGCGCATCGGACACGGCCGCGCCCAGCAGCGTGACCATCATGGTGGTGTTCATGAAGCGCGCCTTGGCGCGTTGCGCGCGCTTGAGCTGGCCCTGGCCGTAGAGCTGGTTGATGAAGTCGATGCGCGTCATGTCGATCCTGGCGAGATCCTGCGATGGCATGGTGCGCAGCCGTTCGTAAAAATCGCCCGGGCCCAGAAAGAAGCCGCCGTGCATGACCACCCCACCGGCCAGGCGCGTGCCCAGGCCACCCGCCTGCTGCAGCGCCGCCAGCGGCCCGGGTTGGTCGAACTGGTTGTCCACGCGCAACGTGGCGTCGCCCTGCTGCACGCTCAGCGACGCACCGTCTTCGGACAGTGCCACCGCTGGCGTCAGCACCCCGATGTGTTGCAGGAAGCTCAAGTCGTCCTGGCTGAGTCGGGGGCGCACGCGTCCGGTCTGGACCAGCGTGGCCAGGGTGTCGGCGCCCACCACCAGACTGTCGATCCGGCCTGCGTTGACCAGGCGCTGCAGCGCCACGTCGTCAAACACCTCGCGCCGGATGATGCCGGCCTCGATCAGCCGCAAGAACCCGTTGACGAACATCTCCGAGCAGCCATACAGTCCGTGGTCAAAGCGCCCCAGTTCGCGTGTGCCGATACCGTCGGGGCAGATCGATTCGAGGATGCGCCGGTATTCGGGCCCATGCCGGTCGCGCACGATCAGGGCCTGCGCGATGGCGTCGCCCAACGCGCCAATGCCGATCTGCAGCGTGCCGTTGTCGGCCACCAGGCTGGAGGCGTGCAGGCCGATGGCGTAATCGGCCGTGCTGACCTTGCCGTTGGGCGGCGCAAACAGCGTGTGGGTGGCGGCGGGGTCGGTCACCACGATGTCGAAAAAAGACGGCGCCACCACCGCATGGTTGGGCATGAACGGCATCTGGTGGTTCACGACCCCCACCTTGAGCAGCGGCCGGCCCTCGGCGGCGTAGCGCTCCACCACTTCAAAGGTCACGTCGGGGTTGCTGGACAGTGAAAGTGTCAATTTTCCGTCCTGCTCGTGCGCGGCCACGGCCTGCGCAATCACGTTCATGCCCAGCACCCCCATGTCGCGGGCGACAAAGGTGTAGTTGGTGGAAATATAGGAACGCTGTGCCAGACCGTTGCCCAGATAGTCGCCGGTCTTCATGAAAAACTCGGCCACCTCGATGTGCGGCGGCATGGTCCCGGCGCGCAGGTCCTTGACGTAGTCCAGGTCGGGATAGTCCTTGAACACGCGCTCGACCAGGGGCTGCAGGAAATGCTGCTCCAGCTCGCTTTTGCCCACGGGTTTTTCCAGCGACAGCGCGGTGATGATCTTCAGGCGGCGCGGATTCGGTGCGCCGCCCTGCGCCTTGATGCGCCGGTAAAGGGCGTTGACAAACGGGTTGGGCTTGCCGATGCCCAGCGGCAGGCCGAGCACGATGTCGCCTTGAACCGTGTCCAGAACCAGATCCACGGCGGCAGCGATCTGGTCGGTGGTGATGGGGTGGGTCATGACAGTGTCTTCCTCCGAAGTCGTCTGTCAGTGTCCGGTGTTTGGCGTTGCCGGTTCTTGATCTCTGTCAAACCTGCGATGCGACGGTTCGGGGTGCCGCGAGCCTTGGCATGGTCGATCGCCCCTGCGGGGCGCGCAAACGCGTCACAGACCCAGCGATTCGAAGACCTTGTCCATCCGCGCCTGCACTTGCGCATCCATGACGATGGGACGGCCCCACTCGCGCTGGGTTTCGCCAGGCCATTTGTGGGTGGCATCCAGCCCCATCTTGCTGCCCAGGCCGCTCACGGGCGAGGCGAAGTCGAGGTAGTCGATCGGCGTGTTGTCGATCAGCAGGGTGTCGCGAACGGGGTCCATGCGCGTGGTCAGCGCCCAGATGACTTCGCGCCAGTCGCGCACGTCCACGTCGTCGTCCACCACGACGATGAACTTGGTGTACATGAACTGGCGCAGGTGGCTCCACACGCCCATCATGACGCGCCGTGCGTGGCCGGGGTAAGCCTTTTTGATCCGCACCACAGCCATGCGGTAGCTGCAGCCTTCGGGGGGCAGGTAAAAATCGGTGATCTCGGGAAACTGACGCTGCAGCAGCGGGATGAACAGTTCGTTCAGTGCCATGCCCAGCACCGCCGGCTCGTCGGGCGGCTTGCCGGTGTAGGTGGAGTGGTAAATCGGGTCGCGGCGCAGCGTGATGCGATCGACGGTGAACACGGGAAACCAGGCCTGTTCGTTGTAGTAGCCGGTGTGGTCGCCATAGGGCCCCTCGAGCGCGTGCTGCCAGCCGCTGGGGTGACTGGCATCGGGGCAGATATGCCCTTCAAGCACGATCTCGGCCGTGGCGGGCACCCGCAGGGGAACCCCCAGCGCCTTGACCACCTCGGTCCGGCTGCCACGCAACAGGCCGGCAAACTGGTATTCCGACAGGCTGTCAGGCACCGGCGTGACGGCGCCCAGCAGGGTGGCAGGGTCGGCCCCCAGCGCCACGGCCACCGGGTACGGCTGGCCCGGATGCATCGCGCAATGGTCCTTGAAGTCGAGCGCGCCGCCGCGGTGCGCCAGCCAGCGCATGATGAGCTGGTTGCGCGAAAGAACCTGCTGGCGGTAGATGCCCAGGTTCTGCCGCGGCTTGTGCGGCCCCTGCGTGACGACCAGGCCCCAGGTGACAAGTGGCGCCACGTCGCCGGGCCAGCAGTGCTGCACCGGCAGGCGCGCCAGGTCCACGTCGCTGCCCTCCCAAACCACCGCCTGACAGGGGGCCGAATTCATTTCCCTGGGCGTCATGTGCCACAGGGTCTTGAGCAGGCCCCCGACGCCCATCATCTCCTTGAAACCCCGGGGCACTTCGGGTTCCTTGAGAGAGGCCAGCAGCTCGCCGAACGGGCGCAGTCCGCGCAGGTCGGCCACGCCCATGGCGCGCGCGACGCGCCCGGTCGTGCCGAAAAGATTGCCCAGCACCGGTATGCTGTGCCCCGTGGGATGCTCAAACAACAGCGCCGGGCCGCCCGCGCGCAGGGTGCGGTCGCACAGTGCGGTCATCTCGAGGTAGGGCGAGACCGGCGCGGCGACGCGGCGCAGGTCGCCGGTCTGCTCAAGCTGGGCCATGAAATCGCGCAGGTCGCGGTAGGACATGGGTCGGTTCTAGCTGGCTTCGGGCGGGGCCAGGCCGTCCCAGCGTGGTGCCAGGTCGTGGGAGATGTCCAGCAGGTCGAGCACGCGCGCCACGCTGTGGTCCACGATGTCGCTGACGGATCGCGGCCGCAAATAAAACGCGGGCAGCGGCGGACAGATGATGCCGCCCATCTTGGTCACACTGACCATGTTGCGCAGGTGCACCAGGTGCAGCGGTGATTCGCGCACCATGAGCACCAGACGCCTGCGCTCCTTGAGCATCACATCGGCGGCGCGGGTAATGAGGTTGTCCGACAAGCCATGCGCCACCGCGGCCAGGGTGCGCATGGAGCAGGGCGCCACCACCATGGCGCTGCACTGGAATGAACCGCTGGCAAGCGCCGCTCCCACGTTGTGCGCGTCATGCACCTGATCGGCCAGGGCCTCGATTGATGCGCGGTCCATGTTGCCTTCATGCTGCAGGTTGCGCCAGCCTGCATCGGACACCACCAGATGCGACTCGAAACCGCCCAGGCCCCGCAGCACTTGCAGCAGCCGCGCGCCGTAAACAGCGCCGCTGGCGCCCGTGATGGCGACGACGATGCGCCGCGGGGGCGGCCTGTCAGTTGCGGGCATGGCTCGGGTCCGTTGCGGCCGCGCTCACGTATTGCGTCCGGGCTGGTGTTGGCCTTTTCCGGCCGAGCGCCATGCGGCCATGCGTGCCAGCACCTGGTGCGGCGCCCACTGCCGCAGGTCGAACACGGGCAGCTCCAGCGCGTCGAGGGAATTCTTGACCACCAGACCGAGCTCGGTGTCGCCCTGCATGGACAAGCGGCGGCTGAAGAACAGTGTGTCCGGGTCTTCCTGGCGCTGCGCCAGGCGCAAAAAATCATGGGCGCTGGCGGCGATGGTCAGATCGCAGGCTTGCTGCCTGGGGCAGGCCGCGAAGCGCTGACCGGTCCATTCGAAATCAAAGGTCAGGCGTGCATCGCGCACATGGATGCGCAGCTTCTTGTGCAGCAGCATCTGGAGCACGTCAGCCGGAAGATGCGGCGCCAGCCCGATGTTGAGCGCGCTCACCAGCACCGCCGAGCCCGGATAGGCCGGCAGGCGAGCCAGCAGGGCGCCCAGATGTTGAGGGATGACAAAAGAAGAGGGCGGGTTCATGGCGGTCCAGACGGTCAGGCCACGTAGAGCAGCACGGTCAAAAAATGGCAGATGCTGCCAGCCAGCACAAACAGGTGCCACAGACCGTGGCCGTGACGAAGTTTGTGGTCGGTGGCATAAAAGAAGATGCCCAGGGTGTAGAACCCTCCGCCAGCGGCCAGCCAGGCAAAGCCCGCAGGTGTCAGGGCCTGCCAGAGTGGCGGCACTGCCACCAGTGCCAGCCAGCCCATGAGAACATAGATGACCAGCGAGAACACGCGCGCACCCTTGGCGAGCCAGATCTCCTGCAGGATGCCGAGCAGGCCCAGGCCCCACACCGTGCCCAGCAGCGACCAGCCCCAGGCGCCGCGCAGCGACACCAGCGCGAACGGCGTGTAGCTGCCCGCGATGAGCAAATAAATCGCGCAATGGTCGAACTTGCGCAGCACCTCCTTGGCGCGGCCACGCACGCTATGGTAGAGCGTGGAAAGGGCGTAGAGCGCCACCAACATGGCGCCGTAAATGCTGAAGCTGACGATTTTCCAGGGGTCGCCCAGGCGCGCCGCCAGCACAATCAGAAGCACCGAGCCGGCCAGCGCCAGAGCCGCGCCCACCAGGTGGCTGATGCTGTTGAAACGCTCGCCGTGATACATGGGGCTCAGGCCTGCGCGACAGCTTCGACCTGCTCCAGGCCGGGACGGCCGTGCCAGTAGCCATTGCAGCCCTGGTCCGGCATCAGGGGGAGCAGACGCGCCAGTGCCTCGTGCGGCGCCAGTGCCCGGTTGCGCGCCGCATCGAACACCGTGATCACATCGGTCATGTGTTGCGCCTGCGGGCTCAGGCGAATCACATCCACGCCCAGCGTACGCAGGTCGTCCAGCGCGTCCACCAGGTTATGGACCCGGGCCGATTGCGTCTGCGTGCCATTGAGCACCAGGAATTTTTCGTTTTCGCGGGTTTCAAGCAGCAGGCCATCGGGATGATCGAGGCAACTGAAACGGCAGTCGTCCTTGGGCAGGTTGCGGTGCCGCGCGGTGAAACAGCGTGCGGAAAAGGCCAGCGGCATGCGGCCGTAGGCAAAGACTTCGGTCTGCAAGCCGCCCGGACGCCCCTGCTGTATCTGGGCCAGGTCGTCACGCTTCATCTCCAGCGGCATGACCCATCGGCTCGCGCCCAGCGTTGCCATCCATTGCAGCGAAGCCAGGTTGTAGAGATTCAGGTGCGGCCCGGCCACAAACGGCGCCTTGCCCGCCAGACTGTGCACGGCGCCCATGTCGTTGGCCTCGACCAGAAAATCACCGTTGCCCGCGATCCTGTGCATGGCGGCCACGTCGGAGCCCGACTCCAGCAGCACCTGCGTCGAGAGCACCACTTCCTTGCCGGCGCCCCGCAGGCGTGCCGCGACCTCCAGCCAGTCGGCCAGGCGCAGCTCGCGACGGCGCGAGCACACGGTCTCGCCCAGATACACCACATCCACCGGCGCGGCAGCGATGGCGTCATAAAAACTGAGGACGGCATCGCGCCGCCAGTAGTAAAGCAACGGGCCCAGGGCGATTTTCAGGGGTCGGAGATTCATTATTTCCAGGGCCGGTGGTAGGCGCCCAGCGTGTGTTGCTGGCCCTCTGCCACCTGGTCGAGGCTGGCCATCCATGCCGGTTTGGGCGCATAGCGGTGCGGATTGGCGGTGCAATGGTCAATCGCCTCGCGCCACACCTTGGTGACCTGCGCCACGTAAGCCGGGCTGCGCTGGCGGCCCTCGATCTTGATGGCGCGCACGCCCATTTTCATGAGCTGCGGCAGCAACTCCAGCGTGTTCAGGCTGGTGGGCTCCTCGATGGCGTAATAGCTTTCTTCCTGCTCCACGGCGAACCGCCCCTTGCACAGGGTCGGGTAACCGGCATTTTCGCCATCGGCATAACGGTCAATCAGCACGCCGTTCAGTCGTGATTCAAGCCCCTTGGGCGTTTCCTGCCAGCGCACGGCCTTGGCCGGTGAACACACGCCGTGCGTGTTGGGCGACTCGCCCGTGACGTAGGACGACAGCGCACAGCGCCCCTCGACCATCACGCACAGGCTGCCAAAGCCGAATACCTCGATTTCGACCGGGGTCTTGTCGATCACCTGCTCCACCTGCGTCAGCGACAGCACACGCGGCAGCACCGCCCGCACCACGCCGAACTGTTCGCGGTAAAAGTTGATGGCGTCGTAATTGGTGGCCGAGCCCTGCACCGACAGGTGTAGGCGCAGCTGCGGATGGCGCGTGGCGGCATATTGCATGAGACCCGGGTCGGCCAGGATCACGGCGTTCACGCCCAGGTCCACCGCCTTGTCCATGGCCGTTCGCCAGGGTGCCGGGTTGGACGCCTGCGGGTAGGTGTTGAGCGCCATGAACACCTTGCAGCCGCGCTCGTGGGCGTAGCGCACGCCGGTTGCAATGGCGGCTTCGTCGAAATTGAGACCGGCGAAATTGCGCGCGTTGGTCGCGTCACGCAGGCCTAAGTACACGCAATTGGCGCCGTTGTCCACGGCGGCCTTCAGCGCGGGCAGGCTGCCTGCAGGGCATACCAACTCAAAAGGAGGCGGGCGCGTCGCGGCGGAGACGGCAGGCGGATCGGAGTTGGCAACCAGGGTAGAGGGTTCCATGCAGGTGGGTTTTTGACGCAGGCCCCGGAACGGCGCCCTGACAGTGCACGGGATCGTACGTCCATCCCTGTCGGCTTTGATTGATCTTGATCAGTCCGAGCGCACAACGCTGCGTCAATCCACTCCGGGATATCCCATCACCTCCGAAAAAAGCTCAGGCGGCGCTGTCCTCCGCCAGAAAATCCCGAATCGCAAACAGTGTCTCTTCGGGCGTTTCGGTCATCTGGTGGTGGCCGACCGGCAGATGGGTGACCTGCACTGCCTTGCCATGGGCGCGGGCCTGGTCGATCAGCGCTTTCGCGGCTTTGGGCTGGGTCATCTGGTCTTGCGCGCCCAGCAAGAAAAGCACCGGGCAGGTCAGGGCCTGCACGGCGGCCTCGCCGCCCGCGTAACTGTTGCAGGCCGTGAAGCCGCGGTGAAACACATTGACCCCGGGGTTGCTGCGCAGCACGCGGCGGTTCAATGCCGTGTTGGCACCGTACACCCAGGTGCCCGGGCCCAGCGCCGAAGGCGGTGCGGCCAGCGTCGATCGCGAGAACACGTTGATCATGCGAATGCCTGCCTCGGGATTGTTCAGCGAGGCGTCCAGCAGCACCTGCGACACCTTCATGGGGTAAGCGGCGCCCACCAGGACGAGGTGCGTCACGCGGTCCTTGAGCCGGGCGGCGGCCTCCAGCGCAATCAGCGAGCCCCAGCTGTGGCCGACCAGTGCGGCCTTTTTCACGCCCGCGGCGTCGAGCAGCGCGCCGATGAAGGCGGCGGCTTCCTCCACCGTGGCGGGGGCGTCCCCTTCGCTCTTGCAGTGGCCCGGCAGATCGACCGCCAGCACGTTCCAGCCGTGGTGGGCGAGGTAGCGGCTCTGCAGGATCCAGACGCTGTGGTCGTTGAGCACGCCGTGGATGAAGACGACGGTCGGCTTGGCCGCATCGAAAGGCTTGCCGCCGGTGTAGCAGTAGGTGCGGTGGTGGTTGACGGTGAGGTTCATGCTGCTTTCTCCGCCGCCTTCAAGGCCCGCTTGAGGTCGTCGATCAGGTCGTCTGCGTCCTCCAGCCCGATCGACAGGCGGATCGTGCCCTGCGTGATGCCGGCGCCGGCCAGCGCCTCGTCGCTCATGCGAAAGTGCGTGGTGCTGGCCGGGTGGATCACCAGGCTGCGGCAGTCGCCCACATTGGCCAGGTGACTGAAAACCTTGAGTGTTTCGATGAACTGCTTGCCCTGCTCGCGGCTGCCTTTCATGTCAAAGCTGAAGACTGAGCCGGCACCGCGCGGCAGCAGTTTTTGCGCCAGGGCGTGGCTGGGGTGCGAGTCGAGCAGTGGATGACCCACGCGCGCCACAAACGGGTGCGCCGCCAGGAACTCCACCACCTTTCGGGTGTTTTCCATGTGGCGCGCCATGCGCAGCGACAGGGTTTCAATGCCCTGCAGGATCAGCCATGCCGTGTGCGGGCTCATGCAGGCACCGAAGTCACGCAGGCCCTCGCGCCGCGCGCGCAGCAAGAAGGCGCCCACGGTGCTTTCCTCACTGAACACCA
Source organism: Betaproteobacteria bacterium HGW-Betaproteobacteria-3 (assembly GCA_002842205.1). Classification (GTDB taxonomy): domain Bacteria; phylum Pseudomonadota; class Gammaproteobacteria; order Burkholderiales; family Burkholderiaceae_C; genus PHCI01. Next base: position 50,408 of record PHCI01000020.1, on the reverse strand, counting down.
TGTTGTGAAAGCCCTCGTAGGGCGTGGTCAGCTCGGTAAATCGGCCGGCGGCGCGCGGGCCGTCCCAGTCGAAGCTGCCGCCGTCCACCACGATGCCGCCGATCACGGTGCCGTGGCCGCTCAGGAACTTGGTGGCCGAGTGGTACACCAGGTCGGCACCGTGCTCCAGCGGCTTCATGAGCCAGGGCGAGGTGAGGGTGGAGTCCACCAGCAGCGGCACGCCGGTTTCGTGCGCGATGGCGCTCACGGTGGGGATGTCCAGCACGTCCAGCCCCGGGTTGCCCACGGTTTCGCCGAACAGCAGCTTGGTGTTGGGGCGAACGGCCGCGCGCCAGCCGTCGATGTCGCCGGGTTTCACAAAAGTGGTGTCGATGCCGAAGCGCCGCAGAGTGTAGTGCAGCAGGTTCTGGCTGCCGCCATACAGCGCGGTCGAAGCCACAATGTGCGAGCCCGCGCCCATCAGCGTGGCGATGGCCAGGTGCAGTGCCGCCTGCCCGCTGGCGGTGGCGATCGCGCCGATGCCGCCCTCGAGCGCCGCCACGCGCTGCTCCAGCACCGCGTTGGTCGGGTTGCTGATGCGGCTGTAAACGTGCCCGGCGCGCTCCAGGTTGAACAGCGACGCGGCGTGGTCGCTGGACTCGAAGACGAACGAGGTTGTCAGGTGGATGGGCACGGCGCGGGCGCCGGTGGCGGGGTCGGGCGACGCCCCGGCGTGCAGGGCCAGGGTGTCGAAACCGGGGTCAGAGTAGCCGGGCATCGGGGTCTCCAGAAAAACAATCGTGGCGCGCACGGGCCCGGGGTTGGCGGGCGTGCTTGACGCAGAATCTTTATAGGGATTGAATCAATATTGTGGGCTATATTCAAAGTTCAAAAGAACACCCAGCCAGAACACCCAGCCGATCGCCAGCCCCGCTACGAGGAGAACACCATGAAAGTTGCTGACATCCTGCGCGTCAAGGGCAACACCCTTTACACCGTCAACCCCGACGAACCCCTCATGCGCGCCGTGGAGATCATGGCCGACAAGGACATCGGCTCGCTGGTGGTCATTGACCATGGCGACCTGACCGGCATGCTCACGTTTCGCGAAGTGATCCAGGTGGTGGTCAAAAACGGCGGAACCATTGGCACCACCCGGGTCCGCAAGGCCATGGACGACGCTCCGCTGACCTGCACCTCCGAGACCGAACTCGACGAAGTGCGCCGCATGATGCTCGACCGGCACGCTCGCTACATGCCTGTCATGGACAAGCGCATGCTGATGGGCGTGATCAGCTTCTACGATGTGGCCAAATCCGTGGTGGACAGCCAGAATTTCGAGAACCAGATGCTCAAGGCTTACATCCGCGACTGGCCGTCCGAAGACGAACCGGGAAAGTCCTGAGCCCGCCCATCCGGGTGGCCACCGCTCAGGGATAATCGCCCCATGAGCGGCAACACCTTCGGAACCCTTTTTGCAGTCACCAATTTTGGCGAGTCGCACGGCCCGGCCATCGGCTGCGTGATCGATGGCTGCCCGCCCGGCCTGGCCTTGAGCGAGGCCGACATCCAGCCCGACCTGGACCGCCGCCGCCCCGGCACCAGCCGCCACGTCACCCAGCGCAACGAGCCCGACGCCGTGCAGATTCTCTCGGGGGTGTACCAGGGCCAGACCACGGGTACGCCGATCTGCCTGTTGATCCCGAACACCGACCAGCGCAGCAAGGATTACGGTGACATCGGCCAGCGCTTTCGCCCCGGCCACGCCGACTACACCTACTGGCGCAAATACGGTCTGCGCGACCCCCGCGGCGGCGGGCGTTCGTCGGCGCGGCTCACAGCGCCCATGGTGGCGGCCGGCGCCGTGGCCAAGAAGTGGCTGGCTGAAAAATACGGCACCACCTTTCGGGGCTGCATGACGCAGATCGGTGACGAAGTCATCGGTTTCGAAAGCTGGGACCACGTGCCCAACAATGCCTTTTTCGCCCCCGTGGCCGATGTGTCGCGCCTCGAGGCCTACATGGACGCGCTGCGCAAGGCCGGCGACTCCTGCGGCGCGCGGCTGCGCGTGACGGCCAGCAGCGTGCCCGTGGGTCTGGGCGAGCCGCTGTTCGACAAGATGGACGCCGACATCGCCTACGCCATGATGGGCATCAACGCGGTCAAGGGCGTGGAGATCGGGGCCGGCTTTGGCAGCGTGACGCAGCGCGGCACCACCCACGGCGATTCGCTGTCGCCGCAGGGTTTCCGGTCCAACAATGCGGGTGGCGTGCTGGGGGGCATCACCACCGGGCAGGACCTGGAGGTGTCGGTCGCCATCAAGCCCACCAGCTCGATCATCAGCCCGCGCGAAACCATTGACATCGACGGCAACCCGACCGAGATCGTCACCAAAGGCCGCCACGACCCCTGCGTGGGCATTCGCGCCACCCCCATCGCCGAAGCCATGCTGGCGCTGGTGGTGATGGAACACGCCCTGCGCCACCGCGCGCAGTGCGCCGACGTGGTGCTGGCGCAGCCGCCGATCAAGGCCTCTGCGCGCTAACTGTGTCCCCGCTCATGCCTGACCGCCGCCGGGCCGCCCCAAGGCGGGCGACGCCCCCTCGGGGGGCAGCGAACCACGCGAAGCGGGGAGCGTGGGGTTGACAGACCGCCGCCGGGCCGCCCCGGGGCGCGCCACCCTGGTGCCGTTTGCGGCGCTTTCCGCCAGCTACTTTGCTCACATCGGGTTTTTCAACCCGTACCTGCCTCTGTGGCTCAAGGAGCTGGGGTTCAGCCTGGTGACGATCAGCCTGCTGACCGCCGTGCAGTCGGCCACCCGGCTGTTCGCGCCCTATGCCTGGGGCACCCTGAGCGACCGGACCGGCGAGCGCGTGCGTCTGCTGCGCTACAGCGCCACCGTGGCGGTGGTGGCCGCCATGGGTTTGTGGTTTGACTGGGGCGTGGTGGGGCTGGCGCTGGTGCTGCTGGTGATGTTCACGCACACCAGCGGCATGATGCCCATGAGCGAAGCCGCCATGGCGCACCTGGTCAGCCAGGACGGCGGCTTTGATGCGCGGCGTTATGGCCGCATCCGCCTGTGGGGGTCGGCCGGGTTCCTGCTCACGGTGTTTGCCGCAGGCGCCTGGTTTGACGCCTTTGGCATGCGCCACTTTCCCGGCTGGACGCTGCTCACGCTGGGCGCGGTCATGCTCAGCGCCTGGTGCCTGCCCGACCTGCGGGAAGCCGTGTCCACCCACACCGCGCACCCGCCCGTGGGCAAGGTGTTGCGCCAGCCGGTCGTGCGGTGGCTGTTTGCGGCCATTTTTTTCCACGTGCTGTCGCACATCAGCATCTACGTTTTCTTTTCGCTGTACCTGGACGCGCTGGGCTACGCCAAAACCACCATCGGCCTGATGTGGGCGGTGTCGGTGGTGATCGAGATCGGCGGGTTCTTCACCCAGGGGCGCTGGTTGCCGCGGCTCAGCCTGTCGGCCTGGCTCGTGGTGTGCGCCGCGGCCACGGTGCTGCGCATGGGCATCACGGCCACGGCTGCCCACCTGTTGCCGTGGCTGATCGTGGCGCAGGCCCTGCACGTTTTGACCTTTGCGGCCCACCACACGGTTTGCATCGCGCTGCTCAGCCACCACTTTCCCGGGCGGCTGCGCGGTCGCGGGCAGGCGCTGTACACGGTGGTGGGCTACGGTTTGTCGGGGGTGCTGGGTTCGCTGGTGGGCGGCGTGCTCAGCACGCGCTTTGGCCTGGCCAGCGTGTTCTGGGCCTCGGCCGGCACAGGCCTGGTTGCGCTGGCCTGCGCCGGCCGCGTCTGGCGCCTGGAGCGGCGCGCGGGGGCGCCGGGGGCGCCGGGGGCGCCGGTGGCGTAGGTGGCGTAGGTGGGGCCGCAGGGCAGTCCAGGTTTCGATTTACAAGCTTTTTTGCCCATCAGCCCCCGTCCAATGGATAAAGTCTGCTATCTATAAAGTAGTATTTTGATCGGCAATCAGATCAGGTTGCGCATCGCCCCGGCGGTTTCCTGCAGCACGGGCAGCACCCGGGCCACGGCGTCTTCACTCGACTCGTGGCCCATGGGCATGGACACGTTGACCCCGACGTGGTCGAAATGCGGGCTGTAGATCACGACGCCTTGAACGCATGCGTGGGAAAGCCGATGTGGGCGATGAGTTCGGTGTGGCCGTTGATCATGGCGTCGCGACACGGGTGGTGGCGGCGGGGAAGGCGGTTTACTTGGCGGCGGCTGCCGATTTGCGCACCAGCCCTTCGATCGCGATGACGTAGCCGTCCACCCCGAAGCCGACCACGATGCCGGCGGCGGCGGGGGAGATCCACGAGTGGTGGCGGAAGGCCTCGCGCGCGTGCACGTTGCTGATGTGGCATTCGATCACCGGCAGGCCGTCCACGCCCTTGATGGCGTCGTGGAGCGCGACCGAGGTGTGCGTGAGCGCGCCGGGGTTGAACACGCAGCCCAGCGCCTCGCCGGCCTTGAAGCGCGCGCCGTATTCGTGGATCTTGTCGATCAGCGCGCCTTCCCAGTTGCTCTGGAAGCATTCCACGTGGTAGCCCAGACGTTGGGCCGCGTCGGCGCACAGGGCCTCGACGTCTTCCAGCGTGGTGTGGCCGTATTGCTCGGGTTCGCGGGTGCCCAGCAGGTTGAGGTTGGGGCCGTTGAGAATGAGGATGGTTTTCATGGGGTTCCCGGAAAAGCTGCGTGGCCTGCCGATCGGCCGCCGTTGGGCATCGGCCACTGATCGCGCGAAGATTCCATGGGCGCAGTATAGGATGGCGCGAAAGGACCGGGCGTCGCCCGCCATGGCCGGTTCTTCCTGACACCGGTTGATGCAGGATTTTTGAATAAAATTGGCACTTAGCCCCCGTCAAATGGTCATAGTTTGCTATTTATTTTGAATTATTCTGATGTCTGAACCCGCACCCGACGCCTCCCTCGCCGCATTGCTGGCCGTCGCCCAGCGCCTTGAAACCCCGTGCGGCGATGGCGTCATGGTCTGGCACGCCTGGGGCCCCGAAGGCGATGCGCCGCCGGTGGTGCTGTTGCACGGCGGCAGCGGCAGCTGGACGCACTGGGTGCGCACCATCGGGCCACTGGCCGCCGCCGGGCGGCGCGTGCTGGTGCCCGACCTGCCGGGGTTTGGCGATTCGGCCCTGCCACCCACCGGCGAAGGCGACGCCGATGTGCTGATCGCACCGCTGTCGGCGGGCCTGGCGCAGCTCACCGGCGGCGTGGCGTGCGACCTCGTGGGCTTCTCGTTTGGCGGCATGACGGCGGGCATGATGCTGGCGGCGCACCCGGCGCTGGCACGCCGGCTGGTGCTGGTGGGCGCGCCGGCCATGGGCGTCACGCCCAAGCGGCTGTTCGAGCTCAGGGGCTGGCGCCATCTGCCCACGGCCGCCGCGCAGGAGGTGGTGCACCGCCACAACCTGACGGTGCTCATGCTGCACGACGCGGCGCTGATCGACGGGCTGGCGCTGCAGCTCCATGTGGCCAACGTGATGCGCGACCGCATGCCGCGCCGCCGCCTCTCCAGCACCGACATCCTGGCGCGGTCGCTGCGGCAGGTGCACTGCCCGGTGCATGCGATCTACGGCGCGCACGACGCGCTGTACCGCGGCTGGATGGACGCGCTGGAAGCCGCCTTTGTGGCCAGCGCCCCCGACTTTCGCGGCATGACCCGCATTGCCGGTGCCGGCCACTGGGTGCAGTTCGAGGCGCCTGCGGCCTTCATGGCGGCCCTGACCGCGGCGTTGTCGGCGCCGCTGAACCCCCGCAGTGCGCCGGCGGGCTGAGCCATGGCCGAGGTTCCCGCCACCACACTGCGGTCCATTCGGCTGTTGTCGTTTGCCACGTTTGCCAGCATGGTCACGCAGCGCGTTTGCGACGCCATGCTGCCCGAGCTGTCGCGGACGTTCTCAGCGTCCATGGCAGACACCGCCCAGGTGGTGTCGCTGTTCGCCGTGACCTACGGCGTGGCGCAACTCTGGTATGGCCCGCTGGGCGACCGCTTTGGCAAGTTCCGCATGGTCATGCTCACCACACTGGCCTGCAGCGTGGGCAGCCTGCTGGCACTGGTCGCCGCTTCCCTGCCCATGCTGGTGGTGGCGCGGGTGCTGGTGGCCCTGTTTGCGGCAGCGGTGATTCCGCTGTCGATGGCGTGGGTGGGTGACGCCGTGCCCTATGAGCAGCGGCAGGAGATGCTGGCCAAACTCGGGCTGGGTTCCACCTTCGGCATTGTGGGCGGCCAGGTGGTGGGCGGCCTGTTCACCGACACGCTGGGCTGGCGCTGGGCCTTCGGCTTTCTGACGGCGGTGTACCTGGTGGTGGGCGCGTTGCTGTGGCGTGACTGGCGCCAGCAGCGGGCACGCGATCCCGCGCTGGCGGGCGCCGCGGCGGTGCCCGGACCGGCGGGCGGATTCGTCCGCCAGTCGGCCGGCATCGTGCTGCGGCCGTGGTCGCGGGTGGTGCTGTTGGCCGCTTTTGTCGAAGGCGCTTCGGCCTTTGGCACCTTGGCCATCGTGGCCACCCATCTGCACCAGCGGCTGGGGCTGGCGCTGTCGGCGGCGGGTGCCATCGTGGCGCTGTTTGGCGCCGGGGGCATGCTCTACATGGTGGTGGCGCGGGCGCTGATTCGCCGCCTGGGCGAAACCGGCCTGACGCGGGTGGGCGGTGTGCTGTTCGGGCTGTCGTTTGTCGCGCTGGGTTATGTGCCGCACTGGACGCTGGCACTGCCGGCCTGCCTGGTGGCCGGGTTCGGCTTTTTCATGCTGCACAACACGCTGCAGACCAACGCCACGCAGATGGCGCCCGAGGCCCGTGGCACGGGCGTCACGCTGTTTGCCTGCGCGCTGTTTCTGGGCCAGTCGGTGGGGGTCCTGGTGGCGGCGGCCCTGCTGGGCCGCATCGGCTCGGCCGCCGTGGTGGCGGGGGGCGGTGGGGTTCTGATCGTGCTGGCGCTGCTGTTTGCGCGGGCCATTGCCCTGCGCGACCGGGTGGCGTACCTGGGCTGAACGGGCCCACCGGTCGCCGGATCGGCCGCCAGCGCCTATATTCTGTGAAAATCTTCGCCAGAATGGGTTGAAAACACCCTGTTTCAGGGGCAACTGCCCTGGTGCGCCCCGCCTTTTTAGAAAACCCTGATGTCCGTTCCGACCCCGCCCCTTCTCCCCGTGCTGTTCGTCTCGCACGGTTCACCGCTGTTTGCGGTGGAGCCCGGAACCACCGGCCCCGCACTGCACCAGTGGGCGGGGCAGTTGCCTGCGCTGCGCGGCGTGGTCGTCATGTCGCCGCACTGGATGGCGCCCGCCCCGGCGGTCATGACCAACCCTGCCCCCGCCACCTGGCACGACTTTGGCGGTTTCCCCCCCGCGCTGTACCAGCTGCAATACCCCGCACCAGGCAGCCCTGCGCTGGGGGCCGAAGTGCTGGCGCTGCTGCAGGCCGCCGGCATGGCCGCGCAGGAAGACGCCGGGCGACCGCTGGACCACGGCGCCTGGGTGCCGCTGATGCACATGTTTCCTCAGGCCAACGTGCCGGTGGTCGAGGTGGCGCTGCCGGCCGAATGGGGCCCCCACGAGGTGTACCGCATGGGGGCGGCGCTGCAAAGCCTGCGTGGCAGCGGCGTGCTGGTCATCGGCTCGGGCAGCATGACCCACAACCTCCGCGAATATTTCGGGGGTGCGCGCGAGCCGGCCCCTTACGTGCTGGCGTTCAGCCGCTGGATCGAAGCGGCCATCACGCGCCGCGACTGGCCCGCGTTGCTCGACTACCGCCGGCAGGCGCCGCACGCCGTGCGCGCGCACCCCAGCGAAGACCACTTCCTGCCACTGTTTTTTGCGTTGGGCGCAGGCGGCGAAGACGCGACCGCCCACTACCTCAGCCGCGAGGTGATGCACAGCGTGCTGGCCATGGATGCGCTGGCACTGCAATCCACTATTTAAGAGGGAAATTGCCATGGAATCCCCGTTGATGCTTGATATCCCGCTATCGTATTTGCACCGACCGGCGGCGCCATCGACACCGGCGCCGTGGCTGCTGGTGCTGCTGCACGGCGTGGGCAGCCAGGAGCGCGACCTGTTCGAACTCCACCCCTTTGTGCCCAAGGCGTTTCACGTGCTGAGCCTGCGTGCGCCGCACCGCGTGGGGCCGGGCGCCTTTGCCTGGTTTGCCTTCAGTGTGGGGCCCGATGGCAGCCGCCAGATCCACGAATCCCAGGAGGCCGAAAGCCGCAAACAGGTGGCCCATGCGGTGGAGGTGGCGGCGCGTGAACTCGGCGTTCCGCCCGGGCGCGTTGTGGTGGGGGGCTTCAGCCAGGGCGGCATCATGGCGCTGTCGCTGCTGTTGACCCGGCCCGAACTGATGCGCGCGGCCATGGTCTGGCACGGGCGGCTGCTGGCCCAGGCGCTGGCCCCCGCCGCGCCACCCGAGGCACTGCAGGGCAAGAACCTCTGGGTCAGCCACGGGTTGCAAGACCACGTGATCCCCGTGGCCAACGCGCACGCCATCCGCGAGCATGTGCAAGGCCTGCCGCTGCAGTTGGCCTATGCCGAATTTCCCGGCGCCCATGAAATCCGGCCCGCCGAACTGCAGCAGGCCATGACCTGGCTGGTCGGGCTGATGGCTTGACGGTGGCGGCGTTGGCCCTAGACTGGCGTTCAAACGCGTTTCAGGGAGCAAAACATGCGATGGATCCAATCTGCGGGCTGGCTGGCGGCTGCGGCCTTGCTGGCGCCGGCCGTCCGGGCGGCGCTGCCGGCCGACGTGGTCGGCCAGTTCGGCGGCACCTATGCCACCGACTGCACCCGGCCTGACGCGCCGCGCCTGCGCATCACCGCCGATGCGCTCACGGTGGAGCAGGGCGGCCGCCGCCTGAGCGGCGGGCAGACGCAGGCCGCGTACGCCTACTTTGGCAACTCGCCGCCACCGGGCTATCAGGTGGCGCTGCTGGGCGAGGCGCCCGGCAAAACCAGCCTGGTGTTCATCGTCTCCCACGACCGGACGGGCCAGTTCATCAACGTCGAGGCCGACCGGCAGGTGGCCTCTTTGCTCGGCGCGTCGGCCACGGCGAAGTTCCGCAGCTGTGATGCCGACCACAACGCCCGGGCCGCGCGCGAATACGCGCAGGCCAACGCATCCAAATCCCCATCGGGCCCGATCACCGCCGAGGCCGCCAGCAGCCCGCCCGAGCTGCTGCGCAACGCCGAGTTCAAGGCGCTCTACCTCAAGGCACTCGGGCCCAAGGCCAAGGAACGCTGGCTGGCGCGGCTCGAAGGCCCGGCCCCCGCGCTGAAAAAACACAAGCTGCAAAGTGTCGAATACACCGTGGTCAGTGCCTGCCAGCCGCACGACTGCGGCGACAACAACCTGGTGTTGCTGTACGCCCCGGCGCAGGGGCAGCTGTACGGAAAAATTTACGAACTCAATGGCGGCACCACCTGGCTGGGTGACCCACCACCGGTCGTCAAGGCCGAGATCGAAAAGCTCTGGCGCACCGAGTGGCGTTCGCGCTGAGCGGCAGCGCCGGTGCCTTCCCGGTGTCTTTCCCCGGCGCAGGGAAGTTGGCAGCAGGCGGGCTGTTGCCAGGAAGCCTGATGCACTGAATTGCCTGGTGCCCCCGCGACGGGTTGGGATGTTTCACGGGGCAGGGGCGACTGCGGGAGGGACGGGGTTGCGGTGCACCGCCTTGGCCGCCTGCTGCGCTGCGCGGCGCAGTGCGCTGTAGCGGCGCAGGGCTTCCTCCATGGCGACGAGCCGGAGGGCGCCGGAGGCGCCCGCTGCCAGCAGCGCCACCTTGAGCGGGTCGTAAGCTGCTTCCATGGAGCTCTCTGCCGCTTCGACGGCGACGGGATCGGGTGGGCTGGGTAGCGGGTCGCACAATGCCAGCAGGGCGTCCGTGCGTTGGACAAACAGGGCATGTTGCGGGGCGGCGGCCGCTTCGCCGGCGCCCGGGGACTGCAGTTGGGCTGCCAGATGGGCCTGTTCGGCGGCGGTTTCGTAATAGCGCTGCACCCGCAGCACCTGGGCAAGGTGCTCACTGGCGCTTTGCGTCATGGCGCTGCGGCCCATGCGGTCGGTGAAGGTCTGTGCTGCATCGCCCAGCCTCGAGACAATCAACTGGTCCCGCGAAAGAACGTCCGACCGCGCCCCGGCCAGTGCGCCGCGCGCCATGCGCACCGCCACATGCCCGATGCGTGCCACCTCCCGGCTCAGGGCTTCGACGGCCAGCGACGGCACTTGCAGAATGTTGGCGTCCAGATACTGGGGTTGCGCCTCGTCTTCTTCCCGTGCGCGAAAGCGCTGCTGCAGCCAATGTGTGAGGGGGGTTGCGAGTGGCCACATCAGCGCCACGCCAAGCAGGTTGAAGACAGTGTGAAACAGGGCCAGCCGGGCAGCCGGGTCATGCTGCAGACCCATCCATTGGCGGGCGGTTGCCAACGCGTCGATCAACCAGGGAAGCAGCGCCAGCGCGACGGCGCCTGTCAGCACGTTGAAGATCACGTGGGCGGCTGCGGCCCGCCGGGCATTGGGCGTGGCACCAATCGTGGCCAGCAGCGCGGTCACTGTGGTGCCCACGTTGGCGCCGATCACGACCGCGGCGGCATCCTGCGGCGTGAGCAGTCCGCTCTGCGCGGCGGTCAGCGCAATGGCCATGGACGCGCTGGAGGACTGCATCAGCACCGTCATCAGGCTGCCCACGCCCACCAGCGCCACCACCGTCCAGGCCCCTTCACCCTGCGGCAAGGTGATCTGTCCAGCCACGTCGGCAAATGCCGACTGCAGCACCGAAAGCCCCAGAAACAGCAACCCGAAGCCGGCCAGCGCCGAGCCCACCGGTCCGTGGCGCCGGTTCTGGCCTGTCAGGCGCATGCCAACGCCCAGTCCGATGAGCGGAAGGGCCAATGCCTCAATCTTGAACTTGAGGCCCACCAATGCGACGATCCAGCCCGTCATCGTGGTGCCCACGTTGGCGCCGAACAGAACCCACAGCGCAGGCGCCAGACCCAGCAGTCCAGCGTTGACGAATCCGATGGCCGCCACCGTCACCGCACTGGAAGACTGCACCAGTGCCGTGACCAGAACGCCCGATCCCAGCGCATGCCAGCGGGTACGGCTGGACCATGAAAGGATCCGCTCCAGTGCCGGTCCAGCCGCCAGCCGCAATCCGTCGGTCATCATGGTCATGCCGAGCAGAAACAGGCCCAGTCCGCCCGCCAGGCTGGTCAGAATTCCCCAGACGTTCATGCCCAGCCCCCTGTCGCGACCGCCGCCATCACGGCGATGCACAAGGCATTGCCCCAGACACCCCATCGCATCAGGTCCGGTGGCGACACCTGGTTGCTGGCCAAGGCGATGGCGTTGGGTGGCGGCGACGCGGTGAACCAGTTCAGCACAGCCGGCAACCGGGACAAGGCGAAGCGGCCGGATTTCGTCATTCGTCGAGGGACGACGGCGTTACCAGCACATCGCCCTGCGCGTCAGCCAATACGCGCTGGGTGACGCTGCCAAGCAGGAGCTCCTCTACAAAATGATGGCCATGCTTTCCGATCACAACGAGGTCGCAGTCGTGTTCCTGTTCCTGTTCCGAGATTTGCAGGGTGACGTCACCCTCCATCACGCAAGGGGTCCACTCGTCCACCGCAAGTTGGTGGCGGGCGGCAAGCTGATGCATTTTCTGCAGCGCTTCTTCGCGTGCTGATCGCCGGTAGTGGTCGATGGTGAGCTGACTGACGCCTGCAAACCGGAGTTTTCCCTCGTAGGGAACGCTCCAGACATGGAGCAGCACGAGAGGGGTGTTGGGCGCCACCTGGCGTGCGAGTTCGATGGCCGCGTTCGTCGAGGATGAGAAGTCCACGGGCACCAGCACCCGCTGGTAGGGTTCATGGGGTGTCTGCCGGACGACCAGAACCGGTCGCCGGCTGCGGCGAAGCAGGCGCTCTGCGGTCGAGCCCAGCGCAAGCCGGCGCAGGTAACCCGTGCCGTGGGCGCCGATGACAATCAGGCCAGCAGCCACCCGGTTGGCAGCGTCAATGATCCGGTCCACCACCGGCCCGCGGGCGACCTCTTGGTGCACCGGTTGGACCATGTGTCCTCCCAGAGATTCCGACAATGTCTGCAACGTGTGTTGCGCCGTTTCCAGCAAGGCGGTCTCGGTGGCGGAGTCCTGACCCAGCCAACGCTGCAACTCGCCGAGTACCGAGCCACCGGCGACGTGTATCACTGTCAATGACGCACGGCTGGCGCTGGCCACCTGTGCGGCGCGCCGGACCGCATGGCGCGCGGGGGAGGACAGGTCGGTGGCGACGAGAATATTGCGCAGGGCGTTGGATGCGTGCATGGTTTCTCCGGGTCACTGGGTGCAGCAGGTTTGCGCTGGGTTGATTCTCGCCCGGCGGCGTGAATCGTCCAAGTGGATGCACCTGCGGTGTGTCCGGGAGATGATCCAGGTCAAATTTGAACGGCGTGCGCTGCAAGAGGCGTGACGGCGTTTGCGCTCAGGCCGCATCGCTGACCGGCACGCAGCTGCAAAAAAGGTTGCGGTCGCCGTAGACGTTGTCCACACGCCCCACGGGCGCCCAGTACTTGGCTTGCTGCGCGTTGCCCAGCACGGCACCCGTTTCGCGCGGGTAGGCGTGATGCCACTCCGCCTGAATCAGCGTGGCGGCGGTGTGCGGCGCGGCTTTCAGGGGGTTGTCGTCCTGCGGCCATTCGCCGCGCTCGATGCGGCGGATTTCTTCGCGGATGGCGATCATCGCGTCGATGAAGCGGTCGATCTCGTCCAGGGTTTCGCTCTCGGTGGGCTCCACCATCAGCGTGCCCGCCACGGGGAAGCTCAGCGTGGGCGCGTGAAAGCCGTAGTCGATCAGGCGCTTGGCCACGTCTTCGGCGCCCACGCCGCTGGTCTCCTTGAGCGGACGCAGGTCCAGAATGCATTCGTGCGCGACGTGGCCGTTCTCGCTGGCGTACAGCGTGGGGTAATGTTCGGCCAGCCGTGCGCTGATGTAGTTGGCGCTGAGGATGGCGACCTCGGTGGCCTGCTTGAGGCCGTCGGCGCCCATCATGCGGATGTACATCCAGGAAATCGGCAGCACGGCGGCGTTGCCCAGGGGTGCGGCTGATATGGCCCCCACGCTTGTCACTGCGTGTACTGCGCTGGACGAGACGCTGCCAGAGTCAGCGTCCCTTCGGGCTGTCCGGCCCTGCGCAGGCAGGCCCGGAGCCGCAGCCCTCAGCCCCTCGGGGGCTGAGCTGGCTTGGGAGCGGCCCGGCGCGGCGCTCTCGACCCCCAGGTTCCCCGCTGCGCCGCCAGTGGCGTGGCCCGGCAGGTAGGGCACGAGGTCTTCGACCACGCAGACCGGGCCGACGCCGGGCCCGCCGCCGCCGTGCGGGATGCAGAAGGTTTTGTGCAGGTTCAGGTGGCTCACGTCGCCGCCGAATTCGCCGGGCGCGGCCACGCCGACCAGCGCGTTCATGTTGGCGCCATCCACGTACACGCGTCCGCCATGACGGTGCACCAGTGCGCAGAGTTCCTTGACGGTGGTTTCAAACACACCGTGCGTGCTGGGGTAGGTGATCATCACCGCGGCGAGGTGCTCGCTGTGCTGCTCGCACCTGGCCTGCAAATCGGCCATGTCCACGTTGCCGCGGGCGTCGCAGGCGGTGACGACGACCGTCAGGCCGGCCATTTGCGCGCTGGCCGGATTGGTGCCATGTGCCGACGACGGAATCAGGCAGATGTTGCGCTGGCCCTGGCCTTGCGCCGCATGCCAGGCGCGAATGGCCAGCAGGCCCGCGTATTCGCCCTGGCTGCCGGCGTTGGGCTGCAGGCTGATGCCCGCGTAGCCCGTGGCCTGGCACAGCCAGGCGCGCAGTTGCGCATCGAGTTCGGCATAACCCTGCAGCTGGTCGGCTGGCGCGAACGGGTGGATGTTCGCGAATTCGGGCCAGGTGATGGGAATCATCTCGCTGGTGGCGTTGAGCTTCATGGTGCAGCTGCCCAGCGGGATCATGCTGCGGTCCAATGCCAGGTCCTTGTCGCTCAAGGCGCGGATGTAACGCAGCATGCCGGTTTCGGAGTGGTGCGTGTTGAACACCGGGTGGGTGAGAAAGGCGCTGGTGCGGCGCAGCGCGGCGGGAATCAGCGGCTCGGCATCTTGCACCATGGCGGTGAAGTCCGGCAGCGGCTGGCCCGCGCGGGCGAACCACTGCCACAGCAGGGTGATGTCTTCGCGTGTGGTGGTTTCGTCCAGCGTGACGCCCAGCGTGTTTTTAGATAAAAGTCGAAGGTTAGCCCCCGCCAGTTGGGCATTGTTTGCTATTGAAATAGTATCTGAACCGGTTTGCACGGCCAGCGTGTCGAAGGCGGTGGTGTGCGCCAGCGTGAGGCCCAGCTGGCGCAGGCCGCGCGCCAGGATGGCGGTGTAGGTGGCCACGCGCTGCGCGATGCGTCGCAGGCCGTCAGGCCCGTGGTACACCGCGTACATGCTGGCCACCACGGCGGGTAGCACCTGCGCGGTGCAAATGTTGGAGGTGGCTTTTTCGCGGCGGATGTGCTGTTCGCGCGTTTGCAGCGCCAGGCGGTAGGCCGGATTGCCATGCACGTCCACGCTCACCCCGACCAGACGCCCGGGCATGGAGCGCTTGAATTCGTCACGGCAGGCCAGGTAAGCGGCGTGCGGGCCGCCCGCGCCCATGGGCATGCCAAAGCGCTGCGTGCTGCCCACCACGATGTCGGCGCCCTGCTCGCCGGGCGGCACCAGCAGGGTGAGCGCCAGCAGGTCGGCCGCCACGATGAAAGCCGCCTGGTGGGTCTGCACGCGCGCGATGTCGCCGCGCAGATCGCGGACCTGCCCCGACGACGACGGGTATTGCGCCAGCACGGCAAAGTAGTCGCCAGCGGTCAGCGCGGCGTCCCAGTCCGGCGCTGAATGGACCACCACCTGCAGACCCAGCGGCGCCGCGCGCGTCTGGATGACTTCGATGGATTGCGGATGGCAGTCGGCGCTGACGAGGAAGGTGTTGCTCTTGCTCTTGACGCTGCGCCGGGCCAGCGTCATGGCCTCGGCGGCCGCCGTGGCTTCGTCCAGCATGGAGGCGTTGGCCATGGGCATGCCGGTCAGGTCGCAGACCATGGTCTGGAAGTTCACCAGCGCTTCCATGCGGCCCTGGCTGATCTCGGCCTGGTAGGGCGTGTAGGCGGTGTACCAGGCCGGGTTCTCGAGCACGTTGCGCAGGATCACGCCCGGCGTGTGGGTGCCGTAATAGCCTTGGCCGATGAAGCTTTTGCACACCCGGTTTTTTGCGGCCATGGCCTTGAGTTCGGCCAGCGCCGCAGCCTCGGTGGCCGGTGGCGGCAATTGCATGGGCCGGGTGCGCGCGATCGAGCGCGGCACGATGCTGTCGATCAGCGCGCGCCGCGTGGGCTCGCCAATCGCCGCCAGCATGCGGGCTTCGTCAGCGGCGCTGATGCCAATGTGGCGGGCGATGAATTCCGAGGAGTTTTCGAGTTCATCCAGAGGTTGGGCAGACAGCATCGGCATGATGGATATTTCCAGACCGTTCGCCCTGAGCCTGTCGAAGGGCTGCGAACGAAAGCGTGCGTGAGGGCTTCGACAGGCTCGGCCCGAACAGAAAGTGCGCGTCAGGCGTTGGCTGCGAACGCGGTGTAGGCGGTCTCGTCCAGCAGCGCGTCAAGCTGTGACGCATCTGACAGCCGCACCTTGAAGAACCAGCCCGCGCCCTGCGGGTCGGAGTTGGCCAGCGACGGGTCGGCGCGCAGGGCCTCGTTGACCTCCACGATCTCGCCCGAAACCGGCATGTACACATCGGCCGCGGCCTTCACGGACTCGACCACGCCGGCCACGTCCCTGGGGGCCAGCACCTTGCCGACTTCGGGCAAGTCCACAAACACCACATCGCCCAGCGCGTCCTGCGCATGGACCGTGATGCCCACGGTGGCCGTATCGCCATCCACCTTCAGCCATTCGTGATCTTCGGTGTACTTGATGCTCATCTCGGTTCTCCTAATGGGGGTCAGATTCCAATTAATTGCCAACCAAACAAATCAAATGCAAAAAGGGGCGGACTCAGCCCCGGTGATAGCGGGTGGGCACAAAGGGCAGGGTGACCACTTCCATGGGCACAGCCTTGCCGCGCACCAAGGCATGCAGTCGCGTCCCGGGCGTGGTGGACGGGGTTTCCACATAGGCCATGGCCACGGGGCGGTCGGCCGTGGGGGCCAGCAGCCCGCTGGTGACTTCGCCAATGCGTTGGCCGGTGTCGGCGTGCAGGGCGGTGTGCTCGCGCACGGGCACGCGCTCCAGCGCGACCAGCCCCACGCGCTTGCGTGTCGGCGGCTGCGTGCCGTCGAGCTGCGCCAGAATTTTCCCTGCGCCGGGAAATCCGCCGACGCGCGCGCCGCCGGTGCGCCGGACTTTCTGCATCGCCCAGTTGAGCGCGGCTTCGACCGGCGTGGTGGTGGTGTCGATGTCGTTGCCATACAGGCACAGGCCGGCTTCGAGCCGCAGCGAATTGCGCGCGCCCAGACCGATGGGCTTGACTTCGGGTTGGGCCAGCAGGGCGCGCGCCAGCGTTTCGGCCTGATCGCCAGGCACCGAAATCTCGAAACCGTCCTCACCGGTGTAGCCGCTGCGGGTGATGAAGCAGTCACAGCCGGCCACACGGAAGTGCCCGCCGGTCATGAACACCAGCGCGGCCACACCGGGTGCCAGCCGGGCCAGCGCGGTCACGGCGTGGGGCCCCTGCAAGGCCAGCAGTGCGTGGTCGGGCATGGGGATGACTTCGCAACGGCCGCCGATGCGCAATTGCATGTGCGCGATGTCGCCCACCTTGCAGGCGCCGTTGACAATGACAAAAATCCCATCGGCGCGCTTGATGAACATCAGGTCGTCGAGGATGCCGCCGTCGTCGTCGGTCAGCAGGCCATAGCGTTGCTTGCCGGTGGGCAGGTCGATCACGTCCACCGGCATCAGGGTTTCAAAGGCGGCGGCGGCGTCCGGCCCCACCAGGCGCAGCTGGCCCATGTGGGACACGTCAAACAGTCCGGCCTCGGCACGGGTGTGCAGGTGTTCGGCCATCAGGCCGCTGGGGTATTGCACCGGCATCGAATAGCCGGCAAAGGGCACCATGCGGGCGCCGAGTTCAAGATGGAGTGCGTGAAGCGGAACCTGGAGCAGTTCGGCAGCGGCGTCAGACATGGGGTGGTCTCCAAAGGCAAGCGACAGGGCAACACGGGCCACGGCCGCAAAGCCATGGGCTGCCCCCGCTGTCCGCTTTACCTGAGAGATTCACGCGGGCCCCGACGGCGGGCGCTGGCGTTTGCTCCTTCGGTGGACCGCGCGCAACCGGTTGCGCACAGCCTCTCTCCAGTGGGGAACGTCTTTTCAGACGGTTGTCAGTCCTTTTGCCTGAGCGTTCGGGTCGCGGTTCTCACCGGACTTTCGCCTTCGGCGGCGCTTTCAAGAAAAAGCGCTCTCTCCTGACAGGTGCCGATTCTACCGCGCGTAAACCAGATCGCGCAGCGACAGCGACAGCGAAGGCACATACGTGATGATCATCAGGCAGGTCAGGATGACGAGCACGAACGGCACCAGGTCACGTACCATGCGGTCCAGCGAGATGCGCGCCACCGTGCACGCGGCAAACAGGTTCACACCAAACGGCGGGGTGATCATGCCCAGCGCCAGGTTCACCACCATGATGAGGCCGAAGTGCACCGGGTCCACCCCAAAGTGCATGGCCACCGGCGCCAGAATGGGCGCCAGCACGATGATGGCCGCGCTGGTCTCGATGAACATGCCGATCAGGAACAACGCCAGGTTCACCCCCAGCAGGAAGTACGCGGGCGATTTCAGCACCTGTTCGAGCCAGTGGCCAATGGCGTCGGGCACGCCGGCGCGCGTGATCAAAAACGCAAACAACCCGGCGTTGGCGATGATGAACATGATCACCGCGCTCGACAGCACCGACCGGCGCAGGATGTGCGCGATGTCGCGCAAGCCGATCTCGCGGTAGATCACCACGCCGACCAGCAGCGCATAAAACACCGCCACGGCTGCCGCCTCGGTGGGCGTGAAGACGCCGCCGTAAATGCCGCCGAGGATGATCACCGGCATCATCAGGGCCCAACCGGCCTGCCAGGTGGCCTTGAGGATGCCCTGGCGGTCGTCGCCGTCGCTCTTGCCCCAGCCCTTGAACTTGCAATAGAGGTACACAAACAGCATGAGCGCGCCGCCAATCAGCAGGCCCGGCCCGAAACCCGCGATGAACAGCTCGCCAATGGAGACTTCGGCGCTGACGCCGTAGAGGATCATCGGGATGGACGGCGGGATGACCACGCCCAGCTCGGCACTGGTGGCCTGCAGCGCCGCCGCATAGGTGGTGGGATAGCCGTGCTTGACGAGCGCGGGGATCAGGATCGCGCCCACCGCAAAGGTGGTGGCCACCGACGAGCCCGAGACGGCCGCGAAGATCATGCAGGTCAGCACGCAAGTCATGGGCAGGCCGCCCTGCACGCCACCCACCACGCTCTTGGCGAACTCGACCAGGCGGCGCGAAATGCCGCCCCGCTCCATGATGCTGCCCGCAAGGATGAAAAACGGGATGGCCGCCAGTGGAAACTTGTTGATGGCGTTGAACATCTCCTTGACAGAGATCAGCATGTGGGCGTTGGCCACCTGGATGCCCAGGATGGCTGCCAGGCCGATCGAAACGGCGACGGAGATGGTGAGTGCAAAGCACAGCACCATCGTGATGAGCATCACGATGCTCATTGCGCCGCCTCCAGTTCCATGCGCTGCGGGTCCAGCAGGTTGCCGAGGATGCCGATCACGCAGAACACGCCACCCACTGGCATCGCAATGTAGGCCCAGAACATGGTCACGTTCTCCAGGCCGATCATGGTCTGCACCCTGCCGCGGTTGGCATAGTCCCAACCCCACCAGATGATGACCCCCATCAGCGTCAATGCGGCACCGCTGACCACCCAGTCCAGCACGCGCCGGACTTTGGGCGGGCTCCAGCGGTACAGCACGTCCACGCTGACCATGGCGCCTTGCCGGAAGGCCGCCGGAATGCCCAGAAACACCATCCAGATCAGGCTGAAACGGATCAGCACCTCGGTCCATTCGGCTGGGGTTTCCAGCACAAAGCGGGTGATGATCTGCAGCATGCCCAATGACGCGGAAATCGTCAGCATGAGGCACGCCGCCACCGTCGAAAAGCCGGTGGTCCAGCGCTCAAAGGTGAGGAAGGCGGTTTTCATGGAGGTGGCGTTTCTGGCATGAATTTGGAATAAAAATGCCCGGAAGTCCTCAAACACCGGGCGTTTTTAGCTACTTTAAAAGTAGCGATCCGTCTTTACTTGAAGTTGCGGATCTTGTCGATGTTGGCCTTGCCAAACTGTTCTTCAAACTTGGCGTTGACCGGTGCGAGGGTGGCAACGAACTTGGCCTTGTCCACATTCTCGATGACCGTCATGCCCTTGGCGCGCAGTTCGGCCACGCCCTTGGCATCGTCTTCGTCCACGCGGGCACGGTTGGCTTTCACGCCTTCCCTGGCCGCCTCGAGGAAGGCCTGCTTGTCGGCCGCGCTGAGTTTGTCAAAGGTGGCCTTGTTCATCAGGAAGATGCCGGGCGAATACACGTGGCCGGTGAGTGAAAGGTGTTTTTGCACCTGGTCAAACTTGGCCGCCATGATCACCGACAGCGGGTTCTCCTGCCCGTCCACCGTGCCCTGCTGCAGCGCGGTGAACACTTCCGGGAAGGCCATGGGCGTGGTCACGATGCCCAGGCCCTTGTAGGCGGCCACGTGCACCGGGTTTTCCATGGTGCGCATCTTCAGACCTTTGAGGTCGTCGGGGGAGTTGACGTCGCGTTTGCTGTTGGTCATGTGGCGAATGCCGTTTTCGCCCCAGGCCAGCGCCTTGAAGCCCTTGGCGTCGAACTTGGTGAGCATCTCCTGGCCGATCGGGCCGTCCAGCACGGCGCGGGCGTGGGCCTTGTCGCGGAACAGGAAGGGGATGTCGAGAATGCGCGCCTCGGGCACGAAGTTGGGCACCGGGCCGGTGGAGGAGAAGGTCAGTTCCTGCGTGCCGAGCTGCACGGCTTCAATCGATTCGCGCTCGCCGCCCAGCGAACCCGAATAAAACGGCTGCACCTTGTAGCGGCCCGCCGTGCGCTTTTCGACCTCCTTGGCAAAGGTGTCGATGGCCACGCCCTGGTGCGAGTTCTGGGCAATCGAGATGCTGATGCGCATGGTGGTTTGCGCCGCGGCGCTGGACACCAGACCGAGCGCCAGGCTCAAGCCGATCACAAGTGAGTTCAGTTTCATGGGGGGATCTCCTCAGGTTGTCGGAAGGGATGGGCCGGGCTTGGGCATCGCCGGGCCAGGAAAATTTGTCATACAACTTTGATTATGGTTGAACCGGCAGACGCACTGCATTCGGGTTTTCGCGTACGTACTCGCGCACGATGGACTCGAAGTCGGTGTCGGCGTGCAGGCCCAGACCGGCGGCCCGTGCGGCCTGCACATTGCCGGGCCAGGTGTTGACGAGCTTGAGGATGGCCGGGTCCTCGACCCAGTCGAGCAGGTCGGTGGCGGCTTGGCCGGCCACGCGCTCCAGCGCGGCCGCCATGTCGCCCACCGTGGTGCGCAACGCGGGCAGGTTCATGGCGTGCAGCGCGCCCCAGTCACCGTCGGCCGTTTCGGCGGCGCGCACGATGCCCGCGATGGTGCTGCGCGGGGACGACAGCGCGACCGGTGTGTGCGGGGGCACGGGCACCTGCGCACGCACGCCGGCCAGGGGTTCGCGGATCATGCCGCTGAAAAAGCTCGACGCGGCGCCGTTGGGTTTGCCGGGCCGCACGCTCACCGTCATGAGGCGGATGTTGCGGGCACGCACGAAGCCCTTGCGGCCGTAGTCGGCCACCATCTGTTCGCCAATGAATTTCTGGACGCCGTAACTGCTTTGCGGTGTGGGCAGGGTGTCGTCTTCGATGACGGCGGGCAAGGCCTGGCCCGGCGGATTGCCAAACACGGCGAGCGAGCTGGCGAAGACCACCGTGGGGCGGCTCTTGAGGGCGCGGCAGGCTTCCAGCAGCGCGTGCGTGGCGGCAAAGTTGCTGCGCATGCCCAGGTCGAAGTCGGCTTCGCATTCACCGCTCACGGCGGCCGCCAGGTGGAACACCACGTCGGTGCCCGCCGGTACCGCGCGCGTGCCACCGGGCGTGAGGCGCAGCAGGTCGTTGAGGTCGCCCACGATGGCCTGCACGCGGGTGTCGGCCAGCAGATCGGGGGAGGGGTTGGCGCGGTCCACCAGGGTCAGCCGGGTGATGGGTTGCGCCCGTTCGCCGGCCAGCGAAAGTTGGCCCTGCGTGAGCAGGGTGCGGGCCAGGCGCGCGCCGAGAAAACCGGCGCCGCCGGTGATGACGATGTTCATGACGGGGCGTCTCCTGAAGTTTTTGTGCGGTCTGCGGCGCGCTCAGGGGCGCGCATCAGCCTTGCGGTCGCGGTGGTTCTTCCGGTCGGTCTGCTTGCCGACTCAATTGTGCGCGTACGTAGTCTACGTGTTGTCGCAGGGTGTAAACGCGGTCAGAGAAATCCAGCGGAAACGGGGTGGACATGACGTCTTGCGCGATCCGGTCGAGCTGGGCGCGAGCGCGGTCGCGTTCGGCAGCGTCGAGCGTGCGCGTGGCCATGTCGGCTTCCAGAAACTTGAGTTCACCGTAATGGCGGAACAGGCGGCTGGACTGCCGCCACTGCAGCAGCGGCGGCAGGATGCGAAACAGCGGCACCAGCACGGCCACCAGCGGCACCAGCAGCAGGATCAGGCGTTGCACAAAGTTGGCCACCCAGAACGGCAGGTAGCGCTGCAAAAAGGGTCGGCCGTTCTTGAAATACCGGTCTGCTTCCTCGGCCAGGGGGAAGTCGGTCCCGGTGGCGCTGGGGAAGTCATCCGTCCGGTTCAGCAAGCCGGGCTGACGGTGCACGGCGCGGGCAGCCTCCAGCAGCAAGTAGGCCAGGGCGGGGTGCACGTCTTCGTGCATGACCAGATTGGCGCTGGTGGCCAGCAGTGTGATGTCGCGCCCGGGCCGATCCAGTGACGGGTCCACCGAACCGCGCCTCAGGCTTACCAGGCGCAGGTAGGGGTAGCGGCGTGTCAACCCCTCTGCATGCTCGAGGGACGCAAGTTGCACTCCCGGCGCCTTGAGCAACTGCGCCACGGCCGCCGCCTGGGGGGCCGCCACGAACAGCGCGGCGTCCACTTCGCCGCCAATGAGTTGGCTTGCCGCAGCGCTGCCACCGGTTTCAACGAGCTGCGTGCCGCCCAGCGGTTGGCCGGCGGCGTCCACCACGCCGTAGATGCGCAACAGATCCAGCGCGAGTTTCTGGTTGCCGCTGCCAGCCACGCCCACCGCCACGCGCCGTCCCTTGAGCGCGGTCAGCCCAGGCTGCAACGTCAATGCGCGTGAAAAAATCCAGACCGGCTCCAGCGCCACGGTGGCCAGCGAACGCAGCGGGGTGGTGTCCGTGTCGGCGTCGGCCAGCGGGTCCAGCGCCAGCGTGCCCAGCCCGCCCTGCACAAAAGCCACCGATGTGCGGCCGTCGTTCAGGCGTTGCAGGTTCTCCAGGGATCCGCTGGACGGCTGGAGCACCAGCGTCACACCCTGCTGGCGCAGGATCTCCTGGTAGCGCTTGCCAAAGGCATGGTAGGCCCCGTCGGTGCCGCCCGTGCTCAGGGTCAGCGTGCGCGGCGGCGCCGGGCTCACCCGTTTGAAGACCACCCAGGTGGCGACCGCCACAAACGCCACGAGGGCCAGCCAGAACGCGATTTGCTGGCGCCGTGACCGAGCGGGAATCGCCATGCGGGGCTCCGGTGCGGTGGTGCCTACATCCCGGCGTAATTGGGCCCGCCGCCGCCTTCGGGCGTGACCCAGACGATGTTCTGCGTCGGGTCCTTGATGTCGCAGGTCTTGCAGTGCACGCAGTTCTGCGCGTTGATCTGCAGCCGGTCGGTGTTGTCTTCGTTCTTGACGAACTCGTACACGCCGGCCGGGCAGTAGCGCGCTTCGGGGCCGGCGTAGCGGGCGAGGTTGATGGCCACCGGCACCGACGCATCCTTGAGCGTGAGGTGCGCGGGCTGGTTTTCTTCGTGGTTGGTGTTGCTGATGAACACCGAGCTCAGCCGGTCAAACGTCAGCTTGCCGTCGGGTTTGGGGTAGGCGATGGGGGTGCATTCGGCCGCGGGCTTGAGGTAGGCGTGGTCGGGCTTGTCGCGGCGCAGCGTCCAGGGGATGTGGCCACGCAGCACAAACTGCTCGAAGCCGTTCATCAGCGTGGCCGTGGTCAGGCCGTACTTGAACCAGTTCTTGAAGTTGCGGTCCTTGTTGAGCTCGGTGTGGAGCCAGCTGGCCTCGAACGCCTCGGGGTAGGCGGTGAGTTCGTCGTGCTGGCGCCCGGCCGTCACGGCTGCAAACGCGGCCTCGGCGGCCAGCATGCCGGTCTTGATGGCGGCATGGCTGCCCTTGATGCGCCCCACGTTCAGGTAGCCCGCATTGCAGCCCACCAGTGCGCCACCGGGGAACACGGTCTTGGGCAGGGCGTTGAGGCCACTGGCGTTGATGGCGCGCGCGCCATACGACAGGCGCTTGGCGGTGACTTCACCCTTTGCATTTTCAAGGTAATAGCGCACGTTGGGGTGCGTCTTCCAGCGCTGGAATTCTTCAAACGGGCTGAGGTAGGGGTTGGTGTAGCCCAGGCCGGTGACAAAGCCCAGCGCCACCTTGTTGTCTTCCAGGTGGTAGAGGAACGCACCGCCATAGGTGTCCGATTCCATGGGCCAGCCGGCGGTGTGCATCACAAAGCCGGGCTGGTGGCGGCTGGGGTCGATCTCCCACAGCTCCTTGATGCCGAGGCCGAAGCTCTGGGGATCGCGGCCTTCGTCAAGGTGGAAGCGTTCGATGAGCTGCTTGCCCAGATGGCCGCGCGCGCCTTCGGCAAACACGGTGTATTTGCCGAGCAGCTCCATGCCCAGCTGGAAGTTTTCGGTGGGTTCACCATCCTTGCCCACGCCGAGGTTGCCGGTGGCCACGCCCCGGACCGAGCCGTCGTCGTTGTAGAGCACTTCGGCCGCCGTGAAGCCGGGGAAGATTTCGACGCCCAGGGCTTCGGCCTGCTCGGCCAGCCATTTGGTGACCGCACCCAGCCGCACGATGTAGTTGCCATGGTTTTGTGCAAACGGTGGCAGGAACAGGTTGGGCACCCGAAGGCCCGATGTTTCACTCAGGAAGACGTAGGCGTCGTCGGTCACGGGTTGGTGCAGCGGCGCGCCACGTGCCTTCCAGTCGGGGATCAGCTCGCTCAGGGCCTTCGGGTCCATGATCGCGCCCGACAGGATGTGCGCGCCCGGCTCCGAGCCTTTTTCAAGCACCACCACCGACACATCGCTGCCTTTTTCGGCGGCGAGCTGCTTGACGCGGATGGCCGTGGCCAGCCCGCCGGGGCCGCCGCCCACCACCACCACGTCGTACTCCATGGCTTCGCGCGGACCGAACTGGGCAAGAATTTCGTCGTGAGTCATGGAAGGTCCCGTGGGCTGAGGGTTGTCAGAAGTGTGACGGATTTTATTCGCTGGTGCCGCGGGGCACCGTCATAATCGAATCATCGTTTTGTTTTCGTGGAGTGACTCTAATGGCATACAGCATCGACCTTTCCGGCCGCGTCGCCTTGGTGACCGGCGCCTCCAGCGGCCTGGGCGCGCAGTTTGCGCGCACGCTGGCGCGTGCGGGCGCGGCGGTGGTGCTGGCCAGCCGCCGCGTTGAAAAGCTCAAGGAACTGCGCGCCCACATCGAAGGCGAGGGCGGCGACGCGCACGTGGTGGCACTGGACGTGACCGACCACGGCTCCATCAAGGCTGCGGTGGCGCGCGCCGAAACCGAGGTCGGCTCCATCGACATCCTGGTCAACAACTCGGGCGTCTCCACCACCCAGCGCATCCAGGACGTGACCGAGGAAGACTACGACTTCATCTTCGACACCAACGTCAAGGGCGCGTTCTTTGTGGCGCAAGAGGTCGGCAAGCGCATGCTGGCGCGCGCCCGTGGCGCCGCACCCGGCAACTACACCGGCGGGCGCATCGTCAACATCGCGTCCATGGCCGGGCTGCGCGTGCTGCCACAGATCGGCGCCTATTGCATGAGCAAGGCCGCCGTGGTGCACATGACCAAGGCCATGGCGCTCGAGTGGGGCAAGTTCGGCATCAACGTCAACGCCATCTGCCCGGGCTACATCGACACCGAGATCAACCACCACCACTGGGCCACTGAGCAGGGCGGCAAGCTGGTGCAGATGCTGCCGCGCAAACGTGTGGGCAAGCCTGAAGACCTGGACGCGCTGATCGTCATGCTGTGCTCGGACCAGAGCCATTTCATCAACGGCGCAGTGATCGCCGCCGACGATGGCTTTGGCGCCTGATCCCGCATCCCACCCCGGAGCTGTCCCTTCGTGCTGACCGGGATCGCCGCCGGTCTGGCGGCGGGCGCCCTGTGGGGGCTGGTCTTCGTGGTGCCACGCATCGTGCCCGGGTATTCCGCGGTCGACCTCACGGCGGGCCGCTTCGTGGCCTATGGCGCGGTGGCGGCACTGCTGATGGTGTTCGTGTATCGCGGGCGGGCGCTGCCCACCCCGCGCCAGGCGCTGGCGGCCGTGGGCATGAGCGTGCTCGGCTTCACGGGCTATTACCTGCTGCTGGCGCTGGCCATCCGCGACGCGGGCACCGAAGTGCCCACGCTCATCATTGGCACCATCCCGCTCTGGGTCATGCTGCTGGGCAAACCTGAACACCTGCGCTGGAAAGCGCTGGCGCCCGGCCTGGCGCTCACGGTGGCGGGGCTGGCGCTGATGTCGGGGGTGGCCCAGGGCGCTGGCGGTGCCGGCATCACGTTCTGGCGCGGCGTGGGGCTGGCGGCCGGCGCCATGGCAAGCTGGACGGCGTTTGCCATCGTCAACGCCGCCTGGCTGCGGCGCCACCCCGATGTGCAGGCCACCGACTGGGCCAACTGGCTGGGCGTGGCCACCGGGCTGGGGGCGCTGGGGCTGTTTGCCACCCTGGGTTCTGAAACAAAAGTGCTTTCAGCCCGCGCAGATTGGTCATTGTTTGCTATGGTTTGCATTGTTACGGGCATCGGTTCGTCGTGGCTGGCCACGGTGTTGTGGAACATCGCAAGCCGCCGCCTGTCGCCCAGTTTGTGCGGGCAGCTCATCGTCAGCGAGACGCTGTTCGCCTTGCTGTACTCTTTCGCCTGGGACGGCCAGTGGCCCAACCCCGCGCAGTGGCTGGCCGCCATCCTGTTCACGCTGGGCATCCTCGCATCCATCAAGGCGCACCAATGAAGTTTGAAATCCCCGAGCAGAAAAAACTGGTTCACGAAATGACCGTGCCCATCCGCTGGGGCGACATGGACGCGATGAACCACGTCAATAACACGCTGTACTTCCGCTACCTCGAGATTGCGCGCATCGAGTGGATGCACGCCATCGGCGCCGCGCCCGACCCCCAGGGCGAAGGCCCGGTGATCCTCAACGCGTTCTGCAACTTCTACAAGCAGCTCGAATACCCGGGCGATGTCCGCGTGAAGATGTACGTGAGCGACCCGGGCCGCACCACGTTCGAGAGCTGGTGTACGCTGGAGCGCACCGACCAGCCCGGCGTGATTTATGCAGCAGGCGGTGCCACCACCGTGTGGGTGGATTTCCCTGCGCAGAAGGCCCGGCCCCTGCCCGACTGGGTGCGCGAGATCGTCAGCTGACGCGCTGGCGGCGGGGGCTCCCTGCCGCCTGGCCTTCAGGCCGGATCGGCCGACTTGCCGACACGCCACAAGCGCCCCAGCACGGGCTTGACGCTGACCCCATGCAACAGGATCGACAACGTCACGACGATCAGCGTGAACTGGATCAGTTGCAGGGCCAGCGCCTCGGGCAACCCATGCTGGATCGCGTACATCAGGTAATACAGCGAACCAATGCCGCGCACCCCGAACCACCCCGTGATGCCGCGAAGCCGCCATGGGGTGCGGGTGCCCGCCAGCCCCACCATCACGCTGAGCGGGCGTGCCACCCCGAACAGGAACAAGGCCAGCGCCACCGCACCCCAGCTCCACGACGAGGCAAACAGCATCCCGCCCACCAGCAGCACCAGCAACAGTTCGGACAGGCGTTCCAGGTGCTCCTTGAAGATCAGAGCGCCCTCGCTCACGGTGGGCAGGGGCTCGGGCTCAAGACCTGCGTCCAACATCACCGCCTGGACATCGGCGCGGGGCGTGTCGTCCAGCGCCAGTGCTTCCACCGCCGACTGCCGGGTCCGGGCCAGCTTCTGCTCGGTCTGGCGCAGGGCCACAGCGGCAAAAAACACGGCGAGAAATCCCCAGGCATGGGCCAGCGAACTCAGGCCATACACCACGCCGATCAAGCCCAGCCCCAGAAAGTCGTCCATCAGCGCGTGCTTGTCCGGGCCGCTGCGCAGCCTGCAACCCAGGTGCGCGAGCGCCATGCCCGCCACGACGCCGATCAACACGCCCGCCGCGCTGGCCCACAGCACATCCACCAGCACCCAGCGCAGACCCATGTCACCCAGGTGGTGCAGGCCCAGCATGCCCAGCCCCAGCATGACGAAGGGGAACGCACTGCCGTCGTTCATGCCGGCCTCGCAGGTCAGGGTAAAGCGCAGCTGATCCCGGTCGCCGGGATGGCGGATCTGCACGTCGGTGGCCAGCACCGGGTCGGTCGGCGCCACGATGGCCCCCAGCAACACCCCCGCACCCAGCGGCAGGCCGAGCACGTGATACGCAAACAGCGCCACCATCGCCACGGTGAGCGCCATCGACACCGTGGCCAGCAGCAGCGGCGCACGCCAGCGCGCCAGACGGAACGGCACGGGCATCTTCACGCCCGCTGAAAACAGCGAAATCAGCACCGCCACCTCGGTCAGCACTTCCAGCAGAGCCGACTGCTTGAGCGGGTTGAAGTGAAAGGCGTTCAGCACGCTGGGTCCCACCACCAGGCCCGCGGTCAGGTAAACGATGGCCGGGGTGATGGGCAGGCGCTTGAGCAGTGTGGACGACAGGCCCATCAGCAGCAACAGCCCGCCCACCAGCATGAACCACTGTGCGTTGGTCATTGAAGTGGTCCGAAAGCAAAGAACGCAGTTTAGGCCCCAGGCGTCTGCGGCCGTCCGGCGCAGCCCACAAACCGCGCAATGTTGTCGGGTGGCCGCCCCCCCCGGTGCCGAATCAACGGCGCCGCGCCCCAAACGCAAACAGCAGTACCGCCACGCCCAGCGCCAGCACCGCCTGCATGCCAAACGCGGCGGCAAAGCCCGCACTGCTGGCCGCCACCAGGCCGAACAGCGGCGCGCCCAGGATCACCCCCAGAAACGTCACGGCCAGCGTGCCGCTGGTGGCCTTGCCGGCCGCGCCCGGCGGCGCCTGGCGTGCCACCTCGGCCAGGTAGACGCCGTTCCAGCCACTGGCGGTGGCGCCAAACACAAACATCAACGCGGCCAGCACCAGCGTGGGCGGCGCCACATGCCACCACGCCAGCGCGCCCGTGGCCCCGGCCGACAGGGCGATCACCAGCGCCAGGGTGCCCAGCATGCGCAGCGGTGCAACCAGGTGGTCGCTCAAAAATCCCCAGACGATGCGGCCCATCACCCCGCCCATTTGCGACAAGCCCAGCACCGAACCGGCCAGCACCGCCGTCACGGCCAGATCCTGCGTGAGGTAGCTCACCAGATAGCTGCTCAGCGACACCTGGATGCCCGACAGCACAAACGACACCGCCGCCAGCGCGCGCAGCGCCCGGTGCCGCCAGATCACGGCCAGCGGCTCGGCCAGTTGCGCCAACACACGCCGCACCGAGAACGCCGCAGGCACACCGCCCGGATGCCCGGTGGCGGTTTGCGCGTCCAGCGCGGGCTGGATCGGCTGCGCCGCCAGCGCCACAGCCACGCAGGCCAGCGCCAGCGTGAGCAGCGTGCCCGTCCAGCCCGTGCCCGCCGCCAGCAGCGGAATCGAAAACCCGCTGAGCGCCACCCCCAGCGGCACGCCGGTCTGCTTGATGGAGAACACCAGGTTCAGCCGCGGCGCCGGCGTGGTGCGGATCAGCACATGCGAGCTGGCCGGGGTGATGGGCCCGTAGCCCATGCCGATCAGCAACGCCGCCAGCGGCAGGGCGTCGCGGGTGAAGGCGGCCAGTGCCAGCCCGGCCGCCGACACCCCCAGCGCCACCTGGCTGGTGCGAATGGCGCCCCAGCGCTCCACCCACGAACCGGCCGACAGGCTGCCCAGCACCGCACCCAGATACGCAAACAGCAAGAAGGCCCCGATCCCGGCCGCGCTCAGCCGGGGCGCGGCCTGCTCCACCGCAGCCACCACCGGCACCAGCACCGGCACGGCCATCAGGGCCAGCGCGCTGAAGGCCTGGATGAGCAGCGTGACAAGCAGGGGAAAGAAGGATTGCATGGTGTGACGGCGCCGCGGCTGGCTTCATGAGGCAAATACTTGAACAAAAACCAATTCAGCCCTCGTCTATCATTGATATTTAGCTATGAAAACAAGAGTGTCGCCACGCCCAGCACCACCAGCGCCAGCCCGGCCTGTTCGGCCACTTCCAGCTTTTCGCGCAGCAGCCGGCGCGACACGAGGTAACTGAACACCACCTCCACCATGCCCAGCGTGCGCACATTGGCCGCCGAAGTGAGGGCGAACGCGGTAAACCAGCCAATCGACGCCATCGCCCCCGCCGCGCCTGCCAGCGCCGACACCCGCCACGCCACCGCGATGGCCCGCAGCGCCCCGCGTGCGCGCATGGCCAGCCAGCCGCCCAGCAGCACCGTCTGAATGGCCTGCGCCAGCAGCACGCCCCAGCCGCCCACCAGCCAGGGCGACACGCCGGGCAATTGCAGCGACGCCCCCCGGTACCCCACGGCCGACAGCGCGAACCCCGCGCCCGACGCCAACCCGTACAGCGCCGCCAACCCGGTCCAGCTGCGCACGCCGCCCACCGGCGCATCGGCAGCCCGGCGCGGCAGCGACAGCAACACCACGCCCGCCGTGGCCAGGCCCATGGCCAGCAGCGTGACCCAGCCCGGCAGCTCGTGCAGGAACAGCGTGGCAAACACCGCCACCTGCAAGGCGTCGGTTTTGGAATAGGCCACGCCCACCACGAAATTGCGCTGCTTCATGGCCGCCAGCAAAAACGCCGTGGCCGCCAGCTGGCTCACCGCCCCCAGCAGCAGCCAGGCCCCGTACGCGGCGTGAAAGGACGGCACCGCCGCCGCCGTGGCGGGCAGGGCATGCAACACCAGCACCCAGGCTGCGGCAAACGGCAGACCGTACAGAAACCGGGCCAGCGTCGCCCCCAGCGTGCCGGCCTGCGCCACCAGCGAGCGCTGCGCCGCGTTGCGCGCCGTCTGCGCCAGTGCAGCCCACACCACGATCGGAATCCAGGCGTAGGCGAGGAACGGTGTGGCGGCAGCGGGCATCGGCGCATTATCCGCAAGCGGGTGCCAGGTGCCCGACAATACCGCCCATGACCGAAGCCACCCCCCGCCCCGACCTCCCCGACCACCTGAGCGCCGACCCGCGCAGCCCGCACCACCTGGCCGCCGTGTTCGAGCACGACATCGGCATCCGCTTCAACGGCAAGGACCGCTTTGACGTGGAGGAATACTGCCTCAGCGAAGGCTGGGTCAAGGTGCCCGCCGGCAAAACGCTGGACCGCAAGGGCAAGCCACTGCTGATCACCCTCAAGGGCAAGGTCGAGGCGTTTTACCGCTGACGCGCAGGCAGCGCGCGAGCGTCAAGCCGTCAACCCATCGGCGCGGGCTGCGTCACCACCTCGCGCCCGCTGGCGCCGTTGGGCTCGCGCACCGCGGCCAAGGCCTGCCGCTCGGCGCTGTTGAGCACGTCCATGGCCTTGGCGCCTTGCGGGTTGAGGGTGATCACGCCCATGCCCAGGCTGGGCAGGAAGACGTGGTGCTTTTGCTTTTCGCCCACCACCGGCAGCGGCTGGCCCACCTGCGCTTGCAGCCGTTCGATGGTTTCGGCCACCGGCGCCTGGTATTTGTCGGCCCAGATCACCACCACAAAGCAGCGCGGGTGGTACAGCCCCACCACGCAGCGAAAGCCCGCCGCGCGACGGATGCGGGCCGCCAGCGCCACCAGAATCTGGTGCTCCACACCGGGGCCGGCGGTTTCGGTCAGCTCGTAGAGATTGCTCAGGTAGAGGCAGGCCACGGTGCAGCTGACGTTCATGTTGGCGGTGCGCCAGAACGCCTGCTCCACATTGGCCAGCAGGGCGGTGCCGGTGGGCAGGGTGGTGGCCGGATCGGCGCCCGCGTCCAGCCGCGACAGGCGGGCCAGCAGGCGGTTTTGCCGGTTGCGCAGCAGGCCCAGCATTGAAGCAATCAGGAAGAACGCCACCGTGAGCACGGCGACGAACAGCTTCAAGCCCAGGCCCATGCCGCCCAGGCCCAGGGCGTTGGCGTAATGGCCGCTCGTCAGCGTGCCCAGGCACACCACGGCCAGCGCCATCCAGCGTGCCAGCGGGTCGCCCAGCCGCGCTGCGCGCACCACGGCCACCAGCGCCAGCAGCACCGGCACCAGGTTGACGACGGCGGCCGCCATCAGCAGCGGGCGAAAGTTGTTCGGGTCGATCTGGCTGGCCGCCACACCCAGGCCCAGCGCCACCACCACCAGCACCATGCCGCCCACCACCGTCATCCGGTGCACCAGCCCGTCTTCGCGCACACCGCCCAGCCAGGTGCCGATGAAGTACAGGCCCATGGCGCCAGCCAGTGGCCCCAGGCTGGCCTTGAGCACCCTCATCAGCGGCACCGGCAGCGCGGGCCAGAACGCCTCGGGCAGGCCCGTCATCACCACCGCGCTGGCGCCGGTGATCAGCACAAACAGCAGGTTGCGCACGGAGCCTTTGGTGCGATTGCCCAGCACATCGGCCAGCGCCAGGCCGGCCAAAGTCAGCAGCCCTCCCAGCATGGCCGACCACACCGCAACTTCAAAAACAGACATGCGCGCATTATGGTGGGCATGCAGACCGACGAGACCCCAAACGTGGTTTTTTGACGACCCTTTACCTACCGAAAGCACGAGCCCGCCGGTGGCGCTGGCGAGAGGGTTGCGCCACCTGCCTGGCCACCGCGTCGGCCCGCGCCACCGAAACCGTGCCCCAAGCCCTTGCTTGCGATGACGGCTTTGCGCTGCGCGCGGCGCAAGGGGGGTACCATGAGGCATGCAAGTCCTGATCCATACCGACCATCACATTGAAGGCCACGAAGGGTTGGTGGCCTGGGCCACCAGCACGGTGCAAAGCGCGCTCAGCCATCAAAAAGACCACATCACGCGGGTGGAAGTGCACCTGAGCGACGAAAACGGCGCCAAAAGTGGTCAGGCCGACAAGCGCTGCGTGATGGAAGCGCGACTGCAAGGCCGCCCGCCGCTGGCCGCGACCCAGCACGCCGACAACCAGCACCAGGCCATCACCGGCGCCGCCGACAAACTCACCCGCCTGATCGCCAGCACCCTGGGTAAGGCCGACCGCGGCAAAACGTCTGCCGACCTGCCGCTGCCGGGCGGCGACGGCGCAGAACCGGCCGCACCGGGCGTTTGAGGCGATGGGCAGCCCCGACGAGGGAGGCTGCTGCACATTTTTAAGAGAAAATATGACCTTAGCCCCCGTCTATTATCAATAGTTAGCTACACTAAAAGTAGCTAAATATCGATGCTGTGCCGCAGGGGGTGTGGAACGCGCCGGGTTCAAGCACTGCAACGGCAGCGCCCCCGGCGTTTCAGTGCGACGGCCGCAAGTACTGTTCGCAAATGACGTCGTGCAAGGAAGCGAAGTTCTTCCTCAAGAACTGCCCGGGCGTGGAGATGGACGGTGACCACGACGGCATTCCGTGCGAGCAGCAGCACTGCACCGTGCTGTTTGGTGGCTGATCGCCACCGCCATTCTTCGCTGCCCTCACTCAGCCGAAGGGTTCGCCTCGACCAGCAGCGCCAGCAACTGCAGCGACTGTTGGCCGTACAAGTGCGCGTCTGGCGCGCGGTGCACCGCACTGGGC
The DNA here is from genome assembly GCA_002842205.1 of Betaproteobacteria bacterium HGW-Betaproteobacteria-3. Taxonomy (GTDB): domain Bacteria; phylum Pseudomonadota; class Gammaproteobacteria; order Burkholderiales; family Burkholderiaceae_C; genus PHCI01. Next base: position 17,271 of record PHCI01000020.1, on the reverse strand, counting down.
GGCTGGATTGGGGTTGGCCCGCCAATGGGCCCGTTGGCTTCCACTGCCCCCGGGCCGCGTTACTCGTAGTGCGACCACATGCGCAACACCTTCACCGTGTGCTCCGCGTCCAGCACCTGATACACCAACCGGTGCTGGATGTTGATGCGGCGGGAATATGCCCCCGCCAGATCGCCCACCAGTTTCTCGTAAGGCGGCGGGTTTTGAAACGGGTTCTCCCGGATCACGGCCAGCAGTTCCTGCGCTTTCGCCTTCAAGCCACTGGCGGCGAGCTTTTGAGCATCTTTCTGCGCGTGCTTGGCAAAGACAACGCTCCAGCTCACCAGCCCGGCTCCGTGGCGCAGCCCTCCACCGGCTCGGCGATGCCTTCCTTGATCGACTCGCGCATGCCCGGCACCGACAGCAGATACAGCGTTTCCTGAATCGCGTGCCAGTCTTCGGCCGACACCAGCACCGCGTCATGGCGCTTGCCCACAATCGTCACAGGCACGTGCGACTCCGCCGTCTGGTCCATCAGGCGGTAGAGGTTGGCGCGGGCTTCGCTGGCGGTGAGGGTGGTGGCGGTCATGGGACTCTCCGGAGGATGGAGAAGCGTACGTTTTTGAGTACGAAAAGTCAAATGGAAGTCAGTGGTTCCGTCCGGCGTTGGGCAGAAGGCGAGACCTGACCCTGTTGGTCCGTTGGTCTGCGTGACCGGCGCCTTACTGCGCCAGTGACGCCAACTGAGCCTTCATGCCGGGCAGGTCAGCAGTCACGGTCGCCCACACGATATCCACGTCCACGTTGAAGTAGCCGTGTGCCAGCGCATTGCGCATCTCATAGGCAAAGCTCCAAGGCATCTCGGGATGGGCCTGGGCAAATGCCGGGTCGTTCTTGGCCACGTTGTTGCAGGCCTCGCCAATGATCTCCAGGTTGCGGATCACCGCGTCCTGCGTCTTGCGATCCACCTTGAAGCTGGCGGCATCCATGCCCGCCGTGTAGCTCTGGATGTTGTCAATCGCCTCGGCCATGTGCTGCAGGTAATCCGCCGTGCGCAGCGGCTGCTGGCGCCTCACAGCCGCACCGCCTCGCGAAGCACCTGCTCGCGAAAGCTGTCAGGCAGGCCATTGGGGGTCAACACGTCCACCTCCATGCCCAGCAGCGCTTTCAGCTCGTAGCGGATGGCGCCAATGTCCAGCAGCGTGGTCGCGGGTGTCGGGTCCACCAGCACATCCAGATCGCTGCCCTCGACGTCGTCACCATGAATCGCCGAGCCGAACACGCTCACACCCGCCACGCGGTGGCGCATCGCGATCTCGCGGATCTGCGAGCGGTGCAGGTTGAGGGCTTGGGAAGGGCGCATGAGGCCAAGTGTAGCTACTGGGCAGCGCCTTCGGTGCGGTCAAACGCTCGCGACCCCCGCGCCCGCGCCACGATCCGGCTCACCCGCGACACCGACAAACCCAGCGCCCGCGCCATCTCCGACAGGCTGATGTGCGAATACCGGTGCGCCGCCACGATCGCCTCGTCCCGGCTCGGCGTCTCGTCCAGCCAGTCCTGCAAAGTCTTGGGGCTGGCGCGCTGCGCCTTGGGAATCTCCTTGTCGCTCACCGCGCGGTCCGAGGCCAGCGCCTGCATGCGCAACACAAACGCCTCGTCGCCCAGATACATCTGCTGGCGCAGGTGGTCGGGCCACAGTGCCACGTCCTTCCCCGCTGCCACCAGATCGGCATACGCCCGGCCCGCCTTCTGGGCCAGCGCTTCGGTATGGGCATCTTCGCCCAGCAGATAGCCCCACACCGCAGCCCGGTCCAGCCAGGGCGGGCAGGGCGCCTGCCCCGTGAGCACCGTGTAACTGTTCCACGGCCAGTCGGCCGGCTCGGCCGCCAGACCCGCGCGCACCGGGTTCAGCTCCACATAGCGGCACACGGCCAGCAGATAGCTGTCGCGGTCCACCAGTACCGCCTTGAACCGCCCCTGAAACAAATGCCCCACCTTGTGGTGCCGCTGGTTGAAGCGCTGCGTGAACACGCCATTGATGTGCCGCATCAGCAGCGACAGATTGGCCAGCCGCGTCTGGATCACGAAGTGGTAGTGGTTGCCCATCAGGCACCAGGCCAGCGCGCTGGCGTCAAACCGGTCCAGCCCCGAGCCCAGCACATCCAGCAAAGCAAGCCGGTCCACGTCGTCCACAAAGATCGGCTCCCGCCGATCACCGCGCGAGGTCACGTGATAGACCGCGCCGGGGAATTCAATGCGAAGAGGTCTTGCCATGGCCTGCTGCCCTACTTCGCGCGGGGGGCGGACTTCTTCAGTTTTGCAACCGTCAATTGCAACGCTGCAAAGTCCAGAGAGCCTGGCTCGTGGTCTCCATACATGTCGCGAGCCGTTTCGTGGTCTTCATGCGCATCGTCATACCAGGCGGCTGCCCAATACTCGGCACCGGGCGGGCCACCGCAGTCCTCGGGCGGGCACCCATTCTGAGCCTTGAGCAAATGGGGCAATGGCACATGGGCTTCGCTGAACGCCATCAACGTGATGGTGTGCAACCACTCATCGCCAAAGTCGTAGAGGTACAGCAGCCGTTGTTTGGGCGCGGTCAGTAACTGAGAGAGCCTGACCTTGACATCGTTGCCCATCGGCTCGCCCCAAGCGTCGGGGTTGGGCTTCTGCCACTTACGCAGGTTCGGAATCTTCCAGAACGATTCCGTCGACCGAAGCGGCTGGGCGAAGGCATACAGATGTTCGTTCTCCCAACCCATGGCGGCCTGAATCACCGCGTGCAAGGCTCTCAGGGTGATGTTCGGGTCGACCAAGACCTCCCGGTAAATCGCCGGTTTGAAATCCTTCAGCTCAACTCTCAGCAGTAGCGCATCGTGCGAAGACAACATCAGGGGCTTCCGTAAAAGAACAGACAGTCAAATCAAGAACGGCAGGATGGTAGCCTTTGAGAGGTAAAAGGCAAGACCTGACCCCGATACATTGTGACCCCGATACATTGTTCGAAACGGGGTACTTCGATCTTGATGCTGCCAGCCAGTTGGACTGGTACCGCAGCCGGGGCATAGAGCTTGAACCAGATGGCGAATGAATGCGGGGCAAAAGGCAAGACCTGACCCCGAGGCCTCCGAGGCCTCGAGGCGCTGGAAAAAGGCGGGCGACCACCCTTGGCGCCGGGGGCCGGCGCATGGGGCGCGATCAGCGCCACCAGCTCGACCCAGGGCACCACCAAGTCCATCTCATCAAGGAACTCGCGCTTGCGCGTCCTCTTGGTCTTGCGTTCGAATCCGCTATCGCTCAGGCTCATTTGTTTCATGGCTTCACTCACGCACGCACCATGCCAGCGGGGAGGTTTTGCAGAGTTTCCTTAGCTTGGTTAACTAGAATCTGACTCCGATTCCCTCTGTAGTTTTCTGCTTATGGAGTTCTAGTTGAATTCGATGCCACAATATTCTTTTTACATTCTCTACATTTCGCTTTATTTATATCCGAGTAGAACATAAAGCTCTGGCAATTCTGACACCTGAGATATCCGCCTATTATTGGATTAGTGGAACTCTCTTTCACCTTTGACTTGACTGCGCTCAAGCCGTCTTTTGATTTTTTTGCAGTTGATAAACTTACTGATTCTTTAGATTTTCCTAATCTGTGTGGACTTCTAAATTTTTTAGTGAAGACTACAACGCCTTCCTTATCAATATCATATGTTTTCTGAAGTAATCCGATTAATCTTTTGAGCTCTTGTCGTAGATTATTGACCGTGTCAATATCAATTCCGAGGTGATTAGACTGATCCAATATTTGTTGAATTTGAATAGTATTCAGAATGCGACGATTTAATGCATCGTTTATTTTTTCATTTGAGAATTGAAATTTTGGAAAAGCATCGGTGTGATCTACGGGCTTTAAAGTTGATAATTTTTGTGAAATTGCTTTTGCTTTCGAGCGTTCTTTGATGACTAGCTTGTGAGTTGTAGCAATTGCTTTATCTATATTTGATGATTGGTCGTGTGTTGCATTTCTCGTCGGACATATATATTGATGTGTATGATTTGAAATCCGCAAGACACGATCTCGAGGGCTAAGCTTGCAAAGCTCGTTTGCAGCAGCAATGCAGACAATGAGCGCGTTTGAGTCACTCCTACGGATTCCAAATCCTCGTTCAAACAAAGGTAAAAAGCTTGGAGTTTTTCTCGCCAGTGATAAACCGCACGCGTCACATTGCTTAGTTTTCATGTTCAAGAGCGTCCAATTATTTGAGTTTATATAGGGAAAAATATCTTTAACATTTACTTTTTATACTTAGTGTGTATTGATTCTTGCATAATCGGCTCTTTCCGACGTGGACATGTGTGACGTTGGCTTGAACAGTTTGTCGACCAGTACTTGTTCAAATGTAAATTGCTCGTCATCGCGACTTATATGCTTCAAGAGGCCAAATCTTTCGACCAAAATCTTGAACTTACTGCCTGGAACAGTCAAACAATTCACTATCAAGAGGAGCAGGGTGTCGCGACCTAACGTGCCTCTTGCAATGTTCGAGAACCTGGACTGGTCGTCCGAGCTCAGCCCCGCCTCATCTATGAGTCTCCACAAGTGGTAGAGCGTTCGAAAGTATGGACCAAGCTGGTGTTCGTTTGCTTCGTACAGCTCTCGATACGCTTCTGTTGCTATTTCTGTGTTATTGCTGGTGACAAACTCGCCCCAGCGAATAGCAATCCTTGCGCGAAGCGCTTGGGCTGCTTCAGTCGGAGACCAATTTGGGCCACCATGAATATTCCAACTTGGAGGAGCAGTTAGTCGCATCTCAGAAAGTAAAGACCGATTGAGGGAGAGCAGTTGAAAAAATAAGGGTTCGAAGGACTGGCGTATGTGAGCCTGCTCTGTCAATTTCACCTGCCGCCTCAGCTCACTCATTTGCTGACTTTGCAAATAGGCTGCTGCTGCCACCCCTACAAATGCGAACGCAGCGAAGAGGGCATTTACGCCTCCAAAGATGTCTCCCACTTGGCCAAGTGCTTGGAGATCAGTTAGACCTTGACTAACAGGGGCTTGCCACCATGCTGCGAATAACTTAACGAACCAGAGGACCCAACTAATCCAGATCACCAAAACGACCGCAAGCGCTACTCCAACTAGGGCGAATAGCTTGAAGCTGTCAGACCTTTCGCGCCACCAATGACCTAAGCGCATCTAATGCCCCCGACAATGAGACTTACTTCCCCCACGAGTCCTTCAACCCCGTCACCCGGTTGAACACCGGCTTGCCCGCCGTATGGTCCACGCGGTCGGCCACAAAGTAGCCGTGCCGCTCAAACTGGAACTTGTCGTCGGCCTTGGCCGCGATCACGCCTGCAGCGCCCAGTGATGGCTCCACATACCCCGTCACCACTTTCAGGCTGTCGGGGTTGAGGCTTTCGATGAAGTCCTTGCCGCCGGCGTCGGGCTGGGCTTCGGTGAACAGGCGGTCGTACAGGCGCACTTCGGCGGGCAGGGCATCGGCCGCGCCCACCCAGGTGATGACGCCCTTGACCTTGATGGCGTCGGCGCCGGGGGTGCCGCTTTTGGTGTCGGGCACCAGGGTGGCGTGCACTTCGGTCACGGTGCCAGCGGCGTCTTTCACGGCGCCGGTGCATTCGATGACGTGGCCGTATTTCAGGCGCACCTTGTTCCCTGGGTACAGCCTGTTGTAGCCCTTGGGCGGCACCTCTTCGTAGTCGGTGCGTTCAATCCACAGTTCTTTGCCAAACTTGAAGTCGCGGCGGCCCAGTTCGGGCAGGTGGGGGTGCACGGGGGCGCTGCAGGCGTCCAGCGTTCCCACTCCATGCAGTTCGTCCCAGTTGGTGATGACGAGCTTCACCGGCTCCAGCACGGCCATGGCGCGCGGGGCGGTGACGTCCAGCGTTTCGCGCAGGCAGCCTTCGAGCGTGCTGTAGTCGATCCAGCTGTCGCTCTTGGTCACGCCAATGCGTTCGGCAAACAGTTGAATGGCTTCGGGCGTGTAGCCGCGCCGGCGCAGGCCGACTATTGTTGGCATGCGCGGGTCGTCCCAGCCGCTCACCTTGCCGTCGTACACCAGCTGCGCGAGCTTGCGTTTGCTGGTGATGACGTAGGTGAGGTTCAGGCGGGCAAATTCATACTGGCGCGGGGGCGGGCTTTGCAGCAGGCCGCCTTCGGTCAGTCTTTCGAGCAGCCAGTCGTAAAACGGGCGCTGGTCTTCAAATTCGAGCGTGCACAGGCTGTGGGTGATCTGCTCCAGCGCGTCTTCAATCGGGTGGGCAAAGGTGTACATGGGGTAGATGCACCATTTGTCGCCGGTGTTGTGGTGGGTGGCGCGGCGGATGCGGTAGATGGCCGGGTCGCGCAGGTTGATGTTGGGGCTGGCCATGTCAATCTTGGCGCGCAGCACCATGCTGCCGTCCTCGTGCTGGCCGTCGCGCATTTCGCGAAAGCGGGCCAGGTTTTCGGCCGGCGTGCGGGTGCGAAACGGGCTGTCCACGCCGGGTTTGCCAAAGTCGCCACGGGCCAGGCGCATGGCTTCGGCGGTTTGTTCGTCCACGTAGGCGTGGCCGGCTTCGATCAGGTATTCGGCCGCGCGGTACATGAAGTCAAAGTAGTCGCTGGCCTGAAACAGGTGGCGGGTGCCGTGGGCTTCCCAGCCAAAGCCGAGCCACTGCACCGCGTCGAGGATGGAGTCGACGTATTCGGTGTCTTCCTTCTCGGGGTTGGTGTCGTCAAAGCGCATGTGGCACACGCCGCCATAGTCGCGCGCCAGGCCAAAGTTGATGCAGATGCTTTTGGCGTGGCCGATGTGCAGGTAGCCGTTGGGTTCGGGTGGAAAGCGGGTGCGGATGCGCGCCGGGTCGGGGCCGCCGCTGGCTTGCACGGTGGCGTCGCCGGGGCGGCCGGCCCAACGGCGCCCGGCATAGGTGCCCGCGGCCAGGTCGTGTTCGATGATCTGGCGAAGGAAGTTGCTGGGTTTGGTGTTTTCTTTGTCGGCAGGGGAACTCATGTGCTCATTCTAGGGGGGCGGGGCTGCGCTCTGGTACGGTTGGGCATGCCCATTGCAATTGCCACAGCCAGCGCACCGGCCGACCTTCGCGGTGTGGATGCCTGGATCAACCAGACGTTGGCGCCGGTGTCTGATGCGGTGGCGGCAGTGGTGTTCCACACCGTGCCACTGGCGGGGCAGCCGTTTCCACTGATCGTGGGCTGGCTGATTGTGCTGGCGCTGGTGTGCACCGTGGTGCTGGGGTTGCCGCAATGGCGCGGCGTGCGCCACGCGTTCGATTTGCTGCGGGGCCGCTATACCGACCCAAAAGAGACGGGCGAGGTGTCGCACTTTCAGGCGCTCACGGCCGCGCTGTCGGGCACGGTGGGGCTGGGCAATATTGCGGGCGTGGCCGTGGCGGTGACGATCGGCGGACCGGGCGCCACGCTCTGGATGGTGGTGGCCGGGCTGCTGGGCATGGCGTCCAAGTTTGCCGAGTGCACGCTGGGGGTGCGGTTTCGGCAGCATCACGACGACGGCAGCGTGTCGGGCGGGCCCATGTACTACCTGTCGGGTGGGCTGGCGCACGTGGGTTGGCCGCGCCTGGGGCGCTGGCTGGCGGTGGTGTTTGCCGTGTGTTGCATGGGCGGCGCCTTGGGCGGGGGCAACATGTTCCAGGCCAACCAGGCCTTTCATCAGATGGTGAATGTCACCGGGGGCGCGGCCAGCCCGCTGGTCGGCTGGGGCTGGTTGTTTGGCGTGGTGATGGCCGTGGCGGTCGGCCTGGCAATCATCGGGGGCATTCGGACGATCGTGCGGGTGACCGAAAAACTGGTGCCCTTGATGGCGGTGCTGTACCTTGCGGCAGGGCTGTTGATTCTGGCCTTGCACGCCGCAGAGCTGGGCCCCGCGTTGCTTCGGATCTGGCACGGTGCGTTCACCAGTGAGGGCGTGGCCGGTGGTGCCGTGGGGGCCTTGATCCAGGGTTTTCGGCGCGCTGCCTTTTCCAACGAAGCCGGCATCGGGTCGGCCGCGATCGCGCATTCGGCGGTGCGCACGGGCGAACCCTTCAGCGAGGGCCACGTGGCTTTGCTGGAGCCGTTCATCGACACCGTGGTGATCTGCACCGTCACCGCGCTGGTGATCGGCGTCACGGGGGTGGCCCAGCCGGGCCTGACCGGTGTGGAGCTGACTTCGGCCGCATTTGCGGCGGGGCTGCCGTGGTTTCCCGAGGTGCTGGCGGTGTGCGTGCTGCTGTTTGCCTTCTCCACGATGATTGCGTGGTCGTATTACGGCCTCAAGGCCTGGACGTATCTGGTGGGGCAGGGTCGGCGCCAGGAGTTGGCCTTCAAGCTGTTTTTCTGCGTGTGCGTGGTGGTGGGCGCCAGCATGCAGTTGGGGCCGGTGATTGATTTTTCGGACGCCATGGTGTTCCTCATGGCGGTGCCCAACGTGATCGGCCTGTACCTGCTGATGCCGATGCTGCGGCGTGACCTTGCCCGCTACCGCCGCCGACTGGCCAGCGGCGAGATTCGCGCGTTGTGGTGAGCCACCCTCAGGGGCGACAGGGTCGGGCTGTTACAGGGCTTGTTACGTTTTGCAATAACCTTAACCAAGCGGCTCGTAAACGCTTCACGGGCTGAACCGTCTAATAGGCACAGGGTCATTTTCTGGCCTTGCAACAAGGAGCCCCAAATGAACTTCAACCGCTTCCTCCGAATTCCGGCCATCGCGGGCGCCATCGCCCTGGCATCGCTGGGCACCGCCAGCGTGGCCCACGCGGGCAACGTGTTCTGGTCTGTCGGGATCGCATCGCCCGGCGTGCAGGTGGGCGTGGCCAACGCGCCGGTGTACCACCAGCCCGCGCCCGTGTACGTGCAACCGGCCCCGGTTTATGTGCAGCCGGCCCCCGTGTATTACCAGCCCGCGCCGGTCTATTACCGCCCCGCGCCGGTGTACCGGGCCGGTTATGTGACGCCGGTCATCAACGGCTATTACTACGGCGGCCACCAATACCGCGGGCACGGCGACCACAACCGTAACCGCCATGGCATCTCTGATGGCCGCGGGCGCGGCGGCGATCAGCGTGGCGGGAACGGTCGGCGTTGACGAAAAAAAGCGCCTGTCCCGCAGTGGGCGGGCAGGCGCTGGTCGCGGGGCTGGCTGGGGTTTACCAGGCGTCCGAGCGGATTTGTGATTCCCACTGCCCGCGGCGAATGGCGTAAACGCTGATGACGGCGTAGCGTTGCTCGCCCTTGCTGTCGAACTTCATGGAGCCGGTGACAGGCGAATAGCCGTCAAACTTGTACAGCATGTCGGTGATGGCCTCTGGCTTGGCCGAGCCCGCGCGCTTGATGGCGTCGGCCAGCACGTACATGGCGCCGTAGCTGTAGTGGCCACCATAGGTGGGGTCGGTCTTGAAGGCCGCGCGGTAGACCTCCAGAAACTTGGCGCCCGCCGAAAACTCGCGCGGCTCCAGAATGGGCGAGGTGGCGAACAGCCCGCCTTGCAGCACATCGGCCCCTTTGAGCATGGCCGTGGTCTTGATGGTGTCGCCGCCCAGCAGGCTCAGCCGGGTGTAGTCGATCTTCTTCAGGGCTTCCAGCAGGGCCAGCACCTGAAAATCGTTCAGGGTGGACACCACCGATTCCACGTTGCCCTCCTTGAGCTTGGCGGCCAGCCCGTCAAATGCGGTGGTCTTGTCGTCGAAGCTCTGGCGCAGGACGATTTCTTTTTTGGCTTTCTTCAGTTCGGCTGCCGCGCCGTCGGCCAGGCCTTTGCCATAGGGTGTGCCGTCGTCGACCACGGCAAACCGGGTGGCGGGCAGGCCGCCGCCAAATGAGCCAATGGCCTTGGCCTGCAGGTTGTCGTTGGCCACCAGACGCAAGGTGGTTTTGAGGCCCAGGTCGGTGTATTTGGGGTTGGTGGAGATGGCCAGTTGGGCAATGCCTTTTTCGGCATAGATCGGCGCCGCCTCGATGCTGACGCCTGAATTCAGGTGCCCGATCACGGCCACCACGCCGGCGTCCACCAGTTGGCGGGCCACTTCCTTGCCGGTGGCGGCGTCCGAGCGGTCGTCCACCGCCACGATCTCCAGCGTGACGGGTTGGTCTTTTACGCGGAAACCGCTTTTGTTGAGCTCGTCCACCGCAAGTTTGACGCCGTTGTGCATGTCTTGCCCCAGGGCCGCGAGGTTGCCCGACATGGGTTGCGCCACGCCAATGCGGATGGTGGACGGCACGCGGTTGCAGCCGGCCAGCAGCAGGGCGGAGGCCGCGGCGAGCAGGGTGAGGGTTTTGAGGACAACGCTGGAACGATGGGACATGGCCATGGGATCTTTCTTGCCGCTTGGGTGTGAGGGTGCGCGGACTGTACGCAGCAAGAAGACGGCCACCGGGCCGGGTTTCCCCGTGTCGTCATCAAATTTGCGAGGGCATTAGCCCCGCTGATCGGCCCGCAAAAAGAGCAGGGTTACATGGCCCGGAACAGGTGGCTGTAGAGGCGGCTCACGGCCAGTTTGTCGGTGTGGCCGCGCAGGGTGAGGCTGAGTTTGCCGGCCTCGTCGCGCGTCACGGTGTCGATGGCGTCCGCCCGCACCACGGTGCCGCGGTGAATCTGCCAGAAGCTTTGCGAATCCAGCTGCGGCAGCAGTTCTTTGAGCGGCGTGCGGATCAGGTATTCGTGCGCGGCGGTCAGCACCCGCACGTATTTGTCGGCGGCTTCAAAGTACAGCACCTCGTCCACCGGCACCATGCGGATGGCGCTGCCCACGCTGGCCTGGATCACTTTCAGCGGGGTGGCCGGGGCACCGTGGGCCGCACCCGGCGGCCCGCCGCCCGCCGCCAGCAAATGCCGCAACTGGCTTAACGTCGATTCAAAATCTGCTTCTGAATGAATAGCGTCTGAAGACCGTCTGGCGAGGGCTTCTTGCACTTTTTCCACTGTTTTTTGCAAACGGGCGGCCTGCACGGGCTTGAGCAGGTAGTCAATGGCCTGGGTTTCGAACGCCTGCACGGCGTATTGGTCGTAGGCGGTCACAAACACCAGGGCGGGAAAGTCGCCGTGCGCAGGCGTCCAGGTGTCGGCCAGTTCGGCGGCGGCGTCCAGGCCCGAGAGGCCGGGCATGCGGATGTCAAAAAACAGCACGTCGGGGCGCAGGGCCAGTGCCTGCGCCACAGCGGTGGCGCCGTCGCCCACGGTGGCCAGCACCTGCAGCGCGGGCCAGGCGCGGGCCAGCTCGGCCTGCAGCGCCTGGGCCAGCAGGGGTTCGTCTTCGGCGATCAGCGCGCTGGGGCGGCGCTCAGGACCGGAGGATTCTGCAGGCGCGTTCATCAGACGGGTCGGGTTCCAGGTTTATATAGGGAAAAGTGACGGTAGCCCTCGCCCCGCCGTCATTGTTTGCTGCAATTTCAAGAGTGGCCTGGGGGCCGTAGGCGGTGGCCAGGCGCTCGCGCACCTGCGCCAGGCCAAAGCCGGTTTCGTGCAGCGCGCCGCCTGCCAGCACCGCTGGCGGCAGGCCCACGCCGGTGTCCGACACCTCCAGCACCAGCCGACCGTCGTCCTGGTAGGCGCGCAGGCGGATGCAGCCGCCCGCCACCTTGGGTTCCAGCCCATGCTTGATGCTGTTTTCAACCAGCGGCTGCAGCAGCAGCGGCGGCACGGGCTCGTTGCGCAGGGCGTCGGGCAGGTCCAGCGTGTATTGCAGGCGCGGGCCCATGCGCACGGCCATCAGCTCCAGGTAGTCGCGCAGGCGGTCGAATTCGGCCGACAGCGGGTGCGTGGTGGCGCGCGAACCGCTGAGCGTGGCGCGCAGGTAGCTGTTCAGGCGGTCCAGCATCTGCTGGGCGCGTGCCGGGTCCACGCCGATCAGCACCCGCAGGTTGGCCAGCGTGTTGAACAGCATGTGGGGTTCGAGCTGGGTTTCCAAAAGCTTCAGGCGCGCTTCGCTGGCGCAGCGCAGCGCCATCTGCTCGGTGGTGCGGGACTTGGCCAGCCGCTCGCGGTTGACATAAAAATAGGTGCCGCCCGCGCCCAGGCCCAGGCTCATGAGCAGAAAGCCGAGGGTTTTGCGGGGCTCCTGCATCCAGAACTGAAGGGTTTCCTTGTGCATGATCCAGTCGCCCAGCAAGGAGCCCACCACGTAGCCGATAAGGGTGCCCACGGGCACCAGCACCACCACGCGACGCCATTGCACCTCCCAGTCGCTGATGGCGAACAGGCGGCCCACGTCCAGGATCAGCCAGATGCTCACGCCGATGCATTGGGCGTACAGCAGGTTGAGTGTGAATTCGTGGTCGCCAAACACGGTGATGCCGGTCGCGATCAGCGTGTTCAGCACCAGCGAGGCCACCCCTCGGGCGATGAAGCCATGCAGGGAAAACCCGCCCTGCAGGAACAGGGGCTTGAGCCGTGTGGGCACACTGGCAGAGAGGGTGGAAGACGATTCGCGGGCCATAGGGGTTCAACGCGCATTGTGCCGCGTGAGCGGACACCGCACGCCGCCCATGCGACGAAACACCCTCTGGACGGCGCGAAACGCCCGCAGGGCACGGTTATGGACGCCGCCCAAAGCCCGGGGTGAGTGAACTGGAGGGTGTTTGGGGCCCTGTTCGGGCGATTCGCGGGGCGGGGCCGCCCGTACGATCCGTGCTACTACTTATTGATGATTGACGCACACCGCCTGACCCGGCTGCCATCCCCTCATGCCACTCGTTGCCGATGCCACCTTGGGCCGATTCCAATTGCGTGAACCGCTGGGCCGGGGTGCGCAGGGCGTGGTCTGGCTGGCGTTTGACCCCAAGCTGGCGCGCGAAGTGGCGGTCAAGCAAATGCATGCGGGCGCCCGCGACGCCGCGGCTGCGCAGCGCTGGCTGGCCGAAGCGCGGGCCGTGAGCCGGTTGAGCCATCCCAACATCGTCACCTTGTTCGAAGCCGAGCTGGCCGCCAACCCGCCTTTCCTGGTGTTTGAGCGCGTGCGCGGCCAAAGCCTGACTGACCTCCTGCGCACGCAGGGCGCGCTGCCCGCGGCCACGGCCGTGCCCTTGATGATGGGGGTGCTGCAGGGCCTGGCCCATGCTCACGCGGCGGGCGTGATCCACCGCGACCTCAAGCCCGCCAACATCATCGTGGACGCCGAGGGACGGGCGCGCATCATGGATTTTGGTCTGGCCGAGATGGCCAACGCCCCCGGCAGCGTCCCCGGCCTGTCGGGCACGGCCGCGTACATGGCACCCGAGGCAGGCCGCGGCGAGCCCCCCGCGGCGTCCATGGACATTTTTTCGGCCGCACTGGTGCTGTTTGAAATGCTGAGCGGCCGCCCGGCCATGGCCGAAGCCGACGCGCAACGCGCGATCCAGCGGCTGGCGAATGAAGACCTGGTGCTGCCCGCCGACACCCTGCACCCGGTGGACGACGAACTGCGCGCCATCGTGCAGCGCGCCATGGCACGCGACCCCACCATGCGCCCGGCCAGCGCGAACGAATTTCACCAGGCGCTGTCGGGTTGGCTGGCGCCGGCGGGTGGTGCAGACGCTTCGGCCGCGGGCGCCGGGCACAACAGCACGCTCGAATTTTTGCTGCGCCGCATGCGCCACAAGAGCGACTTTCCGGCGCTGTCGGATTCGGTGGTGCGGATCCAGCGGCTGGCGCAGTCCGAAACCGAAAGCGTGGGCAGCCTGTCCAACGAAATCCTCAAGGACGTGGCGCTCACCAACAAGCTGCTGCGGCTGGTCAACTCCACGTTCTACGCCCGCGCGGGCAGCGGCACCATCAACACCATCTCGCGTGCGGTGGCGCTGGTGGGTTATGCGGGCATCCGCAATCTGGCGCTGTCGCTGGTGCTGCTGGAGCACATGCACGACAAGCAGCAGGCCGTGGCGTTGCGCGAGGAGTTCTTGCGCGCGCTGGCCGCAGGCACGCTGGCGCGTGAACTCTCGCCCACCGCGCAGGGCGCGGAAGAGGCCTTCATCTCGGCGGTGTTCCAGAACCTGGGGCGCATGCTGACGCATTTTTATTTTCCCGAAGAAGCGCGCCAGATCCAGAGCCGCCTGGCGGGCCCGGGCGGGGCCGCTGGCAGCGACCCGGAGGAAGCCGAATCGCGTGCGATTCTGGGCATCGGGTTTCAGGATCTGGCCACCGGCGTGGCCCGGCACTGGGGCCTGCCCGACACGCTGATCCAGGCCATGCGCCGCCTTCCCACCGACCGCCCGGCACCCGAGCAGGACCCGCTGCGCGCGGCCGCCTGCGCCGGCAACGACGTGGCCGACGCCCTGATGACCGCCGACAGTGCCGAAGGCGAGCGCCGCCTGCGCGCCGTCTCGCAACGCTATGGGCGCGCGCTGGGCCTGACGTCGGCCCGGGTGCGTGAATCGGTGGAGCGTACCCGCCGGCACATGCTCGAACTGAGCCAGGTGCTGCAAGTGGTGCCGCGTCCCGGTTCGGCGGCGGCGCGACTTGTGGGGGCGCCCGAAGCGCCCGCTGCGGCAAAGCCCGAGGCCAATTCGCTGGCGCAGTTTCATCTGGACAAGGCCGTGGCGGCCGCTGCGCCGGGCGAAAGTGACAACGGCGCGGAGGGTTCGGTTGCGGCGGCACCATCGGCCATGGCCAGCGCCACCTTCGCGGCCGAGCAACTCGCCGCAGGCATTCAGGATATCAGCAACACGCTGGTGGAAAACTTCAGCCTCAACGAGGTGCTGCGCATGGTGCTGGAGACCATGTACCGCTCGCTCGGGTTCCAGCGGGTGGTGTTCTGCATGCGCGACGCCCGCACCGGGATGCTGACCGGCCGCGTGGCACTGGGGGAAGGCGCCGACGCCATCGCGCCACGCTTTCAGATCGACATGGCCGCGGCCGATCTGTTTTCCACCGTCTGCAAGCGCGGCGCCGACATGCTGATCGCCGACGCCAGCGTGGCCAACATCCGCCGACGCCTGCCGACCTGGTTTGTGTCCAGCGTGAACGCGCCCACGTTTTTGCTGCTGCCGCTGGCCATGAACGGCAACCCGCTGGGTGTGATTTATGCCGACGCGGCCCTGACCGGGGGCATTGTGGTGGCCGAGCGCGAGCTGTCGCTGCTGCGCACCCTGCGCAACCAGGCCATCATGGCGTTCAAGCACGCAGGCCGCCCGGGCTGAGCCCGGCGCTACCCGCCTACCAGGGGTCGCGCTGCGCGGCCAGCCGCTCGCGCTCGCGTGCCAGCAGCCGCTCGTGCAGGCCGCCGCCGCCCAGCGACAGCCAGACGCCAAAGCCGTGCATCGCCAGGCCCAGCCCCCAGCCCAGTGCGGGGAAGATGGCCCAATGGCGGCCGGTGGCCAGGGACAGCAACACGAGCGCGGTGTTCACAACCACGTAGACGAGCGCGTGCGCGTACCAGCCCATGCGGGCGCCGGCGCGCTTGCGGGCCAGGGCGTCGAGTTCGTCGGCGGTGCGGGATGTGGCGGTGTTGAGGGCAGACATGGTGTTCTCCAGTGGGGTTGGGGTGTTCAGATCAGGCCGACCTGCGTCCAGACCAGGTGGCCGAGGTAGCGGCCGGGCATCAGCGTGAAGGCGCCGGCGACGACGCAGGCGCCCAGGTAGAGGAACTGCATGGTCATGCGGTGGCCGATGATGTTCCTGCGCGCCAGGTACACGAAGGCGCGGTAGAGCATGAAGAAGGTCACCGGAATCAGCAGGTGGATCGGGCCGAAGCCCATGAAGTGCGGGCCCTTGTTGCCGCTGATGAAGAGGGCCGAGGCGGCGGTCACCACCATCAGCGTGACCCAGGCGTAGCCGAAGGCGCGGTGGAGTTTGGGGCGTTGGGCGGCGCCGCGGCGGGCCCAGAGCGCCAGGGGCCCCAGCGCAATGGCGCCGAGGGCGGCGGTCATGTGGATGGCGATCAACGGTGTGAGGTTCATGGCGTTCTCCTGAACGGCGTTGGCATGGGGTGGACTGTGCCGGCGGTCCCGCGCCGCAGCGACCGGCTTGCGACGAAACGCCCCAGAAGGGGAGCGAAATGCAGGCAGGCCGGGTGAATGGCGACGCGCCGGGGACCTTCGCCACAGGATTTGCGCGCCCTTTACACGGCCGATACCCCGCGCCGACACGCCGCCAAGGTGCCGTTCCTACAATGGCGTGATGAAAAAGTCGTATGTGGTGGTTGGGGCTGTGGTGCTGGCGCTGGCGGGTGGCGGCGTCGGGTGGTGGAGCCAGCGCAGCGCGGCCGACGCCGTGCAGTACCGCACCGGCAAGATCGAGCGCGGGCCGCTGGTGGCCACGGTGTCGGCCAGCGGCACGGTCAACCCGGTGACGCAGGTGTCGGTGGGCACCCAGGTGTCGGGGCAGATCAAGGACATCTACGTCGATTTCAATTCCGAGGTCAAGGCCGGCCAGCTGATCGCCGTGATCGACCCCGAAAGCATCGAATACCGCGTGCGCTCGGCCCAGGCCGACGTGGACGCCGCGCGTGCTGCCGTGCTCACGGCGCAGGCCAATGCGGCAGCGGGCCGCGCCGGCGTGTCGCGGGCCCAGACCGACCTGACCGAAGCCCAGCGCACCCACGACCGCAACCTGAGCCTGGTGTCCAAGGGCTTCATCGCCCAAAGCGAGGCCGACCGCACCCGGGCGCTGGTCAACACCGCCACCGAGTCGGTCAAGTCGGCGCAGGCGCAACTGGGCGTGAACGAAGCGCAGATCAAGAGCGCGCAGGCCGGTGTGGCGCAGCGTGAATCAGCGCTGGCGCAGGCCCGCATCGACCTCGAGCGCACCCGCATCACCTCGCCGGTCAACGGCATCGTGATCAAGCGCGCCATCGAAAAAGGCCAGACGGTGGCGGCCAGCCTGCAGGCGCCCGAGCTGTTTGTGATCGCCCAGAACCTGCAGGACATGCAGGTGGACGCCAGCATCGACGAAAGCGACGTGGGCCGCATCCGCACCGGCCAGAAAGCCACGTTCACCGTGGACGCGTTCCCGGGCCAGACCTTCGAGGGCGCCGTCAGCCAGGTGCGCAAGGCGGCGCAAAACGTGGCCAATGTGGTGACCTATGTGGCAGTGGTGGGCTTTTCCAACACGGGCGGGCGCCTGCTGCCCGGCATGACGGCCAATGTGCGCGTGGTGACCGATCAGCGCGACAACGTGCTCAAGCTGCCCAACGCGGCGTTGCGGGTGCGGCTGGCGGGCGTGGAGCCCGCAGCCGCCGTGGCAGCGTCGGGTGCCTCGAATGGTCCTGAAAATATAGCAAAGTATGACCAATTGGCGGGGGCTGAAGGCCAAAAAAGCTTTAAATCTGTGGAATCTGCACGGGAGGGGGCCGCGCCGTCGCCACCCGC
>PHCI01000019.1 GCA_002842205.1 Betaproteobacteria bacterium HGW-Betaproteobacteria-3 | reverse complement strand
TTACTCGATGATCTTTGCCACGACCCCGGCGCCCACGGTCTTGCCGCCTTCGCGGATGGCAAAGCGCAGGCCTTCTTCCATGGCGATCGGGGCAATCAGCTTGACGGTGATGCTGACGTTGTCGCCAGGCATGACCATCTCTTTGTCCTTGGGCAGTTCGATGGCGCCGGTCACGTCGGTGGTGCGGAAATAGAACTGCGGGCGGTAGTTGTTGAAGAACGGCGTGTGGCGCCCGCCCTCGTCCTTGGACAAGACATAGATCTCACCGGTGAAGTGGGTGTGCGGCTTGATCGAGCCGGGTTTGCACAGCACCTGGCCGCGTTCGACGTCTTCGCGCTTGGTGCCGCGCAGCAAGATGCCCACGTTGTCGCCGGCCTGGCCCTGGTCGAGCAGCTTTCTGAACATCTCGACGCCGGTGCAGGTGGTCTTGACGGTGGGCTTGATGCCGACGATCTCGATTTCCTCGCCGACCTTGATGATGCCGCGCTCGATGCGCCCGGTCACGACGGTGCCGCGCCCGGAGATGGAGAAGACGTCTTCCACGGGCATGAGGAAGGCGCCGTCCACGGCCCGCTCGGGCAGCGGGATGTAGGTGTCCAGGGCGTCGGCCAGCTTCATGATGGCCTGCTCGCCCAGCGGGCCCTTGTCGCCTTCGAGGGCGAGTTTGGCCGAGCCGTGGATGATGGGGGTGGCGTCGCCGGGGAATTCGTATTTGTCGAGCAGCTCGCGCACTTCCATCTCAACGAGTTCGAGCAGTTCGGCGTCGTCGACCATGTCGCATTTGTTCAAAAACACGATGATGTAGGGCACGCCCACCTGGCGGGCCAGCAGGATGTGCTCGCGGGTCTGGGGCATGGGGCCGTCAGCGGCCGAGCACACCAAAATGGCGCCGTCCATCTGGGCCGCGCCGGTGATCATGTTCTTCACATAGTCAGCGTGGCCGGGGCAGTCCACGTGGGCGTAGTGGCGGGCCGCCGTTTCGTATTCGACGTGGGCGGTGTTGATGGTGATGCCGCGGGCTTTTTCTTCCGGGGCCGCGGCCGCCGTCAGGGTGGTCTTGCCGTGGTCCACGTGTCCAATGGTGCCCACGTTGACGTGGGGCTTGGTACGCTCAAATTTTCCTTTTGCCATTTTTCAGTTCTCCAAAGAGCAGTGCCCGTGTCCGTTTAACGTCTCCGGCAGAGGCCTCGCCACGGGCAGCGGGCCAACCACAAAAGTGGCGCCAAAGACAGGTTTACTTCCAGCGACCGCCACGGAACCGCCCTTCGTCAAGCTCAGGACGGGCCGCTGCTGTCGCCCGGGCCTACCCGGATCCATTCTGGGCCCGGGGGAAGCGGCAAAGCCGCTTCGGGGGTGGGCCTATTTACTTCGACCGGGCCGCGACGATCGCCTCGGCCACATTGCGCGGCGCTTCCGCGTAGTGCTTGAATTCCATTGTGTAGGTGGCACGCCCCTGCGACATCGAGCGCAGGGTGGTCGAATAGCCGAACATCTCCGACAGCGGTACTTCGGCCTTGATGGCCTTGCCGCCGCCCAGCATGTCGTCCATGCCCTGGACCATGCCTCGGCGTGAGGACAGGTCGCCCATCACGTTGCCGGCGTAGTCTTCCGGGGTCTCGACCTCGACCGCCATCATCGGCTCCAGAATCACGGGGCTGGCCTTGCGGCAGCCTTCCTTGAAGCCGAAGATCGCCGCCATCTTGAACGCGAGCTCATTCGAGTCCACGTCGTGGTACGAACCGAAGTGCAGCGTGACCTTGACGTCCACTACCGGATAGCCGGCAAGCACGCCCTGGCCCAGCGCCTCGGTCACGCCTTTTTCGACCGCGGGGATGTACTCGCGCGGCACGACGCCGCCCTTGATGGCGTCCACAAACTCGAAGCCCTTGCCGGCTTCCTGCGGCTCGATCTTGAGCACCACGTGGCCGTACTGGCCCTTGCCGCCGGACTGGCGCACGAACTTGCCTTCGGCCTCTTCCACCGTCTTGCGGATCGTCTCGCGGTAGGCCACCTGCGGCTTTCCGACGTTGGCCTCCACGCCGAATTCACGGCGCATGCGGTCCACGATGATTTCAAGGTGAAGTTCGCCCATGCCGCCAATGATGGTCTGGCCGGATTCTTCGTCGGTGTTGACGCGGAACGAAGGGTCTTCGTTGGCCAGGCGCGACAGGGCGATGCCCATCTTTTCCTGGTCAGCCTTGGTCTTGGGCTCCACGGCCTGGCGAATCACCGGCTCTGGAAACACCATGCGCTCCAGCGTCAGGATGGCGTTCGGGTCGCACAGGGTTTCGCCTGTGGTCACGTCTTTCAGGCCCACGCAGGCCGCGATGTCGCCGGCGCGGATTTCGTCCACTTCCAGGCGGTTGTTGGCGTGCATCTGCACAATACGGCCGATGCGCTCTTTTTTGCCGCGCACCGGGTTGTAAACCGTGTCGCCCTTGGACAGCACGCCCGAATACACCCGCACGAAGGTCAACTGACCCACGAACGGGTCGGTCATCAGCTTGAAGGCCAACGCGGAGAACTTCTCGTTGTCGTCGGCCTTGCGGGTGGTTTCCTTTTCGTCTTCGTCGAAGCCCGGGACCGGCGGCACGTCCAGCGGCGAGGGCATGAGCTCGATCACGGCGTCCAGCATGCGCTGAACGCCCTTGTTCTTGAATGCGGTCCCGCAGAGCATCGGCTGGATTTCGCCCGCAATGGTGCGGATGCGCAGGCCTTGCGTGATTTCGTCTTCGGTCAAGTCGCCTTCTTCGAGGTACTTGTTCATCAGCTCTTCAGACGCCTCGGCTGCCGCCTCGACCATCTTCTCGCGCCATTCCTTGGCCTGCTCGAGCAGGGCCGCCGGGATTTCGTCGAAGTTGAACTTCATGCCCTGCGACGCCTCGTCCCAGTAGATGGCCTTCATCTTGCGCAGATCGACCACGCCGGTGAAGTGCTCCTCAGCGCCAATCGGAATCACGATGGGCACAGGATTGGCCTTCAGGCGCAGCTTCATCTGGTCGACGACCTTGAAGAAGTTGGCGCCGGTGCGGTCCATCTTGTTGACGAAGGCCAGACGCGGCACGCGGTACTTGTTGGCCTGACGCCACACGGTTTCCGACTGTGGCTGCACGCCGCCCACGGCGCAATACACCATGCAGGCGCCGTCGAGCACGCGCATGGAGCGCTCCACCTCGATGGTGAAGTCCACGTGGCCGGGGGTGTCGATGATGTTGATGCGGTGCTCGGGGAAGGAAAGGTCCATGCCCTTCCAGAAGCAGGTGGTGGCCGCGGAAGTGATGGTGATGCCGCGTTCCTGCTCCTGCTCCATCCAGTCCATGGTGGCCGCGCCGTCGTGCACTTCACCAATCTTGTGGTTGACGCCGGTATAGAAAAGGATGCGCTCGGTCGTGGTGGTCTTGCCGGCATCAATGTGCGCGGAAATGCCAATGTTGCGATAGCGCTCGATGGGGGTCTTGCGAGCCATGAAAATTCTCCGTTAGTGACGTCTTCAATACGGGCCCGCTTTTGGCGAGCCCGCAACGCCGTAGATGGGGGCGGTTTTTAGAAGCGGAAGTGGCTGAAGGCCTTGTTGGCCTCGGCCATGCGGTGCACTTCATCGCGCTTCTTCATGGCACCACCGCGACCTTCGGTCGCTTCCATCAATTCGTTGGCCAGACGCAGGGCCATTGACTTCTCGCCGCGCTTCTTGGCGGCTTCCTTGATCCAGCGCATCGACAGCGCCAGACGGCGCACCGGGCGCACTTCAACCGGCACCTGGTAGTTGGCGCCACCGACACGGCGGGATTTGACTTCGACCATCGGCTTGACGTTGTTGATCGCCATGGAAAACGCTTCCACGGGATCGCGGCCAGGGTTCTTTTTCTCGATCTGCTCGAGCGCGCCGTAGACGATGCGCTCGGCGATGGCTTTCTTGCCGCCTTGCATGATGACGTTCATGAACTTGGCGAGCTCGACATTGCCGAACTTGGGATCCGGCAGGATTTCACGTTTAGGGACTTCGCGACGACGTGGCATGTTTCACCTCTAAATTTGCTTCAGTTGGCAGCCTTTTCAGGTGCCGCGAGAGCCATCAAGACCCTCACTTACTCGACCCATCCGGAACATCCGGGTTTCGGGTCACTCCGCCTGCACGCACCTGCCAAGGCACGCCGGCACCGGTTCAATCTCTCAAAAAGCCGATCAGGCCTTCTTCGGGCGCTTGGCGCCGTACTTGGAACGCGACTGCTTGCGGTCTTTCACGCCTTGCAGGTCGAGCGAACCGCGCACGATGTGGTAACGCACACCGGGCAAGTCCTTGACACGGCCGCCACGAACCAGCACCACGCTGTGTTCCTGCAGGTTGTGGCCTTCGCCGCCGATGTAGGAGATGACTTCGAAGCCATTGGTCAGACGGACCTTGGCAACTTTGCGAAGGGCCGAATTCGGCTTCTTCGGCGTCGTGGTGTACACGCGGGTACACACACCGCGACGCTGCGGCGAGTTCTGCATCGCAGGGCTTTTGGAATTGATCTTTTCGACCTCCCGCCCCTGACGCACCAGTTGATTGATAGTTGGCATTGAAAACGTCCCTAAACGTTTGAAAACAGGTTAGACAAATACAAAATCTTCTCCGCTCCAAATGCGGAAAAGCCTTCTAGTATATCCCGGTCAGGGATATCCCGCAATGCGCAATGGCGCCCATCGGCCTTCAATGTGGCAGCGCAGCACGCCAAGCAAATGGAGCGTGCGCTTACATCCTGAATTTACTTGATCCAGAGCCGAATACCGTCCCAGGCGCGCCCCAGGATGCCGGCTTCTTCCACGGCCTCCAGGGCCACCAGCGGCACATCGGGCAGCGTCTGTTCACCGATCGAGACCTTGAGCATGGCGATCTGCTGGCCTTTGGTGAACGGCGCTACCAGCGGCTCGGCACGCGCCACCGTGGTCTTGACCTTGCCGGCACTGCCGCTGGGCACGACGACCACAATGGCGTCCGGGCGGCCGATCTTGAGTGTTGCGCTCTTGCCCTTCCAGACCGGCGGCGTGACCACGGCCTGCCCGGCGTCAAACAGTTTGACGGCCTCGAACGCGGTGTAGCCCCAGTTGAGCAGTTTTTGCGATTCGTTGGCACGGGCGTTTTCGCTCGTGGCGCCCAGCACGATGGACAGCAGGCGGCGCGAGCCCACCTGGGGGAAATCGCGTTTGGCCGTGGCAATCAGGCAATAGCCGGCCGCGTCGGTGTGGCCGGTTTTGAGGCCGTCCACGGTCGGGTCCCGAAACAGCAACAGGTTGCGGTTGTTGTCGTTGGCCGCCGGCGTGCCCGGGTAACGGTATTTCTTGATGGCGTAGTAAGGCACGTATTCGGGAAAATCACGCATCAGCCGCGTGGCCAGCGTGGCCAGGTCGCGCGCCGTGGTGGTGTGCCCGGCTTCGGTCAGGCCTTCCGGGTTTTTGTAGCCGGTGTTCGTCATGCCCAGCGCCTTGGCCTGCGCGTTCATGAGCTCCACAAACCGCTCGACCGAACCGGCGACACCCTCGGCCAATGCCACGGTCGCGTCATTGCCCGACTGCACGATCATGCCCTTGACCAGGTCTTCGACCGGCACCTGCATCTTGGGGTCGATGAACATGCGCGAGCCGGGCATCTTCCAGGCGCGCTCGCTCACTGGCAGGGTCTGTTTCAAGTCAATCTTGCGGGCCTTGAGGGCGTCGAACACCAGGTAGGCCGACATCAGCTTGGTCAGTGACGCCGGTTCCACCGGCGCGTCCACCTCGCGGGCGGCGAGCACCTGGTTGGCGGTCACGTCCAGCAGCAGGTAGGCGCGGGCGGCGATTTCGGGGGGTTGGGGCGCCTGGGCGGCGGCCAAAAAGCAAATCGGCGCCAATAGCAGCGCGGTCAACAGTCGTTTCATGGGAGAAGGGTCCGGGGTTGCAGCGTGGCGGTCCGCCGCGGTGAACTCAGGCTACGAGGTGGCGCACCACGAGAGATTTCAAAAGCGGCAATTGTCCGTGAAAGAAATGCCCTCCGCCAGGAATCACCGTGACCGGCAGTGACTGCGGCCGCGCCCAGTCCATCACGGCCGACAGGGGCACGGTGTCGTCGTGCTCGCCGTGCACCACCAGTGCGCGGTCGCGCGCCGCGTCGGGCAAGGGCGCCACATCGAAGCGGGCCGCCGCCGTGCCCACCAGCACCAGCCGGACCGGCGGGCGCTCTGGCCACAGGGCCTGCACCGCGTGACTCGTCACAAAGGCACCGAACGAAAACCCCGCCAGTGCCAGGGGTTCGCCATGGGCGGCCACCTGCCGCACCACGGCCAGCAGGTCGTCGCATTCACCGCGGCCCTCGTCGTGCACGCCGGCGCTGGCGCCAACCCCGCGGAAATTGAAACGCACCGCGCTGAAGCCGCACTGCACAAAGGCCCGCGCGATCGTTTGCACCACCTTGTTGTCCATGGTGCCGGCAAACAGGGGGTGCGGGTGCGCGATCACGGCCACGCCGCGCGACGCACCTGCGGGGTCGTCGCGCACCGCTTCGATGGCACCGGCGGCGCCGGTCAAGGTCAGCCGAAGGGTTTGGGCATTCATTAAATACTACTATTTAAATAGCAAACTATCACCATTTTGCGGGGGATAGAGGTCGATTTCATTCATATTTTCGGGAAACCCGGCTCACCGCCCCAGATGCGCGGGCGTCAGCAGCCGCTCGACCACCTGGCCGTTCTTGAGGTGCGACTCGACGATTTCGTCGATGTCATGACCATCGACATAGCTGTACCAGACGGCTTCGGGGTACACCACCATCACCGGCCCGGCCGCGCAGCGGTCCAGACAGCCGGCCTTGTTGACCCGCACCTGGCCGGGCCCGGCCAGGCCCGCCGCCTTGACCTGCGACTTGCAGCGGTCGAACGCCTCCTGCGCCTGATGCTGGGCGCAACAGGCTTCGCCGTTCTTGCGCTCGTTCAGGCAGAAGAACACATGGCGCGCGTAATAGGACAAAGGCGCCTTCTCATCGGCTTTGGTTTCACTCATGTCCGGATTCTAGGAGCTTGTCGGTCCTGGGTTTGGCGCAACACACCCGGCGCCGCAGGGCCATCGCGCTGCGACACGCGCACCAGCACATAGGCCATGGCCGCATAGGGCCAGATCCAGCCCAGCCACTGCGCCAGCCCGTGAAAACGGATGAAACGGCCCTGCTCCCAGGTCTGCAGCGTCTGTGCCAGATAGGCCCCGGTGGGTGCCTGATTGAGCAATGCCAACAGCACCGCCAACACCAGCAAGAGCGCTGCGGCGCTGGCGCGGCGTGACAATGGCAGCAACACCGCTGCGACCACCATCGCCGCCTGCAGGCCGATCCACACCGGCAAGGTCAGCCACGCCCAGGCATGGTTGGGGCCGTAGGTCAGCGCGGCCGAAAGGCCGGTCGCCGCCACCCCCGCGGCCAGGGCCAGGCCGGCAAAAACGAGCCGACGTCCGACGTGACGGATCACCCCGTAGCCCAACAGACAGGGCACCAGTGCGCCAAGCAGCACGCACAGCACTTCGGTCCCCGGCATCATCGGCTGCAATTCGATGTCGCGCACTGGCAGCCACAGCAGAAATGGCGTGTCTTCCAGCAGGTCGGCCAGCGCCTGCTCCAGCCGCTCGAGCACCTGGCCCAACCCCAGGGGAACCGCCGTCGGGAACAGCAGCGCCACCGGCCACAGGGCCAGCAGCACGATGGCGCCACGCGCGTCCTCGACCAGCCAGCGCGCTCGCAGGCGGCTCCAGCGGCTGATCACCCCGAGCTTTTCCAGCAGACTCGCCAGCGCGGCCCCCAGGGCGGCGCCCACGGTGTTCAACCCGAAATCGAGGTTGGACGGCACGCGCGACGGCAAATAGCCCTGCAGCGTTTCCATCGCGAGCGACAAGGCACTTGCCGCGACGACCGCCTGCGCGAGGGCGCGCCCGGTCCGGCCGACCCCCATGCCACCGCTCACCCCACCGCCGATGCCACCGCCCATGCCACTGCGCAGCACGGTCAACGCCAGCAAAAAGCCCAGCGGCGCATACCCGAGCACGTTGGCCACCAGGTCAAACGAAGTCCAGTACCTTGGCCACGGCGCGCCCAGAAACGCCAGCGGATGAATGCCCTGATTGCGCCAATCGGCAAACGGGTAAAGGCTGGCATAGACGATCAGCGCCGCATACACCAGCGCCAGGGGCCAGGCCGAGGTTTTGTGCATCGGCGCAGCCCGGCCTCAGAAAGGCTTGACCACCACCAGCACCACGGCGGCCAGCAGCAGGAAAATCGGCGCCTCGTTGAACCACCGATACCACACATGGCTGCGCGCATTGCGGTTGGCAACGAAGCGGCGCAGCAGCACCCCGCAGCTGTGGTGATACCCCAGCGCAAGAACCACCACCACCAGCTTGGCATGCATCCAGCCGTTGCCAGGGCCGCGCCCGATGCCATAGCCCAGCCATAGCCACAAACCCAGCGCCAGCGCCGGAATCGCCAGCACACTGGTAAAGCGCAGCAGCTTGCGCGCCATCAGCAACAGGCGCTCACGTTCGCGCACCGATTCGGGCGGCACATCGATCGGGATCTGCGCCAGGTTCACGAAGATGCGCGGCAGGTAGAACAGGCCGGCAAACCAGCTGGCCACGAACACGATATGAAGGGATTTGATCCAGAGCATGGTGCAAGTGTAGGGCGGGCCGAAACCCGGGGCGACCCGCCATGGGCGACCGGCGCACGGTCCAGAAAAAAAGCCCCGACCATCAGGTCGGGGCTAGAAGCCTTCTTGCTGTCACACATTCAGGCACCCGCTCAGGGAGGAAAAGCGGGGAGCAGCAAGCTGCCCATCGGTAATCTACCAAAGCGCTGCACCAGATTCAAGGCGAGGTGGCAATTTTCGTGACATGTCCGAACAAACTACTTACAAAGTCGTAATCGTTTACACCGATGGCACCACACTTTGCGGAGAATCGAAATTCCGGGCGATCCATCAGGCACAATTTTGCAATGACCCTCCCTGCCCCATTCCCCCTGAGCCGCCCCCGCCGCCTGCGCCGCGACGACTTCACCCGCAACCTGGTGCGCGAGCACGCGGTCACGCCGCACGACCTGATCTACCCGGTGTTCGTGCTGGACGGCCAGAAGCGGCGCGAAGCCGTGGCCTCGATGCCGGGCGTCGAGCGCCTGAGCCTCGATCTGCTGCTGCCGGTGGCCGAGGACTGCGTGGCGCTGGGCATTCCGGTGATGGCGCTGTTCCCCGTGATCGACCCCGCGCTCAAGGACCCGCAGGGCAAGGAGGCCCTCAACCCCGACGGCCTGGTGCCGCGCGTGGTGCGCGAGCTCAAAAAGCGCTTTCCCGAACTGGGCGTGATGACCGACGTGGCGCTGGACCCGTTCACCAGCCACGGCCAGGACGGCCTGCTCGACGACACCGGCTACATCCTCAACGACCCCACTTCGGCGGTGCTGGTCCAGCAGGCGCTGGTGCAGGCGCAGGCGGGGGTGGACATCGTGGCGCCCAGCGACATGATGGACGGGCGCATCGGGGCGATCCGCCGCGCGCTCGAGCACGAGAACCTCATCCACACCCGCATCATGGCCTACAGCGCCAAGTACGCCAGCGCGTTCTACGGCCCGTTCCGCGACGCCGTGGGCTCGGCCGCCAATCTGGGCAAGGGCAACAAAAAAGCCTACCAGATGGACCCGGGCAACACCGACGAAGCACTGCGCGAGGTGGCCCTCGATCTGGCCGAAGGCGCCGACATGGTGATGGTCAAACCCGGCATGCCTTACCTGGACGTGGTGCGCCGCGTCAAGGACGCGTTCAAGGTGCCCACCTTCGCCTACCAGGTGAGTGGCGAATACGCGATGCTCAAGGCCGCCGCGCAAAACGGCTGGCTCGACCACGACGCCGTGATGATGGAGAGCCTGCTGGCGTTCAAGCGTGCGGGCGCCGACGGCGTGTTGACCTACTTTGCCCGGGACGCCGCCCGGTTGATACAAAAACAGTAGCAAACTATTTCCATTTGACGGGGGCTTAAGGCCGATTTTTCTCATAAAATGGGCTGAATGCCCCACCGGCGGAGGATTTGATGCGCGTCTTCACCATCGTCGGCACCCGAGTCACCGAAACCGATGCGTTGCCCACGGCACTGCCTGCGCAAGGGTATGTGTGGGTGGCCTGTGCGCGGCGCGAGTTCGAGGTCTTGCAGGCCGACCTCCAGGCCATGCTGCAAAACCTGTGCGGCACCGCCCTGGTGGACCTGCACATCTCCGACCTGCTGAACAACCAGCTGCCCTCGCACTACGACTACACCTCGCAATACGACGTGCTGGTGTTCCGTCGGCTCGCCCCCGGCCAGACCGAAACCGACCTCGCCCACCCGGGTGAAGTGCTGCACGCCCCGCTGCGGCGCAGCGGCCCGCCCGTGCTGCGCCGCATCGACACCAGCCCCGTGGGTTTTGCCGTGTTTGACCACCTGCTGCTGACCGTGCACCCGGCCGACTGCGCCGTGCGCGACGCCTACGCCACCCGGCTGCTGGCGGCCGCGTCGGCCGACCCCCGCATGCCGCCCGGCGACGTGCGCGTGGGCAGCGCCCGCGTGCCCACCAGCGCGCCCGATCTGATGCTGCGCATCGTCAGCCAGATGGTGGACGGCTACCTGGAGCTGCGACGCGAACTCACGCGCCAGCTCGACCACTGGCAAACCGAACTGCTCAGCCCCCGGGCGCGCTTCAACAACTGGGGCTCATTGCTGGACGCACGCATGTCGCTGCACCACCTGGACGAGATCTGCGAGGACCAGCGCGCCGCCATCCAGGACTGGACCGACGCGGTGGAGGCCTGGCCCGCAGCGCCGACCCCGGCGGGACAGCGCGAGCAGGAGCTGCTCAAGGTGCGCAGCCGGGACGTGCTCGAGCACATCGAACGCGTCGTGCACCACGTGCGGCGGCTGGAGCAAAGCGCAGAGACCGCCGTGCAGATGCACTTCAACGCCCAAGGCAATCGCACCAACGACATCATGCGCACGCTCACCGCGCTCACTGCCATCTTCCTGCCACTCAATCTGATTGCCGGCATCTTCGGCATGAACTTCGAATTCATCCCGTTCATCCACACCGCCGAAGGCTTCTGGTGGGCCATGGGTGCCATGGCGCTGATTGCCACCGGCCTGGGCGTGCTGTTCTGGCGCAAGCGCTACCTCGCGCGCACCGGGCGTTGAAGCCCTGCGCCACCACGACGAAGCCGGAACGCCTCGCGGCGTCCCGGCCGTCAACCCCCGTCGGTGTCGCGCAGCCCTGCCTCAGTAGCCAAGCTTCTGGGCGCGGTCCAAAGCCAGCGCGCCGCCCCCGCGCTGGTCGGGAAGGTTCGGCGTGCCGAGGGTCTGGTCGCTGTAGCGCGTCGCACGGAAGGCGTCCCCGGCGGCCTGACGTGACGGCGAGGTGGTCGCCACTGCGCCGCCGCCCTGGCGGGCCGTGAAATGGATCGACCCCGTGTTCGGCGTATTCCCGGTTTCGTCGTGCACATGGGAGGCGCGAAATGCGTCGCCGTCGGCCTGGCGCTGGGCGGCAGTGCGGTCCAGCGCGAAAGCGGAGCCAGCAGACAGTGTCGCCAATGCAACTATTGAAGCGCAAGCAAGTCTGAGTGAAGTCATGATGATCTCCTTGGGTTTCAAGGCCAGCAACATTGCGTTCCTTGTAGGTGGTATGAGGGCTCGCTCATGACAAAGTTGCTGTGAAAGCGAAACGCAATCCGAATCACACTGTCTTCACCGTAGAAACAATGGACACCCTTGATCTCATCCGCACATTCCAGGAAGTCGCGCGCCGCGGCAGCTTCGCCGACGCCGCGCGTGCGCTCGACGTGTCGCGGGCCAAGGTCAGCAAGTACGTCGCCGAGCTCGAAGCGCGGCTGGACGCACGCCTGTTTCACCGCTCCACCCGCACCGTGAGCCTGACCGACGCGGGCACGCTGCTGCTCGAGCGCAGCAACCCGCTGATGCAGATGATCGACCTCACGCGCGTGGAGCTGCAGGAGCGCTCGTCCACCCCGGCGGGGCGCATGCGCGTGGCGCTGCCGCACGGGCTGGCGCAGACGGCACTGCCGGGCCTGTTGAACGAGTTCATGCTGAAATACCCAGCCGTTCACCTGAGCCTGCACCTGGACAGCCGCCTGGTGGACCTGGTGGACGAAGGCATCGACCTGGCCCTGCGCGTGGGCCGCATCGGCGACGCCAACATGATCGTGCGCAAGCTCCAGCCCATCCCCATGGCGGTGGCCGCCGCGCCGGCCTACTGGACGGCCCATGGCCTGCCCGCGCAGCCCGACGACCTGGCCGACCATGTGGCGCTCACCTACTCACCGCTCGGGCCCAACCCGCAGTGGCGTTTTGATGTGGACGGCGAAGCGGTGTCGGTGGCGGTCCACAGCCGCATGGACGCCAACGACGCGCGCCCGCTGGTCGACGCCGCCATGCGCGGCCTGGGTGTCATCTACATGCCGCAGTTGCTGATGCAGCCGCAACTCGACAGCGGCGCACTGCAGGCGGTGTTGACCGAATGCACGCCCCGTGACGTGTGGCTGTACGCGGCTTATGCGCAGCGCCGCCACAACAGCGCCGCACTCAAGGCGCTGTTGTTGTTTCTGGAAGAAAACTGGCGGTTTGCATTCAAGCGTAGGACAAGGCGGGAGCCGCAGACAGTGCTGTAGCACGGCAAGGCGAACCAACGCCGTGATACGTTTGAAGGCGAAACCGTATCAAACCAGCGGCGCCGTGATCTGCTCGGTGGCAAAGGCACGCTGCACCGCAGGCCGCGCCAGCATGCGTTGCAGGTACGGGCCCAGGTGCGGGCGTTCGCGCGCCGGGCGGGTGGCAAAGCCGCGCGTCCAGCGGCACAGCGTGAGCACATAGGCGTCGAGCGCGCTGTAATCGGCCCCCATGAACCAGGGCCCCCCATGGCGTGCCAGCTCGGCGTCCAGCTGGTCCAGCAGGCCGCCGATTTTTTCGGCCGCATGCGCTTTGACCTCGGCCGCGCCGGCGGTGTTGCCCGCGTCCACCCAGCGTTCGGGGTAGAAGTAGAGGATCAGCGTGGCCTGCAATGTGTTGGTCAGCCACATCAGCCATTTGTAGAAATGCGCCCTTGCCGTGCTGCCCACGGCGGGCGCCAGCGCCGCCTGGGGGTGCGTGTCGCACAGGTGCAGGCAGATGGCGGCCGTTTCGTACAGCACGAGGTCCTGCCCTTCAAAGCGCTGGGTCAGCACCGGGATCAGGCCGTTCGGGTTGAGCCGCAGGTAATCGGGCTGCTTGTGGGCCGCTTCAGCGCGGGCCACCAGGGCCAACTCGAAGGGCAGGCCCAGTTCTTCCAGCACGATGTGCGGCACCAGGCTGGCGTTGCCCGGGAAGTAATGCAGGCGGATCATGGGCAAAAGACTCACCCTCTCAGCCCACATGCCGGGCCAGGAACGCCAGTGTGCGCTCACGCGCCAGCGCCGCCGCCGCAGCATCGTAAGAGCCGCGGTGGTCGCAGTTGAAGCCGTGGTTGGCGTGGTAGATGTGCGCTTCCACCTCAGGGTGCGCCTTTTTGAAGGCCTCCACGCCGTCCAATGGAATCCAGTGGTCCTGGTCGCCAAAATGGGCCATCACCGGCACCTTGGGCTGGCGCGCCACTTCGTCCGGCGCGGTGATGCCGCCGCCGTAAAACGGCACGGCGGCGCTCAGGCCCTTGAGCGTGCAGGCGGCGCGCCAGGTCAGCAGCCCGCCCCAGCAAAACCCCAGGATGCCGACCTTGCCGGCGCGGGCGGCGTAGTCAATGGCGGCCTGGATGTCGGGCATCACGCCCGCGCCGGGCAGGCCCTCCACGGCCGTTTTCAGACCGAAACCGGCGTTCATGTCGGCCTCGGTGTAGCCCAGATCGACCCCGGCCTGCACCCGATGGAAGGTGGACGGCGCCACCACCAAGTATCCGGCCTCGGCATAGCCGTCGGCCACGGCACGGATGTGCGGGTTGACGCCAAAAATCTCCTGCAGCGCCACCACGGCGCCACGCGGTGTGCCCGCGGGTTCGGCCACGTAGGCCGGGAAGACCGTGCCGTCGGCGGATTTGAGATCGATGAAACTGCCCATGAAAACCTCCTGAGTGGAAAAGTGAGAGGGGTGGATGAAACCGTGAATCGTGCGGGTGGCTTGAAGGTTGATGCGCGCTCAGCGGGCCAACCGGCGATCCAGAAAATCAAGCCGGTCCTGACCCCAGAAAATCTCGCCGTCCACCACATAGCTGGGCGCGCCGAACACGCCCGCGTCGATGGCGGCCTGGGTGTCGGCCGTGTAGCGCGCCTGCACTGCGGCGTCGTGCGACTGCGCCAGCAGCTGCGCGCTCAGGCCCTGTTCGGCCAGCAGTTCGGCCAGCACGCCTTCGTCGGCGACGTTGCGCTCTTGCACCCACACCGCCCGCGACACCGCGCCCACCAGGCCCAGCGCGGCGTCCGGCCCCGCGTGCAGGTCGGTGGCGATGATCAGGCGTGAGCTGGGATCGCCCGCCGCCGGAAAGTACTTGGGCTGGAGGTTCATCGGCAACCCCATGTGCTCGCTGAAGCGCCGGAGCTCCACCAGCCGGTAGGCCTGGCGCTGCGGCGCGCGCTTGCCCAGCGGCAGGCCACCCGAGGCGGCGAAGATCGGGCCGAAATCCACCGGCCGCACGCGCACCTGGGCGCCACGGGCGCGGGCGATGGCCACAAAGCGCGCGTGGCCCAGGTACACATAGGGGCTCACGGTGGCAAGAAAATAGTCGATGACGGGGCGCGCGGTCGAACTCATGGTGTTGCATCCTCAGTGTTGTAATGTGACGGTCAGCCTGCGTTTGTACCCGAGCGGGCCGTTTTGTGCAGGAGACCCTTGATGGATAACCGTTCCCCCCGCATTTTGCTCGTCACCGGTGCCAGCCGTGGCATCGGCGCGGCCACCGCGCGCCTGGCCGCCGCCCAGGGCTGGGCCGTGGCCGTGAACTACACCGCCAACGCCGCGGCGGCCGCGGCCGTGGTGCATGACATTCGCGCCGCGGGCGGCACCGCCATCGCCGTGCAGGCCGACGTGGCCGACGAAGCGCAGGTGCTGGCCATGTTCGAGGCGGTGGACACGCAGCTTGGCCGCCTGAGCGGGTTGGTCAACAACGCGGGCGTGGTGGACGTGTCGGCCCGGGTCGACGAAATGAGCGTGGCCCGCCTCAAGCGCATGTTTGACGTCAACGTCATCGGCGCCATGGTCTGTGCGCGCGAAGCCGTGCGCCGCATGAGCACGCGCCACGGCGGCAGCGGCGGCGCCATCGTCAACCTGTCCAGCGCGGCGGCGCGGCTGGGGTCGCCCCACCAGTATGTGGACTACGCCGCCGCCAAGGGCGCCATCGACGTGTTCACCGTGGGCCTGGCCAAGGAGGTGGCGGCCGAGGGCATCCGCGTCAACGCGGTGCGCCCGGGCCTGATCGACACCGACATCCATGCCTCGGGCGGGTTGCCCGACCGCGTGCGCGAGCTGCAGCACCTGGTGCCCATGCAGCGCGGCGGCTCGGCCGACGAGGTGGCGCAGGCCGTGGTGTGGCTGCTGTCGCCCGCGGCCAGTTACACCACCATGTCGCTGGTGGACGTGTCGGGCGGACGCTGAGGCTGGCATGACCATCGACATCAAACCCCTGGTCACGCTGCTGGCCATCGTCAACCCGCTGGCCATCGTGCCGTTTTTCATCCACTACACGCAGAACTTTTCACGCGAACAGCGCCGCCGAACGATCTGGATCTCGTCGTTCAGCGCCTTTGTGGTGATCGCCACCAGCGCCCTGCTGGGCGTGCAGATTCTGGAATTTTTCAGCATCTCGCTGGCCAGCTTCCAGGTGGGCGGGGGGCTGCTCCTGCTCATCGGCGCGATGAACATGCTCAACGCCCAGCCGGCCGAGGCCAAGCCGACCACCCACGAAATGGAAGACGGCGCCGAAAAAGCCGCCATGGGCGCCAGCATTGCCGTGGTGCCGCTGACCATCCCGCTGCTCACCGGCCCGGCCACCATGTCCACCGTGGTGATCTACGCCGACAAGGCCAAGACCTTCCTGCCGCTGATCACGCTGGTGGGCTATGGCGTGGTGGTGGGCCTGGCCACGGCGCTGTGCTTTGCGCTGGCCCGCCCGATTGCCCGCGTGCTGGGCAAGACCGGCATCAACGTCATGACCCGCCTCATGGGCCTGATCCTCGCTGCGCTGGCCGTGGAGGTGATGGCCGGTGGGCTGCACATCCTGTTTCCGGGGCTGGGGCGATAGCGGGCACCATTCGCGCGCGCCCCGCTTCCCTGCGCCTCAATTCCCCGCCCCCGCGCTGACCGGCATCTGCGCCAGCCACAGCGCGAGTTCGGCCACGGCGGCGTCGGTGGCGGCGGCCAGGGCGCGCACGCCGCCGGGGGCGCTGGCCTGCGTGGCCGGGCGCTGCACGATGACGCTGCGCTGCGCCAGCAGGCGTTCGCCGCCCGGGGTGGCCTCGAGCACGGTGGCGCGCAGGCGCACCAGGCCGACGCTGCGTTCGGGCGTCTCGAACAAATGGCTGAATTCTTCCAGCGTGACGCGCAGCACGCGCGGGGCAACCGGGGCAACCGGGGCGCCGGGCACGGCAGCGGGTGGGTCAGCCGGCACAGCAGCCGATGGGGCCAATGGGGCTTGTGCCGCCGCGGGCAGGACGCTGGCGCCGTCGGCGTCGAGCACGGTGCGGCGCTGGCCCAGCCCGTCGCGCAGGCGCTGGTGCAGCAGTTGCGCGGGCGCCATGCTCCAGCGCGCCTGGGCGTAGGGTCGCAGTTCGAACGCGTCGGCGTAGGCCAGGCGGTACAGCACCGCCGTGCCTTCCAGCGCCGGGCTGGCGCTCACCTCGGCCAGGGCGATGGGCGGCAGGCGGTGGGTGGTGGGCGTGGTGGCGGGCATGGTGGTGGGCCCGGGGCCGAAGTCGTACACCGTGGGGCGCGCGGGCGGCTGCGGCAGGGCACAACCCGTGAGCAGCACAAATATCAAGGCAAACAGGCCTCTAGCCCCCGTCAAATGGCGATAGTTTGCTTCTTTATCAGTAGTATTGTGCGTCGGCATGGCAGGGCTCTTTTTCAGGGTTGGGCGGCCGGCGCGGCAAAGCCGGGTTCGCCGGGACCGGGGCGGGCCCCGCCATGGCCCCACAGCAGCGACTGCGGGTTGTCGTTGAGCGTGCTGAAGGCCTGGCCGGTCTGGCGCGCGGCGCGCGCGGTGTCTTCGGTGGCGCGGTGGATGCGTGGCAGGGTGCGGGCGTTGAGCGTCTGGGTGCTGGCGGCGAGCGCGTCGGCACTTTGGCCCAGGCGCGCGAGCGTGCCGCCTTTTTCGTTGAGCTGGCGCGCGGCCAGCGTCAATTCGCCCGCCGTTTTGCCGACCTCGGCCGCCGTGCGGGTGGCCTCGGCGGCGGTGACCTGGAGCGCCTGCAGCGTGGTGCGCGTTTCCTGCACCAGTTGCGGGATGTTGACCCGCTCGGGGCCGAGTTGCGCGTCCATGATCACCCCCAGCCGGGCCGACAACTGCTCGACCCCGCGCGCGGCGGCGCCCAGTTGCTGCACCGCGCCGACGAATTCCTTCTGGTTGTCCGGGCTCAGCATCTGGTTGAAGCGCTGCGCGCCCTGGTTCAACTGCTCCACGATCTGGTCGCCCTGGTCGGTCAGCTTGCTGAACAGGCCTGGGCGCAGCGGTATGCGCGGCGGCGCGCTGTCGTCGGGCCGCAGCGGCTCGGTGGAATCGCCCGGGTCGTCGAGCTGCACATAGGCCAGGCCGGTCACGCCCTGGTAGCCCAGCGTGGCGAAGGTCGAACCGGTCAGCGGCGTGCCTTCGTCCACCGAGAGGCGCACCCGCACATTGCCGGGCGTTTTGTCGTCAAACGCGATGGACTCGACCTTGCCCACGGCCAGCCCGCGGTAGCGCACGGCGGCCTGCGGCTGCAGCCCGGTGACCGATTCGCGGGTGGACAGCTCGAACAGGTGGCGCTGCCCGCGGTCGTGCGACAGCCACACCGCAAAGGTGATCGCCATGGCCGTGACCAGCACCACAAAAATGCCGGCGGCCAATGCATGTGACTTGTTTTCCATGACAAAGCCCCTTCAGGGAATGATGGCCGATCCGGCCGTAAGTTCCGTGGCGCGGCGCCCGCGTGCACCATGAAAAAAATGTTCGATGAACGGGTGCGGCGTCGCCATCACCTCTTGCGCCGTGCCCGTGACCAGCACGTGCTGATCGGCCAGCACCGCGATGCGCGAGCTGGTGGCCAGCAGGGTGTCCAGATCGTGCGTGACCATCACCACGGTGAGCTTGAGCTCGCGGTGCAGCGAGCACAGCAGTTCGCTGAAACCGTCGGCGCTTTCGGGGTCGAGCCCGGCGGTGGGTTCGTCCAGCAGCAGCAGCGGCGGGTCCATGATGAGCGCACGCGCCAGCGCCGCCCGCTTGATCATGCCGCCCGACAGGTCGGAGGGCATTTTGGTGGCGTCCTTGGCGCTCAGCCCCACCATCTGCAGCTTGACCAGCGCGGCATCGCGAATCAGCGCGGCCGGCAGCGTGCGCAATTCGCGCAGCGGGAACGCGATGTTCTCCAGCACGTTGAACGCCGAGAACAAGGCCCCGTGCTGGAACAGCATGCCCACGCGGCTGGCCGCCCCGCGCGTGCCCATGAGGGCGGCCGGCTGCCCGAGCACCGTGATGCGGCCCCGGGTCGGGGTTTCCAGACCCAGAATCTGGCGCAGCAGCACGGTTTTGCCGGTGCCCGAGCCGCCCACGATCGACAGGGTTTCGCCCCGGGCAACGGTGAGGTCCAGATCACGGTGCACCACGGCATCGCCCTGCGGGCTGCGGAACACGGTCCAGAGCTTTTCCACCTCGACCGCGTTCGCGACGGTCGGCGTTGCAGCGGGCGTTGCAGCGGGCGGTGCTTCGGGCGGTGCGTTCATTCAGATCCCCACGTTCTTGAACACCACCGCGAACAAGGCGTTCACCACGATCACGCCCGTGATGGCGGTCACCACCGACGACGTGGTGCCCGCGCCCAGGCTTTCGGTGTTGGGCTTGATGCGCAGGCCGTAGTGGCAGGCCACCAACGCAATCAGCAGCCCGAACACCACCGACTTGGACAGCGCCAGCACCAGGTTGGACGCCTGCACCGCCTTGGGCAAGGCGATCCAGAAATACTCAGGTGCGATGCCCAGCGTCAGGGTGGACGCCAGCACCCCGCCCAGCAAGGCGGCCACCGTGGTCCAGGCCGAAATCAGCGGCATCACGACGGCCATGGCCATGGCGCGGGGCAGCACGAGCCGAAACCCCGGCGCGATGCCCATGACGCGCATGGCGTCGAGCTCCTCGGTCACGCGCATGACGCCAATCTGCGCCGTGATCGCCGAGCCCGAGCGCCCCGCCAGCAGGATGGCCGCCAGCACCGGGCCGATCTCGCGAATCAGCGACAGGCCCAGAATGTCCACAATGAACGAATCGGCCCCCAATTGCCGCAACTGCTGCGAAATCAGGTAGGCCAGCACCACGCCGATCAGCGCGCCCACCAGCGCCGTGATGGGCAGCGCCCGCGCACCAATGTGATAGAGGTGGCCCGACACATCGCGCCAGGGGCCATTGGCCGGTCGGCACGTGAGGCGCCAGACGTCCAGCGCGAGCTGCCCCACCAGCCGCGTGAAATCACGGAAATGCCCGCCCAGGTGAAGCAGCCGCGCACCCAGCGCGTCAAAGCGGTCGCGCCAGGGTCGCGGCGCCTCCTCGGGTGCGATGCCCTCGGAGTACCGCGCCACCCGTTCCAGCACGGTGCGCTGCGCGGGCAGCAGTTCGATCATGGCGGGCCATTGGCGGCCCCAGTGGTTCCACAGCAGCTGCGCGCCGATGTGGTCGATCTGCCCGGCCTCGCGCAGATCCCAGGCCATGGCTGTCATGGGCAGGCCCCCTTGCGGGGCGGCACTGCGCGGCAGCGTACGCAGAATGCGCACCATCGCCTTCCAGGCTTCGGGGCCGGTGATGTGCGCCACCTCCCAGCGCCCGCGCACCAGCGCACACGGCCCTTCGGGCGTGTCGCACGGTTCGATGCGGGGGGTGGGGTCGTCCACGGGCACGGCAGGCGGCGGCATGGCGCATGGTAGCGCGCGCGATTGGCGTTGTGCCGCACCCCGCCACGCCAAGCACTTGCAAAACGCATGGCATTGGGGCGGCGCGCCTGTAACAATGTCCATGCTGCCTGAACCGCCCAGCACAGGAAAACCGATGAACCCTCCTATCCACCCGACCCCCGCACCGGTCACCCCGCCGACGCCTGCGCCGGCCTCTGAAGCTCCGCCAGAATTGCGCGTTGCGCAACACGGCCCGGTGCTCTGGCTCACCATCGACCGCGAGGCGCGGCGCAACGCCATGAGCCACGGCGTGCTGGCCGGCATGGTGCAGGCCATCGCCACCGCGCAGACCGACCGCGCGGTGCGTGCCATCGTCATCACCGGCGCGGGCCACAAGGCGTTTTGCGCCGGCGCCGACCTGCAGTCGGCCCACGCCTTCACCACCGATTACTCGGAGCCGAACGGCCACCTCGCCCAGTTGCTGCGCGTGGCCAGGGCCAGCCATGTGCCGCTGATCGCCCGGGTCAACGGCGCCTGCATGGCCGGTGGCATGGGCCTGCTGGCCATGTGCGACCTGGCGGTGGCGGCACGGCACGCGGTGTTCGGCTTGCCCGAAGTCAAGGTGGGCGTGTTCCCGGCGCAGGTGCTGAGCGTGCTGCAGCACCTGATCCCGCGGCGCCAACTGGCCGAGATGTGCCTCACGGGCGAACCCATCACCTCGGCCCAGGCCCTGGAATACGGATTGGTGAACTACGTGGACGACGACGTGGACGCCAAGCTGCAATGGCTGCTCGACCGCCTGCTTGACAAATCGCCCGCCGCCATCCGCCGTGGCCTGTACACGATGAAGAAGATCGAGGCCATGCCGTTCGAGGAAAGCATGAGCTTCACCGAAAGCCAGATCGCGCTGTTCACATTGACCGACGACGCCAGGGAAGGGCAGAAGGCGTTTCAGGAAAAACGCAAGCCCGCGTGGAAGGGTTCATGAGATGAGCGCCACCCCACCCGTTCTGGCGGAGCCTGTCGAAGCCAGCGCCAACCCTTCGCCCCTTCGCCACGCCCAGCACAGGCCAGGCTCAAGGCAAACGGTGCGCATCGGCGGTGCCTCAGGCTTCTGGGGCGACAGCAGCGTGGGCGCGCCGCAGCTGGTGCAGCACGGCAACATCGACTACCTGGTGTTCGACTACCTGGCCGAACTCACCATGTCGATCCTCGCGGCGGCGCGGGCGAAAAACCCCGAACTCGGCTACGCCACCGACTTCGTGTCGGTGACGATGAAGCAGGTTCTGAAAGACGTGGTGGCGAAGAACATCCGCGTCATCAGCAACGCTGGCGGCGTGAACCCGCAGGCCTGCGCCGACGCCGTGGCGGCCCTCGCGGCCGAGCAGGGCCTGCGCGTGAAGATCGCGGTGGTGCTGGGCGACGACGTGACGCCACTGCTGCCCACGCTGCGCGAACAAGGCGTGACCGAGCTGCAAAGCGGCGCGCCGCTGCCTCCGAAAATTCTGACCGCCAATGCTTACCTCGGCGCCCTGCCCATCCAGGCGGCACTCGATGCGGGCGCGCAGATCGTCATCACCGGCCGCTGCGTGGACAGCGCGGTGACGCTGGGCGCGCTGATGCATGAATTCCGCTGGTCGCCCACCGACTTTGACCAGCTGGCCCAAGGCAGCCTGGCCGGCCATCTCATCGAATGCGGCTGCCAGGCCACCGGTGGCCTGCACACCGACTGGCAATCCGTGCCCGACTGGGCCCACATCGGCTACCCGGTGATCGAATGCGAAGCCAGCGGCCGCTTCACCGTCACCAAACCGCCCGGCACCGGCGGCCTGGTCAGCCCCGCCACCGTGGGCGAGCAGATGCTGTACGAGATTGGCGACCCGGCCCGCTACCTGCTGCCCGACGTGGTGTGTGATTTCACGCCGGTGACGATGACGCAGACCGGCGAGCACCGCGTGCAGGTGCAAGGCGCGCGCGGCACACCGCCGGGCCCGGCGTACAAGGTGTCGGCCACCTGGATGGACGGCTTTCGCTGCACCGGGCAGCTCACCATCGTGGGCCTGGACGCGGCCCAGAAGGCGCAGCGCACGGCCGAAGCCATCCTCACCCGCACGCGCGAGCTGCTGGCCGCGGCCGGCCTGCCCGACTACACCCGAACCGCCATCGAGGTGCTGGGTTCCGAAGCCGCCAACTTCGGCCCGCACGCGCAAACCGAAGGCGTGCGCGAGGTGGTGCTGCACCTGGCCGTGATGCACCCCGTGAAGGCCGCGCTGGAGCTGTTTGCGCGCGAAATCGCCCCCGCGGGCACGAGCTGGTCCCCCGGCACCACCGGCGCCACAGGGCGGCCCAGCCCCGCGCCGTGCATCCGGCAGTTTGCGTTTTTGATCGACAAGACGCGGCTGCAACCGGTGGTGGCGATGGGCGACACCACGTGGCCCGTGGTGCCGGTCGTGACCCTATCGCCCGCCTGCGCCGACCGCCCCGGGTTGCCCGTTGCGGGCCTGGGTGCCGGGCAGGCCGAAGGGTCGTCGGCTTCGACAGGCTCAGTCCGAACGGGGAGGGTGGCAGCCCCAACAGAAAGGGGGGTAGCCCGAACGGAGAGCGTGGCGGCCCAAGCTGAAACGGCTGAAGTTCCCCTCATCGCCCTGGCCTGGGCCCGCAGCGGCGACAAGGGCAACACCTCCAACATTGGCGTCATCGCCCGCCGCCCCGAATGGTTGCCCCACCTGAGGGCCGAACTCACCGAAGCGCGCGTGGCCGAATGGCTGGCGCACCGGGTGCAAGGCAGCGTCACCCGTTACGACGTGCCCGGCATCCACGCGCTGAATTTCGTCTGCACCGAAGCGCTCGGCGGCGGCGGGATCGCCAGCCTGCGCAACGACCCGCTGGGCAAGGGCATGGCGCAGATTCTGCTGGCGATGCCGGTGCGCGCGCCGCAGGGGTGGCCCGGCCTTTGCGCGGGTTGAAACCGGGGCGTTGCGCCCCGGCGCAGGCGCTCAGTCCGCCGCGAAGCAGTACAGCAGCCCGGCGCCGCCGGTGCTGCGCAGTGCGTCGGTCCCGCAACCGCGCGTGGCGTGCGCGGAATTCCACGACGTGGCCCACGGCGCGGGCATCGGGCCGATGCGGTCGTGGTGGCCGGTCATGGCGCTGCCTTCACCGCTTTGCGTCCAGTTGCCGCAGGTCTGGTTGTTGGGCACCGGGGCGATGGCCGTGCCGTCCGGGCGCGAGCCGGTCAGGATGTCGTGGTTGTTGACCGGGTCGCCGCGGCCGCTGACCACGTCGCCTTTTTCGGTCAGGCCGGTGGCCTTGTTGATCTGGTTGTTGGCGTGCAGGTCTTCCACGTCACGGGCGATCAGCACGCCCTTGGCGTTGTACCAGGGGCCTTTGCCGATGCGGTCGCGCGCGTTGACGCCGGGCACCGGCGCGTTGCCCAGCACCGGGCTGTTGCTCAGATAGGCGCGCCAGGTGCGGCCGCCTGCCCCGGCGGTCGCGGCCAGCTTCTGGCAATGGGCGTCGGCACCGGCCAGACCGCCCAGATCGCCGCCCTTGCCCGGATTGGCGCTGGTGATGAAAAAGCCCATGGGCCCGGTGGCCGGGGTGGTGGCGCAAGACGCCAGCAGGGCGGCAGCGGCCAGGGCGGTGGCGGAAAGGAGTGCGCGGCGGACGGTGATCGGCATGGAAAGCTCCAATGGGTTGGCAAATTGGCGGGGGGCCTGTCGCTGGACAGACGTGCATTACGCCCGATGTCCGCGCCGCCCTGCTCAGGGCTTTCCCTGAATCGGCCCCGCCCGTCCGCCCCGGCGCCAATTGCCAGGAGATTGATCTGTGTCAGAACCCTGAAGGGTGAAGCGCATACCATTTGCGGGCCTGATTGCTGGTTTCATCGGCAGACCTGCTTTTTCCTGGTTTTGTTACGTTCAGTATCGACATGGCGGCGCGCCAGGCCTGCGCTGACCCAACAAGTCCCTTTCATGACCCAATTGCCCCCACCCATTGCCCTGGACCAACCACTGCCGCACCGCAAGACGCTGCGGGCCTGGCTGATTCCGCTGTCGGGCCGCAACACCGCCCGCGCGCTGGCGTTGCTGGCGCTGGATTACACCCTGCTGCTGGCGGCGCTGGCCGGCACGGTGCTGCTGGGCGCCGTCTGGGCCAAGCTGCTGTGCGGCGTGGCCGCGGGTTTTGTGATCGGGCGCCTGTTCATCATCGGCCACGACGCCTGCCACCAGAGCCTGACCGAGCACCGCAGCCTGAACAAATGGCTGGGCCGCATCGCCTTCCTGCCGTCGATCACGCCCTACAGCCTGTGGGACGTGGGCCACAACGTGATCCACCACGGCTTCACCAACCTCAAGGGCGCGGATTTCGTGTGGGCGCCGCTCACGCGCGAAGAATTCGCCGCGCTGACGCCGCTGCAGCGCCAGCTCAACCGCATCTACCGCAGCGGCTGGGCGCCGGGCCTGTATTACATGGTGGAAATCTGGTGGAAGCGCATGTTCTTCCCCAACCGCCAGCACATGTCCACGCGCCGCCCGCTGTTCATCCTGGACAACCTGCTGGTGTCGGCTTACGGCCTGGCCTGGGCCGGCACCATGGTGTGGGCCGCGCAGGCCACGGCGCAGCCGGTGTGGCTGCTGCTGGCCACGGGCTGGCTGCTGCCGTTTTTGTTCTGGAACGCGATGATCGGTTTTGTGGTGTATGTGCACCACACGCACACCAAGGTGTCGTGGCACGACAAGAAAACCGCGTGGACCCAGGCCCAGCCGTTTGTCTCCACCACCGTGCACCTGACGTTTCCGCTGCGCATCGGCGCGGTGCTGCACCACATCATGGAGCACACCGCCCACCACGTGGACATGAGCATCCCGCTGTACCGCCTGGAGGCCGCGCAGGCCCGGCTTGAGGCCCTGCTGCCCGAGCGCATCGTGGTGCAGAAGTTCTCGTGGCGCTGGTATTTCGAAACCGCCCGCCAATGCAAGCTCTATGACTTCACCCGCGGTTGCTGGACCGACTATTCAGGCCAGCGCACCAGCGAAACGGCAGCGCAACCGGCCTGAACCGGGCCGCGCTTGCCCCAAGGCGCTGCGGCGCCTTTTTTTACGTCAAATTGGCCTTGAGCCCCCGTCAAACGGTCATAGTTTGCTACTAACTAAATAGTATCCTGGGTGCCAAAACCACCCCCGCCGGGCGTGTGAATCTCAAAAATGTCGCCGGGCTGCATTTCGGCCTGGCCGATGTGCTGCAGCGTCTGGACGCGGCCGTCGCTGCGCACCACGCGGTTGAGCCCGACCGCGCCCGGTGCTCCGCCCGCCATGCCGAACGCGGCATGAACCCGCCCGTTGGACAGGATGCTGGCCGTCATGGGCTCCAGAAAGCGCACCCGGCGCACGCCGCCGTGGCCCCCGTGCCAGCGGCCTGCGCCGCCGGAACCGGCGCGGATCTCATAGCTCTCCAGCCGCACCGGGAAGCGGAACTCCAGCACCTCGGGGTCGGTCAGGCGCGAGTTGGTCATGTGGGTCTGCACCACGCTCGTGCCGTCAAAGCCCCCCGTCAGTTCGCCGCTGGCGCTGAACACGCCGCCCGCGCCGCTGCCGCCCGAGATGGTTTCGTAATACTGGTGGCGCGCGTTGCCGAAGGTGAAGTTGTTCACCGTGAGCTGGCTCGCGCCCATGATGCCCAAAGCGCCGATCAGGGCGTTGGTGATGCAGGTCGAGGTTTCGACATTGCCCGCCACCACCGAGGCCGGCGGGTGCGGGTTGAGCATGGATCCGTCGGGGATGATGACCTTGAGCGGCTTGAGGCACCCCGCGTTGAGCGGGATGTCGTCGTCCACCAGCATGCGAAACACGTACAGCACCGCCGCCATGCACACGGCCGTGGGCGCGTTGAAGTTGTTGGTCTGCTGCGGGCTGGTGCCGGTGAAGTCGATCTCGGCGCTGCGCTGCCTGGCATCGACGCGGATCGCCACCTGAATCTGCGCGCCGTTGTCCAGCGCCAGGGTGAAGGCCCCGTCTTTCAGGCGGGTGATGACGCGGCGCACCGATTCTTCGGCGTTGTCCTGCACATGGCCCATGTAGGCCTGCACCACGTCCAGGCCAAACTGCCCGACCATCTTGCGCAGCTCCTGCA
The DNA here is from genome assembly GCA_002842205.1 of Betaproteobacteria bacterium HGW-Betaproteobacteria-3. Classification (GTDB taxonomy): domain Bacteria; phylum Pseudomonadota; class Gammaproteobacteria; order Burkholderiales; family Burkholderiaceae_C; genus PHCI01. The sequence goes on along the minus strand of PHCI01000019.1, from coordinate 73,819 downwards.
CGCCTTTTTCGTTGGCGGCAATTTGCGCCTTGAGGTCGGCCATGTTCTGCTGCGGATTGCGTGAAGGGTGTTCACCGCTTTGCAGCAGCGCGATCATCTCGGCCTCGCGCAGCACGCCCTGCGCCACCAGCTTGAAGTTGTTGATCTGCACGCCTTCTTCCTCGATGCGCGTGGAAAATGGTGGCATCGAGCCCGGCGTGGTGCCGCCAATGTCGGCATGGTGGCCGCGCGAACCCACGTAGAACGTGGGTTGCGTGTCGGCGCCCAGGTACACCGGCGTGATGACGGTCACGTCGGGCAGGTGCGTGCCGCCGTGGTAGGGGTCGTTCAGCGCGTACACGTCGCCGGGCTGCAGGGTGCCTGCGTTTTCACGGATCACGGTCTTGATGCTCTCGCCCATGGACCCCAGGTGCACCGGCATGTGCGGGGCGTTGGCGATCAGGTTGCCCTCGGCATCAAACAGCGCGCAGGAGAAATCGAGCCGCTCCTTGATGTTGACCGAGTAGGCCGTGTTCTGCAGCTGCAGGCCCATCTGCTCGGCGATGTTCATGAACAGGTTGTTGAACACCTCCAGCAGCACCGGGTCGGCCGTGGTGCCCGCGGCAAAGGTGGCGGTGCGGGGCACGCGCCGGTCAAGGACCAGGTGGTCAAGCGCCGTGAGCTCGGCCTCCCAGCCGGGTTCGATCACGGTGGTGGCGTTTTTTTCGGCAATGATGGCGGGGCCGGGGATCACGTCGCCGGGGCGCAGGTCTTCGCGCACCACCAGCGCGGCCGCGTGCCACTGGCCGCCCGAGTACATGCGCACGGTTTCGCGGCGCGGCACCTCGCGTGGCGCGAAGGTGGGGTGGCGCGGCTCGTCCGGGGCGTCGCCCGCGACGATGGCCTCCACCGACACCGCCTCCACCACCATGCGCTTGCCGTGCATCAGGAAGGCAAAGCGCTGGCGGTAGGCGGCCTCAAAAGCCGCCACGATGGCGTCGATGACCGCCTCAAGGGGTCGCGCGGCCACGCCAGCGCCGGGCGCGGGCGCGGCGGGCCACGGCACCACCAGCGCCGAGTCGCTGCCCTCGTAGCGCACGTGCACGCGCCGCTGCACCGTGACCGCGCCGGCGTTGGCCTGCTGGCGCGCCAGCTCGGTCTGCGCGCTGGTGGCCAGCGCGTCGAGCGCGGCGCCAATCTGCGGCAACGCACCGGCCGCCAGCGGCAGCTCGACCGCCTGCTCGCGGATCACGTTCTGGTCGGCCAGGCCCATGCCGTAGGCGCTCAGCACCCCGGCCAGCGGGTGCACGAACACGCGCGTCATGCCCAGCGCGTCGGCCACCAGGCAGGCGTGCTGCCCGCCCGCGCCGCCAAAGCACTGCAGCGTGTAGCGCGTGACGTCGTAGCCGCGCGCCACTGAAATCTTCTTGATGGCGTTGGCCATCTGCTGCACCGCGATCTGGATGAAGCCTTCGGCCACCTCCTCGGCGCTGCGGCCGGTGCGCGCGGCCAGTGCGCCAAAGCGTTCGGCCACCACCGCGGTGTCCAGCGATTCATCGCCATGATGGCCAAACACGCGCGGGAAGTGCTGCGGCTGGATCTTGCCCACCATCACGTTCGCGTCGGTCACGGCCAGCGGGCCGCCGCGCCGGTAGCTGGCCGGGCCGGGGTTGGCACCCGCGCTTTGCGGGCCCACGCGAAACCGCGCGCCGTCGAATTCCAGAATCGAGCCGCCACCCGCCGCCACGGTGTGGATGCTCATCATGGGCGCGCGCATGCGCACGCCGGCCACCTGGGTCTCGAACTCGCGCTCGAACTCGCCCGCGTAATGCGACACGTCGGTGGAGGTGCCGCCCATGTCAAAGCCGATCACCTTGTCATGCCCGGCGAGTTGGGCCGTGCGCGCCATGCCCACGATGCCGCCGGCCGGGCCGGAGAGGATCGCGTCCTTGCCCTGGAACACGTGGGCGTCGGTCAGCCCGCCCGACGACTGCATGAAAAACAGCCGCACGCCGGGCATCTCGGCGGCCACCTGCTCGACATAGCGGCGCAGGATGGGCGAGAGGTAGGCGTCCACCACCGTGGTGTCGCCACGGCTCACGAACTTCATCATGGGGCTGGTCTCGTGGCTGGTGCTGACCTGCGTGAAGCCCAGCTCCAGCGCCATGCGGCGGGCCGCCTGCTCGTGCGCGGTGTAGCGGTAGCCGTGCATGAAGACGATGGCCACGCTGCGCAGGCCCTGCGCGTGCTGCGCCGCCAGGGCCTGGCGCAGATGGGCTTCGTCCAGCGGCTCGATCAGCTCACCTTGCGCGCCCACGCGTTCGTGCGCCTCGACCACGGCGCTGTACAGCAGCTCGGGCAGCACGATGTGGCGGTCAAACAGGCGCGGGCGGTTCTGGTAGGCAATGCGCAGCGCGTCGCGAAAGCCGCGCGTGGTGACCAGCAGCGTGGGTTCGCCCTTGCGTTCGAGCAGCGCGTTGGTGGCCACGGTGGTGCCCATCTTCACGCATTCGACCTGCTGCGGCGTGACCGGCTCGCCGGGTTTCAGCCCCAGCAGATGGCGGATGCCCGCCACCGCCGCATCCTGGTACTGCTCGGGGTGGTCGCTGAGCAGCTTGTGGGTGAGCAGCGTGCCGTCGGGCCGCCGGGCCACGATGTCGGTGAACGTGCCGCCACGGTCGATCCAGAACTGCCAGCGGCGCGGCGAGGTGGGCGCAGGGCCCTCGATAACAGAGGTGGTTTCAGTCATTTTTGAAGTGTTTTAGGGCCTTAGCCCCCGTCAAATGGACAAAGTTTGCTACTGATATTGCATTATCTGGATTACAGCGACGTGGCCGCGCGCGCCGCCTGGTCGTACAGCCCCGACATGGTGCGCAGCATGCGCGCCACCTCGCCGATGTCGTGGTTCATCTGCGCGTCGAGGTTGTCGATCAGGCACTGCTCGCGCACCTCGCGGTAGCGCTGCACGGCGGCCTCGCCCGCGGGCGTGGGGCTGTAGAGCACTTCCTTGCCGGCTTTTTCGGTCTGCGCCAGGCCGGCCGCCACCAGCTTCTTGAGCGAGTAGGCCACCACGTGCGTGTCTTCGTAATTGAGCACGAAGCAGATGTCGGCCAGCTTCTTGTTGCGGGCGCGGTGGTTCACGTGGTGCAGCAGCAGCACGTCGGTGATGGTGAGGTCGGGGTGGTCGGCGGCGGCCATGCAGCGCACCGCCCAGCGCGAGAACGCGTTCCACGCCACGATCAGGCCGAACTCGAATTCCGACGTTTCCTGGCTGCGCGGCGACACCAGGTGCGACGACGACACAATGCCCCGCCCGCGCGGCGCGGCCGCCCTGGCCGCAGCGGCGTCGGGGGCCACGGCCGGTGCGGCAGCGGGGGCGGGCGGTTTGCGGGCCATGCGGACTTTCCCTTAAATTTCAATAAAACGTTGATAATTTGTTGACACTTTATCGAAATGATTCCTAAACTTCAAGCACTCGGGCCATTCCTGTCGGCCAACCCGGGAAAACCCCCAAGCGGCCCCACCCCAGGCCGCACCGGGTACGGCATATGCTTTGGCCCTTGCTTCTTTCACGAACATCCACACACCGAGGAGTGCACATGAACCTGACCCGACGTACCCTGAACACCGCCGTGGGCCTGGCCCTGACCGGCCTGGCGCTGGGCGCTGCCGCCCAAACCAAATGGGACCTGCCCGCCGCCTACTCCGCCACCAACTTCCATTCGGTGAACCTGCAGGAGTTCGCCACCGATGTGGACAAGGCCACCGGCGGCAAGCTCAAGATCACGGTGCACGCGAACGCGTCGCTGTTCAAGGCGCCCGAGATCAAGCGCGCGGTGCAGGGCGGGCAGGCACAAGCCGGCGAGATTTTGCTGGCCAACTTCCAGAACGAATGGCAGATCTTTGGCGCCGACGGCCTGCCCTTCCTGGCCGACAGCTACGACGAAGCCATGAAGCTCTACAAGGCGCAAAAGCCGCTGCTCGAGAAGAAGCTCGCCGCCGACGGCATGGCGCTGCTGTACGCCGTGCCGTGGCCGCCCCAAGGCATCTACGTGAAAAAGCCGATCAACTCCGGCGCCGACCTCAAGGGCGTGAAGTGGCGCGCCTACAGCCCGGCCACGGCCCGCATCGCCGAGCTGGTGGGCGCGCAGCCCGTCACCGTGCAGGCGGCCGAGCTGTCGCAGGCCATGGCCACGGGCGTGGTCGAGTCGTACATGTCGTCGGGCTCCACCGGCGTGGACACCAAAACCTACGAGCACCTCAAATACTGGTACGACACCCAGGCCTGGTTGCCCAAGAACGCCGTGCTGGTCAACAAGAAGGCTTTTGACGCGCTCGACAAGCCCACGCAGGACGCGCTGCTCAAGGCCGCGGCCGACGCCGAGGTGCGCGGCTGGGCGGCCAGCAAGCGCGTCAACACCGAATCGACCGACAAGCTCAAGGCCAACGGCATGAACATCGTGGCGCCGTCGGCCGCGCTCAAGGCCGACATGGCCAAGGTGGGCGACACCATGCTCAAGGAATGGCTGGACAAGGCCGGCCCGGAGGGCAAGGGCCTGATTGACGCCTTCAAGAAGTAATGACCCCCACGCTGGTCACTTCGTGTACTGCGCTGCCCCCCGAGGGGGCTGGCCTGGCTTGGGGCGGCCCGGCGCGGCGGCCTATGACCCCCGCGCTGGATATGCCTCCCACGCTTTTCACGTGATGCGCAAACTGCTCAACGGCCTGTACGACAGCGCCGCCGCCCTGGCGGCGCTTTTTCTGGTGGGTCTGCTGCTGATGGTGCTGCTGTCGATCGTGAGCCGGCAGCTGCACTTTCACGTGCCAGGCACCGACGCCTACGCAGGCTACCTCATGGCCGCCACCGGCTTTCTGGCGCTGGCGCACACGCTCAAGCGCGGCGAGCACATCCGCGTGACGCTGCTCATCAACGCGCTGCACGGCCGCTGGAAGAAAGCCATGGAAGTCTGGTCGCTGGGCGTGGCTGCGGTGCTGGCCGTGCTGTTTGCGCTGTACAGCTGCAAGCTGGCCTGGCAGTCGCATGGGTTCAACGACGTGTCCACCGCCAGCGACGCCACGCCGCTGTGGATTCCGCAACTGGCCATGGCGCTGGGCACGGTGATCCTGGCCATCGCGTTCGTGGACGAACTGGTGCTGGAGCTGCGCGGCCAGCGCCAGACCGCCACCCCAAGCGAGGCCCTGCGCAATGAGTGACTTCGCCATCACCGGCCTGCTGCTGGTCACGCTGTTCCTGATTCTGGGCAGCGGCGTGTGGATCGGCCTCACGCTGTCGGGCGTGGCCTGGATCGGCATGCAGCTGTTCAGCGCGCGCCCGGCGGGCGACGCCATGGCCGTCACGATCTGGGGTTCGGCCAGCAGCTGGACGCTCACCGCGCTGCCGCTGTTTGTGTGGATGGGCGAGATCTTGTTTCGCACCCGGCTCAGCCAGGACATGTTCAAGGGCCTGGCGCCCTGGGTGCAGGCGCTGCCCGGGCGGCTGCTGCACACCAACGTGGTGGGCTGCACCATCTTTGCGGCGGTGTCGGGCTCCAGCGCGGCCACCTGCGCCACCATCGGCAAGATGACGCTGCCCGAACTCTCGCGCCGCGGCTACCCCGAACCCATGATCGTGGGCACGCTGGCCGGCGCCAGCACGCTGGGCCTGCTGATCCCGCCGTCGATCATCATGATCGTCTATGGCGTCACGGCCGAAGTCTCGATCGCCCGGCTGTTCATTGCCGGCGTGCTGCCGGGGCTGATGCTGGCGGCGCTGTTCTCGGGCTACATCATGCTGTGGGCGCTGCGCAACCCGGGGCAGGTGCCCGCGCGCGACCCGGTGCTCAGCTTCATGCAAAAGCTGTCGGCCTCGCGCAGCCTGATCCCGGTGGTCGCGCTCATTGGCGCGGTGCTGGGCTCGATCTACACCGGCCTGGCCACGGCCACCGAAGCCGCCGCGGTGGGCGTGGTGGGCTCGCTGCTGATCTCCAGCGTGCAGGGCTCGATGACCTGGCAGACCTTCAAGGATTCGCTCATGGGCGCCACGCGCCTGTACTGCATGATCGCGCTCATCCTGGCGGGCGCGGCCTTTCTCACGCTCAGCATGGGTTACATCGGGCTGCCGCGGCATCTGGCCGAATGGATCGCCTCGCTGGGCCTGAGCCAGGCGCAACTGATCGCGGCGCTGGCGGTGTTCTTCATCATCCTCGGGTGCTTTCTGGACGGCATCTCGATGGTGGTGCTGACCATGGGCGTGATCATGCCCACCATTCAGACGGCGGGCATCGACCCGATCTGGTTCGGCATCTTTGTGGTGCTGGTGGTCGAGATGGCGCAGATCACGCCGCCCGTGGGCTTCAACCTGTTTGTGCTGCAGGGCATGACCGGCCGCGACCTGCCCTGGATCGCGCGCGTGACGCTGCCCATGTTTTTGCTGATGTGCGGCGCCATCGCGCTGATCTACCTCTTCCCCGGCATCGTCACCTGGCTGCCGCAGCAGATGATGGGGCGCTAGGCCGGCACGCCCGCCCCGGTTCGTAGAATTGCCCATGACGTCCGTTCTTGCCATCTGCATCGGGGCCAGCGTGGGCGCGCTGGGGCGTTGGGGCCTGGGGCTGTGGCTCAACCACCCCGGCGCGGCGCTGCCTTGGGGCACGCTGGCCGCCAACCTCATCGGCGGCTACCTGGTGGGCCTGTGCGTGGCGGGTTTTCAGGCCCTGCCCCAGCTGGACCCGGTGTGGCGGCTGGCGCTGGTCACGGGCTTTCTGGGCGCGCTGACCACGTTCTCCAGCTTCTCGGCCGAAGTGGTGGCCCTGCTGCAAACCCAACGCTACGCGCTGGCCCTGGGCACCGCGGCCATGCACCTGTTCGGCTCGCTGCTGTTGACGCTGGCGGGCATCAGGACAGTGACGTTATTGATAGCAAAGTAACGCCATTTGGCGGGGGAAAACCGCCATATTTGTCTTTAACTTGACCGCCATGAAACCCCGCTGGGGTTTTAATCGCGCTGGCGGTCTTTTTCTTTTTTGCGGTCTTTGCCATCGGCTTTGCCTTTGCCTTTGCCTTTGGGCTCCTCGTCGGCGCTGCGGTGGCATTCAACGCAGTTCTCAAAGTCTGGAATGCCTTCCTTGATGTGCTTGGCGCGAATCCGGTCGGGCTGGTGTTCATGGCAGCCATAGCAGGTGTAGCGCTTGTAGTCGCCCCCCGTGTGGCAGGTGACGCACTTGACGTTGTGGTCGCCGTCGAGCACGAAGAACTGGTCGTGGTCGAAGGTGGCGGGCGTCCATGCCTTGGTGCTGTGGCATTGACCGCAGTTGCCCTGGATCTGCTGGTGCAGGCGGTCGGTCGGGGTCTTGTGGCAGCTCTCGCAGCGCTCCTGCACGGCGGTGCGCAGCAGCCCGTGCGAAAACGGCTTGCGGCTGCGCTGGGTGAGCCTGGGGCCCGCGTGGTCGCTGTGGCAGGCTGCGCAATCCTGCTCAATCAGTTCCTGGTGGAAAGACGCCTTGACGGTCTTCTGGGGCAGCGCCACGCCCTTGGTCGTGCGCAGGCCGATGTCGGGCAGGGCGTGGCAGGTGATGCATCGGTCGGCCGCCACCCCGCGCAACGGCGCATGGCAGGCAAAGCAGTCGGTGGCCAGTTCGGTGTGGCCGCTCACCAGCGCGCCGGGGCTCACCATCAGGTGCGGGTACACAAACAACAGCACCAGCACGACCGCCAGATTGGCCGCGATCAGCAGCAACAGCCAGCGGCGCTTCATTTCCAGCCCCAGAACAGGAAAATCGCCACGATGTGGGCCAGCGCCAGCACGCCAAACGCCAGTGTGATGGGGATGTGGACGGCGCGCCACTTCTTGACCGCGTCGAAGGTCATGGTGTCCCAATAGGCGCGCTCTTCCAGCTGCTGCGGCGACAGGCCGTGATCCCGCATCTTCTGGCGCGCGGATTCAAGCCGTTTGCGCGCGCGTTCGAGCAGGTATTTTCCAGTGAACCCGCTGGCCACATTGATCAGCATGGCCCACACCGCAAGCCACCCGAGGATGGCATTGAAGTGGATGCCCGCATGCACCAGCACCAACAGCGAGCCCAGCCACGCCATGCGCTCGTGCCAGCGCAACCACTTCGCCGGGTGGCCCTGCTGGATGAGCTTGCGTTTGCGCATGGAATAGCCAAACGAACCGATGATCAGCAACGTGCCGGGGATGCCCAGGTAACGCCCCACCCACACGACATTGAACACATGCAGCAGCGCATCCAGCGCCAGGGCCGCCGCCCCCAGCGCCAGCAGCGCCAGCAGGAACGGCAAGACTTCGTGGCGGATCAGGCGGGCTTGCATGGGGTTCAGGCCTCCAGCACCAGCGCTGTCGCGGGTGTGCCGACACACAGCAGGCAGTGTCCCGGGGCCACGTCAAAGTCAGGGGTGTTGACATAGCGCACGTCGCCGCCGGTCAGGCCGACCTGGCAACTGCCACACCCGCCCGAGCGGCACCCCGACTCCACCGCCACACCATGCCGCTCGGCAAAGTCCAGCAGGTTGTTGTCCTGCCCGTCCCACACCACGGTGCGGCCCGTCTGGCTGAACCTGATCTCCACCGGCCCGACGGGCGCAGGCGCAGCTTCACCGGACGCGGGCGCCAGCGAAGGCACCGACGCCGGGCCAAACGCTTCAAAGTGAATGTCGGCGGGCGCCACCCCCCACGCGGCCAGGGCCGGCACCAGGCTTTCCATCATCGGGGCGGGGCCACAGATATAAAACTGGTGCCGGCCGTGCGGTAGCGTTCGGCGGAGCAGGTCCACATCGACCCGCCCTGCGTGCTGGAAGTCGCGGCCGGGCACATCGTCGGCGCCGGGCTGGCTGTACACGACATTCAGGTGCAACGCCGGATGCGCCGCGGCAAGCGCCTCCAGCGTCGGCTTGAACGCCTGCTCGGCACGGTTGCGCACGCCGTAATACAGGTGCACCGGGCGACCGGGTTGCTCGGCCAGGCACCAGCGCAGCATGCTCATCATGGGCGTGATGCCGATGCCTCCGCCGATCAGCACCGCCGGCACATCGGGTGCCGCGTCCAGATAAAAATGACCCGCCGGTGCGCGAACCTGCAGCACATCGCCTTCATGCAAATGGTCATGCAGGTAATTGGACACCGCACCGGGCGGCCAGTCGGGTTGGTGGGCGGGTGCCGGCACGCGCTTGACCGTGATCCGGAACGCCTTCGGGTCTGGCCGGTCCGACAGCGAATAGCAGCGTGTGAGCGTGCGCGCCGCGCCCAGCGTCACAGGTGCCGCCGCAGCACGGTCTGGCGGCAACATAAACTGGAAAGTCAGGAACTGGCCCGGCTTGAACGGCGGCAACGGCACACCGTCCACCGGCACCAGGTAGAACGAACACTGGGCCTGCCCATCATCCTCAAACTCGCGCCGTTCCACGCGAAAGTCGCGCCACCCGGCCCAGGCGCCCTGTGCCCCGTGCGGCGCCTGGGCACTGGCAGGCCGCGGGGCCAGCATCGCGTGGCCGCGCCGGCGCCAAACCCAAACACCCACCCCCAAAGCCAACTGCAACAGCCATGCCGCCACCAAGGTGGCCAGAAGAAGCGAGGCGGTCATGGGGGCGTTGGATGGCATGCAGTGACAAGAATGGTCATTGTCCCGGGTGAGCGCCACCCGATGCTTGAGCTGCATCAAGGTTGACGTGATGGACCTATCATGTGCTTGTGGCAATCCCGCAAGCTACAAAAGGCCATCCCCCATGCCCAGCCAACGCATTGAATTCCCCGGCAGCCAGGGCGACACGCTCGCCGGCCGCCTGGACACCCCCGACACCCCGCCCCACGCCTGGGCCGTGTTTGCCCACTGCTTCACCTGCTCCAAAGACAGCAAGGCCGCCGCCCACATTGCGCGCGCGCTGGCCGAAGCCGGCGTGGGCGTGCTGCGCTTTGACTTCACCGGCCTGGGCGACAGCGGCGGCGACTTTGCCAACACCCACTTCAGCTCCAACGTGGCCGACCTCGTGGCCGCGGCCGACTGGCTGCGCACCCACCACGGCCCCCCCGCGCTGCTGATCGGCCATTCACTCGGGGGCGCGGCCGTGCTGGCCGCCGCGCACCGCGTGCCCGACTGCGTGGCCGTGGCCACGCTGGGCGCACCCTTTGAGCCCGCGCACGTGGCCCACCAGCTGGGCGACGCCGTGCACAGCATTGAAGCCGAAGGCCAGGCCACCGTGCAACTGGGCGGGCGGCCCTTTACCGTGCGCCGTGAATTCCTCAGCGACCTGGCCGGCCAGGCGCAGGAAGACCGCATCCACAACCTGCAGCGCTCACTGATGGTGCTGCACGCGCCGCTGGACAACGTGGTCGACGTGGACAACGCCCGCCGCATCTTCATGGCCGCGCGCCACCCCAAATCGTTCATCTCGCTCGACGGCGCCGACCACCTGCTGACCCGCGCCGAAGACGCCCGCTACGCCGCCGCCGTCATTGCGGCGTGGGCGCAGCGGTATCTGGCGAAGGCGGGGTAGCGGGGGCGATCACGAAGCCGCACCTGCGGCGGTCCGGGCCTAACAGGTTTTTTGCATCAAGCCTGGCTGTCGATGCGCAGTCAGCCGACGCCACACGCTCACGTCATATGCCGCCCCACCACCGACTGCGCAGGCCGCGGTTCGCCGGGGTGGCCGCCCAGATTGAACGGTATGGAGAGGAAGGCCGTGAGCACCACCGGCACCAGCGCGGCGATGACCACGGCGGCGTATTGGCGGGCGAAGGCAAAAAGGACGGGGTTCATGGTGGCTCCTTGAAAGTCGGGGGCGATGCCATGAATCATGAGCCTGCCATCTGAAGCGGGGCTGAGGTGTTGGTCTTGGTGGTTGCTATGCCATCAGTAGCAAACAATGAACTTTTTACGGGGGCTATCTGCCAATTTATCTTGTAAATTGAATGCGCACCCGTTACAGGCGGCGCGCCTGATGGTCGTGAGCCACGGGTCCGTACTTCAGTTCAGCCATCTTGTACCGCCTTCAGGCGGCGTCCATGTCGGCACGGGAAAGCACGATCCCACCTCAGATGCCGGAGATACGACTGCAGGCGATTCCCCAACAGCCAATCTATCAGTCAGTTTGTTGCGCTTGAGGGGGAGTCCATGTACAACTTGTTAAGCAGCATGTGGCCAGTTGATTTGCACTTTCCGACTGTTGGCAAGGCAGTCGCGCAGGTACAAGTTAATCAGACTCTGATAGGGGACGCCGGATTCATCGGCCATTCCCTTGAAATAGTCCACAACATCCTCAGAAAGACGCATGGTCACAGGCTTCTTTAGCTTGGATGCATATGGGTTCTTGCGAGACTTCAGTTTGGAAAGATCGTATTCTGCTTTCATGGTTGTCCACCTCGATAAAACGCGCTTTCGCGCTTGGTCGCCTTGCGCGCTGAGATGATGCGAATCACTGCACCATGTTCCCGCTCACAATGACAGACGATGAGGAGCTTTGCACCTGAGCTCATGCCAAGCATCAGGAAGCGCTCCTCATCGGATGAATGTTCTTCGTCGACGAACTGAACACCAAATTCATCGAAGAAAATCGACTTCGCTTCTTCAAAAGACACCTGATGCTTTTTGAGATTCGCAATGGCTTTGGGCTCATCCCATTCGAACTTAATCATACATACATTGTATGTATGATTCGCCGCAAGTCAAGCTGCAAGGAACTACATCTATTTAACGAATGAAAGGGGCTTCCCCGTCCCAAGCGAGCCGCGCACCGTGAGGCTTGCGGTTAACGGCAACTGGGTGCCACTTCTCTGGGCGCGCGAGTTTTTCAAATTCTGTCACGCCGTGCGCCGGATGCTAGATTTACGCATTGCACAAAAAGCACGACTGGCAGAGGGCCGCCGTGACCACCCAAGGAATGCCTATCGCCAGCGCCTTTTGACTACATGGGAAGTCCCGGTCAGGAGTTAGTCCGCATTTGGCAGCGTCGCGCGCCATGCGCTGAGCACTGAAGCAATGAACGGAGCCTTGGCCTCCGTATACGCCTCTCGGTCAAGGGGATAGCGGGCAGCAAGTTCCAACTTCAGGCTCGCGTATTGCTGCGCCAAGGAGGAGCACTTGCGCAGGGCATCCCGAAAATCAAGACGCTCTTGCCAGAGCTGACTGCGCCAAGGAATGAGATGCAGGTGATGAGTACGCGCTGCAGGCGAGGGCTTGCAAAACCAGTGCATCTGGTCGGGCTTGTACGGGTAGTAGCAGTAGCCCACCGATTGGGCTGCCGGGATCGCCCGCCTTGACGACTCCAAGTCTCGGACTGGCGCCATGATGTCGACGACTGGTTTGGCTGCCAGACCGACAACTGCTGTGCTGCCAATATGCTCGACTTCGGCAACGAGCCAGGGTTCGAGCGCGGCTCGAAGCACCAGCGCTTCCGCGGCGAACAGTCCCGGCCAGGTAGCAGAGTACCGCACGACCGCAATCGGTGCGTCTTCTGAGAGGGGAGAACTCATGATGCTCGCTTGTGACGCTGAAGGAATAACGATCGCCGGATATTCTCCGACCCCAGTTTGTCCGACGGAATAGCACCCTCCGCATGATCCCACAAAGGACTGGGCCTCGGCCGCAAACCCGCGTTGCGACATGCGTGCGGGGTCGTTGTCGAGTTTCAGCCCCGCCGCGGTTCACCGGGGTGGCCGCCCAGATTGAACGGGATGGAGAGGAAGGCCGTGAGCACCACCGGCACCAGCGCAGCGATGGGTCTTCTTGATGAATGCGTGCAATATGGTAACGCGCCTGCTTGCCATGAAGCAGTAGAACGCCCGGCCGGTTCCGGCCCGGCCGCGAGGTCTGACGCTAACCAATTGCAACCAGCGCGTTGAATATTTCTTCTACGGTTTAACGGTTGACATGAGCGACGTGCAAGTAGGCACGTCCGCTCGATTGGAATACGAAGGGACTTCCCACTCCCGGGCGACGGCATCGAAGTGCCAAGATTGGTTTTGGAAGTCAATCTGAAACCCATGTTGGAAGGAGAAGTCCTGCGCCTGGCCCTGCCTGATGTGCTGGAAGACGGCAGCAACGAACTCGGCGGCATCGCCCGCATGGCGCTGCATCGCGCCCAGGCGCAATGGGCCGAGCTCGACGCCCACCTGGCCTGGTGCGATGAACGCATTGCCGCTCCGCTTGAGCGAGGGGTTCGGCCTCACTGTGCCGAGACCGCCAGAACCGCCTTTGGATTGGTGCGAGCTATTGCAAGGAGCGTGCGTGCCGCACCACTTGGTTGCTTTCGTCCTTGCTCCCAGCCTTGGAGCGTGCGAACGGAGACGCCCAGCAGGTTGGCGAACTGAGACTGAGACAGACCTGTGGCTTCTCGTGCCTCTGTGGCCGAGGAGACCACAACTTTGCCTTTGCCCGCCTTCATGTCTTTGATGGACTGCAGGATTTCCGCACCGAGGTCTCGCTTCGCTTCGAACGCAGCGATCTCGGAGGGATTGAGCTTCCTAGATTTCGAGGGCACGACGAATCTCCTTGAGTGTGCTGAGGGAGATGTTCTCTGATTCGGACTTGGCATATAGAGTGAGCAGATAGACCTCGCCAGCTTCGTTTCGAGCAAGGTAGATGATCCTGACGCCACCAGAGCCACGAATTACGGAGCCGGCTTCTGGGTTCAGTGCAATGAAGGACGCGAACTCGGCACGCTCATCCTCGTCCCAGTACCGCGGCCACAGCTTCTGGAAGATGGGGCTTTCGACGGCGGTGAGCATTTGACGATTATACGCCTAAAGCGCATAGTGGTCAACGGGCGTCTTCTGTGAGGCCGAACGTTTGACATGAGCGGCGTGCACGTAGGCACGTCCGCTCGATGGAAGGGTTGGGCGTCTCGTCGCGAAAGCGCACCACGCCGCTACAGCCTTGCACCGCCGTAGCCTGGCTTTCTGTGCTGGTGGCGAACGACGATGATTCGAATGCCCGTCTCAAGACTCCGATATACGACGGAGTACGGAAAGACACGCAGCGGAAATACCCGGCGACCCTTTGTGGTTGGTGTGCCGAAACCAGGATGCGTGACCAAAAGCCTGGCAACGCGTTCGAACTCGTCGAGGAACCGCTGCGCCACCGGTAAGCCAGCCTGCTCCGTGTAGAAATCCAGGGCGTCAGCAATGTCTTGCTCGGCACCGGGGTGAAGCGAATACGTCACCGAGCAAGCCTTGACCGAAGGCGACTCATGGCTTCCTGGCCGGAGACCTCGGTCGCGGAGCCCGATTTCAATGAGGCCTCCCTCCGATCCGCTTCCATTTCCCAAGCTTCCTCGACCTCGGGATCGGCGTCGAGGCTGGCGATGAGGCGCTCAAGGAGGTGCGAACGATCCGCCGGGGCAAGCTTCAGGGCTTCGGCTTCCAGGACTTCGAGACTGGTGGTCATAGTGATCTCCGACGCGATTACGCAGAACAAACTGTAGCTTGCCACAACCAGCGCCGGTCCCGCAGATTCCATGCTGGCACGGACCACGACAGAGTCCACCTCAGATGCCGGATATACGACTGCAGGCGATTCCCCAACAGCCAATACATCAGTCAGTTTCTTGCCCTTGTGGGGGAGTCCATATAGGAAGGGTTAGATTTCCTACGCCTCATCGTCAAGCCGCAACGCGTTTGGGCGTTGTCGGGCTTGGACGACCAGTTAAATTTCTCGCTGGCCTGGGCCTACGAACCAACCGAACCTCCAGCTTGCACCCCAAAGCATCCGCATACTTGGTCAGTGTTGCCAGAGACGGCGAATGCTTGCCGCTACCCGACTCCATACGCGCTACAGCAGACTGCGTGGTGCCGATCTTTTCTGCCACCTGCGCCTGGGTTAGACCTTGCGCGGCACGCGCCTTCAAGAACTCGTCCAAAAGAGAAAACTCATCGGCCAGTTTTTCGTATTCCGCCTTTACCTCAGCATTAGCCAGTGCCTTGGTGCGAAGTTGTTTATGTGTCAACATTTTTCCACTCCTTCATTCGCTTGCGAGCAAGTGCCAATTCTTTGGGAGGTGTCTTATCGGTTTTCTTCACAAATTGATGGAGCATGACGATCTTGCGATCCACCAATGTGCAATAAAAAACCCGCCCAATACCCTCACGGGATTTCAAACGCAACTCGAAGAGCCCCATGCTCATTGCCCGCGTGTGAGGCATTCCTAAATCTGGGCCGAACTCAACCATGCGATCGGCGCAATGAAAGTATCTGGCCAAAATTCCTGGCGGTAACGCCAGCACATCAGCCTGCAACTTTTCATCGTGATATTTGATCTCCCACTTCATGCAGCAAATATAGCACTTTTGAGATAATTAAGCGATGATGGATTCAAGCAGTTTGCGTGAAATTTAACGTTTGAGATGAGAGGCAAACACCGGCTTGCCGGTGTTTGTCCTCTCGATGGGTTAGGCCGCACCGGGAATAGGCACAAAATGCCAGTGTCAGCGGCTTTCACAACCTGATGCCGCTGCGGCGGAATGGCTCACGTGGCGCGCCTCCGATGAACCAGCGAGCAGTGGTCATTGCGCTCCAAGTGTTCAAAGCGATCAGGCATGTGGCCTCCTGCTCGCTCCACCCGGGCCGGCGTACCGCATTCGACGCAGCGAAAGTCAAGTTGACTTCCATGGCGTTCCTTGAGGTCCACCCCTTCGGCTGCTTCGATCACTTTGCCTTGATAACGCGCCTGCTTCATTGGGTTCTCCGTTCTCGAATGTTGTGACTTGAGGGGAGGCTATTTCTGGACTTTCACGGGCTTCGCTGATCGAGACTGAAGCGCTCCGAACGTTTGGCTTGGAGTTCGAGGCCGGAGGGAGCGCCATGGCGTTGGTTGTGCGGCCTAACGTTTGACATGAGGGGTGACCGAAAGGCGCAGCC
Source organism: Betaproteobacteria bacterium HGW-Betaproteobacteria-3 (assembly GCA_002842205.1). Classification (GTDB taxonomy): domain Bacteria; phylum Pseudomonadota; class Gammaproteobacteria; order Burkholderiales; family Burkholderiaceae_C; genus PHCI01. The sequence goes on along the minus strand of PHCI01000019.1, from coordinate 57,977 downwards.
TTTTGGGCACCCACTCGATGGAAGGGTTAGACCCCATCGCGGTGCAACTCGTCCAAGTGGCGACCAACGAACTCCGCGGCGCTTGACCATGCCTCTTCTGGAATTTGAGTCACGGGGTGCCGATACCATGCCTGTGGGAACACCTGCTGCATGTTCCACTCCCACGCAACCTGCTTGCCCTTCTGAAAATGTGTGCGTGTCGTCGGAAAGATGCGCAGCGATTTCGTCGCTCCGCCTGGCGCAGTTGTTTCAAGAATGATGCCGCGAGCGCCTAACAGTTCTACCGTGAGGCCTGAATCGACATAGACCGGCACGCTTGGCTCATACACGATATTGGTCTCGCGAGGAAGGGCCTGAAGAGACTTCAAGATCGTTATGCCGGAGTCGACTGCTCGGAGGATGTCTTCATCGGTTCCCTCTCCGCCATGCACGAGGCGGTTGCGGGCGTTCCAGAAGAGGTTCAGCGAACTCTGCACGTGCGCTGGCAGACCAAGTGTTCGTTGTAGCTCCTCAATAGAGCGACGTATCGGCATGAACCTACGCCCTTGAAGGTGGCCGGTGCTGGCTAGGATCTGCAGCGCCAGTTTCTCAAGTTCACTGGCTAGGAGAATCAACGCCGCCTTTGGTGACTTTGCAGCCTCAGAGAGCACTAGTCGAACGGTGTCTTCTTCCTGCGGGGCTTGTTCGATAGCTGTCGTTTGCGACGTCACAGGCGCGGGTAGAGCAGCGACTTCCTGCTCGACCGACTCTGCAGACTTGTTAAGCGCTTCAAGCGACTCGTTCAGTTCGATTTCTTGACCCAGTAGCTTGCCCCGCTTCAGGCGCTTGAGCAGTTCGACAATTTGCTTTCGAAAGATCAAGAGTGTCGTGAAGGCGAAGATGGGCCATAGCAGAGCAGCTATGGCTTGAAGGAGTGTGGCGAATTCGCTCATCGTGGGCATTGGGCCTAACGTTTGACTTAAGCGGCGTGCCGTAGGCACGTCCGCTTGAAGGAAGGGTTAGCCATCTGGGGGCTACATGGACGGCTTGAACTTCCCGCCATTCTTATTTCGAAGATCGTTCGCGAAGGCGCGCAACATAAACGACTCAAGGTTCTTGACCGCAGCGACATTAGTGACCTCGTAGGCTGAAAGGTAGCGGGCGACTTGCCCCATCTGGGGCTTTGTCGTCTTGATCGGCACATAGGTGCCTCGATTTGGCGTGGCCTTGAGACGCTGCTTCGCCTCCCCGTACAGCGAGGCCTCTGTCTTTCCAAGATAGATCGCGTGACCAGAACTGTCGTAGAACAGATACAGGCCGTGGCGTTTCTCTGTCTCTTCCTTGATGTGATTGATGACGTTCTGCTCCGCGCTGAATCGCCATTCATTCCCAGATTTGACAGGTTGAATCGGTTGAAACTCAAGCAGTGGCTTGACGAGCGTTGCAGCATGGTGCGCTCGAAAGAATTCAATGAGCTTCTTCAGATTCCTCTTGCTCGGTTCACCACCATTCTTCCAGTTGCTGATGGTTGGCTGCGTAACCTTCAACGCATTGGCAAGTTCTGCTTGGGTGACAGAGCCGTACTCTTCCTCGAGAGCTTCGAGAAGTGAGGTGAATATGTGGTTCGACATGGTTACGGCCTGGTTGAAGATGGCTAACGTTGGCGCTGTCCGGCACACAGCAAGCGCCGCGAAGCGGCACTCTGCTGCTGCGTGTCCGTGACGAGCAACCTGTTAGCCGTTACGCGATTGCACGCCCCTTTTGCTACGCAGATGCATCCGCGTAGTTCCAATGGCGCATGCCTAAGTTGGGTCTGAAAATTCACTTTTGACCCACCTCCCGAAAATAGAAGACCTTGTTGTTTAGGCTCGGGAGAAACTCGAAGTTGAAGAAGTCAAAGAGCGTCCAGCTTTCTGCCCCACATTCAAGATTCAAATCCGTTGACAGGCTGCTCACGACGAGCTTCGGGCCGCCCACCATATCTTGCATGCGCACTTCTAGGGTTGCAGGGATGTCAGCGAGTTCCAGTTGGAAGGAATGGCTTTTCTTCTCACGAAGAGATGCAACGCGCCTGCCGTTGCACAGCAGGTCAAGAGGTGCGAACTTCCCATACCAACCCGAGTGTCTTGTAACTAGTACCCTCATGACGGCTAACGTAGAAGTGAACGGCCTGTGCGGTATTTTGCGCAGGTCCGTTCGACTGCCGGGTTGGCCGTCATTGCTTGTCCGACCACACGGGAATGGATGAAAACTTCTCGCCCAGGCCTTCGGCGATACTTTGAGCCTTGGCAAGTTCGCTCTCTGACAAAGCGCGAGCGACTTTGGTACGCGAAGACTCCAGGTACTCGCGCAAAGGCGCTTTGGTTTCACGAGCGATTGCAACAGTGAGCCACGCGTAGGACAGCACGGCATCTCTCACCGGAGAATCCCGTAGGCCGTAGGTGAAACCAAGATCGGCGAACCCAGCCTGATACCCAAGTTGAGCGGACTGCTCGAAATACTTTATTGCTTCAGCGTCCTTGCCTTCGCGACGCTGTATGACTCCGAGAACGTGGACCGCAGGCGGGAAGCCCAAAGCCGCCGACTGACGAAACAGGGAATTGGCGCGCTCAAGGTCTTTCGGGCCACACTCGCCCATTTCGAGCTGCGTTCCGCGCCAGAACTGCGCTCGAACATCGCCTTGGGAAGCGCGAGCTTCAAGAGCGGTAACAGCCTCGGGAGTGCATGACGTATTAGTCGACGCCGCCCGAACGGCAGAGGCGGCCAATAGAAGAAGTGTAAGGAATAGAGTGCGTGGTTTCATGACGGCCAACGTAATGTATCCCGCAAAACCTGCGGAATAAAACGCCGACTGCGGATTAATCTGGTCATCAAAGTCTCCTGACAGTGGCTTGCAGCATGGGTTGCAAGGCAATTCACTTGACAAATAAACAGGTATAAAAATCCCATGAAACCCGGCACGCCCGCGTTGCCATCGGTCCGACTGCTTGATCCGGTGCGTGAGCGCGTCCGGTGCCTGCACTATAGCCTGAGCACGGAGAAGGTTTACCTGTAGGGGGTGCGCTTTTTCATCCGCTGACACCCCCCATCACGGCCGGCGCTCGGGCACGCTGCAGGCCAGGTCGCCCGGGTCGTTGGCGCTGACGGCGCGGTCGTTTTTGGCCTGGGCCACGTTCATGTCGCGCGGCAGGGTCACGCCGTTTTTCACGGCCAGGATTTCGGCCATGACGCTGACGGCGATTTCGGGCGGGGTTTTGCTGCCGATGTAGATGCCGATGGGGCCGCGCAGGCGTTGCAGGCCTTCAGCCGTCTGGTCAAAGTGCTCGATCATGCGCTGGCGGCGGGCCTCGTTGTTGCGGCGGCTGCCGATGGCGCCCACGTAGAAGGCGTCGGTGTGCAGGGCTTCGAGCAGGGCGAGGTCGTCGAGCTTGGGGTCGTGGGTGAGGGCCACCACGCAGCTGCGGCGGTCGGGCCGGAAGGCGATGACGGTGTCGTCGGGCATGTCGCTCACGACGGCAACGCCGGGTACGCTCCAGGCGCTGCGGTATTCCTCGCGCGGGTCGCACACGGTGACGGCAAAGCCGCTGAACAGCGCCATGGTGGCCAGGTATTCGGTGAGTTGGCCCGCGCCGATGAGCAGCATGCGGTATTCGGGGCCGAAGGTGTTGACGAGTTCGGTGGCGCTCACGCCGAGGGCCTGGGGCGCCTGCGCGGCGGCCAGGGTGACGGCGCCGTCGGCCAGGCGCACGCGGCGCTGCATGAGGCGCCCGGCCTCGAGGGCCTGCACCAGTTGCTGCAGGCTGGCGGCGTCGGGGTCGTATTCGAGCAGCAGTTCCAGTGTGCCGCCGCAGGGCAGGCCGAAGCGGTGGGCTTCGTCGGCGGTGACGCCGTATTTGGCAAAGCCGGGCGGGCCGGCCGGGATGTTCTGGGGTTCGTCGGCCGACGCGGGCGCGCCTTCGGGGCGCCCATAGGCCTGGGTGAAGCGGTAGATGAGGTCGTCTTCGATGCAGCCGCCCGACACCGAGCCGACCACCGCGCCGTTGTCGCACAGCGCCATGATGGAGCCAATGGGCCGGGGCGAGCTGCCCCAGGTGCGCACCACGGTGGCCAGCAGCGCGCGGTGGCCGGCCAGGCGCCAGTCGCGCAGGGTGCGCAGCACCATCACATCGAGGTTTTCCATGGCTTTTCTCCGGGGTTGCGCGCGGCGCGTTCAGCGCAGCAGGTACACCGCCAAGGCCAGCGCGGCCGCACCGGCCACCCAGACCCACAGGGGGATTTTGGCGCCGGCCGGTGGTGCGGCGCCTTGCGTTGCATCAGCCTTTGCGGCGGCGGCTTCGGCGTAGGCGGCCGGGTACTGGCGGGCCATTTCGGCGTCGAAGCGCTTGAAAAAGTCTTCGGCCATGCCCTTGGCGGCGCCGTCGATCAGGCGCTGGCCCAGTTGCGCGACCTTGCCGCCCACCGTGGCGTGCACGGTGTAGCGCATTTCGCAACCGGCGTCGTTGGGCACGAGCGTGACGGTGGAGTTGCCCTTGCCAAAACCGGCCACGCCGCCCTGGCCGTCAAACGCGATGTTGTAGCTGTGCGGGGCGTTGATGTCGGACAGCGTGATCTTGCCGTTGAACTTGGCCGCCACCGGGCCGATCTTGACGGCCAGGCCGATGGCGTATTGGTTGTCGCCCGTGGCCTCGACCTTGTCGCAGCCGGGGATGCAGGTCTTGAGGACGGCGGGGTCGTTGAGGGCGTTCCACGCCTGTGATTGGGTGACGGCGAGTTGCCGGCTGCCTTGCATGTCCATGGGGTTGTGTCCTGTTGGGGGTGATTGGGGGTGATGGGGGCGGGTGCGGTCTGGGGTTTATTTTTTCATCAGCGCGGCCAGGCTGCTGGCCAGGTCTTGCAGCTTGCTCACGTTGTGCACGGCCAGCATGCCATGCGCGTGGCGGTGCAGCACGGCGGCGCCGCGCGCCAGTGGCGCATAGCCGTCAAAGCGCAGCAGCGGGTTGAGCCACAGCAGGCGCTGGCTGCGCCGGCGCAGCCAGGCCAGTTCGCGGGCCAGGTCGTCGGGTTCGCCGGTGTCCAGGCCGTCGGTGATGATGAGCACCAGCGTGCGCCGGCCCACCAGGCGGCGGGCATGCTGTTCGCGCAGCACGCGCAGCGATTCGCCCAGCCGGGTGCCGCCGGCAAAGTCTTCAATGGCCAGGCTGGCCGCGCCGAGCATGGCGTCGGTGTCGGCCAGGCGGAAGGCGGGGGTGAGGTCGGTCAGGTGCATGCCAAAGGCAAACACGTCGCGGCGGCCCTTGTGGCCACCGATGTCGCGCGTGGCGGCGTGCAAAAAGGCCAGCAGCAGGCGCGAATAGCGCTCCATCGAGCCCGACACGTCCACCAGCACCAGCAGGGGCAGGGGTTGTTCGCGCCGCTCAAGCCGCGGCAGGCGCATGAGTTCGCCGCCGGTGCGCGCGGCGGCGTGCATGACGCCGGGCCAGTGCATGCGCGCGCCGCGCACGCCCGGGCGCAGGCGGCGCGAGGGCACGGTGGGCACGGGCAGGCGGACGTCGCGCGCGAGCTGTTCCACCAGCCGGTATTCGCTGGCCGACAGCGCGTTGAAGTCGGCGTGCTTGAGGCGCTGCAGGTCGCTGGCCGTCATGGCGGCGTCAAAGTCGACTTTCTGGTCTTCTTTTTTGGGCTGGGCCTGGCCAAAGGCGCGTTGCGGCGACAGGGCTTCGCGCACGCGCGGGCGGCGCTGGCTGGGTTCGGCCTTGCCTTCGGCGCTGGGCAGCAGTTGCGACAGCAGTTTGTTGGCGACTTCGGGGTTGCGAAAGTACACGTCGAACAGTTCGCGAAACACCATGCGGTCTTGCTCGCGGCTGACCATCACGGCCTCCATGGCGGCGCTGAGGTCGGGCTTGCGGTCGACGCCGACCAGCATGGCGGCCTCTTGCGCCAGTGCCACGCGGGCGCTGTCCAGCCGCACCCCGGCTCGGCGCAGGGCGCGGCCAAAGCCGGTGATGTTGTCGGCCAGCTTGCCGGTTCTTGAATCACCGAGCTGCATGGCTCAAACGCGCTTCGTCCGTTCGCCCTGAGCCTGTCGAAGGGCTCGCGGGGCGCCGACCCTTCGACAGGCTCAGGGCGAACGGGTTGAGGCCAGAGAAGCTCACGCAGATTCTTCCTCGGGCTTGAGCAGGTCGTTGACGAGGTCGCGGGTGAGGGCGGCCACGTCTTCGCGCTGCTTGAACAGGATGCCGGCGGTGTCGGCCACCACTTCAGGGTCGACCACCAGCGTGTCGAGCGCGACCAGCGCCTTGGCCCATTCGACGCTTTCGGCAATGCCCGGTGCGCGCTGGAAGGCGTTGGCAAAGGGGGCGCTGCGCAGGCGGCCGACAAAACTCGCCGCCTGCTCGGACAGGGCTTTGCTGGCCTGCGGCACCTGCGCCTGCACGATGGCGAGTTCGCGGTCGCGGTCGGGGTAGTCGAGCCAGTGGTAGAGGCAGCGGCGCTTGACGGCGTCGTGAAGCTCGCGGGTGCGGTTGCTGGTGAGGATGGTCACTGGCGTGGCCACGGCGCGGATGGTGCCGATTTCGGGGATGCTGACCTGGTATTCACCCAGGTATTCGAGCAGGAAGGCTTCGAACGGCTCGTCGGCGCGGTCCACCTCGTCGATCAGCAGCACCGCGCCGGGCGCCGGGGCCTGCAGCGCCTGCAGCAGCGGGCGGCGGATCAGGTAGCGGTCCTGGTAGACCTCGCGCTCGACCTGGTCAGCGTCTTCATGGCCCTGCGGGCGCAATTCAGTCGCGCGCAGGTGCAGCAGTTGCGCGGCGTAGTTCCATTCGTACAGGGCCTCGCGCTGCTCCAGCCCGTCGTAGCACTGCAGCCGCAGCAACTGGCGCTGCAGCGCGGTGGACAGCGCCTTGGCCAGCTCGGTCTTGCCGACCCCGGGCTCGCCTTCAAGCAGCAGCGGGCGCTGCAGCCGCAGCGCCAGGTACACGGCCGTGGCCAGGCGCCGGTCGGCAAAGTAGCCCACGCCTTGCAAGGCTTGCTGCAGGGCGTCGATCGAGGCGAAGGGGCCGGGGTGGGACGGGGCGTTCATTACTATGTTATAAATAGCTAACTATGACCATTTGACGGGGGCTAACAGCCTAAAAAGCTTTAAATCCGGGAAAAAAGGCCCCGTGCGGGTGCGCGGGGCCTCTGGTGCGGCAGCGGTTCGGGTTCAGCCCCCCAGCTGCGCCACCGCGCGCTGGGTCTGCACGCTGATGAGGTTGGCGCGGTACGCGGCCGAGGCGTGCAGGTCGCTGCTGAGTTCGCTGGCGTCGATTGGGACCGCCGCGGCCGCCTGCGCCGTGAAGCTCTTGTTGAGCGCGGCCTCCAGGCCCGCATGGCGGAACACGCCATTGCCGCCGCCGGTCACGGCCACGCGCACGCCGCTGTCGGTTTGCGCCACAAACACGCCGATCAGCGCAAAGCGCGAGGCCGGTTGCTTGAACTTGAGGTAAGCCGCCCGCTTGGGAATGGGAAAGCTGATGGCGGTGATGAGTTCGCCGTCGTTCAGCGCGGTGGTGAACATGCCCTGAAAGAAGTCGTCGGCCGCGATCTTGCGCTGCGTGGTGTGCACCGTGGCGCCCAGGCCCAGCACCGCGCTCGGGTAGCAGGCCGAGGGGTCGTTGTTGGCGACCGAGCCGCCCAGGGTGCCCAGGGCGCGCACCTGGCGGTCGCCAATGTGGGCGGCCAGGTCGGCCAGCGCGGGGATGGCGGCCTTGACGTCGGCGCTGCGGGCCACCGCCACATGGCGCGTCATCGCGCCGATCACGAGGGCGTTGCCCTCCTTGCGGATGCCGGCCAGTTCGGCAATGCCGCCCAGATCGACCAGTTGGCCCGGGTCGGACAGGCGCAGTTTCATCGACGCCAGCAGGGTCTGGCCACCGGCCAGCACCTTGGCGCCCGATGCCGCCTGCTTGGCCGCGTCGGCCGTGGTGGCGGGACGTTCATAGGTGAATGTGTACATGGTGTAAGTCCTCTTTCCGCTTGGTGTTCAAGGGCGTTGCGCGCGGGCCACCGCAGAACCGGCTTTGCCGGGCTGCTGGTGGCGCCCCCTTGAGGGGGAGGCGCCGCAGGCGCTTCGGGGGTGGTTCATTTCGCTTTCTGGATGGCTTCCCACACGCGCGAGGGCGAGGCGGGCATGTCAAAGTCGGTCACGCCCAGCGGGCGCAGCGCGTCGAGCACGGCGTTGATGACGGCCGGTGGCGAACCGATGGCGCCGGCTTCGCCGCAGCCCTTGGTGCCCAGCGGGTTGTGGGTGCAGGGGGTGCAGATGGTGTCGAGCTTGAACGCGGGGAAGTCGTCGGCGCGCGGCATGGCGTAGTCCATGAAGCTGCCGGTGAGCAGCTGGCCGGTTTCCTTGTCATAGACGCAGTTTTCCATGAGCGCCTGGCCAATGCCCTGGACCAGCCCGCCGTGCACCTGGCCTTCGACGATCATCGGGTTGATGATGGTGCCGAAGTCGTCCACCGCGGTGAACTTGTCCACGCGGGTGGTGCCGGTGGCCGGGTCGATTTCGACCTCGCAGATGTAGGTGCCGGCCGGGAAGGTGAAGTTGGTGGGGTCGTAGAACGCGGTTTCGTTCAGGCCCGGCTCCAGCTTGTCGAGCGGGTAGTTGTGCGGCACATAGGCGGTGAGCGCCACCTGCCCGAAGGTGACCTTCTTGTCGGTGCCCTTGACGGTGAACTCGCCGTTGGCGAACTCGACGTCGGCGTCGCTCGCCTCCATGAGGTGCGCGGCGATCTTCTTGGCCTTGGTCTCGATCTTGTCGAGCGCGCGCATGATGGCCGCGCCGCCCACCGAGATCGAGCGCGAGCCGTAGGTGCCCATGCCAAAGGGCACGCGGCCGGTGTCGCCGTGCACCACGTCCACCGCATCGACCTCGATGCCCAGACGCGCTGCCACCACCTGTGCGAAGGTGGTTTCATGCCCCTGGCCGTGGCTGTGCGAACCGGTGAACACCGTCACGCTGCCCGTGGGGTGCACGCGCACTTCGCCGCATTCGAACAGGCCCGCCCGCGCGCCCAGCGCCCCGGCAATGTTGGACGGCGCGATGCCGCAGGCTTCGATGTAGCTGCTGTAGCCAATGCCGCGCTTGAGGCCCTTGGCCTCGCTGGCCTTGCGGCGGGCGTCAAAGCCGGCCACGTCGGCCAGCCCCTTGGCCTTGTCCATGCAGCCCTGGTAGTCGCCCACGTCGTATTGCAGGGCCACGGGCGTCTGGTAGGGCCAGCTGGTGATGAAGTTGCGCTGGCGGATTTCGTCCTGCGACAGGCCCAGATCCCAGCCGCAGCGCGACACCAGCCGCTCCAGCAGGTAGGTGGCCTCGGGGCGGCCGGCGCCGCGGTAGGCATCGACCGGCGACGTGTTGGTGAACCAGGCGTCCACTTCCACGTAGATCTGCGGGCAGGTGTATTGCCCGGCCAGCAGCGTGGCGTACAGGATGGTGGGCACCGCGGTGGAGAAGGTGGACAGGTAGGCGCCGAGATTGGCGTCGGTGTGCACGCGCATGGCGAGAAACTTGCCGTCCTTGTCCATGGCCATTTCGGCGTGGCTCACGTGGTCGCGGCCATGGGCGTCGGTCAGGAAGGATTCGCTGCGCTCGCAGGTCCACTTGATGCTGCGGTTGACCTGCTTGGCGGCCCAGGTCAGGGCCACGTCTTCGGCGTACAGGAAGATCTTGGAGCCAAAGCCGCCGCCCACGTCGGGGGCGATCACGCGCACCTTGTGCTCGGGCAGGCCCAGCACAAAGGCGGTCATGAGCAGGCGCTCGACGTGCGGGTTCTGGTTGGCCACGTAAAGCGTGTATTCCCCGGTGGCGCGGCTGTACATGCCGATGGCCGCGCGCGGTTCGATGGCGTTGGGGATCAGGCGGTTGTTGGTCAGGTCGAGTTTGGTGACGTGCGCGGCCTTGGCAAACACCGCGTCCACCTGGCCCTTGTCGCCGATGGCCCATTTGTAGCAATGGTTGTCGGGGGCGGCCTCGTGCAGCGCCGTGCCCTTGGCGGCGTCGGCCACCGACACCACGGCCGGGAGCACGTCGTAATCGACCGCCACCGCTTCGGCGGCGTTCTTGGCCTGCTCCAGCGTTTCGGCAATCACCATGGCCACCGCGTCGCCCACGTAACGGGCCTTGCCGATGGCGAGGATCGGGTGCGGCGGCTCTTTCATGGGGGTGCCGTCGGTGCTGGTGATGAGCCAGCCGCAGGGCAGGCCGCCCATCTTGCCGTCGATGTCCTGGCCGGTGAAGATTTCGACCACGCCGGGCATGGCCCTGGCCCGGGCCAGATCAATGCCCTTGATGGTGGCATGCGCGTGCGGGCTGCGCACGAACACGGCGTAGGTCTGGTCGGCCTGGCGGATGTCGTCGGTGTAGTTGCCCGCGCCGGTCAGGAAGCGGTAGTCTTCCTTGCGGCGGAGGCCCTCGCCAATGTGCGGGAGTTTGGCAAAATCAGGTGCGCCCATGGTGCGTCTCCTTCAGGCGTTTTGCATGCCGGCAGCACCGAGCTGCACGGCCTTGACGATGTTCTGGTAACCGGTGCAGCGGCACAGGTTGCCTTCGAGCAGCTCGCGGATTTCGCCTTCGCTGGCCTTGGGGTGGTTCTGGCACAGGTCCACCGCGCTCATCACCATGCCGGTGGTGCAAAACCCGCACTGCAGGCCATGGCATTCCTTGAAGGCCGCCTGCATCGGGTGCAGGGTGCCGTCGGCGGCGGCCAGGCCTTCGATGGTGGTGACCTCGGCGCCCTGGTGCTGCACGGCCAGCGTGTTGCACGACTTGACGGCCTGGCCGTTGACCAGCACCGTGCAGGCGCCGCATTGCGCGGTGTCGCAGCCCACGTGGGTGCCGGTGAGCTTGAGGTGCTCGCGGATGGCCTGCACCAGCAGGGTGTTGGGCGCGACGTCGATGGTCTGCGCCTTGCCATTGACCTTGAGTTGAACTTGCATGGGGCGTGTCTCCTGTGATCGGAATGGGAGGGAAATCGGGGGAAATCAGGGGTACCGGGAACCCGAAGCGTGGGCTGCACAAATTGTTGAACCGCGGGGGCCGCCACCGCCTAGGCTAAACCCTAATCTTGAAGGCGACATGACGGGAAATTCTCAAAATGGAACAATGCACCCATCGGGCGGCACCGGCCGCCACGAAAACGGTGCTTCAATGCGCCACCGACCTGCGAGGCCGAGAATTTTTCGCCCATGAAACCTGCGCTCCTGCCCTCTGCCGAGCAACGCCTGCACCAGATTGCGCTGGCGCGGCAGGCCGTCCTGCACGAAGGCCGCAGCCTGGCCGATCCCCACACCGACGGGGCCGAGGGCGCGTGGATCGAGCGCTCATGGCGGCGTTGCCTGGCCTACGGCCACCGGCCGGAGCATCGGCTGGCATTTGACCGGATTCCCTCCCGGGCCCCGCTTCAGCACCAGGACGCCAACCGCCATCTGGTCAGCGCCGCCAGGCCGGTGCTGGAAAAGCTGGGCCGGGCCATCGCCAACACGCGCTACTTCGCCATCCTGACCGACGCCGACGGCATCGTGATCGACGTGGACGGCCCGATCGACCGGACCGACCGCCGCGCGCACCTGATCACGCGCATCGGCGTCGATCTGTCCGAGCGCAGCGTGGGCACCACCGCCATCGGCGCGGCGCTGACCGAGCTGGCGCCCGTCTGGCTGCACCGGGGCGAGCATTTTTTTGCCGACACCGGCGTTTACAGCTGCGCGGGCGCCCCGCTGTTCGGGCCCGACGGGCGCTGTGTCGGCATGCTCGACCTGACGGGCATCGAAGCCGTGGAGCGGCCCGAGCTCAAGCACCTGGTCACGCAGTCGGCGCGCAGCATCGAAAACGCCCTCACGCTGACCCGGCCGCACAGCCTGCTGGTGCGCCTGAACTGGCCCGGCCGCACGCTGGGCGACGACGCCGACGGCCTGGTCTGCCTGGACGCGGACGGCTGGGTCACCGCGGCCAACCCCACGGCGCGTGAGATGGTGTCGCAGCTGGGCGCCCGCCATGACGCCACCGTGCATGCCAGCGACCTGTTTGCGATGCCGTTCGAAATGCTGTTTGACGCGGTGGGCCGCCACGCCGCGCGCGCCGAACCCATGGAGGTGCCCTTGTGGTCGGGCCTGCGCCTGCACGCGCTGCCCATGGTGCCCGGCGCCGGTGGCACGGCCGCGCCCGCCCGTCGCCCACCCGCTGCCGCCGACGCACTGCCGCTCAAGGACCTGGAGGTCGCGCTGATCCGCCAGGCGGTGGACGAGGCGCGCGGCAACGTCATGCAGGCGGCCCGGGTGCTGGGCATCAGCCGGGCCACGGTGTACCGCAAGCTTGCCAATAAAAAACCGGACTAGCCCCCGTGATTGCTCAAACCTTTGCTCTTTTTTTTGAAGCAGCTCAAAAAAGCCTTCCCTTGCAGATCTGGCGCGCAACGCTGGGGCTCATCGCGGCCGGGGCGTTGAGTGCGGGCCACGCGCAGGCGGCGCAGGTGCAAGTGGCCGTGGCCGCCAACTTCACCGAGCCCATGAAGGCTGTCGCCGCGGTGTTCGAGAAAACCACCGGCCACACGGCACTGCTCACCTTCGGCTCGACCGGCAAGTTGCATGCGCAGATTCTCAACGGCGCGCCGTTTGAGGTGTTTCTGGCGGCCAACCAGGCGTCGCCACAGGCGCTGGAAGCCGCAGACCGGGTGGTGCCCGGCTCGCGCTTCACCTACGCGCAGGGCAAGCTGGCGCTGTGGTCGGCCGACCCGAAACTCGTGGACCCACAGGGCCAAGTGTTGGCGCAAGGCGGCTTTCGCAAACTGGCCATCGCTTCGCCCAAGACCGCCCCCTACGGCGCAGCGGCGGTCGAGACCCTGAACGCGCTGGGCTTGTGGCACAGCGTCGAGCCGCGTCTGGTGCAGGGCGAGAGCGTCGGCCAGACCTATGCGTTCATCGCCACCGGCAACGCCGATCTGGGTTTTGTGGCGTTGTCGCAGGTGTTGGAAGGCGGGCGGCTGAAAAGCGGATCGCTGTGGCAGGTGCCGCCCACCCTGTACCGGCCGATCCGGCAGGATGCGGTGCTGCTGCGCACGGGCGCGCACAACCCGGCCGCCCAGGCGCTGTTGACGCTGTTGAAATCGCCCCGCATCCACGCGCTGGTGCGGTCTTATGGCTATGAACTCTGACCATGGGTTTTGAGTTGAGCCCGCAGGACTGGCAGGCCATCGGGCTGACGCTTCGGGTTTCAACCCTGACGACGCTGATTCTCCTGGTGCTGGGCACGCCCATCGCCTGGTGGCTGGCGCGCACCCGTTCGGCCTGGAAGGCGCCGGTGATGGCCGTGGTGGCCATGCCCATCGTGCTGCCGCCCACCGTGATCGGCTTTTACCTGCTGGTGCTGATGGGGCCCAAAGGGCCGGTGGGTGAGCTGACCCAGGCGCTGGGCATCGGCATCCTGCCGTTCACGTTCTGGGGGCTGATCGTGGCGTCGGTGTTTTATTCGCTGCCGTTCATGGTGCAGCCGATCCACAACGCGCTGGAAGCGATGGGGACACGCCCGCTCGAAGCCGCTGCCATGCTGCGCGCCGGGCCCTGGGACCGGTTCTTCCACGTGGCGGTGCCGCTCGCGTGGCCCGGGTTCATCACCGGCATGGTCATGACCTTTGCGCACACGGTGGGCGAGTTTGGCGTGGTGCTGATGGTGGGCGGCAACATCCCGGGCCAGACGCGCGTGGTGTCGGTCCAGATCTACGACCACGTGGAGGCGCTGGAATACACCCAGGCCCACCGGCTGGCGCTGGTGATGCTGGTGTTTGCGTTTGTCGTGCTGCTGGCCATGCAGTGGTTCAACCAGCGCCGCGCGGGCACCGCCCCGCGCACCGTCGCATGAACACCGCGCCAGGAATCCACGCCCGTTTGCAGCTGGCGCGCGCCGATTTCACACTGGACGTGGCGCTTGACCTGCCGGCGCGCGGCATCACCGCGCTGTTCGGTGCCTCGGGCTCGGGCAAGACCACCTGCCTGCGGGCAATCGCGGGCCTGGAGCGCGCCTCGGGCGGACAGGTCAGCGTGCTGGGCGAGGTGTGGCAGGACGACGCCGCGCGCGTCTGGCGGCCGCCCCACCGCCGCGCGCTGGGCTATGTGTTCCAGGAGGCCAGCCTGTTCGCGCACCTGAGCGTGCGTGGCAACGTGACGTTCGGCCTCCAGCGCGTGCCGCCTGCCCAGCACCGCATTGCGCTGGAGCAGGCCGTCGAACTGCTTGGCATCGGTGCCCTGATGGACCGCCTGCCGGCCACGCTGTCGGGCGGCGAGCGCCAGCGCGTCGCCATCGCCCGCGCGCTGGCCACCAGCCCGCGCCTGCTGCTGCTGGACGAGCCGCTGGCCGCGCTGGATCTGGCGCGCAAGCAGGAGATCCTGCCCTGGCTGGAGCGGCTGCGCGACGAACTCGACATCCCCATGCTGTACGTCAGCCATGCGGCCGACGAGGTGGCGCGGCTGGCCGACACGCTGGTGGTGCTGGCCGCAGGCCGGGTGCTGGCCGCGGGGCCGGTGGCCGCGGTGCTGTCGCGGCTGGACCTGCCCATCACCGTGGGCGAAGACGCGGGCGTGCTGCTCGACGGCGTGGTGGCCGAGCGCGACGCCCGCTGGCACCTGTGCCGCGTGGCGTTCGCGGGGGGCAGTCTGTGGATTCGCGATGGCGGCGCGCCGCTGGGGCATCGCGCACGGGTGCGCGTGCTGGCGCGCGACGTGAGCCTGGCGGTCACGCGGCCCGAAGGTTCGAGCATCGTGAACGCGCTGCCCGGCACGGTGGCGCAGATCGCGGACGACGCCCACCCGGGCCAGGCCATGCTGGGCGTGCGCGTGCAGGACCAGCTGTTTCTGGCCCGCCTGACGCGCCGGTCGGTGCACACGCTGGGGCTGGCCGTGGGCGCGCCGGTGTGGCTGCAGGTCAAGTCGGCGGCGCTGCTGTCGTGATTTTTACTGGTCGGCGTTCGGGAAAAACAGCTGCTCGCCGCCGATCTTGTAGCTGGCGATCACCGCCTGCCCCGGGGCCGACACCAGCCAATCGACAAACTTCTGCGCATCGGCCCGCTTGACCTGCGGGTGCCTGGCGGGGTTGACCACCATCACGCCGTACTGGTTGAACAGGCGCTTGTCGCCTTCGACCAGCACCGCGAGGTCGGCCCGGTTCTTGAAGTTGAGCCAGGTGCCGCGGTCGGTCAGCGCGTAGGCGTTGCTGGAGGCGGCGATGTTGAGCGCCGGGCCCATGCCGCAGCCGCAGGCCTTGTAGCCGCTGCCGTGCTGGTCGGTCAGGTCGGCCATTTTCCAGAAGCGCAATTCGGCTGCGTAGGTGCCGCTCTTGTCACCGCGCGAGATGAAGGCGGCGTTGGCCGCCGCGAGCTTTTTCAGGCCTTCGACGATGTCCTTGCCTTTGGCCCCGGCCGGATCGGCTTTGGGGCCCACCAGCACGAAGTCGTTGTACATGACGGGTTGGCGCTTGAGGCCATGGCCTTCGGCGAGGAATTTCTCCTCGGCCGCCTGGTCGTGCACGAACACCACGTCGGCGTCGCCACGGCGCGCCATGTCCAGCGCCTGGCCCGTGCCCAGTGCCACCACCTTGACGTCGATCCCGGTGGCCTTCCTGAACTCGGGCAGCAGGTGCGCAAACAGGCCGGACTGCTCGGTGGAGGTGGTCGACGACACCACGATGGACTCCGCCGCCGCGGCCAGGCTTGCTACTGAAATAGCAGCAAATAATGTCCATTTGACGGGGGCTGAGCGGCTAAAAAGCTTCAAAATTGTCATGACATTTCTCCTTTGACAAACAAATGGGCTTCGGGGTAAGCCGCTTGCAGCAGCGCCCCGTTGAAAAAAAGCTCCACCGGCAGGTCGGCCAGCACACGGCCGCCTTCGAGGTAGATCACGCGGTCGGCCAGGCGCTTGACCTGGCCGAGGTTGTGGCTGGCAAAGACCATGGTCAGGCGCCGCGCTTCAGTGCCGGCGGCGAAGTCGGCCATCAGCGCCTCAACCTCGCGTTTGGCGTGCGGGTCCAGGCTGGCGGTGGGCTCGTCGAGCAGCAGCACGTCGGGCTGCAGCGCCCAGGCCCGGGCCAGCGCCAGGCGTTGCTGTTGCCCGCCCGAGAGCGTGCGCGCGTTGCGCTGGGCGATGGCCGCCAGCTCGACCCGCTCCAGCGCGGCCAGGGCCTGCGCTCGGGCCGCGCGCCACGGCGTGCCAGCCAGCCACAGGGCCAGTGCCACATTGTTCTGGGCCGTGGTGCGCAGCATGTGCGGGCGCTGAAACAGCATGGCGTGGCGGGCCGTGGCGTCGCTGGCCAGTTGCCCGGCGCTGGGCCGGCACAGGCGGTTGAGAACCCGCAGCAGGGTGCTCTTGCCGCTGCCGTTGGCCCCCACCAGCGCGACGCGCTCGCCCGCAAAGATGGACAGGCTCGCGTCGGCCAGGGCCATGACACGGCCGAACTGCACGCTGACCCGCGTCAGCTCGAACACCGGGCGCACGTTCAGGGCAAGCCGGGCGGGCGCGGACAAGCCTGCCGGCACGGTGTGCCCTGCCACAGCCTGGACGTTCACTGGAGCACCTCCGCCCTGCGGGCTGCGGTGCGAGCTTGCTTGGGAACGGCCCGGCGCTGCGCTCACGCTGCCACCACCCGGCTGAAAGCGCCGACACTGCCGTCACGCCGCTCGCGCCAGCGCCGCAGCCCGGCGATCAGGGCGTTGAGCACCAGCACCACGCCCAGCAGGATCAGCCCCAGCGCCAGCGCCAGCGGCAGGTCGCCCTTGCTGGTTTCCAGGGCAATGGCGGTGGTCATGACGCGCGTGAAGCCGTCGATGTTGCCGCCGACGATCATCACCGCCCCCACTTCCGAGATGGCGCGGCCAAAGGCGGCGATCAGGACCGTGAGCAGCGCATAGCGCTCGTCCCAGGCCAGCATGAGGCTGCGCAGCAGCGGCCCCGCGCCCAGCGACTGCAGCTGTTCGCCATGACCGCGCTCCACGTCTTCAACCACCTGGCGCGTCAGGGCCGTGACCACCGGCAGCACCAGAAACACCTGGGCCACCACCATGGCCTTGAAGGAAAACATCCAGCCCAGAAACCCGAGCGGCCCGGAGCGCGACAGCAACAGGTACACCAGCAGGCCCACGACCACCGACGGCAGGGCCAGCAGCGTGTTGAGCACCGTGAGCAGGGCGTCGCGACCGGCAAAACGCGCCACGCCCAGCCAGGCGCCCAGCACCAGGCCGGCGCCGCAGGCCAGCAGGCAGGCGGTTGCGCTCACGCCAAGCGAGCGCCCGACGATGGTCCAGAGGGCGGGGTCCAGCGACGCGATGAGCGTCAGCGCGAGGGCCGCGCTTTCCGAGAAAGTGTTCATTCAGGGGGTGGAGCTTAAGCGCCCACGCCATGCCCCCGCATCGGGGAAGGCGAGCTATGAAGTCCCGTGCATAGCGCCCGCAAGGCCATGGTCGCGCGGGATCGCCATGAGGCACACTTCGCGTTGTGCATCACGTTGAACTCTCCTACGCCCTGGCCAGCGAGCGCGGCACGGTCGGCCTGATCCGCAACGCGCTGATGGACCTGCTGCAGGCGGTGCGTTCCAGCGGCTCGATTTCGGCGGCGGCCAAGACGCTGGGGCTGTCGTACCGCCACGTCTGGGGCGAGCTCAAGCGCTGGGAGCAGTCGCTGGGGCAGCCGCTGATCGTCTGGGAAAAAGGCCAACCGGCACGCCTGAGCGAGTTTGGCGACAAATTGCTGTGGGCCGAGCGCCAGGCCCAGGCCCGCCTGAGCCCGCAGATCGAGGCGTTGCGGGTGGATCTGGCACGCGCCTTTGCCGTGGCGTTTGACGACAGCGCCCACGTGCTCACCTTTTACGCCAGCCATGACGAGGCCCTGGCCGTGCTGCGCGAACACACGCTGGGCCGTGCCACCGGCGAAGCCGTTGCGGCCGGCCAGCTGCACCTGGACATCCGCTTCACCGGCAGCGTGGACGCGATCCAGGCGCTGAACCAGGGGCGCTGCGTGATGGCCGGGTTTCATGCGGTCGGGCGACCGGCCGCCGACTCGCGCGCGGCCGAGGCCTATCGCCCGCTGCTGCGACCCGGTCAGCACAAACTGATCGGGTTTGCACGCCGCACACAGGGCTTGATCGTGCGACCCGGCAACCCGCGCGGCATCGTCGCGCTGGCCGATCTGCTGCGCCCGGGCATGCGTTTTGTGAACCGCGCCATCGGCTCGGGCACGCGGGTGCTGATGGACGACCTGCTGCGGCAAGCCCATATCGACCCCGCTGCGGTGCACGGTTACGGCAGTGCCGAGCCCTCACACGACGCCGTGGCCCAGGCCGTGGCCAGCGGCAGCGCCGATGTGGGCCCGGGCATTGAGGCCGCGGCCCAGGCGCGGGGGCTGGGCTTTGTGCCCCTGGTCGATGAGTTTTATTACCTGGTGTGCCTCCGGTCCGCGCTGGGCACCCCGGCCGTGGAACAGTTGCTGGCCGTGCTGCACAGCGCTGCATGGCAAGACGCACTGGCGTCCATTCCCGGCTATGCGCCGCATGAAAGCGGCCAGGTGCTGTCACTCAAGCGGGTGTTGCCGTGGTGGTCGTTCCCGGCCACGTCGCCGGATCACAGCGCGCAGGTGCGAAAACCGACAAAAAAGTCATCGCGCCCGGGTGGGTGAAACGCGCGAAAGCGCGGCTGCTTCATGCGCGAGCGCGTGGCAAACGAGGCGCCGCGCACCGCCTTGCAGTGGCCAAAGGCGGGCAGCGAATAGTCTTGCCAGGCGCCGGCCACAAACCCCGGATAGGCCCGGAACGTGGTGCCGGTCCATTCCCACACATCGCCCCAATGGAAGCCGCGGCGCGCGGCGGTGTGGGCCGCCAGTTCCCATTCCACTTCCGAGGGCAGGCGCCGCCCGGCCCAGCGGGCCCAGGCCTCGGCCTCCCACCAGGTCAGGTGCATGGCCGGCTGTTGGGCCGACATGCGGGTGGCGCGACCAAACCGCGTCTGCATGACGGCGCCACTGGCCACGCCGATCTGCTCGACAAAGCGCGGGCCGCGCCGCCCTTCGGCGCCCGCTTCGCGCTGCAGCCAGGCCCAGCCCGGTGGCGACCACCAGGCCTCGGTGTCGTAGCCGCCGTCGTCCACAAACTCCACGAACTGGGCCCAGCTCACAGGCTGGGCGTCGATCTCGAACTCGGGCACGGCCACCTCGTGGACCGGTCGCTCGTTGTCCAACGCAAAGCCACCCGGCTCGGCCCCCAGGCGCCAGCGGGTGGCCGGCACGCGCACCGGGCTGCGGGTGGCCATCGCGGGCACGGCCGCCATGGGCAGCGGCACGCCCAGCGTCTGCGCGGCGACGGCCAGCGCCTCGCTGTGCAGGTCTTCGTGGAACAGGCAGAGGCGGTAACAGTCCAGCGCGGCGTCGTCGTCGCCCGCGCGGGCCAGCAGATCGAGCGTGGTCTCGAGCGTTTCGAGCAGATAGGCGCGCGTGGTGGCCACGTCCGGCAGGGCGAGCGTCCAGCGGGTTTCGGGCGGGACCGTGGCGTCATCCCACCAGCCATCGGCCAGCGGCTCGATCGACGCCAGCCGGGCCGGGGGCGCACCGCCGGCACCGCCGCGCAGCAGGCCCGCGTTGCGCTGCAAATGGCGCCCGACCCAATACTCCTGGAACCAGCCGATGTGCCCGAGCTGCCATAGCGGCGGGTCGGTCCATGGCGTGGGCGGCGCGCGCAAGGGCGTGGCCAACGCCGCCACGTTCTCGAACTGCGAGAACAGGAACAGGCTGTGGTTACGCGCGTCCATCAGGGCCAGCGACAGCAGGTCCCGCCCGGCGTGCCGCATCTGCGGCGAGTCGATGGAAATGTTGTGCAGCGACGATGGAAATTCAGTGCTCATGCGCGGGTTGGCCCCCTGCTTTTCTGCCACATGAAATATTCAGTGTTTACCCTTAATCGAAAGCATCGGCGGCGGAAGCATTTCCCGACTGTAACAAGGTAACCTCGACGGTTGCCGTGGCGCCAGCGCCCCTGGCCCGCGATTTGCGGGTTTTGGGCGGGCCGTCCGGGTTTGTTTTGACGGAGATCGCATGCAATTTTTATTGACCCTTTCGCGCTGGATTGACCGGCTCAGCGAGTTTTTAGGCCGTTGGGTGGCCTGGCTGGTGTTGGTGGCGGTGTTGATCAGCGCCGCCAATGCCGTGACGCGCAAGGTTTTTGACTGGAGCTCCAACGCCTTCCTTGAAATCCAGTGGTACCTGTTTGCAGCGGTTTTCATGCTGGCGGCCGGCTACACGCTGCTGCGGCAAGAGCACGTCAAGATTGACGTGGTGTCGGCCCGGTTTACCAAGCGGACCCAGATCTGGATCGACATCGTGGGCATCTGTGTCTTCCTGCTGCCTTTCATCAGCTACATCATCGTGCTGTCGATGCCACTGGTCATCGGGGCTTATCTCTCGGGGGAGGTGTCGTCCAACGCCGGCGGCCTGATCCGCTGGCCGGTGTTTGCGCTGCTGCCCGCCGGCATGCTGCTGCTGGGCATACAAGCCGTGTCGGAGCTCATCAAGCGCATCGCCTTCCTCCAGGGGCTGGTGCCCGATCCGACCAAAAAGCCGGGGGCCAAGTCCGCTGAGGAAGAGCTGGCGGAATTCCTGCAGCAAAAAGAAGTGTCGGCCCGCGAAGCCGCCCAGCTGGGAGCGCAAAAATGATCGAATTCCTGACCGCCAACATGGCGCCGATCATGTTCGGCTCGCTGGTGCTGTTCCTCATGTTCGGCTATGCCGTCGCGTTTTCGCTGGCCGCCTGCGGACTGTTTTTTGGCTTTGTGGCGGTGGAGCTCGGGGTCATCAACCCGGCCTACCTGCAAAGCCTGCCGCTGCGCATGTTCGGCATCATGCAGAACGACACGCTGCTGGCCATTCCGTTCTTCACCTTCATGGGGCTGATTCTGGAGCGCTCGGGCATGGCCGAAGACCTGCTTGACACCATCGGGCAGCTGTTCGGCCCCATCCGTGGTGGCCTGGCTTACGCGGTGATTCTGGTGGGCGCCATGCTGGCGGCTACCACGGGCGTGGTGGCGGCGTCGGTGATCTCGATGGGCCTGATCTCGCTGCCCATCATGCTGCGCTATGGCTACGACCGGCGCGTGGCCACCGGCGCCATTGCGGCGTCCGGCACGCTGGCGCAGATCATCCCGCCCTCGCTGGTGCTGATCGTGATGGCCGACCAGCTCGGCCGCAGCGTGGGCGACCTGTACAAGGGCGCGTTCATCCCCGGCTTTGTGCTGACCGCACTGTATCTGGGCTACATCGTGCTGGTCAGCATGGTGCGACCGAAATGGGTGCCCGCGCTGCCCGCCGAGGCACGCACCATCCGTGAAGACGATGGCACGCCCGGCCTGCGCTCGCTGGGCGTCCTGACGGCGCTGTCGGTGGCGGCGGCCATCGCCTTTGGCAAATCGCGTCCGGACACCGTCCATGCGGACGAAGTCATCGTCACGTCCATGTGCGTGGGGGTTGGCCTGGCGTTTGTTTTCGCGCTCGTGAACCGCGCCTTCAAACTGGGCCTGCTGTCGCGCATGGCCGAGCGGGTGACTTTCGTGCTGATTCCGCCGCTGGCCCTGATCTTTCTGGTGCTGGGCACGATTTTCTTGGGCATCGCCACCCCCACCGAAGGCGGCGCCATGGGGGCCGTGGGCGCCCTGGCGATGGCGATGGCGCGTCGGCGCATCGACCTCAAGCTGATGCGCCAAGCCATGGACTCCACCATGAAGCTGTCGTGCTTCGTGCTGTTCATCCTGATCGGCGCCACGGTGTTCAGCCTGGCGTTCCAGGGTGTGGACGGCCCGATCTGGGTTGAACATCTGCTGACCGGCCTGCCCGGCGGCCAGCTTGGCTTCCTGATCGTGGTGAACATCCTGGTGTTCGTGCTGGCGTTTTTCCTGGACTTCTTTGAACTCGCGTTCATCATCATCCCGCTGATTGCGCCGGTGGCCGACAAGCTGGGGATCGACCTGGTGTGGTTCGGCGTGCTGCTGGCCGTGAACATGCAGACCTCGTTCATGCACCCGCCGTTCGGGTTTGCGCTGTTTTACCTGCGCAGCGTGTCGCCGCACGAGGACTACATCGACAAAGTTACCAAGAAGCCCATCGCCAAGATCACGATCCAGCAGATCTACTGGGGTTCCGTGCCGTTCGTGATCATCCAGATCATCATGGTGTCCCTGATCATCGCGTTCCCCGGCATTGTGTCCAGGGACACCGACAAGGGGCCAAAGATCGACGTGGACAAGGTGCTGATGCAGATGCAGGACGCCGGGCGGACCAACCAGGAGTCGTATGGCAACAATCCCCCGGCTGCGGATGGCGCTCCGGCGCCCGCGGGCAGCGGCACCAACTCTTACGGCTCGGAAGACCCGATGAAGGGCCTGCTGGAATCCATCCGCGACCAGGGCAAGAAGCCCTGACAGGCTGAGCGCCTTTCGCCCATGCCCGCGCACCCGCCAAGGGTGCGCCACCCTCACCCGCCCGCGCCGCTGCCCTTGCAGCGATCCGGGCGGGTTTTTTCCATAAAACAGGGCTTAACCCCCCGTCAAATGGCCATAGTTTGCTATTTTTAGAATAGCAATTCAGCACCGGTCACGCCTCACCCTCGCCTCACCCTTGTGCCGCATCCTGTGCCCGCCGCTCCAGGATCTCGAAGGCCGGCAGGGTTTTGCCCTCCAGCACTTCCAGAAACGCACCGCCCCCGGTCGAGATGTAACCGATCTGGCCCTCGATGCCGTATTTGGCGATGGCCGCCAGCGTGTCGCCACCGCCGGCGATGCTGAACGCGTCGGACTCGGCAATCGCCTGGGCAATGACCCGGGTGCCGTTTTCGAACGCGGCGAATTCAAACACCCCCACCGGGCCGTTCCAGACGATGGTGCCGGCCCGTTTGAGTTGTTGGGCCAGCCGTTGTGCGGTCTCGGGCCCGATGTCGAGGATCAGGTCGTCGTCCTGCACGTCGGTGGCCGCCTTCACGGTGGCGGGGGCGTCGGCGGCGAAGGTCTTGGCACAGACCACGTCGGTGGGGATGGGCACCGCGATGCCGGCGTCGCCCTGGGCTTCGCTGCGCGCCTTCATGGCGTCCATCACGGCCTTGGCCTCGCCCACCAGGCCAGGCTCGGCCAGGCTCTTGCCGATGTTCAGCCCGGCCGCCAGCATGAAGGTGTTGGCAATGCCGCCACCCACAATGAGCTGATCCACGTTCTTCGCCAGGCTTTGCAGGATGCTGAGTTTGGTGCTGACCTTGGAGCCGGCCACGATGGCCACCAGCGGGCGCTTCGGGGTTGCCAGCGCTTTGGTGATGGCGTCGATCTCGGCCGCCAGCAGCGGCCCGGCGCAGGCGATCGGCGCGTACTGCGCGATGCCGTAGGTGGTGGCTTCGGCGCGGTGGGCGGTGCCGAAGGCGTCATGCACAAAGATGTCGCACAGCACGCCGAGCTTGCGGGCCAGCGCATCGTCGTTCTTTTTCTCGCCCGGGTTGAGGCGGCAGTTTTCCAGCAGCACCAGTTGGCCGGGCGCGACTTGCACGCCATCCACCCAGTTGGCCACCAGGGGCACGCCTTGGGCATAGGCCCCGCCCAGCAGCTCGCCCAGCCGCCGGGCCACTGGCGCCAGCGAGTCTTCGGGCTTGAACGCGCCTTCAGTCGGGCGCCCCAGGTGGCTGGTGACCATGACCGCCGCGCCAGCGTCCAGCGCCAGCCGGATGCAGGGCAACGAGGCGCGGATGCGGGTGTCTTCGGTGATCGCACCGGCACTGTCCTGGGGGACGTTGAGGTCGGCACGGATGAAAACGCGCTGGCCGGCAACCTTGCCCTGGGCGCACAGATCGGAAAAGCGGATGACGTTCATGGTGACGGGCGCAGCGGCGCCGGGTTGGAGGGTGGAGGGATAGAGGGGAAACCGAGGAACCAGCGCCTATTTTAGAAGCCGCCCGGCAGAGCCCCTTGCCAAAAAAAAGCAATGGGCCCTCGCTGCACGTCGGCGCCAGCTCGCTCGCTCCGCCCCACCGCCACCGCCACCGCCCCCGCCGTCGTTGGCGCCTACCAGCCCAGCCCCAGGTGCAGCGGCAGGTACACGGCCATGCCCGCGACGATGGTCATGAGCACGTCGCGGCGCAGAAAATAGGCAACCGCCCCCGCCGCCGCCGCAAACAGGCGCGCGTCCTGCCAGGTGTCCACCAGATGGCCCTGCACCATCACCACCTCGGGCACCACCACGGCCGACAGGGCCGCGATGGGGGCGTACTGCAGGCCGCGCTCGGCCCAGCGCGGCAGGGGCCAGGGCTGGCTGGAGATGAAGAAAAAGCAGCGCGCCAGTACCGTGACGCAGGCCAGCCCCAGGATGACACCGACGGTCCAGAGATCGGTCATGAAGCTCCCCGCATCGCGCGCAGCGGTTTTTCGACGGTGAGGCAGATCAACACCGCCACGGCAATCGCCACCACGATGTTGAGCTTGAGCGGCAGCGCATGGGCCGCTACCGCAGCGGCCCCGGCCACGGCGGCCGAGAGCACGCGCAGCCGTGTGGTGGCCAGCGACGACAGGATGCCCACCAGACACAGGATGCCCGCGAACCCCAGCCCCCAATGCGTGGGGATGAAATTGGCCAGCGCCACGCCCGCCACGCTCGCACTGACCCAACTGCCCCAGTTGACGAAGCAGTTGCCGGCCAGATAGGCCTCCTGCGCAAGTTGTCGGGCCCCCACGCTGGTCACTTCGTGTACTGCGCTGGACGAGACGCTGCCAGAGTCAGCGTCCCTTCGGGCTGTCCGGCCCTGCGCAGGCAGGCCCGGAGCCGCAGCCCTCAGCCCCAAGGGGGCTGAGCTTGCTTGGGAGCGGCCCGGCGCGGCAGCCATGGGGCCCCCACGTTCGCCCACTGCGTGTGGCTCTCTGCCCCCCAAGGGGGCTGAGCTTGCTTGGGAGCGGCCCGGCGCGGCGCTCTGGGCCCCCACGCTGGTCACTTCATGGCCCCCATCGCCCTCCTGCGCAGGCACTGGAAAGCGCCGCGTGAACAGCACATAGGAAATGTCGGCCGTGAGGTAGCCGTGCGTCAGGCGCTGCCACAGCGGCAGGTGCATGAGGTAGGGACGCAGGTGCAGGCTGAAGACGACAAACCGCAGGTTGACGCAAAACCCCGTGGCCAGGATCACCCAGGCCGGCGCCCCGGCCACCAGCAGCGGGATGGCCGCCAGCTGCGAGCTGCCCGCGAACACCAGCAACGCCATCAGCAGCGATTCGACGCCGCTCATCCCCGATTTGACCATCGCCACGCCGGTCATCAGGCCCCAGGCGGCGATGCCCGGCGCCTGGGGCCACATGTCCCGCATGCCGGCGCGGAACTCGGGGTCGGCACGCAATTCGCGACGGAAAAACATCAGGTGCGGCTCGAACTTGGGGCGTGCGTGGGCCTCATGCGGCCCCGAACCGCAGGCCCGGCGGCAGCGCAAACCCGCGCAGGAAGTCGGCCGCGGCCAGCCGTTTGCCGCCGGCACGCTGCAGCTCGGTCAGGCGCAGCACGCCGTCGCCGCACTGCACCCCCACACCCGTCGAATTTGCAAACAAAATATGGCCATAGCCCCCGTCTATTGGTGTTAGTTTGCTATCAATTTCAGATTTCCAGAGTTTGATGGATTCCCCCGCCAGAACGCTCGACGCGCCGGGAGAAGGGTCGAACGCACGGATGCGCCGCTCAATCACGGCCACCGATTGCGTCCAGTCGATGGCGGCCTCGGCCTTGTCGATCTTGTGGGCGTAGCTCACGCCCTGCGCGGGCTGCGGCGTGGCGTGCAGCGGGCCGCGCGCGGCGTCGCGCAGCAGTTGCACGATCATGCGCGCGCCGAGTTCGGCCAGCCGGTCGTGCAGGCGCCCGGTGGTGTCGTCGGGCTCGATGGCCATTTTTTCCACGCGCAGCATGTCGCCGGTGTCCAGCCCCGCGTCCATCTGCATGAGGGTGACGCCGGTTTCGGTGTCGCCCGCCTCGATTGCCCGGTGGATGGGCGCGGCCCCGCGCCAGCGCGGCAGCAGCGAGGCGTGGATGTTGAGGCAGCCCAGGCCCGGGGGCGCCGCGTCGGTGCGCCTCTGCGCCGTCAGGCTGGCCGCGGCGGGAGTCCCCCGCAGGAGGTCCAGCACCCATTGCGGCAGGATCAGCCCGTAGGCGGCCACCACCATCGCATCGGCCTGCGCAGCCTGCAGGGCGGCCTGGGCGGCGGCGGCATCGTCGGGGAACTTGCCGTCCAGGCGCAGGCTGCGGGGTTGGGCGAGCGGGATGCCGTGCGCCAGCGCGAACTGCTTGACGGGCGAGGCCAGCAGTTTCATGCCGCGACCGGCCGGCCGGTCGGGCTGGGTCAGCACCAGCGCGATCTCAAAACCCGCGGCGTGCAGCTGTTCCAGCGCCACGCGGGCGAAGGCCGGGGTGCCGGCAAAGACAATTTTCAAGAAAAGCTCCGGGGGGCCGCGCCACACTGCATTCAACGGCCTGAATTGGGAAAATTGCGGCTGTTCTCGTCCGTGCTGATGACCTTGCGCACCACGCCGCCCGGGTCCAGGTGCACATGCAGGCGCCGCAGGCCGCTGTAATCCTTGTAGCGGTAAGTCCAGATGACGCCGTCGAAGCGGGCCACGCGCTCGATCAGGGCGGGCTTGCCCAACAGGCGGGTCACGTCGCTGGCGGTCCACAGGTGGTCCACGATGCGGGCCACGTTTTCGGGCTCCAGTGCCTGCTCGACCTGGCGCAGGCGGCCGGTCGCATCAAAGTCGAGGTTGAAGACCTCCAGCCCGGCGGGTTGGCGCGAGTACTGCAGCCGCTCGCCCGCCGCCAGCGGGTACACCGCGGTGGGCTGGCCCAGCCGCTGCACCACGTCGGCCCGCGCCGTGCCGGGCTTTTCCCACTGCGGCATGCCCACGCAGGCGCTCAGCAGGGCCGCGCCGAGCCAAACGGCCCGGCGCAGGGATCGCGCCGCCCACTGCGGTCTCACCACCGCGGCGCCCCGGGGCGACACGCCCGAATCAGCGGATGAATGGTGCATGGATGACCTGCTCTTTCCGGGAAGTGGTCACACGTCGCCTCAATGGGCGGATTCGCGGGCGTCCCGGGCCGCTTTGAGCATCTTGGTCTTGATGCGGTTGCGCTTCAGGGGCGAGAGGTATTCGACAAACACCTTGCCCAGCAGGTGGTCCATCTCGTGCTGGACGCACACGGCCAGCAGCCCTTCGGCTTCGATCGTGCGCGTGCGGCCGTCGCCGTCCAGCGCCTGCACCCGCACCGCCACGGCGCGCTCCACGCCATCGTAGATGCCGGGCACCGACAGGCAGCCTTCGTCCTGGCGCTGCCGCTCGGGGCTGAGCCAGACGATTTCAGGGTTGATCAGCACCAGCGGCTGGTCGCGCGCTTCGGAGGCGTCGATCACGATCAGGCGCTCGTGCACGTCCACCTGGGTCGCGGCCAGGCCGATGCCGTTGGCGTCGTACATGGTCTCCAGCATGTCGGCGATCAGCGTGCGATGGCGTGGCTGCACGGCCGCCACCGGTCTGGCAACCTTGTGCAAGCGGGGATCGGGATAGCAAAGAATGGGTAACAAGGCCATGATCGTCAGGAAAAGATGTCGTTATTTTCGCCACTTTTGGGGTTCGGCGCCGTCGCCAAAGCCAATATTCGTTGCCCAATCAAGGGCTTGAGCGCAAAATCAACAGTGATTTGTGAAGATTCGCCGCTGGTCCACACAGCTGTCGCACCTTGGGGTTGCCAGCCTGCCCAGCATCGGCCCTGGGGGGCATTTCGTGATACCGCAACACATGAACCATATCGAAATCGCCGATCACTCGCTCAAAACTGCGCTTCAGTCCGTCCGCTTTTTGCGCACTCGTCTGGTGCAGAGCTGCTGGCTGGCCCTGGGAGGCGCCGCGCTGCTGGCCGCACTGCCCGCCGCAGCCCAGAATTATCCCATCACACCGGCCCAGCGCAGCACGGCCGAGCAGGTGGCGCAAGCGGGTGTGCCGCTCAGCGAGCTGGCGCCCAATGCGCCGGACGTCTACACCGTCAAGCGCGGCGACACGCTGTGGGCCATTTCCCGGCTGTTTTTGCGCAGCCCGTGGCGCTGGCCCGAGCTCTGGGGCATGAACCTTCAGGACATCCGCAATCCGCACCTGATTTTCCCGGGCCAGCAGCTCTTTCTGGAAAAACTGAACGGCCGCGCCACGCTGAGCACGCGGCCCGGCGAAGGCCCGCCCACCGACACCGTGCGTGTCTCCCCCCGCACCCGCATCGAGTCGCTGGCCGATCTTGCGTTGCCCACGCTGCAACCGCACCTGATCGAGCCGTTCCTGACCGAGCCGATGGTGGTGGACGAAAGCGTCCTGCTGGCCGCGCCGCGCATCGTGGCCACGCAGGAAGGCCGTGTCCTTCTGAGCCGCGGTGACCGGGCCTATGCGCGCGGCACCACCCCCATCGCCGACGATCCGAAGGCGAGCGACTTTCGGGTGTTCCGCAACGCCACGCCGCTCAAAGACCCGGTCACCCAGGAGGTGCTTGGCTTCGAAGCCCAGTATGTCGGCCGCGCCGCCCTGGTCCGCGGTGAGGCCAACCGCCAGATCACGCCAGTCGGGGGCAAGACCAGCACAGAAATTGTGCCCGCCACCATCGACATCATCAGCGCCAAGGAAGAAATGCGCACTGGCGATCGCCTGCTGCCCGAGCCACCGCGCCAGCTGCTGACCTACACGCCGCACGCGCCGCAGGGGCGCCTGGAAGGCAGCGTGGTCTCCATTTATGGCAGCAGCGTCAAATATGCCGCTCAGAACCAGGTGGTCGTGATCAACCGCGGCACCCGCGACGGCATTGAAAGCGGCCATGTGCTGGCGATCATCACCGACGGAGAGCGCGTCGTCGACACGACCGATCCGGCCAAGGCCCAGCTCAAGCTGCCCGACGAGCGCAACGGCCTCATGATGGTGTTCCGCCCGTTCGAGCGCGTGTCCTACGCCCTCATTCTGGAAATCACCAACGGCGTGAAGATCGGCGACCGCGTGGTCAACCCGCGCTGAGCCGCATGGAGCGCGAAGCGCTGGCCGGCTGGCTGCGGCTCAGCCTGACGCCCGGCGTGGGCAACGATTCCGCACGCCGCCTGCTGGCCGCTTTCGGCTTGCCCGAAGCCGTGTTTGCCCAATCGCTGACCGCGCTCGAACAGGTGGTCTCCACGACGCAGGCGCACGCACTGCACACCGAACCCGAGGGCTTTGCCGACCAGCTGGCCCTGACCTGCGCCTGGCTGGCCGACCCGGCTGCCCCCGCCGACAGCCGTCGCGACCTCGTCGCGCTGGGCGACCCGGCTTACCCGCAGGCCTTGCTGAACATCGAAGACCCGCCCTTGCTGCTGTACCGGCTCGGACAACTCGATGGCAAGCAAAATCAGCCTCAAGCCCCCGAAGAATCACAAAAGTTTGCTATTGAATCAGAAGCGAACGAGGCGTTCCACGGCCTCGCCATCGTGGGCAGTCGCAACCCGACGCCGCAAGGCGAGGCCAATGCACGGCAGTTTGCCCGCAGCCTGGCCGGTGCCGGACTGACCGTGGTGTCCGGGCTCGCGCTGGGCGTGGACGGCGCCGCGCACGAAGGGGCGCTGGAGGGCGCGGCGCCCGGCCAGCTGGCGACCCTGGCGGTGGTCGGCACCGGGCTGGACCGCGTGTACCCCAAAAAACATCGGGACCTGGCGCACCGCATTGCCCAACGCGGCCAGCTGATCAGCGAATACCCGCTGGGCACGCCGCCGCTGGCGCCCAACTTCCCCAGGCGCAACCGCATCATCTCGGGCCTGGCGCGCGGCACCCTGGTGGTGGAAGCGGCGGTGAAGTCGGGCTCGTTGATCACCGCCCGCATGGCGCTGGAGCAGGGCAAGGACGTGTTTGCCATTCCCGGCTCGATCCATTCCACCCAATCCCGCGGCTGCCACGCGCTGATCAAGCAGGGCGCCAAGCTGGTGGAGTCGGCCCAGGATGTGCTCGAAGAACTGCGCTGGCCCGGCGTGTCCGCGGTGGGCGCAGCGCCCGCGCCGGCCGACGGTACCCATGCGCCGCCGGACCCTGACGACACGGTCTTGCTCGAACGCCTGGGGTTTGACCCGGTCAGCCTGGACGCGCTGGTGGCCCGCACCGGCCTGGACGCGGCCAGCCTGCAGGCCCGCCTGCTGACCCTGGAGCTCGATGGCCAGGTGGCCCGGCTGCCCGGCGGTCTGTTCCAGCGCATGGGCACGGCCTAGCGTCGGCAGCTCGCGCACAGCGACTCCGCACCGCAGCGGCCTGCCGTGGGCCCGGGCCGGGCCCGCGCGTTCTGCGCTATATTGGAGCCATGTTTGAAGTGCTCGTGTTCGTCTACGAAAACTACTGGCGAGGCGATGCGTGTCCCGAGCTTCCCCAGCTCGGACGCAAACTCGGCGCCATGGGCTTCGACGACGAAGAGATCCAGCAGGCGCTGGTCTGGCTCGACGGATTGAACCTCGCGGCCCGCAACACCCAGCTCCCCCCTTCGAGCGACCCGGCTGGCGCCGACGAAGCCGTCTCGGCGCCGCCCCTGGCCGCCCCATCCCCTCACAGCCTGCGCGTGTACGCGGTGGCCGAGCAGGACCATCTGGGCGCCGAGTGCCTGGGCTTTGTGAGTTTTCTGGAAGCCGCGGGCGTCCTGCCCGCCCACATGCGCGAGATCGTGCTCGACCGCGCCATGGCGGTGACCGGCGATCCGATGTCGCTGGACGACCTGAAGATTATCGTGCTGATGGTGTACTGGAGTTTTGGCGAGGAGCCCGACACCCTGCTGCTCGACGAGCTCTGCGACGATCCGGCCGGGCGCGTCGCCCACTGATGCAGTGTTTCAGTTGAGCAGCCGCGCCGGATTGGCGTCGAGCTTGGCCAGCGCCTCGCGCGTGGCACGCACGGTCAGCGCTTCTTCTTCGGTCGGCACCAGCAGCCCCGCCTGCAGGTAGGCGGCCAGGCGGCTCGCCTGCATCAGGTAACTGTGGCCGTCCACCGTCACAAACAGGTGGAGCTGCTTGCGCTGGCTGCGCCACACATACTGCACCTGCGCGGCCTTGCCGTTGTGGTCGATCGCGAACCAGGCGCCGAGGTCGATCGCCTGCGACCAGGCGACCATGCCCGCGCTGGGCTGTGAGCCGCCTTCGGTGATCACTTCGATGTTGGACGTGTCGATGCCCAGCATCATCTCGACGCTTTCGGCATTGAGGGGCAGGTCGCCCATCGCCTCGTCGCCCACGAAGTCTTCCAGGTTGGCCAGCCGCTTGGCCATGGCGTCGATGGCGGCCTGCGGGATCGCTTCGGTCTTGGACATGAAGGCATCGGCGAGGGTGTCGCCGATGATCTTGATGTGCGCCTCCTGGGCCGAGCCGACGACGCCGAGCAGGGTCATGCCCTGGCGCAGCCGCTGCAGCAGGTTGGGCAAGTCCTGGATGACGCGGGCGCGGTCATTGCGGTTGGGTTTGGCACTGGCCGCCCACACCAGATCAGAGGCGGTGCGCTTGAGCATGAGCGTGGTCTCGTGCTGGGGGCCGTTCTTGACCGCCGCCAACGCCAGCACCTCGGCCCACACCTTGAACAGGAATTCGCGGATCTCGTCGCGCACCTGCATGGTGTTGAGCATGTTGCGCATCTCGATGGTGTACTGGATCGCCAGCGTTTCCTTCTGCTCGACCTGTTGCGCCACCGACACCACGCGCTGCGTGGCCCCGGTTTCGGTCAGGAAGCGGGAAAGGAATTTCTGGAACTCGTCATACACCAGCTGGAACACCCGGCGCCCGGTCTCGGGGTATTGCTCGATCACCTGGACCACCCGCTTGATCTCGGACTCCAGGGCACTGCCGCCGATGGAAGCCACGTCAAAGCCCATCACGCAGCCGCCCATGCGGTCGATCAGCTGGCGTGCCGGGTGTTCCAGCGTGCCAAAAAACTCCGGCTCGGCAATCGCCACCCGCAACACCGGCATCTGCAGCCGGGCAAACCAGACGCGGATGGTCGCGGGGATGCGCTCTTCGGCCAGGATGCTCTGGAACATCAGGGCCACAATTTCAACGGTCGCCTTCTCGGCGGTGCTGGCGGCCTTGCTCTTGAGGGTGTTGGCGCGTTCACGCAGCCGTCCGGCCACCTGGTGAACGGCCGCGCTGTCGTACACGACATTCGGGTCGGCGTACTCGGCACTCTCCGCCGACTCGAACTCCGAAATGGCGGCAGCGAGCGCCGGTGACGGCGGCGCAGGACGGGTGGCGTCAAAGTCGGAGACCCGGTCGCTGAGCATGCGCCGCAACTGGCCGAGCACGCCCTGCGCCCGTTGCCGCACCCGCGACAGCGGCGTGCCCGTGGTGAGCATCCGGGTTTCTTCGGCGGTGCGGGTGAACGCCCCGCTGGGGCCCATGCGCGAACTTGGCGGTGCCGCGCCGCTGGTCGGCCCACGGCCAGACGTCGGCCCTGACGCCCGTCCGAACGCTCCCGAGGCACCCCGAAACGCACTGGCCGCGGCGGGGCCAGAGCCCCTGACATAGGCCCCACCGGGGCCACTTTCCATGCCCTGGCCGGGCCCGGTGTTGTAGCCCGACGTCGTCTCGGCTGGGTTGGCTGGGGCGCTGGGGCGGGCCCCGCCCGGGGCCGAACGCTGAACCCGGGCCTTGACGTTGATGTCCGGCACCACGCCGCGCTGGATCAGGAATTCGTTGGCACGGTGATAGGCCTGGGTGAGTCGGTCCACCAGCGCCTTCTGGACCACATCCTGAACGGAAACCCAGGCTTCGCGCGACATGCCGCTGGCCGCCCACTGGTCGACCAGCAGCCCGGCCAGCACCTCGGGGCGCAGCACATCGCCGGCGGCCAGGTCCGACGTGCCTTCCAGCCGCTGCATGCGCAGCCGCAAGTCGTTGAGTTCCCAGGTGACCTTGTCGAGCAGCGCCAGCACCAGGCGCGACGACAGGATCTTGTTCTCGACCGCTTCATTGCCCACCAGCTCAAAGGAGAGGGGGTCCTGGGGCCGGGTGGGCTTGGCCACCGGCGCCACCAGCGCCTCGCGCCAGCCCTTGCGGACCGCCTCCACCCAGGCGGTTCGCAGCTTGCGAAAAGCGGTCAGCGAATCACGCCGCTCCTGCATCTGGGCGGGTGTGCCAACCTCGTCCGCCAGCGAAGCCAGCCGCCCCTGCACCTGCGCGGTGAGGTCGACCATCGCGCCATCGACCTCGGTCACGAATTGCTGGCGCACCTGCTGGGCCAGCCGGGATTCGGGAGTGGACGGGCGAAACGTGGCCATTCAGTTGCTGCAGTTCAGACAGTGGCACCCGAATTCGGGTCGTTGGGGTCTTCATCCTTCCGCGGGGCGGCCTTCACCATGTCTTCGCGCTTGATGCCCAGCCACATGGCGATGGCAGCCGCCACGAAGACCGATGAATAGATGCCGAACAGGATACCAATGGTCAGGGCCAAAGCAAAGTAATAAAGCGTCTGGCCGCCAAACAGCAGCATCGACAGCACCATGATCTGGGTCGAACCGTGCGTGATGATGGTACGGCTGATGGTGGACGTGATGGCGTTGTCAATGATCTCCACCGTGTTCATCTTGCGGTAACGGCGGAAATTCTCACGAATCCGGTCAAAAATAACGACAGATTCGTTCACCGAATAACCCAGCACCGCCAGCACGGCGGCCAGCACCGCCAGCGAGAACTCCCACTGGAAGAACGCGAAAAACCCCAGGATGATGATCACGTCGTGCAGGTTGGCGATGATCGCCGCCACCGCGAACTTCCACTCGAAGCGGATGGCCAAGTAGATCATGATGCCGACCACCACGAAGGCCAGCGCCTTGAGCCCGTCGGCCGCCAGCTCGTCCCCCACCTGCGGCCCCACAAACTCGGTCCGGCGCAGGGTGACGTCCGGGTTGACCGCTTTCAAGGCCACCAGCACGCGCTCACTTTGTTGCGCAGATGTCACACCTTTTTGCACCGGCAGGCGGATCAGCACGTCGCGTGCCGTCCCGAAGTTCTGCACCTGCACGTCGTTGTAACCCAGGGCCGACACATCGGTGCGGATGCGGCCCACATCGGCCGGCTGCGAGTACGCCACCTCCATCAGGGTGCCGCCGGTGAACTCCACCGACAGGTGCAGCCCGCGCGAGAACAGGAAAAACACCGCCGCCGCAAAAGTGACAAACGAAATGATGTTGAACACCAGCGCGTGCCGCATGAACGGGATGTCGCGCCGGATCTTGAAGAATTCCATGGTGGGCTTTTCTCTGGCGGCGGGTCAGCCAGCCTTGTTCGAGGAAACCGCCGGCTTCGCGGTTGAAGGGGTGTCGGTGGGCCGCCAGACCGTGCCGATGGCCACGCTCTTGAGCTTCTTTTGCCGTCCGTACCAGAGGTTGACCAGGCCCCGCGAGAAAAACACCGCCGAGAACATGCTGGTCAGGATGCCGATGCAGTGCACCACCGCAAAGCCGCGCACGGGTCCAGAGCCGAACGTCAACAACGCCACGCCCGCGATCAGGGTGGTGATATTGGAGTCAAAAATCGTGGCCCAGGCGCGCTCATACCCCGAGTTGATGGCCACCTGCGGCGCCACGCCGCTGCGCAACTCTTCGCGCACGCGCTCGTTGATCAGCACGTTGGAGTCAATGGCCATGCCCAGCGCCAGCGCCATGGCCGCCATGCCCGGCAGCGTCAGCGTGGCCTGCAGCATGGACAGCACCGACACCAGCAGCAGCAGGTTCACCGCCAGCGACAGCCCCGAGATCAGGCCGAACAGCATGTAATACACCGCCATGAAGGCCACAATGACGAGGAAGCCCCAGGTCACGCTGTTGAAGCCCTTGGCAATGTTCTCGGCGCCCAGGCTCGGGCCGATGGTGCGCTCTTCAATGATCTCCATCGGCGCGGCCAGCGAGCCGGCGCGCAGCAGCAGCGCGAGGTCACTGGCTTCGTTGACGGTCATGGAGCCCGAAATCTGGAACCGGTTGCCCAACTCGCCCTGGATCACAGGCGCGGTCAGCACCTCGCCCTTGCCCTTTTCGAACAGCAGGATGGCCATGCGCTTGCGCAGGTTTTCGCGGCTGGTGTCGCGCATGATGCGCCCGCCCTTGGCGTCCACGGTCAGGTCCACCTTGGGCTGCTGGGTTTGCGAGTCAAAGCCGGGCTGTGCGTCGGTCAGGCTTTCGCCGGTGAGGATCACCTGCTTCTTGACGATCACGGGGCGGCCATCGCGCTCCAGGTAGCGCTCACTGCCGAACGGCACCGGCCCGCGGCCGTTTTCGGCCTCGCGCGCCTCGGTGCTCTCGTCGACCAGCCGCATCTCCAGCGTGGCCGTGCGGCCCAGAATGTCCTTGGCCTTAGCCGTGTCCTGCACACCGGGCAATTGGACGACGATGCGGTCCAGCCCCTGCTGCTGGATCACCGGCTCGGCCACGCCGAGTTCGTTGATGCGGTTGTGCAGGGTGACCATGTTCTGCTTGAGCGCCTGCTCCTGCAGCAGCCGCGC
Source organism: Betaproteobacteria bacterium HGW-Betaproteobacteria-3 (assembly GCA_002842205.1). Lineage (GTDB taxonomy): Bacteria > Pseudomonadota > Gammaproteobacteria > Burkholderiales > Burkholderiaceae_C > PHCI01. The sequence continues at coordinate 22,440 of PHCI01000019.1, read as the reverse complement.
CGCTGGGGGCTTGAGCGTGGCCGTCAGTTTGTAGTCGGTGCCGTCGGGCGAGTCCACCAGGTTCAGGTCGACAAACGGGTCGGCCAGCTCGCGCCGGGCCGCTTCCAGCGTGGCCGCATCGCGGAACCGGATTTCGATGGCCTGCCCGTTGCGCGCAATGCCCGCGTGGCGGACATTCTTTTCGCGCAGGATCAGCCGGGCGTCACCGGCCAGCGCCTCGACCTTCTTGGTCAGTGCCGCCTGCATGTCCACCTGCAACATGAAATGCACGCCACCGCGCAAGTCCAGCCCCAGGTACATGGGCGCGGCATGCAGTGCGGTCAGCCAGGCGGGGGAGCGCGACACAAGGTTCAGCGCCACCACATACGACGGGTTGGTCGCGTCGGGAATCAGTGCCTTTTCAATGGCGTCCTTGGCCTTGAGCTGCTGGTCGGTCGTGCCAAAGCGGGCCTTGATCGAGTTGCCGTCAAAGGTGATGAGGTCGGCCGACAGGCTGGCGCCCTTCAGGGCCTCTTCGACCCGCGCCTGCGTGGTGGTGTCGACGCGCACCGTGGCCTTGCCAGACGACACCTGCACGGCCGGCGCCTCGCCAAAAAAATTGGGCAGGGTGTAGATGGCCCCCACCAGCAACGCGATCACGATGATCACGTATTTCCATACCGGGTAACGGTTCATGTGTGCGCTCGGGTCAGACAGGACGACGGCAAGACCCGGCGGGCAAGCCGGGCCAACAGGTGCCGGTCGGGTTTACTTGATCGTGCCCTTGGGCAGCACCTGGACCACGGCACTGCGCTGCATCTGGATTTCAACGCCGCTGGCAATCTCGACGCTGAGGTAGCCGTCGCCGAGCTGGGTCACCTTGCCCAGCATGCCGCCGCCGGTGACCACTTCGTCACCCTTGGCCAGCGCGTCGATCATGGCGCGATGCTCCTTCTGCTTTTTCATCTGCGGACGGATCATCAGAAAATAGAGCACCACAAACATCAGCACCAGCGGCAACATGCTCATCAGCGAAGACTGCATGTCGCCCCCGGCGGCAGGGGCGGCTTGGGCGAAAGCGGAAGAAATAAACAAGATCGGCTCCAGAGCAAAGATTCATGAAAGTGGCCCAGCGGGCCACGCGACGCCCCAAGGGCGCCGACAGCGGGGCAACTTCACATTGTATGCGGCGCGATTTCTCCTGAGAAGTTGTAAGCTCTGCGGGCCCCATCTCACCCAGGCCCGGCCCTCATGCACGAACACGGACACGACCCCGCCCATTCGCACGACCCCGCGCATTCCCATCTGGACGGCATGGACGTCCGGGTGCGCGCGCTCGAAACCCTGCTGACCCAAAAGGGCTACGTGGACCCGGCCGCGCTGGACCGCATCATTGAAACCTACGAAACCCGGGTCGGGCCGCACAACGGCGCCGCGGTGGTCGCCAAGGCCTGGGCCGAACCCGCCTACCGTGAATGGCTGCTGCGCGACGCCACCGCCGCCATCGCCGCACTGGGTTACACCGGCCGCCAGGGCGAGCACATGGTGGCCGTCGAGAACACCCCCGAAGTCCACAACATGGTGGTCTGCACGCTGTGCTCGTGCTACCCGTGGCCGGTGCTGGGGCTGCCGCCGGTCTGGTACAAAAGTGCGCCCTACCGCGCCAAGGCCGTGCTGGACCCACGCGGCGTGCTGGCCGATTTCGGCGTCACGCTGCCGCAGGGCACCACCATTCGCGTCTGGGATTCCACCGCCGAAGTGCGCTACCTGGTGCTGCCCATGCGGCCCGCGGGCACCGAGGGGCTGACCGAAACGGCGCTGGCGGCGCTGGTGACGCGCGACGCGATGATTGGCACAGGGCTGGCAAAGGCGCCGACATGAACGGCGTGCACGACATGGGCGGCCTGCAGGGCTTTGGCCCGGTGCGGCCCGAGGCCCACGAACCCCTGTTCCACGCCGCCTGGGAGGCACGCGCCATGGCGCTCACCGTGGCCATGGGCGCGTCGGGTCAGTGGAACATCGACCTGAGCCGTGCCTGCCGCGAATCCCTGCCGCCCGCGGTTTACCTGGCCAGCAGTTATTACGAAATCTGGATCCGCGCGCTGGAAGTGCTGATGCGCGAACGCGGCCTGGTCCGTGCTGATGAGCTGGCCGACGGGGTGATGCGCGCACCGCCCGTGCCGCTGGCCCGCGTCCTGCGCGCCGCGGACGTGGACGCGGCACTGTTGCGCGGCTCGCCGACCGACCGTCCGCCCCGCGCGCCCGCGCACTTCCAGGTGGGCGAGCGCGTGCGGGCACGCAACATGCACCCGATCGGCCACACCCGCCTGCCGCGGTACGTGCGCGGGCACACCGGTTTGATACAAAAAGTGCACGGCGCCCACGTGTTTGCTGACGAACACGCTACCAAAAAAGAAGCCCCGTTCAACGTCCAGGCCGAATGGCTGTACACCGTGGTGTTTGACGGGCGCGAGCTCTGGGGCCCGCAGGCCGACCCTTCGGTGCAGGTCAGCGTCGACGCCTGGGAACCCTATCTGGAGCCCATCGCATGAACAGCCCAAGGCACGACTCCCGCGACCACACGGCCCGTGACGACCGCTCCGCCAACGCCACCAGCACGGCCACCATGACGCTGGCCGACATCGCGCAAACCTGCGGCGAACTGCTGCCGCTGCCACCCGAAGAAGACGGCACGGTGTTCGCCCAGCCCTGGCAGGCCCACGCGTTTGCCATGACGCTGCTGTTGCATGAAAGGGGGCTGTTCAGCTGGCCCGAATGGGCGGCGGCGCTGACGGCGCAAATTCGCGCGGCGCAGGCCCGGGGCGACGCCGACAGCGGCACCACCTACTACCAGCACTGGCTCGACGCCCTGGAGCATCTGGTCATCGCCAGGCAACTGGGCACGCCTGAGCAGATTCACGCCCTGGAGCACGCCTGGGAAGCCGCCGCGGCGCGCACGCCGCACGGGCAACCCATTGTGCTCGAACCCGCCGATTTACCCCAAAATCAATAGCAAACTATTGCCATTTGACGGGGGCTAGAGGCACTTTTTATTCAAAATCGGCTCAGGCCACCTGCCGGGCCACCTGCGGCTGACGAAACGCCTGCATCGCCGCCGCCCATTGCACACGGGCGGCCTTGAGATGACGCTCTTTCACATGGCCGTAACCCCGGATCTGTTCGGGAATGCGCGCCACCTCGACCGCCGCCGCGTGATTCTGCGCGGTCAGCGCGGCCAGGATTTCCTCCATGCTGGCGCGGTATTCGCCAATCAATGCGCGCTCGGTGCGGCGCTCGGCGGTGGTACCAAAAATGTCCAGCCCCGAGCCGCGCAGGCCCTTGAGCCGGGCCAGCACGCCAAAGGCGGTGCGCATCGCCGGGCCGTATTTCTTTTTCTGCAGCTCGCCCTTGGCATTCTTGCGGGCCAGCAGGGGCGGCGCGAGGTGGTAGTGAAGCTTGAAATCGCCCTCGAACATGCCGTTGACCTTGTCCAGAAAGGCCGCGTCGGTGTGCAGCCGGGCGACCTCGTACTCGTCCTTGTAGGCCATGAGCTTGAACAAATAGCGCGCCACCGCCTCGGTCAGCGTGGTTTTGCCCGGCGTCCCTGCCAGGGCACGGGCTTCGGCGGCGCGCACCTTGTCCACGAACGCCTGGTACTGGTTGGCGTAAGCGGCGTTCTGGTAGCCGGTCAGGAATTCCACCCGCCGCGCCACCAGCGTCTCCAGCGTCTCGCGCTTTCGGATTTCGATCACCTGCGCAGGCGTCAGCAGCTTTTGCACCGCTGGCCAGTTGAGCGCGGCGTGGCGACCCCACTCGAAGGCGGCCTTGTTGTGGTCCACCGCCACGGCGTTGAGCTCGATGGCGCGCATCAGCGACGCATACCCCAGCGGAACCCAGCCCTTTTGCCACGCATAGCCCAGCATCATGGGGTTGGTGTAGATGCTGTCGCCCATGAGCTGGGTGGACGCCGCGTCGGCGTTGAAAGCACCCACACCGGCTTCGCCCACGGTCTGGATCACCTCGGCCAGGCAGGCGTCGGCCGGGTTTTGCCAGTTGGCGTTTTTCACGAACGCCGCCGTCGGCGTGCTGTGCGAGTTGAGGGCCACGTGCGTGCGGCCTTGGCGCATGCGCGCCAGGGTTTCCTTGCTGACCGTCACCAGCGGGTCGCAGCCCAGGATCAGGTCGGCCGCGGCCATGCTCACGCGGGTGGTGCGGATGTCGTCCTGGCCCAGGCCGATCAGCACGTGGCTCCAGGTCGCGCCGCCCTTTTGCGCCAGACCCGCCGAATCCTGGGTGACGATGCCCTTGCCTTCAATGTGGGCCGCCATGCCCAGCAGCTGGCCGATGGTGATGACGCCGGTGCCGCCCACGCCGGCCACCACGATGCCCCAGACGTTGCCATTGGCGGGGTCGAACTGCGCCAGCGCCGGTTCGGGCAGCGCGCCCAGGTCGGACGGCACCGCCACGCGTGCCTTGGCTTTCTTCCTGAGCTGCCCGCCTTCCACGGTGACGAAGCTCGGGCAGAAGCCCTTGACGCAGCTCATGTCCTTGTTGCAGGTGCTCTGGTTGATGGCGCGCTTGCGGCCGAATTCGGTTTCCAGCGGCTCGACCGACAGGCAGTTGGACTGCACGCTGCAGTCGCCACAGCCTTCGCACACCAGCTCGTTGATGACCACGCGCACGGCCGGGTCCACCAGGGTGCCGCGCTTGCGGCGGCGGCGCTTTTCGGTGGCACAGGTCTGGTCGTAGATGATGACGGTGGTGCCTTTGATCTCGCGGAACTCGCGCTGGATGCGGTCGAGCTCGTCGCGGTGCTCGATGGCGATCCCCGCGGGAATGCCGCTGACGCCCTGGTATTTTTCGGGCTCGTCGGTGACGATGATGATTTTCTGCGCGCCCTCGGCCCGCATGCTCTGCGCGATCTGCACCACGCTGTGGCCCTCGGGCCGCTCACCCACCTGCTGGCCGCCGGTCATGGCCACCGCGTCGTTGTAGAGGATCTTGTAGGTGATGTTCACGCCCGCGGCCACGCTCTGGCGCACCGCCAGCAGGCCGCTGTGGAAGTAGGTGCCGTCGCCCAAGTTGGCAAAGATGTGCTGGTCGGTGGTAAACGGTTGCTGCCCCACCCACGGCACGCCCTCGCCGCCCATCTGGGTGAAGCCCACGGTGCTGCGGTCCATCCAGGTGGCCATGAAGTGGCAGCCGATGCCGGCCATGGCGCGTGAGCCTTCGGGCACCTTGGTGGAGGTGTTGTGTGGGCAGCCTGAGCAGAACCACGGCGCGCGGTCGGCACCGGGCACGCCGCCACCGACGTTGAGCACCTGCATGGCGCGCTCCTTGGCGTCGATGATGGCCATCTGGGCGTCAATGCGGGCCGTCATGGCCGCGTCCAGACCGAGCTTTTTAACGCGCTGCGCAATGGCGCGCGCGATCATCGCGGGCGACAGGTCGGCATTGGCGCGCAGCAGCGTGCGGTCGGTCGGGTTGGCCACCGACCATTCACCGCCCGAAAAGTCGCCTTCGACCTCGTTGAACTTGCCCAGCACGTTGGGGCGCACATCGGCGCGCCAGTTGTACAGCTCTTCCTTGACCTGGTATTCAATGACCTGGCGTTTTTCCTCGACCACCAGAATCTCGCGCAGGCCGGTGGCAAATTCGCGCGTGCCCTGGGCTTCCAGCGGCCACACCACGCCCACCTTGTGCAGGCGAATGCCGATCTGGCGGCAGGTGGCGTCGTCCAGCCCCAGGTCGAGCAGCGCTTGGCGCGTGTCGTTGTAGGCCTTGCCGCTGGCGATGATGCCGAAGCGGTCGTTCTTTCCTTCGATGGCGTTGTAGTTGAGCCGGTTGGCGCGGATGTAGGCGAGGGCGGCATACCACTTGTAGTCAAACAGGCGGGCCTCCTGGTCGAGCGCATGGTCGGGCCAGCGGATGTGCACGCCGCCCGGGGGCATCAGAAAGTCGGTGGGCAGCTGGATCTGCACGCGCTCGGGGTCGATCATCGCGGTGGCGCTGGATTCGACGATCTCCTGGATCGTCTTCATGCCGGCCCACACGCCGGCGTAGCGGCTCATGGCAAAGGCGTGCACGCCCAGGTCCAGGATTTCCTGCACGCTGGCGGGGAAGAACACCGGCAGGCCGCAAGCCTTGAAGATGTGGTCGCTCTGGTGCGCGGCGGTGGAGCTTTTGGCCACGTGGTCGTCACCGGCCACCGCGATCACGCCGCCCCAGGGCGTGGTGCCGGCCATGTTGGCGTGCTTGAACACGTCGCTGGTGCGGTCCACGCCCGGGCCCTTGCCGTACCAGATGCCGAACACGCCATCGAACCGGTTGGTGCCCGCAGGTGAAAACCCCAGTTGCTGCGTGCCCCACAGCGCGGTGGCCGCCAGCTCTTCGTTCACACCGGGCTGGAACACGATGTTCTGCGCCTTGAGGTAGGGGGCTGCCTTCCACAGCGCCTGGTCGTAGCCGCCCAGCGGCGAGCCACGGTAGCCGCTGATGAACCCGGCCGTGTTCTTGCCCACCTGCGCGTCGCGCAGCCGCTGCAGCATGGGCAGCTTGACCAGCGCCTGCACGCCGCTCATGAAGGCGCGGCCGTAGTCCAGCGAATATTTGTCGTCCAGCGTGACGGTTTCCAGGGCCTTGCGGATGTGTTCGGGCAGCGGCGCGTTCATAGAGGCATGTCTCCAGAGTTTGGGAAAGTGTATGCCGACGCTTCGGATATGTCTTTGCTTTCTATGCTCTGATTTGGCTATGATGAGAAAGAATCTTTCTTAAAAGGCGTTCAATTGAGCACTCTTGACAAGTTTGACCTGGCGATCCTGCAGGAGTTGCAGGCCGATGGGCGCCTGACCAACACAGAGCTTGCGCAACGCGTGGGCCTGTCGGCCGCGCCCTGCTGGCGCCGCGTGCGGGCGCTGGAGGAGGGGGGTTACATCAAGGGCTACCGCGCCGAGATCGACCGCCACAAGATTGGCCTGGACGTGCTGGCCTTTGTGCGGCTGGACGCCGACCGCGACACCGGCAACGTCACCCGCGGGCTGGAGGAGGCCATCCGCAAGCTGCCCGAGGTCATCTCGTGCCACTACATCAGCGGCACCGGCACCTTTGAGCTGCAGGTGGTGTCGCGCGACCTCAACAGCTTTTCACGCTTTGCGCGCGAGGTGCTGATCAACCTGCCCAACGTGAAAGACCTCAACACCAGCTTCTCGCTGGGCGAGGTCAAGGCCAGCAGCAGCCTGCCGCTGGACCATCTGAAGGCCTGAGCGGCCGAGACACCGGTCGCAGCGACGTCCGCCCGTTCGGCACGGGTTCGGCGCGATTCGCCTGAACTTGAGCCGAATTTGCAACCGTTCGTCGCCCAAACTCAACCGTTGGTTGATTAATCGCTTCCAAGTCGTTGAATCTGTGCATTTTTCAACACTCTTGACCTTGCCTCGGCGGGTTGATTTCCGTACCATCACGCTTGTTTTATGTAAGGGAAAACCTTACGTCGTTGGTCAAAACCCCCTGACTCGCCATCCCCGGCGGGTCACCTGAAAGGAAAATTCATGCGCAAGAATCTGATCGTCAAAACCGCCGTCGCCCTGGCCCTCGCGGCCCCCCTGCTGGCTTCGGCCGAGTCGCAATTTGTGGTCGGTACCGGCTCGGCCTCGGCCAAGCTCGATTTCCGCGTGGTCATTCCGCGCGTGCTGTTCCTGGGCGTGGGCACCGGCGCCGCCGTCCTGTCCACCACAGGCACGGTTGACGTGCTGACGTTCGACTACACCTCCAACCCCAACGCCATCGGCACGAACGCTGCCGCCGGCAGCATCACCAACACCGGCACGAACCCTACCGGCAGCACGTTTCCGGTGCGCGTGTTCGGCAACGACGGTCAGATCACGTTGACCGCGGTCGGCGTGGACTTGATCTCCACCACCACCGCCACCGACATCATTCCGATTACACAGATCACCGGCACCTCGTCAGCATCCGCCAGTCTACCCCTCCCGGCACCAGGAGCGTCTGTCACCCTCCCGGCCGGCAGAGTGACCAACGAGACCGCCAACTGGACCTTCAGCTACGCCAACGCGGCGGTCGTGCCCGCCGGCACCTACAACGGCCGGGTCACCTACACGGCTTCCATGCCCTGATGACCCGGTCGGTCGTATCCCGGCCGTCTTTTCGCGGGCCCGCACGGCCCCACATTGCGGAGGGCCCGTTCCAACGGCCCTCCGTTATGCCTTTTGAAGCCGCTTTTTTCATTTTTTGACCCGTCCACGTTCGCTACACTGCCCCTGAACATGTCCCACTTCATGCGTCACTTCGCGCTTTCATGGCGCCAACGCCAGGCCCTGCGCGGCCTGCTGGTGGCGCTGTGCTGCGCGCAACTGGCGTCGGCGCAGGCGTGGACTCTGGCATTGAATGCGGCCTCACGCCGGGTGTTTTTGCAGGTGGGCAACGGCACTTTCAACGCCGACAACGCACTGGTCAACCAGGTCAGCGTCAACGTGCCGGCCAACCAGGTGGGCACCGGCACGGCCCAGCCCATGACCAGCAACAGCACCCAGGCCAACAGCCCGCTGGACAACTTCACCGTTTGCGTGCCGCCCGCCCAGGTGTACGTGGGCGGCTCTTACCAGCGCAGCAACGCGGGCAACGGCCCGGCCACGGCGCGGCTGCAGGTGTCGTCCCCGGCCAGCCTGGTCAGCGCCGCCGGTGACACCATTCCGTTCACCGAAATCAGCTGGACCATCACCTCGCTGGGCGCGGACAACAACCCCAACGTGATCCCGGCCGGCGCCTTCACGGGCGGGGTGCAGACCCTGGCCACCTTCACCGCCAACACCTACAACGAGAACTGCCACATCTTCTCGTACGCCAACAGCGCGCCCCGCGCGGCCGGCACCTACGACGGGCGTGTGACCTACACGCTGACCGCCCCATGAAGCGGCACAACCTCCAGCGCGCGGTCGGGCTGCACGCCCTGGCACTGGCACTGGCCCTGGTCGCGGTGCCGGCGGGCGCGGCCACCGTGCGGCTGGACGACTCGGGCAGTTACGCGCTGCAACCCGCCGTGCAGATGCAGTGGCGCCCCGCCACCGCCCAGACCGCCCCGCGCGCCGAAACCGAAGCGCTGGTGCGGGTACAGATCCGCATCGACACGCGGGCCTACAACGGCCGCAGCGGCCGCATCTACATGGTGCTGCCGCCTGACGCGGGCCCGCCCATCGTGGCCGAATGGCAGACCCGCGGGCGGCTGCTGCCCGGGCGACTGGTGTCGGGCGAGCGCACGCTGGTGTACCAGGGCGTCATTGCGGGCGACATGCTGGAAGACCAGTTGCTGGTGCACCTCACGGCCGGTGGCACCTGGACCAGCAACTCGCGCCGCCTGAACTTCCATTTCGAACTGGACACCGAATGACGGTTCTGCCGCCCCATCCCACCACGCGCCGCTACACCGCCGCCTTCATCGGTGTGCTGGCCACCGCCCTGCTGGGCTTTGGCACAGCGCGCCCGGCGGCCGCCCAGGGTTTTGGCGCGTCCATCTCGCCGCCGCGCTTTGAGCTGCAAGTCAAGCCTGGGCAGACGCAGCGCCAGGTGATCGACATCCAGCACGTGGGCGTCGAGGCCGGGCGGTTTCGCGTTTACACGAACGACTGGGCGTTGCAGGCCGACGGCAGCGTGGTGTTCAGCGACGCCCTGGCGCCCGACAGCTGCCGCCCCTGGGTGGCGCTGGAGCGGCGCGAGCTGTCGGTCGAGCCCAACGCGCGCTATCGCTACCGCTTCGAGATCACCGCGCCGGCCGACGCCGCCGTGCGTGAATGCCGCTTTGCCATCATGGTCGAAGGCGTGGACCCGGCCCGCGTGGCGCAGGCCAACCTCAACATCCCGGTGGGCGGGCGCATCGCCGTCATTGTGTACGCGGCCATTGGCGGCGCCGCGCCCAGGCTGGAAGTCACGGCCCACCGCGTGGCGCAGATCAACGGCCGGGCCCTGCCCGTGCTGGAGGTGCGCAACACCGGCAACGCCCATGGGCGCATGGAAGGCTTTTTGAACGGCACCGACGCCGCCGGGCAGGATTTCGAGCTGTCGCCCTCCGACCTGCCCATCCTGCCGGGCGCCTCCCGCACGGTGCCGATCGTGCCCGTCACCGAAGAGCGCAAGCCCCTGCCCGCCATTCAGTACCCGTTCAAGGTCAAGGGCACCCTGGAGTGGGGTGCCCAACGCGTGCCGCTGGAGCACACCTTCACCCAATGAAGTGGCGCGCGCTGGCGTTGCCGCTGTCGCTGGGCATGGCGGGCATCGGCGCAGCCCAACCGCCGCCCGCCGTGCCACCGGCCTACCAAGACCGCGTGATCGAGGGCCTGGCGTCCGTGGTCGAGGACGACGCGGCCGCCATCCCCTACAACCCGGACGGCTGGGCCCGCCAGATGCGCTTTGAAACCCGCCTTGGCCACGACGCGGCCGGGTTTGGCGGGCGCCGCGTCACGCGCGGCGTGGCCGCTTCGGGGTTGGTCGAAACCCCCAACTACGGCGTGCTGTCGGCCGACGTGAATTACGCCGACAACCCGGCCGGTGGCTCCTTCACCGTGCGCCAGCGCGGCCTGCGGGTGGACGGCGGCTGGACCGTCAACAACGAGCTGGGCACCATCGCCACCCCCGCACCGGCGCTCACACGCCAGCCGTCGCGCGTGTTCGTGCCCGGCCAGCTGATTGAAGGCGTCAGCACCGAATGGCTCCACCCCGGCAGCGGCCTGCAGTTGCAGGCCTCCAGCGGGCAACCCGGCCGCATCGACGGCACGGTGGTGGGGCGGCTGCGGCGGCTTTCCGGCACCTTGAACGACCTCAGCGTGCAGCGCACCCAGGGCCCGTGGGCGGTGGCCGCGCGCGTGGAGCAGGCCAACAAGGTTTCGCTGAACGACGGGCCGACCGCCGCAGGCAGCAGCTTTGACGCCGAATCGGCCCAACTGGCCGTGCGACGCCAGACCGACGACCTGAGCCTGCAGGCCAACCTGGTGTCCACGCACCTGAGCACCCTGGGCAAAACCCGTTACGGCCTGTGGCTGGACGGCGACTTGAAAGACGGCCCGCGCAGCTACAGCGCCGGCGGCTTCTGGCTCGAATCCGACCTGACCTGGGCCGGCCAGCCCATGGCCAGCGACACCGCCGGCGTGTACGTGCGCAGCGCCTGGCAAACGCGCCAGTGGTCGGCCGAAGGCACTTTTGACGTGTTGCGCTCGATCTCCAGCCCCTCGCGCAGCGGCGTGTTTGGCACCGGCAGCGGGCGCTGGCGCTACAGCCGCGACGTGACGCTGGGGGCGGGCTTTTCGGGCCGCACCTTCAACGGCAACGCGGCCAACGTGTTTGGCAACGTGCGCTGGGCCAACGCCTGGGGCAACTCCGGCTTGCGGGCCGACGTGACGCACGAGCTGGCCCAGCGCAACCTGCGCGTGCTCACGCTCGACCACGACTGGCCCGTGCCCGTGGGCTGGGCGCTGGCCACCAGCCTGGCCGTGGGCCGCGCCTCCACGCGCGAAGGCGGCGTGCAAACGCTGTCGGCCGCCGCTGCGGCGCTGAACGCGCCCGTCACCTCCAGCCTGGTGCTGCGCGGCAACCTCACGGCCGAACGCACCGAAACCGGCGACACCCGCACCGGCATCAACACCGGCCTGAGCTGGCGCCTGACGCCGCGCTGGACGCTGGACGGCACCTACAACCTGACCCGCGGCCGCAGCCGGCTCAATCCCTCGATCGACCCGCTGGCCGCCCCGCTGCCCATTGCCTCGGCCACCACCAACAGCCGCACCCTGTTTGTGGTGCTGCGCTGGGAAGAGCGCGCCGGCAGCCGCAGCGCCCCGCTGGGCGGCCGCCCCGAAGACGGCGGCGGCCGCGTTGAGGGCGTGGTGTACCTGGACCACAACCGCAACGGCACGCAGGAAGCCAGCGAGCTCGGCGCGGCCGGCGTCACCGTCATGCTCGACGGCCGTTACACCGTGCGCACCGACGCGCAAGGCTATTTTGAATTCCCGCTGGTGGCGACCGGCGAGCGCCGCATCGAGGTCCTCAACGAAACCCTGCCGCTGCCCTGGGTGGCCAGCACCCAGGCGCCGCGCAACGTGCAGATTCGCCTGCGCGACACGGCCCGGCTGACCATCCCGGTGGTCCGCCAGGGTGCCGATTGACACGCACCAGCGTTCATTCTGCAAGAACCGTCGGGGCTGGGCACGGGCTGTCTTGAGATTTCGGCGCAGCAAGCGCTCACCTGCACCTTCTGCGCCCTGCCGGTTCACACCCACGCTGCACCGGCCAGACTGCGCCAAAGCGTGCACAAACGCACACCGCGGCGCTCAAGTTCCGCCTCCAGTCCGCCGAAATGCGGGGTATGTCCCGCCCAATTGCCCGCATCACCCCCCTGCTTCGCCGTTTCGCCGCCGGGCTGTTGTTGGCGCCGTGGTTCATGGCCCCCCCCGTCGCGGCCGAAAGCGCCATCACCACCACCGCCACCCGTGTGGGTGCGGCCATCCAGTTCCGCGTGATCATCCCGGCCGTGCTGCGCGTCGCGCAAAACGACCACCCCGCCGCGCTGACCGCCACCGGCGGCGCCCCCACGGAGCCGCTGCAAGCCACCCAGCGGCTCGTCGTCCAGTCCAACATGCGCCACGGCTTTTGCATGAACCTGCAACTGGCCAACACCGACGTGGCGCAGTGGCGCGTGCAACTGGCCGGCGCCGAAGACGCCCAACTCACCCCGACGACCGAGGGCTACCGCCTGTGCGTCAACCGCCGCGGCCTGCACGAACTGACCCTGCAACACGCCTTCACCCTGCGCCCCGCCAGCGCCACCCCCCAAACCGTGGCCCACGCCTGGCCGGTGCAGGTGCAGTTGGTGGCGTTGTAAGCACCCCGGCAGCAATCGACCGGATCTCCAAGGCACCTCTGAAATTGAAGTCGTGCATTTCAGTTGCAGGCTTTCAACCCGTGGTTTTGCCCCGCCGTATCAGCACAGTGCACGGTCACCCTCGAAAGCCACCGCCAAGGAAGCAAGCCTTAGCACATCTTTGCCTCTTCGTTCACTTTTAGTTCGATAGCAAACTATTGATGGTTGACGGGGGCTCATGCCATTTTTCATTCTCAATTTGCGTCGCACACGCATTGCGCACCCCCATCGCACCCCCACACTGCCATCCACCCGCGTGAAGCTAAAGCCCTGGTTGAGGTCTTGCCAGACTTGCAGTTGGCTGTAGAGGGCGTCGGCGCTGTCGATGCGGCCGTCGGCGTTGGCGTCGTACTGGGCCAGGGCGGCAAAGCCGTTGGCCGCGCGTTGGCCGGCGTTGGGGCCGCTTTGCACCAGGGTCTGGTCGCCAGCCCGTGCGGGTGCCGTCGCCGTCGTGGTCAAACAGCACGGCCGCCCCGGGCCGGATGCCCACGGTTTCGATGCCGTCACCGTCCAGGTCGAGGATCAGCGGGTCGACGCGGGGGGCGACCCAGGTGCGGGCTGAGGTGTAGGTGGTGTTGGTGGTGGCATCGATGCGCTTTTGTCGAGCCACTTCTGCACCATAAGCATCAGTAACAGCTTTTGCAATTATCCATGGTTGATTTCCATTTTGTATTCCACCTATCAGTTCTTGAATGACAGCATCCGATGCTGTTTGATTTTTATAATATGTCGAATAAACTCCTGCTGCTACAACCGCAACCACCGCTAACGCACCAGGAGCCGCAACAATACCGAGAGCGCCACCCAGAATACCTAACGCCAGAAGCGATCCTTCTAAAGCAGTAGTTGCTCGGATAATATCATCAAAGGTCGCTCTTCCATCTGCCATTTTTTGGCCAAGTTCTGAAATTTCAACGGTGGACACAGCTGTCGTACCCACAAGACCTCCAATCGCAGCACCTATAGGTCCACCAAGATAACTTCCAGCTTGTTTTAAAGCATTATTCATCACAAAAATTGGTACAGCCATTTTTAACTCCTCATTATATTAATTAAATAAATAGAAAGAAAACCAATCAAACAAATTAAAAATACTTTCGTCACCCAATAACTAATTATTTCATCAGTAGATGATGCATTAGGTCCTAGAATTCTTGGTCTTTTTTTTGAAAAAGCATGAGAAAAGTAAAGTTCAGATTTAAATATTGCCAAGATAAAAATACATAATAACGCGGCAGATCCGAAGACAATAAAAATTATCAATAGTAAATTCATGTTTTCCTCCGTGGTCTCAACTCCCAAGCGCACCACTCTGGCTCGTGGATTCCAATTCCAGTTCTTCAACTCGCAGTTTCTGCCCCCCCGCGTCTCGACGCGCACCCTTGCTCACCACCAAGGAAGCAAGTCCTCGCCAATCCTTGTTCCTTTGTCTGCTTTTAGTTCGATAGCAAACTATTGATGGTTGACGGGGGCTCATGCCATTTTTCATTCTCAATTTGCGCCGCACACGCACTGCGCACTCACATCTCACCCCCACACTGCCATCCACCCGCGTGAAGCTGCCGCTCGTCTGCAGGGTGTTGCCCGAGGCCATGCCGGTGGTGGCGTCGGCCAGGGCGGTGTTGCGGGCCGTGCCGCTGACCTGGATGCTCGCAATGCCCAGTTGGCCCAGGGTTTTGAGTTCGTTGCTTTGGCTGATGCCGTCCTGGTTGAGGTCTTGCCAGACTTGCAGTTGGCTGTAGAGGGCGTCGGCGCTGTCGATGCGCCCGTCGGCGTTGGCGTCGTACTGGGCCAGGGCGGCAAAGCCGTTGGCCGCGCGTTGGCCGGCGTTGGGGCGCCCGTGCGGGTGCCGTCGCCGTCGTGGTCAAACAGCACGGCCGCCCCGGGCCGGATGCCCACGGTTTCGATGCCGTCACCGTCCAGGTCGAGGATCAGGGGGTCGACGCGGGGGGCGACCCAGGTGCGGGCTGATAGAAAAAAATCATTAACTGTATGCGTTGAAGTTGCGCCCAGGGCTTTCCCGATAAGCTCCGTGCCCAAGATCACCTGAAAAACCCCCAATACGACGTTCACGCCTCGTAAAAGAGGATGATTTTTTCCGATCGCAATTGCAAAAGCAGTTAAATTGGATGCAATCGCCATGATGTCCAGAGGATCTACAGTTTTATTTGGATCATTATAGTCTCTTATTATTTTAGTTATAGATATTGCCGCCGTCTCAAGATTAACAATTGCTGTAAAATCGCCCAATGGCTCAGCCGCCGTTTGCAAACCAGTCAACATTTGGCCGATTGCATTCGCTGCATCACCAGCATCATTACTCTTGATTCCTTGTGATATATCTTTGACGCCTTGAGAAAATTGACCCAATGTTATAAAATTTTCGATATTAGTTCCCATGTTCACCTCAGAATGGAATTATTAAACTAAAAAATGCCAACGCAATTGCAATCCATTTTGCCCTATTAAAAACATCATGTTTAAATCGATGCTCGATAGGGCATTCCGATCTTTTCATTGTTAAGTAAATGACATCTTTTCTCCAAATAAAGAGCATGCATAACATTGAAACCAATAACAATAAAAGAATTATTAAAGCTATAGGTCTGTTTGATATCCACGGTAAGAAATTCATCATAAAACTCCAGAACGCGGCTTTAAATTCCGAACGCGCCACTTACGAAATTCAATACAAAGGGTCGAATCTACTTTTTGATTTTTGCTATTAACTACATAGCTATTTGTTTTTGTTTTATGGGGGCCAAGGCCGATTTTCATTCTCATTTTTTCCATAATCACCCCCGGTCATTGCCACCCCTTCACCGCTCCCGCAAACTCTCACTCCCCGCCCTTTGCACCGGGCTGAGCAGGTAGTCGATCACCCTTCTGTGGCCGGTCTTGATCTCGGCCGTGAGGTTCATGCCCGGGCTCAGCGTCACGGCGTCGGCGCTGACCATGCTCACTTGCGCCACCACGGTGCCGTAGCGGGTGTAGGGGAAGGTTTCGAGCTTGACGGTGGCCATTTGCCCGGCGGTCACAAAGCCGATGTCCAGGTTGGCGATGGGTTCAGGCATGGAATGCGGAGCCGGTATTGGCGTGTACGACCATCGTAAGTCGAACGGACAACCGGTTCATCCCCCATTTGGAGGAGACAGCCTTGGCCGTCATTGATGGCAGCAAGAAGACCGAAATTTATTTAATATACATAGCAAACTATGTATATTTTACGGGGGCTCAAGGCCTTTTTGGCCACAAAATCCACATGCGCAGCGGTTGCTTGAGGCGGCCGGCCAGTTCACCGGCTTCGGCGCCCCAGCCGACAAAGTAGTCGGCCCGCAGCGCGCCCACGATGGCGCTGCCGGTGTCTTGCGCGATGACCAGGCGCTGCAGTTCGATGGCCGCGCCGCTGGAGGCAAGCCAGACCGGCGTGCCGTAGGGGATGCTGTCCTTGTCCACCGCGATGGAGCGGCCCGGCGTGAGTGGCACGCCCTGCGCGCCGCGCGGGCCGAAGGCGGCGTCCAGCGGCGAGAGGGTTTCTTCGCGGAAGAACACGGTGCGCGGGTTGCTCCACAGCAGTTCATTCACGCGCTGGGGGTTTTGCGCGATCCAGCCGCGGATGGACGGCCACGAGGCGTCGCGCAGCAGGCCCTGGTCGAGCAGCCAACGGCCCACGCTTTTGTAGGGCTGGTCGTTGGTGGCGGCGTAGGCCACGCGCACGGTGCGCTGGCTGCCGTCGGGTTCGGTCAGGCGCAGGCGGCCCGAACCCTGGATTTGCAGCACCAGCGCGTCCACCGGGTCGGCCAGGTAGCCGATTTCGCGGCCGCGCAGGGCGGCGCGGGCTTCGGGCAGGGTGTCGATTTCCTGGCGGGTGTACCAGGGCTTGCGCTGGCCCAGCGTGGCGGGCGGGCGAAACAATGGCACCTGGAACCCCGGCGCAGGCTGGCGCGTGGCGTCGAGCAGGGGCTCAAAGTATGCGGTGAGCAGCCCTTCGGACGGGCCTTGCAGCGGCTCGACGCGGTAGGGCTGCAGGCGCGACATCATCCAGGCGCGCTGCTCGGCGCCGCTGCCGATGCTCAGGCGGCGCACTTCGCCGCACAGGGCGGCAAACGCGGGGCCGGGGCGTTCGCAGCTTTTGACCCAGGCGTTCCAGGCTTCGTGCAGCGGGTCTTGGGCAAAGCCGGGGAGTTCGGTCCAGCGCACCGGCACCCAGCGGCTTTTGCCCTGCTGCAGCACGCCGGGCAGCGGGCCGGTGTCGTCGGGCAGCGCGCCCGCGGTGTCGGCAGGCCGGGGTGTGCCCCCCGCTGGCGATGGCACGGCCACGGGTGCGGGCTCTCGCAGCGGCGGGCCGGCGCAGGCGGCGAGCATTCCTACAATGACGGCACTGGCGCCGTGCCAGAGGGCGTGCTGCAGGAGTTGGGCCATGGTTTTGTTGCTGCTGGAGGCGTTGCTGGCGCTGGGGGTGTTGGTGTTCATTGTGTGGTGGACGATGTTTTCGGGCCGCAACAAGGGTGAACTGCCATCAGACCAGGATTCTGATAAAAATAGCCTTTAACCCCCCGTCGAATGGACATAGTTTGCTAGCTATTACGTAGCATATTGACCAGTTCCACGGCCGATTTGACGTCCAGTTTTTCAAACACGCGGGCCCGGTGCACCTCGACCGTGCGCACGCTGATGTCAAGCTGGTCGGCGATCAGCTTGTTGGGCAGGCCGTCGGCCACCCGGCGCATGACGTCGCGCTCGCGCCCGGTCAGCGCGGCCAGCCGCTGCTGCAGCGAATCGGTTTCGCGCCGCGCGGCCAGCACCTGGGCCGACTGCGCGAGGGCCTGCTCGATGCGGTCCACCAGCGCGTTGTCGGAGAACGGTTTTTCGCAGAAGTCGAACGCGCCGCGCTTGACGGCGTCCACCGCGGTGGGCACGTCGGCGTGGCCGGTGAGGAAGATCACCGGCATGGCGGCGGTGAGGCCGCGCGCCACCAAGGCGTCAAACAGGGCCAGGCCGCTCAGGCCGGGCATGCGCACGTCGAGCAGCAGGCAGCTGGGCACAGCGCTCCTGGCCCCCACGCTCCCCACTTCGTGTGGTTCGCTGCCCCCCGGGGGGGCTGAGCTTGCTTGGGAGCGGCCCGGCGCAGCGCTCGGTGGCCCCCACGCTCCCCGCTGCGCGGGGTTGGTTGACCCGGGCGGGGCCAGCCGCTGCAGGCAGGCTTCGGCGCTGTCAAACACCTCGCTGTAGAGGTGGCGCGAGCGCAGCAGCCAGGCCAGCGCGTCGCGCACGCTGGCGTCGTCGTCCACGATGTACACGGTTCCGGGCGTGGCGGGTTGCATGGTTCGGGTCGGTCAGTCGGTGGTGGCGGCCGCTGGGGGCGTCATCGGCCGGGCGGGCAGCGTGAAACGAAAGATGGTACCGCGGGGCGCATGGGGCTCGAACCCGAGGTGGCCGCCGTGCTGCTCAACCACCGTGCGGCACAGGCTCAAGCCCAGGCCCATGCCTTCGTCCCGTGTGGTGAAGAACGGGGTGAACAGTTGCCGGGCCACTTCCGGCGCGATGCCGCGGCCGGCGTCGGCCACCGAAAACTCCAGCCAGTCGGGGGCGCGGGCGCGCGACTCGCTGGCGGGCGCGCGGCGCACACCAAGCCACAGCACGCGCTCGCCCGTGGCAATGCCGTCCATCGCCTGCATGCCGTTGCGCGCCAGGTTGAGCAGCACCTGCTCGATCATGGTGCGCTCGCACCACACGGTGCCCAGGCCGTCGTCCACGGCGATGCAGACCTGCACCTGCAGCTTGCGCGCCTGCAGGTTGACCAGTGGCAGGATGGCGTCGAGCAGGGCCTGCGGGGCCACCGCTTCGCGGGCCTGGTCGCGGCGGCGCACCAGGTCGTGCACGCTGCGGATGACCTTGCCGGCCCGTTCGGCCTGTTCGGCAATGCGGCGGATGGCCATGGCCAGATCGGCCGCGGGCGGGGCGCCGTCGCGCAGCAGGTTCATGGAGCCGGTGGCGTAGCTGGAGATGGCGGCCAGCGGCTGGTTGAGTTCATGGCTGAGCAGCGAGGCCATCTCGCCCACGGTGGCCAGCCGCGCCGTGGCCTGCAGCCGCTCTTGCGAGGCGCGCGACAGTTCTTCCACGCGGCGCTGTTCGCTGATGTCCAGCACGGCGCTCATCCAGCCGGTCTGCACGCCCTGCGCATCGATCAGCGGGGCTTCGATGATGAGCACCGGAAAGCGCGAACCGTCCTTGCGCATGAAGACCGACTCGAAGCCGTCGCGCGGCGGCGCGTGGCCGGCCAGCCGCACCGCCTGGCGCTGCGCGTAGTCGTCGGCCAGCTCCGGCGGCCAGTACGGCGCAGGGGCCTGGGGCGACAGCAGCTCGGCCGCGCTGAAGCCCACCATCTGGCAGAACGCCGGGTTGACATAGGTGGTGCGGCCCTGCAGGTCGCGCGCGCGCAGGCCGGTCACCAGTGAATCCTCCATGGCCTTGCGAAAGGCCAGCGCGTCGGCCAGGCCGCGCTCGGCGCGCAGACGCCGCCGGTTGTCACGCACCAGTTGCACCAGCACGGTGACGAGCGCGATCGACATGGCTGTGACCAGCGCGGTGAGCACGTTGGGAAACAGGTCGGGCGCCGAGCGCACGCTGTTGATGCGCAGCATCAGGCTGTTGCCGGGCAAGTCCAGCAGTTGCTGCGCGGTAAAGACGCGCCGCCCGCGCGGGGCGTTGCCGTGCAGCGCCAGGCGGGTGCCATCGGGCTCGACAAACGACAGTTCGGCACTGCGGCGCAGCGGCGTGCTGGTCAGGTTGGCCAGCATGTCCTGCAGCGAATAGGTGGCCAGCAGATAGCCGGTTGGACCACGGGCCTGCATCAGCGGCAGGCACAGCTCCATCACCTCCAGCCCGCGGCCGTCCGGCTGGGCGACAAAGTAGCTGGGGGCATAGGCCGGGCCGCCAAACCGGCGCGCCGTGGCACAGGCCAGTGCGATGTCGCTGTGGGCGTTGTCGCGTCCGGTGCGCTCGAACAGCGGCGGCTGGTAGGGCGTGTCGGCGTGGGCCAGCAGCGCCAGCGCGGGGTCGCGCCATTCGATGCGCACCCACTCGCGGCGCTCGCGCAGCAGGGCCTGGGCGTCGGCCTCCCAGGCCTCGCGCGGGGTCGCGCGCCCCGGCACCGGTTGCAGCGCCTGCAAGGACTGCGCGTTGCGCGCCAGCGCGCCACGGATGTCGAGCACGGCGGCGGCGGCGTCGCTTTCGAGCCGATTCTGGAGCTGACTCATTTCATAGCGCCCGGCCAGCCAGACCAGCGTGCCCAGCAAAACCACCAGCAGCGCGGCCAGCAACGCCCACAGCGACCAGCGGCGCCAGGCGTTGTGCAGGCGCCGCCGCAGGGCCTCGGGCAGCCGTTTCACAGAACCCGGTGCGTCAGGGCTGGCAATTGCGTGCGGCAGGTGGCGAGACGGGTGCGCTCCAGCACGCCCGACACCAGGCCTTCGCCTTCGGCGCGTTCGTCCAGCACCACGCCCCAGGGGTCCACCAGCATCGAGTGGCCCCAGGTGCGCCGGCCGTTCTCGTGCAGCCCGCCCTGCGCGGGCGCCAGCACATAGGCCATGTTCTCGATGGCGCGGGCGCGCAGCAGCACCTCCCAGTGGGCCTGTCCGGTGGGGACGGTGAAGGCGCTGGGCACCAGCAGCAGGTCGGCGCCGCGCGCGGCGTAGCCTCGGTAGAGCTCGGGAAAGCGCAGGTCATAGCAGACGCTTAAGGCCACCTGCCAGGTCTGGCCGTCGCGCGCGGTGAGCGTGAACATCACGGGCTCGCGGCCGGGTTCGAGCACGCGGGCTTCGTCAAAGCGCTCCTGGCCGTTGTCAAACTGGAACAGGTGCACCTTGTCGTAGCGTGCCACGCAGTCGCCCGCGGGCGAGAACACCAACGAGCTGTTGCGCGCGCGCAGGGGGTCGCCCGTGGCCAGCGGCAGCGTGCCGCCCACCACCCAGAGCTGGAGCTCGCGCGCGGCGCGGGCCAGCATCTGCTGGACCGGCCCATGGCCCCAAGGCTCCTGGATGGCGAGCTTGTCGGTGTCGCGCTGGCCCAGCAGGCAGAAATGCTCGGGCAGCACGGCCAGTTCGGCCCCGGCTTCGGCCGCGGCCTCGAGCAGGGCGCGCGCGCGCGCCAGGTTGGCCTCCAGGCCAGTACCGGACGCCATTTGCAGGGCAGCAATTTTCATGGCGGGGTTCCTTCGGCAGGGGTTGCGGCCGGGGTGCGGGCCTTGCGCTCCACGCGGGTGACTTTGGGATCGACCCAGGTGCCGTCAATCTGGAATTCCCGGGTGGCCGCCTCGGCCAGCGGACGGCTCAGAAACCACTGTGCCAGAAAAGCGCCCAGGCCAATGGCCGGATTGATCACCGCCGCCGCCAGGGCCGCGGTGCCGGCACTGATTTCGGGCACCACCACCACGCGCAGGTTTTGCGTTTCATGGGCGATGTCGGCGCGCCCGTCCATGAGCACGGCGGCGTTCACGCCTTTCATCTGAAGGTTGTTGGTGCTGGCCACGCCCTGTTCGATGCGCACGTCGCCACGCACAAAGTCAAAGGCAAAGCCGTCGCTGAACACGTCGCGAAAATCCAGCGTGAAGCGGCGCGGCAGCGACTGCAGGCTGAGCACGCCCAGCAGCTTGGCCAGCCCCGGGTCGGCCTTGAGGAACTGCCCGCTTTCCATGTTGACGTTGAACTCGCCGGTCATGGTGGGGTAGTCGATGGCAAATGGCGAGCCGATCCAGCCGACCTGGCCGGCCATCACCCCC
The DNA here is from genome assembly GCA_002842205.1 of Betaproteobacteria bacterium HGW-Betaproteobacteria-3. Classification (GTDB taxonomy): domain Bacteria; phylum Pseudomonadota; class Gammaproteobacteria; order Burkholderiales; family Burkholderiaceae_C; genus PHCI01. Next base: position 763 of record PHCI01000019.1, on the reverse strand, counting down.
TTGCCGCGGCGCACCACGTCCTTCTTGCCAAAGCGGGCCAGCAACGCCCCCGAATCGCCGATGTTGAGCTTGAAGTTCATGGCCATGCGCCGCTGTTCGCCCGCTTTGGCGCCGACTTTTGCGCCGGGTTGGGCCGGTCGCGCCCGTGCCCCCGGCCCGCTGACCTCGGCCCAGTTACCACTGGCCTCGAAACTGGCTTCCGGCAGGGTCATGGCGAGCCGGTTGAGCCGCCACTCGCGCACGCCGCTCTCGCGCCCCGCGACCCCCGCACCGCGGTTGACGGCGTCGATCTCCACCCGCCCCAACGCCTTGCCGCTGAGCTCGAAATCCTCGACCACGATGTCCAGCGCGGGGATGTTGGTGGGCTGGTCGTCCAGCAGGTTCTCCACCTCGGTGGCCGCCCCCTGGGTGATGTTCAGGCGCGCCAGGCGCGCCAGCACGCGGCCCGCACCGGCCCCGGTCGACTGCCGGTATTCGACATAGCCATTGAGTTCGGTGGCGTCCACGTTGGCGCGCCAGACCCGCCCGTCGCGCGACCCGCCCACCACCACGTTGTGGAGCCGGCGCCCGCCCGCGACCAGCTCGCGGGCGCGCACGGCCAGCACGTTGGGCAAATAGGCCAGCACCGGAACCGTGGCGGGCGCCGCCGCCAGTGTGGGCGCGGCCGGCGTCACGGCGCGGCTTTATGGGGGCGAGGTGCGCATCGAGGGTGGCACGCGGCCCGCCGCCAATGGCGTGGAGGCCCAGACCGTGCTGCGCGCGC
>PHCI01000036.1 GCA_002842205.1 Betaproteobacteria bacterium HGW-Betaproteobacteria-3 | reverse complement strand
CACTGACTCAATCGTCCCGCTTGGGCAGGGTGTGCGCGATGCCCTTGTGGCAGTCGATGCAGGTCTTGCCTTCCTTGCGGCCTTCTTCCATTTTTTCCTGGGCGCGCGGGGTCTGCTTGTGGAAATCCATGGCTTCCCAGCTGTGGCAGTTGCGGCATTCGCGCGAATCGTTGGCCTTCATGGTGGCCCACACGTGTTCGGCCAGCTCGGCGCGCTTGTCATTGAACTTTTCAGGCGTGTCGATGGTGCCCAGCAGGTGGTGAAACAGCTCGTTGGACGCCTCGATCTTGCGCCAGACCTTGGCGCCCCAGGGTTTGGGCACGTGGCAATCCGAGCAGATCGCGCGCACGCCCGAGGCGTTGGTGTAGTGCGGGCTTTTCTTGTACTCCTCGTACACGTTGTCGCGCATCTCGTGGCAGCCGGTGCAAAACGCCATGGTGTTGGTGGCTTCCATGGCGGTGTTGAAGCCGCCCCAGAAAATCACACCGGCCAATCCGCCCACCAGCAACAGCGCGGCCGCGCTCCAGCGGCCGGGCTTCACTTGGGCAGCTTCGTCAGATGGACGGCAATGTCGGCGGCCACCTGGTGGTCCAGCGCCCGCAATGCCGGCATGGCTTCACTGGGTTGGCCATTGAGCAGCTTGTGCATCATTTCGGCGCCATTGTCGGCCACCGAGCCCAGGGGCGGGCCATCCTTGACCTTCTTGCCATCCACGCCATGGCAACCGGCGCACAGGGTGTTGAAGTACGCCTCGCCCTTGGCACCGTCGCCCTTGGCCTTGTTGGAAGCGTCGACATATTTCGCCAGGTCGCCCTGGCCTTTGGAGACAAACAGGGCCAGGTCGCTCGCATCCTTGGCGCTCAGTTGGGCTTCGGTGTAGCCGTGGGTTTTGTCGCGCAGCACAGCGGCAATGGCGGCCGGGTCCTTACCCGCGGCGCCGTTGATGCCCTTGATGCCCGTGGCGTGGCCGCCCTTGGCATAGGCGCCGTCCTTGCCTTTGTAGTCCCAGCCGTGGCATTCCTTGCAGCGCCATGAGTTGTCCTTGCCGTATTTGCCGCCCTTGATGTAGGACGGGTGGTCGGCCGTTGGCTTGGCGGTTTTGTTTTCAGAGAAATACTTGTCATACAGCCGCCCGCCGCGGGCGATGGCGGAGTCGGTCTCCTGGGCGAAGGTGGGAACGCACACCAGGGCCGCGATGAGGGCGGCGGCAACGCGCAGGCGGCTGGGTCGGATGGAATGCAGCATGAAAGTCTCCTTCTTGGAAGGCCCTCCGGATGAAGGCCCATGAGGCTCACTTTGCGCCGCGCAGCAATGTGCGGTTTGACCTGTGTCAACAATCAGGGAATCAGGGCAAAACCGGCCCCGCGCACAACCTGGGCCTCAAACATCGGCCAGCAGCGGGTAGGGCAGTGGCGCGAGTGTCATGGCCGGGCCGCTCGGCCCCCCCAGGTTGAGGGTGCCGCCGGACGTGGCGCTGAGTTGCAGCGAGGCGATCACGTCCCAGCCGCCGCCGGGCGCCGGGGCGGCCTGCGCGACGGTGCCGGCGGGCTGTTCGGCGTCGCTGCTGTGAAACACCTCCTGCCCGGCCACGGGCGCCACGTCGGCACGGGCCACATGCGCCACGAACGCGCGGCGCTTGAGCGTGCCGCGAAACTGGCTGCGTGCCACCACTTCCTGGCCGGGGTAGCAGCCTTTCTTGAAGTTCACGCCGCCGACCGACTCGTAATTCAGCATCTGCGGCACAAAGGCCTCGGCGACGGGCGGCGAGAGGGTGGCGATACCCGCCCGCACCTCGCCCCAGGCCCAAAGTTCGGGTGACAGCACGGGGGCCGTGGCCAGGGCGGGCGGCAGCGGCGCGTCGGCCGGGCCCACCAGCAGGGCGCGTGGCACCCCGTCGGCGGGATAGAGGTGAATCAGGTTTTGCGAGTCAAAATCGGCCTTAACCCACGCCAAATGGTCATTGTTTGCTACAAGTTTAATTGTTTCTCCGGCCAGCCCGTGCAGGCGAAACTGGTCGGTGGCGTCGCTCAGGCGGGCCTTGGCGCGCAGCACGAACATCGTCAGGCGTTGGAGCGTGGGCGCCAGCAGGTCGCGGTGGCACAGCAGCAAAATTTCGGTGGGGCTGCGCTTGAAGCCGATAAAGCTGGCCTGCATGCGCGTTGGCGCCCAGCAGCACAAAGTCCTGGGTCAACTGGCCGTGCAGGAATTTCGCGGCGTCTTCGCCTTCCACGCGGATCACGCCAAGGTGAGTGAGGGGCGTCAGGCCCTGAAGCACTTCGGCGGCCAGCGGCGAGGGATGGAGGGTGGCGGTCATGGCTGAATTATCATGCCCGCTGGTTTGTCCCGAGGGCGGTAGGGCTGTGCGACGTTTGCTGGTGTTCTTGGTGGTGGTGGCCGGCCTGTTGGCCGGTGCGGCGGCGTGGTGGGTACACCAGCCGCTGCCCGTGCGCGCGGGCGCGGCGGGCCAGCCACTGGAACTGTCGATCGAACCCGGCACGGCGCCGCGCGGCGTCGCCAAAGCCGTGGTCGAGGCGGGCGTGCAGGTGCCGCCCGAGCTGCTGTTCTGGTGGTTTCGGCTGTCGGGGCAATCGCGCAAGATCCGCGCCGGCAGTTACGAGATGGCGCCGGGCAGCACGCCGCTGGGCCTGCTGACCATGCTGGTGCGTGGCGAGGAGGCCATGCGCACGGTCACGCTGGTGGAGGGCTGGACCTTCACCCAGGTGCTGGACGCGCTCTCCAAAGCAGAGCAGCTCAAGCCCGAAACACGGGGGCTTACGCCCGATCAGATCATGAATTTGCTGGGGCGGCCGGGCCAGTTTGCCGAAGGCCGTTTCTTCCCCGACACCTACACCTACGCCAAGGGTTCGAGCGACGTGGCCGTGCTGCGCCGCGCCCTGCACGCGATGGACCGCCACCTGGACGCCGCCTGGGCCGCCCGCCGGCCCGACACGCCGCTCAAGACCCCGCAGGACGCGCTGATCCTGGCCAGCATCGTCGAAAAGGAAACCGGCCGCGCCAGCGACCGCGCCATGGTGGCGGCCGTGTTCATCAACCGGCTGCGCATCGGCATGCTGCTGCAGACCGACCCGACCGTCATCTACGGCCTGGGCCCGCGCTTTGACGGCAATCTGCGCCGCCGCGACCTGCTGGCCGACACGCCCTACAACACCTACACCCGCGCCGGCCTGCCGCCCACGCCGATCGCCATGCCGGGCCGGGCGTCGCTGATGGCGGTGGCGCAGCCCGCAGCGACCCGGGCGCTGTATTTTGTGGCGCGCGGCGACGGCAGCAGCCAGTTCAGCGCCACGCTGGAAGAGCACAATCGGGCGGTCAACAAATACCAGCGCGGGCAGTAGCCTGTGGCAGCAAGGAAGCGGGCAGGGCATTGAGCAGGGCAGGCGTTTTCATCAGTTTTGAAGGCATCGACGGGGCGGGCAAATCGACCCACATCGAAAGCCTGGCCGCAGCCTTCACAGCGCAGGGCCGCGCCGTCACGCTCACGCGCGAGCCCGGCGGCACACCGCTGGCCGAAAAGCTGCGCGCCATGGTGCTGAACGACGCCATGGACCCGCTGACCGAGGCCCTGCTGATCTTTGCCGCCCGGCGCGACCACCTGCTGCAAGTCATCGAGCCGGCCCTGGCCCGGGGCGACGTGGTGTTGTGCGACCGCTTCACCGATGCCACCTTTGCCTACCAGGGCGGCGGCCGGGGGTTCGATGGGCCCACGCTGCACACGCTGGAACAATGGGTGCAGGCCACGCCCGCGGTGCAACCGGGCGTCCGCCAGCCCGACCTCACCCTGTGGTTTGACCTGCCGCCCGAAACCGCCGCCCAGCGCCTGGCCGGTGCCCGCGTGCCCGACCGTTTTGAAGCCCAGCCGGTCGAGTTTTTCCAGCGTGTGGCCGACGGCTACGCGGCCCGCGCCCGCGCCGCGCCGCAGCGCTTTGCCCGGATCGACGCCAGCCGCTCGCGCCACGAAGTCTGGCAACAGATCACCGCCACGCTGGTGCGGCGCGGCTGGCTGTCCATCATGGTGTCGGCCCAGAGCGGCCCCAGGTGAACCCCATGACCGCACCCACTGAGCAGCCCGCGCCGTCGTCCGCCACGCCCTCGGCGCCATGGCTGCGCCGCCAGCTCGCGCAGTTGCTGGCGCAGCGTGGCCACGCCTGGCTGCTGCAGGGGCCTTCGGGCCTGGGCCAATACGAACTGGGCCTGGCGCTGGCGCAAGCCTGGCTGTGCGGGCAGCCCACGCCCGACGGCGCCTGCGGCCAGTGCGGCAGCTGCCACCTGGTGGCCAGCCGCGGCCACCCCGACCTGGTGGTGCTGATGCCCGAGACCGTGCTGCTGGCGCTGGGCTGGCCGCTGTCGGAAAGCGCGCAAAAGGACATCGACGACAAAAAGCGCAAGCCCAGCAAGGAAATCCGCGTGGACGCCATGCGCAGCACTGTCGAATTTGCCCAGCGCACCAGCGCCCGCGGGCGCGGCACGGTGGTGCTGGTGTACCCGGCCGAGCGCATGAACACCATCACCGCCAACGCGCTGCTCAAAACCCTGGAAGAACCGCCCGGCGACACCCGCTTTGTGCTGGCCAGCGACGCCGCGCACCAGCTGCTGCCCACCATCCGCAGCCGTTGCCAGACGCACACGCTGCTGTGGCCCGACGCCACCGAGGCGCAAGCCTGGCTGGCCGGGCAGGGCGTGGCGGCGGGCGATGCCACCACCTGGCTGCGCGCGGCGGGTGGCCGCCCGGCCGATGCGCTGGCGCTGGCCCGATCGGGCC